>CP134536.1:260000-1460000 GCA_031826515.1 Flavobacteriaceae bacterium HL-DH10 | reverse complement strand
GATTTTTCAATAGAAATTGAAAAAGACAACAAGAAAATAACTAAAAATTTAAGTGCATTAAATACTGCTGAAAACTACATTGTTTTGTTTTGGAATAGCACGTGTTCACATTGCTTAGATGAGGTTCCGCGTTTAGATGCTTTTGTGAAATCTCAAGACAAAGGAAAGACTCAAGTCATTGCCATTGGTTTAGAAGATAATGATAAATTGTGGAAAAATAGAATTTTAAAATTACCAAATTTTATTCATGTGCTTGGGTTAGGTAAATGGGAAAATGATATAGGGAATGATTATGGAGTAACAGCAACACCAACCTATTTCATTTTAGATAAAGAGAAACACATCATAGCAAAACCAGAAGATTTAGAGGCTGTAAAAGCTTTTTTTGAAGAATAGTTTGTCGTTCCTAGGAAAACAGAAATCTATTTTAGACTCTAAATTTTAGTGTAAATTCTTTTTTGCTTAATGAATAAATAACAAAGGATTTAAAAATGATAAAAGGCGTTTTCTAAATGTTCAATATTGAAAGTGCCACCTGCTTTCACAATCGCAATAATATCAAAGCGGACTTCTACATCTAAATCGTTTACACTCACATAGTCATCAACAGCTTTTACAAGGCGTTGAATTTGTTTCGGTTTTACAAAATCTTGCGGATTTCCAAAATCTACTGTCGAACGTGTTTTTACTTCAATAACAGCTAATATGTCATTTTTTTTGGCAATAATATCAACTTCGGCTTTTTCAAAACGGTAATTACGCTCTATAATCTGGTAATCGTTTTTCAACAGAAAATCAACGGCTAATTGCTCTCCTTTTTTACCAAGTTCGTTGTGTTGTGCCATTTTACTAAGATATAAATAATTTGTTATTAGATATTTGATTTGGTATTTCTGAAAGTTTATTATTTTTAGTCTAATCTAAAAGTATTTTTACTTTAAGGTAAATTACTGTATCTTTGTATTATATTTTTTAGAATATGGTTTCACTATCAGAAGAAAATTATTTAAAAGCTATTTATCAGTTAGGGCAACAAGGAAGTCTTGCTGTAAGTACGAATGCAATTGCAAAAAAAATAGAGTCTAAAGCCTCTTCGGTTACCGATATGATTAAAAAATTAGCTGAAAAAGACTTAGCTAATTATGTTAAATATCAAGGGGTTAGTCTAACCGAAAAAGGGCGTATGGCAGCAGCTTTGGTTATTAGAAAACATCGCCTATGGGAAGTGTTTTTAGTAGAAAAGTTGAATTTTTCTTGGGATGAGGTTCATGATGTAGCAGAACAGTTAGAACATATAAAATCGTTAAAATTAGTAAACGAATTAGATGATTTTTTAGGAAACCCCACACACGATCCACATGGTGACCCTATACCAGATAAAGACGGAAATTATGCGCCTGTAAAAAGTGTGAATATTTTAGATTTAGAAACAGGAAAAGAAGGTGTTTTAGCATTAGTGAAAAATTCATCTGATGTGTTTCTAAAATATTTAAACAAGAATAATTTGGCATTAGGAGACGCTATTAAGGTTTTAGATTTTGAACCTTTTGATAATTCGTTAACTATAGAAACCAAATTTAAAAAAATGATTATTTCTAAAGAAGTTGCTCAAAATTTATACTTAAGTATTTAATATGAATACATATAATCCAATATCGGCACTTATTATATTTTTTGTCATAACAGTATTGCTTTTTGTGTTATTTAGACCAACAAAAGGCTGGTTTTGGATTCTTAAAAAGAATTTAAAGAGCAATGAAAAAACAATAATTGAAGACATTTTAAAGCAGTTATATCATTTTGAAAATTCAGGAAACAAAGTCGATATGAAAACTTTGGTTCAGGTTTTAGATTTTAATCATAATAGCATTGTAGAAGCCGTAAAAAAAATGACAATTAATGATTTAATTTATTTTGAATCAGATATTTTAAAATTAACAGAAACAGGCAGAGAATATGCGGTTCGCATTGTTAGAGTCCATCGGCTTTGGGAACGTTATTTAGCCGATAAAACAGGGTTTCATAAAACCGAATGGCATGATAGAGCAGAAAAGATGGAGCATAAGCTTAGTCATGATGAAACCAATACACTTGCTGCTCGTTTAGGAAACCCAAAGTTTGATCCGCACGGGGATCCTATTCCAACAAGAACAGGTAAAATAGCCGAGGTTAATGGTGTAGAATTGCCCTTGCTTCCGGTAAATTCTATTGGTAGAATTACGCATATAGAAGATGAACCAGAAATTATTTATAAACAGATTTTAGCCGAAAACATTCATATAGGATCACTTATTAAAGTGATTGAAAATAATACGACCCGAATTGTTTTTCAATCGGAAGGAGAGGAGTTTAAATTAGCACCTATTGTAGCTGCAAATTTAACCGTAGCACCTATTGAACAAGAAGTTGTTATAGAAGATAATATTGCTAGATTATCGAGTTTAAAAGAATCTGATACGGCTAAAATTATAGGAATTTCTAAAGAAAGTCGAGGCGAAAGCAGAAGAAGGTTACTGGATTTAGGATTTGTAAAAGGTGCAGATATTAGTATTGATCTTATGAACCCCTTGGGAGAACCACACGCTTATTTAATTAAAGGAACGTCTATTGCGTTACGAAAAGACCAAGCTAAAAAAATCCTTATTAAAAAAGATTAAATCATGGATACAAAAGTAAAAAGTGCTTGCGATACCTGTGCTCATTTTAATGCTGAAGGCTTAAAAAAATTAGGTGTACGAACCGATAATTTCGATTTTGTAGTGGCGTTGGCAGGTAACCCAAATACAGGAAAAAGTACGGTGTTTAATGCTTTAACTGGATTAAGGCAACATACAGGTAATTGGCCAGGAAAAACAGTTACTAGAGCCGAAGGCGGATTTGAATACAATACCAATAAATATAAATTGGTCGATTTACCAGGAACGTATTCATTGCTTTCTACATCTGAAGATGAAGAAGCCGCAAGAGATTTTATTCTTTTTGGAAAACCCGATGTTACGGTTATTGTTGCCGATGCGAATCGATTAGAGCGTAATTTAAATCTTGTCATTCAAATATTAGAAATTACCGATAAGGCGGTTCTGTGTTTAAATTTAATGGATGAAGCCAAACGAAACCATATTTCTATTGATATACGAACACTTTCGAAAGATTTAGGAATTCCTGTGGTGCCTACTAGTGCTCGATTTAATGAAGGTATTCCTGAATTGATTCAAACCATTAGTGAAATTGCTAATGGTACAATTGTTTGCAAACCTCATAGAATTAAAAGTGTGCCTGAAAATATTGAAAAAGCAGTTAAAACACTTGCTGCCGAAATTAAAAAAGAGTTTCCAGGTATTCCTAATAGTAGATGGGTTGCTTTCAGATTATTAGAAGGCGATGCGCAAATTATTAATGCTTTAAGAACAGGTGAACTCGTTTAAAATATAGCAAATGAATCAAAAAAATATAGACCATATTATTGAATTATCTAATGAATTGCGCTGGCAAATTGGTGATGATTTTCATGATAACTTAACGGAGAGTATTTATGCCGATGCTGCCAATATTGTAAAAGATAGTGTTCAAGTAGATAATTCGAAAAAACGCTTTCGTTTAGATTCTAAAATAGATAAAATAGTAACGAGTAAGATATTCGGATTTCCTATTATGTTTTTAATTTTAGGAGTTGTGCTCTGGTTAACCATTATAGGTGCAAATTATCCTTCATCATTATTAGCAGAATTATTATTAGATACCATTCATCCGGTACTTAAAAGTGGTGCTGCAAGTATAAATATGCCTTGGTGGCTTAATGGATTTTTAATTGATGGTGTTTATTTAGCAGTTGCTTGGGTAATAGCGGTAATGTTACCACCTATGGCGATATTTTTTCCCATGTTTACCCTGTTGGAAGATTTTGGTTATTTGCCACGTGTCGCTTTTAATTTAGATAGTTTATTTAAAAAATCTGGCGCACATGGTAAACAAGCCTTAACCATGAGTATGGGTTTTGGTTGTAATGCAGCTGGTGTTGTTGCAACGCGAATTATTGATAGTCCTAGAGAGCGTTTAATTGCTATTATTACGAATAATTTTTCGTTGTGTAACGGGCGTTGGCCTACTCAAATATTAATAGCTACTATTTTTATTGGTGCTGTGGTTCCCGAATCATTTTCAAGTATTGTATCGCTATTAGCTGTTATTGGTATTGCTGTTTTAGGTATGGCTTTTATGTTTACGGTATCTTGGGCGTTATCTAAAACACTTTTAAAAGGAGAAGTGTCTACTTTTAATTTAGAATTACCGCCTTATAGACCGCCTCGTTTTTGGAAAACCATTTACACCTCATTAATTGATAGAACTTTAATTGTATTATGGCGAGCAATTGTTTTTGCAGCACCTGCTGGTGCGGTTATCTGGATAATCTCTAATGTTTATATAGGTAACGAAAGTATTGCGGCTTGGACGATACATTCGCTAGACGGTTTCGGGTTTCTTTTAGGATTAAATGGTGTTATTTTATTAGCTTATATAGTCGCTATTCCTGCCAATGAAATTGTAATTCCAACCATTTTAATGCTAACCGTTATGGTTACTGGGGTTTCTGGAGGACAAGGCGCTGGAGTGATGTTTGAATTAGACTCTATGAATGCCACAGCCGATATTTTAAGGGCAGGTGGTTGGACGCTTTTAACAGCTATAAACCTCATGTTGTTTAGTTTGTTACATAACCCCTGTAGTACGACAATTTATACCATTTATAAAGAAACCAAAAGTGTGAAATGGACAGTTTTTGCGTCTATTATGCCAGTTATTTTAGGCTTTGTGGTAACCTTTTTAGTAGCTCAGTTTTGGAGATTAGCTTTTTAATGTAGATTTTAAAACATCATTTGATTGTCTTTTAATATATCCCATTGTTAGATTTATTTAATGGAGTAACGTAATCCGAAAAATAAGCGAATGCCTTGATTTGGCGCATATACATATGATGGGTCGAATGTTAATCCATATGGGTTATATTTAGGACTATTAGGGTCATCGTTTACCAAAGCGTTGCCATTGCTATCAAAATCAACATTTTTATCAAAAGGGTCGTGTGCTCTTGATATAATAAAAGGGTTTCCTTTATTGGGAGTCCAGTTTAATAGGTTTTTTACGCCACCGTATATTTCGAAATTATTTAAACCATCAAAAGTTAGCTGAATATTTTGAATGCTCCAAACAGGAGAATTTTCTTTACGAGGATCCAAGTCACCTAATAAAGGCAATCGCATAGGTCCATAAATATTACCCGTATAATCTAGTGTTAGGTTGTATTTATAATTTTTATACGATGCTGCCCAAGTTCCTGTAAAGCGCTCCGTTAAAATTTGACGTTTTTTAATATTGTTTTCTGTTTGAGATACGTCTTGATATGTACCTCCAACCAGCAGTTTTACGCCATTAGTAATTATGGCATCATAATTAAAACTTACGCCTTTTGTAACAGCTTTTCCGTTTAGGTTATCGTAAATAATTTGATTAGGATTTGTGTCGTAATCTGGAAGAATTAAATTGGTAAAATGGGTATACCAAGCAGAAATGTCTAATCCCATTATCATGCCACTTTTAGTATAAAACTTTTTTAAGTAATTAATATTAACATTGTAAGAACGCTCGGGCTTTAATGCCTCTGTAATTATAACGTCTCTAGCACCTGTTAATGCGGCATGTTCTTCAGTAAAAATGTTAACGACTCTAAATCCTGTTCCGGCATTTAATCTAAAAATATCATTGGCGGTAGGTTTAAATCTGTATGCAATTCGAGGCGTGAATATATTACCATGTCTTTTGTCATAATCATAACGTGTTCCTAATAATAATGTATGCTTGTCGTATAGTTTTATTTCATCTTGTATAAATACAGATGGAATTAGAACCTTATCTGCTACTTCTGTAGCAGGAGTGTTATCATTGTAATAATTATAGCGTAACGAAGTTCCAAATAAAAGGTCGTGATTCTTTAAGGTTTTATCCCAGGTAAATTGTCCAAAACCAATACGTTGTTGTGCCAAATATGGAACATTGCCATATACCGAGTTTTGATCATGATCTGTATATGAAAACTGAAACAATATTTTTTCTTCAATAGGGAGTTGATATTTTCCTAAAAGCTCAAAGCGTGATGTATAAATAGATTCTCCATAAATTTCATCGCCACCTCTATATGATGGATTCCATTGCATTTCACCTCCCCATCGGTCTTCATAAAAATAACGTCCTACAATAGAAAATGCTCTTTGGTTTTTTCGTTCAAAATTCCATTTTTGAAATATTGAAATTCTATTTTGGAGGGTTAAATCGGTAAAATTATCATTGTTATTATCTATTGGATTGTTGTAATTAAAATAATTGATTCCAGTAAGAAGACTAGTTTTAGATCCTATATTGGCTTTATATCCCAAATCCAGATTCACTTCTCCCCAACCAGTGGTATAACTATCTGCAAAAAATTTAGGAGCATTTTCTGGAAGTTTGGTTATGATATTAATTAGACCACCAACAGCTTCGCTTCCATAAAGAGAAGATGCCGGGCCTTTTACAATTTCAATTTGTTCTATTAAGGAATTGGGAATGCCAGATAAGCCGTATACTGTAGATAAACCACTAACAATTGGCATACCATCTATAAGAACAAGTGTATATGGCCCTTCTAAACCATTAATATGAATATCTCCTGTGTTGCAAACATTGCAATTGATTTGTGGGCGTACACCATTTACATTTTGTAAAGCTTCGAATATATTTGGAGTTGGATTCTTTTTAAAAAAAGCGGGAGAATAGACTTCAACAGGCACCGGACTTTCTAAACGTGAAACTGCTTTTAAAGTTCCCGTAACTACCACTTCTTCTAGCATTTCAGATTCTAATAAATCGAAATTTATAACCATATCACGCGATGAAATGGTTATGTTCTTTCTTTGATTCTGATATCCTGTAAAAGATGCTATAATTGTGTAGTCTCCTGTTTCAATAGCATTAAGTTTATAAAAACCGTTTTCATTAGTTGTTGTGCCTTTGGAAGTGCCCTTCAGGTATACATTAACATAAGGTAATGGTTCGCCATCAGAAAATACACTTCCCGTTATTTGTTGTGCGTTTGATGTTGTTGAGAGTAAACTTAAAAACCAAAATAGATATTTCATAAAATATATTTTTGCAAATATAAATATAAATTTAGACTAATCTAAAAAATAAAAATAAAATAATAAATAAACTATATTTGTGGTTAAATGAATATCACTATGATTACCCTAACAGAAGAAAACTACATAAAATCCATATATCAATTAGGGAAATATGGAGTCCATACTGTAAGTACAAATAGCATTGCAGATGCTTTAGAGACTAAAGCATCATCGGTTACAGATATGATGAAGAAGTTGGCTGAAAAGGGTTATGTTAATTATAAAAAATATCAGGGTGTAAATCTTACTATTAAAGGAGGTGAAATTGCAGCAGACATAGTTAGAAAACACCGACTTTGGGAAGTGTTTTTAGTTGAAAAACTTAATTTTTCTTGGGATGAGATCCATGAAATTGCAGAACAGTTAGAACATATAAAATCTGAAAAGCTTATTCATGAATTGGATAAATTCCTTAATTATCCTTCGCATGATCCTCATGGCGACCCAATTCCAAACAAATTTGGAGCTATAAAAAAAACAGAGAAGATATTACTTTTTAATTTATCAGAAAACACTAAAGCGGTTTGTGTGGGAGTTAAAGATACATCATCGGCTTTTTTGAAATATTTAGATAAACATAAAATTGCATTAGGTTCAGAAATTATAATTTTGTCTAGAGAAGATTTTGATAATTCAATGGTTATTAAAATTGGAGAAAATTTAATAAGTATATCCCAAATTGTTGCTAGTAATTTGTTTGTAAAAGAATGCAATACTATATAAGCACTGTCGGTAATCCTTAATGACACCCACAGCCATCATCGCCACCGCAAGATTTTTTTGATTTCGGTTTTTTCCAAACAAATTTTTTAATCAAGAAGATTAAAGCAAGCCCAATTGCTGTAAAAACTAATATGTTTTGAATGATGGTATTCATACTTAGTTTGTCGAAGTTATTCTGGTTTCATAACATTATTGTATCACAAAGGAGATGACTAAATTATTTCAAAAATTGGAATGCAATTAAAGCAACAATATAAGCGAAGCTACTCATAATAACTAATTGTAAAATTGGCCATTTCCAGCTGTTAGTTTCTCGCTTTACAATAGCTAATGTACTCATACATTGCATAGCAAAAGCATAAAACAAGAGCAATGAAATACCAGAAGCGAACGTAAATAAAGGGCCTCCTAAAATAGGATTAATTTCTGCGGCCATTCGGTTTTTTATGGTGGCTTCATCATCATTTCCAACACTATAAATAGTCGCTAAGGTTCCAACAAATACTTCGCGAGCAGCAAAACTACTTACAATAGCAATACCAATTTTCCAATCGTAACCCAAAGGTCTTATAGCAGGTTCAATGGCGCGACCTGTAATACCAATAAAGGAATGTTCTAATTTATAAGACGCAATATGTTGCTGTATTTCTTCGTCGGTTAATTGTTGTGAAGCGTATTCCGTTTTAATAATATTTTCTGCATCATTAAAATTGTCACCTGGACCATAAGAGGCTAAAAACCAAAGCACAATAGAGATGGCAAGAATAATTTTTCCTGCACCAAAAATAAACGCTTTTGTTTTTTCAATAACTGTTAATGCCACATTTTTAAATAGCGGTAGTTTGTAATTTGGCATTTCAACTACAAAAAAAGTTTTGCTTTTAAGTTTTAATATTTTATTTAAAATTGCTGCTGAAAAAACGGCAGTTAAAAAACCTATTAGATACAAAAACATCAAGGTTAAAGCTTGATAGCTTAATCCTAGAAATCGCCCTTCCGGAATTATTAGCGATATGATAATTAAATATACTGGTAGTCTTGCAGAACAGGTTGTAAAAGGTGTTACTAAAATAGTGATTAACCGCTCTTTCCAGCTTTCAATGTTACGAGTTGCCATAATAGCTGGAATAGCACATGCTGTACCAGAAATAAGGGGAACAACACTTTTTCCGCTTAAACCAAAACGACGCATAATTCTGTCCATTAAAAAGACCACGCGACTCATATAACCACTTTCTTCTAGAACTGAAATAAACAAGAATAAAAAGGCAATTTGAGGAATAAAAATAACAATGCCTCCAAGTCCTGGAATAATACCTTCTGCTAATAAATTGGTAAAATCACCTTGAGGTAAGTTGTTTTTTACCCATTCACTTAGCGAAGCAAAAGCATTATCTATATAATCCATAGGAACGCTAGACCAGTCGTATATAGCTTGAAAAATAGTAAGTAGAATAACTCCAAAAATAAGATAGCCCCAAACTTTGTGTGTTAAAACGCGATCGAGTTTTGTGCGTAAATCTTTAGCTTGAGAAGCATCAATGGTTTGCCCTTTTTTAAGCGCATTGTTTATAAATTGGTAACGTTTAATAGTTTCTTTTTGCTGTAATCGTTTTAAATCGGCTTTACTTTTAGTTTTAAAACTGGCTATAGCATCAATTTCATTTCTGTCGGTTTTTCCAAAGTTTACATCCTGAGTGATAACTAACCAAAGTTTGTATATAAGTTGATTAGGAAATGCTTTTCGTAAATTTTCAAAATAATCTTTATCAATTTCAAAGGCATTTAAACAAGGTGTTACCGAGATCTCTTTATAATTAGTAATAAGGTTTTTTAAATTATCAATGCCTTCGTTTTTTCTTGTACTTATTAATGCAATTTTAGTTTGGAGCTGTTCTTCTAGGTAAGGAATATCTAATGAAATACCTTTATACCTCATACGGTCTGCCATGTTAATTACAAGCAGTGTAGGGATCTCTAAATCTTTAATTTGGGTGAAGAGAAGCAGGTTTCTTTTTAAATTTTCAACATCACTTACAACAACGGCAACATCGGGAAAATCTTTATCATTTTTATTTAAAAGGAGTTCGATAACCACATTTTCATCTAATGATGAAGCGTTTAAACTGTAAGTACCAGGTAAATCAATAATATGGGCTTTTACACCGCGTGGTAATTTGCAAATACCTTCCTTTTTTTCAACTGTAATACCAGGATAATTGCCTACTTTTTGGTTTAAACCAGTAAGGGCGTTAAAAACAGAAGTTTTTCCAGTATTGGGGTTTCCTATTAGGGCGACGTTTATTTGCTTACTCATCTATTTTTTCAATTAAAATATGAATAGCAGTTTCTTTTCTAATAGCCACATGCGACCCATTAATATTTAAATACATAGGGTCTTGAAATGGAGCTAGTTGTACAAGTTCAACAGAATTGCCAGGTAAACAACCCATTTCTAAGAGTTTTAATGGAATATGAATAGACGAAACATCAGTGATAATGGCACGTTCTCCTCGGTTTAAATTTGCTAATGTGTCTTGCAAGCTTATTTAGATTGATTTTAAAGAAACAAAAGTAATGTAAAAATTTAGCCTAAAAAAATTGTAGATAAAACTATTGTAGATATTCTTCTTTTAGAATTTTTATATCTTCTAGAAGTCTTTCTATGTCTTCAGTATTAGTGCCATCATAAAAACCGCGAATTTGTCGTTTTTTATCAATAAGCATAAAGTTTTCGGTGTGTATCATGTCAAAAGTACCACCATCACCAAAAGTTTTAACTGCGAGGTAACTTTTTCGTGCTAATTCATAAATTTGTTTTTTATCACCCGTAACTAAATTCCATTTTTTATCGTTAACACCCTTTTTTATAGCGTAACGTTTTAGTTGAGCAACCGAATCAATTTTTGGAGTTACTGAGTGCGAGAGAAGCATGACTTCATCATCATTTAAAATTGCTTTTTGGATATCGACCATATGGTCTGTCATAATTGGGCAAATGGTTTGGCAGGTCGTAAAAAAGAAATCGGCCACATAAATTTTATTCTTATAATCGTCTTGGGTAATAGTCTTTCCGTTTTGATTGGTAAGTGAAAAATCGGCTATTTTATGATATTTTTTTTGATATTGAATGGTACTGTCTACCAATTCTGTACTTACCATGGTTGGCTGGTAAATAGGTAACGGTTGGTAAACATTTAAAGTATTATATATTAGGGTAACAATAATGATAGAAATGATGGCAAAAACAATAGCAAATTTTTTGTAGTCTTTAAAAAAAGAAAGCATTTATATATAATTTTAAAGATTAATTATAAGATTGAATGCAAAAATACGACACATAACTAATAAAGCAGTATTTTTAGTTGAAAAGAATTCTTAGAAAAGCTATTAAAAACACACAAAAATGAAAGTATTTTTATTGGTAGTATGTTGCTTATTTACTTTAAGTTTTTTTGGACAAGAGTTCGAAGACACATTAAAAACTATAAGAGATTTAGAAGCAAAGTCTGCCTCAAAGAAAATGCTTCAAAAAGCAAATGTTAACACAGGCAATTATAATATAAAATATCACCGATTAGAATTTACTTTAGATCCATCAATAGCATTTATAACTGGAGATGTAACTACTTATTTTGAAGCGAAAGAAAATTTAAGTAACGTTACTTTCGATTTAGCAGATAATATGACGGTTTCTCAAGTTAAACAAAGAGGAAATACCCTGTCATTTATTCAAAATACAGATGATGAATTGGTTATTACATTATCTGCTATTCAGAATATGGGTGTATTAGATTCCTTAACCATAAGTTATTCAGGTAACCCAATAAGTTCTGGTTTTGGTTCTTTTGAACAAAGTACACATGCTGGAGACCCTATTATCTGGACACTTTCAGAGCCTTATGGCGCAAAAGGTTGGTGGCCTTGTAAGCAAGATTTAAATGATAAATCAGATTCTTTAGACGTATATATAACAACACCAAGGTTTAATCCATCTAATGAAGAATATGTTGCTGTGTCTAATGGATTAGAGCAAAGTCAGATTATTAACGGAATAAATAAAACCACTCATTTTAAACATCGTTATGCCATTCCTGCGTATTTAATAGCGATAGCGGTAACAAATTATGAAGTTTATTCGCATACGGTAGACAATAGTGGAAATCCTTTTGATATCGTAAATTATGTGTATCCGGAAAATTTAAGTTCGGCCCAAGCAAGCACTCCCATTACTGTAGATATTATGAATTTGTATTCTAATTTATTTGAAGAATATCCTTTTGCAAACGAAAAATATGGTCATGCACAATTTGGATGGGGAGGAGCAATGGAACATACAACCGTTTCGTTTATGGGTAGTTTTGGTCGTAATTTAATTGCTCATGAGCTAGCGCATCAATGGTTTGGAGATAAAATTACTTGTGGTAGTTGGAAAGATATTTGGCTTAATGAAGGCTTTGCAACCTATTTATCTGGATTAACTATAGAAAATCTTGATGGGAATACTGCTTTTACAACATGGAAAGAACAACGAAACATATCCATTACATCTTTGCTAGACGGCGCAGTATATCTTACAGATACAGATACAACAAATGTTAACAGGATATTTAGTAGCCGATTAACTTATAATAAAGGCGCTATGGTTTTGCATATGTTAAGAAAGAAAATAGGTGATAATAATTTTTTTCAAGGCATTAAAAACTATTTAAGTAATGTTAACTATGCTTATAGCTATGCTAAGACAGAAGATTTTATACCTATTATGGAAGCAGCAAGTGGCGAAAACTTAACAGCATTTTTTAACAATTGGTTATATAAAGAAGGGTATCCTAGTTATACTATTGAATGGAATCAACCATCGGTTAACCAAGTTCATATTCAAATTTCTCAAACACAAAGTGATCCTTCAGTTTCTTATTTTGAAGCTCCAGTACCTTTAAGGCTTATAGGTGCTTTAGGGGAGACGCTCGATATAACATTAAATAATACAGTGAATCAAGAAGACTTTTTTAATTCGGTTAATTTTACTGTAGCTTCTATTCAGTTTGATCCCGAAGCAGACTTAATTTCAAAAAACAATACAGTAACGCTAGCAAATAATAAATCTGAGATTGAGAATAATTTTCTACTATATCCAAATCCAGCTCAAGATAACTTCACCATAACTAAACCAGACAACATAGAGGTTAATCAAATAAAAATATTTAACATATTTGGACAATTATTATATCAAACACAGTGGACACAAAAAATTAATGTTGCTTCATTTTCTTCAGGAGTACTTTTTGTACAATTAGATACTAGCCAAGGTGTAATTAATAAATCGGTGTTAAAAAACTAGCTATTAATTTTAATAAGTTTTCTAAATGATGTGAAAAGCTTACTTTTGTGCGATTATAAAAAAATTGTAGATGTCAGTATTTTTAATAAAAGGAGCTCAATTATTGTTGAGCCTATCAATATTAGTTGTTTTACATGAGTTAGGACACTTTATTCCTGCTAAATTATTCAAAACAAGAGTTGAAAAGTTTTACTTATTTTTTGATGTGAAATTTTCACTCTTTAAAAAGAAAATAGGAGATACTGTTTACGGTATTGGTTGGTTGCCATTAGGAGGTTATGTTAAAATTTCGGGAATGATTGATGAGAGTATGGATACCGAGCAAATGGCGCAAGAACCACAACCTTGGGAGTTTCGATCTAAACCAGCATGGCAGCGTTTAATTATTATGTTAGGTGGTGTAACGGTTAATTTTATTTTGGCTTTTGTAATCTATATTTTTATAGTATTTACTTGGGGAACCAATTATTCTTTAAAAGATGATGTTAAGTATGGTTATGGTATTACTAAAACCATGGAAGATATTGGTTTTAAACAAGGAGATAAAATTATTAGTGCCGATGGCGTTCCAATAGAAGAAATTTCTAGTATTAATTCTAACTTAATGTTTAGAACGATTAAGTCTATAAAAGTTGAACGACAAGATGGATCTATTTTAGATATAGCTATACCCGAAGGTATTGGAACCAAAATGTTTGAAAATGGAGATACTAGTGCTTTTAAAGCCAGAGCACCCTTTATTGTAGATTCTATAATACCCGATTTTCCAGCGGATAAAGCAGGTTTGTTAAAAGATGATAAAATTATTGCTGTAAATGGAAATAATATAAGCTATGACACAGACTATCATTATTTTATAAAAAACAGAAATGTTGAAAATGCCGAAGTAAAGCTTACCATTGAAAGAGATAATACTACAAAGGATGTTGTTATTACACCTGATAAAGATTCAAAAATTGGTGTAGTTTTACAGTCTACCGATGCCGATTATATTACGTATCGTCATAAAGATTATTCTTTTACAGAGAGTGTAAGTAAAGGATTTTCATTAGGATACTGGACTATAGTTGACTATTTTGCTCAGTTTAAATATATATTTACAAAAAAGGGCGCTTCACAATTAGGTGGTTTTGCTGCCATTGGGAATATGTTCCCTCCAGTATGGAATTGGGCAGCTTTTTGGGGCTTAACAGCTTTTTTATCAATCATGCTAGGGGTTTTAAATTTATTACCAATACCTGCTTTAGATGGCGGACACGTTATGTTTTTGCTGTATGAAATGGTGTCTGGTAGAAAACCAGGAGATAAGTTTATGGAGTATGCCCAAATGGTAGGATTCTTTATATTAATAGCTTTAGTTCTATTTGCAAACGGGAATGATATTTTTAAAGCGATTTTTAATTAAATTTTTTAAAAATATTGTTTGCAGTAATTAAAAATATATATATATTTGCGCTCGCTAAGGCGAATATAACATTCCTTCTTAGCTCAGTTGGTTAGAGCATCTGACTGTTAATCAGAGGGTCCTTGGTTCGAGCCCAAGAGAAGGAGCAAAAAAAGTTCAACAGAAATGTTGGACTTTTTTGTTTTTATATGCTTTTCTTATAATACTTGCATTTACTGCATTAATTGCATTTTATATAAAATGCCAAGTTGCCAACTTATTTGGTAGAAAAAGGCATGCTATTAGGTAACATTATATTCTAAAAAGGTAACACTTAATAATCCTTAAAAAATATTAAATATAAATTCCTTAAAAAATGAACAAACAAACCAACCCCAATACTAAACCCAAGCACATATATTATAAAAAAGAAACCTCCATTATGAGTTGACTGCATTAATGCCGCAGCACCTATTATAAAAGATAGCAACGACAAAAAGAAAAAATAACCTTTCCCATTATAGAGATATCGACTAACCTTATATCTAAATAGAGCTAAAGAATTTTTAAACTTAGGTATCCTCATTAGCTTCAATAATTTTACATGAAATGCATAATCTAGGTATCCGAGTTCGTGTGGATATATTATAACTGTTGGAATGCTATTATTTATATAGACATTAGTTTTTAAGTCATATTCGGATCTATTAATCTTACTTTTGTTATACCACCCATAATATTCTACATAAATTTTTAATCTAGGAAGGTAAAAATCTACGTCTCTATAAGCATACTTCTCATCTCCTTTTAAATTGTTTATACGCACTTGAGGCATGAATTTAATGCCTTCATTTTCCAGAAAGTATTCAATAAATTTTTCATCTTTTGTTGGATTATAAGGGTTGGTGCTTTGCGAATGCCTAATCATAAAATATTCCTAATTTTTAACTAAAATTAATTAAAATGACAATACAAAAAATTAATATCCGATTTATATTATATAAAAATAGAAAACGTGCTGATAACAAAGTTTCTATTTTAGTTAGAATAACATATGGTGGTAAAAGAAAACAAATTTCATCAGGACTATTCATTAACTCAGCAAACTGGAACAGCAAACAACAATCCGTTAAGCCACCAGAACCAGATTCTGAATATATCAACAGCCAACTAAGCCTTATTAAAACAAAAATTAATAGGGCTTTTTTATTGCTTCAAGTTAAAGAGGAAGCTTTTAATGTTGATGATATTTACAGCTTGTATAAGGGCGTTAAAACACAAAAAGAATACAATATAGTTGAGTTCTTTGAACGTTACTTAAAGAAGCTTAAAACGCTTATAAATATTGACATAAAACAAGTAACATGGAGTAAGTTTAACTACATAAAAAAGGATGTAAAGTCATTTATAAAATGGCAGTTTAAAACTAATGATTATCCACTAAAAAAGTTAGAATTACAATTTCTATATGATTTTGAATATTACTTAAAAGTTGAAAAGAATCAAAAACAAATTACTATTAATAAATCTTTACAACGGTTTAGAAGAGTAGTTAGAACTGCTTTGGCTGAAAACTACTTAGATAAAGACCCATTTATACTTTATAAAACTAAAACGGTTAGAACAGAAGTGGTGTTTTTATCTCCTGAAGAATTAGTTTTATTAGAACAACATGAGTTTATGCAATCTAGGTTGCAATTCATCAAGGAATTGTTTGTGTTTTCTTGTTATACAGGGTTGCCTTATAATGAGCTAATGAGCTTAAAGCAATCCAATATTGTTAAAGGTTTTGATGGCAATTTGTGGATTAAGATGAAGCGTGAGAAGACCTCTAAGGAGCTGTCTATACCATTATTGCCAAAAGCACTAGAGGTTTTAGAGAATTACCAAAATGGTGATACTTACATTTTTCCTAGAATAAGCAATCAGCGTTATAATTCTTATCTAAAGGAAATAGCTGATTTAGTTGGTATAGAAAAGAGGTTAACTACACACATGGCTAGAAGAACTTTTGCAAGTACAGTTTTGCTTTATAATGATGTTCCTATGGAAATAGTTTCTGAACTACTTGGTCATTCTAGTATGAAGATTACACAGGATAGTTATGGAAAGGTGGTACAGAAAAAGATTAGTCTGGAAATGAATAGATTGAAGGGAGGTGAATAGGTTAAAGGGAAGTAGTTAGCTTCCCTTTAGTCATATTGAAAATAGCAATTATTTATATTCGACTTTGTTGTGTGCAGTTTTTTAATCATTCATAATTTCTTGAGCTCTAATAATTTGGATATCTGGATTAATTTTTTCCACTAAATCTTTTATTAAACTAATATCAGGAGTACTCATACTTCTCCCCAAAATAATCTCGACAACTTGAATATTTACAAAATGTTTATCTCGGATAAAAACTCTTTCCTCTCGTTCATAACTCCAAACAGCTAACTTATGACTGAGAATCTCGATTGCAGTCTGGTCATTATAATTTTGATTTTGTATTGAAGCAAGTCCATTATATACTATTGGTCTAACTGTATATTTATCATCATTAATTCTTAATCCAATTGCAACTCCTCTTTGTCCATTTGTGTAATGAGACCACATTAATTCATTATTATTCACCCTTGATAGCGAACATAATCTTAGTTTGCCTTTTTCTTCAGTTAACTTACTCCGAATGTTTCTATTTAATTCTCCAGTTCTATAATAATATTGACCTTCCATTGGATCATTCAGATCTTTATATGGAGCTGCGAAAAGTCTATTTTTAAGAATAATATCTACAAAATTCTTGAAATTATCAAGACTTCTATATTTATATAAAATTTCAGTCATATTTTTTTATATTTCAAACGGCCCCGTATATGAAAGGTAGCTCTGAAAATAGGCGATAACCTTTCGGATGATATTCAAGCCGAATTTTTAAATTTTACGACTTCCCAAAAACGCCTAAACCATAGTGTTAGCAAGGATTTTCGCTATTTATATATATATTGTTAGCACCAGTTATTATTCCCAAAGCCCTTCGAGTTTTATATTTAGGGCATTTTCTCTAACTTTTCGACTTCCTGAATCTGTTGTTGCTCTAATTCCTCTTCCATATTCTTTGGTTTCTGGATTGTAACTTACTTCCTCATCACCTTTGTCGGTTTTTACAAAGTAGTTAATCTCTTCTGCGAATTCTAAAAGCTTATTTCTTGCCATTTCTCTTTTATCTTTAGATAGTGGAAGTTCATCTTTTTGTTTTGCAAAGAATCCAAATAATGTATAAAAATCGGCTTTTTTACTCCATCTTGTATTATTTATTTCTGGTAGAATCTTAAGAATTTCTCCATTTACTGTGTCAAAAGTTTCCATTACCTCTTTACTGTTTTCAAACTCTTCTTCATAAAGTGCATAATACTTATCTAAATTGTCCTTTTTGTTTTGGAAGCCGTGCATATAAAAAATTGCCAATTCGCTAATAAATTCTACATCAATCATTCTTCTGATATCGTTGGCTGTAAAAACATCAATTTTGCTCCAATAATCTTTATCAGATAATGTATTCATTGTTTTTATAAAAGGCCCCCAATATGTGGCTTGTCGCAATTCTTGTTTATTAAGCGAAACAACATTTTTATTTAATCTTTGAAATATTTCTCTCAATTGAGGGTCTGGAATGTCAGGTAAAACTCGAATTACAAAATTGTATTGAAAAATTGTCTTTTTTTGGTCTGTGGTTAAATCTTCAAAATACATATCGGCAAAATCTGGACTTTCCTTGGCGTTAATGCAATATTTACCTTCAAGAAATTCCAACATTGCTCGTGTTCTTTGTTGCCCATCCACAATAATATATTTTGCTTTACCTTTTTCATCCACAGTTTCCTGCATATAAATTTCTGGAATTGGATATTCATTTAATATAGTGTCTATTAGATAGCTTTTTTGTTTCGTCACCCAAACTGGGTTTCGTTGAAAAGGCGGTTTCATATCCAATTCTCCTCGGTCAAAAGCTCCTTTGAACCAAGCCACATTTCTGTTTGTTGTGTTTAAAAAATTTGTCATTTTATTCATTCTCGAAGAGTTGAGTTCTTAAATTTGTTATGTTGTTTATATGATATGCTCGCAGAGACTCATAATCTTTATAAATTCTAATATTTATTGTTTTATTATTTATTGGGTCAACCTTTTCCATATCAAGTAAATGCAATGTCCATTCTTTACCGAATGGAAGTATTTCTAATATTTTGTCTGTTGCAATAGTTCCCCAATAAATTAAACGGTTAACGTGCTCTTTTAGGCTATTTTGTTGGACGCTATTTAGGTCGAAACGTTTTGTTCCTAAATTTCTTAAAGTCTTCCAAGCTATGTCAAAATGATATCCGGAAATAATAGCAATATCAATATCCGAATCCTCGTGAAATTGACGATAATTTTTATTTGGATTTAAGCTAAAACCACAACTTGAACTTCCAGTAAAGACCATAGATTTACTATCCACCTGAAGTTTTTCAGCAAGTTGTTCTTTCCACTCAATATATTTTATCCTGTCTTCACCGAAAATAAAAGGCGTTCTATCCAACATCCATTTAGAGCAAATGAATGAAACAGGATTATCTATTAATTCGTATTTGAATTCGTCTCTCATGTTTTTTTTTAATTGTTGCTAACGTTTGGTATATGGAAAGTTGCGTGTTTGTGTGCGAGGATTTTCCGAAGGAAAATCAGAAGCTAGCAAACGAGCAACTAACATTGGTTTAACTAAAACTAGCAATTTTTTATATACTGTGTTACTAGTAGTTTTTTTTATTTTCAGTATTTTATGAGTATTTAAATCCGTTTTTTTGTTTTAATCTTAGTTTTAAGATACCTAAACATTTTATAAGCTAGCACACAATCCAAAATTATAAGTGCAAATCGAACAAAACCATCTTTTAATATTAAAATTCCTAAATCGATGTTTAAGTTTATTCCAGGTGAAAATGGTAAAAGAGCAAATCCGACTATAGTGATTAAAGCTAAACCTCCGATTATAATTGCTGGAATATACATTATGTAATTCAACAATTTAAATCTATCTAAGTATTGAGTGAATATGTGACCAAAACCTATTGAAGCTAAAAGAATGCCAATGATTATTGATATATAGCTTGATCCATTAAAACCAGTTACAACTAAATATATTCCACTAGCCCCAAATCCAATTAAAAATATAAGTATGTTAAATATAAAACCTAAAAATTCCCATTTTTCGATTTTATTTAATTTGTCTTTTAGTTTCTTAATCATTAAGAATTTATTGATATTGTGAGTTTTTAAATTACTGGCAACGGTGATGTATATGAGCTGTGGCGTGACTCGGCACAGACTTTCCTGATAAAAACTGGCTTTTGAAAATCCGCAGGATTTTCCAAGTGACGACAGGCCAAGCCATAGCTTATATACTGCTTAAGTTTGTCTTTCATTAAATTAGATAACTAATAGAAAGAACAAAAGAGAGAAATAAGATTAGTATATACGGTGAAGCCTAGACTTCGACAACATTGATAACCCTCTCTCTTTTACTACTAAGATTTCGTTCAGTTCTGTGAGACCTTAGATCTCGATTTCAAGTTGTTGAAACGTCAGTAGCTCGTTCTTTCCAAATACAGTTCTTATGAATAAATATAGTGAAATTTATGGATTAGACATTAGTAAAGATGTCTTTGATGTTTATGGTTCCCAAACAGGTCACACCCAGTTTAAAAATGATGAGAGAGGATTTAAAAGCTTTTTAAATTATGTGTCAAAAGGCGCATTAGTAGTCATGGAAGCAACAGGCTATTATCATTACCGTTTAGCTCAGTTTTTATTCAAGTCAGGAGTTTGTGTATCTGTTGTGAATCCGCTGTCAGTAAAACGCTTTATCCAGATGAAGTTGGCCAAAGTAAAGACAGATAAGAGTGATGCTAAAGCTATTTGTGAGTATGGACAAATGAATGGTGTTCCTCTTTACACAGCTTTAAATGAAGTCCAGAGCGAATGCTTGCAGCTCTTTAGATTACTAGATAGTTACATAAAACAGAGTACGGCATCAAAGAATAAACTTCATGGGGAAGAAACTTTAGGAATACCTTCAAAGTTTGTATATCGTTCATTAAAGCGTCATGTAAAGCATTTAAAAAAGGAGATTGCCGCGATCGAGGAACGCCTATTAGCTTTAGTGAAACAAGACCAACAATATCAATTAACATTATTAAACAGTATCCCAGGTATGGGAGTAAAGACTGCCTTGTTTTTAATAGTAGTAACTGATGGCTTTAAGAAGTTTGAGACAGCATCGCAGCTATGCAGTTATGTTGGGATTACTCCAACTATAAGATTATCCGGTAGTAGCGTAAGAGGTCGAAGTAGAATAAGCAAGGTTGGTAACAAGAAGCTGAGAAATCTACTGTTTCTATGCGCTTTTTCAGCCTGTAAGCATAACAAGGCTTGTAGAGAAATTTATGAAAGATTAGTTAATAAAGGAAAAAGCAAAAAATTAGCATTAATTGCTGTAGCAAATAAGTTATTAAAGCAGGCATTTGCTATTGCAAAATCTGGAAGACCTTATGATGAAAACTTTGTTTCTAAATTAGCCTAATATTGCTTGTTTTTTAACTCAGTTCTTTGTTGTATGCATTGCTTATTCAAGTATTTTTAATTCAGGTGTGTTTAATAGAGTATTATGGGTTTTTTCAAATGCTTTAATTAAGTTAAAAGGACTAGTCATTCGGTAGTATGTAATTGAAATCGAATTTGGTTCTACTACAATATCATACTCTAATCCTTCGATGTTTATCTTACACCAATTAAGATTATTGTGGTCAAAATCTACTTTGATTTTATCGTTTTCTAAATCTTCTATGTGGTCAATAAGGTTTTCTATATCTATAGATTTAGATAAGTCAAATTTTAATTCATCGAAAGATTTTTCAAAAATCGAATTAAATTTATCGGAATCAATTATTTGGGAATCTTTGAATTCTTCTAAAGTGCGTGTTAAAATGTATTCGCTTGGTTCTTCGTCCAATTGTTCAATATTAATAAAGTAAGTAAAATCAGGTGTTGAAATAGAAGCAAAGCCGTTTTCAATATTGGTTTCCACTTCCTTTCTTTTATAATTTAATTTTTTTATTGAGTCTGTAATTTCTCCAATATCTTCGAATATTTCTCTTAAACTACAGGATTTTATAAAATCTTCGGTTGTTGAGTTTTTATAATTAGGTACTTTATGTTTACCTTTTATAAAACCGTTTAAACTTTTAACATCTCCTCTTTCTTCACTTAACATTGATATTCGTTTAAAAGAAATATTTGAGTAAGATTGTGAAATAAGCTTCTGCTCTATAATTGGGTTAATGTTGATAATTGGAAAGCGATTTGTAAAATTGCCAAAACAAGTGGGTGTTTGGTCTTTTCTGTCAGTAGTATTTCTCTTAACAAAATCTTTGACATTTTTATTTAGAAAATCCTGTAGATTATCGTTAAACAAAATACCATCTTCATAAATTTTATTATTTGCTTTACCAGTTAAAGCCCTAATTAAAAAACTCGACCAAACTCCATTACGTAAAACATCATTAGAAACAGAAGTCTCTGTTGATTTTGATGATGCAAATCCAGAACAATATTCCTCATCTTTATAGAGGTAAAGTAAATCTTCTATTTCGAATGCAGAATTTAAATTCCTTTCATCTTCTCCAAGTTCAAATCCGCTGTGACAGCAATCGAAGAACATAATATTTCTTTTGCAGTCCGACTTTCTAAAAAGAGATAGTATTTCTTTAATTGAAATTCCAGTATTCGTAATGTCTGTTTTATAAGCATCAAAAGGGACTATCCAATTTTGTCCTTCTGAATATGCACCGTGTCCAGCAAAAAAGAATATTATTCTATCAAATTTAGTTGCTTTTTGAGTTATCTTTTCAAGTTCTTTTTTAATTGTAGATTTTGTCGCTTGTTGATTTATTAGAAGTACAATTTCGTTCTCGTCTATTGTTGAATCAATTTCAAATGCTTTTTTTAATTCAGATGCATCTTTATTTGCGTATCTAACTTTACTAAAATCAGACGTTCGCAGATATTCTTCAATTCCTACACTTATCAATAAAGTTCTTCCTGAAACTATTGCAGAGTTAGATTCCATAGTGCTTTTTTTTGCATTGCATACAACTTAGTTATATGATTTATTGAATACTTAATATTATGCCAATTTAGACGGATATGTGTTGATTTATATGGTGTTTAATTGAATTATTAAGAATCATTGCTAATATAATCACTTTCTTACAAATAAATCATAGATTAAACTCATTATTTTTTAAATCTAATAATGGATTTCTCTATCTCACTTCTTTTATAATAAACCCTAGCTCCAATCCCATATGCTGTAAGTTTTCTTTTATTTGTCCAATTCCATAAAGTGGTCATATTTATTTTTAAATATTCAGTTACTTCATTTCTGGTCATTAGTTCAACTGGTTCTTTAGGCTGAAAGTATAGTTTTAAATCATTTAATTGATGTTCTATGGTTGTCAGTTTTTCAAGTGCTAATTCCATTGCTTTTGGTAAATCTTCAAATTTTAATTTTTTCATTTCATCAAATTTTATGTTAAAAGTAAAAATGAGTAATTATTTCAATCATATAAGCATAAATTTTATGCCGTTGATAAATTCTACTTGGAATTAGTGTACGGATCAGTAGAGAATAAAATTATTGAAGTTCGAAGTTTTAAACATGGAATAGAATTAGATAAATATAGTGCCCATATCAAGGTACCATTTAAAAAGCTATAAATAATCTGTCAAAGTTGTCGAGGTCAAGTTGCCAACTTTCAATTGGAAATTAGAGAGGTCTCCTATTATAAATTTAGCAATTCAAAAAATTGAGATAATCTTATTTCTCTAGCATCACATATTTTTTGAAGTGTTTTAACAGGAATTCTGTAACCATCTTCTTGGATAATCTTTCTAACAGTCTTTTCGTCAATATTATGGTCAAGAGCAAAACTCCGATTGGACTTACTAGAGCTTATCCATTCCAAAGCAATATAATTACATATCCTTTTGTTTACGTCAACCATGTAACAAAAGAATAGATTGCCACAGGATTTAATGCGGACGTAAGACCGCAATACTAATAATTTAATTAACTTTAGGGCATATAAAAAGCCCTAAATTGAGGATTCCCATAAAGAAAATAGAGTCCTTATAAACAATTTTGTACCATGGGAAAGTGCATCTAAAATTAATAATTAGTCTCCCCAAGGCTGAACTTAACAAAACTTAATATTATGAAAAAATGTAAATTTTTAATACTCCTGTTAATAGGAGTTATTCTAAGCTCTTGTAGTGATGATGATTCTGGTCAAACAGAGAATGATACTATTAACTATAAGCATGAAGTTATATATGTTGCAAATGACTTTGGAAGTAGTAGTAGCGACAATATTTTTGTAAAAGCAAACCATTCACCAACTCAAGGAAATCCAGTTGAACAAACCAAAACTATTACCGCCTTATTAGACAAGCTTACAGTAATTTTTGATAACTCAAACAATCCAGTTTTTACCATTACTAATAATGGCCCTACGGCTGTTTATATCCAATTAGCAGCTATTCGAGGGGATAGAGATGGTAATTATCCAAGTCCAAATGAAAAGGAAAATGATTTTGAAATTATGAGTGGAGAAAGTAGTATAGTTATTTATAATTACAATGCTAAAGAATATCAATTACAATGATGAAAATGGTTAATCATAAGTGCATTTCAAATTTAAAAAGAAGCAATATGAAAACAACTATGATGATAATGTTCATTTTAATTTTTAGTGTATTTGGGCACACACAAAACAAAGTAGATGAGCTTGTGAAAAAATATGGTGAAAATGAAATCACACTCTATACAACAAAAGGTGAATTAATTGGAAAGCCAGTTGTAATCAGAAATTCAGATAAGCTACCACATTCAATAAAAATAAGCGGCAATACAACAGATTCTAGTAAGATCGCTGAATTATTTTTGACCTTATTCAAGGATAAGGAAGAAGAAGGGTATAAATTATCTGAGTCTAATCCTGCATTAAAATATGATATGAGTAAGCGCAATATAATGTATTTGATATCAGGCAATAATATTGATGGAGGGCTAAAAGTGGAGTATACTAAAGACCAATATTTATTTAAAGCCTCCGCCTCTTTGATCAAGAATAGTTCAAATTCTAATAAAATTGTTAAAACTGAAGTATTTCAAGCTGGTAGTATGGAGCATATTAATCATTTAAATGAAGAGCTTCTTGAAAAACATGAAAATAAAAAACAAAACATTTATGAATTTGAAATTGAAATGATTGATATAAGGAGGTTAGGTGGCAAAAAAGCAACAAAATTTAAATTTTAATACACTTTCATTAAATAATGAAAAAAGAAAGCAACAATAATGGATGTGCTTTTATAGGAATAATTGCTTTTTTTCTTTGTCTATGGGGCTTTACAGGGATGATGGACGGGCATAGCTTTGGTGATGGAGTTGGCAACAGCATAAAAGCATTAGGCATATTAGTAGTTGGTGGATTAGCCATTTATGGCTTTATAAAGCTAAATGATAAATAGTCTCCAGAAAGAATTAAAAGTCATTGAAGGCACATGCATTACGCTGAAAAACAATAATTTATTAATAATAAAGAACAACCGCGAAGAAACAACTAGATAGCAAATGAGTATTCATCTGTAAATTTATGGACATATTTTATATTTCAGGTTTACTCTATATATAAGAAACTATAAAATATGTCCATTTTTTAACAGGTGTTATTTAATGGAATAGTATAAATGAAAAGATGAATCTACTGTAATTCCAAAAACCCCTTTTTATTTTCTACTATACTAATCATGGGGCAGTATTCACGAGAATTTTATTTTTTTTAAATTTTTTTTTAAATTGTTTTCATAGTCGAACACAACATAATACCACAGGCACCCCCTCCCTTTTTAATAAATTGGGCACTTGGGGTACCACAATTCATGTCATGAAATTTTAAAAAGGGATGTTTAATTAGTCCAAAAACGTCGCCAATCTTACCTTCCTGCTAACTCATTAAAAAAACCAAAACTTCACGCTCAACTCTTTTTATGCTTTGGGAGTAATCAGTTTACTTTCAGGCAAATGTTGTGCCTTCAAAACAACTTAATTTAAATCATTTGAAATCATGGATAAATCCAATGTTCTTTCAAACAAGCCAATTATAAAGGCTCACCCCGTAACTGGTGCAATTGTTACTTATTTTGAAAATACTGAAGGGGAAACTTTTGGTAAAGTACGTGTAGACCAGCGTGCGCCTGTAATAAATAATGGGTTCATGTCCTTTGCAAACAGGTCAGCATTCATAACCCTTAATGAGTTGGATGCGAAGGCTATGGAGGCAATTCTTATTGAGGACGCACCTTATCCTATCGAAGGAAAAGTAGTTGTTACTGAAAGCTTAGAGCCTTTTTATGAAGGACAGGAACCAAAGCGCAAAGGCACTGAGGGTGAAATAATCACTCATCTTGGCGCACCTGTTTACAGGAAAACTAATTATGTGTTTGACCTTGAAGCTACTGATATACTTCTTGTTTCAGACCGAGATGGTGTAACTGTTAGTAAATCTGCAGAATCACTTGCTGAATTTTCAGAACAAGTAATTGAGCAAGAATTAGTGATGTAGTCGCCAATTCAACTTTTTCGAGTAAGGGTTTTATTCCAAAATGGAATATGACCCTTTTTTATTAACTAAAATTTTAAATACGAATTATAATGAATTTACAAAAAGCTCAAAAACAACGAGTAAAATTAAGAATAGGAATATCGAGTCCAAGTGGATTTGGTAAGAGCTACTCAGCCCTATTAATGGCGTTTGGAATGACCAATGATTGGTCTAAAATAGCAGTAATAGACACTGAAAATGGCTCAGCAAATCTCTATGCTGCACTTGGCGAATACAACACTCTAAACCTGGAAGCTCCGTATTCTCCAGAAAGATATATTGAGGCTCTTAAAACATGTGAAAAAGCTTCGATGGAAGTAATAATTATTGATTCAATCACACATGAATGGAACGGAAAGGGTGGATGCCTCCAAATCCATGAACAACTAGGTGGAAGGTTCCAAGACTGGAGTCGCGTAAGTCCCAGGCATCAAGCATTTATTGATGCAATATTAGCATCAACTTGCCATGTTATTACAACAGTAAGAAAGAAAATAGATTATTCCATGGATAAGGATGCTAATGGTAAAACCAAAGTTGTTAAGGTGGGATTGAAGGATATAACTCGCGAAGGTCTAGATTTCGAAATGACCACTTGCTTTGAAATTATAAATGACAACCATTTAGTAATAGCATCTAAGGATCGTACAAATCTATTCTCTGGAAAGCCAGAATTTAAGATAACAAGCGGAACAGGAAAACTACTAGTTAACTGGTGCAATAACGATAAGACAGAACAAGAAATACTTGCAACAATAGCTAAAGAGATTTTTGCATGTACCACAGTTGAAGGATTACGCCACATCTACATAAAGTACCCGAGCTATCAAACTAAAATCAAGGATACGATTCTCATAAGAAAGAAGGCTATTGAAAATGCAGCATCTCAAGTAATACCAAACTCACAGATAATTAATCAACAATCTAAAAATCAACAAAATGGAATTGATCAGAACAGTTAATAACAACATAAGTAGTCAAGTTATATCAGAAGATGATGTTACTATATCACAAGGAAATTTTATAGAGGCTAACACAGAACAGGTGAGCTTATCACATCTAAGACAGGATTGCACAATTCCTGTTTTTGCTAAAGATAACGAGAGCACCATACCGCATTTTGAGTTTATAAGCGCAGTGAGAGAAACAGCACAGCAACTATTTCCAGAAGGAACAGTTATGATGCCTAATATTAGAACCAGTCATGTTATTAAAGGACGTATTCCTTCTGCAATAGGCAAACCAGCAAAGGAATTATTGGAGCACGAGAAAACCATTTATTACGAGCGTTTGGCTTTTATGTTAGAAATACCTCATGTTCATACTTACATCAACAACCAGAAGCTTAATCTAACCGTTGGTGGTGTTCGTTCGTACTCTGAGCAAAACCTATTTTCCAAGAAAACCATCGAAAGGTTTAAAATCTTTATCGGTTTTAAAAATATGGTGTGCTGTAATTTGTGTATCGCTACAGATGGGCTAAAAGATGATTTAAGAGTAAGTAGTGTAGACGAGCTAAAATCTAAAACGCAAGAACTGTTTTTAAACTACAAACGAGAAGAGCATGTTGATAATATGAGAAATCTAAAGGATTTCATTATTAACGATGAACAGATGGCCCACTTGTTAGGCAAGATGAAAATCTATAATCATTTAAGAAAAGACAAAAAGCAAGGGGTGTTTGATTTAAATATCACGGATTCACAAATCAACACCATTGTCAAAAACCACATAGATGATGAGCATTTTAGGGCAGATGATGATGGTTATATAAACCTATGGAATTTGTACAACCTCTTTACAGAAAGCACGAAGAGTAATTATATAGATAACTTCTTAAGCAGAAATAGCAATACTTATGAGTTTGTTAATCATTTAAGAGCGGCCTTGAAAAATCAAGAAGATAATTATTTCCTTTTGAAGGATATTATTATGTAGCGTTTATCAATAAAATTATTTTTAAAACATGAGCAATAAGCATCTGATTGAGCTTTTGAAATATTGCTCGCCACACATTATTTACGTGGTTAACGGTCAAAATAGAATTATTAAACTACAAACACCCTTTAAGTTGAAGGTGTTACAGGAAGTTGGTGTCTTAAGGAAACATCAAACAGTTTCCTGCACAGAATTAAAAATTACTTACGAGGGCAGGATTGTGTTCTGTATAGATGGTAAAAACTACCATACACATCATTTTGACATTTTAACTAAATAAATGATGAAGAGCATTATGCTGTATCTTTTTATTCTATTTTTCTATGAAAATTAGAATATTTTCTGAGACGGTTTTGGCTCTATAATCATAAAACTACTGAGAAAAAGTTATTTGCGCATTGGAAAAGTATGGTAAGAAGTTGAGTTTATAACTTGGCTTTTTACGCATGCTTATCTAAAAGAGGTAGTTTTTGACTAATTTTTGAAAGAATAATAATTACTGACATTAAAATACTATGGCTAAAATGAAATTTACTAATGTAAAATCATTGTTTTACTTATATAAATTAATTGGTACTTTTATTAATATATTGTAATTGCATTGTATGCATTATATGCGCAAACCTAACTTTAATGGAAAATAGACTTTTATTAATAGAATTAAACCAAGGAATCCCAAAAACACAAAAAGAAATAAATATAATTAAAAAGGATTTTTTGTTAAATGACATCCGCCATAAGGAAATTGTTAATAATGGTGAAACCCCGACACTAGATTTAAATGAATCCAATATTCAAGCTGAAGTTGTTGTTGGTAAATCAAAAAGAACATTTCATGATGAATTTGGTTTTGAGCGAGAGGTAGTAGATTTAGAATATGAAATAGAAACCATAAATTTTTATGAAGAATTTGATAAGGCGCTAAATATATCTTTTGATGAATATTGTTCGAAATTCATAAAAGAATTAGATAGAAAGGGTGTTTATACTTCAGAAAGCATTGAGGGATTTAAAAAAAATCAATTAAAAAAAATCAATGATTTAATTACCTACTTAAATCAAAGCTCAGATTTTGAAGCTAAGGATAAGGCTTTGATAATACAGTTTTGTGAAAAACTTTATGATTTTTCATCAAATTTTAAATCAGAAGATTTCCAAATTAGTGACAAGTTAAAGTTTAAGCTGAACAAGAATCAGGTTATTTGGTTATTTCAATCCATGTATGATAAAAATGTTATATCTGGAATCACACATCCAGATTTATTTAGGTTTTTAGATGATTATTGTGAGTATTTTGATAAAGCTAAATATCATCAAATGTCAAATTCTCGAATTCAGGCAAATAAATTCATCAATGGGCATGCTTCTCCTAAAGAATCTATAAAAGCTTTAAATGAAAAATTTGATAAGGACTTCTTCAGTTCATCAATATAATTAAAAATACATATAAAAAGGTAAGAGGCATTTAGCCTCTTTTTTTTGCAACATACTGAATACATTGAACTTTAGGTGGATACGTTTTTTTGTATCCATATTTGTCTAAAATAATAATCAATTTCGCAATAGAAAAACCACAATAGTGTTGGTTTATTATAAATTTTGAACAATGATTAAAAAATCATTAAATGATAAAGGGCATTTGACATTTAAAGAAGTATTGAAGGAATTAAAAACAAGACCAAAACCAAAATTTTTATGGCATGGTATAAAAGAAAAGTCATTTGGATTGGTCTTTGGGCCGAGTAAAAGTGGTAAAACCATTTTTTGTGAAAATTTAGCTATGAAATTGGCTTACGGAGCAAAGGAGTTTTTTGGATATGAACTTGATGGCAAACCAAAAAAGATACTCTTTGTTGGTTTAGAAGAGTTTTGGGAAAATCGAGCTGAACGCAATAAGATTCAATATAATACTTTGAATGACGTACAAAAAAAACTTGTTGATGATAATTACATGTATCAAGGGTTGGATTTTCAAAGCCGAATTTTAAGTGATAAAGATTGGACTGAACTAAAGCATTTAATTAAAGATTCAGGAGCAGAAGTCGTATTCATAGATAGTATCACAAGAATGAATCCAGGTAAACTTGAGGATAGTTCTGATGCTGAAAAAGTCATGCAAAGGCTCAGGAATATCTGTTACGATCTAGGAGTTACATTAATATGTATACACCATACGCCTAAAATGTATGATAAGCCTTTAGTAATGGATAGTATAAAAGGGAGTTCTGTATTTGCGCAAGAATCTGATTTTGCCTTAGGCATAAATAGAACCAGTAAAGGGGTTAGATATTTAAAAGATATTTTCTTTAGGTATGCTCCAGATGATAATGAAAAAGTAAATGAGTTTAGTATTTCATCAGAAACATGGTTGGAATGCTATGGAGATGCAGACGAAGGTGAAATTCTTAACAGGTCAGATAGAAGACGAGTAGATGATAACAGAGATAAAATTATCCAATATTTTGACTCAAATACTTGTACTGCTTTTGAAACGGCACAATTAGTTCGTCATTTCACAACTTCCCTTACAATAAAGGAAAGGCAAGTTAAATATTATTTGAGTGAACTGGTTAAAGAGAAAAAAATTAGTAACCCAAAGAAAGGAAAATACAAATCAAATAAATGTAGTGATGATGATGAAGGAAAAGAAGAAAATTAATGTAATTTATAAAGCCCAAAATAAGTTAACAGGAGAAGTTTATATAGGTGCAACTAAAAATAGTATCCATCAACGTAAACTTGACCACCAAGAACGGGCAAATAGAGGTGAGAAAGGTCAATTTCAAGAAGCTATCGGGACTTATGGTCCCGATGCTTTCACTTGGACTCAGATTGATACTGCTAGTACTACTGATGAGTTGGCTCAGAAGGAAAAAGAGTATATAATACGGTATGATAGTAGAACTAATGGCTTAAACAGCGATAGTGGCGGTGGTATCCAAAAAACTATTTATCAATATTCCATTGAAGATGGAAGCTTAATTGCTAAATATGACTGCTTAGAAAGTGCAGCTAATGCAGTTAGTGCAGCTAAGACATCAATAAGTAATGCATGTTTAGGTCAAAATAAAACTTGCAAGAGTTACTATTGGTCTTATTCTTATTCTATTCCGATGAATTTAAAAGATAAGAGAAGGAAAACTGTAATTAAAATGGCTTTAGATGGACGTATTTTGTCTGAATATAAGTCTGTGGCTGAAGCTTCTAGAAAGACAGGGGTTTCTAAATCTTGCATTGCAAGGTTTTGTAGAGGGGATAGGAAGCCTTCTGAAGGCTATAGATGGCAATATGAATAATGTTTAATTAAAAGAAAGGGCATCAAAAGGGTGTCCTTTTTAATACAGAACACCTAATGTTTTGTCAAACTGTGGTTTAATTCTGCGGGTTCTTCCCCTACACAGGGAGTATAAAGATTATTAATAGATATGATTTGTGGTCTAGTCATGACCTTTATAGTTTAAAAAAAGTAGTCCCACCGAAGCAGGACTAAAGATTTTCATCTACGGCATATAGCCTTATTGTGATAAGATTAAAGATTAGAAATTTTAATCTATGTCAAATATAACAAAATAATACAGAAATGCCTATGATAAATCCCGTAAAATCTTACGTTATTTTTTTGTATTTTTAATAATTCTTTAATATTAAAAATAGATGTCAAAAATTTTAGGTTTAGATTTAGGAACTAACAGTATTGGTTGGGCATTAATAGATGATGAACAAGATAAAATACTAGGCATTGGAAGTAGAATTTTTCCAATGGGTGTTGAAAATTTAGGAGATGGAGACAATGAAATGTCTAAAAATGCGAGTAGAACTGGAGCAAGAGGAGTTAGACGTCAGTTTTTTAGAAGACGTTTAAGAAAGAAAATATTGTTAAATGCACTTTCAAAATACAACATGTGCCCATTAACTGAATCTGATTTTAAAGAATGGAAAAAAACTAAGCGGTTTCCTGAAAAGAAATTAGCCAGTTGGTTTGCTTTAAATCCTTATGAATTAAGACAAAAAGCATTAAAAGAAGAATTGACCTTAGAAGAAATAGGACGCATATTTTACCACTTAATTCAACGTAGAGGTTTTTTAAGTAATAGTAGAAAAGGAGGTAAAGATGATGGTGCTATTTTTAAAGGTAATGCAAAAGATGGTAAAATAGGTATTACTGAAACTCTTGAAAGTATTCAAGACAAAACCTTAGGGTCATATTTATACCAAATTTATCCAAAAGAAAACACACCTTTTCAAGATGGTTTAGAGCGTATTAGAAATAGATATACAACACGTCAAATGTATGTTGACGAATTTGAGCTAATCTGGAATAAACAAGCTCAATTTCATGAAGCTTTAAATAATGACTTAAAAACACTTTTTGGAGGCAGAAAATTAGATGACTATAAAGAGGATGGTATTTTATTTCATCAACGTCCTTTGCGTTCTCAAAAACATTTAGTTGGCAATTGTTCTTTTGAACCTACAAAAACCAAATGTCCAATAAGTTCTATAGTTTTTGAACAGTTTAGGGTTTGGCAATGGGTAAATACAGTTGAATGTAACGGATTAAAAATAAGTCAAGAAGACAAAGAAAAAATTGTAAACTTTCTGTATTCTGTAGATAAACCTGTATTTAAAAGAATAAGAAAAGTTATTGGGAAAGAAAGCGCAGAGCATAAATTTAATTATAAGGACAATGATAAAATAGTTGGTACACATACCATTTCAAATTTATCTAATAAAAAATATTTTGAAAAAAAATGGTTTGAATTTACTGAAAAAGAACAAGATGATATTTGGCATGTGCTTTATTTTTTTGATAGTAAATCTAATTTAAAAGACTATGCTATTAAAAAGTGGGGGTTTAACGAGGTTCAAGCAGAAGCTATATCTAAGTTTAATGTTAAAGACGGTTATTCAAGTTTAAGTAGGAAAGCAATTAACAATATTTTACCCTTTATGCAACTAGGTTACACTTACGATGTTGCTGTAGTAATGGGTGGGATTAAAAATACTTTTGGCGATAAATGGCAGAATGATACACCTGAAGCTAATAAAAATCAATTGGAGCTAATTGATAATGTAGAAGGCATAGTACGTTCTAAAATTGAAGGCGGATTTATTGAAACCATTAAAGCATTACTCCGCAAAGATTTTGGTTTTAATGATAAACAATTAAAAAAGCTATATCATCATTCTGCAACTATAGATGCTAAAACTTTAGTTAGAAAGTTACCCGTTGGGAAAGAAGCCGATAAAGAAATACAATCTATTAGAAATCCTATTGTAATTACAGCGTTATTTGAATTACGAAAGTTAGTAAATGAACTAATTAAAGAATACGGACAGATAGATGAAATAAAGGTAGAAATGGCACGCGATTTAAAAGCATCTAAATTACAACGTAATACTGTAAGAAGAAATCAAAAACGTTTAGAAGCAGAAAATGATAGAGTAAAACATGAAGTAGAAAAATACACGCGTATTACACACGATAATATCTTAAAATTTAAACTTTGGGAAGAATGTAAAAAAACATGTCCGTACACAGGAAAAGGTATTTCTATTACAGATTTATTTTCAGGACAGGTACAAATAGAGCATATTCACCCTTGGAGCAGGTCTTTAAATGACAGTTATAGTAATAAAACATTATGTTGGGCAGATGAAAATAGAATAAAAGGAAACAAAACACCCTTTGAATTTTATGGTAATGATGAAGCCAATTGGTCTACAATAAAAGAACGTGCATTAAAATTGTTTTCTGATACTAAAGAATACCCTAAAGCCTATCAAAAATTTAAAAGATTTATTCAGCAAAATTTTGATGATGATTTTACTTCAAGACAATTAAATGATACAAGATATATAAGTAAAGAAGCTAAAAATTATCTTTCTAAAATTTGTGATAAAGTTATTGTGTCTCCAGGGCAAGCAACTTCAAATTTAAGACATAAATGGGGGCTTAATCATATTTTAAACAATGAGAATTCTAAGTCTCGTGAAGACCATCGTCATCACGCTATTGATGCCTTAGTAATGGCTTGCACAAAAGTTGCTTATGTACAAGAGCTAACAAAATGGAATAGATATAAAAAAAACTCAGAAATGAAAAATTTCCCATTACCATGGAAGACTTTCAATTATGATGCAGAAAAGGCTGTAGAAAATATTTTAGTATCTCATAAGCGAGTAGCTAAAGATATTACCGTGAGAACGCATATTACAATCAAGAATGGAAAGAAACATAAAAATAAAGGAGTTGCAGCCAGAGGGCAATTACATAAAGAAACTGTTTTTGGTAAACGTAAAGCACCATTTAGTGAAGAAGCTTTCCATGTTAGAAAACCAATTGATACTTTAACTACTTCAAAACATATAGACAAGGTTGTAGATGAAACAATCAGATTATTAATTTTAAAGAAGGTACAAGAGTTAGGTGGTTTTGTAAAAAACAAAATTCCAGCTAATACCTTTTTTGTAGTTGATGAGAAAGGTATAAAACAACCGCAAATATTCCTACCTAATAAAAATGGTAGTCCTGTACCTATTTTAAGAGTAAGAATGAAAGAGAATTTTAGTGGTGCAGAACAATTAAAAGACAACTTAAACCAATGGGTAAACCCAAGAAATAATCACCATGTTTTAATTTATAAAGATGAGCAAGATGTTTTAAAAGAAGCTGTGGTTACTTTTTGGACCGTAGTTGAAAGAAAAAGACAAGGATTACCTGTTTATAAATTACCAGAAGGAGGTAAAGAAATAGTATCGACATTACATATTAATGATATGTTTTTATTAGGAATAAATGAAGATGAAATTAATTGGGAAAAACCAAATTATGAGCTTTTAAAAGAGCATTTGTATAGAACTCAAAAGTTGTCTTCGAAATTCTATGAATTTAGACTGAATACAGAGGCTTCAATTCAAAATAACTATCAACCATATTATGTAAGAATTCAAAGTTTTGGTGAGGGCAAAACAGGATGGCTATCATTTACTCCTATAAAAATAAAAATCTCAGTTTCAGGAAAAATTCAAAAAGTATAATTGGTCATTTTTGGAATTATAAGCAGAAAGTTCATTGACATATTTTTTTGTTTGATTAAAGATTAGAAAACATGATATTGAAATAACTGCCTTTTGTTTTCTATGAAGCGTTGTGGTTTGATTAAAGATTAGAAAACATGATATTAATGCATGGTTATATTATAATTCACTCACAGTTGTGGTTTGATTAAAGATTAGAAAACATGATATTTTTTAGAACTGGCAAAATGAAACAATTATCGTTGTGGTTTGATTAAAGATTAGAAAACATGATATTAAAGAAATATAATTTATCTACCGTATAGCCGTTGTGGTTTGATTAAAGATTAGAAAACATGATATTGTTTATAGACTTCGACACACTTTCTGAGTCGTTGTGGTTTGATTAAAGATTAGAAAACATGATATTAAGAGGCAATTGGTTACTATTAAATCTCGGGTTGTGGTTTGATTAAAGATTAGAAAACATGATATTACTGCTCTTTTCATAATTCAATTTTAATGTGTTGTGGTTTGATTAAAGATTAGAAAACATGATATTAAATTGTCCGTCAAAGATCCATCGCCGATCGTTGTGGTTTGATTAAAGATTAGAAAACATGATATTATATCCGAGATCATATCAACTAACAGCTTCGTTGTGGTTTGATTAAAGATTAGAAAACATGATATTTTGCTTGCTGATTCACTAACTGAAGCTTGAGTTGTGGTTTGATTAAAGATTAGAAAACATGATATTATGAGTAGAATTTACTGTTTATAACATACCGTTGTGGTTTGATTAAAGATTAGAAAACATGATATTACCTTACAAGATTTAATAGATTTAGCTCCTGTTGTGGTTTGATTAAAGATTAGAAAACATGATATTCATTGCCAACACCACCTATACGTAATTGCTGTTGTGGTTTGATTAAAGATTAGAAAACATGATATTATGCATGGTTGTATTATAATTCCATAACAGTTGTGGTTTGATTAAAGATTAGAAAACATGATATTAGCGTTAGATACTGTTAACGATAAGCTAATGTTGTGGTTTGATTAAAGATTAGAAAACATGATATTCCATTTGTATGTTTAAATTCGATGGAAGTAGTTGTGGTTTGATTAAAGATTAGAAAACATGATATTAATCGTCTTTTTCAATATTTGAATATTGGTGTTGTGGTTTGATTAAAGATTAGAAAACATGATATTTTTCTTCCTGACGCTCTACGTCTTCCTCATGTTGTGGTTTGATTAAAGATTAGAAAACATGATATTTGATATTAATGGTTTGTCATCATCGGGATTGTTGTGGTTTGATTAAAGATTAGAAAACATGATATTCCATTTGCAGAAGAGCAGGTGAGCGATAGGTTGTGGTTTGATTAAAGATTAGAAAACATGATATTTATAAGTCATCTGTTAAAGATGGGGCTTTAGTTGTGGTTTGATTAAAGATTAGAAAACATGATATTAATTGCTTAGTTCGTGTTCTATATCTGCCAGTTGTGGTTTGATTAAAGATTAGAAAACATGATATTATCAATATAATAAGAACCTTCTTTATATACGTTGTGGTTTGATTAAAGATTAGAAAACATGATATTCGTGGTCTTTTATTAAAGTAACTTCCTCTAGTTGTGGTTTGATTAAAGATTAGAAAACATGATATTTCAGATCTGTTTCGTAATGTAGCGTTTGGAGTTGTGGTTTGATTAAAGATTAGAAAACATGATATTATAGAATTATCACTTCTATTATTAGTATTAGTTGTGGTTTGATTAAAGATTAGAAAACATGATATTTTAGCACCCGAATTAGAAAACCTAATCAAAGTTGTGGTTTGATTAAAGATTAGAAAACATGATATTATCACAAACATAAAGGAAGTCCTTACGCAAGTTGTGGTTTGATTAAAGATTAGAAAACATGATATTAAAAAGGTTTGTCCGATTATGAGATATACTGTTGTGGTTTGATTAAAGATTAGAAAACATGATATTAGTCCTAAAATGAAAATGATAATTAAATACGTTGTGGTTTGATTAAAGATTAGAAAACATGATATTCACATGGTTTAAATGATGACTATGTAATATGTTGTGGTTTGATTAAAGATTAGAAAACATGATATTAATGCCATTACAAGTAGTGTTACCCCTTGGGTTGTGGTTTGATTAAAGATTAGAAAACATGATATTACCGTCTTCAAAAGCAGGTATTGTTTGTGCGTTGTGGTTTGATTAAAGATTAGAAAACATGATATTTTAAAAATTACATGCCCTTTATTTAGCTCGTTGTGGTTTGATTAAAGATTAGAAAACATGATATTAGTTGGCTTGTTACCTTCTAATAATCATATAATTAAAGTAAAATATCGTTAAAAAGAATGCTTCTTTTTTGCAGTGATAAGGCAATATTGAGGCATTTTTTAATTTAAAACAATTCTAATTGTGTGGGTTGTGGTTCTTTTGGCTGCTCTGCACGTCCCCAAAAATTCATAATATTACCAAATTGCTTATCAGTAATTCTTAAAACACTTACTTTGCCTAGTGGAGGTAACAGTTTTTTTATTCTTTTTTCATGAGCATCTGCACTTTCACTGCTTGCACAATGCCGCATATAAACAGAGTATTGCATCATGGTAAAACCATCTTTCATAATATTTTTTCTAAAGCCAGCAGCATTCTTTCTGTCTTTAGGGGTCTCGGTTGGTAAATCAAAAAATACAAATAGCCACATAATCCTGTATCCATTTAATTCCATAGCTTAGGATACTTAATCTTCTTTCTTTTGCCAGAATAACATTGCTGTAAAGAGCTTGCTGTTTTTTGTAACGCTACCATTAATGGGCTTTTCTCATTCTTAAAATATACGGTTCTAGTTAATATAGATAGAATCTCAGACTTTATTTCTGTTGTAAGTTCTTGCTCATCATAATGCTGCATTATATGATGTGTTATTTCATCTATAACAGGTCTAAAGGGTTCCATTATGTCATCAGCTAAAGCAAAGGCATTGTATTTACTTTTATGATGAATACCTAAGGTGTTTAATAGCCCACTACCAGAAAGTGCTCTAGCTGTGGCAGCTCTTAAAATAGCATAACCATAATTTAAAAAATTATTAGGATAATTACCAAAACGGGCTCTTTTAAAATCAATTTCAAAAAAAGACTTCCAGTAAAAATTTGCTGCTACAGCTTCCATATTTGAAGTATCTCCACTCAAAACCTTACTTGCTAAATATTCAAACTTGTTTTTTGCTCCAGTTATTTTTTCTAATAACAACCCTTGGTTATTAATTTTTTCAATGATTGTTTGTTGCCATAATTGTTTTTTTAAAGGGATGCTTGCATTTATTTGGTGTTTAAATATTTCTTGTTGAATGTGATGACTATTTAAGTTTAATAGCATGCCATTAGGAAGGTGTTTATCATTACAAATAATGCATGCGCAATTGTTATTAATTAAATTATTTAGTGCAGGAATGCTTATAAAGGATTCGTGATGGTCTATTACAATATAGCCAATGTCTTCAATAGGTATTGTTTTATTTCTATTTTCTGATTTTATAACTAATTGCTCATTAGAAGTAGTAATAGAACATTTATTTGAGAATAGTAAGGTTTTCTTAATCATGAATTATAAAGCATTAACAATTATTAGAGATTTTGCTAATTAATAATTCTCATTAAAAGGGAGTAATAAATATACAAATTTAGAATTTAAAAATATAAAGGGTTTTATTTTTAATGTGTTATGAATTTTTTATAGAGTCCCATCCAGACCACAAGATTAATCTTATGCTAAATAAAGAGGTGAACAAATGGGTGTCTTTTACATGCGTAATATAGTAATATTTTAAAAATCAAAGCAATAACCTCCTTGGTTCGAGCCCAAGAGAAGGAGCAAAAAAAGTTCAACAGAAATGTTGGACTTTTTTGTTTTTAATATGTAAAAGATAATTTTTTGAACGTCTAAAAATGCTTCAAAGACGTATACATTCCCAAATACGTACCAACAAAACCACCTGCATTATTGGTGCTTAATATAGAGGCATCCATGTGATCTCCTAATAATATCCAAGGTTCTTCTTCTTTTGTTTTATAATAAAAATTGTAAAAACGTTTTTCACCTTCTATTTTTAAAAACAAGTCATCTGTGTTTTCATTTAATTCCTTTTTTGTAATAATAGTAGGTTTACTGGCATCTAAAGGACCTGCATTTTTTTCTAAAAACACTTCAGTATTGCCATTTTTATTTAAACGTTTTCCTATTAATAAATAAAAATCTTCATTTTGAAACGCCACTAAGCCTGCTGTTTGTAATGTATCTGTTACTTTGTAAAACAGTTTAGTAGATGCTTCAAATTGTAAATGTTGCTGCCTTCTTCCTATAAACGAATAATTTGTCTTAGTATGTATGGATTCTGTTCTAGGTTTTATAAGCAAATTATCGCCATCTAGTTTGTGCCAATTTTCTAAAGGTGTTCTTATAAAATTCCAATTAAAGTTTAAGGTGTTTTTATTAAAATCGTCATGAGACACAAAATTACCTGTGGTAGGTTTTATTGGTTCTTGTGATATTGGTAAGTTTGGTTTTTTATGTATAACAGGTAATGGGTTTTTGCCACCAACAACAGTTGGCCAACCATTTTCCCAAGATACAGGCATTAAAAAGGTCTCTCTACCTGTATTATATAAATCATCTTCATAAGGTCTGCAGCCTAAAAACACAGACCACCAATCGCCATTAGGCAGTTCTACAAAATCGGCATGTCCTGTTGATGAAATTGCATTTTCTCTACTAGGATTTAAATGACGCTGTGTTAGTATAGGGTTGTTTTCATAACTTAAATAAGGACCAAAAACAGCTTTACTTCTAAACACTACTTCCGAGTGATTATCTCTGGTACCTCCTTGAGCGCAAATTAAATAATAGTAACTGTCTTTTTTAAAAACGTGAGGCGCTTCAACCCAAACAGGTTTTATATCCATGCTCGTACCACCATTCACCAGTAGTTTAGAGTCGCCAATGACTTTTTTGTTTTCCAAATCATATTCAAACATATAAATAGCACGATGACCTTCATGTTTCGAAATATTATTTGGCGGTACACCATTATGTGTGATATATACTTTGCCATCATCATTAAAGAAAAGGTCTGGGTCTATACCTTCAACCTCTGGAAGAATTATAGGGTCTGACCAAGGACCTTCAGGGTTTTTAGCAGTTACAATAAAGTTTCCAGACGCTTCAACGTTTGTGCAAATGACATAAAACGTACCATCATGATACCTTATAGTTGGAGCAAACATGCCTTTAGATACTTTTAAGCCACTAAAATCTGCTTGTTCTTTACGAGTAATTACATGACCTATTTGATGCCAATTAACAAGGTCTATACTTTCAAAAATGGGTATCCCTGGGAAGTATGAAAATGATGAATTTATTAAGTAAAATTTACCATTGGCATAGCAAATACTAGGATCTGGATAAAAACCAGATAAAATAGGGTTTATATATGAATCATTCGTTTTTGAAATAGATTTGAAAGAGTCATCTTTACCTTGGTAATTAAACCAAAAAAAAGTGCTATATTCATGGTTCGCAACCGATTGTTTAGAGTTGAAAATTTTTTTACATGAAATGAATAAAGTTAATAAACTTAGGATAGATAAATTTTTTAAAAAAACAGTAGAAAAAATAGGCATATTTTGGTTGTTTAATTGATAGTTTAAATATAATATATCTTTTTTTTAAAGATGTATTATATTTACTAAATTTTTTTATTGAATGAAAGAACATACAGAAGTTACTATTTATGATATTGCAAAAAAACTAAATTTAGCTACTTCTACTATTTCTAGGGCATTAAAAGATCATCATAGTATTAGTAAAAAAACTATTGAAAAGGTTAAAAAAACGGCTGAAGAAATGGGGTATCGTCCAAATAATCTGGCAGCTAGTTTAAGAAGTAAAAAAACAAAAACAATAGGTGTTTTATTACCTACCATCGAACAGCCTTTTCTTGCCTCATTAATTAGTGGCATAGAAATTACTGCAAAAAAAGCAGGGTATAATGTTATTATTGTACAGTCTCATGATTCTTATAAAGGCGAAGTTAATTTAGTTCAGTCTTTATATAATAATCGAGTTAGTGGTATTATTTGTTCGTTAGCTATGGAGACAAAAGATACGTCGCATTTTCAGTTATTTATAGACAGTAATACCCCTTTGGTTTTTGTTGATAGGGTACCCAAAGAAGAGTTTAATACATATAAAGTTATAATTGATAATTATAATGCTGGTTATAAGGCAACAAAGCATCTTATATCTCAAGGATGTAAACGAATAGCTCACCTTGCTGCAGGATCGGAATTTAGTATATATTATGAAAGAAAAAAAGGCTATTTAGATGCTTTAAAAGAATTTAACCTTCCTATTGAAGATGAACTTATAGTTAAACTAGACGGAATAACTTTAGAAGAGGCGGCTAGAGCTACCAATAAACTTCTTGATTTAAAAAATCCACCAGATGGAATTTTTGCTCCAGGTGATATTTTAGGAGTGAGTGCTATACAATGTGCGAAAAAAAGAGGTATTAAAGTCCCTGAAGATTTAGCTGTAATTGGTTTTAATAATGACCCCATTTCACAAATTATAGAACCTCATTTATCAACAATTACCAACCCTGGATCTAAAATGGGTCAAGCTTCAGCAGAAATTATTTTGAAAACTTTAAAGTCTAAAGATAAAGATGAGGTTAAAGAAACACGGGTGTTAAATACTGAAGTTATTATTAGAGAATCTTCTAAAAGGAAATAAAAAAACACTTACTATTATACAAATTTGTCTCAAGTAAGTGTCATTCTTTTTTTATTTCATAAAATTATTTATTCAGTTTCAAAAGGTGATGCAGGCAAGCCTTCTTTGTTAAATAAATTTGGGTTATCTGGATTATCTGCCCATGCATAACGCACATATTTTGGATTTGAAATTTGCTCGCTAGAAACTATTATTTTATCGCCTTCTATTTTAGCGTCTGCCCAAACAAAGTTTTTATCATCACCAGCAATAGCAAACTCACTCAGTGCTTCACCATCAATAGCAATTAATCCACTACCAACATGAGCGAATGAAAGAATCATCTTGTTGCCTTCTATTTTATGATCTTTGTATATCGGTCCTGAATAAACAATATCTTGATTATATGCTAGTTTTAGTCCTGCAAGAGCCATACGTTCTCCTACGTCTTTTTTGTTCTCTGGATGAATATCATTCCATTCTCCTAAATCAATATTAACGGTCATTGCTGTATTAGGATTAGAAAGTGCTTTAAGTTGAGTTTGTCTAAACTCTGCCCAACCACTTTCTGAAGGTGAATAGGATACATCCATAAAATTTGGAAGTTGTGCATATATAAATGGAATTTCGGGATTATTAAATACTGTTCTTAAACCAGAAATTAAGGCATGCATATAGCCTTCATATTTTTTTGATTGCCCCGTGTTACTCTCGCCTTGATACCAAAGAATTCCTTTTATGGGATATTGATTATAAGGCGCTATCATCGCATTATAAAGGGATGTTGGTTCGTTCTGAGGGTTTATTGTTCGTTGCTTTTTAGTAGATGAAGAAAAGAAATTGCTGCGAGGTTTAAAAACCTCACCTACTTTGTATTTCCAGTAACCTTTAAGATCTATAGTGTCATTTGCTGTACATATATAATAAGGCTTATCTGAAACAAAACCGCCTTTTCCAGAGTTATTAGTAACACGTATTACAAAAATATTTTTACCTAATTTTAGAGTGTTAGCTGGTAATGTATATCTTCTTTGTGGATATTGATAGGTTGTGTTTCCAACTTTTATACCATTTATATATAACTCGTCGGCATCTACAATTCTTCCCAGAAAAACGCGTGCTTCTTTACCAACCATGGATTGTGGAATATCAATTTCTTTGCGGTACCATACTACACCATTTAAATCTTTAACACCTTGGTCTTCCCAGTATCCAGGAATATTAATTGTTCTCCAGTTTTTTGGAACAAAATCTACAGCATACCAAGGTTTTTCTCCAATTAAGCCTTTATCTGTTATTTTTGGAGTTTTTGTAGCATTGGGAAACGTTCTTTTTTGACTATTTACAAAAGCAGTATCTTTATTTTCTTCAATTATTTTTAAGATGTCTGGGAAGTTTTTATAACCTTCTTTTGGAATCCAAGCTTCAATTGGTGTACCACCAACACTCGCATTAATAAGGCCTATAGGTTCATGGTATTTTTCATATATTTTTTTCGCAAAAAAGTAAGTTACTACTGAAAAAGGTCTCACTTCTTCGCCTACTGCTTTTAGCCATTTACCGCCTTCTAAATCTTCTTTTTCTCCAGAGATACTAGTAGTTTTAGGTACTTTATAATGGCGTATTTCGGGATAATTAGCGGTAGCAATTTCATTTGCATAAATAATATCATGTCTATATAATTGATGTTCCATATTGGATTGTCCAGAGCAAAGCCAAACATCACCTATTAGAATGTCTTTTATTTCGATATCATTTTTACCAGATATTTTTATGGTGTAAGGCCCACCTGCTTTCATTTTAGGGAGATTCAAGCTCCAGTTCCCCTTTGTAGATGCCTTAGTTCTGTGTTTTCTTTCGTTTAAGGTTACTGTTATTTTTTCATTAGGACTTGCCCATCCCCAAAGGGGAATTTTGACATCCTTTTGCAGCACCATGCCATCACTTATTAATTTAGGAAGCTTAACTTGACTAAGTATAGTATTAGAAGTTAGTATGACTAGAGCTATAATTAAAGCTTTAAATGTATTCATTTTTTGAAAATTATTTTACGTTAACTAAAATTTCAGACATTTTAGAAGCCCCAAGTTCAAAACTTCGTTTCATTGGGCTAGAACCACCTATAGATATTTTAAATGCACCAGATTCTATAGTTCTACTACCATCATTTTTTACAATTTCGAAATCTTTTGGTGTTAACTGAAATGATATGTTTTCAGTACTTCCGGGTTCTAATGTTATACGTTTCGTGTTGATTAATTGAGAGTTTGGAACACTAACTGTTGCTTCTAGATCTGAAATATAAACTTGTATAATCTCATCAGATTTTACATGTCCTGTATTGGTAACAGAAACTTGCACAATAAGGTTTTCTTCCTTTGAAATAATTGGAGATGATACCTCAATATTAGTGTATTCAAAAGTTGTATAACTCAATCCGAAACCAAATGGGTATAATGGCGTTTCATTCATATATTTATATGTGCGTCCTTTCATAGAATAATCGTCAAAGGCAGGTAGTTGGTCTAAGGATTTTGGAAACGTAATTGGTAACCTTCCCGAAGGCGACACATTACCAAAAAGAATATCGGCAACAGCAGTTCCGCCTTCTTCACCAGGATACCAAACAAATAAAACAGCGTCAGACAAGGCTTCTACTTCTGCAAGGTTTATTGGGCTTCCTCCGGTAATTATTGTTACAATTGGTTTTTTATTGTTTGAGTCTTTGTTGGCAGTTTCTCTTAATTCTTTTAGGTAATCTATTTGATTTTCAGGTAAATTATAGTCTAATCGGTCTCCAGCAGTATTTGAATCTAATGAATCCCCTTCTTCACCTTCTAATTGACTAGAAACCCCTAATACTACAATGGTTACATCGCTATTTCCAGCATGTCCAGTTGCATAATTTATTGGGTTTATAGATGGCTTGTTAAGCATGGCTCCTAATCTAAATTGTAACTGACTTGTAGGTTTTATTGCTGCACTAATGCCTTCTAAAATGGTAACCATATTAGAATTTACCCCGTAGTAATTTCCTAAAAGTATTTCTATACTAGCGGCATTTGGTCCTGTTACAAAATACTTAGATAAATCATTGCTTAAAGGCAAAATACCATTGTTTTTTAGCAGTACTATACTTTTTTGAGCCACCTCTTTAGACAGTGCTCTATGGGTTTCGCTATTTACAATATCAATAGAGATAGCATCATAAGGGTTACTACCTTTAGGGTCAAACAAGCCTAATTTAAATCTTGTTTGTAATAAAATTTCTAATTGTTTATCAATTTCTTTTTCTGTAACTAATCCCTTTTTAACAGCATCATTTAAGGCTTGATAAGTAGGTCCGCAGTTAAGACTTACACCGCTTTTTACGGCTAGAGCAGCAGCTTCAGCATCAGAATTCACGACGCCATGACCACCTTCATCAGGTTGTTTGTAGAAATCTATTAAAGCGCTACAATCTGTTAAAACATGACCTTTAAAGTTCCACGTATCTCTAAGAACATCGGTAATTAAATAATTACTGGAACAACAAGGTTCCCCATTTGTTCTATTGTATGCACACATTACAGATTCTACATTAACATCAACCAATGCCTTAAAAGCAGGTAAATAGGTTTCCCATAAATCTTTTTGGTTTACTTCGGCATTAAATTCATGTCTTACTTTTTCAGGACCACTATGCACAGCAAAATGTTTAGCACAAGCTGCCGTTTTTAAATAATTTGGATTGTCTCCTTGCAAACCTTTAACAAAGGATGCTCCCATAATAGAAGTTAAATAAGGGTCTTCTCCGTATGTTTCTTGTCCGCGACCCCAACGAGGATCTCTAAAAATATTAATATTAGGTGTCCAGAATGTTAAACCATTATACTGCCTGTTGTAGCCTTTCTTATTGGTAGCATTATAAATAGCTCTAGCTTCATCAGAAATTACTGAGGAAACACGATACGCTAAATCGGCATCAAAAGTAGCTCCTAATCCAATAGCTTGAGGGAAAATGGTTGCAGAACAAGTGCGACCAACACCATGAAGCGCTTCATTCCAATAGTTGTAGGCTGGAATTTTCAGACGTTCAATTGCCGGCGTACCATTCATCATTTGTCCTATTTTTTCTTCAAGTGTTAATCTCCCCATTAAATCTTGTACTCTGTCTTTAATTGAAAGTGAAGGATTGTAAAAAGCAAAAGTATCCTGTAGCTTAATATTGCTATTATTAGTGTTTTGAATTTTGTTTTCCTCTTGTTTACAGGAGTTTATAATGGTGATAAATGATATTAACAATAAAGCTTTTAGTAGTGAATTTTTCATATAAATGGTTTCTTTAATTAAGTTGGGAAATAAAATAACAGTAAAAATAGATTAAAAATTTTTATATTTAATAGGAATGCTTTAGATTTACGCAACCGATTGCAAATTAAATATATTTTTTGTTTTCACAATGAATTTATACATATATTGTACAATGCGTATTTATTTGATTTTTTTTTGATATTAATATTTAATAGAAATTATGGTTTGTTTTAAAATAAGATTTATGATGAATAGATATCGTTTGCTTATTCTGTTTTTATGTATAATTAACTTAAATAGCTTTGCTAAAGATGGATATAAGCTGTGGTTGCAGTATGATTTTATTGAAAACGAATCTTTAAGAAAAGAATACCAATCTCATATTAAAAGATTAATACCTTTTGGTGATTCTGAAACGATAAACATTGGTTTAAATGAATTAGAAAGAGGGCTTTCTGGAATGTTAGGAGAGGTGTATTTGTCTAAAGTAAATAAAAGTAATATTAATGATTATGTCCTAGTTTTAGGATCTAAAGCATCTTTAAGTCATGATATTTCAAGTTTATTAGAAAAAGAATTTAATACGATAAATGAAGAAGGCTTTATTATTAAATCAATCACATTAAAAGGGAAAAAACAAATAGTTATATCTGGAAAAACAGACGTTGGTGTTTTATACGGTGTATTTAATTTTTTAAGATTAATACAAACAAATAAATCTATTAAAAATCTATCTATTGTAGATGCTCCTAAATTAAAAGTAAGAGTTTTAAATCATTGGGATAATTTAGATAGAACAGTAGAAAGAGGTTATTCTGGAGCTTCTATTTGGGATTGGCATAGGTTGCCAGATTATATAGATCAGCGTTATATAGATTATGCCCGAGCAAATGCATCTATAGGTATTAATGGTACTGTTTTAAATAACGTAAATGCCAATGCCTTAATTTTAACGCCTCAATATTTAGAGAAAGTTAAAGCTTTAGCAAATATTTTTAGACCTTATGGTATTAAGGTATACTTAACGGCACGATTTTCTGCTCCAATCGAGATTGGAGGTTTAAAAACAGCCGATCCATTAGATGCTGGTGTTATTAACTGGTGGAAAGATAAAACAGCTGAAATTTATAAATCGATACCTGATTTTGGAGGCTTTTTGGTTAAAGCAAATTCTGAAGGGCAACCTGGACCTCAAAATTATGACAGAAACCATGTAGATGGAGCCAATATGATGGCTGAAGCTGTAGCTCCTTTTGGTGGCATTGTTATGTGGAGAGCCTTTGTTTATTCGGAGCATGATGCTAATGATAGAGCAAAACAAGCCTACACAGAATTTGTTCCTTATGATGGACAATTTAAAGACAATGTTCTTATTCAAGTAAAAAATGGCGCAATAGATTTTCAACCTCGGGAACCTTTTCATCCTATGTTTGGTGCTATGCCAAAAACGCCTTTAATGATGGAGTTTCAAATAACACAAGAATATTTAGGTTGCAGTACGCATTCTGTATTTCTTCCAACTATGTATAAAGAAGTTTTAGATGCAGATACTTACAGAAAAGGTAAAGCGTCTACTGTTGCTAAAGTTATTGATGGTACACTTGATAATAAAAAACTAACAGGAATGGCGGGTGTTAGCAATATTGGTGCCGATAGAAATTGGACTGGGAATGTGTTTTTGCAAGCCAATTGGTATGGTTTTGGTCGCCTTGCATGGAATCCGTATTTAACCTCTGAAAACATTGCTGATGAATGGATAAAATCTACTTTTTCTAATGCCAATGATTTTGTTCAACCTGTTAAAGAGTTTATGTTAGCTTCTCTAGAAGCTACAGTAAATTATATGACACCTTTAGGTTTGCATCATATTATGGCAACGGGTCATCATTATGGTCCTGGACCATGGGTTTCTAATTTGTCAAGACCAGAATGGAATCCAGTCTATTACCACAAAGCAGATGCTCAAGGCATTGGTTTTGATAGAAGTACTTCAGGAAGTAATGCTGTGGAGCAATATGCACCTGAAGTAGCCAAGATGTTTAATGATTTAAATACTTGTCCAGAAGAATTTTTATTATGGTTTCATCATGTAGCATGGGATTATAAATTAAAAAACGGAAAAACACTTTGGGATGGAATGGCTTTAAAATATCAAGAAGGTGTTAATCAAGTAGAGGCTATGTTAAAGACTTGGAATGCTATGAAGCCATATGTGGATTTTCAGAGATATAACGAAGTTAAAATGTTGCTAAACATCCAATATAAAGAGGCGAAATGGTGGCGAGATGCTTGCTTATTATACTTTCAGCAATATTCTAAAAAAACTTTACCAAAAGGTGTTGAAGCACCAACTAAAACTTTAAACTATTTTGAATCATTAAAATTCCCTTTTGCACCAGGAAATTAATAAAAAATGACTTTTACAACTAATCTAAAAAAAACCACCATAACCATATTTTTAACATTACTATTTTCTGTTGTTAATGGTATGCAAGGTATCAATCCAGAAAAATATGTGTCTTCTGAAACTTTAGAGGGGAGCTTCCCTTTAGCAAGTAATTCTAAAGTTGCTTCTATTTTAGTAAGTAATAACGATTTTCCAGGAGTAATTCGTGTTACAGGTCATCTGCAAAAAGATCTTAAAAATGTTACGGGTATTCAACCAAACATTATCAATACTATTTCTCAAACCGAAGATTATATAGTAATTATTGGCACTTTGGGTAAGAGTTTAATAATTGACCAATTAGCAAAAGAAGGTAAAATAGATGCTAGTAAACTTCAAGGCACGCTAGAGAAATTTACAACTCAAATTATCGAAAATCCTATGGCAGGCGTTAAAAAAGCATTGGTTATTGCTGGTTCAGACAAACGAGGAACAATATATGGGATTTATGATCTTTCAAAACAAATAGGCGTGTCTCCTTGGTATTTCTGGGCAGATGTTCCTGTTAAAAAACAATTGGAATTACATGTGCTTCCAGGGATTCATACTTTGGGCGAACCTAAAGTAAAATATAGAGGTATATTTATAAATGATGAAGCGCCTGCATTGACTGGATGGGCAGATGAAAATTTTGGTGATCTTAATTCTAAATTTTACGATAAGGTTTTTGAACTTATTTTAAGATTAAAAGGAAATTATTTGTGGCCTGCCATGTGGGGAAATAAATTTTATGTTGATGATCCTGAAAATGGTGATTTAGCAGATGAGTATGGTATAATTATGGGTACTTCCCATCATGAACCTTTAGTTCGGTCTCATGCCGAATGGGAAAAGTCTAAAAATGGCACATGGGATTTCAATACGAATGCAGAGGGTTTAAAAGCATTTTGGAAAGGTGGTATTGAGCGTATGGGTAATAAAGAAACATTAGTAACAATTGGTATGCGAGGTGATGGTGATGAGGCAATGACTGAAGGCACCGCAATTGGGTTGTTAGAGGATATTGTTAAAACACAAAGAGAAATTATTAGTACAGTAACTAAAAAACCTGCTGAGGATACCCCTCAAATTTGGGCACTTTATAAAGAAGTTCAAGATTATTATGATAAAGGTATGCAAGTTCCAGAAGATGTTACATTACTGCTTTGTGATGATAATTGGGGTAACTTAAGAAAATTACCAAGCTTAAATGCGAAACCCCGTAAAGGTGGCTACGGTATTTATTATCATTTTGATTATGTTGGTGGTCCACGAAGTTATAAATGGACAAACACAAACCAAATTGAACGTGTTTGGGAGCAAATGCATTTAGCTTATAAACATGGTGTAGATAAGGTTTGGATTGTAAATGTTGGTGATATTAAACCTATGGAATTTCCTATTTCTTTCTTTTTAGACTATGCTTGGAATCCTGAAAAGTGGGATGCCAGTAATCTACAAGATTATTATTACCAGTGGGCTAGAGATAATTTTGATGGTCAATTTACAGAAGATATAGCCAATATTTTAAAGCTTTACACAAAGTATAATGCTCGTAGAACTCCTGAGCTTTTAGATGCTAAAACCTATAGTTTAATTCATTATAATGAAGCTGAAAGGGTTGTTAAAGAATATAATGAATTAGCTGAAAAAGCTAAAGACATTAATAAAAATTTAAAACCAGAATATAAAGACGCCTTTTACCAATTGGTACTTTATCATGTTTTATCTGGCGCGAATCTTAACGAATTATATGTTACCGTAGCGAAAAATAAGCTATATGCAGAACAAGGAAGAACTTCCACAAATGTACTAGCTAAAAAAGCGAATGATTTATTTAAAAAAGTAGCTGAATTTGATAATCACTATAATAAAATCATGTCTAGTGGAAAATGGAATCATATGATGTCTCAAGCATATATTGGATCGACAAGTTGGAGAGCACCATCCGAAAACATTATGCCTGAAACAAAAACTATAAAATTACCAAATAATTCAGAAGTTGGGATTGCTGTTGAAGGTTCTGAAAAATGGTGGCCAAATGCTACAGAAGATGCTCTTTTACCAACTTTTACTTCTTTTGAAAATAACATATTCTATTTTGATGTTTTTAATAGAGGACAAGAACCTTTCAATTTTAAAATAAACTCAAAATCTAAATGGATAACCTTTTCTAAAACAAAAGGAACTATTGACAAAGAAGAAAGAATAAAGGTTAGTATAGATTGGGAAAAAGCTCCTAAAGGATTACATAAAACATCTTTTTTTGTTAAGGCTAATAAAAAAATGATTCCCGTTTATGTCCAAACACATAATACCGATTTAAAAGAGACTAAAGGTTTTGTTGAGAATAATGGTTTTATAGCGATTGATGCAAATCATTTTTCAAATAAATCGGAACCAGAAACTTTTAAATGGGTTGTTGTTGAAAACCTTGGTAAAACGGGTTCTTCTATAATTTCATTACCAATAGAAAAAGGTAGAGTTACATTGAAGGAGAGTTCGCCTAAATTGTCTTACGATGTTAATTTCCAAACGACAGGTACTGTAAAAGTGAGCATGTATTTTTCACCAACTATTAATTATGCTACCAGAGAAGGTATGTATTATGGTTTGTCTTTCGATGAAGAAAAACCTATTCAAATAAATTACGATTCAGATCCTAATATTTTTAATTATAACGGAAAAGTACCAAGCAATTGGCACACAAATGTTTCAGATAAAATTAAAGTTATTACTACTGAATTTGAAATTGATAAAACAGGAAATCATACACTGAATTATTATAGAGTTGATGAAGGTTTAGTACTTCAAAAAATTATCATAGAAACGGAAAGAAGCAATTTAAAAGAAACTTATTTAGGTCCTGAGCAAAGCTTTAAAAGAATTAAAGATGAATAGCATGTTAAAATATATAACACTAGTTGTTTTAGTGCTTTTTATGAGTTGTAGTAAATCAGAAGATGATACTGGTCTTTTAATCCATTTTTCTGAAGTAGATTTGACTGTTAATAAAGATAAAGCTTTAACTCGTCTCACAACAGAAAGATTAAATGCTCAAAAAGAAAGATACAAACAATTAGCAACCATATATAAAACTATTCATGAAGCTCAACAATTTGGAATTACATTTTGGGGCATGAGAGATACCGATAGTTGGTTGTTAGATTTTTATAATAATCAAAGCGAATGGCCATTATTATTCAATTCAGGATATAATTATAAACTAGCATTATTTGGTTTTCTAGATGGTTTAACTAATTAAATAAAAAATGAAAAAAACAAAACCCTTTTTAGTTGTTATAGCTCTATTACTATTAGTAATAAGCTGTAAAAAAGTTAATGAAGTAAAACCTGTAGAAGTTATTTCTTTAAAAAATGAGTTTAAAGAGAATTTCTATATGGGAGTAGCTATTAATGAAAGCCAAATAGAAGAACAAGATTCTTTAGAAACGATATTAATTTCAAAGGAATTCAACAGTATTACTGCCGAAAATATTATGAAATCAATGTTTGTCCATCCATCAAAAGACACATTTGATTTTAAACTAACCGATAAATATGTAGCCTTTGGTAAAAAGTATAACATGTTTATTCATGGTCATACTTTAATTTGGCATAGTCAATTAGCACCATGGTTTAAAACAATAAAAGACAGTGCAGAAATGGCTTCTGTTATGGAAAACCATATAAAAACTATTGTTAGTAGATATAAAGGAAAAATAAATTCTTGGGATGTTGTAAATGAAGCATTAAATGAAGATGGGACTTTAAGAAATTCTGTTTTTTTAGATACTTATGGTGAAGATTATTTAGCGTACGCATTTAAATTGGCATCTGAATCCGACCCCGATACTGACTTGTATTATAACGATTATAATATGACCAGTGTTGATAAAAGAAATGGTGCTATTAAGATGATAAAACGTATTCAAGACAAAGGCATAAAAGTAGATGGTATTGGTATGCAAGGACATTGGAGGTTAGATTCACCATCTATAGAAGTTATTGAAGAAAGTATTTTAGCTTATGCTGAACTTGGTGTTAAAGTAGCTATTACAGAGCTTGATATTAATGTTTTACCTAGTCCTTGGGATTTAGTAGGAGCAGAGGTAAGTCAGAATTTTGAAAGTAGTGAAAAAATGAATCCTTATTCTAAAAGCCTACCAGATTCTATTCAAATAAAATTCACAAAACGCTATCAGGATATTTTTAAATTGTTTTTAAAGCATCAAGATAAAATTAGTAGAGTTACTTTTTGGGGTTTAAGTGATAGCCATACTTGGTTAAACAATTGGCCTATTGAAGGACGTACAAATTATCCGATGATTTTTGATAGAAGGTTACAAGCTAAAAAAGCATATGATAGTATTATTAGTTTAAAAAAATAACACCCAACTAACCAATAAAAATATGAATACAACTTCTCAAAAATTATCCATAAAAGAAAAAATTGGATATAGCTTAGGAGATCTCGCTGCTAACTTGGTTTTTCAAACGTTAATAACATATCTGGCATATTTTTATACAGATATTTATGGACTTGATGCGGGTCACGCATCGGCCATTATGCTAACGGTTGGTCTTGTTGCCGCATTTGGTTTTAATCCTATAATTGGAGCATTAGCAGATAGAACAGTATCTAAATGGGGTAAATTTAGACCTTGGATTCTTTTTACATCCGTACCTCTTGGTGTAGTTGCTTTATTAGCGTTTAGCACTCCAGATTTTACATACAAAGGAAAAGTAATATATGCTGTAATTACATATACATTATTGTTGCTATTATATGCAGCAAATAATTTACCGTATTCTGCTTTAAGTGGTGTTATTACAGGCAATATGAAGGAAAGAAACAGTATGTCTGCTTATCGTTTCGTAGCCGTTATGTTTGCTCAATTTTTTGTACAAGTATTTATGTTGCCAATTATTGAATCTGCTGGCGGTGGAGATAAAGCAATTGGTATTGAAAAAGTAATGACGTGGTTAGCAATTATTGGAACAATTATGTTAATTATCACTTTTGTTACAACAAAAGAGCGTGTAGTACCTAAGCTTGAACAGAAATCTACTTTAATTGAAGATTTAAGAGACTTAACAAAAAATAGACCATGGGTTATCATGTTGCTTTTAACAACATTAGTTTTTGTAACTCTTGCAATGAAAGGCGGTTCTTATGTATACTATTTCAAAAATTACGTTGATGCAGAGTCACTTACTTTATTTATAAGTCCATTGTTGGATATGTTAAATAATATTGGAATAAACTTTTTTGGAGAAGATCCAATTTCTGCCGGTTTTGGGTTATTTAATGCAGGTGGTATCATTTTCATGATTGTTGGTATTGGATTATCTAAATTTCTTGCTGATAAATATGGAAAAAGAGACGTTTTTAGAATGTTTTTGTTTATATCAACCTTGTTCATCATTTTCTTTTATTTCTTTTCTCCAGAGTCTGTAGAGTTCATGTTCTTATCACAAATATTACATGGTTTCTTTTATGGAATTACCATTCCAATTCTTTGGGCTATGATAGCCGATGTTGCAGATTATTCAGAATGGAAAAATAACCGTAGAGCAACTGCTATAATATTTTCAGCTATGATGGTTGGTTTAAAAGCGGGATTAAGTATAGGTAGTGCTTTGGTAGCTTGGATTTTAGGGTTGTATAACTACATTCCAAATGCTGTTTCTCAAGCAGAAAGTGCTATTCATGGTACAAAAATGTTGATAAGTATATTTCCTGCAATTCCATTTTTGTTAGGATGTATTCTCTTGTTTTTTTACGAAATTAATAAGAATATGGAGGAACAATTAGAGAGTGATTTAAAAGAAAGAAGAAATTAAAAGAATAAATTATGCCAGAAGATAGTACTGAAGAAATTGATTTCAATGAATTAAATAAGAAAGCTATTTCACAACCATTAATTACTCATATGTATACAGCAGATCCATCTGCTCATGTTTTTAATGGAAAAATATATATTTACCCGTCGCACGATATTGATGCAGGAATTCCTTTTAATGATAATGGAGATCATTTTGGTATGGAAGACTACCATGTTATTTCTATGGATTCTATTGATAGCGATGCTGTAGATAATGGTGTTGCTTTGCATTTAAAAGACGTAGCATGGGCTGAAAGACAAATGTGGGCTCCAGATGCCGCTCATAAAGATGGAAAGTATTACTTGTTTTTTCCAGCAAAAAATAAAGAGGGTATTTTTCAAATAGGTGTTGCTGTAGGGGATTCTCCAATTGGACCTTTTGTTGCACAACCAAAACCAATTAGTGGAAGTTATAGCATAGATCCTGCTGTTTTTGAAGATGAAGATGGTAGTTATTATATGTATTTTGGAGGAATTTGGGGAGGTCAACTTCAAAAATTTAGAAATAATATATACGATGAAAACAATGAATTACCAAAACCAGACGAACCCGCACTATTACCCTTGGTTGCAAAATTAACGGACGATTTATTAGAGTTTTCTGAAGACGTTAAAGAAGTTCAGATTTTAGATGAACATGGCAATTTGTTATTAGAAGGCGATAATGAACGTCGATTTTTTGAAGCCTCTTGGTTGCATAAATACAATGGTAAATACTATTTCTCTTATTCAACAGGCGATACGCATTTTATTTGTTATGCTATTGGAGATAGTCCTTATGGTCCATTTACTTATTCAGGAAGAATTTTAAATCCTGTTGTAGGATGGACATCACATCATTCTATTTGTGAAGTAGAGGGTAAGTGGTATTTGTTTTATCATGACTCTAGTTTGTCAAAAGGAGTTACCCATTTACGTTCAGTTAAAGTGGCAGAGATAACTTATAATGAGGATGGTAGTATCGTTACACTTGACCCATACAAATAAAAATAATAGTTATAATTAAAAATGAGGTCATTTTATTAATATAAAGCGACCTCATTTTTAAACATTTTATAACTCCTAATTTTTATTAAGTCATACAATCCTTCAAAGTAAAATACATCGGACTAAAATTTAATTTCTTCTTATTCCTCTGTACTTTTATTTTTATCGCTTTTTGATCTTGCCATATTAATTATAAAATGCTGTATGTTATTAACCTCTTCTTTAGTAAGTCGGTTATCAAATTTTGGCATTCCATTTGGAAGTAAAAGTCCTTCTAAAACTACTTTCTCAAAAGCCTCAGTTCCTACCATAAAGCTATATCCTAAATCGGGAGCCACACCACCACCATTCTCTGCAACTACATGACAAGTGGCGCAGTATTTATAATAAAGGGTCTCTCCTTTACCAGATTTATTATAATCCAGTTCCCATTTAGGATTAATAAGATCACGAGCATATAAAGGCATTTCACTTGGTAATTCTGATTTTCCTCCAATTTTAAATGTATAAATTGTACCGGGAAGAATATAATTCGTATGTTTATTCTTCATGCCGTATCCGCCACCCCATCCAGTTATAACGGTAATATATTGAATACCATCTACTAAATAAGTTATTGGAGGCGCCAATATGCCATTTTGTAAATTGGCTTCCCAAATTAATTGACCATTCAAACCATTATAAGCTGTTATTCGACCATCGGCTGTACCTTGAAATACTAAATTTGAAGCTGTTGTCAATAAGCCTCCATTCCAAATATTGTCTTGTTCAACACTCCAAACTTCCTTTTGATTTATAGGATCCCACGCTATAAGTTTGCCAATATTGGTGGCTTTTGCATCTTTTATAGTAGGTCTTGAATCAACGCTACCAATAGCTAGATTCCAGCCAACTCCTGTTCCAAATCCCGACTTATTATATACCCATGTTGTATCTTGTCCATAGTTTGAAAAGGTTTCTCTTGCAGGAATATAAACTAAATTAAGATTTGAGTTAAACGCCATAGGCTGCCAGTTATGGGCTCCATTAAAATTTGGAGCAAGATCTATATTAGCTTTGTCATACCTAGCCCATTTATTTTCAACTGGTCTGCCTGTTTTCAAATTAACACTATCTGCCCAATTTACATAAGTGAATTTTTCTGCTGAAATTAATTCACCATTTGTTCGGTCTAAAACATAAAAGAATCCATTTTTTGGAGCTTGTATTAATACTTTACGCTTTTTTCCTTCAATATTTAAATCGGTAAGAACCATATGCTGTGTAGCAGTAAAGTCCCAAGAGTCTCCAGGCGTTGTTTGATAGTGCCAAATTAATTTTCCTGTATCAGGGTTAATAGCAAGTATAGACGAAAGATATAAATTATCGCCTCCTTCAGGACTTCTTTTATTTCTATCCCATGGTGAGCCATTTCCTGTACCAACATAAAGCAGATTTAAATCTGGATCGAAAGCCATGGCATCCCAAACAGTACCGCCGCCGCCATATTTCCACCATGTTCCTGTCCATGTTTTAGCGGCTTTCTCCATAGCTTCATTTTCAAAAGGATTGGATGGATCTCCAGGGACTGTATAAAACCTCCAAACCTGTTTTCCACTGTCTGCATCATAGGCCGTAAAATAACCTCTAACACCTAATTCTGCGCCTCCATTACCAATAATTACTTTGTTATTGACAACCCTTGGTGCACCAGTTATGGTATAAGGTTTAGATTGATCGATGGTTAAAACTTCCCAAATCTTTTTGCCGGTTTTACTGTCTAATGAAATTAGCCTGCCATCAAATGTACCTACATAAACTTTGTTTTCATATAGGGCAACACCTCTGTTTACAACATCACAGCATCCTTTTTCACCAAAACTTTTGGGTACTTCAGGATCATATTTCCAAAGTAAGGAATGAGTTCTCAAGTCTACTGCAAAAACAATACTCCAAGGTCCCGTTAAATACATAACGCCATCTCTTACAATAGGTGTTGCTTCAATGCCTCTTTTTAAACCAAGGTCTAAACTCCAGTCTAAACCTAATTGATTAATATTAGATTCTTTAATATCTGTTAAAGGACTAAATCGAGTTTCAGAATAATTAAGCCCATGCAAAAGCCAATTGCCATCCGTTCCATCTGCTAAAGTAAGATTAGATTCTTTATTAGATTGACAACTAAAAAGAACTAAAATTATAATTAACTTGAGAGGTATTATTTTAAAAATATTTTTTTTCATCTATTAATAAGTTGAAAAGGTCTGTTTTCCTTAAAATTATATAATTAAATTGTCTTTTAATAAAAAAAACCGCCATAAAATCAGACGGTTTTTTCACAAAAATTAATTTAAACTAACTTAAACTAATACTATTATTTATACCCAGGATTTTGATATGCATCTTTTTCAGCATCTGTCATATCTAAATCATCCAATTGGTCTTGAGGTATTGGTCTTAAATAATGATAATCCTCAATAGTTCTTGTAAATTCTGCTGGACTATGGTCAGTAGCATCATTACTTCCTATTTTATAGGTAGCAGCTATTTCAGCCCATTTTTGCGTACGAACCAAATCAAACCATCTATAACCTTCACCAAAATATTCTCTAGAACGCTCTGCTAAAATATAGTCAATATCTATAATAGCAGGTGTTACGGTTACCATTGCAGCACTGTTATCTTCTATACGTTCTTGTTGTTCACCATTATCAAAACGCCATTTACCAGCACGTGAACGAAGCACATTAACTAAATCTCTAGCGCTTTTTCCACCTTGAACAGTTGCACCTTTAACAGCAGCTTCTGCTGCAACAAGATAGAATTCTGAAAATTTAGCTATTGGGAAAGGTCGTGTAAGTGCTCCATTAGGCGATCCTAAACCGCCTTCATTATCGGTGCGATACGTACCTAATTTCCATAAGCCTGGGTAAAATCTTCTGTTTATTTCATTTAAATTTATTACATAATCAGATCTTCCAGGAATTTGTCCTCCACCAAGATTACCACCATTTACGCTATAATCTACAGCAGGGTTGTAGTCATCCAAGAATGTCATAACAGCGTCTCCAGGTGCTATTTCTAAACCATTAGCAGCAGTTAGCGTTGGTGTTGTATTACCGGCAACATCCCAGTTTCCTCTATAACTAGATACAAAGGTACCATCGTAGCGAGAATCTAAATCTTTTTCAGCAAATGTTTCTTCAAACACATTAATTGTTGGTGCCATACGTGTCCATGGACGACCTAAACTTTGTGCAGCTTCACGTTGTACTGCAGCTACACCATCAACATTAATCGTGGTATAGTTAGATGTTACCATCCAAACAGCTGTATTAGCGCTATTATCAGTACCACTCCATCCTAGACTTGCACCATTATATATTTCACTTTCTTCAGTACGATCGGCATATAACATCATTTCTTTATTGCGGTCATTAGAACCTACATGTACATCATAAAAATATTCTTGTAATTCATAAGGTCCTGGATTGTCAATTCCTTCAACAGCTATATTATAGGCTTGCTGAAAATAGTAAGAAGCATCATGTCCATCAGGGTCTGTTCTTGCAGCTTCAGGATATGTAGGAATATTATTTGGGTTTTCAAGCCACCAAGCATAAGTTAAATAGGCTTTGGCTAAATGTAATCTAGCCACATTTTTAGTTACCGTACCCGTTAATCTTGGGTTGTCAGGTAAATCGTTAACAGCAGTAATTAAATCTGTAAATATGGCTTTAGTATATACTTCAGGCACTGTATTACGTACCGAAGTTCTAACTGCCGACGTGTTAAACTTTAACTCACCTGCTCCCATATCTAATGGAACACCACCATAAGTCTGTACTAATAAGAAGTAATCAAAAGCACGGAAAAACCTTGCTTCAGCAATTACAGAGGGATCTATACCAACAGCAGCGGCATTTTCAATAATTCCACTGGCGGTATTTATAGCAGGGTATACAGTATTCCAAATAACACTTGTTGTATAAGTGTCTGAAATAATATTACCAACACCAGATAAATCGGCATTCTTAAAATTATTATCGGCACTTTGAGCATATGTATATTCATCTGTTCCAGTTTCCAAAGAATTATAATGATATGCCTGTCCGTACATGTATCTTAAATTTTCGTACAAAGCTGTAATACCTCCTTGAACCCCTAGTTCGGTTTGGAAAAAATCTGGAGTAAAAGCACTCCTTGGTGTTTCTTGTAGAATATCTTGTGTACAAGACCCCATAAACAAGGCTACTGTAAGTATTACAGTAGTTATTATTTTAAATTTTAATCTTTTTATCATAATAATATTTTTAGAATGTTAAGTTTAACCCTATCATGTAATTGCGTGTTGTAGGTACATTTGTTCCAATTGTTGGAATTCCAACTGATATATTACTCGTGTTTACAGCTACGTTTTGGCGATTTCCGTTCGAGTCAACTCCAGAGTTTGTCTCATGATCCATACCAGATTCTTTATGGAAATCTGAAAATAGCACAAATGGGTTTTGTGCAGTGGCATAAACACGAAGTTTTTGGATGCCTAAGTCTTTTATTAAACCTTGGTCAAAGTTATAACCTAAAGTTATAGTACGAACTTTAAGGAAAGAACCATCAAAATAGCCTAGAGTACTAGCATATTTTTGATTATCACCACTTTGAATTCCACCTGGAGCAGGATACTTTGCATCAGTATTAGTTGGTGTCCAGTAATCTACATCTACATTATTTCTTCTACCTGTAAGTAAATTAAGGTATCCGTTACCACTATACAATGTACTTACTACAATACCTCCTTTTTGGAACGTACCAACCATACTTAAATCGAAGTTTTTATAAGCTAAACGGGTGTTAAAACCACCTTGAAAATCTGGTGTTGGATCTTGTACAATTCTGTCTTCAGAATTTACAGCTCTGGTAGGAGAACCATCTGGATTAAAATCTCCTGTATATTGTACCTTAACCATACCAACATTACCACCTGATTCGAAATCTTGTAAATATTGATAATCTGCATCAGTTTCATTCCAAAGACCAACTTTTTTATAATCATATATAACATTAATAGGAGAACCAACAAACCATAGTTGTCCAGTATTTTCTTCTTCTCCGGTAGCTAAGGCAACGATTTTATTTTTATTAGAATAAAGATTAATTCCAGCATCCCAAGTTAAGCCATCAGGATTATCTATAATAGTTCCATTAAGAGATAGCTCAAAACCTTTGTTTTCAGTTTTACCAATATTACTTGTAACATTATTAACACCAGATGTTGCTGGAAGTCCAAGACCATAAAGAATATCGTTGGTTTTTGTTACATAGTATTCCGCAGTACCAGATAGGCGATTATTGAACAATGCAAAATCTAAACCATAGTTATATGTTTCTGAAAACTCCCATCCTAAATTTGGATTAGGTAATTGAGATACAAAATATCCTGTAGAAAAAGTACTCCCGAAATTATAGTCTCTTTCAGTTAATCGTCCCTGAGTAGAATAAGGAGACACAGCCTGATTTGATGTTTCTCCATAACCTGCACGTATTTTTAAACTGTTTACAAATTCTACATCTTCCATAAAAGACTCATTACCTATGTTCCACCCTATAGACATTGCAGGATAAGTAACCCATTTATTACCTGGAGCTAGTCTAGAAGACCCATCCGAACGCATTGTGGCAGTAAATAAATAACGGTTATCATATTGATACATAACTCTACCCATATAAGATAATAATCCAGTAGATGAATAGTTTGTACCATAGCTAGTAATATCTTCAGCAAGAGCTGAATCTAAGTTATAAAATAAGAATTGTTCGTTTGGTATATTTTGTACCCCAAGGCCAACATCATCATATTCAGTTTTTTGAGACGAAAATAATCCTATAAAATTTACTTGATGTTTTTCAGCAAAAGTTCTATCAAAAAGTAATTGGTTTTCAATTACGTAATCTTTATTAATTGAACTATTATAGCTTGCAGATGAATTATTGCTTAGGTTATAATTAAAAATACCACGACCAGTAAAATTACCATCTCTACTTGTGCGTATGTTTAATCCAACATTAATGCGGTATTTTAATCCTTCAATTCCAGGTATGTTAACTTCTCCATATATATTATTGTATGCACCAAAATCTAACTGGTCATTTCTTCTGCCTTCTCCAACTTGGTTTACTTCATATCTGGTAGGAATCCAGTTATCATCAGCTTGAGTTTGAAGACGAACAGGGGTATTAATAGTTCCATCAGCATTAAACGGACTTAATAATGGTGATGCAGATAATGCGCCATCAATACCAATTATTCCACTAGTCTTACTGAAATTCATTACCGAGTTTAGTCCAAAACGGAAAGCTCCAATTTCTTGGTCAACTTGTGCTCTTAGCGAATACCTTTGGAAAGCATCACCTGGTACAACAGAAGTTTCTTTAAAATATCCTACACCAATATTATATGATCCTCTTTCAGATCCACCTTGAACACTTATATCGTGGCTTGTTTGAAGCCCACTACCATAAAGCAAATCTTGCCAATCCGTATCATTTGCTAAATCTTCATCACCTCCTATATCATAAATAGGAGTTCCTCCATTATTAGAGGCAACATCAGCACGTAACTGTGTAAGTTGAGCTCCATTCATCATAGGATACTTAGCAAAAACTTCTTTAGTAGCGTAATACGTGTTGTAAGTAAACCTTGCTTTTTGACCTTTTTTACCAGATTTTGTTGTTATAAGAATAACACCATTAGCACCCCTAGAACCATAAATGGCAGTAGCTGATGCATCTTTTAATACGTCTAGACTTGCAATATCATTCATATTAATATCACTTAGACCTCCAGAAAAAGGGATGCCATTAAGTACTATTAAAGGATCATTGTTTGCTGAAAGAGAACGTACACCACGAATACGAATTTGTGGAGCAGCTCCAGGTTTAGTGCTGGTTGTAGATATTTGAACACCAGCTGCTCGTCCTTGAAGGGCTTGTTGAAAGTTGGCAGCTTGAACTTCGCCTAAATCTTCTCCCTTAATGGAAACCACAGAACCTGTAACAGATTCCTTTCTTTGTGTACCATACCCAATAACAATAATCTCATCTAATGCAGCGGTATCGGTTTCAAGTGTTACATTGATGGATTGTTGGTTGTTGATTAAAACTTCTTTTGTCTTATAGCCTATGAAGCTATATACCAAAGTGCCATTTGGTGATGCATTTTTAATGGTGTAATTCCCATCAAAATCTGTAGTTGCACCAGTGCTAGTGCCTTTTAAAATTACATTCACACCTGGTACTGGTCCATTAGCATCTGAAACTGTTCCAGAAACTGATACTTGTGCAGTCATACCTGCGCTAAACAGAAACATCAAAATTAGGAAACCTAATTTGTTGATGCTTTTGTTTTTCAAAAGTAAAAAATTTGTCATAAAATTTAGTTTAGAAAATTAATTGTTTTTTAGTATTTATTTTAGAAAAAAATGCTGTTACGATTTCTAACGGCTATAACTTTGGTGTTTTGTAACCGATTGTCTTTTTTGCGTAATGTGTGGCATATTATCTCTAAAATATATTAAACTGATTCAAATATATAATTTTTTTTAAATTAAACAACCGATTGCGTTGAAAAAATACAATCGGTTGTGTATATTTGTTTGAAACAAAAAATAAAATTGCCCAGAATTAACATGATTTAATGTGTATAATTAATTAGTCTAAAAGAATACTGTTATTTTTTATAAAATTGGTCATATCATTTAAAACATAATAATATAGAAAGTTCCAATAAAACAAATTATACATTAAATTTACCTAAATGAAAATTCTTGGTATTTCTGCTTACTATCATGATTCTGCTGCCGTTATTATTGAAAACGGAAAGGTTTTATACGCTGCCCAAGAAGAGCGATTTTCAAGAATAAAAAATGACGCTTCATTCCCTATAAACGCTATTGAATATTGCTTATATGAATCTGGGTTTAATATTGAAGATATTGATCTTATTTCTTTTTATGATAAACCTTTTTTGAAATTTGAAAGGCTATTAGAAACGTATTATGCATTTGCTCCAAAAGGGTTTAAATCATTTGCTAAAGCTATGCCTGTTTTATTAAAGGAAAAACTTTTTATTAAACAGTTCATTAAAAAAAGGATTAGAAAATTATGTAAATCTAAAACACACAAAATAACTATAAATTTTCCTGAGCATCATCTATCTCATGCAGCAAGTGCATTTTATACGTCTCCCTTTAATAGATGTGCTTATTTAACCGTTGATGGAGTGGGTGAATGGGCAACAACTACTTATGGGATTGCATGTGGTAAAAAAGGTATTCAAGTATTAGGTGAATTGCAATTTCCTAATTCATTAGGTTTATTTTATTCTTCATTTACCTATTTTTTAGGTTTTAAAGTTAATTCTGGCGAATATAAAATGATGGGGTTAGCACCTTATGGTAATCCTAATTCAAAAAGAGTTTTAAAATTTGTAAAAACCATAAAGGAAAAATTAATAGATATTAAACCAGATGGTTCCATAAAATTGCATCAAGAATATTTTGAATACTCAGTAGGTTTACGGATGGTAAATCCAAAAAAATGGAAAACCCTGTTCGGATTAATAAAAAGGCAACCCGAAGATAAATTAGAACAAGTTCATGCCGATTTAGCATTTGCGGCTCAAAAAGTCACAGAAGAAGTTCTTGTCAAATTAATTAAATATATAAAACAAGAAACAAAAGAAAATAATTTGTGTATAACTGGAGGCGTAGCGCTTAATTGTGTTGCAAATTCGGTATTATATGAACAAAATATTTTTGATGATATTTATATACAACCAGCAGCTGGAGATGCCGGAGGGGCTTTGGGAGCTGCTTTAGCTACAGCCTATATAAAGAACCCTAAATTAAACTTTTCTGGATTAAAGAATCCTTTTAATGTTTATTTAGGACCTAAATATTCAAATCATGATGTTGAGAGACTTTTACGAAAGTATAAATGTAATTACCAGAAATTTGAAAATCAAGAAGCGTTAACCAAAGCCACGGCACAGTGCATCGCACAAAAAAAGGTAGTGGGGTGGTATAATGGTCGATCTGAATTTGGTCCTAGGGCTTTAGGCAATAGAAGTATAATTGCCGATGCAACAGATCCTGAGATGCAATATAACCTAAACATGAAAATTAAATTTAGAGAAGGTTTTAGACCATTTGCACCTGTTGTTTGTGAAGAAGATTATGATACCTATTTTGAACTTGGAAAACATTCTTATTATATGTTGTTTACAAGTAAGGTTAGAGAGTCATTGAGAAAAAAAATACCAGATGATTTTTGTCAATATAGTTTAGAAGCGAAGCGTAAGTTTATAAAATCTGATTTACCAGCTATTACACATGTTGATTTTTCAGCAAGGGTTCAAGTGGTGAAAAAAGATGTAAATCCATTATTTTGGAGTTTAATTCAAGCTTACAAACAAATTACAGGAATAGGCATTTTTATTAATACTAGTTTTAATGTTAAAGATGAACCTATTGTTAATACTCCTGAGGAGGCATATAATTGTTTTATGAAATCAGGTATGGACGTTTTGGTATTAGATAATTACTTAATAAAAAAATAAATAGATGGAATTTTTTAAGGACTTTTTCCTTTTTCTTAGGGAAAGAAAAAAATGGTGGCTTGTACCACTAATTATAATATTCTTGCTTTTTGGAATATTAATATTTTTAACCAACGGTTCTGCATTGGCTCCGTTTATTTACTCTTTATTTTAATGAACTGGGAAAAATCACTTGAAACTATAATTGTTTTAGCCTTAGCATCACTTATTGCCAGTTTTTGGTTTGATATAAGTTGGTTTATCTATTTATCTATAAGTTTTTTAATTATAGCACTTATTTCTAGAAGGTTAACAACTTTAATAGCAAAAGGCTGGTTTTCTTTTTCATTTTATTTTGGTGTAGTAATGAACTATATAATCATGTTCATTATATTTTATGTGTTTCTGAGTCCTCTATCCTTTTTTCAACGCTTATTTGGTAGAAATCAAATACTAAAAAAAGAAGAAAATAATTCTCATTTTATTAAGAGAAATCATTTGTATACCGATAAAGACATTAAAAATCCATGGTAGGTTTTAATTCATTCTTTCAGTTATATCTTTAAGCATCTTATTTAGTTCTTCATCATTTATGCCTTGCTTCTGTGCTTTTAAAAGAGTTTTTTGTGCCAAATCTATCTTATTTAATGCAATGTAAACTTCACTTAACTGTTTTGCAGATGTACTTGTTTTGTCTAACTGATTATATTTAATAAAATAATAAACAGCGCGTTCTGGATCTTCCATTTTTAAACACATTGTGCCAGCTTCAAGATATCCATCTGCTTGTTCTGGATATTCAAAAATTAAAGATTGCGCAACACGAAGTGCTTTATTATATGCTTTTGTACGCTCATAAGTGCCAAAAGCTTCAATCATTACATTTTTCCACTGCGGTTGGTTCATATAAATAGTCATGGCTTTTTTTTCTTCGTAAGTTGGGTTTGTAATTGCATAATAAGATGACCTTGGAAGTCTACCAGACATATTCATAACATAAGGCCAAGACCTTTTCAAATCAGCTATAATAAGTTTTCCTTTAATAGAGTCAATATCTGTTGTAGGTATATCTTGGAAAGCTTCGTTATACGTCATGTAATTATCCCAGTTTTTTAAAACATCTAATTCTTTTATTTTATTATAAAAAGCATCTGCCATAATAAAATAGCCTTCTATATTTGGGTGTAAGTGTTCTGTGAGCAACTCATTTCCTATAGTGCCATCAGGTGAATGAGATAAAAAAGTAGCTTTCATATCTATTAAGGAGTAACTATACTTTTCAGCTAAATTAACGATAACGTCATTTATTTTTTCTGGAGCCCGAAATCTAAGATAATCTAGTTCTTTAGCTAAGTGTAAGTATTTTTTAGCTGAATCTTGATTTTTTTTAACATAATATGTGCCTAGTTTATAGGCTGCTAATGCGTTATTCTGTGCTACTTTATTTGCTTCAATATTGTTTGTTTTTAAATTTTTTAAAAACATTTTTTTGTTATTTATACTATCACTTTTAAATGGTTTTATATCTTTTTCGTTGGATACTATGGTAGATAAAATAACAGGAATATTATTTTTTTTGTATTTATTTAATATTTTTTCCAAGTTATCTTTAAATTGATTTATTCCTGCTTGATAAACTTCCGAATTATAAGGTATGCGCTGTTCTCTTGCCATGACCTCCATTAAATTAGTTTCACCAATTTTAGGTGTGTTTTTAGAATGACTAAATATTTTAGAATAGCTATTGTCTAGTAGTTGAAAAAAGCGGAATTTTTTAAGAAAAAGATAGGATCTAACGATTATTGGGTGGCTACCAATAGAACTAGATGATCCCACTCCTAATGCTCCATAATATTCATTATGTCCTGCATAAATGAGTACTAAATCTGGTTTTTGTTCTATGATTTCATTAGTTAAATCTACTAAAGTATAAGAGTTAACAGCAGTTATACCTGTATTTATTATTTCAATATTTTTATTTGGAAACGTTTGAGATAATCTATGCTTCAACATACGTGGAAATGAGCCGCCATGATAAAAAGGAAAGCCTACAACAGTAGAAGCTCCTTGCACAAAAATTCTAAATGTACTATCTGTTTTCGTTTTAAGAAATAAGTCGGATTGATTATCAGATTTAAAACCTTCGTTCTTGAAATATTTTTTAGACACATCAGAATTCATTACTAAGTATTCTGGTCTATCTTTAACTTTTAGTGTTTTGAAAAGCTGGTAGTTTTCACCATATCCGCTTGCTCTTAATATTAGTTCTATAAATAATATCAATAAAAAAGGAAGTGAAATGCTAATAATTTTAAATGCAGTCTTCTTTTTCAAAATGATTTTTTTAACTGGTTACTAATTGTTTTGTGTTTTTAGTAAGGTATTCTTTTATTTGAAGGAATACAGATGGAAATTAATGCTTATTAGCAAAAATATAAAATAAACCCCTAAAAAAAGCAATCGGTTGCTTTGAATGTTTTTATCTAATCATTATATGGTACAGGAATATGTTTAATAAAAAAATAGTTATTAGCTTATAGAATCAATATGCTGTTTAGCTGCTTCAACAACCTTTTTAGAATTTCCAATGAAAATTGTATCATCAACTAAAATAACTGGACGACTTAAAAAAGTATAATGCTCTAAAATGTAATGTTTAAAATCACGCTCACTAAGTTCTTGGTTTTTTAAGTCCATTTCTTTATAAAGTTTAGAGCGTTTACTAAAAAGAGCTTCATAACTACCAGCAAGACTTTCCATGTGTTCTAATTGTTTAACAGTGATGCTTTCAGTTTTTATATCTTGTAAAATATAGTCGGAAGAAAGATTTAATTCCTTTAAAATTCTATTACAAGTGCTACATGTTTTTAGGTAGTATACTTTTTTCATGTGTTTATATTTATTGTTTTTTATCGATTACATGTAACATTCATTTAATCATTTCCTTTGGTATCGAAAAATTAGTTATGAATGTTTCATAATTAATTACATTTTGTCATTTCCTAGCAGATGTAAATCTTTATAATTTTACAACAAAATAAAAAGAATTATTACATTTAAAAGTATATTTATCAAAAATTTAAAAACATGCAATTTACTTTCGACGTATTATCTAACATTCGCGTTTTTTCAAAGAAATATCTTGAAAATAATTCTTTAGAAGATTTAAATAAAATTCCTGAAGGGTTTAATAATAATATCATTTGGAATATTGGACATATAGTAGTGACACAACAGTTATTAGCCTATAAATTATCAGGATTGCCAATGGCTGTAAGTGATGATTTAATAAATAAATATAGAAAAGATTCTAAGCCAGAAGCATTTGTTTCTCAGGCAGAAGTTGATGAAATTAAAGCATTATTATTTAGCTCTGTTGAACAATTAGTAGATGATTACAAAAGTGGTGTTTTTAAAAATTACCAAGAGTATACCGTTTCTACAACAGGCAATACATTAAAAAATATTGATGATGCTTTGCAATTTATATTGTTTCATGAAGGTATGCATTTGGGCTATGTTTTAGCTTTAATAAGAGCCGTTAAAAACTAAAATATCGCTTATATTTTCGAAAGGGATAGTAAATTCTATAATACCTGACGCGTAAGGCGCAATTTCATAGGTGTTATAAAGCAAAACAATACCATCTTCGTTATAGGCTATGTTTTGGGGTAATTCAAAGCTTTCAGAATCAAATAAATAATCGTTATCTTTAATAGTTTCATTAAAATAAGTTTTTGCTATTTTTTTGAAAGTATCCATATTTTTAAATAGATTTTCATTTGGAATTAGATGTCCTGTTTCACTATTAAAATTCAAAAAAGAGATATTTAAATTACCATGAGCACCACCCGTATTTATATACGTGGTTATAGCTATACATATAATTTCAGGCGATTGGTGTAGTATTTCGCCATCTATTTGGGCTTCCCATATTTGAGTACTTTCAGGGAAGTTGGTTTTAAATGACTGATATTCTTTGTTAAAGGAAATAATACTTTCTTCAGTTGAAATGGATGGAATACTATCGGCTTCTCCAATATGTAAAGCAGTTGCAACTGCTTTGTTTATTTCAGAATTTATATTAGTAATAATCGTTTCATTACCGTAAGCCTGAGGAATATTAATAGCAACAATGTCATTGTTTTTTGTTGAAATGGTTACGTCTGAAAATGTTGTTTTTATAGCTTCTTTACAATTTAAAAGAAAGAGTAAACAGCAAAAAGCAAAAAGGAAATTTTTATTAATCATAGTAATTTTATTAACTAATCTTAAAGGTAATTATTGCATCTGAATACACCGAAATAAAACGAGTTGAATTTGTTAATATTTGTGTCAAGAAGAGAAAAAAGCAGGATAATGAGGCTAAAGGGATAAATTAATCTAAATAATAGATATAGCCAACATTAAGCCAGACCAACCAATCATTTTTTCTATCATAATTTCTCCAATTGTGATCTAGTCCATCAATCCAGTCACTATAATAATATTGCCATCTTAAATCTAACATTAGATCAGTTAGTACAGTAAGCTTATAACGAAAACCAACACTTGCAACTGTAGACCAGGTACTTCCTCCATTAACATCAATTGGATATGGATCGACCCCTGGAGTATAATTATTAAACCAATAACTATAAATGTTTGATGAATCAAATACATCTCCATAAGCGTTAGGGTTTGGGTTATTAAAAGTTGTACTTGCTTGAGGACTAAAAGAAGTATGATGAATACCCAAACTTATAAAAGGAGCAATTTTATAGGCAAATGCTTGAAAGGAGCGAATACTTAATGGAAAAAACTCTATTTGCGTACCAATATCAAAGTTACTAGCAACTCCCTCATGAGCTCGAAGTTGATCTGCTTGTACGCTAATTTTATCTGGTAACACCCAAAAACCATGATGATCAAGGTTTGTTCTGTTGTATGATATTTCGTTTCGTAATTTAAAGTGGTCATTAAAGTAGGTGTCGGTCGTATAACAATTACAATCTGCTCTGTAAGCAAAATTAATATAATGAATAATTCCAACTCCATATCCCGAATTACCAAAGTTGGTTGCAGCTTCATTACGACTTCCAAAATCTGAACGAAACTGTACAGGTCCAGCAATAACCCCTATTTCATGAGAAAAACCTAATTGAGCATTTACAGCTTGAGAGATAATAAGTATGCAAAAAGATAAAGCTAAATGTTTCAATTTAAGCATAATAAGGTTTTGTTTATTGAGGCACAAATACTAACAAATATATAAAAAGTCGATTAACAAACAAATGCTTGTAAATTTACCTAAAGAGTTTGAGAAATTTTATTGCGAATATCAAAAAAAAAGAATGTAATTTTTAAAGATATCGTATATTTGTGTCTATAAATTACATTTTTAATATATTATTAATACAAATAAGATTAAATGAAAAACATAATTGATTCGTTTTTAGATCTTGTAAAAGAACGTAATGGTCAAGAACCAGAGTTTTTACAAGCTGTAGAGGAAGTTGCTGAGACAGTTATTCCTTATATAGTTCAAAATGACATTTATCATGGTAAAAACATTCTATTGAGAATGGTTGAGCCAGAGCGTGTTATTACATTTAGGGTTTGTTGGGTTGATGATTCGGGTGAAATACAAGTGAATAGAGGGTATAGGATTCAAATGAATTCAGCTATAGGACCTTACAAGGGCGGTTTGCGTTTTCATCCTACTGTAAACATGAGTATTTTAAAGTTTTTAGCATTTGAGCAAGTGTTTAAAAATAGTCTTACAACTTTACCTATGGGAGGTGGTAAAGGAGGTAGTGATTTTGATCCTAAAGGAAAAAGTGATGGTGAGATTATGAGATTTTGTCATGCATTTATGGGAGAGTTATTTAGACATATAGGGCATAATACAGATGTACCAGCAGGAGATATTGGTGTAGGAGCAAGAGAAATAGGATATCTTTTTGGTATGTATAAAAAGATAAGTAATGGTTTTACTGGTGTTTTAACAGGAAAAGGTATGTCTTGGGGCGGATCATTAATTAGACCAGAAGCTACAGGTTATGGCAATGTATACTTTGCACAAAAAATGCTTGAAACTAAAAATAACGATATTAAAGGTAAAAATGTTGTTATATCTGGTTCGGGGAATGTAGCACAATATGCAGCAGAAAAAACAATACAGTTAGGAGGTAAAGTTTTAACATTGTCAGACTCTTCGGGATATATTTATGATGAAGCAGGTATAGATGCAGAAAAGTTAGCTTTTGTTATGGAGTTGAAAAATGTAAAACGCGGACGAATAAGTAAGTATTTAGAATTGTATCCAAATGCTATATTTGTAAAAGGAGAAACCCCTTGGAGTGTAAAATGTGATGTAGCTTTACCATGTGCAACGCAAAATGAACTTAATGAAAATGATGCTAAAACACTTTTAAAAAATGGTTGTATTTGTGTAAGTGAGGGAGCAAATATGCCTTCAACTAAAGAAGCTATCGCTGTATTTCATAAAGCAAAAATATTATTTGCTCCTGGAAAAGCTTCAAATGCTGGTGGCGTAGCAACATCTGGTTTAGAAATGACACAGAATTCATTACGATTTAAATGGACTAGAGAAGAAGTCGATAATAAATTAAAAGATATCATGTCAGACATCCATAAATCGTGTATTGAATATGGAAAAGATGACGATGGTTATATCGATTATGTAAAAGGTGCTAATATTGCTGGTTTTGTAAAAGTAGCTGATGCTATGTTAGCTCAAGGTGTTGTATAGAGATATAAGATTAATTAAAATTAAAAGCATTCTAGTTTATTAGGATGCTTTTTGCTTTAAAATATATTATTTTGAAGTAAAACTCGTTAGATATAAATATATTTGAATATTAAAATCATTTATGTTTAAAAGACTATTTATTTTTTTTATTTTTTTATTTCCATTATCACAATTTGCTCAAGATTTTTCGACACTTTGGGAAGGATATTTTTCGTATTATAACATTAAAGATGTTGTAAAAGGAAATAATAAGATATATGCTGCTTCAGAAAATGCTATTTTTAGTTTAGATATACAAACAAATAACATTGAAGAACTCACAACTATTAATGGTTTGTCTGGTGAAACTATTTCTACTATATATTACAGTGAGGTATATGAGTTACTAATTATTGGTTATGAAAACGGACTTATAGAAATAGCTTTTGATAATGACGATAATATTTTAACCTTAGTTGATATTATTAATAAGCCGACTATAGTAGGAACAGATAAAAGAATAAATCATTTTAATGCCTACGAAAATGTAGTATATGTATCTACAAATTATGGAATTTCGGTTTTTAATTTAGAACGTTTAGAGTTTGGAGACACTTATTTTATCGGCAATGGTGGATCTCAAATACAAGTGAATCAAACAGCTATTCATAATGGAAATATTTATGCGGCTTGTATGGGTGGTAATGGTTTAAGAAAGGCATTAATTTCAAATCCTAATTTAATAGACTATCAAAATTGGCAAACTGTTACATCTGGAGATTTTTTAGCTATTGAAGCCTCAGCAAATAAGTTGTATGCAGTAAGAACTAATAAAAGGATTTATGAAGTTGTAAATGATGCTTTAACGGAATTGTTTTTATATTCTGAAGCGCCTGTTGAATTACAATCTGTCAATGATAATTTAATCGTTACAACTAAGAACACTATTTTTATTTATGATGCCAGTTTCAATTTGCTTTCTCAAGCATTAGTAGATACTTCTACTTTTAATACACAGTTTAATACAGCATCAATAGATTCAGAATATATTTATATAGGTACTAAAGATTTTGGAGTATTAAAAACACTAATTTCAAGTCCTGTTTCTTATGAAGAAATTCATCCCGAAGGGCCTTTGTTAAATGTTCCTTTTTCTATTGAAGCAGAACCAGATGGGTTGTGGGTGACTTTTGGTGAGTATAATTTGTATTATAATCCTTACCCATTAAATAGTAGAGGTTTTAGTCACTTAAAAGATGATGTTTGGATAAATAACCCATATAGTGACGTTTTAGAAGCAAAATGTTTAAATAAAATAGCTATAAATCCATTGAATACGAGTCAAGTATATATAAGCTCTTTTTTTAGTGGTTTATTAGAGATAAATGAAGATGTTCCTACGTTATTGTACAATGAAACGAATAGTGGTCTAGAATCATTAAATTTGCCTGACAATCCCAATTATATAGATGTTAGGGTCGGTGCTTCAGCATTTGATAGAAACGGATTATTATGGACCGTTACAAGTCTTATTAATAAGCCTTTAAAATCTTTTAATCCAAATAATAACCAATGGAATTCATATAGTTTTACAAGTGTTATACCTGAAGAATATGGGAGTAATTTAGGTTTTGGAGACCTTGTTATTGGTAGTGATGAAACAAAGTGGTTAGCAAGTTATAAATTTGGGGTCATTGGATTTAATGAAACGCGAGGAAAAGTATTGATAAAAGATATTTATAAAGAAGATGAAAATATGCCTAGCAAGTTTGTAACGGCATTGGCATTAGATAAAAGAAATCAGTTATGGATAGGTACTTTTAAAGGGTTACGTGTATTATATAATACGTCTAATTTTTTTGAAGATAATAATGTAGAAGTCGATGAAATTATTATAGAAGAAGACGGTATTGCTAAAGAGTTACTTTTTGAACAATTTATTACAGATATAGAGGTAGATGGTTCTAATAATAAATGGATCGCTACAGCAGATTCGGGCATATTTTATTTTTCATCAGATGGACAAAAAACCATATTTCATTTTACTAAGGATAATTCTCCTTTGCCTTCAAATGAAATAAAAGATGTGTCTATAGATAGTACGAATGGAATCGTTTATATAGCTACGAGTCGTGGATTGGTTTCTTTTAGCGCTGGTGGTTCAAGTACTTTTGAAGATTTGCAAGAAGCTTATGCATATCCTAATCCTGTGAGACCTACTTTTAATATTGTTGAAGAAAAAGTAAAAATTAAAGATATTTCAGAAAATGTAAATATTAAAATTACTGATATTGAAGGTAATTTAGTGGCTGAAGCACAATCTAGAATAAACCAGAGATACCGAGGTTATAATCTTGAAATAGATGGAGGGACAGCATTTTGGAATGGTAAAAATCTTGCTAATAATGTCGTAGCTTCAGGAGTGTATTTAGTTATGTTATCTGATTTAGATACGTTTGAAACCAAGGTTTTAAAACTAATGGTTGTTAGATAATGTTAATAACCACCAATGCAATAGTATTATCTAAACTAAAATATAGAGATAACGACCTTATTGTAAAATGTTATACACAACAATTAGGGCTTGTTAGTATCATTTTAAGAGGCATTTTTAAAAGTAAACGCGGACAATCAAAAAGTGCATATTATCAACCACTATCTCAATTACAATTAGTTATAGATTATAAAAATAATAGGTCTTTGCAATCTGTAAAAGAAACAAAGCTAAATCATCTATACACGAGTTTACATACTAATGTTTTAAAAGGTTCTATTGTTATGTTTTTAGCTGAGGTATTATCAAATGCTTTAAAAGAAGAAGAGCAAAATGAGATACTTTTTAGTTATATAGAAACTACTTTACAATGGCTTGATGCCCATTCAGAATATTCAAATTTCCATTTACTTTTTTTGCTTAACCTTACTAAATACTTGGGGTTTTATCCAGATTTAAAAAACATAGAATTCAATTATTTTAATTTAAGTGATGGTAAATTTGAAAAACAAGAACAAAGTAAATATTCTATAAAGGGAGAAAATCTTAGTTTACTAAAACAGCTTTTGGGCACAACATTTGATACCTTATCTTTAGTTAAAGTAAATGGTAAACAAAGACAGTCGTTTTTAAATATGATTTTGCTTTATTTTGAATTACATTTGGGGAGTTTTAGAACGTCAAAATCTCTACAAGTATTTAATCAAGTTTTTAGTTAAACATGAAGTTGTTTTTTCTTTTTTGTTTCTTTTTTGTTGCTATAACAGCACAGACTCAAAATATTAAGGTGCTTAGTAAAGACACAAACGAACCCATTATTGGCGTTGCTATATATAATATAGATAAAACAAAAAGTGTAATTACTAACTTTTTGGGTGAGGCTAATTTAGATGAGTTTTCAAATTCAGAAATTATATATTTCAAACATCTTTCACACATATTAAGAAGAATTGTAAAAACCGAATTGAGACCTTTAAATCGAGTGTATTTAAATTCTAACACTCAAGGACTCGAAGAAATTGTTATTTCGGCTTCAAAGTTTGAACAAAGCAAAAAAGATATTCCTCAAAAAATAGTGAGTATAACACCAGAAAGTATTCAGTTTTCAAATCCACAAACAAGTGCCGATTTGTTAGAGAATACAGGGCAAGTTTATATTCAGAAAAGTCAGTTAGGAGGTGGAAGTCCCATGATTCGTGGGTTTTCAACCAACAGATTATTAATTACGGTTGATGGTGTTAGAATGAACAATGCCATATTTAGAGGGGGTAATTTGCAAAATGTTATAGCTATCGATCCTTTTTCAATTCAAACCACCGAAGTTACTTTGGGTTCTGGATCTGTTATTTATGGGAGTGATGCTATTGGAGGTGTTATGAGTTTTTATACTCAAAAACCAAGATTGTCTTATGCAGATTCGTTATTGCTTAAATCAAATATCATTGTAAGATACGCAACTGCAAGTGATGAAAAAACCGGACATTTCGATTTTAATTTAGGATATAAAAAATGGGCATTTGTAACTAATGCGAGTTATACGAGTTTTGGCGATTTAAAAATGGGTAAATATGGACCTGATGAATATTTAAGACCAGAATTTGTTTTGACGACCAATGCAGGAGATGTTATTATAAAAAATAGCAACCCTTTTGTTCAACGAGAATCGGGTTATAATCAACTTAATATGATGCAAAAGGTACGATATGAACCTTCTGAAAATTTAAGCTTTAATTTAGGGTTATTTTACACGACAACTTCAAATACGCCAAGATACGATCGTTTAATTCGTTATAAAAAAGGCTTGTTACGATCGGCAGAATGGAGCTACGGACCACAAAAATGGTTTATGTCTAATTTACAGGTTACTAAATTAAGTAGTAACTCAAATTTATACGATAAGATTAAAGCAACTTTAGCCTATCAAAATTTTCAAGAGAGTAGGATGGATCGTGATTTTCAATCCGAAATCAGAAGTGTTCGAGAAGAAGCTGTTGATGCTTATTCTTTTAATTTAGATTTTGAAAAAACTCTAAGTTATAAAACACAATTCTTTTATGGTCTAGAATATGTTTATAATAAAATTATGTCTCATGGTGAAGAAGAAAATATTTCTACGAATCTAATATCTCCAACAGTTTCTAGGTATCCCAATGGTGCAAGTTGGCAATCGGCAGCTGTTTATACAAGTCTTAAATACAAACCAAATCCTAAATTTATATTTCAGTCTGGTTTACGCTTTAATCATGTAGTTTCTAAAGCTAATTTTCAAGCAAATAATGTGTATTTAAACTTACCTTTTGAGTCTTCAAAAAATGAAGCTGGAGCCCTTACTGGAACTGCGGGCTTAAGTTGGTCGCCAAATAATATAATGCAATGGAAATTAAATGCATCGTCTGCTTTTAGAGCGCCAAATATTGATGATATAGGAAAGGTGTTCGATTCGGAACCAGGCTCGGTAGTTGTGCCCAATGAAACATTAAGACCCGAGTATGCTTATGGTGGCGAGTTAGGTTTAAAATTGAATTTTAGTCAGAAACTTATTCTAGATATGAGTACATATTATACCTATTTAGATAATGCTTTAGTGCGAAGAGATTATAATTTAAATGGCAACACAGAAATTATTTATGATGGCGAATTAAGTAATGTACAAGCCATGCAAAACGCTTCAAAAGCATGGATTTACGGGTTTGAAGTCGGGTTGAAAATGCCTATTACAAATAAATTAAAATTAACATCACAGTATAGTATTATTGGAGGAACCGAAGAAAATGATGGTATAGAAGTGCCTATAAGACATGTGGCGCCTTATTTTGGAAATACCCATGTAATTTGGACTAATAAAAGCTTAAAGTTTGATTTTTTTCTAAATTATAATAACGAATTATCTTTTAATCAATTGGCACCTTCTGAAATAGAAAAAGATTATATCTATGCATTAGATTCTAACGGAAACCCATACAGTCCATCTTGGTATACATTTAATTTAAGAAGCCAATATCAATTAACTAATTCTACAACACTAACTGCTAGTTTAGAAAATATAAGCAATCAACGTTATAAAACGTATTCATCAGGTATTGCAGCAGCAGGAAGAAACTTTATTTTGTCTCTAAAATATAGTTTATAACGTGATTGCGAGAAAGTATGATTAAGAATCTGTTAATTGCTATAAAGATGGCTTTATGAGATTTTTAATTTTCCTATAGATAAGTTAGTTTTTAATACTTTTTTTAGTAATAATAATACCGTTAGACAATTCAACTTTAGCAATATAAACTGCATTGTTTAAGTTATAAAATTTGTAAATTTCAGTACGACTATTACCTTTTAAATTATAAAGTTCTCTGCCTAACAAGTCAAAAACACGAACTGATTTAATACTTAAGTTATTTGAAGTGCTAAACTGAATAGTGTCATTATCTAACTGAATAATTTTTAGTGATTTAGTACCTAATAAGTTATCTTCTATAGCTAAAGCTTTAGCAGTAAAGCTAATTTTAAAACGATTGTTAAACGTTCCAACTTCCGATGTAAAGTTATAATCAGATGTAGATAAGTTATGAGTTGTACCTGTTAAAGTATCATTTAAATAAATAGTATTACAATGTAAAAAGTTGCCTTCTAATTTAGAAACAGATAATTTGTAAATAGTTGGTACGTCAATACTGGTATCAAACCCTAATGAAATCACTTCATCTTTTGTTAGACTATTTTCAGCTTTTCCTTGAATAGCAAATATTTTATCAGACCCTTCAATGGTGGAGTATAGAATAGCAGATGTTCCTGAAGCCGTATTTTTTATAGCATCAAAATATGAGCCATCGTCACTATTGGTTGCTCCTTTTAAATAACCTATAAGTGTCTGGTTAAACACCCCATTATTAGAGGTTAAATTAATCCAAAGTTTATTAATGGCAGATGTAGAGGTTTTAGATTTAGTGTTTGAATTTTTGAAAAACTGACTATTATCTGTCGTTCCTTTTACGCGCATGGCATTATTAAAAACAACTGTGCCTTGTGAAATAGTATGACCATCTCCATTAACACTTGTTGAAACAGGTGTAGCAGTATTTAACATAGCGATAAAAAACCCTTGACCTGAAGGTATAAATCTATTTGGTGTTAATCCATCACCTCCCGCATTACTACCAGTTCCATTAATAATGGCATAATCAGAGGCTGAAAAATTAAATTTTTCATTACCATTTGCCGTTGCTGAAGGCGCCGTGTTTTGAGACCATAAATAGATAGCGCCATCTGTATAACCGGTTCCACTATAACTAGTACCCGTAATGTCTTGAGCAACACTAGAATTGGCTGCTAAAAATAAATTAGCATCAATAGCAGAAGGATATGGGTTTCCTATTAAATTCCAATTGCTATCATTACTTTCATAGTCATTTCTGTATATAGGAGTTGTAATAACACCATTGTTAAAAGCTCCATCAAAAATATATTCAAAATTATATGGTGGAGTACTCATTGGTGGACCAGTAAAAAATGTCTTAGAGTGTGTAGCAGCATATCCAATGCCGGCCTGCATTACAGTGCTTCCTGTAACCCATTGCCAATCATTACCATCATCATCTATATCGTCTTGTCCAGCAATAGTCGTATTGTCGTTTTCAGTTTCAGCTGTAGAATCTAAGAAGTTTTGTGCATTAAATTTAAAGCGTCTTGAAGTTTCAGATTCAAATAATCCTTGGCTAATAGTTTCTCCAGAAACAGGGGAACTCCAATAGGTGTATTCATACCAAGCATTTAAAGGTGCCGTTTCCTTTATTACAGATATTGAACCATTATTTGTTACGTTACTAGAATCATCATTTTGAATAAAAGCCCCATAAGGCTGAACCGTAATAACACCTCCTGAATCAACAGTTAAATCATTTTGAACTTCAACATAATCATTATCTGCGATGTTTAATGTAGCTCCATTTTCAACTTTAAGAGCACAGGCGCTAAAGCTCACTTCATTTCCTCCGTTTGTCGTATTATAATTAGAAGTAATTATAACTTGTGTTGTTACATCTGGCGTTCCACTCCATATTGTTCCATCCCATGTTACTGTGCCACCAGAGCATGATGCACAAGAGTAGTAGCAACCTCCTGTTGTTAATGGACTATCGTCTAAAATCCAATTTCCAAAAGTTGATACTGCACCTAAAACCAAAGATGTATCGGAAGTCGTTGAACAGTCATAAACGGCATTGTCAATTTGTCCTAAATTAATAGCATTAATACCATCTGTAAGTCCAGTTGGAAGGGCAGAATCATTTGTGCTTGTGGCATCAGTCCAACCTGCTCCATCAAAATTGACTGCGTAAATAAACGTCGGAGATATATCTGTACCTTGGTAAGCTAAAATTTGATCTCCACTAATAGTATTTAGTGCAAAACCTAAGGATGTTTCAGTTACTGTTCCACTAGTTGCGGAGTAAGTATTGGGAGATATGGAGTTTGTATCAATAATAATTATTTCAGTGCCACAAACTAAATCGGAAGTTGCAGACCAAGATATAACGCCTTCAGAAGTTGCAGTTCTAAATCCACCTGAATTTAACCATCCATTATCTGTAAAATGAATAGTGGTTGTGTTAAGTACATCTGTTAATAATACAAAAGAAATTTGGTCTGGGTCATCGGAATTAAAACCAGTTATAGCAATATCTCCAGCAGATAATGAGGTTTGTCCTAACCCAACTCTACAAACTAAAAGCAATATTATTAGTAAAGTAATTTTCCTCATACCATTAAGTTTTTTAATCTAAGGATTTGGCTTTTATAAATTTTATACTAATTATTAATGTATCTATTGTTATTTTTGAAGTGCTATGCAAACCAAAAAAACATATACAGTACAAGAAGCCACTAAAAAATTAGAGCATTATTGTGCGTATCAAGAGCGGTGTCATCAAGAAGTAAGGCAAAAGCTTGAGGGTATGTATATGATACCCGAAGCTATAGATGTTATTATTGTGCACCTAATAAAGCATAACTTTCTAAATGAAGAACGTTTTGCCAAAACATTTGTTCAGGGTAAGTTTAGAATTAAGAGTTGGGGAATCAACCGTTTATCTTTCGAGCTTAAGAAAAAAAACGTATCCAAATGTAATATAAATCTTGCTATTTCAGAAATTGAAAACGAGGAGTATGTCGAAGTTTTCGATGGTTTGGCCGAAAAAAGAGCGAATTTACTTAAAGAAACTAATATTTATAAGAAAAGGAAAAAGTTTATTGATTATTTTTTGTACAGAGGTTGGGAGCCATATTTGGTATACGAAAAAGCTAATGAACTTATAAAATAAAGCATATTTTTTCTTTAAAAAGCGTAACAAAAAAAAGCGGAAAACAATAAAGTTTTCCGCTTTTTTATTATTTAAAACTAGCTTTATAAGCTAAAAGCAGCACCGAAATTAACTGTAAACTGGTTGTATAATTTTTCTGCGGGTGTTAAAATATCTTTGTTATATTTTGCTAATGGTATATTAAGTTCTGTAAAAAGGCCAAAACCATCAGAAAAAAAGTATCGCGCTCCTAAGTGACCACCAAAATTTTTAAGACTTAAATTTAATCCTGGATAAACATCAAAATTTTCATCAAGATTAATGACATTTCCTAAATTAGCATTAAAGCGTCCTTTAATATCAAAACGATCGCCAAAATTGGCATCAATAATTTCATTTACACTTAATGCATAAGTAGATGATATCCCAAATGACATGTTTGGACCAACACCAAAATCATAACTTAAATTAATACCAGTAGCATTATTTTGAAAATTAGCTCCTACTTGAAATTTATTGTCATTATTACCTATAAAAGCTTGAGCATTTATAAGGGTTACACTAAGAATAGTTACTAATAAAATTAATTTTTGCATCATTTGAGTTTAAAATTTAATGAGCAAATATATTACAAGTTTTGCAAAAAAAGTAAGTATTGTTTATAAACCTTTATGGGTATTTATAACAGCTTGCTCGTTTTTCCAATCAATCCATTTCTGTCCTTTAATTCGGCGCATCATGTTATCAAAACTCCGCATAATAACCAAATTATAAACAGCTTTACTAAAGTTTTTCGGATTTCTAGCAATAGCACGTAGACTCATAGAAAAACCTGGAGTTTTATAGCGCATATAATGCCAATAGCCTTCGGGCATATATAAAATTTCACCATGATTTAGTTCTGTTTTATAACCTTTAGCTTTTTTAAGCATGGGCCATTTTTCAAAATCTGGATTGTTAAAATCGATATCTTCACGAGTAATTAGCGAATGCGGAATTTTATATAAAAAATCATTCTGATTTTGGTCAAATAAAATAACCTGCTTTTTACCTTCAAAATGAAAATGAAAAATATTAGCTAAATCAATGTCATAATGCATAAAGGTGTGCGATTCTGTTCCGCCAAAAAACAACATCGGAATCCCTTTCATAAGGCGTAAGCCAAAATCTGGAAACGAAAAATCTTTTTGTAATGCTGGTATTTCCTTAATGGCATTCCATAAAAAAATACGGTATTTAGTGGGTTCAGTTTTCAATAAATCTATATAATTGCCTAGTTTCATTTTGGCATGAGGCTCATTAAAACCATCTTTATAATCTACAGGTCTATCATCATAAAGCGGAATAGTAATGTCTCCGCCTATGGATTTCATATAGTCTAAATTCCATTTGCTATAAGCAGGCCAATGGTCTATTAAACGCTCAATCACCACAGGTTTTTGCGGTTTAAAATAGTGTTTTAAAAAGTCCTCCTTGGTAATGGTTTTTACACGAGGAATATCTTGAAGGTTTAATGACAAGGCACAATAAATTTAGATTTGTAAAGTTAATAAAATGCTACTAAACTTAAATCGGGTTTGGGTGTTACCTTTCAGGTCGGACTTTATTAGTTGATTTCTATTTATTTAATCGTTTTAGCATTTTTTTTTTGCCAATTCATTACGCTCTATAGTATGTTTAGGGCGTGTCCATTTTGGTTTTTCACCTAATGCTTCATATTGAGATTCTGCAGCTTCAACCGTTTTTGGTTGTACTTTTTTAGTAAAAGGTTTTTGCGGATTCAACCCTAACAACTCAAACATTTTTAGGTCTTCATTTACATCAGGGTTTGGAGTTGTTAATAATTTATCTCCCGCAAAAATAGAGTTAGCACCAGCAAAAAAACACATGGCTTGTCCTTCTCTAGACATTTGTGTTCTTCCAGCACTTAAACGTACTTGTGTTTCAGGCATTACAATACGTGTTGTAGCAACCATACGTACCATGTCCCAAATAGAAACGGGTTGTTGGTTTTCTAATGGCGTGCCTTCTACAGCAACCAATGCATTTATAGGAGTCGATTCTGGTTGTGGATTTAATGTAGAAAGAGAAACAAGCATCCCTGCTCTATCTTCAGTACTTTCACCCATACCAATAATGCCACCAGAACAAACCGTTACATTGGTTTTACGCACATTATTAATAGTATCTAGTCTATCTTGATAACCTCGTGTAGAAATGACTTCTTTATAATACTCCTCAGAGGAGTCTAAATTATGATTATATGCATACAGACCAGCTTCGGCTAATCGTTGTGCTTGGTTTTTGGTAATCATGCCTAATGTGCAGCATACCTCCATGTCAAGTTTATTAATGGTTCGCACCATTTCTAACACTTGGTCAAATTCTTCTCCATCTTTTACGTTTCTCCAAGCTGCTCCCATGCACACACGCGAACTTCCGCCAGATTTGGCACGTAATGCCTGTGCTTTTACTTGTTGGACACTCATTAAATCATTTCCTTCAATATTGGTATGATAACGAGCTGCTTGGGGACAATATCCACAATCTTCAGAACATCCTCCTGTTTTAATAGAGACCAAAGTACTTACTTGAACTGTATTTGGATCATGGTGTAAGCGATGCACTGTAGCTGCTTTGTAAAGCAACTCCATTAATGGTTTGTTATAAATATCTAGAATTTCTTCTTTTGTCCAGTTGTGTTTAGTTTCGTTCATGTAAAATTAATTTAACTTTAAAAACCATATTTAGTAGGAGTAGCCATCACTTTACTTTTTAAGTCAGTGTTTTTAAAGATTATAAAAAAAGAAAAAACCAGATTTTCATCTGGTCTTTTTATTAAATCATATTTATTTAAGATTGTATCTCAATCCAAATAATAAATTGCTCGGTGGCATGGGTACAAAACCAGCTTCGATATAATCGGCATTAAAAATATTGCTTGCTGTTAGTGTAAACTCTAATTGTTTTAGGTTTATAGCTAGTGAAGCATCCCATACATTATAACTATCGCCTGTAGTTCGTTCGGCATGTTTATATATAATGTTCTGACTCACATTTTTAAATAATTGCGTGCTTAAACGGGTGGTGAAATGGTGTTTAAGAGTGTTTAATGAGTAACGTGATAATTCTTTGTTTTGCTCTAAAATATCATCTTCTAAAAAATTATATCCAATGGCGAGTGTTTGCTTAAAATTGCTTAGTTTAAAATGATATGCTAAATCAACTTCAAAACCTTTAGTGTTAACATCGGTAATATTTGTGGCTGTATAAATGGTTTCTGTCGTGTTCGGACGAATATAATCAATCAAGTTTTGTGCATCTCTGTTGTATACCGCTAATGACCCTGAAAATTTAGGGGAGAAATATTTAATTCCAATTTCTTGGGCAAAGGCTTCTTCAACTTCTAAATCTGGGTTTCCTGCTGTACTTGGGTCGTTGTAATACAAATCTGTATAAGTTGGTATTCTGTATGTATAACCAATGTTTCCATAGGCTTTTAATTGGTCGCTTATTTTGTAACCCAGATCTATACCAGGAAAGGCATAAAAATCGAAATCTGAAAAATAGGTTACGGCAACTCCAGGCGTAATATCTAATTTATCATTTATTAATTTAAATTCATGCTCTAAAAATAGGGTTGTCATAAATCTGTTGCGATCTCCTAAATTGTTACTTTTTATATAAACTTTAGATAAATCGACACCAAAGCCTGTAATTCCAGCGTTAGATCTGTAGCTTGCATTAACTTCTGCACCCATTTTGTTGGTAATGTGTAAGTTTCTGTAAACCGTTGGGTCGTTTCTTAAGTACACATATTTATCTTGATTTCGTTTCCAGTAAACACGAGGAGTCATTGTTAGTCTTTCAGTTTTGAACTCTGTAGAAAAACTAATCAAACTATTTTGAGTTTCTTCATATTGTTCAGTAGCACTTGCTCTGGCATAAAATCCGTTTGCGCCAAATTTTCGCTCTTGGAACGTAGTAATCATTTCAATGGCTTTTTTGTTCTTATTAAAAACACTTTTTACAAAATAGTTGCTGTTATCGTAATCGGTGTTATGGCGATACCCTGCAGAAGACATTTTATCTATATGTACAATGTGTGATGAGTTCTCCAAGTCTGCCCCAACAGTTACACCACCATTAAATTGTCCAAAAGAACCAGTTTCTGTTTTAATGGAAACCGAATTTTTCAATTCTTTTTTAGTGACAATATTTATAGCGCCATTAAAAGCATTTTGCCCAAACACTCGTGCTGCAGGACCTTTTATGATTTCAATACGTTCAATAACCTCTATAGGTAAAGCGGCATTCATGGTGTGATGTCCTGTTTGTGCATCGTCCATTTTTATACCATCTATAAGTAGTAAGGTTTGATCGAAACCTCCTCCACGAATGTATAAATCGGCTTGACTTCCGGCTGTACCACGTCGTCTAATATCTAAACCAGCTACTTGCTGTAATAAATCGGCTATATTATTGGCAGCACTATTTTTAATATCTTCTGAAGAAATTATAGAAATGGTTCTAGAGTTTTCTTTAAAAGGTAAATCTATTCGTGTGGAATTGATTATTACTTCTCCAAGAGCAGTTGTGTCTCGTTGTTTAATAGGTTCATTTTGAGCATTTCCGATAATAGAAACTAGTATAGCTATAGCTAAAAAATAATTGTTTTTCATAACAAGTAATTCAATGTGTTTTTTACGCTGCAAAATTCGTAACTTTCTGGACTAGTTAAGTAGTCCAGTTTTAAAATAATGAATAGTCCGGTTTGTAAACTTTTAGAGCAATTAATTCATCTTGAAAAATCGAATGCAACGCCTGTATATATTCAAGCGTCGCAACAAATTATTAATGCGATTCAACGTGGCTATTTAACCGAAGGCACTTGGTTACCTGGAACTCGTACTTTTGGTGAGTTATTTAATCTCAACAGAAATACGGTTGTTGCTGTTTATGATGAATTAGCGTCCCAAGGTTGGGTGGAGATTATACCAAATAAAGGTACTTGTATCTTAGTTCCAGAACAGAAAACGGCAGCTATTAAAGCGACGTCGCAACATATTGATCAAGTTAATGAGTATTCCAAAACAACAGGTTTTCCTTTTCAGCCTTCTTTTAATTTGGCTCCTACGGAAGAACAAAATAAAAAAAAGTACAGTATTAATGATGGGCAACCCGATTTAAGATTACACCCTACACATCAATTTTCTAAATGGTATAGTGCCTCCATGAAGCGAAAAACGTTAATTTCAAAATGGAATCAAACAGCACTACCTTCTCATTCTGCTTTCGAAATTCAATTATGTAATTATTTAAATGCTACGCGCGGATTTCATATTAAGTCTCATAATTTAATGAGTACACGAAGTATAGAAATGAGTTTATATATTGTTTCTCAATTATTATTAAAACCCAATGATACTGTTTTGGTTGGCGATTTAAGTAATTATGCTGCCAATATGATTTTTCAGCAATCTGGTGCCAATATTAAAACCATTCCCATAGACGACGATGGGATAGATGTAGACTATATTAGGAAACATTTTATAAAAAATGCTATAAGGTGTATTTATGTATGTGCGCATAGACATTACCCAACTACGAGAGCGCTTAGTGCCGAACGTCGTTTACAATTAATGCAACTTGCTAAAGACTATCAGTTTGCTATTATTGAAGACGATTTCGATTACGATTTTCAGTTTGATGGTTCTGCTATGTTACCTATGGCGAGTTCTGATGCTAATGGTGTTATTATTTATTTAGGAAAACTGGGACAATCTTTATTTCCAAGTTTCCAGACCGGATTTGTAATAGCTCCAGAAAATTTAATTTCAGAGGCTAAAAACTATTTACAAATATTAGATAGGCAAGGAGATTTAATTCAAGAACAAATGTTGTCTGAACTTATTTATGAAGGTGAAATACACCGATTAATTAAGAAAAACATCATCATTTATAAACAAAGGCGTGATTTTTTATGTGAATGTCTCACCAAAAATTTTAAGAAAGGGGTTTATTGGGGAAAACCTTCAGGAGGCTTAGCGTTATGGTTACGTTTTGAACCAAAAATATCCTTAGTTAAGTTAGCAGCACAAGCTCAGAAGCATGATTTATTTCTTCCAAAAACCATTCTTTACCAAGATAAAAGCACCTGTTGTATCCGTTTCGGGTTTGGTGATTTAAATGAAGAGGAAATTGAAACAGTTGTTAAAAAGCTAAAAGAAGCTTATAGTTTGATGTCAAATTCATGATTACAAACGTCGCATCTGTATTTGTCTTTAGCGTAAAAAGGTAATGTTCCAAAGAGGAAACCAATTATAAACGAAAAGAATGATTTAAAATCTTTAATTGTAGAAAATAATTGGATTTTGTTGCTATTACAATTAGGGCAATCTAAGGAGTTGCCCTCATCATCTAAAGAATATTTTGAAATATTATTAAGTATATTTTCAGCCTTTAAAGCATCTTTGGTTAATACCTTAAGTTTTACACCACCAATGGCATTACTTACAAGCGGGTCTGTGTCTATGGTAAAGTTGTCGCTTAAAAAAACGTCTATACCTTCAGATTCTAACCGTCCTTTTATAATTTGGGCTTCACTAGAATACTGAAATTTAGCTATGGTTTTAAAAGTATCACTCATATTTACAAATGTAAAAAGAACTTTCGAAGATTTTAAAATTATGTTTTTTCAATAAAAAATTATTGTTTTTCGATAATTATTTACATATTTGTTATTGATAAACGATAAATAACCAGCGTTATGACTAAAAATAGACTTTTGAATATTGCAGTTAATCTTTGTAGACTCATAAAAGTAATTCACATTTTTTTATTTATTGCATTGACTGCATTTTTAATACATTTTCAATTGGATAAAGATTTTTATTCTAAGGGAGAGTTTAATTTCAATGCACAGACCAATGCTTTTAATGCATTCACTAAGTGGAAAAAAATTGATGTAGGAGAAGATAAGGAGGTATATTCTTTAGAGAAAATAACAACCAGTTCTCTGTACCTAAATTACTTTAAGTATGTTGCTGTATTGCTCGTGATATTTTTACTTATTAAAGAGTTTCAAAAAGTAATGCAATCAGTGAAGCATCTTAATACATTTCGAGAAGATAATATTAAATCATTTCGGAAAATTGGAAAATATTTGTTTATATTCTTTCTATTAACATGCTATTTTGCTGTACGATTCCAAGATGGAGGTATTAGTGGGTTTTCTATATCATTTACTCCTCTAATTCTAATGCTTCTAGCTTTTGTTTTTGCAGAAATATTTAAAGAAGGAAATTTTTTGATGGAAGAAAACGAACTAACAATCTAACCATGCCAATAATTGTAAACTTAGACGTCATGCTAGCAAAGCGTAAAATGCGAAGCAATGAATTGGCAGAAATTATTGATATCACGCCTGCAAACCTTTCCATTTTAAAATCGGGAAAAGCAAAGGCGGTGCGTTTTTCAACTTTAGAAGCTATTTGTAAAGCCTTAGATTGTCAACCAGCAGATATTTTAGAGTATGTTGAAGAATAGTTTCATCGTTTTTATTAAAAACGTATTTTTGAATTTCCATTAAATATAATCTTGTTATGAAAACGTTTTTCTTTACTCTCTTATTTATTATTTCAGGTTTTAGTTTTGCACAAAACAACTATATAGTAAAAACCGATGATGGAAGGCGTGTACTTTTAAAAGCCGATTATACCTGGGAATATATTGATGCCGAAAGTTCTAAAAATAATAAGGCTACACAAGATAATGTTGAGGTAAAAGAAATCGCAAAATCTGCTGAAAAGAACGGGTGTAAGTTGGCTGACGATTTTGAAGAACCTAAATTAGATAACAAAATTCAAAATCAATTAAAAAAAGGGCGCGCAACTATTAGCCATATTAAAAAGAAAGTCGCTAAAGATTATAATTGTACTGTAGATGATGTGGTGTTGTTATCTGCCTCAGAACAAAAAGCTAAAGGAAGGTATGATTTTTGTGCCAACGGAAAACAAGTAAGTTATAAGCGTGTTGGTAATTCTATTATAGAAAACAATAAGTTTTTTTAACATTCAATTTTACTTAAAAATGTAATTTTTTTAAGTCTTTCATTTATCTTTACTACTATGTATGCCTTAGTAGACTGTAATAATTTTTATGCGTCTTGTGAACGTGTTTTTAACCCTAATTTACAAGGGAAACCAATTGCTATTCTTTCAAATAACGATGGATGTGTCATTTCTAGAAGTGATGAAGCCAAAGCGTTAAACCTTCCAATGGGTGCACCTATTTTTAAATGGGAAAGCTTTTGTAAATCAAATCATATTCATGTGTTGTCTTCTAACTATCCGCTGTATGGCGATATGAGTAGCCGTGTTATGTCTATATTAAAGCAATTCACACCAGATGCTGAGGTGTATAGTATTGACGAATCATTCTTGCAATTTAAAGGCTTTGAAAACTTTAATTTTGACGACTACGGAAATCAAATAAGGAAACGTGTTTTAAAATGGACAGGAATCCCTACTAGTGTTGGTATTGCACCAACAAAAGCCTTAAGTAAAGTGGCTAATAAAATAGCACGTAAATTTCCAAAACAAACTAAAGGAGTTTATGTTATAGATTCTGAAGAAAAACGCATAAAAGCTTTAAAATGGATTAAAATTGAAGATGTTTGGGGCATAGGACGCCGTTTAGCAAAGCGTTTAAAAGAAAAAGGATGCTACACAGCATTCCATTTCACACAACTTCCTGATGAATGGGTGCGTAAAACTTTTTCAATAACCGAATGGAAATTACAGAAAGATTTACAAGGTATTCCAACCTTGCAATTAGATGAGGTAAAAGATAAGCAAGCTATTGCCACCACTCGAAGTTTCGAATACACATTTTCAGATATCGATAATATAAAAGAACGCGTTTCAACATTTGCATCAAGCTGTGCCGAAAAGCTAAGAAAGCAAGGTTCTAGTTGCTACGTTATTATTGTTACGCTTAGTAGCGACAGGCATAAAAAAGACTTAGAACAACATCGTGCAAGTACCAGCGTCAACCTGTCTTACCCAACAAATTCATCTTTAATTATAAGTAATTGTGCTGTTAGCGCAGTAATGTCTATCTTTAAAACAGGAATAAAATATAAAAGGGCAGGGGTTATTGTTACAGGTTTAGTTCCAGTTGATAATTTTCAATTAAATATTTTCGAACACGAAAACCCAAAACATCAACCTTTAATGCAAGCTATTGATAGTATGAATAGCAAGTATAAAAATTACAAAATTAAAATAGGTAATCAAGATTTAAAACGCACTTGGAAAATGCGTCAAGAACGATTATCACCAAGATATACCACTAATATTAACGATATTATAAAAGTAAAATGTTAATTTGGGCGTTACCTTTATCCTGAATTTAGTTCAGGAACAGGTCGGGCTTTACGTTGCAATCTTTTGTTTTGTCATTCCTGCGTAGGCAGGAATCTATAATAAAGTCAGGACTTTTTTAAAGTTCTGTATTATCTAAAGTAAACAAAAGGATTTCCACTGCAATCCCTTATGCAAAATTAAGAATTAAGTTTAAACAGTAATAAAGAATAAAATGATAGCACATAAATCAGGAAGTTTAACATTTTTTACACCAGAAGCCGTTGATGGAGCTTCAGCTCATTTTTTCGATGCAGGCGTTTCAGCAGGCTTTCCATCACCAGCCGAAGATTTTAAAGAACAACGTTTATCTTTAGATGAAGAACTGGTAAAAAACAAAGAAGCTACATTTTATGCTAAAGTAAGCGGACAGTCTATGATTGGTGCTGGATTAGATGATAACGATTTATTAGTAATAGATAGAAGTTTAGAACCCACAAACAATAAAATAGCCGTTTGTTTCTTAGATGGCGAGTTTACGGTAAAACGCTTAAGAGTGTCTAATGGCGAAGTTTGGTTGCAGCCAGAAAACCCAGATTATCCCATCATACACATTACAGAAGAAAACAACTTTTTAATTTGGGGTATTGTTACCAATGTGATTAAAAAAGTATAAACAAAAAACGCGAAGCAAATGCTTCGCGTTTTTTGTTTATACTTTAAAATAAAAAAAAGTTAGTCGGCTAAAACAATCACTTTATTATCTTTCATTTCTAAAGTTCCAGAATTTATTTTTAGTAAAGTTTTGCCTTTGTCTCCTTTAGTAAATTTATCTTCAACTTCTTTTTCTAATTCGATGTTTCCCGAAATTTTAACAAACCCTTCTTTTAATAAAGAAACAATAGGGGCGTGATTTTTAAGCATTTCAAATTCACCATTTACTCCAGGAGCAGAAACACTAGTTACTTCTCCGCTAAATAAGGTTGCTTCAGGTGATACAATTTCTAAATACATAATCTTTTAGTTTGCAGTCTGCAGTCTACAGTTTACAGTCACTGAGGACTGAATACTGATTACTGCTAACTAATTTTAAGCTTCAGCAAGCATTTTATCTCCAGCTTCAATAGCTTCTTCAATAGTTCCTTTAAGGTTAAACGCTGCTTCTGGTAAGCGATCTAATTCACCATCCATAATCATGTTAAATCCTTTAATAGTTTCTTTAATATCAACTAATACACCAGGAATCCCTGTGAATTGCTCTGCTACGTGGAAAGGTTGAGATAAGAAACGTTGAACACGTCTTGCTCTACCTACAGCTAATTTATCTTCTTCAGATAATTCTTCCATACCAAGGATAGCAATAATATCTTGTAATTCTTTATAACGTTGTAATAACTCTTTTACGCGTTGAGCACAAGCATAATGTTCTTGTCCTAAAATATCAGCAGTTAAAATTCTTGATGTAGAATCTAATGGATCTACTGCAGGATATATACCTAACTCAGCAATTTTACGAGATAATACCGTAGTTGCATCTAAGTGAGCAAAAGTTGTAGCAGGAGCAGGATCCGTTAAATCATCCGCAGGTACGTATACCGCTTGTACAGATGTAATAGAACCCCTTTTAGTTGAAGTAATACGTTCTTGCATCGCACCCATCTCTGTTGCTAATGTTGGTTGGTAACCTACCGCAGAAGGCATACGACCAAGTAATGCAGATACTTCAGAACCAGCTTGTGTAAAACGGAAAATGTTATCTACGAAGAAAAGTACATCTTTTCCTTGTCCTTCACCAGCACCATCACGGAAATATTCAGCAATAGTTAAACCAGATAAGGCAACACGTGCACGTGCTCCAGGAGGCTCATTCATTTGTCCAAATACGAAAGTCGCTTTAGATTCTTTCATTCCAGCTTTATCAACTTTAGATAAATCCCATCCGCCTTCTTCCATAGAATGCATAAAGTCATCACCATATTTAATAATACCAGACTCTAACATCTCTCTTAAAAGGTCATTTCCTTCACGAGTTCTTTCTCCAACTCCAGCAAATACTGAAAGTCCACCGTGACCTTTTGCTATATTGTTAATCAACTCTTGAATTAGTACTGTTTTACCTACACCAGCACCACCAAATAAACCAATTTTACCCCCTTTTGCATAAGGCTCAATTAAATCGATTACTTTAATACCAGTAAATAAAACTTCAGTAGAGGTTGATAAATCTTCAAATTTTGGTGCTTGACGGTGAATTGGTAACCCAGCATCTCCAGCTTTAGGTAAATTTCCAAGACCATCAATAGCATCTCCAATTACATTAAATAAACGTCCGTAAACATCACCACCAATCGGCATTTGTATAGGCGCTCCAGTTGCAACAACTTCTGTTCCTCTACTTAAACCATCCGAAGAATCCATTGCAATAGTACGTACGGTATCTTCACCAATGTGAGATTGTACTTCTAGTACTAATAAAGAACCATCAGGTCTTTTAATTTCTAATGAATCGTAAATTTTTGGAAGCTCTGAACCTGCATCGAATGCAACATCGATAACCGGACCTACTATTTGTGCAACTTTACCTGTAACTTTAGACATTACTTATATGTTTAATATTATGCGATTTAATTGTGTGAAAACAGTTTTAGTTTTCGCGTGCAAAGATATATTTTTTAATTTAAAAAAAAAGTTGTTTTTAGAGGTTTTTTGGAATAAAAAAACACCTTATAACAGAAGGTGTTTTAAAAATATAATTTATACTAAATTCTTTTTTAGAATCAATTAATTATTAATGATCCATGAAACAAAATATTGTGAACCAATAAAAGGAGAACCAACAGCACTTTGATATTCTTTTCCACCTAAATTAGTTCCTCCAATTTTGAATGTAGATTTCATGGAAGGCACTGAATAGTTTATTTGTGCATCAACTACCGTTCTAGCAGATATAATAGCATTAGCTATGGTTGCTTGCCAAAAATATTTATCACTCCAGCGTGCATTAACATTAAATCCGAAATTTTTAAATAATTCAGGGTTTCCTAATGATACTTTTACTTTATGCTTTGGGGTATTAAATCCTGCACTAAAATCCGGGTCTGTTGATTGATCAAAATCTAATTCTGAATACGTGTAATTGAATCCTAGATTAAATTCTCGTGCAATTTTGGTGGATAAACCAATAACACCACCATATGAACTAATATCTGCCGATGAATTGGTGTATACATTAAAAACTTGAAAATTTCCCGTTGCAACATCAATAACCCCTGATGCATCATTTACAGAACCCGACTTTGGTGTAACAATAAATTTTTGAGCACTAAAGTTGTCATAAGTATTAAAATAGGCATTAAGGTCTACGGTTATAAACTCTATTTTCCCACGATACCCTACATCAAAGGCTGTAACTTTTTCTTGTTTAGCTAGGGAAGTAATACCATTACCATTAACGGGAACTAAAGATGTGGTGCCTCCACTAGCTGCAAATCCTTGTACTGAAGATAATGTGTAAGCATTGAAATACGCATCTCTACCTGTTAAAGTTGTATTAGGTAATTTTCTATCTAAATTATCTGGAGCTGAACCTACTAATATAGCTCTACCCACATCAAAACCAATAAAGAGTGCTTGAGTATCTGGATTTCTAAATCCCGTTTGTAAGGAGGCTCTAAAATTATGTTGTTTGTTTTCCCCAGCAGCATAAACTAAAGAAAGCCTTGGTGAGTAGCTGCCATCAAAAAACTCGTTTTTATCATAACGAATGGACGCTGTAATTTTTAATCTATCGTCCATTAATTTTTTGATACCTTGTAGGTAAGCGCCATATTCATTATAATCAATAGAGCCATCATAATCTGTAAACACACTTCCACTAGAATTTAATGAATACTGTCTGTATTGACCACCTATTTGTAGGTCTATAACATTATTCAACAAATCTCTAAAGTTATAATTTCCTTCTGCAATGTCCATTTTAGATTCGTCCACTAATTTAGATCCAGTTGTTATATCTGGGTCATTTGTAACCTTATTAAAAAGAGCTATAAATTCAGGAGTGCCTGGTTGTGGGGTGTATAAGTTATCTGCAAATGTCCTCGCTCCATTATGTATTTGAGTTTGGATTGCAAGGTCGTTAATGTTGCCTCCGCTTCCCGCTATTTGTCCAGCTCCTTGGGCATAAGCAGCGGCATACGCTCCAAACCATTCCGAAGCTCCTACTTTATTCATGTTAATTCCTGTAAATCGCATGTCATATGAATTACCAGCATTTTCTATAGTTGTATAGCCTCTAAGGAAAAAATTATCGCCTCTAAATTCTAACTTGTGTTGTTGTAATGCAAAATCTTTTATGGCATATCTATTTGATCCTTGATATATAGATGAACCTTTCCCAATTTTAGAACTCCAAATAATTTCAGTATTATTTCCAAAAGGTCTGTAGTTAAGTGTAAAGTATGCCTTAATACTTTCAGCTTTATAGTCGGTTAAATCAGATTCTTTATATCCTGTTCTTGCAACATTTACGGCAGGTACTAATCCACTTGCACCTGTTGGTAAAATTCCATTGGCTTCTAAAAACTGAGCAACTTCATTAAGATTTTGTGGTTGACCTGTTTCGTTTGCTGCTAAAGCTACTTCATCTCCATATATATTTAATCCGTCATGGGCAGGGTCAGATCTAAAAGATGATATAATATCTGCTGTTCCTACCGCTCCTAACGTATATTGGTTATTGTCTGATGCAAACCAATCTGTACCTCTTAAATAAGAAAATGACGCTTTTGCTGCAAATTTATCACTAAATGCATGAGCAGCACGAAATCCAAAATCATGAAATTGATTATCGCCAGCTTCATCTTGTACAGTCAATCCTGTTTTTACATAAGCACTCACTCCTTGGTGTGTAAAAGGATCTTTGCTAGTCATAAATAGAATACCATTAAAGGCATTTGCTCCGTAAAGGGCCGAAGATGCTCCTGGTAATATTTCTACACTACTTATATCCAGTTCACTTAATCCTAATATGTTACCTAAAGCAAAATTTAATCCTGGAAGAGAATTATCCATTCCATCAACGAGTTGAACAAATCGTGTATTTGAAAAAGTAGCAAATCCACGAGTATTAACAGCATTAAAAGTTAAACTTCCTTTATTAACATCTACTCCTTTTAAATTTTCTAAACTAGAGTAAAAGTCTGGTGAGGATGCATATTGTATATCTTTAATATCAAACCTTTCAATGGTAACAGGAGACTCTCTTATACTTTCAGGTGTTCTTGATGCTGAAATCACAATTTCATCTAATGATGTTCCTTCATTAAGTATAAAATTTAATATTTGATTGTTTTCTGTGACTTCAATTGTCATTGATTCGAAGCCAACACTACTTGCCTGGACTTTGAATGGTACAATTTGATTATAATTTAGGATAAAGTTACCGTCAAAATCAGTAACTGTTCCTGACGAAGTTCCGACAACAATAATATTTGCTCCAGGAATAGGTTGGTTGTTATCATCAACAACAGCACCAGTAATTGTTGTTTGTGAGAATGATATAGCACAAAAAAACAACAATAAAAATTGAAAAATTGTTTTCATCTATTTTTAGAATTAGTTAATTTCAGGATAGTAATATATGTAAATAAAACATTAGTTGAATATAAAAATATAAAAAAATTATGCACGCATAGTATTTTTTAATAAAAAAACAGGTGTTTTGTTGTTTTTTTTGACAAAAAAAAGACTAAAATATGAGATTTTATCATTTCTTAGTCTTATATAATATAATAGATCCTATTTTAAAGTTATTCTACCGTTACCGATTTTGCCAAATTTCTTGGTTGATCTACATTTTTATTTAATAAAACAGCAATATGATATGATAATAATTGTAAAGGGATAGTGGTTAAAAGAGGAGACAAAGACTCTAATGTTTCAGGAACTTCAATAACATGATCTGCTAATTCTTTTACTTGAACGTCACCTTCTGTTACTATTCCAATAATCTTACCTTTTCTAGATTTAATTTCTTGAATATTACTAACTACTTTTTCATAATGACCTTTTTTTGTTGCAATTACAACAATAGGCATGTTTTCATCAATTAAAGCAATTGGCCCATGTTTCATTTCTGCTGCAGGGTAGCCTTCAGCATGTATATAAGAAATTTCTTTTAATTTTAAAGCACCTTCAAGAGCAACAGGGAAATTGTATCCTCTACCAAGATATAAACAGTTGGTTGAATTTTTATATATATCGGCAATTTGTTTTATTATAGAATCGGATTCTAGAGCTTTTTCTACTTTTTTAGGAATCATTTCTAATTCTAGTAAATGCTGACGGAAATCTGAACTACTAATAGTGCCTTTGGCTCTAGCTAACCTAAGAGCCATTAATGTTAATACTGTAATTTGTGTTGTAAATGCTTTTGTTGAAGCAACCCCAATTTCTGGTCCTGCATGTGTATATGCGCCAGCATGTGTTTCTCTAGCAATAGAAGATCCCACCACATTACAAACACCAAAAACAAAAGCCCCCTTAGATTTTGCTAATTTAATAGCGGCAAGTGTATCAGCTGTTTCACCAGATTGAGAAATGGCTATGAGTACATCGTTTTCTGTAATAATAGGATTCCGGTATCTAAATTCAGAAGCATATTCTACTTCTACTGGGATTCTTGCTAAATCTTCAAAAATGTATTCAGCAACTAACCCAGCATGCCATGAGGTACCACAAGCTACAATAATAATACGATTTGCATTGAGGAACTTTTTCATATTATCTTCAACACCAGCCATTTTTATAATAGCTTCATTTCTTAATAATCTTCCTCTATATGTATCTGTTATAGCTTTAGGTTGTTCATGAATTTCTTTAAGCATGAAATGTTCATAACCACCTTTTTCTATTTGCTCTAGATTTAATTGTAATTCCTGAACATAGGTAGGAACTAAAGAATCATCTTTAATTTTTCTAACTTTTATGCCTTTATGAAATCTAATAACCGCCATTTCTTCATCTTCAAGATAAACAGCGTTTTTAGTATATTCTAAAAAAGGAGAGGCATCACTTGCAATGAAAAATTCATCTTCGTTTTCACCAATTCCTATAGCTAATGGACTTCCTAAACGAGCAACAACAACTTCTTCTGGTTTGTTTTTATCAAATACAGCAATGGCATAAGCTCCTATTACTTGGTTTAATGCAATTTGTACAGCATGTCCAAGTTTTACATTTTCTTGCTTTTTTACGTCTTCAATTAAATTTATAAGAACTTCGGTGTCAGTATCTGATTGAAAAGTGTATCCTCTGGATATTAATTCTTGTTTAAGTGAATCGTAATTTTCAATAATACCATTATGAATAATTACAAGATCTCCTGAGTTTGAAAGGTGAGGATGCGAGTTAACATCATTAGGAACACCATGAGTTGCCCAGCGTGTATGTCCAATACCAACATTTCCTGTTTTTGTTATTTCCTTATCTGAACGTTCTTCTAAATCGGCTACTTTTCCTTTTGTTTTACAAATTTTTAAATCTGTACCATCAAATAATGCAATACCAGCACTATCATAGCCTCTATATTCTAAACGTCTAAGGCCTTCTATTACAATTGGGTAAGCTTCTCTATGACCAATGTATCCTACAATTCCACACATAATTTAGATTTTGGGGTTTAATAATTTTAAGCAAATATGTAAAATAAATATTAATGAATAATAATTATTATATGAAGTCCTTTTTTACACGATGAAATTCATCTTTATAACTATGAGTGACTTTTATGAAACAAAAACAGGTTAACTAGTTAGTTTCCTTTAGGTTCAGTATAAAATATTTTTAATTTTAATCTTTTATTATCTGGAACATTTTCATTACTACCATACAAAATAGTACCTCTTGGAGAAATTATAGCTGCTGCAGGAATACCAGTTACAGCATCATTGCTGTTTAAAATTTCAGCATTATTTGTATAATTGACATTATTAGATAATACCAATCCTATTTTTGTGTTTGTAGAGTCCCTTAGTAAAATATTATTTAAATGTTCTGTAAGACGTATTTTGTATTTCCCTAGAATAGTATCTCTTTGGCTTAAACTAATTAATTTAGAATCAATTGGATCTATTTGATAATCAATAGTGGATTGATTGTTTTCAATATCGTATGCGTAAATACGGTCATATTTATGAAATTCATTGCTATATGTGCCAATATTGATTTCTTCATCTTCATAAATGGTTAAAAACACTTCATTTATCAACCTTTTTAGAATGTAATTTCCAGTATTGCTATCTTTAATAAATTCTCCTGTAGCATCTGTTTTTCTATAGGATTTTTTAAAAGCATCTAGAGCTGTAATAATAGAAGTTGTATTATTTTCATCTGTATATTCTACATTTCCATTAAATAAATCTATAACTCCCATTGATCCTGCGCCTCCTTTTAAATAAAGTTTTGTGTCGCCTAAATCTTTATTCCCGTTTTGTAAAGAGACCAGATTGTAATCATTAATAAAGGTGTTGAGTTTATTTCCTGTAAAATTAAATGTGTATGTTGATTGTGTTCTTTCTCCTGCTACTGAAGAGTCTTTAGAGTAATAAATAATAATGTTAGCACCAGTAGACGCTAGGTTTAATAAAATCATATTACCCTTCCCATCAATAGCTTCTGCTTTGAAGTACAAACCTCTAAAGTAATTATTAAAGTTACTTGGATTACTTAGTACAGGGTCATCTTGCTTATTTATAATTGTATTTCTCCAAAAAAGAGTATCTAATTTTGTTCTTAAAGCTGGAGTAGAATATGAAGTAGTAATAGTTCCATCTGTGTCAGAAACATCTAATCTTATTCTTTTGTTACTAGGAATAAAATCTAAATCTTCTAATATTAAATCACTTTTATGATCTTCAAAATTAATAACAGAAGTTCCATTTAAAACAGTTCCATCAGATTTTGAATAATATTTTTGAGACGTTCCAAGAGTCGAGTTTGGATCAAAGTCTCTTAAGAAATAATCGTTTTTATAGACAGATAATTTAATTGGTGAGTTACCATATAAGGAGTCACTTATAGTATAAGTGGAATCAGTTATAGTTCTGCTAAAAAGAGGGATGGTTAAAACTACCGAATCAATTTTAGTATTTATACCAAAATCAGGATTAAATGTTGTTGGTGTTATTTGCGTAACAATATTCGCTGTGGTTTGTCCATAAGCAGGATCATTAAAAACCCCTAATAAATTAGACGCTAATCCATTAATTTGTACTGAATCGAGTTTTTTGTTATATGCCGATATAGGTAGATATACACTATCTGTTAAAAAATTGGCATTTTCTTTACCTAGAACATCGCTTTCTATAACACTAAAATCTTTATCGCAAGCAATAAAAGAAACAAGGATTAAAAGAAAAGTAACAGGAAATTTAAGGGCTTTAATTATCTTTTTCATATATAAAATATAATGAATATGTAGGTGTTTAGCTTAAAACTTCTGTATTAAAAAAGTTAGTATACGCTTCTCCAAATTCATCTTTGCTTTTGTACTCTAAAATAGGTTTGTTCGATGCTTTTAAATAATCATTCAATTCATCTGTAATATTTTCAGATCCTATTATTAATGCATCAGAGTAATCAATAGCTACTTTCATTAAGTTGTTAAATGACGGTTCTTCAAGCACATTAATAGCCTCTTCATTAATATTGTCAAATTTAACTTTATTGATCATATCTTTATTTAAAGTATTGTTAAAACTTTGGTTGTAGATAGAAGTAACAATTTTACTTTCGTTAAATAAAGGTTCGTCTTTATAATATTCTTTTAAATAAACAGGAAGTAAAGCAGCTAACCAGCCATGTACATGAATAATATCTGGCGACCAATTTAATTTTTTTACGGTTTCAATAACACCTTTTGCAAAGAAGATAGCACGTTCATCATTATCAGAAAATAGTTTTCCGTCTTCATCTGTTAACGTAGCTTTTCTTTTAAAATATTCATCATTATCAATAAAGTAAACCTGAATACGCTCTTTAGGAATAGAAGCTACCTTTATTATAAGTGGCATATCTAAGTCATTAATCACTAAATTTATTCCAGATAATCTTATAACTTCATGTAATTGGTGTCTTCTTTCATTAATATTGCCATATCGAGGCATGAAAATTCGAATTTGTCCACCTTGTTGATTTACTAATCTAGGTGCTTCAAAAGACATTGAAGAAATTTCGGTTTCAGGTAAATAAGGCACTACTTCAGATGATACATACAATATCCTCTTATCTTTCATATGTTTGTTTTTGTTGACTTAATAATGATTATGGAATAAATAATAATTTGCTTTTTAAATTAAGCAGAAATTATATCGTGTTTTATTACATAAATGTTGTTTCTTTTTTTAGAATTCAAAATAAAAAACACGCAAAAGTACAAAATTTTATGCAGTTTCATGGTAAAATCTTAAGTTTGCACGCGTTAATTTTATATTAAAAAGTGGAAGTATACTCAGAAAAACAACAAATTACGGCTGCTCTCGATGCCTTAAAAGCTAAAAAGTTAACCGTAGGATTAGTTCCTACTATGGGAGCACTGCATGAAGGACATTTAGAATTAGTTAAAAAGGCATTCGAAAATAACGATAGAGTTGTTGTTAGTATTTTTGTGAATCCTACACAATTTGACAATAAAGAAGATCTTAAAAAGTATCCAAGAACATTAGATAGCGATTTAGAACTACTAAAAACAGTAAGTAAAGATGCTATTTTGATTTATGCGCCTTCAGTAGCTGATGTTTATGGAGATAACACGGTCTCAGAATCGTTTGATTTTGATGGTCTAGAGTTTGAAATGGAAGGAAGATTTCGTGATGGACATTTTAATGGTGTTGGAACGATTGTGAAACGCCTTTTTGAAATTATAAAACCAGATAATGCTTATTTTGGTGAAAAAGATTTTCAACAACTTCAAATTATCAAGAAAATGGTTGAAAAACACCATATTCCTGTAACTATAGTTGGTTGTGATATACATAGAGAGGCATCTGGTTTAGCAATGAGTTCAAGAAACACTAGATTGAATCCAGAATATAAAGATGCAGCACCATTTATTTATAAAACCTTAACAACTGCCAAAAATAAATTTGGCACAAAAAGTGCTAATAAAGTACAGGAATGGGTTGAAAATCAGTTTGCAAATCACGATTTATTAAAGTTAGAATACTTCATTATTGCAGATACAGAAACCCTAAAACCAGTTAAACGAAAATCTAACAATAAAACGTATAGAGCATTTATAGCTGCCTATGCAGATGATATTAGACTTATAGATAATATCGCTTTAAATTAATTATCTTTGCAACATGCAAATACAAGTAGTAAAATCTAAAATTCACAGAGTAAAATGTACCGGTGCAGAACTAAACTATATTGGTAGTATTACTATAGATGAAGATTTAATGGAAGCGGCCAATATTATACAAGGTGAAAAAGTTCAAATTGTAAATAATGACAATGGAGAGCGTTTGGAAACCTATTGTATTCCAGGGCCAAGAAATAGTGGTGAAATCACTCTTAATGGTGCTGCCGCTAGAAAAGTTTCGGTGGGAGATACTTTAATATTAATTACTTATGCTTTTATGGATATTGAAGAAGCAAAGGTGTTTAAACCTTCTTTAGTTTTTCCAGATGAAGGTACAAACTTATTAATATAAGCTTTTGAACAAAAAGATAAAGAACATACTAAAAATCACACTCCCATTAATACTGGGAGTTTTTTTAGTTTGGTATTCTTTAAGTGATGTTCCCTTGCCTAAAATTTTAGAATTTTGGAAATCTTCAAATAAAAGTTGGATTTTATTGGGATTGTTTTTAGGCTTTTTGAGTCATTTGTCTCGAGCATATCGTTGGCGTTTTCAATTAGAACCTTTAGGGTATAATATTAAGTTCGGAAATAGTATTATGGCTGTTTTTGCAACCTATTTAATAAATTATACCATACCAAGAGCGGGAGAAGTGGCTAGAGCATCTATACTTGCAAATTATGAAGGAGTGCCTTTTGAAAAAGGTTTTGGAACTATTGTAGCAGAGCGAATTGCCGATTTAATTGTGATGTTAGGTATTATTATAATGACGCTTTTTTTGCAATTTGATTTTATTTATGGATTTTTAATTGAAAAATTTGATGTAACTAAAATTGTTATTGCTTTAGTTTTTGGAATAGTTCTAATGGTGTTTTTTTTAAGATATATTAGAAAAAGCGACTCTAAAATAGCCTTAAAAATAAGAGTTTTTGTAGCTGGTTTAATTGAAGGTGCATTAAGTATTTTTAAAATGAAAAAGAAGTGGGCATTTATTTTTCATACCTTATTTATTTGGGTTATGTATCTGCTTATGTTTTATGTGACTTCTTTGGCTATTGATGACTTGAATGGAATTTCAACTGGAGCGATCTTAATTGGATTTATTTCGGCAAGTTTTAGTATTGCGGCAACCAGTGGAGGTATTGGTGCCTATCCTGTTGCTGTTTATTTAGGCTTTTCAATTTTTGGAATTACCAAAGAACCTAGTATTGCTTTTGGTTGGATTATGTGGGCGTCACAAACACTTATGATTATTATTTTCGGAGGATTGTCCCTTATATGCTTACCTATTTATAATAGAAAAAAGAAGAACGAGCACATTTTATAGTTTCGCTTTATTTCATACCTTGCTGCTATTAAATCTCAAATCAATTAAAAATGAAGCATACTATTATTTCCTTTTTATTTCTGTTTTTTATGTCTTCTTTTATTGAAGCGCAAGTTAAATACGAAACTATAGCCTCTTCAAAATTAGGTGATACGCGTGAATTAAAAATTCAACTTCCCAGAGGATATACTACAAATGAAGATAAAAGGTATCCCATATTTATAGTTTTTGATGGCGATTATTTGTTTGAATCTGTTGCGGGAAATGTGGATTATTATAGTTATTGGGAAGATATGCCCCAGACCATTGTTGTTGGTGTTAATCAGTTCAATACACGTTATGACGATTGTATGTATTCTGAGCAAAATTCATTACCTATTGAAACTGGTGCAGCTTTTTTTGAGTTTGTAGGAATGGAATTGATACCTTATATAGAGAATAAATATAGAACAGTTAATTTTAGAGTTGCTGTTGGTCATGGTGAAACAGCAAACTTTATCAATTATTTTTTATTAAAACCACAGCCATTATTTCAAGGATATATAGCTGTCAGTCCAGAATTAGCGCCAAATCTGATTGATTATATTCCAGAAAGACTGGCTAAATTAGATTCTAAAACCTTTTATTATTTGGCAAATACCAATAATGATGCGTCGTCTGTTAAAAAAATGACAAATGTTTTAAAGACCGATATTTCTAATATAGAGAATAAAAATTTATATTTTGATTTTGATAGCTTTGAAGGACCGTCTCACTATTCTGTACCAACACATGCTATACCAAATGCTATAGAAGGTATTTTTAAAGTTTTTCAACCTATTAGTAAAAAGGAGTATAAAGAAACAATTCTTGAATTAGAAATATCTCCAGTTGTTTATCTTCAAGAGAAATATCAAATTATTTATGATTTGTTTGGTATTGATAAGCAGATTTTAATTAACGATTTTAAAGCGATTTCTGCAGCTATAGAAAAAAATGAAAGTTTTGAATATTATGAAGATTTAGGAAAAATGGCAAGAAAAGCATATCCAGAAACGCTTTTAGGAGGTTATTATTTAGCACGTTTTTATGAAGAAACGGGTGAGACCAAAAAAGCGATGCGTACTTATCAATCTGCTTATACGTTAAAAGAAATAGCAGGTATTACTAAAGATTTAGTGCTTGAAAAAGCAGATTTAATTAAAGCAGATTTCGGGTATTAATGGCAAAAGTTAAAACTACTTTTTTCTGTCAGAACTGTGGCACGCAATATGCCAAATGGCAGGGGCAATGTAATGCTTGTAAAGAATGGAATACTGTTGTAGAAGAGGTTATTCAAAAACCAGAAAAAAGCAATTGGAAATCACCAACTTCGACTGCTAAAAAAGCATCCATTCCATTACGGATTAAAGATATTGATGTTTCTAAAGAACCCCGATTAGATACTTTTGATGGCGAGTTTAATCGCGTTTTAGGAGGTGGAATTGTTCCTGGGTCATTAACACTTTTAGGAGGAGAACCAGGTATAGGAAAAAGCACCTTGCTACTTCAAATTTCATTAAAATTACCATATAAAACACTCTATGTTTCAGGAGAAGAAAGTCAGAAACAGATAAAAATGCGTGCAGAACGTATCAATCCAAACAATAACAATTGTTATATTCTTACAGAAACGAAAACGCAGAATATATTTAAGCAAATAGAAGCTTTAGAGCCCGATATTGTTATAATTGATTCTATTCAAACTTTACATAGCGATTATATTGAATCGTCTTCTGGAAGTATTTCTCAAATAAAAGAATGTACTACTGAACTAATAAAATTTGCAAAGGAAACAGCAACTCCTGTATTATTAATTGGTCATATTACTAAGGATGGAAATATTGCAGGTCCTAAAATTTTAGAGCATATGGTTGATACGGTTTTGCAATTTGAAGGCGATCGCAATCATGTATTCAGAATTTTAAGAGCCCATAAAAACAGATTTGGTTCCACAAATGAATTAGGAATTTATGAAATGCAAGGTTCTGGTTTGCGTGAAGTTTCCAATCCATCAGAAATTTTAATTTCTAAGAAAGACGAAGAATTGTCTGGAAATGCTATAGCAGCTACTCTTGAAGGTATGCGTCCGCTAATGATTGAAGTTCAGGCTTTAGTGAGTACAGCAGTTTATGGAACGCCTCAAAGAAGTGCCACAGGTTTTAATGCAAAACGCTTAAATATGTTATTAGCCGTTTTAGAAAAACGAGCAGGATTTAGGCTTGGTGCTAAAGATGTATTTTTAAATATAACAGGAGGCATTACAGTAGATGATCCTGCGATAGATTTGGCAGTAGTTGCTTCAATTTTATCATCTAACGAAGATGTGGCTTTGCAAAAAGACTTTTGTTTTGCTGCCGAGGTGGGTTTGTCTGGAGAAATTAGACCAGTACAGCGTGTCGAACAACGTATTCTTGAAGCCGAAAAATTAGGTTTTTCAACTATTTTTGTTTCAAAATACAATAAAATATCGCTTAAAAATACAGTCATTAAAATTCAATTGATTTCTAAAATTGAAGACTTGGTAGGGTTTCTGGTTTAGTCTTCAGCGTCTAGAATTAGATTTGTTATTTGTCTAGTTTATTGTTTCGAAAATTAATGAGGTATTAATTGTTAATTTAAAGAGAAACAATTTTTAAAAATAAGAGGTAATAAAATTGTATTTCCTTATTGTCAATAAGTTAATTTAACACGCTCTAATTTCACAAAATTTCTTAAATTCGCAACCTTATAAGAATATAGGGTAAATGAGCGTGAAAGCTTTAATATTTAGACAATTAACAATTAATATGTGTTTTTAAATATTTTAAAAATTAAGCTTACATCTGTCCATTTAGACAAAATAAAGAATATCAGATGAAATTTCCTGAATATAAAGGACTTGACTTACCAAATGTTGCAGATGAAATCTTAAACTATTGGCAAGAAAACAACATCTTTGAAAAAAGTGTAACTACCAGAGAAGGTCATAAGCCATTCGTGTTTTTTGAAGGGCCACCTTCTGCAAACGGATTACCTGGTGTGCACCATGTTTTAGCACGTGCTATTAAAGATATTTTTCCGCGTTATAAAACCATGAAAGGGTATCAAGTAAAGCGTAAAGCGGGTTGGGATACACATGGTTTACCAATAGAACTTGGTGTAGAAAAAGAGCTAGGCATTACCAAAGAGGATATTGGAAAAACTATTTCAGTTGAAGATTATAATGCCGCTTGTCGTAAAGCTGTTATGCGTTACACAGATGTCTGGAATGATTTAACACAAAAAATGGGCTATTGGGTAGATATGGACGATCCATATATTACTTACGAGCCTAAATACATGGAAAGTGTTTGGTGGTTGCTTAAAGAAATATATAACAAAAGCTTGTTGTATAAAGGGTATACCATTCAGCCGTATTCTCCAAAAGCTGGAACAGGTTTAAGTTCGCATGAGTTAAACCAACCAGGAACGTATCAAGATGTGACTGATACAACTATTGTAGCTCAGTTTAAAGCAAAACCAGAATCATTACCAGATTTTTTACAAAACGAAGGTGATATTTATTTTTTAGCTTGGACAACCACGCCTTGGACATTGCCAAGTAATACAGCATTAACTGTTGGTCCAAAAATTGACTATGTTTTAGTTGAAACATACAATCAATATACGTTTGAGCCAATAAATGTAGTTTTAGCTAAAAAGTTGGTGAATTATCAATTCTCAGGAAAGTTCAATAAAGTTGAAGATAAATCAGAATTATTAGCTTATAAATCGGGGGATAAAAAAATCCCTTTTTACGTTGTAAAAGAGTTTGTTGGTAAAGATTTAGTAGGTGTCACTTACGAGCAATTAATGCCGTATGCCTTACCAAACGATAACCCCGAAAATGCGTTTAGAATTATTTCTGGAGATTTTGTAACGACGGAAGATGGTACAGGAATTGTTCATACAGCACCTACTTTTGGAGCAGATGATGCTTTAGTTGCAAAACAAGCAACACCAGAAGTGCCACCAATGTTGGTGAAAGATGACAATGGTAATTTGGTGCCATTAGTTGATTTACAAGGGCGTTTTAGACCAGAAATGGATGAATATGCTGGTAAATATGTGAAGAATGAATATTATAATGAAGGAGAAGCACCAGAACGCTCGGTAGATGTTGAAATAGCCATTAAATTAAAAGAAGAAAATAAAGCCTTTAAGGTTGAAAAATATAAACATAGTTACCCAAACTGTTGGAGAACCGATAAACCTATTCTTTACTATCCGTTAGATTCGTGGTTTATTAAAGTAACCGATGTTAAGGAACGTATGTTCGAACTTAACGAAACCATTAACTGGAAGCCAAAAGCAACAGGTACAGGTCGTTTTGGGAATTGGTTAGCAAATGCTAACGATTGGAATTTATCACGTTCTCGTTATTGGGGAATTCCTCTGCCAATTTGGAGAACCGAAGATGGTAAAGAAGAAATTTGTATTGGTTCAGTTGAAGAACTAAAAAGTGAAATGGCAAAAGCTGTTTCAGCAGGTGTTTTAGCAGAAGATATTTTTGCAGATTTTGAAGTTGGAAACAATTCCGAAGAAAACTACGCAAAAATCGATTTGCATAAAAATATAGTTGATGAGGTTGTATTAGTATCACCAACAGGACAGAAAATGTTCCGTGAAAGCGATTTAATAGATGTTTGGTTTGATTCTGGTTCTATGCCTTATGCACAATGGCATTATCCGTTTGAGAATAAGGAATTAATTGACGATAAAAAATCGTATCCAGCCGATTTTATTGCGGAAGGCGTCGATCAAACACGTGGATGGTTTTATACGCTTCATGCTATAGGTACTATGGTTTTTGATTCTGTTGCTTATAAAAATGTGGTGTCTAACGGTTTGGTGTTAGATAAAAACGGACAAAAAATGTCGAAGCGTTTAGGGAATGCAGTCGATCCTTTTGAAACTTTAGGAAATTACGGTGCCGATGCCACGCGTTGGTATATGATTTCTAATGCAAATCCTTGGGACAACTTAAAATTCGATTTAGAAGGTATTGAAGAGGTGAAACGTAAGTTTTTCGGAACGCTTTATAACACCTATTCATTCTTTCAGCTATATGCAAATCTTGATGGTTTTAATTATAGCGAAGCTGATATTCCTTTAGATGAAAGACCAGAAATAGACCGTTGGATACTTTCAGAATTACATACCTTAATTCAAAAAGTAGATGCCTATTATGCCGACTATGAGCCTACAAAGGCTGCTCGAGCAATTTCAGACTTTACTCAAGATTATGTTAGTAACTGGTTCGTGCGTTTAAGTAGAAGACGTTTTTGGAAAGGGGATTATCAACAGGATAAGATTTCGGCATATCAAACACTTTATACGTGTATGCTTACTATTGCTAAGCTAGGTGCTCCAATTGCACCGTTCTTTATGGATAAGTTGTACTTAGATTTAAATTCTGTATCTCAAAAAGAAACTTTCGAAAGTGTACATTTGGCAGAATTTCCAAAATTTGACAACCAATATGTTGATAAGTCTCTGGAAAACAAAATGGAAAGTGCGCAAATTATCTCATCTTTGGTTTTATCACTTAGAGCTAAAGAAAAAATAAAAGTAAGGCAACCTTTACAAAAAATAATGATTCCTGTAGATAGTGAATCTCAAAAAAATGAAATATTAGCAGTTTCAGACCTTATAAAATCAGAGGTTAACATAAAAGAAATCGAAGTTTTAGAAGATGCATCAGATATTTTAGTAAAACAAATAAAACCAAACTTTAAAGTTCTTGGACCTCGTTTTGGTAAAGACATGAAAGATGTGGCTAAAGTCGTTAATAACTTTACTTCTGAAGATATTAAAGATATTGAACAAAATGGTATTTTAGGCATCGAAGTAAACGGAAAAAAAGTCACTTTAGAACGTGCAGATGTAGAAATTACATCTCAAGATATTGAAGGCTGGTTGGTTGCAAATGAAGGATCTTTAACAGTAGCTTTAGATGTAACTATTAGTGAAGATTTACGAAAGGAAGGTATTGCACGAGAGTTAATTAATCGTATTCAAAATTTACGTAAAGACTCAGGATTTGAAGTTACAGATAGAATTGATGTAACCTTTCAAAAAGATGAAAATATTACAAGTGCAGTAGATGCTAATATGACTTATATAAAATCAGAAACATTAACAAACGAAATACAAATTATAGACAAATTAGAAAATGGTATAGAAATTGCTTTTGATGATGTAAATACCAAATTGTATATTCAAAAACATTAAGAAACTATGAATTTAGACACCAACATAAGATATTCGGATGCAGATTTAGCAGAATTTAAAGTGCTGATTTCAGAAAAAATAGAAAAGGCAAAACATGATTTAGAGCTTATTAAAAGTGCATATATGAATGACCATAATAATGGTACAGAAGATACATCGCCTACATTTAAAGCCTTTGATGAAGGAAGTGCTGTTATGAGTAAAGAATCTAATTCACAATTAGCCATTCGTCAAGAGAAATTTATTCGTGACTTAAAAAATGCTTTAATTAGAATTGAAAACAAGACCTATGGTATATGTCGTGTAACAGGTAAGTTAATAAATAAAGAGCGTTTAAAGTTGGTGCCTCATGCTACGTTAAGTATTGAAGCAAAAAACATGCAATAATTTTCAATGAATATATATTTGAAACGTCTCTCTCGATAGTTGTCGGGGTTGAGACGTTTTTTATTTGTCATTCCTGCGCATCCCGATAGCTATCGGGAAGGAATACATTTTAAAGCGTTTTTGTTTGATGTCACTAAAAAAATCTATTTTCTTAATCATTCTTATTTTACTCATCGATCAGGTTAGTAAAATATATATTAAAACCCATTTTACGCTTCATGAAAGTATTGATGTCTTTAGTTGGTTTAAAATATATTTTATTGAAAATGATGGTATGGCTTGGGGAACAAAAATTAGTGACTTTGTCTCTTTCATCTCAGATAGAACTGCAAAAGTAGCTTTAACTTTATTTAGAGTCGTTGCTATATTTGGTATTGGATATTGGTTGTATGACACGACTAAAAAACAGGGTTCTAAAATATTAATAATAGCAATAGCTTTAATATTTTCAGGAGCTTTAGGAAATATAATTGATTCTGTTTTTTATGGTGTTTTGTTTGATGACAGTTATAATCAAGTTGCAACATTTTTACCAGAAGCAGGAGGTTATGATTCCTTACTACACGGTCGCGTCGTAGATATGCTATACTTCCCGTTATTTGAAGTAGATTTACCCCAATGGATTCCGTTTTATGGGGGTAAACGTTTTAACTTTTTCGAACCTGTTTTTAATATCGCAGATATGGCTATAAGTACAGGTTTTATTATGCTTATTGTTTTTAATAAAAAGGCGTTTTCTAATAATTAAGTAGAAACTTCAATTATTTATTAGGTAAGTATTTTTCTACTCTTAAAGGTATTTGTTATATTTAATAAATTTTTTTAAAACCCTCAATTAATGAAAATTAAATACCTGCTTCTTGCCTTATTCTTCATATGTCTTTCAAATATAATTAGTGCTCAAAACACTTATGATATTGTTTTTCCGGGAAATGACAGAAATCAAAAGTGTCAACAATGTTTTCAAATATTTAATAAAAAACCCAAGGAGGTTCAGTTTTCAATAAAAAGAGAACATGATAATCTGTATTTTCAGGTTAATGATAAAAATTGGTTCAATTTATTGTTTAAAAATGATGGAGATGGTGTTGCTATTGATATTGTTTTAAAAGACAGGTATGCCTGTGATATTGAATTGATTAAAAAGAGTCAAATAAGAGGGTTTTTACTTAAGCCTGTTTATACTAAAGACTTAAGAAAAGGGTTAAAACCCAATGGAGAAAATATTTTTAGAACGTTTGTTGGTAAAATACCAGAAGGTTTTCTTAATGACGAATTAGAATATAACATCTTGTTTTTAAACAATAAAAACTTATGTCAGTATTATACAATTTACGATTTAGAATCTTACCCTTGGGAGTTGTTAGATATGGGAATGTACTTAGATTCGTTAACATATAATCCAAAAGAAATAAAATCATCTGCACAAGAAAGTTATGTGCTTAGAAACAAAACTTTAAAGTTTAAAATTCCTTTTAAAAAGAATAAATCTAATTATTCCCAAGAAGATATAAAACCCATTTATGATTCTTTACGATTAACAGATTTTAATATTAAAGCTATAAATATTAAAGCATATTCGTCTATAGAAGGACGTTTAGATAGAAATATAGAATTACAGGAGCAACGTGCTAATAGTATTGTAGCGGCGTTACAATCATTTCAAAAACCAACTATTAAAACAACGGTTTCTTCTTCGGAAAATTGGGTGGAGTTTTTAAATGATATTAAAGGAACTAAGTACGAAAGTTTATCGGGCTTGAGTAAATCTAAAATTAAGGCAAAATTAATAGGAGGACTTTCAGAAGAGATGGAGTCTATCTTGAAGCATCATAGAAAGGCGGTTTTAGAGTTAGAATTAGAAAAGAAAGACAAGTATAAAACGATGACTGCTGATGTTTTATTAAATAAATTTAATACGGCTATTACTGCCGAAAAATTAGATGAAGCAAGGGTTATTCAAAATTCAATTTTCGAAAGGCTTAAAGAAAAAGAAGTATCACCAGATATTTTAAGAAAAATGAATATCCCAAAACAAGCCAAATTTGTTAAGATATTTAATAAAAATTCAGCCTTTAGATATATGCTAAATGTTAGACAAATTTTAATTGTTTATAACGAATTATTAGAATTAGAAAAATTAGTTCCTAAAGATCGAGAAGTAAAATACAATATAGCAGCTCTTAAAATTCAATTATGGCGTTTTAAAGCAATAGAAATAGATGAAACTAAGTTAAAAAGTCAAATTGCTGCATTAAGAAATTACGGAATAGATAGTGCGCTTATTTCTAGAATGATGGTTAATTTTCATATTGTTAGAGCCGAAAATTTAATGCAAAAAAGAGATTATGTAAATAAAGATAAATCGGTTGCTTATATTAATAATAATTACAACAAGTTTCCGCTTTCCGATTATGATTATTTAAGTTTAGCACAATTTTTTAGTTATTATGCTAATATCGAATTGTCTGTAAAATTGCTTGAAAATAAAGCAAGAAGTATTGATATTGATGAAAACTTATTGTTTTACTATTTAAACTTAACCTTGGTAAGTGTAGATTTTACCAAAGATTTAAATTACAAAACCATTATGCTAAATGCCATTAACATGAATAAAGAACGCTACTGTAAATTATTTAATGCAGTAGAAGATGGTGGTGTTACATTTCAATTATTAGAAAATAATTATTTAAGAGAAACCTATTGCGAGAATTGTAATAATTAAAACCTATAAACTTGCTCGGGAGTCACGCAATAATCTAACTTAATATCGCTTTCATAAACATCTACAATCTCAATTTCGGCTTCAAAAAAAGATAACCCAATTTTGATGGTTTTGGGTTTGCAACCAGCTAAAAACCGGTCGTAAAAACCTTTGCCATAACCAATACGATGCCCTTTTTTGTCAAATGCTAAAAGCGGAATAAAAACGACGTCAATTTTATCACTAGAAATTTCGATGCCATCAATGGGTTCAGGAATATTGTATTTATTTTTTTTAATAACGGTACTATCTGTTAAAAGAAAATGAGTCATATCTCCAGTATCAAAATCACTTTTTGAAATGAGAATATTTTTGTCTTTACCCGAAAGAATATTTAAAATATAATCGGTGTTAACTTCTTTTTGTTCTTCAATAGCTAAAAAAATATGATAGAAAACATATTCCCAAATAGGCAGCTTTAAAAGCTGGTTGGCGATAGCTAAACTACATTCATCAATATCATTTTCTGATAAATTATTACGAAGTGTTTTGTATGTTTTTCGTAATTCAGATTTGGTCATATTTTAAGCTTCAAGTTTTGTTGAGATATGAAATAAAGCATCCCCTTGATAAACAATAGGGGATTCATTTACATTAATTATATATCCAGAATTTGGTGCTTTTACTTCGTAACTAAATTTTCCATATGGGTCGGTAATGTTTCCTAAAACATCTTTTTTTCAACATGTTTGCCAATAGCAATAGTAGCTCTAAACATACCAGAATATTTGGCGCGTTGCCATTTGCTTTCTTCAATAAAAACGGTTTCTTTTTTAGGGTGTGATACTTTAAATTTAACACTTAGCATATCTAAATGTTTTAGAACACGTTTAGCGCCATTAATTCCAGAATTTGTTATAGTTTCATCGATGTGAAATGACTTTCCGCCTTCGAAAAGTAGCATAGGTTTGCCTAATTTAAAACAGGTATGTCTAAATGATTTTGATAAGTTTTTAGAATATAAAACAAAAGGCGCTCCAAAAGCTTTTGCTAAATCATTAAGTTGTTTGTTTTTATCTATAATGCGTATTTGTGGTGCATTAAAACGACCAGCACCACCTGTATGAAAATCCATGATATAATCTACATAAGGGAGCACTTGGTTTATCAATTTATAAGCAACTCTACTAGCTAAAGAGCCATTAATAGTACCAGGAAACACACGGTTTAAATCTCTACCATCTGGAAATTCCCGTTTTAAATTTATAAACCCAAAAATATTAATTACAGGCATACATATTATAGTGCCACACTTAGGTTTATTTATACCTTTTGCAATTAATTGTCTAACAATTTCAACACCATTAACCTCATCCCCATGAATACCAGCTGTGAATAATACAATTGGTCCTGGTTTTTTTGCACGTTCAACAATAATAGGAATGTTTACAGGTGTTGATGTGTGCAAGTTGGCTACATCAAAATTAACTTCCTTGCTTTCTCCAGGATATATTTTAGTGTTTAGAATGGTTAGTATGTTAGTTTTTGGAAGTTTCATTTATTTTTTATGACTGTTTTTTTCAATATAAAAAATAATACTTTTTGCTATGTTTCGTCCTGTAGCAGCTTCAATACCTTCTAATCCTGGTGTAGAGTTTACTTCTAATAGTAAAGGACCACGAGCAGACTGTAACATATCTACACCACAAACGGGCAGTTTTAATGCTTTTGCAGCATTCATTGCTAATTTTAATTCATCATGATTAAGTTTTACAATATTTGCAGAGCCGCCACGATGTAAATTAGAACGAAATTCACCTTCTTTACCTTGACGTTTCATAGCGCCTACAACTTGACCATCAACAACTAAGGCTCTTAAATCAGCACCGCCGGCTTCTTTTATAAATTCTTGAACAATAACTCTAGCTTGTAAGCCGTTAAAAGCCTCTAGAACCGATTCTGCTGCATTTTTTGTTTCTGCTAAAACAACTCCTAAGCCTTGTGTACCTTCTAATAATTTAATAATTACAGGTGTGCCTCCAACATGCTCAATAACTTCTTCAACATCTCTGGAATAGTTAGTAAAAACAGTTTTAGGCATGCCAATACCTGCTTTACTTAAGCGTTGTAAGCTACGTAGTTTGTCTCTTGAGCGTTGAATAGAATCTGAAGTTACAATGGTAAAAACACCCATCATTTCAAATTGTCTTACTACAGCACAACCATAAAAGGTTACCGAAGCTCCAATTCTAGGAATAATGGCATCAACATAGTCTAAATATCTATCTTTATAATAAATAGTAGGTTTTTCTTTTTCTATAATGATATCACATTTTAGTGGGTCTATAACCTCAACTTTATGACCTCTTTTTTCGCCTTCTTCAATTAGCCTTTCAGTTGAGTATAAATTTGAATTCCTTGATAAGATTACTATATTCATTGTGTTTTTTTATTAAAAGAAACGTTTTCTAAATCTACATCAACAATAAATTTTTGTTTTAAAAATTGCCGCCCAATTAATACAGGGAATTTCATATCGTCTCTTGTGCTTAAAGTTAAGTTAATCTTATATGTTTTTCCAAAAAATACAACTTCAGATTTCACTTTATATCTGTTTTCTTTAAATCCGTTGCTGCTTTTTACATTAGTACGAGAAAATGTATCGAAAATAATTTCAGTTTTTCCAAAGTTTTTATGGTCGTCACTATTAAAAATACATCTTAAACTATTGTTTTCTTCAATAATTTTAGAGCAATGAATAGCCGATGTATAGGCGCCTGTATCAATTTTAACGTCAATATTGAATAGTCCTAATCCAGGAAAATCAACAATATCAATGCGTCCGATAATTTTTTTGTTCATTTTATTGTTTTTCAGAAATAGGCACAATGTAGGGAATTAGTCAATTAAAAATTGAAAATGTTTAAAAGTTTAACACATATATATAAGTAGTATTTCAACAATAAAAAATTAAAATAATTACCTTTGATTTAATGGATATTCCCGATTTAGAAATACAATTAAAAACACTACCAAATCAACCTGGAGTTTATCAATATTACGATAAAGAAGGAACAATTATATATGTAGGAAAAGCTAAAAATTTAAAAAAACGGGTAAGCTCCTATTTCACAAAAACTCACGATAATGGAAAAACCCGAGTATTAGTAAAAAAAATTGCCGACATAAAGCATATCGTTGTTGATACAGAAACTGATGCGCTTTTACTTGAAAATAACTTAATTAAAAAATATCAACCTCGCTATAATGTGATGTTGAAAGACGACAAGTCGTATCCTTGGATATGTATTAAAAAAGAACGTTTTCCCAGAGTGTTTTCTACCCGACGTGTTTTTAAAGATGGTAGCGAATATTTTGGACCTTATACCAGTGGAAAAACAGTACATGTACTGTTAGATTTAATAAAAGGATTGTATAGTTTGCGCACTTGCAATTATCATTTAGCTGAAGATAAAGTTGAGGCTGGTAAGTATAAAGTATGTTTAGAATATCATTTAGGAAATTGTAAAGGTCCCTGTGAAGGTTTAGAGACTGAAGCATCTTACAATGAAAATATTAAAGCTATAAAAGAAATTTTAAAAGGAAATTTTAAAGATTCTTTAAACCTATTTAAGCTTCAAATGAAAAGTTTTGCTGAAAACATGCAGTTTGAAGACGCTCAAAAAATAAAAGAAAAGATTGAGGTTTTAGAAAACTACCAAGCAAAGTCTACGATTGTAAATCCTAAAATTAGCAATGTAGATGTGTTTTCTATTGTTAGTGATGAAAGTTATGGTTACGTTAATTTTTTGCAATTATCATACGGTTCTATTATCCGTTCACATACCTTAGAGATTAAAAAGAAATTAGATGAAACCGATTTGCAGTTACTAGAATTAGCAATAACCGAGATTAGACAACGATTTAATTCCAATTCAAAAGAAATTTATGTGCCTTTTAAGGTAGAATTAGGAGATGATGTTAAAATTACTATACCTAAATTAGGCGATAAAAAGCATATTTTAGATTTATCTATTAGAAACGCCAAGTATTATAGATTAGAGCGTTTTAAACAAATAAAAATTGTAGACCCAGACAGACACGAGAAGCGGATTATGGCACAAATGAAAACCGATTTACGTCTTCATGAAGAGCCAAGACATATTGAGTGTTTCGATAATTCTAATATCCAAGGAACAAACCCTGTAGCGGCTTGTGTGGTGTTTAAAAATGGGAAACCAAGCAAAAAAGATTATCGTCATTTTAATATAAAAACAGTTGAGGGACCAGACGATTTTGCTTCTATGGAAGAAGTGGTGTATCGCAGATACAAGCGTCTAGTAGAAGAGGAGCAGCCATTGCCACAACTTATTATTATTGATGGGGGAAAGGGGCAATTATCATCAGCATTAAAAAGTTTAGACGCTTTAAATTTAAGAGGAAAAATAGCCATTGTTGGTATTGCAAAACGTTTAGAAGAATTATTCTATCCAAATGATCCAATTCCCTTATATTTAGATAAGAAAAGTGAAACCCTAAAAGTGATTCAGTTTTTACGAAATGAAGCTCACCGTTTTGGGATAGAACATCATAGAAATAAGCGAAGTAAAAGTGCTTTAAATACAGAACTTGAAACTATTTCTGGAATAGGAGAAAAAACAGTTGTAGATTTATTGAAACATTTTAAGTCGGTAAAACGTGTTGCTAATGCAAAATTAGACGAATTAGAATTAGTTGTTGGTGTATCTCGTGCAGAGAAAGTTTATAATTATTATCATAAAAAATGAAACATCCATGACTATTAATTTAAAGGTACAGAGTAATGATTTTATAAGTGTTACAAGTGAAAATTGAAAAAATAAATAGAAATACATGAAATACCTACTAACCTTTTTATTATTTGTTGTTTGCCTTGAGAGTTTTTCGCAGGATAAACAAAAAGATAATGAGGTTAAGGTAGGCTTAGTGTTAAGTGGTGGTGGTGCAAAAGGATTAGCGCATATTGGTGTGTTAAAGGTTATTGATAGTTTAGGGGTAAAAGTTGATTATATAGCAGGTACAAGTATGGGGGCTATTATAGGTGCGTTATATGCTTCTGGTTACTCTGGTAAAGAACTCGATTCCATTTTTAAAGAAGTAGATTTTGATAAAATTATAAATGATGAATTGCCTAGAGCTTCAAAAGCTTTTTATGAGCGTGATAATTCTGAAAAATATATATTAACCCTGCCGTTCGATAACTTTAAAATTAAGTTGCCTTCGGCGCTGTCGAGAGGGCAAAATACCTATAGTTTGCTATCTAAATTAACCTTTCATGTTAATAATATTAATAGTTTTGATAAGTTGCCCATTCCGTTTTTCTGTATAGCAACTAATGTGGAAACAGGTAAACAAGTGTTGTTAGATAAAGGCGATTTAACACAATCTATATTGGCAAGTAGTGCGCTTCCATCGCTTTTTCAACCTGTTATGATTAAGAATCAAGTATTAATTGATGGTGGTGTAATAAATAACTATCCTATTGATGAATTACGAGAAAAAGGAATGGCTGTTATTATTGGAGTTGATGTTCAGGATGAGTTATTAAATCGGGATGAATTAACATCGGCACCAGATGTTTTAATTCAAATAAATAACTTTAGAACTATAAAGACTATGGAGACTAAAGCACAAAAAACGGATATTTATATTAAACCAGATATTAAAGCTTATAATGTCGTTTCCTTTGATGATGGAGCAAAAATTATTGAAAGTGGTAAGCGAGCTGCTATTTTAAAATCTGAAGCTTTAAAATCTTTTTTTAAAACTAAAAAAAATGAAAAAATAATAAAGCAATTTCCAGATAGTATTACAATTAGTTCTTTTTCTATTGAAGGAATAAATAATTATACCAGAGCTTACGTTTTAGGAAAGCTAAAATTAAAATCTAATAAAAAAATAAGTTACAATGATTTTTCAAAAGGGATAGATAATCTTGTTGCAACTAACAATTTTGATTCCTTTCAATACAAATTAGCTAAAAGTGAAAATGAAGAAAATTATCATTTAATAGCAAAACTGAAAGAAACAAAAAACACAACTTTTTTAAAATTAGGGTTACATTTTGACGATTTATATAAAAGTGCAGCATTAATTAATTTAACCCAAAAACGTTTATTATTTGACAATGATATAGCCTCAATAGATTTTATTTTAGGGGATCAGGTTAGGTATAATTTTGAATATTTAATCGACAGAGGTTTTTATTGGAGTGTAGGTGTGCGTTCTAGATATAATACATTTAATAAAAATATAAATGCCCAATTACTTTTAGAAGACACTGAAGTAAGTGCCATGGGGCTTAATAAAATTGATGCTAAATTACAAGATCAAACCAATCAGTTTTATTTGCAAACGCTTTTTAGAAAGGATTTTGCATTAAGTATGGGAATAGAGCATAAACGATTAGAAGTGAAATCAGAAACACTAAAAATTTCTAATGGAAATGATGATTTTATATTTGAAAACACCGATTATTTTAGTGTTTTTGCGAATATAAAATTAGATACATACGATAATAAATATTTCCCTAACAAAGGTGTTTATTTTAATAGCGATATATATAACTATTTTTATGCTTCAAAGTTTAACCAAGATTTTGATAATTTTTCAATAATGAAAGGCGCTTTAGGATATGCTTTTAGTCTATCAGATAAATTAGCTTTTAATATACATAGTAGTGGTGGTTTTAAATTTGGTGATAAATCTACCCGATCATTAGATTTTGCTCTTGGAGGTTATGGTAATAATTTAATAAACAATTTTATTCCTTTTATAGGATATGATTTTATTTCTCTTACAGGCGATAGTTATATAAAAGCTTCTTTTAGTGCGGATTATGAGATTTATAAAAAGCACCACATAACTTTAGAAGGAAATTGGGCAAATATAGAAGATGATTTATTTGAAAGTGGTGAATGGCTCACGCTCCCAGATTATCAAGGTTATGGTTTAGGATATGGCATAGAAACTTTCATTGGACCTATTCAGGTAAAATATAGCTACTCCCCAGAACAAAAACAAAGTATTTGGTTTTTTAATATCGGTTTTTGGTTTTAGGTTTTATTTAGCATTAATAAGAGACTCCATCAAAACAAAAACGATTAAGGTTTTCTGTTTTATGTAACAAATTAAGGTTAAGAACTTCTTATATAAACATCATGTCTTAAGAATTTTTATATTTTTGGAATAGTAATTGTAATTTCTTACTTAAAACAATAAATGTAAATTTAAGAAGTTACATGTCAATGACCCATAACAGATGAAAAACATACTACTTATAATAACAGTAATATTTACCATACAAATGTCTTTTTCGCAGCAAGAATCTGCGTTTGAAGATGGGGAATGGTTTAAATTTAAAATGAGCTATAGCGGCTGGATGAAAGCTGGAAACGCTACACTTACGGTTAAAGATTCTAAATTAGGAGATAAAGATGTATACCATGTTGTTGGCAAAGGCTGGACTACTGGTATGATAAAATGGTTTTTTAAAGTAAAAGATAGATACGAAAGCTATTTTGATAAGGAAACCAATATGCCGTATAAATTTGTTAGAAATATTGATGAAGGGGGACATACCAAAGATTTAGAAATAGATTTTGATCAGCAAAATAACAAGGCCTACGTTAATGACAAGAAGCATAATAAAAAATCTGTAATAGATACGAAACCTAATATTCAAGATATGGTGTCTACATTTTATTACTTGCGAAATAACCTAGATACAAGTGATTTGAAAATTGGAGATGAAGTTCGTATAGATATGTTCTTTGATGAAGAAAATTACGGTTTTAAACTTAAATATTTAGGAGAAGAAACCATTAGTACCGATTTTGGTAAAATTGAAACATTGAAATTTAGACCTTACGTTATGGCAGGTCGTGTTTTTAAAGAAGAAGAAAGTTTAACACTTTGGGTTTCAAAAGATAAAAATAAATTACCTTTACGAATCAAAGCAGATTTAGCAGTTGGCTCATTAAGAGCAGATTTAGAAGCTTTTAAAGGATTAAAACATCCATTCAAAATAGTTGTCAATAATTAAGGAATTTTGAAGTCTAAAATAGAAAACCAACTTAAAAAAATACGAAGCAATAGATCAAGATTTAGAAGGCTATCTTGAAGGTTTGTTAAATAGTAAACCTTTAAATTATTGGGATTATATTCAAACAGATGCTTTATTAAATCTTCAAGTACAACGTACGGTTTTTAAAGATGAAATGGTTTTCATCATGTATCATCAAATAAATGAACTTTTATTTAAAATGATACTTTGGGAGATAGATCAGGTGGCTAAAACAGATGAGGTTGATGCAATTCTATTTACTTCTAAACTCATGCGTATTAGTCGTTATTTTGATATGCTAACGTCGTCTTTTAGCATTATGAAAGATGGTATGGATGTAGACGATTATAATAAGTTTAGAACCACATTAACACCTGCAAGCGGATTTCAAAGTGCACAATACAGAAAGATTGAATTTGCGTCTACCGAACTTATAAATCTTATTGATAAACGTTTTAGAGATACAATTGATAGAAATTCATCTTACGAAAATGCTTTTGAGCATTTGTATTGGCAAGCTGCGGGAAAAGATTATAAAACAGGAAAAAAAAGTTATACATTAACAGTTTTTGAAGAGAGATATAAAGACGAATTTATTAGATTTACCAAATTTTATCAAACTAACAATTTGTACTCTAAATTTAAAGAACTTCCAAAAGAAGCTAGAGAAAACAAAGACTTAGTTGATGCTATGCGTCATTACGATTATACCGTTAATATAAAGTGGGTGATGGCACATTATAATACAGCAAATCATTATTTAAAAATAGGCGGAAAAACGGCCGAAGCAACAGGAGGAAGTGAATGGGTAAAATACATGCATCCAAAATATCAAAAGAGAATATTTTTTCCAGAGTTATGGACAATACAAGAAATAGAAAATTGGGGAATAGATATTTAATATTAACGTTATTAATATTGCTATTTATTGGTTGTAAAGAAGAACCAAAAACAAAATTAGTAGAAGAAGAATTAGCAGCAGTTGAAATACCTAAAGAATTATATGAATTTGGGTTTAAATTAAATGACTTTGTTGTTAAAAGAGATACTATAAAAAAAGGAGATAGTTTTGGAGAAATTCTTGAAAGAAATAGAATTGGTTATCCTAAAATATTTCATATCGCCGAAAAAGCTAAAGATAGTTTTGATATAAGACGTCTTCAAATTGGCAAACCATATACCTTACTTTGTTCTAAAGATTCTTTAGAGTTACCAAAATGTTTTATATATCAACCAAATTTAGAAGAGTATGTCGTTATTAATTTTCACGATTCTATTCATACCTATACGAGTAGAAAACCTATAAAGTATGTTGAAAAAATAGCCACAGGTATTATTAATAATAATATTTCTCAAACTTTAGAAGAGCAAGGTTTAAGTCAGCGTTTAGCCTATAAAATGGCAGATGAAATTTATGCATGGACTATTGATTTTAGGCGTCTTCAAAAAGGAGATCGTTTCAAAGTGATTTATACAGATAAATATATAGATGATACCATTTATACAGGTGTTCATAATATTAAAGCTGCTTTTTTTGAGCACAATAGTGAACCTTTTTATGCTTTTGAATTTGAAACAGATTCTGTAAAAGGTATTGTAGATTATTTTAATGATGAAGCCAAAAATTTACGTCGTGCCTTTTTAAAAGCACCAGTGAAATTTAAACGTATATCATCCAGATATAATTTAAAAAGAAGAATTGCAGTTTATGGTTATAAAGTGCGCCCACACAAAGGAACCGATTTTGCTGCAGCTATAGGAACACCTATTATGGCAACTGCTAATGGTACTGTTACAGAGTCTAAAAGACGAGGAGGAAATGGTAATTATGTAAAAATAAGACATAATGCGACCTACGAAACGCAATACCTTCATATGAGTAAGCGTAAGGCTAAGGTTGGTCAGTTTGTAAAACAAGGTGATGTTATTGGTTGGGTAGGCATGACAGGTAATACGGGAGGACCGCATGTATGTTATCGTTTTTGGAAAAATGGTAGACAGGTTGATCCATTTAAACAAAAATTACCAGAGGCAAAGCCAATTTCAGATTCATTAAAAGTAAAGTATTTAGATTTTATAAAACCAATAAAAACTCAATTGGATGCGATTCCATTTGAAGAATCTAAATCTGAAGAAACATTAAATAATAATTTAGTCACATTAAACCATTAGTATATGGCGTTACCAACTATAAATCCTACAACAACAGAAGCATGGAAAAAACTTCAACAACATTTTAATTCTGTAAAAGATGTTCATATGAAAGATTTATTTGCTCAAGATAAAGAACGAGCAAATAAGTTTACTGTTAAGTGGGATGATTTCTATGTAGATTTTTCAAAAAACAGGATTACAGAAGAAACTTTAAAGCTTTTAATTGAATTAGCTAATGAAGTTAAATTAAAAGACGCTATTAAGAGTCAGTTTTCTGGCGAAATAATAAATGAAACTGAAGGAAGAGCTGTTTTGCATACCGCATTACGTGCGCCTAAAAACTCCAATTTTACTGTAGATGGTGTTAATGTGATGCCAGAGATTTATCAAGTAAAGCAAAAAATTGAGGCATTTACTAATGAGGTGGTAAATGGTGAAAGAAAAGGTTTTACTGGTAAGGCATTTACCGATGTGGTTAATATTGGAATTGGAGGTTCCGATTTAGGACCTGCGATGGTTGTAGATTCTCTTCAATATTATAAAAACCATTTAACAACACATTTTGTTAGTAATGTAGATGGCGATCATGTTAACGAGGTCATTAAAAAATTAGATCCGGAAACGACTCTTTTTGTTGTTGTTTCAAAAACATTTACTACACAGGAAACGTTATCTAATGCCAATACTTTAAAAGACTGGTTTTTACAATCGGCAACAGAAGATGCTATTGCAAAACATTTTGTAGCAGTATCAACTAATATTGCTAATGTTAAAGCTTTTGGAGTAGATGAAAACAATATTTTTCCAATGTGGGATTGGGTTGGTGGTCGTTTTTCACTTTGGAGTGCTGTGGGCTTAAGTATTAGTTTAGCTGTAGGTTATAATAATTTTGATAGTTTGCTACAAGGTGCTAATAAAATGGATAATCATTTTAAAAATGAAGATTTTAAAAATAATATCCCTGTTGTTTTAGCATTAATAAGTGTTTGGTATAATAACTTTTTTGATGCGGAGAGTGAAGCTATTATTCCTTATTCTCAATATTTGAATCAGTTTGCAACCTATTTGCAACAAGGTATTATGGAGAGTAATGGTAAAAGTGTTGATAGAAATGGAAACCCAATAGACTATCAAACAGGAACTATTATTTGGGGTGAACCTGGAACTAATTCGCAACATGCTTTTTTTCAGTTAATCCATCAAGGAACAAAATTAATACCTGCCGATTTTATTGGTTTTGCTAATGCATTACATGGAAATAAAGATCATCAAGATAAATTAATGTCCAACTTTTTTGCACAAACAGAAGCGCTTTTAAATGGGAAAAGTGAAGCTGAAGTTATTTCTGAAGGAGCAACAGGAGATTTAATACCTTTTAAAGTGTTTCAAGGAAACAAACCAACAAATACTATATTTATTAATAGGTTGTCACCAGAAAGCTTAGGTGAGTTAATAGCCATGTATGAGCACAAAATATTTGTACAAGGTGTCATTTGGAATATTTTTAGTTACGATCAATTTGGTGTAGAGCTAGGTAAACAACTGGCAACTAAAATTTTACAAGAATTTAACAATATAAGTAATAACGAACATGATTCTTCTACTTCTAATTTGTTAAATTACTATAAGAATTTAACTTAGTTTTTAACAATTTTTTGTTAAAATCACAAAAACAGCATGAATATTTTAATATTTATGCTGTTTTTGCTTGTAATAATTGTTAATATTTGTTAACAATTACATAATATATAATGCCAATTAATATGTATTTTTGCCATGACTAATTTCAAATAATTAATTATGAAAAAAACTACGCATTTTTTAATGTTAACTGTAGGATTCTTGTTTTCTACAGTAATTATGGCTCAAAGTACTATCTCGGGTACTATTTTAGAAGCTGGAACAAACATGTCTTTACCTGGAGCTAATGTTATTGAAAAAGGTACAACTAATGGAGTTGTTACCGATTTTGATGGTAATTTCTCTATAAAGACTGAATCTAATCAGGGAGAAATTGTAATTACTTATGTGGGTTACACCTCTAAAACTTTTTCTTTTTCTGGAGATAAAGTTATGGGTAATATTGAACTTGAATCTAGTCAAGTTGGTTTAGAAGAGATTCAAATTATAGCTTCTGTGGCTGTCGATAGAAAAACACCAGTAGCTGTTTCTACTATTAAAGCTGCAGATATTTCTTTAAAATTAAGCACACAAGAATTTCCAGAAATATTAAAAGCAACACCAGGTGTTTATGCTACTAGATCTGGTGGTGGTTATGGTGATGGTAGAGTTTCCTTGAGAGGTTTTAGCTCTGAAAATGTTGCTGTAATGATTAACGGAGTTCCTGTTAATGATATGGAAAACGGCCGTGTTTATTGGTCTAACTGGGCAGGTTTAGGTGATGTTACTTCTTCAATGCAGGTTCAAAGGGGGTTAGGAGCTTCAAAAGTTGCAGTGCCTTCTATTGGAGGAACTATTAACATTTTAACTAAAAGTACTGATGCAGAAGCAGGTGGGAATGTTTTCACTGGAATTGCAAATGATGGCTACTTAAAATATGGAATGACTTATTCTACAGGATTATCTGACAAAGGATTTGCCGCAACGGTTAGTGCATCAAAAATATCTGGTGATGGATATATTGATGGCGGAGAATTTTCAGGATATAATTACTTTATAAGTTTATCTCAACAATTAAATGAAAAGAACAGGTTAACATTTACTGCGTTTGGTGCACAACAAACGCATGGACAACGTTTTAATCGTTCTACGATTTCAGAATTATTAGATACAGATTCTGGACCACAAAAGGCTAATAAAGATTGGGGTTATAAAAATGGAGAAGTATATCACCAATCTTATAATTTTTATCACAAACCTCAAATATCTTTAAATCATTTATGGAACATTAATGATAAGTCGGCATTATCGACAGCATTATATGCTTCATTTGGATCTGGAGGTGGTCGAAGAGATGAAGGATCTAAAATAGGATCAAGCGATTATAGAATAGGTGGTGCAGGATTGCAGCCAATTGATTTTGACAAAGTCGTTGAAGAAAATATAGCTAATGGAACAGCAGGTTCTTCAGACATTATTTCTTCTTCTAGAAATTCTCATGAATGGTATGGACTATTATCGACTTACAAAAATAGAATTAACGAGAAGTTAACTGTTTCTGGAGGTTTAGATGCACGTTACTATGTGGGGTCGCACTGGTATGAGGTAGATGATTTATTAGGAGGACAATTTTTCTTAGATAATGAGTCTGATACGTATGCTTTTGGTAAACCTTTAAGAGTTGGAGATAAATACAATAAGGATTACGATGGTGTTGTTGTAAGATCAGGTCTTTTTGGTCAAGCAGAATATCAGGTTAATGAATCGTTAAATTTATTTATGGCTGCTGATGTTTCAAATACTAATTATCAACAAAAAGAGTATATGAATAGTGAAATTATTGGTACTAGAAATTCTGAGAAAGTTAATTTTGTTGGATATGGAATTAAAGGTGGAGGTAACTATAACCTAGATATAAATAATAATGTATTTGTTAATGTTGGGTATTTTTCAAAAGCACCATTCTTAGATACGGTATTCCAAGATGAAGATGGAATTGATGCTAATCAAGACGCGGAAAATGAAAAAGTATTTAGTCTTGAGCTGGGTTATGGATATAGAAGCGATAAGCTATCTGCCAATGTTAACCTATATATGACAAGCTGGTTAGATAAAGCTATAAATGGTTCTCTACCAGGACCGTCTTCAAGTGATGAGTTAGTTTTTTACAATCTACTTGGTATGGATGCTTTACATCAAGGTATAGAAGTTGATTTTAGATATAAACTATCAGACGAATTTACTGTTACAGGTATGGCATCTATTGGTGATTGGCAATGGAAAAGTGACGTGTCGGCAATTATTAGAAGTCAGGACGGCACACCAGTAGGTGAGGTTGATGTGTTTGCAAAAGATTTAAAAGTTGGTGATGCAGCACAAACTACATTTGCCTTGGGAGCAAGTTATAAATTTGCTATCAAATCAAGCCTTTATGTAGATTATAACTACGCTGGAGATATGTTTGCTTCTTACCAAGTTACAAGTAGGGGCGAAGCAGGACTTCCTGATACATGGGAAGTTCCAGAATACGGTTTGTTTGATGTAGGTGTAAGCCATGTATTTAATATGGGTTCATTTGAAGCTGTGTTAAATGGTAAAATAAATAATGTATTTAATACAGAATATGTATCAGATGCAAATGATGTAGATGGAACGGCTGCAACCGCTTTAGTATATTATGGAGCAGGTAGAACGTATAGTGTAGGATTAAAAGTAAATTTTTAAAAAAAGAACTATGAAAAAAATATTTTATTTATATACAATTTTGTTAGGAACAATCATTGTTGGTTGTAACCCTATGGAAGATATTCATAATGACGCTAATGCAAATAATCCAGGTGTTGTAGAAGAAGTTAAATTAACACTTAGTGATGATGATTATGATGAATTAGATTTATCATTTGGGAGTTTTAGTTCGTTAGACGATGCTAAATCAATGTTACCAGATTATTTATCAGAATTATATCCATTTTTAAGTAATGGGTCGGCTGTAACAGTAGATTATAGACTATACATTGGTAGTGCTTTTTGGTTAAGAGATTATAGTTTAAAGCAAGAAGATTATGCCTTAAGCGGAAGTGATTTATTAGGTTTTCAATCTGATGCTACTCCAGAAGATTATTTAGTAGATATTATTAGTGATAATTACAGTTCTCCAAATGAAGGCGATTATGTAGCAGCATCATATTTTCAATATACAGGAAGTGCATATAAAGTGACTCCAACAATTTCTCTTGAAGAAAATTTTGATTATGGATCCGCAGCAGGAGACCTAACAACTATTACTTCTGATTGGACTGCACATTCAGGAACTTCAGGTTTTGTAGTATATAATACTTCAAGTTTAGAAATGACAGATTATCCTAGTACTAATATAGGGGGTGCTATAGCTTTTGGTTCAGGTTTTGAAGATGTTAATACCTCTTTTACATCAATTATAGAAACTGGAACAGTTTATGCGAGTGCCTTAATAAACTTAAGTGAAGTTGGTGATGGAACCTATTTTTTCCACCTAATGGAAGAAGATGGTAGTTTTAATTATTCAGCTAGAGTTGGTGCTAAAAGTGATGGATCTGGAAATGTTTTGTTCGGTATTGGAGCTAGCTCATTTAATAGCCCAACTTGGGGTTCTACACCGTTTGATTTAAATACAACATACCTTATTGTTGCAACTTATGATATAGCTACTGGTACATCAAATTTATATGTTTTAACTTCACCAGAAGCTACAGAGCCTACAACACCAGAAGCAACAAATACTGGTTTTGCTGGTAATACAGCAAATAGAATTGCAATTCGCCAAGGTACTAACGGTCCAACTGGAACAATAGATGGTATTCGTGTTGCCAATACTTGGTCGGCAATTATGACTAATGACGTTTTAGATGATGAAACAGTAGGAAGTACAACATCAAATAAAGTGATTTATACTTTTACAGAGGACGGATGGGAAATAGCTACAGATGGGGTTTACTTAGTAAGTGATGAAGATTTTACTTCCATGGGTATTGAAACTTTTGGAAGTTCAACGCAACCAGATGGTTATTTGCCAACATTTTTAAATCTAAAATTCCCTTTTGCACAAGAAGGAGAAGAGTTAAATGTATTATATAGTTATGTGTCTAGTTCAAGCGGAGCTCAAACACGTGGTAATTCATATACAAAAATAGATGGTGTCTGGGTAGGTTATCAATCAACAATTGATAGTAGTTTGCAATTTGGAAAAGAAGATAACACTTGGATTCCAGATAATACTATCAGATACACTTTAGTAAGAAATGGTGATTATGAATATATGGCATCTCAATTAACTGATCCTGAATATTCAGGATTAATTGGAAACTTAGCTAGTTATGGTGATTTTGATTATAATTGGTCAGATGCACAAATTCAGTATGCATTAGCTATACTTTTAGATAACTTAGATCCTAATGCTGCAGAAGGACAAAAGTATCTTCTAACTTATGTTATTTATGATAGCGGAGAAAATGAATACACTACTAAGTTTATTAAAACTAATGGTTCGTGGGTTGTTAATGAATAATTAATAATCACATTAAACATAGAAAAGACCGTCGTAAAGACGGTCTTTTTGTTTTTATACATTGTCATAATTCGTTTCAAAAACTAAGTTCAAGTTTTAAGTTAAATTAATTAATAATCGTTAGTTATTTTAATACTCTGCTATTAAGTTCAATACATACACAAACTATTTCTATAAGGTGTAATGTTTATTTCATGATGTAATATCATATTCTTAATTTGAATTGTTTATGTTTGGATTGAATATAATAGAATGTAAAATCCTAATAGACCTTTAAAAGTCTAAGTTTTAATTCTTTTGGAATCATTCAGTAAATAAAAAAGCCCATTTGTATATTATTAACAATATATAAATGGGCTTTTTTTATTTAGAAGCTCAACTTCAAAAAGTTTCTCTATCCTTTTACAACTTTTAAAGCTATATCATTAAGTTTACTTTCTAAATGTACTTTAACTATATATAAACCAGCTGGTTTTTCTTGTATATTCATTTTTACTATTCCATCATTAACGATGTGTGATTTTCTAGAAATTAATTGAGATTGTATGGAATATAACTCTACAACAACTTCTTTTTCAACTAAAGGAACAGTAATGCTAAAACTCCCATCATTTGGGTTTGGGTATGCTTTTACTATGGAGTTTTCAGTATTAAAATCATCAATAGCAAGAGAATTTCCAGCAATAATCTCAAAACTGTCAACCGTCCAACGAGTCGGTTCATTGTTTGAATAGTATTTAAATGCAAAATAAACAGAGCCAGTAATTTCACTAATATCTATATCAGTAAAGGTGTATACTTCTTCTGTTCCTGACCCATCAGAATGCAAAGGGATTGTAACGTTTGGTACTGCTGTCCAAGTGAAATTTTCTGGACCATCTGTTTTATCATAATCTGATGAATACACTAATTCTAATGTAGATGAACCATAAGCAGCATCAGTATAAAAACTTAATTTTTCTCCAGAACTTGTATCAAAATCAATTGAATTAGATGTGATTAACCAATCTTTACTTAAAGTAACCTGTTGGTAGCCGTTAATACCTATCGAACCTGAATTATTCTCTCCGTATTGCGGGCTACATATCCAATCTTTAGTACTACTTTCACTATAAGTAAAGAAATTCAAATCACCACAATTTTCAAAATCTTCTGAAAATAAAACTATAGGTCCCTGTAAAGTTGTAACATTCAAAATCTCACTTGCAGCGGACAAGTTAGAAGAATTGTCTCTAGCTTTAATAGTAATTTGATATGTTGTGTTTGAAAATAAATTTTCAATTAAAGTAGAGGTTGTTGATGTTGATTGTAAATACACGCCATCTAAATAAATTAAATAATCAATGACATTAACATTATCTGTAGAAGCATCCCAACTAATTTCAATTTCATCATCTTTAATAGTTGTTGCTATTAGGTTTTCAGGCAAACTTGGTGCTTCAGTATCTGAATTATCATTTAAATCCCAACGGTCTTCAGCTATTAAACCACCCCAAATAAGGGTTGCTAAATACGGATTATCTATAAACGGATTTCTATTACCTTGAATTCCCTCTGCAACTGGGTTATGTTGGTCTTCAAAATCAGAAACTGGGTCTTCAGCGTTCCATTTTAAAAATAAATCTATCATATTAGGATCTGCAGATAATACGTTGCCGTAGCCTATTGCTTTAGGAAAACATTGTGTTTCAGACGTCTTAGATCCATCACCATTATACCGTAAATACATGTACATAATTGCACGTGCAACATCTCCTTTCCATTCATCACCTGGATACCAGCCACCATTGCCTGCTATAATTTTAGAATCACCACTTCCATCTGTAAATTTACGATTACTACGCAGCGAATTCCATTCTGAATCAGCTGGTCTTAAATTATGTACATCAGTTCCAGGACCTGGGTCATCAGTTACTAAAATAGGATTTGCTATAGACTTTGCAAAAATATGTTCTCTATTCCATTTACCTGGATCGCCACCACCAGTATCAGTCTCCGTTTTCGCTCTTGTTCTATCTGTTTTATAATCTCCATCTGTATCATCAAAACCATAAATCAATAATACATTTGAAGGGTTATCTGGATCTTCTTCCGCTTGCTTTAAAACATCCCAAGTATCAGTTGCTGTAGATGTATAGGGAATTGATATGTGAGTAGATTTTAATCTAGTTGATAATTCTAAAAATAAATCTTCACCAGTATTTGTCAAATCGAGACCATTATAATAAGATTGAATTTGCCCAAAAGAAGAAATGGCACATAAAAAAGTGAGTGTATAAATGAATAGATTTTTCATAAATGAATCGTTAGTTAATTAGATTTTGTAGTTATTACAAATTTATTGTTTATATATTGAAATCAATTAATTATTCAAAATATTTATGCCCCTTAACGTAATAATAACCTACGTTTAGATAGAGTTTTTTGTGTAGTAATAATGCTGAAAAAGCACAAGAATAACCGTGTAATTATATAATAAATTTTTAAACCGCTTCCTTTGAAGCGATTTTTTAATGCTTTTAATTATTACATTTGCTATTATAAATTCTAAAAAATTGTATTCATGTACGAAACCATATTATCAATTCATTCATGTTGGGCATATTTAGTGCTTTTAGTTTTAATCGTTGCAGTTGTAAATGCTTTAATTAAAACTTTTGGAGATAAAGAATACGAAGCCAAAGATTTTAGAATATCGTTATTTACTTTAATAGTGTCTCATATTCAATTATTAATTGGTTTGATACTTTACTTTGTATCACCTCGATTTGAATTATGGAGTGAATTAGGAGGAGGCGTTATGGGTAATTCTTTAGCAAGATTATACCTTGTAGAACACCCGTTTGTAAATATTTTAGCAGTAGCTTTAATAACTATTGGGTATTCAAAACATAAAAAGAAATTAACTTCTAATGTAAAATTAAAAACTATTGCTGTTTTTTATACAATAGCTCTAGTGTTATTCTTATCTAGAATTCCTTGGAATACTTGGTTGTAGGTAGTACTATTAGTTGGTTTTAGTTTTTTGGTAAGATGTCTGAATGGCAGCTGGGACTTCCTTTATAATATAAGTATAAACAGGGAAATGGTCGCTATAACCATTATCAAACCCGCCATTTGACCAACTTCTGTGAGGATAACCTTTATATTTCCCTGTATTAGTAATTAAGTAGTTTTTGTTATAGATACCTGCTTTATAATATCTAAAAGTGGAATAGTCTTTTTCTAGTAAAGGTTTCGTTACCATAATTTGATCAAATAAACTCCATGAATCTCTATAGGCTGTTGTTCCTTCGCCATTATTATAAAACGTTTCAAAAGGATTATAAACACCTTTTAATTCAACTTTTTGTCTGTCTTTTTTAGCTTTTAAAATGTCTTTTACACTTTTGTTTGTTGGGTTATCATTTAAATCACCCATAATAAAAATTTTTGCATATGGGTTTATGGTTTGTAAGGAATCAACTAAGTGTTTACTAACTTTAGCAGCAGCCACACGTTTTGGTCTGCTTCGTTGTTCACCACCACGACGCGATGGCCAGTGGCAAACAATAACATGAATAAGCTCGCCATCTAAGTTTCCACTAACCAATAATTGGTCTCTTGTATAAACTCGTTTTCTTGAATCATCATAAATTTTCAGTTCATGTTTACTTGATGCTATAGGTGTAAATATTTTTTTCTGATATAAAAGCGCTACATCAATACCTCTAGCATCAGGAGAATCAAAATGTATAATACCATAATTTTTTCTCAACAAAATAGAATCGTTAACCAAATCATTTAGTACCTGTTTGTTTTCAATTTCGGCAACACCAATTATAGCAGGACTATTTTTAGTAATATCTACACCAATTTCTGATATAACCTGAGCCATGTTTTTAATTTTCTTTAGGTAAACAACACTTCTATTTGTTTTAAGTTCCATCATAGGACTATATTCATCTAATTTGTTTGGGTCATTAATGGTGTCAAATAAATTTTCCAAATTATAAAAGGCAATAGTGTGAATTTTAAATATTTTTTCTTGTGCATTGATATTAATAAATACACATAAAAACAAAGAAAGAATAAAGAATTTAAGAGGTTTCATAGTAGTAAAAAACTGTATTTAAATATAGTTAATATAATACAAAAATTAACCAAAAAATACATTTAATATAAATTTCTTACTTTTAAAGTCGCTTATTCAATCAATAGGTGTTTAAAATTAACATGAAAAAATTTATAATTTTTTTATTATTATGTGAGTTTGCAATTTTTGCTAATTCACAGCAAACCTTAATAAAAGGGAGTGTTATTGATGGAGACTCTTTTCAACCTATCACAAATGTTACAATTACCATAGAAGCTACTAAACAAATACAATTAACTAATGAATTAGGTGAATTTCAGTTTACTGAAAACATCCCTTTGGGAGAACAGATTCTAAAAATATCTAAATTAGGATATTTTACAAAACGATATCCAATAATTGTAAATGAAGGATTGACGGTAAATATTACTGATATGACTTTAGAGCTTGAGCGATCTTCTCAAGACTTGTTTACTATTATATTATCTGATGACGAATTAGATGGGGACGAAAGTGGTTATGGTAATATTTCTGGTTTACTGTCATCGTCTTTAAATATTTTTCAGCGTACTGCTGCCTTCGAGTTTAGTTCCTCTTTTTTTAGAATGCGTGGTTTAGATTCAGATAATAGTTCCGTTTTAATTAATGGCATTGAAATGAATAAAATTTACAACGGTCGCCCACAGTGGAGTAATTGGGGAGGTATGAATGATGTTTTACGTAATCAAGAATTAACTTCGGGTTTAACGCCATCAAGCTATAACTTTGGAGGCATTTTAGGAACAACGAATATTAATACCAGAGCTTCCCAAATGAAATCTGGAGGGCGTATTACCTATTCATCTTCAAATAGAAGTTATTCAAACAGACTTATGGCAACCTATGCTTCTAGTCTTTTAAAAAGTGGCTGGGCATATACGCTGTCTTTAGGGCGTCGTTGGGGAAACGAAGGTTATCAAGACGCAACACTTTATGATTCTAATTCTTTATTCGCTTCCGCAGAAAAAAAGTTTAATGAGAAACATAGTTTAAGTTTCACAGGGATTTATGCCCCTAATAAACGCGGTAAATCATCAGCAAATACTCAAGAGGTTTACGATTTAAAAGGCATAAAGTATAATGAATATTGGGGTTATCAAGATGGTAAAAAACGTAATTCACGTATTAAAGAAGTGATTGAACCTATTGTGATGCTGAATCATTATTGGAATATCAACACTAAATCATCTTTAAATACTAACATTGGTTATCAATTTGGAAAATTTGGAAATAGCCGATTGGCTTATGGAGGTGCAAATTTAGTAACCACAAACGATGGACAAAATACGTTTGAAAGCGGAGGAACAAACCCAAGTCCTAGCTATTACCAAAAACTACCAAGCTATTTTGAACGAAATTTTCCGAACGATTTGGGTTTTGCATACCAAGCCCAACAAGCGTTTTTAAATAATGGACAATTAGATTGGAAACAATTATACGATGCAAATTCTATTAATACATCTTTAGGAAGAAATGCAACATACATGTTGTATGAAGATAGGGTAGATGACAAACAATTATCTATTAATATGGTTTATAAAAAAGATATTAATGAGCATATAATATTTAATACTGCATTAAATTATAAAAATTTAAAATCTGAAAATTATGCTGAGGTTTTAGATTTGTTAGGAGGCACTGGGTTTTTAAATATTGATAGTTTTGATGGTGTTCAATTTGATTTGCAAAACCCAAATACTAATGCAAAAGTTGGCGAAACCTATGGTTACAATTATAATATGTTTGCTAGTGTTTTTTCTGGCTATGCTCAAGCTCAGTTTAAATATAATAAGTTTGATTTTTATGTTTCTACAAGTATAACCAGCACACAATATCAAAGAGAAGGGTTGTTCCAAAATGAATCATTCGCTAATAATTCTTTAGGTAAAGGAGAAAACTTATCTTTTATAGGAATGGGTGTAAAGGCAGGTGCAATCTATAAAATTTCTGGCAAGCATATTATAGATGTTAATATGGGTTATATTACCAAAGCGCCTTCTATTAGAAATAGTTTCTCAAATTCTAGATCAAATCATAACATCGTACCAAATATTACCGAAGAAAAACTAATGTCTGTTGACGCTAGTTATATTTATCGTTCAGACATTGTAAAAGCAAAATTAACTGGCTTTTATACATCGTTGAAAGATGCTAACGAAATTTCGTTTTTCTTCGCCGATGGCATTGGAAATGTTATTGCAGAATCGGGTACACAACAATCAGGAACTGATGATACCGAGTTTATTCAAGAGATTTTACAGGGTGTTGATAAAAATTATTTAGGAACCGAATTAGGTATTGAAGCACAAGTTACAACTACTATTAAACTAAAAGGAGTAGTGGCGCTTGGGCAATATACATATGCTAATAATCCTAATTTATATCTGTCTTCAGATCGATTCGAGAATGTGTATTTAGGTAAATCATATTTAAAAAATTATAAGTTAGCAGTAGGTCCACATCAGGCTTACTCAGTTGGTTTCGAGTATCGCGATCCCGATTATTGGTGGTTTGGAGCCACAGCTAATTTTTTCGATAAAACATATATAGATATCAGTCCATTGACTCGAACCGATAATTTTTACAAAGATGTCGATGGACAACCATTCATTGATTATGATGAAACCATTGCTCTAGAGCTTTTAAAACAAGAAACGTTTGATAATTATATGTCAGTAAACTTAACTGGTGGTAAATCGTGGTTAGTTGGTGATTATTATATAGGTTTTTTTGCAAGTGTAAATAATTTGCTAGATGAAGTTTATAAAACAGGAGGTTTTGAACAAGGGCGCAATGCCAATTACAGACAATTACGAGATGATAAAGCACTCGATAAACCCGTGTTTGGGTCTAAATATTGGTACGGACGTGGGGCAACCTATTTCCTTAATTTGAATGTAAGATTTTAAAAAAAAATAAAGAGATGATACAGCTAAAATATATTAATAAACTATGCATTCTGTTGGGTGTTTTTATAATAATATCCTGTGTTAATGATGACGATTATAATATTCCTTTGCCAAGTGATTCTGAAAATATAAGTATTCCTGAAAATAAGATAACGACCTTTAGAGCCGTTCAACAAAGGTATGAGCAAGCAGTAAATAGCGGGGATTTAATTGCTAGAATTTATGAGGATGAAGATATTTATATCGAAGGTTATGTGGTTTCTAGTGATGCTGCTGGAAACTTTTTTGAAGAACTTATTATTCAAAATAAAATAGATGATAGTGATACAGATGCCGACCCAAGGTTAGGACTGAAAGTAGATATTAATGTAAGTAGCTTGTCTGATACCTATGAATTTGGAAGGAAGATATATATAAAATTAGCGGGATTAACTATTGGTGAATCAAATGGTGTGATAACCATTGGAAAGGGCGATGCGGTAAAAGTAAAACAAATTCAAGCAGCCGAATATCGTGATATAGTTATTAGAACTAATGAAGTCGCTACCATAATTCCGAAAGTAGTAAGTCCTGAAAATTTAACGAATGCCGATCAAAACACTTTAATACAAATGGATAATATGCAGCTTAATAGGTTTGAGTTAGGAGCTACATATGCCAGTGAATCTATTGATGAGTATGACGGGCTGCGTACTTTAGAAAGTTGCGATTCGGGAACATCAATACTTATGCAAACCAGTACGTTTTCAGATTTTAAATCGGTTATTATTCCGCAGGGAAAAGGAAGTATTACAGGTGTATTTAGTCGAGATTTTGGAGACGATTTTAACGTTATTATTGTTAATAGTGTAACTGATGTTAATTTTGATAGTAGTGAACGTTGTGACCCCATAGAATTAGATTGCGGATTAGCTTCTAGTATAGGAACAAGTAATTTATTTTATGAAGATTTCGAATCTCAAAAAAATAATAAACCTATAGTTATTGATGGTTGGACAAATTATATAGAAGCAGGCACAGAAGCTTGGGAAGGGTATTCGTCAACATCCTCCAATGCATCTTTAGGAAGATCTGCAAGATTTCAATCAGCAAGTTCGGGTGATGCTAGTAATATAGGATGGTTAATCACTCCTGTCATTGATTTAGATACTTATAGTAGTGCTACACTTCGTTTTAAAACTTCTAACAGTTTAGCAGATAGTAGCTTTATGGAAGTCTTGTATTCGTTAGATTGGGATGGCACCGAAGATCATATTACCTCTGCAACTTGGGGAGTGCTTTCTGCTGCTTATGTGGTAAAAGATTCTGATTCATTTGTGCCATGGTTTAATTCTGGAACCGTTGATTTGTCTTGTGCTACAGGCACCATCCATATCGCATTTAAATTTACTGGTAGTGGACAAGATACTTTTGATGGGGTTTATGAGTTGGATGAAGTTCGTGTGGATTATGTGGAATGATAATAAACCATATGAATTTTAATAGTATTTTCGCCCAAAACTATTTAAATGAACGCTTTCGACATTCTGTTTTACAGCATATTTTTATATTTCAAGCCTAAATACAAGCAAAAATCTAATACTATTGCTATAGTATATGTGTCCGTTTTACAATGTGCATTGCTATTGCTTTTAGGTGTTTTCTTTGCAGGTTTTTTTAGTAAAATGCATGTGAGCACGATGTCTCAAGAAAAAGCGTGGATTATATTTATTTTGGTTTCAGGATTTGTATGTTTTAAAAACTGGATGCAATATACAGGTAAACGCCGCATGATGATTAATGCTAAAATGAATAAAAAGAAATCAAACACTTATAATATTTGGTTGTTATTCTTGCTGCCTGTTCTTGTTTTAGGATTGACTTATGTGCTTTCTATGGCTGTTTAAAAGGCATTAATTGTCATGTCGACGCAAGGAGACATCACATAATAAAGGCAACATAGAGTGTGCGATATCTCCTTACGTCGACATGACAAAAAGATTGTTGTTGTTTCTCGCAACAACGTTTTATTACTTTTTCAAAATAGCATATACAGGAAAATGATCGCTATAGCCTCCTTTATATTTTTTCCCCACATAGGTTCTAAAAGGTGTGCCTTTAAATTTTCCGTTAAAAAGTTTTAAAAAATCTTCATCAAAAATATTAGCAGTATGATACTCAAATAAATTATCAGAGGTTTTAAAAAAATTGGTAGAAATTAATATTTGGTCGAATAAATTCCATTGGCGGTTATAGTTGGTTGTACCACGGTTGTATGAACGTAGGGTTTCCATAGGGTTAAACAAATCAAAACCTTCAACCAAACGTTTAATACTATTGCTTGATGGATCATCATTAAAATCGCCTATCACTATAATTTTAGCATCTTCATCTTCAAATCGGAGATTAGAAATAATTTCTCCAGCTTTATCAGAGGAAGCAATACGTTTGAATTCGGTTTCTTTTTCTCCTTCACGTCTAGACGACCAATGATTAACTAGAATGTGTACATTTTCGCCATCTAATAGTCCAGAAACCAATAAAATATCTCGGGTATAATCAGGATAGCCATCATCATCTGTTAATTTAATAGTAAAAGGTTCAGACGATATTATTTGAAAAGCATTTCTATCGTACATAAGCGCAACGTCAATACCGCGTTCGTCTAAAGAATCATAATGTACATAGCCGTAATTACAATCTTCAAGATGTTTTGAGCTTATTAAATCTTCGATAACTTTAGCATTTTCAACTTCTGCCAACCCAACAAGAGCAGGGTGTTTACCTGTTTCTTTTTTTCCTATATTAGAAATGGCAAAGCTTAATTTTCTAAGCTTGTTGTCATAACGTTTTGGTGTCCACTTTTTTGCAGTAGAAGGCAAGAAGTCGTTGTCATTAGTATACTTATCATCATAAATATCGAATAAATTTTCAGTATTATAAAAAGCAATAGTCTGTAAATCGTGTCTTACTGGTATGTCTTCAAAAGTGTCTGTCATAAATCAAAAATAGGCTTAAAAATAATAAATATATAATTTTCTTAAATTCTATATTTTAGATTCCTGTATTAGCGATTATGATGATTTTAATGGAAACTTCTATATTTCATATCTTAGAATTCTTTTTCAAATAAAAATGATCGCAATTATGTAACTTTGCACTTATGATAGAAGAGAAAGATATTTCGTTAGAACGTGCTGTTTTAATAGGTGTTATAACAAAAGAACAAGATGAAGAAAAATCTAAAGAATATTTAGATGAGTTGGAGTTTTTAACATATACTGCTGGTGGATATGCCATAAAACGATTTACTCAAAAAATGGATATGCCCAATCCTAAAACCTTTATAGGTACAGGTAAAATGGAAGATGTGCGCATATTTATTGAAGAAAATGATATTGGTACGGCTATTTTTGATGATGAATTATCATCGGCACAAGAACGAAATATTAGTAAAATACTTAATGTTAAGGTTTTAGATAGAACGAACTTAATCCTTGATATTTTTGCCCAACGTGCTCAAACCAGTTACGCAAGAACACAGGTGGAATTGGCGCAATGTGAATATTTATTACCTCGGTTAAGAGGTATGTGGACACACCTTGAACGCCAAAAAGGGGGTATTGGTATGCGTGGTCCTGGTGAAACGGAGATTGAGACAGATAGACGTATTGTACGTGATAAAATTGCGTTGTTAAAAGCACGTATTAAAACCATTGATAAACAAATGGCTGTGCAACGTGGTAATCGTGGTAAAATGGTGCGTGTGGCCTTGGTTGGTTATACAAATGTTGGGAAATCTACTTTAATGAACGTGATTAGCAAGAGCGAGGTGTTTGCCGAAAACAAACTATTTGCAACCTTAGATACTACAGTTAGAAAAGTGGTGATACAAAACTTACCTTTTTTATTAAGTGACACGGTTGGGTTTATAAGAAAACTACCAACACAATTGGTAGATAGTTTTAAGAGTACACTTGATGAGGTTAGAGAAGCCGATTTATTATTGCACGTAGTTGATATTTCACATCCTAATTTTGAAGAGCACATTGCATCTGTTGAGAAAATTTTAGGAGAAATAAAGAGTGGGGATAAACCAACTATTATGGTTTTTAATAAAATTGATGCATATCAGCAAGATCATATAGATGAAGATGATTTAGAAACTGAACGTACGGAAAGACATTACTCATTAGAGGAATGGAAAAGTACATGGATGAGTAAAGTTGGTAATAACGCCTTGTTTATTTCTGCTTTGAACAAGCAAAATTTAGAAGACTTTAAAAAACGAGTTTACGATGAGGTTCGTGAGATTCATGTAACGCGTTTTCCTTATAATAAGTTCTTGTATCCTGATTATGATGGCGAGGATATGGAGTGATTTTTTATTTTAGTTTCTTGTTTTCTTACAGTGATAAACGTGTTCTGGAAAAAGATTTTTATGTGATTTTATATAACATTCTTCGAAGATTCTTTTAAACTTTTTTAAATGAATCTTGGTATATAAAAGTTGACTATAATATGCATTGTCTTCCAAAAGATTATATGCTCCATTTATAATTGTAGATCTTTTTTCTTTACTAAAAAAAGATAATGGAATTGAAGAAATTACAGTGTTGATTTCTCCTTGTATATGTTTTTGCAAATTTTCAGCACCATCATTTATAATTATTAGTCGGTCGTCTAAAATAGTTTGCTTTGCATCATTACAAAAGCTTTCTTTGACCTCGAAGGCATATAATTTAGATGTAGGTGATATCCTTTTTAGTATTTCTCGGGTTATATTACCTTGACCCATTCCAAACTCTACTATAATCTTATTATTATCTTGTGAAATATGTTTACATATTTCAATTTCAACTTCTCTACAGGATTCAGATATAGCTCCAGTAACCATAAGACTTCTAGCGTAGGTTAATGAAAGTTTGTTTTTCAGATTCATTTAATGTTTTACTTGTTTTGGGTTATCTAAATTTTAGGTCCCAAGATAACGAAAAGGAATATATCCAGAAATAAGAACCTGGATTAAAACTAATTTCTTGATGAGATATACCACTTTGAATACCCCATAAGTTTTTTTCGTTTTTAGAAGTAAAGTAGTATCCCAAATTAAATTTTTGAGAGTTTAGGTTTATTGTTGCATTCGAACTAAGGTTGAATCTGTCTTCATCTGGTGAGATTCCCATTCCTGCTTCTGCACTTAAATAATTATTAGCATCTCTTCTGTATTTCCTATATGTAAGTGCTACTGATTTACTAGCACCAGAATCTCCAGGAGTTACATAAGTTCTAAACGACCAATAATTATTTCCTGTATACCAACCAATTGAACCTGTATAAATTGTAGTAGTAGATGAAGAGAATTTTAGAGATCTAAATCCTAAAGATGCTTCAAGACTTAATGGTAAAGACTTATGTAATTCTGCGCCATATCTTATATCTGGAAATAAAAAGGAATTGGAGATACCAAAATTAAGATATGCATACAATCCTTTTGTTATTCTTGGATACATATCTACTTCAAATTGTGCTCCTGTTGACTCAAAACGTCTACTTATATTTACTTTACTATGAATACTACCATATTTTGTTTGTCTAACATACTTTATTAGGTAGAATTGCATAGGGTTGAAGACTGTTGAATATATATCTACAGAAGATTTTAAACCAATAATGTTGAGACTTAATTTATCTATTAAGTTTATTTTATAAGCTTTTGTTTTTTCATGATTTGGATGGTCTTGTAATATGTCTTCAATGGTTAATAACGCTTCCTCTGGATTGTCTAACCCATCTTCTGCACTTGCTTTTAAATATAAGATTTCAGGGTTTTTAGGAAAATATTTTAAAGCTTTATTACTCATTTCTAAAGCCTTAAAAGGCGTTTTACTCCATAATTCATTTTTAATTGCAGCTTCCCAAGTATCTAGTCTGTTTGGATTGTTTTTTAAAATATATGTAAACTCTTTTTTTGCTTTTTCATAATCGCCATCCCATGAGTATGTACTAGCTAAAAAGGAACGGATATCATGATAGTTTGGGTATTTGGTTAATATTAATAAAAGGGTGTCTTGCGCTTTTTTACGTTCTTTATTAAAAGCCAATTCTCTTGCTACTTTGAAAGCTCGATCGGGATCTCCTTTAAACACTTTTTGTTGCCCTAAGGAACTGAAGCTTATTAAAAATAATATTAAATATATGTGTTTATTCATAATTTAAAACCCTTAACGCAAGGTTTTTTTAAAGGTTAAATAATCAGTGTTGTTTGGGTGGTTTTTAATAATACTATCAATTAATTTAATTGACATTTTAGTGTTATTTCCCCGTTGATAGGTTTTTGCTATTTTATAACTAATCTCTGGGTTTTTAACTTCATTTTTTATGGCTTGATTGTATATTTCTATTGATTTATCTTCTTGTCCAGACCACCAATACAAGTCTAATATTGCTAAATAAGTATCATCATAATAAGGTGATCTTTTAAGAGCATTTAGAAGTACTTTCTCAGAGTTTTCAAAATCTTTTTCCCAAGCAAGGGTTCTACCTTTAAGTACTCTGGCATCTGTATAATTTGGGAATTCGTTTAAAATGAAATCACATAATAAACGTGCTTCTGCATATTGTTTTTTAAAAGCTAAATCTCTAGTAATTAATAATAATTCATCAAATGTTTTTTCTTTTTTATAGTTATTAATTATTGCTAATTGTTTTTCTGAAAACTCCATTTTTGGAGTAACATAAATATTAAGTGAGTCAGGGAATATTTTATTACGTTGTGTAACATATGCATTTATTTTTTTGAATGCTAATAAAGAATCTGCAATGGCTTTTTGAAGTGCATCTTCTGTAACTTTATAAGTGCCAAAATTTTCATTTATCTTAAATAATTCGCCATCAGAATAGAAATAATCTTTATATATAAAATCATTTAGACTGCCTTTATATCTCATTAAAGGTATTTTATGAATGTTTCTAAATTGTTTAGCTGTATCTAATCCATTACCAATCCAAGCAGTTTTCTCTAATGGTTTAAACTTATGATTATTAAATAAGTGTCTTAATAAGCTAGGTGTAACATCCCAATGTGACGATATAGATTTAAATTTTTCTGCTTTTTTTAACATAGGACTGTATATTAAAAAGGGTACATGAAACCTACAGAGTTTATCTTTTTGAGTGATTGGAATTAATCTGTGATCACCTGTTATTATGAAAATAGTATTAGAATATTCAGGTTTTTCTTTATAACTGTTCATAAATTCTTTTACAGCATTATCTGTATAAAGAAGACAAGAGAAAATATTTTTGTGACTGGATATTTTATTTTTAAGGAGTTCTGATCTTTGTGAGGTACTTAACATTTTGTCAACTTTAGCCATGTATTCTTGTTTATCAGGGAATTCGAAAGGCTCGTGAGAAGAAAGAGTCATTACTATATCTAAGCGCGGTTGTTTTTCAGTATCTAAAGAAGTTAATGCTTTTCTAAAGATTTCACCATCGGGATATCCCCATGAAAATCCACCATCATTGCTAGCTGTTTTTTGATAATCTGAACCATATTTATTTTCATCTATCAATTTATCAATACCGTTATATTCTAAAAAATTGATTTTTCTATCAAAGCTAGATGGGCCTCCTGAGTAATATGAAGTTGTATATCCATTGGCTTTTAAGACGCTAATAAGTGATATATGAGAAGGTGTTTTAGTTAATTCTAAAAATCCTTTTTCGCCATATGGTAAAGACCCTAGTAAAGCGGGTAATATTCCAAACGATCTACCCGTAGTACTTGTAAAGTTTTCCCAGTATAACGATTTATTTATTAGTTCGTCAATGTAAGGTGTAAATCCACTGTATTCGTTATTATTTACAAATTCACTACCTAAGCCTTCTACAACAATTACAACTATATTAGGCTTTTCGGTTTTTGCTTCTATAAATGGAGATAATACATCTTTAGATAGATCAAAAGGTTTTAACAGTGGATAATCTTCCCTTCCATCTAAATTAAAATTTTTTAAAAGGTTCTTTTCTTTCTGAAACTTTATAATATCATATGTTAAGAAGGCAATCTTATTTTTATTAGCTGCCACTGAGACTGTTGAAAATATCAACTTTAAACTACCAAAAATCAAAATAGATATAACGCCTATTCCTTTTAGCATTGTTGTATCTATATACTTTTTAATAATTTGATATATTGCAAGAAACAATAGCGGGAAAATTATAAACGGTAAAAAGTAAGTTATAGAAATAGACTCAGATACTGAAACAGTACTAAAAGCATCATCAAACGAATAACCTAAAATATCGGCTCCTAAGTTTAGCATAGTCGATAAACTATATTTAACTAATGAAAATTGGATGACTATAATAAGTATGAGTAATATCTTAAGGATTATAAAGCTCCATTTTTTTGAAAATATATTGATTAGAAGAAAAAAAGGAAATAATAAAAGGCTTATTATGAAGCCACACCAAAAGTCGTTTATAAATTTTAATATTAGATTTATTTCTGTTGATTTTGATAAAATAAACTCAAATAAACTGATTAGCCAAAATCCACAAATTAATGATATTGCTAAATATGCAAATTTGTATGTATTCTGGGGGTTTAGTTTATATTTCATTGGTTTTTTGTTTTTTATAATGGTAATTTTAAGTTGTTGCTAAACCTTTTCTTACCATATTTCCCCATTTTTTTTTCTTATTAAAATAGTAATCGTAATTACCACGAATGGCTGCATATAATATAAAAGGATGAAGTACAAAAGGTTCTAGAGCACTTAATAAAACAAGTTTATAGCCGGTGCCTCTTTTTTTATATTGATGAAAGGTTAGTTCTTCTGAATAAATAGCAATGATGGAAAAGCAAACTGAAAATAAATAGGACAATACTAAAAATGATAAGGCATATTCCCATCTTACTTCTCGTAATGCAATTAATATTATAAAATAAATAAGTCCTACTGCTTCAATTATTGGAGCCATGCGCTCAAATATTAACCAATAGGGATAGCTTATTAAACCAAACGATCCATATTTTCTATTAAAACCAATTTTTCGATGTTTCTTTAAGGTTTCAATAGTGCCGCGTGTCCATCTATTTCGTTGCGATATAAATACTTTATAACTATCTGGTGCCTCTGTCCAACATAGTGGATCGGGGATATACGAAACTCTATATTTTTCATTTCGTTCTTCCATATAGCGACGCATTCTAACTATAATCTCCATATCTTCTCCAACAGTTTGCGTGTCATAACCTCCAACCGCAATGGCTATTTCTTTGTCAAATATGCCAAATGCACCTGAAATTACTAACAATCCATTTAGTCTGCTCCAAGCCATTCTTCCAAGAAGAAAAGCTCTCAAATATTCTAAAATCTGAGATTGAATAAGTAGGTTTTTTGGGAGATTTACATCTATTAGTTTACCGCCTCTTATAACACACGAATTTGCTATTCTAATAACACCACCCGCAGCAATAACTTTTGTACCTGTTTCATCTAGAAACGGTTTTATCATTTTTTGAAGGGCGTCTTCTAATAGTAAGCAATCTACATCGATACAGGCAACATATTTAGTTTTACTAATGTTTAAACCCATGTTTAAAGCATCAGCTTTTCCTCCATTTTCTTTATCTACTACCATTAATTTTTCAAAGGCAGGATTTTTAGATTTAAATACACCAGCTCTTAGTGGTTGGGTTTTAATTTTATCATTAATTAAATACTCTATTTTTTCTAAATCGTAGGCTTTAATTAATTTTTCTAGACTATCATCTTTACTGCCATCATTTACAATAATAACACTGTAATTAACATAATGATTAGATAATAAGGATCTTACGTTTTCTACAACATTAAGACTTTCATTATATGCTGGTGCTATAATCGTTATTGAAGGAGACATAGTTGAAGATAGAATATCTTTATAATTAACAAAGCTATTTTTTTTAAGATACTCAATAGTTTCTTTTCCAGAAATAACAGATAAAATAATGTATGATAATATGGCTATAAATGCATACCCAAAAAAGAGATAATGCAGTAATTTTAAAATTATTTGTACGCTACTTGTATCCATAATTATAGGGAATCTACTAGTTTTAACATAGATGAATCTTTTTCGTCTATAGGCATTTTACTTAAGCCTATGTACTTATCAAGATTGATTGATTTTAATATTTTAAGTGCTAAAAGTTGTATTTCAAAGTTTTTATGAAATAAATATTTTTCTACAAAAGGTTCGTCTGTTGGAACTACTAATTTTTCAAGCATACCGAAGAATGAAATTTGTTCTTCTAAGCTTAATTCATTAAAGTTAGTTTTAAGCATTTCTTTGGCTTCAATACCATATAAATGCGTTAAAGTTTCGATGGCTGAAACTCGAATATTTTTAGAATTATGTGATAGTAATTCCATTAAAGTTTCTTGAACTTCAAATTGATTATAGACTTGTGCTAATTTTAATGAAAACAATACCACGCTATCATTTGTTGATTTTAACCAAGGTTTAATATCACAAATTTGCTGATCATCGAAATTTTGTAAAATTTCTAATAATTGTATTTGAGTCCATTCAGACAAAGGTGTTGCCATGTTGTTTAAAAATGAAAGTCCTTCAAATTTATATAAGCTTACTAGGTATAATTGTGTTTCTTTCCGAACTTCTTTTTTAGGGTGTTTTATGAATTTTGTGACATTATTATTAACTTCATCAATTTTAAAGCGTGTTAATTCTCCAATCCCTTTTGCTATAATATGCCATTTTTTGCTTTCTAAACGTTTTAATGCGTCATTTATAAGTCCTGTTTTATAATAAAATATCTTAATTGAATCAGACATTTCTCCTGAAACTTCATTCATTAAATCATATAAAACTTTTATGATAATTTTTCGTTTTGATTTGTTATTTATCGATACTTTTATTTTATCTATAATTGATTCTTGAATAGAATTAATGGTTCCACTATCATCTCCTGAGTATAGATATTCAATTATTGATACTTCGTATTCTTTTCTAAACTCTAAATCTTCTAATTCTTTTATTCTTAAATATCTTCTTATGAATTTGAGATAGATGGTAAGTAGCAGAATTATTGAAATTAAAAAACAGCATGCTCCCCAAGCTATTTTCATTAGCAAAGGAGCGTCTTTTATATAATCTATATAGGTTTGATATTCTAGCATAAAATTTTTATCCTAAAAGTCTTTTTACTCGAATCATTAATTCATTTGGGCTAAATGGTTTTCCCATAAAATCATTAGCTCCTAAGTTAAAAGCTTTAAGTACCATTTCTTCTTGTCCAGCAGCAGAAAACACTATTATTGGAGCATCCATATCTAGTTTTATTCGAACATGGCTAATAACCTCTAATCCGCTTATAAAAGGCATCATAATATCCGTTATGATTAAATCTGGTGTGTGAGTTTCTATTAATTCTAGAGCTTCTTTACCGTCTTTTGCTATGAATAAATGGTATCCTTCTTTTTCTAACCTGAATTTTAGTAATAAGGAAAGTGTAGTATTGTCTTCTGCTAAAACAATTTTTATATTATTTTCAATCATAGTGTTAATTTCATTTAGTGTTTAGGGCAAACAATAATACTGAAAACAAAGTGTCTCTAAATAGCTCTTTAGTAATCGGGGGCAATATAGAGCTATATATCGATAAAAATCAAATAAATAGGTTAAAATGCAATTTATTTAAATTTCACTTACATTTATAAACAAAAAAAGCGCACTTTATAAAGTGCGCTTATAGTTAAAGAATGTTTTTTTTAAAATTAAAATTTATAACTCAAACCAACTGTATAATAGGTTTGTAGCTTATTATCAACATCATCAAAAGAAGTTGCTGTAGCAGGGGTTTGAGCTAAAGCATAGTTTAAAGCTTCTTGCTTATTACTTCTTAATCCGAAATCAAAACCTACACCAATCATTTTCCAAAGGGTATAGCCAAATGAGTTTGTCCAAGTAAAGTTTGATAAATCACTACTTTTGTAACTTTGGAATGTAGAAAAGTTTGATTTAAAGTTTATTGCTCCTATTTGTCTTGTGTAATCTGCAACAATTTTAGCTCCTAAAGACGATTCAAAAACGGTATCATTATCACTAAAAACAAAGTTGTAATTTAAGGGATGAATAACTACTATTAAATTTTGGATTGGTGTCCATGTAGCTCCAATACCTAAATCTAAATATCCAGGGTCGTTAAAGTTGTCTAATAATGTTGTTCTATATTCCATTAATCCAGAAACTGCTATAGTTTTAGTAATGTTTCTTCCATATAATGATGATATGTTAAAGACATCAGTCGTCGGATTAAAGCTATCGTCATCTGTTTCAATATCTTTATTATCTAATTTTACCCATTTCAAATTAGTGCTTAATGAATTTCTCCAAAAGAATTTTTCTTCTATTAAGTTAGCATATGCATTTAAAGTAAACCCTAAATTACCAGAGGCATTATTAGGAGCACCTTGTGCGTACCAATTATTAAAATTAGACAAACTACCTCCAATAGTACCAAAAGCTCCTGTTCTCCATCCAGGTAAGGCGTCTATTTTAGCTTGTAAAGCATTAGCTTCAGCTTGAGCAGCATTTGCTGTTGCTTGTTTTTCTGCTTTTTGTGCTTGTAATTCTTTTTTAGTTTGTGCATTTACCGACGCAATTCCAACCAAAAAAATAAATAATAATTTTTTCATGTTTTTTTATAATTTTTTAAACTTGTGCAAATATAAAATTAAGACCCTTAATACATGTTAGGTCACATAAAATTTGTAAGAATTATTTATTTTTATACAATGGAACAGAAGAGCAAGCTTCACCATACATAATAGATTTTGCAATAGGTTTTAACTTTGTTGCTAGCATTATATAGGCGTTTTGAGGTACAGGTTTTTTTGAACAACCTTTTATTATGATAGGTTTGTTTGTAAATTCAGTAACATCCAAATCATTTAAAACATCTTGATAAATGCTAGTTTCTAAATGATCAAGATTACCAATTGTTATTTTTTTAGCAAAAGGCTCTAATTGAATACTTATTAACATATACGCCCATCCAGGTATAATGGCATCTGTACTGCATGTTAATGCAACATAGGTATCTTTATATTGTGACCAATCAAATAATGTAACTTGGTTTCTAAAGTCTTTTTCACGCAACACAAATCCTTCAAATAACCAGTCTTTTATATCAAAGAGTATACGTTGCCCTTTTGGATAATAGTCTTCTAAGTTAATAGTTATTAATTTACTATTCGCTACGCGATTTATAATGTCGTCTGGCATTATTTATTCTTTATTTTAAATTTTAAAGAAAGTCTTCTCGAATTGGCGCAAAACCATCTATAAGCTTAACGTTTTCTGTTAAGGTTTGAATACAGTGGTTAAGGTTAGATTCTACTTTAAAAACATCACCTTCATTTAAAATATATTCTCGATCTTCTATAAATAATTTAAGTGAGCCACTTGCAACATAAGAAATTTGTTCATGTGGATGATTATGTGGAGGATCTGGTTGAGCCATAGGACCATTAGTAAATTCTATAACAGTAATCATTAAATCTTTTAAATGAACAACTTTTCTATTTAAAGTAGGGCTTAATGCTACAACGTCTTCTTCTTTTTTTATAACTTCTTTTGTCATTTTATTTTAAAATTAAATTCTAAAGCATTCCTAATTCTAATTTAGCTTCTTCACTCATAAGTTCTTGTGTCCATGGTGGATCAAAAGTAATTTCAACCTCAGCACTTTTTACAGCGTCTAAAGATTTTACTTTTTCTTCAACTTCTAAGGGTAATGTTTCTGCTACAGGGCAATTAGGTGTTGTTAAAGTCATTAATATTTTTACGTCGTAGTCTTCATTTACAAAAACATCATAAATTAAACCTAATTCGTATATATCTACAGGTATTTCTGGATCGTAAATAGTTTTTAAAACGTTAACTATTTTTTCACCTAATTCGGCAGTGTCTATTGTTGTGTTACTCATCTTTTAAATGTTTATGCGTTTATTTGTTTAGTCGTTTAGAGTTTTATTTATGAACGAAAAAACGAATCAATTTTATTTCAGTTGTGTTTGGTATGCTATGGCATACATTTTAAGCTGTTTTACCATGCTTACTAATCCATTGGCACGTGTTGGCGACAAATGTTCTTTTAACCCGATTTGGTCTATAAAATCGGTATCGGCATTAATAATATCTTTTGGATGCTGATTTGAAAACGCACGAATTAATATAGCAATAATACCTTTAGTAATTATAGCATCACTATCGGCAGTAAATTCTATTTTATCGTCTTTCATTTCGGCATGTACCCATACTTTGCTTTGGCAACCTTTTATAATGTTGCTGTCCGTTTTGTATTGGTCGTCAATTAAGGGTAAATCTTTGCCCAAATCTATCATATATTGGTAACGCTCTTCCCAGTCTTCAAACATGGAGAATTCGTCTATAATTTCGTTTTGAATTTCTTCAATACTCATACTTAAAAATTTTATGTAAAAATACAACATCAAACGTTGCTATTCAATGTTTTCTGAAATTGATAGGATTTCTTTAACAAGATTTGCTATTTCTTTTGGTGGGTTTCCATGATCAAAAGGTTGAGTTTGATAAGTTTTCCCATTATCAGTTATTTTTAATCGAGCAATAGCAGCACCATCATATTGAAATGCTTTACTTGGAGCTTCAAGGTTTGGGATGGTTTTAGTATTTATAGAACTAATGGCTTTTATAAGGGTTTTCCAGTTCTGTTCTCCTAAACTAAAAGCTGTTGGTGTTCCTGCTCTTTGTTCTAAGATTGAAATGTTTTTTTTGTTTATTGTAATTTGTTTATAAAAGCCTCTTGATGAAACAGAATATTCAATAAGATAATTGTTTTCTGGTTGTATGCTATCAAGTGAATCTTTTGAAGCTTCAATTAAAATAGCATCACCATTATTTAAATTTATTTGATTGTTTTTTATCGAATACGTCTTAATATTTGATAAAGCTTTTAGTAAGTGTTTTTCAATATCCATAACATTTTTACAATATATTTTTGTAGTAGCTAAATTGCTAATGGATATGGAGTTCTTTTCAATTGTATAGGTTCCAAAAAACCGATTACATGCAGTAAAACCAGATACTTTATTCGTGTTTTGATCAAATGTTATGTTTAAATTATCAGGAAGATTTCTGTTACTTTCTATTGATGAAATTGTATAACTCCCAGAGAGTAATTCAGTTTGTTTTTCTTGTTCAGAATTATCATTCATAGTTGATGTTTCTTTTTGGCATCTACAAGATTGTAGAACAAACATCGTGAGTAATAAGGTTAAAAGTTTCATGAATTTTATTATAAAATTTAAAAAAATAATATACAAAAAAGACACCAAAGTTGGTGTCTTTTAAATATTTTATAAACAATTATCGATTTAGTCTACAAAGCTATACCTATAACCACCACTGGTAAATAGAGATCTTGATCTGTCATTCTGACCATGGGTAAACATATACATACAATCATCGTAAACATAATCCATGTAATTCATGGTCATATCAACTGTGCCGCAATTAATAGTTTCTTCAGGACAACCATAATTAGGTCCGTCGGAAGTAGGAGTGTCTGTTACAAAATCGTCATACGAACATCCACCATCTCCCCATATATGGCGTAAATTTAACCAGTGACCAATCTCGTGGGTTGCGGTTCTTCCATGTCCATAATTGCCACCTGTTTCTCCAAAATAATTGGGACCAATAACAACGCCGTCTGTAGCTTCTGGACCACCAGGAAATTGAGCATACCCTAATATGCCACGTCCAATTTCACAAACCCAAATATTTAAATATGTTGATGGGTCAGTAGCATCAATACCACCCTGACTGGAAAATTTCATGGCATCTCTGGTTCCCCAACTTTTTTTATTTGAAATTGTTCTTTTAACCGAGCTCTGTGTAAACGTGATGTCGAAGTTCGCAACAGATGTCGAAAATTCTAAAGGAGTATTTACAGTCCTTGAGTTTAAATTGTTAAAATCTTCATTTAAAATAGCTATTTGCGAATCTATTTGTTCCTGGGTTACTTGACCATCATACTTTTCTATAATGTTGATTACAACTGGAATAATGATTTCGTTAGCATAAGGGGCAGGACAGCCATTATATTCAGACAAACCAGATATAGTCGGGCAATCATCATAAATGTCATAGATGCCATCACCATCTGTATCTGTGTCAGCTGGTGGATCTGTAGTGCCTCCGCCAGGTCCTCCACCTGGTGTTCCAGTTGGTTTTTTACTAGCAATAAACTGTCTTGTAAAATATTCAATATCGTACATCTTTTTTTCAAGACCAGGGTTTTCCTTTAATAACCGGTTAAGATTAACCATGGTATAACAAGACTTTAAAGGGCTTTTTGTTGCTGTCAGCTTAGAGGTTTCATCTACATCGGCATTAGTGTAAACATAAAAATCACTCATATCAATCTTAGATTGCTCCGAAGTAATGTCATTTTCATTATTGCTACACGATGTTAAAACAAAAGATAGGGCAGCAAATGCTAGTATTAATTTTTTCATGTGCTATTAATTAGAAGGTTATAATCTATTAAAGATAGGTTTTTTTATGAAAAGATTAACAAAAATCGTATGAAGACATAAATTCTTCGATAAGATACCCAATCTAAAATTTAATAGGAGAGTAGATATTTTGTTTTAAACTGATTTTAAGAAAGCATCAGTTTTGCCTTTTTAACACCTGCTATCAAAGTATCTATTTCTTGCTTGGTATTGTAAAAAGCAAATGAAGCACGCACAGTCCCTGGAATTTTAAAGTAATCCATAATAGGTTGAGCGCAGTGATGACCAGTACGAACAGCAATACCTAATTTATCTAAAATTGTGCCCACATCATATGGATGAATACCTTCTAAATTAAATGAAATGACTGATGTTTTTTGTTTTGAAGTACCGTAAATTTTTAAGCCTTCTATGTCTAGAAGTTTTTTAGTAGCATATTCTAAAAGATCATTCTCATATTTAGCAATAGAATCAAAGCTAATAGTATTCATATAATCTAATGCTGCTCCAAAAGCAATCCCTCCACAAATATTTGGTGTTCCAGCTTCAAATTTATGTGGTAAATCGGCATAGGTTGTTTTTTCAAAAGTAACTTCGGCAATCATTTCGCCACCGCCTTGATAAGGTGGTAGTTTGTTTAACCATACTTCTTTACCATAAAGCATACCAGCGCCAGTTGGTCCACACATTTTATGAGCTGATGCAACATAAAAATCAACATCTAATTTTTGAACATCAGCTTTTATGTGGGGTGCAGATTGTGCGCCATCAATTAAAACGGCCGCGCCTACTTGATGGGCTTTTTCTATAATGTATTCTATTGGGTTTATTGTACCTAAAGCATTTGATACGTGATTTACAAATACAAGTTTAGTGTTTTTTGAAAGTAATTTATCAAATTCAGACATTACCAATTCGCCTTCTAGGTTCATGGGAATAACTTTCAAACTAGCCCCTGTACTTTCGCAAAGCATTTGCCATGGTACAATATTGCTATGATGTTCTAATGCAGATACAATAATGTCATCTCCTTTTTTTAAAAGTGATGAAAATCCATTGGCTACTAAATTAATACCATGGGTTGTGCCAGAAGTGAATATAATTTCATGCGAGAATTTCGCATTGAAGTGTTTTTGAATTTTTTGACGTGCTTGTTCGTATAAATCGGTTGCTTCTTGACTTAAAGTGTGTACACCACGATGAATGTTAGCATTGTAATTTGAATAATAATCTACAATTACATCAATAACTTGTTGTGGTGTTTGTGAAGTTGCAGCATTATCGAAATAGACTAATGGTTTACCATTTACTTTGCGCGAAAGAATGGGGAAGTCTTTTCTTATGTCGTTTACGTTGAACATAGCGTTTATATCTAGCCCCGATTGAGGCATTTGTTGAAGCTCCTCGCAGAGAGCGACTGCCGAAAGCGGGATTAGCTTCAAATAATTTTACAGATCGAAACCAATATTAACCCCTAATTTATTAGCGATAATTTTGGTGATGCGTTGTTTTATTTCTTGAATTTTAACCGAGCTTAATACATTATTACTAAATGCATACATTAAAAGTGCTTTAGCTTCTTTTTCTGGAATACCACGAGAACGCATATAAAACATAGCACTTTCGTCTAACTGTCCAATGGTACAACCGTGTGAGCATTTTACATCGTCGGCAAAAATTTCTAGTTGAGGTTTGGTGTTTATAGTTGCTTTATCACTAATTAAAATATTGTTGTTTGCTTGAAAGGCGTTTGTTTTTTGCGCTTCTTTTTCTACAATTATTTTTCCGTTAAAAACACCTATTGAATTTTCTCCATATATGCCTTTATAGTCTTGATGACTTTCACAATTTGGTTCTATATGATGTACAAGTGTGTTGTGATCTACATGTTGTTTTTCGCCAATAATTGTAACACCTTTAAGCGTAGAATCTATACGTTCTCCTTGTTGATAGAAATTAAGATTATTACGTGTTAATTTACCACCAAATGAAAAGGTGTGCACTGATGCTACACTTTCTCGTTTTTGTTTTATAAAGGTATTATCTATTAACGATGCGTTGGTATTATCATTTTGTATTTTATAATAATCTACAATAGCACGTTTGTTTGTGAAAATTTCGGTAACACTATTTGTTAAAACCGCATTATTGGTTAAACTTTGATGACGCTCAATTATTTGTACATGCGAATTCTCTTCAACTACAATTAAATTGCGCGGTTGCAATATAGTTGCTGCTTCGGTTCCTGTAGAGAAATTTATAATTTGAATGGGCTTATCAACCAACTTGTTTTTTGGTATATATATGTAAGCACCTTCGCTTGCGAAAGCCGTGTTTAAAGACGTTAAACTATCTGTAGTTGCCGCTTTATTGAAATAATTTTCAATAATTAAACGGTATTTTGGTTTTGTTAATGCTGAAGACATAAGGCAAATATCCATGCCATCGTGTGTCGTTCTAGATAGGTGTGATGAATATTTCCCATCTATAAATACAATATTATAAGTGTCTATTTCATGGATAAAATACTTTTTGACATCTCTGTATTCAATAGCATTTTCTTGCTTAGGAAAAACGCTATAATCTTCTTTTAATATTTTGTTTAAAGAGGTGTATTTCCATGCTTCCTCTTTTTTTGTGGGAAAGCCTTTTTCCTTAAATATTTTTATAGCATCGTTTCTAACATCGTGAACGTAAGCATTTACGTCTGTTTGATTGTCTACTACTAAAAAGGATGATAATAATTTTTCTTTTAAATCCATGCTTCAGTCTTCAGTGGTCAGTCTTCAGTAAGCCTTAAAAGGTGTTACTAAATCTGTATAATTTATAACTGTTTTATTATTTAATAGATTAGCAAGAGTAATCAGAACTTGAGTAAGCAACTGCAAACTGTATACTGATACTGCGAACTAACTATGCGTTTACTTCTTCTTTAATCCAGTCGTAGCCCTTCTCTTCAAGCTCATGTGCTAATTCTTTTCCACCAGATTTTACTATACGACCATTGTAAAGTACGTGAACAAAATCTGGAACGATATAGTCTAACAAGCGTTGGTAGTGTGTAATTACAATAACTGCGTTGTCTTTGCTTTTAAGTTTATTTACGCCATTTGCAACAATTCGTAAGGCATCAATATCTAAACCAGAATCAGTTTCATCAAGAATGGCTAATTTGGGTTCTAACATAGCCATTTGAAAAATTTCGTTACGTTTTTTCTCACCACCAGAAAATCCTTCGTTTAATGAGCGTGATAAAAATTTTCTATCAATTTCTAACAACTCTGCTTTTTCACGAATTAGTTTTAGCATGTCTTTCGCAGGCATATCCTCTAATCCTTTAGCTTTACGAGATTCGTTTATAGCTGTTTTTATAAAGTTTGTGACAGAAACTCCAGGGATTTCTACGGGGTATTGAAATGATAAAAACACACCTTTATGAGCACGCTCTTCAGCAGCTAGTTCATTAATATCTTCTTGGTTAAAAAGAATGGAGCCATTAGTAACTTCATATTCTTCTTTTCCAGCAATAACCGAAGCCAATGTGCTTTTTCCTGAACCATTTGGTCCCATAATAGCATGCACTTCTCCTGGTTTTACTTCTAAATTAATGCCTCTTAAAATGGCTTTATCTTCTATACTGGCGTGTAAATTTTCAATTTTTAACATGTTATTGTTCTCCTAATTTTACTACGTTATTATCTACTTGATTGGATGCTGATATATTTAATATTTCAACAATTTCTACTTTATTGTCCCAAAGAATTTTATCGTCTTTTTGTGTTGAAACTTTACCTTTTATTTCAACCTTAACCATATCTGTTGGTGCTTTTTGGTATTGTTTAGCCTGCTTATTTAATTCTTGGATTTTATCTGTAATAAACACACCATAAATTTCGGTAGGTGTTTGTAGAACAGCTGCACCATCATAAAATACGAACTCGCCTTCTAGCAAGGTTAACTCATTATTTTGATTAACTGCTTTAGATTTCGTTTCGTTTTTACAGCTTAAAATGGCTAAAAAACATATAAGTAGAATTATTGATTTTTTCATTTTATTTTAACCTACACTTCCTTCTAAACTTATTTCTAATAATTTTTGTGCTTCAACAGCAAATTCCATAGGAAGTTTATTTAATACTTCTTTACTAAAACCATTTACAATTAAGGCAATGGCTTTTTCGGTATCAATACCGCGTTGGTTGCAATAAAAAATTTGGTCTTCACCAATTTTACTGGTAGTGGCTTCGTGCTCAATTTTAGCCGACTTGTTTTTAGCTTCTATATATGGAAATGTATGTGCACCACATTCGTTACCCATTAATAAAGAATCACATTGTGAAAAGTTACGGGCATTATCTGCGTTTGGACTAACTTTTACTAAACCACGATAACTGTTTTGTGATTTTCCTGCTGAAATTCCTTTTGAAATAATGGTCGACCTGGTGTTTTTACCCAAGTGAATCATCTTTGTTCCAGTATCGGCTTGTTGATAATTATTAGTTACTGCAATGGAGTAAAACTCACCAACCGAATTATCGCCTTTTAATACACAACTAGGGTATTTCCAAGTTACAGCACTACCAGTTTCAACTTGTGTCCATGAGATTTTAGCATTTTTTTCGCATAAACCTCTTTTGGTTACAAAGTTAAAAACGCCACCTTTACCTTCTGCATTTCCAGGGTACCAGTTTTGTACCGTTGAATATTTAATTTCGGAATCATCTAAAGCGATAAGCTCTACTACGGCTGCGTGTAATTGGTTTTCATCGCGACTTGGAGCGGTACAACCTTCTAAGTAACTTACATAACTGCCTTCATCAGCAATAACAAGCGTTCTTTCAAATTGTCCTGTACCTGCTTGATTTATTCTAAAATAAGTAGATAGTTCCATAGGGCAACGTACGCCTTTTGGAATGTAGCAGAAACTTCCATCACTAAAAACAGCGCTATTTAAAGCGGCATAAAAATTGTCTTTTTGTGGTACTACAGTTCCTAAATATTTTTTAACAAGCTCTGGATGCTCTTTTATGGCTTCCGAAATACTCATGAAAATAATACCTTTTTCACCTAGTGTTTTCTTAAATGTTGTAGCTACAGAGACAGAGTCTATAACAACATCCATAGCAACCCCAGATAATTTTTTTTGTTCATCTATAGAAATTCCCAGTTTAGCAAAAGTTGCTAATAATTCAGGATCTACTTCGTCTAAACTATCATATTTTGGTTTGCTACTAGGAGCCGAATAATAGGAAATAGCTTGAAAATCTGGTTTTTTATAATGCACATTTGCCCACTCTGGCTCAGTCATTTCTTTCCAAGCTTTAAAGGCTTCTAATCTCCAGTCGGTCATCCATTGTGGTTCTTCTTTCTTTTTAGAAATGGCACGTACAATATCTTCATTTAAACCAATAGGAAATGTGTCAGATTCAATATCGGTATAAAAACCGTATTCGTATTCTTTGGTTTTAAGCTCTTCGCGTAAATCGTCTTCTGTATACTTTGACATAATGCTTCTTATTTTTTATAATGAAAACGATTCTCCGCAACCACATGTGCGGTTTGCGTTAGGATTATTAAATACAAATCCTGTTCCGTTTAATCCACCAGAATATTCTAGTGTTGTTCCTATTAAATATAAAAAGCTTTTTTTGTCAATAATAATTTTAACACCATTATCTTCAAAAACTTTATCACCATCATTATTTTCTTTGTCAAACTTTAAATCGTAGGACAAACCAGAACAACCTCCACTTTTAACACCAACGCGCACAAAGTCTATAGTTGGGTTATAGCCATCATCTTGCATAAGCTCAATAACTTTTTTCTTAGCTGTATCAGAAACTTTTATCATAATCTTTAATTAGATTTTGTCTAAATAGACTGCAAATATACAATATAAGTCATGGATTTCCATACAACCTAACATTATATTAGCATATAGTTTTATAGGTTTTTGTTATGATGTAGAAAGTGACTGCTTATATGTTAATTTTATTAATAAAATGATTTTAAAGCATATTTACTAAAAGTTATACGTTTGTAAAATAAGCTTCTTATTTTTGCAGCATGATAGAAGATAAAAATCAGCAACGTACACAACTAAGTGATTTAGGAGAATTTGGCCTTATAGATCATTTAACTAAAAATTTTAAGATTAAACAGAAGTCAACAATTAAAGGTGTTGGTGATGATGCAGCTGTTTTAGAATTTAATAAAAAGAAACTTGTTGTAACCACCGATTTACTTATTGAAGGTGTTCATTTTGATTTAAGTTATGTGCCATTAAAACACTTAGGTTACAAAGCGGTTGTAGTGAATCTTTCAGATGTGTATGCTATGAATGCAATAGCTACACAGGTTACTGTTTCAATAGCGGTTTCTAATAGGTTTCCTCTTGAAGCACTTGAAGATTTGTATGCAGGTATTGAAACGGCTGCTAATATTTATAATATTGATATAGTAGGAGGTGATACTACATCATCAACTACGGGCTTGTTAATTTCTGTAACTGCTATTGGTGAAGTTGAAGATGATAATGAAGTATATAGAAACGGAGCTAAACCAAATGATTTACTCGTTGTTACTGGCGATTTAGGAGCTGCTTATATGGGATTACAAATACTTGAACGAGAAAAAGAAGTGTATAAAGTAAACCCTAATAATCAACCAGATTTAGAACCTTATTCTTATTTAATGGAGCGTCAATTAAAGCCAGAAGCTCGTAAAGATATTATTAAGTTGCTTAAAGATTTAGAGGTTAAACCAACATCGATGATTGATATTAGTGATGGCTTGTCTTCTGAAATTATACACTTATGTAAACAGAGTAATGTGGGATGTGATTTATATGAGTCTAAAATACCTTTAGATCCTCAAGTTATTTCTACATGTGAAGAATTTAATATCGATAGCACAACAGTTGCCTTAAATGGCGGAGAGGATTATGAATTGTTATTTACTATTTCTCAAGCAGATTTTCCTAAAATTAAAGCAAATCCAAATTTTACTGTAATTGGCTTTATTAAAGAAGCTAATGATGGCATTGACTTAGTTACAAGAGCAGAAACTAAAATACCTATTAAAGCGCAAGGGTGGAAGAGTATTAATGACTAAAAACCAATAAGTTGTTATTTGTAACGGTTTGTTCAGAAGTTTTCAATTTGCGTTTATAGTGAATACGTTCTAATACGTCGTTTATTTCTTTAAATTTAGGTGTTAACTCTGTTAATTTACCACTGCTATTTGTAGTGAGTTCTTTTTTGCAGTTTTTACAGGTGTATTCTTTAACATGATAGGTCACATTTCTTGTTACTTGAAAATCATGACCAAACATCTTACAATGAATGTTTTTCATTTACTTTTTTTATTAGCTTCAATTAGAGCGTAATAATGTATTAAAAAAGATTTGTTAATTTTTAATAAGGCATTAATAAATCGACGAAGTGATTGTTTTTCTCTTTAAACGCATCATTCTTTTGGAGTGAATGCGCTCAAGGATGTCATTAATTTCTTTAAACTTAGGTGTTAGCTCAATTAATTTTCCATTGCTGTTTGTAGTTAATTGTTTTTTGCAATGACAACACGTATATTCTTTAACATGGTAAGTAACTTTTTTTGTAACTTGATAATCATGACCAAAAAGACTACAGTATATTTTTGGAATTAAAGTAAGTTGTTCAGATTTATTATTCATGATGAAAAATATTTAGAACCTAAATATATAAAAAAATTACACAAAAAATAGTTCAAAAGCTTTATTTTTCGATGAAATGAATAATTTCTTGTAAGAAATAGTTTTTATTTTCAATATGACTCATGTGTCCATCTGGAAATTCTACAACTTTAACTTGGGTGTTTTTTGTTTGATTTATTAAGCTATCATAATTTAATACAGGATCTTTTTTGCTAACCATCATCATTTGTTTATAGCTATTATTAGATAATATAAAGGTTCTGTTTTTTCTGATTTTCATGCCTTCCAAGGCGGCAATAATTCCTTGTAAAGGTGTTTGTAATGCTTCTTTTTTTATTTGTTTTATTTCCTTAGAAAAAATGGTTCTGTTTTTTGGTCTAAACAAATTTGATATAGCAAGTCGTATAAATGTTTTGTGGTTTTGTTTTACTGCTAGAATGGCTCTGTCTCTGTTTTTCTTTTTTTCGAACGAGTCTTCTTGTGCCGTAGAATTCATTAAACATAAACCTTTTATTAAATTTGGTTTTTTTTCTGCCAAAGCAAGTGCCACATAGCCACCCATAGAATGCCCAATAATAGTTGCTTTTTTAATTTTTAAATGAGAAAGAACAGCGTGAACAACATCGGCCATGAGTTCCATACTATGAACGTATCCTAAGCAATCTGTTTTTCCATGACCTAATAAATCAATACAAATAACTCTATTGTTTTTTGATAACGCTGGAATAAACGGAAGCCACATATTACTATTTTCTAAAAAGCCATGTAGCAATACTACCATATTTCCAGTACCATCATCTGTATAAAAAATAGTTGTGCCTTTGTAAATTAAGTTCATATTTTGTTTTTCGTAAGAACTGTAAGTCAGAGTTTCAATTTTTTTAAGCCTTCACCTTTTTTATAGCAGAAAAAGCTTTATCTACAAATTCTTCCTCAACTAAGATTGTAAATTCGTTTGTTGTTGAAATGACTTCATAAAGCACAATGCCTTCCCAAGCCAATCGTTTAAAAAATTGATAGTATAAACCTGCTATTTTAGAATTGTCTTGTGGCAGATTAACGCTTATGGCAGAAAGTCCATCTTGTGTTGCCAGAAATGTTTCGTTTTTAAAACATTCACGAGTAAAGTCGTCTAAAATGCTAGAAATTATAATGTTACTTTCATGAATACCTCTTGTGAATGTGTAAAATAGTTTCGTCTCTTGATTTATTTTATTTAAAATTTTAGAGTGATTATCAATAATAGTATCGGAATTTTTAATCGTAAAATCAGTAAGGTTGGAACGAACCGTTATATCGCCTAAATTTTGAATAACCTTTTTCATTTTTATTGAATTTCCTAAAGTAACAGGTGGATTATAACGTCTTAAAGCCATCATAATTGCTCCTGGTTTTACCGGTTTTTTTAGCATTTTACTAATGGGTTCAGTTAATTCAATTGCCAAAGCACTAAAGTTTATAATGTTTCTAGATAGTGCTTCTTCTAAGTAAGGTTGTGTTATTAAAATGTCTTCAACACAATTTGATACCGTTTTCATGTGTTTATTTTTATTGTTTTGGTCACATGAAACATCCATTTAAGTATTCCTTTATATATCAGGATTTAGTTATGGATGGTTCATCTACTAATGATAGCATTTAGCCTTTTTGCAAAGTTAATTTCTGGTTTTAAAGTTTAAAACAAAATGCTTGTGTTAATTATTTAACAGTTTGTGCAAAAATAAACTTTTTTTTAAATAAATATCTTTATTATATAAACTAGTTATAGTTTAGCGCTCAAATTAATGAAAATGAAGGTATTGAAATTTGGGGGCACATCAGTTGGTTCCATTGAAAATATATGTAACGTTAAAAATATTATTAACGACGGTAAAAAAAAGGTAGTTGTACTATCAGCGATGTCTGGTACAACAAATCAACTAGTTGCCATTTCAAAAGATATAGAAGAGAAGCTTCCTAATGAAGCCATTGAAAAGATTAACAGTTTACATGAAGCTTACTTTAAGACTATTGATGGTCTTATATTGAATACTGATTTAAATAAAAACGTTAAAGATTATGTGTCTAGTGTTTTTAATTTTTTAGTAGAATGTACTTATAAGTCTTTTACAATTGTTTTAGAAAATAATATTGTTGCACAAGGTGAGTTACTTTCAACTTATATGTTTAATGCATATTTAAAACAAGAAGGTATTCGTTCAGCATTGTTACCAGCATTAAGTTTTATGCGTATTGATAGTGCAAAAGAACCTAACCTTGAATATATTAAAGAACATTTTGCAACTGTTTTAGGCCAAGCCGAATCTTCAGATATATATATTACTCAAGGATTTATTTGTTTAGATGCTAATGATGAAGTTTCTAATTTGCAACGTGGCGGAAGTGATTATACAGCAACAATAATAGGAGCCGTTATTAAAGCTGAAGAAGTGCAAATTTGGACCGATATTGATGGGATGCATAATAACGACCCAAGATATGTTGAAAACACAAAACCAATTTCTAATTTATCGTTTGATGAGGCTGCAGAATTAGCTTATTTTGGTGCTAAAATATTACATCCGCAAACAGTTACTCCTGTTAGAGAAGATTGTATTCCTGTGCGGTTAAAAAACACCATGGATCCAGAGGCTTATGGTACTTTAATTTCTAGTAAAACATCTGAAAACGGAATTAAAGCTATAGCTGCAAAAGATAATATTATTGCCATAAAAATTAAATCTGGCAGAATGTTACAAGCTCATGGTTTCTTAAAAAAAGTATTTGAAATTTTTGAAGTTTATGAGACGTCTATAGATATGATCACAACATCTGAAGTAGCAGTTTCATTAACAATTGATGATGATAAAAACTTAGATAAAATAGTGGCTGAGTTAGAGCGGTTTTCTTCAGTAGAAGTAGATAAAAATCAAAGTATTGTTTGTTTGGTTGGTCACTCAGTAGTTGCTCATGAAAACACCTATAAATTATTTCAAATATTACAGGATATAAAAATTAGAATGATTTCTTATGGAGGAAGTAATAATAATATTTCCTTATTAATAAACTCAAAAGATAAAATTAATACGCTGCAAAAACTAAACGATTATTTATTTGAATTAGTCACTCTATAAAATACAAATTTAGTATTGCTAGCAAGAGGGTTGTATTTTAAAATACAACCCTCTTTTATTTTTTTAAGAATTCATTAAATCTTCAATTTCTTCAATCTCAATAGGAATATTTTTCATTAGGTTAAGAGGTGCTCCAGAATTTTGAATAACAACATCGTCTTCTAAACGAATACCAAAACCTTCTTCAGGAATATAAATGCCAGGTTCAACAGTAAATACCATATTAGCCTGCATTGGGTCGGTTAAAATGCCGTAATCATGTGTGTCAAGACCCATATGATGAGAAGTTCCGTGCATGAAATATTTTTTATAAGCAGGCCAATCGGGGTTTTCATTTTGCACATCGGCTTTGTTAAGTAATCCTAAACTTAAAAGCTCAGAAGTCATTAGTTTTCCCACTTCAATATGATAATTAGCCCAATCAGTTCCAGGAACTAGCATTTTTGTAGCTTCTATTTTCACCCTATTAACAGCATTATAAACGTCTTTTTGTCGTTGTGTGTATCGACCAGAAACAGGAATTGTTCGTGTCATATCACTAGAATAGTTGGCATATTCAGCTGCAACATCTAGTAATAATAAGTCGCCAGATTTACATTGTTTATTGTTTTCAAGATAGTGTAATACATTGGCATTATTTCCCGAAGCGATAATTGGACTATAAGCAAATCCTTTTGAGCGATTGCGCAAAAATTCATGCATAAATTCTGCTTCTATTTCATATTCCCAAACATCAGGTTTTAAAAAGTTTAAAACACGACGAAATCCTTTTTCTGTAATATTACAAGCCTGTTGTATTAAGTCTATTTCAATTTGATTTTTAACAGAACGTAGATTTTGTAAAATAGTAGCGCTTTTGGCAACAGCATGTGCAGGATATTTGTCTTTTAACCATTTAGTGTAACGGTCTTCTCTAGTTTCAGTTTCAACAGATGATCTATAATGCTCATTTGTATTTATATAAATAGTATCGCATTGAGTCATCAATTCATACATGATTTTTTCCATGTCTTGCAACCAATAAACAGTTTTTATTCCACTGGTGGCATAAGCAGCATCCTTAGTTAGTTTTTCACCTTCCCATATAGCGAGATGCTCATTGGTTTCTTTTAAGAATAAGATTTCACGATGTTTTTCTTTTGGGCAATCAGGAAAAAGTACTAAAATACTTTCTTCTTGATCTACACCACTTAAATAAAAAATATCTCTGTGTTGCTGAAAAGGCATGGTGCTATCTGCACTAATAGGATAAATATCGTTAGAGTTGAAAACAGCCAAACTTAGAGGTTTCATTTTGGATACAAAGTTTTTTCTGTTTTGAATAAAGAGTAGATTATGTATTGGTGAGTATTTCATATAAGTTTTAAGATATTAAAAATAAGTAAACTAATAACAAAGCTAAATAAATTATATATTAATAATTGTTATATTTGATAATATTACAATCATTGAATAAAATTGTTTTCGATTATCATGAAAAGAGATATAACATATAAAATAATATTAGCTTTATGTTTTTTCTTTGTATGTGTTTCTAATTTAAGTGCTCAGAAATTACTTCGAAAAATATCTTTAAAGCAACAGATTGAGAATTCTAGCTTAGTTGTAGAAGGTGAAGTAATATCAAAAAAGTCATTTTGGAATGAAGATAATGGTAAGATATATACATCTAATATCATTAAAGTTTATAAGGTTTTTAAAGGAGAACTTTTCAATACTATTGAAGTCATTACTCGTGGAGGTACAATAGGAATGCAAAGTCAATTAATTGTACCTAATTTAAAGTTGAATAAGGGTGATTTGGGTATTTTTACTTTGCATAAAAACAATGTGATTTCAAGTAATAAGGTGTCTGATAAAAATAAATTTACAGTATATAGTTCTTTGCAAGGGTTTTATAAATATAATTTAAATAAGGGCACTGTAATGCATCCATTTAAGTCTGGAAAAAGTACTTCAAATTCATTATATGATGATATTAAGTTATATACAAAAACGGAGTATACTGAATTATCTAATTTATCTACCCAGAAAACTTTTTCTAAAACAAGTCAAACATTAGTTCCTAGTGCTATTAGTTTTTCTCCAACTACCATAACGGCTGGTACAAAGTCAATAATTACAATTACTATTCCAGATGGTTCTACAGGCGATTTTGGGATAGATAAAGGCAAAGTAAGTTTTAGTAATGGCGATGATGGAGGTGATACTTTTATTGATGCTTTAGACACTCAAGTTACTTGGTCTGCATCATCAATTACTGTCGAAGTGCCATCTGGAGCTGGGACTGGAAAGATTATGGTGGCTGATAATGCTTCAAATAGTATAATATCTACTGAAGATTTAACAATTCCTTATTCAGAAATTAATGGTGAGTTCGAAGTACCTAGTAATTCTGGAAATATTTATGCTTACCAAACAAGACACGTTAATAATGATGGAAGTGGAGGTTATATTTTTAATATGCAAACAAGTTTTAATGCAAATACAGCTGCAAAAACATCGTTTTTAACTGCGTTAGATACATGGCGTTGCGAAACAGGTGTAAATTTTACTATTGGTAATACCGTTTCTAATGATTCAAATGGTGTAAATATAATAAGGTTTGATGTAGGGTCAGAATTACCAGAAGGAACTTTAGGCGAGGCAAGTTATTCTTTTTCAGGCTGTGGATTTACCGCAGAAGATTTTGAAGTGTTTACAGCTGAAATCGATATCGTTTTTGATGATGGAGAAGATTGGTACTATGGGGTAGGAGGCCAAGGGGCTAAAATTGATTTTGAAAGCGTAGCTCTTCATGAATTAGGACATGCACATCAGTTAGCTCATGTAATAGATAATTCGCCTTTTGTTAATAACGGAAATGATGTGATGCATTACGCCATTGGATTAAGTGAACAGCAGCGAATATTATCCGTTAATAATATTACAGCAGCAAATGATGTACAAAGTAGAAGTGAATCGAGTTTCCCTTCTAATTTTTCATGTTTCGATACTAAATCTCCTATGGTAACATACTCATGTCCTTTAAATGTTGAAGATAAAGAATTAAATAAAGCCATTAGTATCTATCCTAATCCAAGTTCTGGGCAATTTTATATTAAGAATGAATCGTTTATTAATCTAGAAAAGGTGGTTATTTATGATGTTAGTGGACGATTAATATCTAATATTAATATTTCCAATTCATCTCGAATACAAACAATTACTTTAACAGGAATATCTAAAGGAATTTACATTGTAAACATACATTCAGATAATTCTATGATTACTAAGAAAATTGTTTTTGAATAATTAGCTGTATTAAAAACACTTTTTTTAAAACCATTCTAAATAGCAAAAACATGACGATTGTTAGTTGTCTATAAAAGCTCTCTGACCTACATTTGCATAATACAAAATAACTTAAAATATGAGCGGATTTATTAAATCTTCAATTGGAAGAAAAGTAGCTATGGCACTTTCAGCATTCTTCCTTATTTTCTTTTTAATTATTCATTTAGCGGTAAATATAACATCGCTTTTTAGTGAAAACCTTTTTAACGAATTATCCCATTTTATGGGAACCAATCCATTGGTGCAATTTGCTTTACAACCTGTTTTAATTTTTGGTGTTGTATTTCATTTTGTTTTAGGTTTTGTTTTAGAAATTAAAAATAAAAAAGCCCAAGGCGTTGCCTATGCTAGAAATAATGGGGCAGCAAATTCTTCTTGGATGAGTAGAAATATGATTTATAGTGGGCTTGCTATTTTAGCATTCATTTTATTACACTTTATTGATTTTTGGTTGCCTGAAGTTAACCATAAGTATATTGAGTTTCTACCAGAAGATCCAACAAGATATTTTGGAGAGTTACAACACAAATTTATTCCTATTTGGCGCGTAGCAGCATATGTAGTAGCTTTTGTGTTTTTAGGATTACACTTAGCTCATGGTTTTACATCTGCTTTCCAATCTATGGGAGTTACGGCAGGAAGAAAGAAAACATTACAAAATATTGGTAAAATGTATTCAATTATAATTCCATTAGGGTTTATAATTATTGCACTTTTTCATCACCTTAACCATTAATCTTAGTATAGTATGGCTTTAGATTCAAGAGTACCAAAAGGTCCAATTAAAGATAAATGGACAGATTATAAAAATCATATCAATTTAGTAAATCCAGCGAATAAAAGACATATTGATGTTATTGTTGTTGGAACAGGTTTAGCAGGAGGATCAGCCGCTGCAACCTTAGCAGAATTAGGATATAATGTAAAAGCATTTGCTTATCAAGATTCACCTCGTAGAGCACACTCAATTGCAGCTCAAGGAGGAATTAATGCAGCAAAGAACTATCAAGGAGATGGTGATTCAACATACAGATTATTTTATGATACCGTAAAAGGAGGCGATTATCGTTCTCGTGAGGCTAACGTATATCGTTTAGCTGAGGTGTCTGCAAATATTATAGATCAATGCGTTGCTCAAGGAGTGCCTTTTGCTCGTGATTATGGTGGGCTTTTAGATAACCGTTCATTTGGTGGCGTATTAGTCTCTAGAACATTTTATGCTAAAGGTCAAACAGGACAACAATTATTATTAGGTGCATATTCAGCAATGAATAGACAAATTGCTCGTGGTAAAATTGAAATGTTTAACCGCCATGAAATGCTAGATGTTGTAAAAGTTGATGGTAAAGCAAGAGGTATTATAGCTCGTAATTTAATTACAGGAGAGATAGAACGACATTCTGCTCATGCCGTTGTAATTGCAACAGGAGGATACGGAAATGTATATTTCTTATCAACTAATGCTATGGGTTCTAATGCTACTGCAGCTTGGAAAATTCATAAAAAAGGTGCGTATTTCGCTAATCCTTGTTATACACAAATTCACCCAACATGTATTCCACGTTCCGGGGATTATCAATCTAAATTAACGTTAATGTCCGAATCATTACGTAATGATGGACGTATTTGGGTTCCAAAGAATATAGAAGATGTAAAGGCTATTAGAGAAGGAAGTAAAAAACCAACCGACTTATCTGAAGACGAAAGAGATTATTACTTAGAGCGTCGTTATCCTGCATTTGGAAACTTAGTGCCTCGTGATGTGGCGTCTAGAGCAGCTAAAGAACGTTGCGATGCGGGTTACGGAGTAAATGCAACAGGAGAAGCGGTGTATTTAGATTTCGCAGCTGCTATTGAGCGTTATGGAAAAGAGCAAGCAAAAATTCATAACATAAAAAATGCATCAGCAGAAAAAATATACGAATTAGGTCAAGCCATAGTTGAAGCTAAATATGGTAACTTATTTCAAATGTATGAGAAAATTGTAGATCAAAATCCATATAAAACACCAATGATGATTTACCCTGCAGTTCATTATACTATGGGTGGTGTTTGGGTAGATTATAATTTAATGACAACCATTCCTGGATGTTATTGTATTGGAGAAGCTAATTTCTCAGATCACGGAGCAAACAGACTTGGAGCATCTGCATTAATGCAAGGTTTAGCAGATGGTTATTTTGTATTACCATATACTATTGGTGATTATTTAGCTGATGATATTAGAACAGGAAAGATTCCGACTGACACACCTGAATTTGACGAAGTTGAAAAAGAAGTAAAAGATAGAATTGATTTCTTTGTAAATAATAAAGGAACAAAATCTGTTGATTATTTCCACAAACGTCTAGGGAAAGTAATGTGGGATAAAGTAGGAATGGCTCGTAATGCTCAAGGGTTAACTGAAGCAATGGCTGAAATTAAAGCCATTCGTGAAGAATTCTGGAAAGAAGTTAAAGTGCCTGGTAGTGCTAACGAAATGAATACTGAACTTGAGAAAGCAGGTCGTGTTGCCGATTTCTTAGAGTTAGGAGAATTATTTGCAAAAGATGCCTTAGTAAGAGAAGAATCTTGTGGCGGACATTTTAGAGAAGAATCTGCAGAAGAATCTGGACCACAAAAAGGAGAAGCAAAACGTAATGATAAAGATTTTGCTTTTGTATCTGCTTGGGAATATAAAGGTGAACCTGCTGATGCGGTTTTACATAAAGAAGAATTAGAATTTAAAGATATTGAATTAAAACAACGTTCATATAAATAATAAAGACACTATGAATTTAACACTTAAAATTTGGAGACAAAAAGACGCTTCTGCTAAGGGGCAAATGGTCGATTATAAAGTCACTGATATTTCAGAGCATATGTCTTTTTTAGAAATGATGGATGTTCTAAACGAACAACTTGTAAACTCTGGTGAAGAGCCTGTAGCTTTCGATCATGATTGTCGTGAAGGTATTTGCGGGATGTGTTCTATGTATATTAATGGAGAAGCACATGGTCCTGATAGAGGTATAACCACTTGTCAGTTACACATGCGTATGTTTAAAGATGGTGATACGATTACCATCGAACCATTTAGAGCAGCAGCTTTTCCAGTAATAAAAGATTTAGTTGTAGATAGAATGGCTTTCGAGCGTATTCAACAAGCAGGAGGTTATATTTCTGTAAATACATCAGGAAATACTCAAGATGCTAACTCTATTCCTATTTCTAAACATGCAGCCGATGAAGCTATGGATGCTGCAACATGTATAGGGTGTGGAGCTTGTGTTGCTACCTGTAAAAACTCTTCTGCTATGTTATTTGTTGGTGCTAAAGTATCTCAATATGCATTATTGCCTCAAGGACAAATTGAAGCAGCAGATCGTGTTAAAAATATGGTAGCTCAAATGGATTTAGAAGGTTTCGGAAACTGTACTAATACAGGTGCTTGCGAAGTGGAATGTCCTAAAGGAATTTCATTAGATAATATCGCAAGAATGAATAGAGAATTAATGAAAGCGAATTTGTAAAAAGCGCAATTAATTTTTATAAAATTGAAATCCCATACATTTTGTGTGGGATTTTTTGTTTAGATTTAATATCTAAATTAATTAAATGCATACTAAAGTAATTTGCCTCTTTCTTTTTTTATTAGTTTCATTTTTCAATAGTAACGGACAAACAGCGGCTGTAGAAAAAACAGTTTTATTTAATGAAATAGCACTTTTACAGAACTTGAAAATCTTATCTTCTGATTTATATGAAGGTAGACGAACAGGAACACAAGGAGCGATAAGAGCTAAGAAATTTATTATTAATGAATATTCTAAGTTAGATGTTTTGCCAATAAACAAAACTTACGAACAATTATTTTCATTTGTAAACGACAAAAAACAGTATAATGGAATAAATGTTTTAGGGCTTATTAAAGGAACGACTTTGGTTAACGAATATATTGTTATTAGTGCACACTACGATCATGAAGGTATTAAGAAAGGAGACATATACAATGGAGCAGATGATAATGCTTCTGGTATAAGCGCTTTGTTTGCTTTTGCTGAATTTTTTAAAATGTACCCACCTAAGCATTCGGTAATTTTAGCAGCTTTTGATGGCGAAGAATTAGATTTACAAGGCTCGAAATATTTTGTAGAACATCCCATTGTTCCAATAATGGACATAAAAGTAAATATTAATTTAGATATGATAAGTCGTAGTGATAAAAACGAATTATTTGCCGTTGGAACTATACGTCATAATTTTCTAAAAGAAGCAGTTTTAGAATTTCAGAATTCTAAAACGTTGAAGTTGTTGATTGGGCATGATGAAGGTCGTTGGAACGACAATTGGACTTTCTCTTCAGATCATGCAAGTTTTTACAGAAAAAATATTCCGTTTCTATATTTTGGTGTTGATGATCATGAAGATTATCACAAACCAACAGATGATTATGAAAATATTCATCCTGAGTTTTATATAGAAGCTGTTAGAAGTATCATAACAATTTTTGAAAAAGTAGATAATTCTAGGTTTTAAAAATAAGCTTTTAACTGAACAGAACCTGTATGAATGGTTTTACTGGTTTCAGTTTTCCTGCCGTAATATGTTAAATTAAGATCAAGGAAATTGGTTAGTTTTTTCTGTGCCAACAAACTCCAAGTGAAGTTTTTTCCAGGTTGTAAACCTTCAAGCATTTGGTAGGAAACTGGTGTGTTTGAATTACCTGTAAACGTGTTAGATAAAAAGTTAAATTCACCATTTATGGCGCCTTTTTCTTTATTTGCGAACGAAAAGGCAGCACCATACTTTTGTTGCTTTAAAGATTCTAAATTGCCAATAGTATTATCTTTTGAAGCATGCTGATAAAAGATGTCAAAACGAGAGTTATCGTTAAATAAATAAGATAGTTTTGGATTGAAGCGAGTTTCCTCAAAATTATAATTTTTGCTTACAAAATTTTCGCTAATACTTTCGTTAGAGTCAAACGCTGCAAGTAAATTTACTAACCAATTTTCGGCTAGTTTATGATTAAAATTTAATTGCTGACTTTTTAAACTATTTTCAATAAAACCAATAGATAGGATATTCCTTGAGGTATTAGATAAATACGTGTAAGACGTTGTATAATCTTGTTTTCCACGATTAAAAAATAACACGTTTCTAAAATTTAATTGCAAGCCTAATTGATTTTCTAAATTGGTTTCAAAAGGATTTAAATTAAAACTATTGTTGTTTCGTTTTAATTTTCTATCTATTAGATATGTGGTTTGATTATGAAAATGTGACCAAAATTTTCGTGATTCAATGTCGCTAACAGACCATTGAGACGGATTTATAGTAAGTGTTTGGCTCAATCTGTTTTGATGTGTTTTTATAAATATACGATTTGGCAACAACACTCGAATATATTTACCTTGGTCTTGAAATTGAGCGATTTCAAATTCTTCTAATTCTTGAATACCATTTTCGTTATAGTCTATCCATGTGTAAGTGCCTTGTCCAGGTTCAACTTCAATATATGTGAAATCTTGCTGTGGAAGTGTGCCAGAGTTGGTCTCAAAAATAGTATTCCATTGTATAATTTGTTTAAATAGTTTTTGATTGTATTGCAATCTGGAATTTATAGAACGCTCGTCATCAATCGTTTCATCTTCATTGGTAAGTGTTCTGTAATTAAAGTACAGCGATAAATTAGTATTCTTATTTTGAACCAATTTAGAGTTTAAATAAAAAGTATTCGAGGTATTTACTTTTTGTAATTCGTTATTTCTGATACTGTCGTTAACTCTGTTTTTATAGCCAACTTCAGCAAAAACGTTGGTACTGTCTCCAACACCAAAGAAGAGTTCGTACGATTTAAATTTCTGACTTAAAGCTGTTAATTCTTGAGTTGAAATATTTTTTTGCTTATTGTTTTCAATAGCTAATTTTGAACCTATCCAATTTTTTTTCATGCTATAAGTAATCGTATTATACGACCTTAAAAACGTTGAAGTATTTATATTAGAATTTGCATTTAAAAAGCTAGAATAAGAGACAAGACTTAGTTTGTTTAAAAGTAAATTAGTATTTGCAACATGCTTGTTTCCTGTAAATCCATCAGAATAATTTAAATGTTCAAAGTGGTAATTAATACGACCTTTTTTAGGGTTAAAAATTCGAATTCCCGAATTTAATAAGGTTTGATTTCCTAAATTATTTCCTATTCCGTTTATATTCGAGGGATCTAAATTCCAGTCTCTATTAAATTCTGGATTGTACAAGCCTTCAATATTTCTATAATTTGCACTAATATAATCGCTATCAAAAAAGGCATTAATACTCCAAAGACTGTCGCTTTTAATAAGGCGTTGTTCAAAATTTAATTTTCCAGCAAACCCATCATTGTTATTATCATTCAAATTTGAAAATAAATTTAAATCATTTTTGCTAGCCGAAGCTTCAAAATTAACCTGTGTTTTTTCTGTTGGTTTATAACTACCATTCACAACCGCAATTTGAAGCTTTGTAGGTGCTACAAGTTGAATGATAGGAGCATAATTTCCTTGTAAAACGCCAACATATTCATAAATATTATTAATGGCATTAATGTTACTTATAATATAACTACCTTGATTTTCACCTACTGGTGTGAAAGTAACTCGGTACAATTCATCATCTGGATTGTTAGAAAAAACAAAGGTTTCAACACCATTATTAAGTTCTTTTTTATATAAGATTCTATTTTCGTTTAAAGCCTCTTGAATTTCTGAAGGCGCTACCATTTGTGTTTTATCATCACCTGCATTTGCTAAGATTTCTACTTGGTTTTCCGATAGATTTTGTTGTAATGGTTGATTTTTTGCATCATTTTCAGAATATACAGAAACACCAAATTTTAATTTTTCACTTTCAATACGTCCACCACCATAAGCCACTAATCTAGAATAATTACGTTCACTAAATTGATAATCGACTGTTATACGCATTTCAGAGGTAATGGGGTATGTCGAGTTAAAAATAATTTCTCCAGCATTATAGTCAATAATATAATCTTGGTCTTCACCTCGTTTTACAGGAATGCCATTTACATAAACGGTCTCACTACCAGAAACAATTAGCACGAACAATTCTCCGTTTTGTCCTTGTAATTTGTAAGGTCCTTGATTCCCTTCTTGTGCTGTAAATTGGCTGGTAGTAAATTGACCTCTTACTATAGCACCAGCAGCAAATAGGTTTGTTTTTTTATTGTCATCACCTAAGTTTAAATTTACCGAAAGACCTTGTACTCGCTTAGAAAATGCGGCAAAATACGAGTCGTTGTTTTGTAAATCGATATCGCCAGCACGAATATTCCAGTTATCGCTAAATAGCTCAATAAAAACTTGATCAAATTCATCTAATCGTTGCGAGTAACCGCTTTCTTGTAATGGAATATTAGCATCTTGAATTGATGCTCGAAGTGATACTTTATCATTTAGTTTTCCTGTAATTTGAAGATCTAATTCACTATTTAAAACCGAGTTTTGATTATTCCCTATAGTTACACCACGAGAAATACTTCCAGAAGTTGTTAAACCATCAAAAGGAATTGTGTTCGTCGTATTATTAGGTTGTGATAATTTATATAATCTTTCAAGATTGCTTGTGTTTTCTACAATAATAGTTTCATCTAATTGTTTATAGGTTTTAGTTAAAAAATCTGGAAATCTCAGATAATTTATAATGATAGAATCGGTTTCTACAGGCTTTTTAAAAGTTAACAGTGCTTTTCCAAAATCAATATTATAGAAGGTTGAATCAATATTAGTTTTATCCTTTCTTTTAATTGAGAATGAACTAGAATTTATACTTACAGTATCTATATAAATAGAGTCTTTTACAGCAACATTTATAGTTCTATAATTTGAAGATTGATTTTGCGAAAATCCACAAAACCCAATTAAAACCATTAAAATGGATGTATAAAACTTCATTAGATATTTAAACTGTAAATCGTTGAAAATATTTTGTTAATAGCTTCGTTAAAACTCCTATTGTATTTAATAGTGTAAAAGTAGCGTATTATTTATTTTAGCTAAAAATAACGCTTTTAAATAAAGGGTTATCACAACTAAGATTGAGTTTTTAATTTGAATAAGTAAAATATGAAAATTATATCCTATAACGTAAACGGTATTCGAGCGGCAATTAATAAAGGCTTTATAAAATGGTTAAAAGCGGCTAATCCAGATGTTATTTGTTTGCAAGAAATTAAAGCATTAAAAGAGCAGTTAGATTTAGATGTTTTTATTGAAGCAGGTTATAATTACAGTTATTGGTTTAGTGCAGAAAAAAAAGGATATAGTGGGGTTGCTATTTTAAGTAAAATAAAACCTAATCATGTTGAGTATGGCACAGGAATTGAGTCAATGGACTTCGAAGGAAGAAATATTCGTGCAGATTTTGATGGCGTTTCGGTAATGAGTTTGTATTTACCATCTGGAACTAATGATGCACGCTTAGACCATAAGTTAGAATACATGGACATGTTTCAAGAGTATATCAATACATTGAAAATAGGCTTTCCTAATTTGGTTATTTGTGGTGATTATAATATTTGTCATGAAGAAATAGACATTCATAACCCCAAAATGAAAGGTGTATCTGGGTTTTTGCCAGAAGAGCGGGAGTGGATTGGACGTTTTATTGGTAGTGGGTTTGTAGACTCATTCAGGTATTTAAATCAGGAAGAACAGCAATACAGTTGGTGGAGTTATCGAGCTAATTCTAGAGCAAATAATAAAGGTTGGCGATTAGATTATGCTATGGTTTCAAAACGATTACAAGAAAACATAAAAAGAGCCGTTATACTTTCGGAAGCTGTACATAGCGATCATTGTCCGATTTTAGTAGAAATAGAAAATTAAATAACCCAAATAGAATTTTAATAAAATGATAAAAAAAATTTCATTAGCCGTATTAGTGTTAACCTTTTTTGCTTCTTGTGTTTCACCAAAAATATACAAAGATTTAGAAGGGAAATATAATAATTTAAAGAAAGAAAATAGAAAACTTTCTGATGATAACGAATCGCTTTTAAGCGATAAAAATGCTGCCGAAAATGAACTAAAGCAACTGAAATCCGCCTATGATGAGGCTTTAGCAGAACGCGATAAATTACAAACCGATTATAATGCGACAAAATCTAATTTAGATAATCTAAAAGCGTCTTATGATGCTTTAGAAAAGAATAGCTCTAAGGCTATTGCTGCTAATTCTCAAAAAAACAGAGAATTATTAGCACAGTTAGAAGCTAAAGAACAAGCTTTAGCTAATGAAAATGCTCGTTTAGAAAAACTTAAAAGAGAATTAGAAGAACGTTCTATCCGAGTAGCCGAATTAGAAAATGTAATAGCTTCTAAAGATGCTGCTATGACAGCCTTAAAAAATGCTATTTCAAGAGCGTTAACCGATTTTGAAGGTAAAGGTTTAACTGTAGAACAGCGTGATGGTAAGGTGTATGTGTCTATGGAAAATAAATTGTTATTTAGTTCAGGAAGTTGGGCTGTTGGAACTGAAGGTAGAAGAGCAGTTCAGCAATTAGGCAGTGTATTGGGAGATAATCCAGACATCGCTGTTTTAATCGAAGGACATACCGATAATGTACCTTACCAAGGTAGCGGACAATTAAAAGGTAATTGGGATTTATCAACCAAACGTGCGACATCAATAGTTAATATCCTAAGAGAAAATGTGGCTATTAATGCTGGAAATTTAACCGCAGCAGGACGTGGTGAATTTGCTCCAATAGCTACAAATGATACTCCAGAGGGAAGAGCAAAAAATAGACGTATCGAGGTCGTTTTAACACCTAAATTAGATGAATTGTCCAAATTGTTAAACGATAATTAAACTTTTTGTCATTTCCGTAAAAGCGGGAATCTATAAATTGATTTGATTATAATTTTATAACCTTTCAAGTTTTATTTAACTTGAAAGGTTTTTTATCTTTAGGCTTTTTGTAAATATTAATAAATTTGAGTTTTAATTAAAAAGATTTCTGCCATACTAAGGAGAATGATAAAAAGTAATTATGAAATATACAACACTACCAAATACCAATATTAAAGTTAGTAAAATATGTTTAGGCTCTATGACTTGGGGAAACCAAAACACAGAAGCTGAAGGTCACGAACAATTAGATTATGCTTTTGAGCAAGGTGTCAATTTTATTGATACCGCCGAAGTGTATCCGGTTCCTGCAACTGCCGAAACACAAGGTAGAACAAGTGAAATTATTGGCACTTGGTTACAAAAAACCAGCAATAGAAGCAAGGTTGTTATTGCTTCAAAAATTGCCGGACCTGGCGATTATACAGCTCATATTCGTACAACAGGTTTTAGTAAAAATGCCATAAATGATGCTGTAAATAATGAGTTAAAACGTTTGCAAACAGATTATATAGATGTATTTCAATTACATTGGCCAGAGCGACAAACCAATACGTTTGGAGTACGAGATTATAAGCATAATCCTGATGATGTTTGGAAAGATAATTTTAATGAAGTATTACATGCTTTAAACGAACAAATTAAAGCAGGTAAAATTCGCCATATAGGTATGTCTAATGAAAAAGCCTGGGGTGCGATGCGCTATATGGAAGAATCTAAAATAAATGATTTACCCCGAATGATAACCATACAAAATGCTTATTCACTTATTAATAGAGTTTTTGAAGGCGATATGGCTGAAGTGTCTCTACGTGAAAATATTGGTTTATTAGCCTATTCACCAATGGCTTTTGGAGTGCTTTCAGGCAAGTATATTAAAGGTGTTGCGGGGGATAATTCCCGACTTAAATTATTTCCAAGATTTGCACGTTATAGTAGCGATCAATGTACAGAAGCTGCAAAACGCTATTTAAAAATAGCAGAGGATAATAATATAACCTTGGCACAAATGAGTTTAGCATTTGTTACACAACAACCTTTTGTAACTAGTAATATAATTGGTGCTACTAGTTTAGAACAGCTTAAAGAGAATATAGGTTCTATAGATATGACTTTAAGTGATGAGTTGTTAGAACAAATTAATGAAGTGCACGCTGAGTTGCCAAATCCAGCTTGTTAATGTTTTAGAGCAATTATAATTAAAATATAAGTCATATAAAACAACTAATAAATTAGCAATCAATATGAAATGGAAAGGTAAAAGGCAGAGCTCCAATATTGAAGATCGTAGAGGTAAACGTAGTTCTGGTCAAGGAATAGGCGGATTTAATCCATCATTATTAAGGCCATTGCTTAAGATTCTTTTTTCAAAAGTTGGACTGTTTATTGTTGGTGCATTTTTGGTTGTTTCTTTAATAATGGGCAAAAATCCATTAACTCTAATAAGTCAGTTTTTAAGTGGTGGGGGAGTACAAACTGAATCTTCTTCGCCATATACAGCAAGTGCAAAAGACCAAGAATTAGCTGAATTTAGTGCGACCATCCTAGCAAATACAGAAGATGTGTGGAATAAACTTTTAGATGATTACAGAGAGCCAACCTTAGTGCTTTTTACAGGTTCTGTGTCTTCTGCTTGTGGTTCAGCTTCAAGTGCTACAGGACCTTTTTATTGTCCAGGCGATGAGAAATTATATCTAGATTTAAGTTTTTTTGATGATATGGAAAGAAGGTTAAATGCACCTGGAGACTTTGCTCAGGCTTATGTGATTGCGCACGAAGTTGGGCATCATATTCAAAAAATTACAGGAATTTCTGAAAAAGTGCAACGATTAAGAGGTCAGGTTAGTGAGGTTGAATACAATAAACATTCAGTTAAATTGGAGCTTCAGGCCGATTTTTTAGCTGGTGTTTGGGCGCATCATTCACAAACGATGACGCGTATGATGGAAACTGGCGATCTTGAAGAAGCCTTAAATGCGGCTAATGCCATTGGAGATGATAGATTACAAAAACAGTCAACGGGTAGAGTGGTGCCAGATTCGTTTACCCATGGCACTTCTGCACAGCGCATGCGTTGGTTTAAAAAGGGATTTGAAACGGGCGACTTATCTCAAGGAGATACCTTCAATGCTCCGTCGTTGTAAAAGATATGTCATGCTGAACTCGTTTAAGCATCTCAAAAATTTGAATTAATGCCGTTTCGATGGAACTTACATTTTTAAGTTGCCATCATGGATAGAATAGTTTCAGAAAAATTTGGATGTAAAATATAATTTCCTAACCTCTTTTATCGGTGATTTTAAAGCAGATATAAAACTAAAACTTATATAAAAACAAAAACCCGCAAACTATATAAAGTAGCGGGTTTTTTAATTATTTAATTCGATTACCATCTTTATCAAAAAAATGATATTCTAAGTACGTGTAAGCGTCTCTTGGTAATATTTTAACCCATTTTTTGTGTTCTAAAAACCATTTAGAACGTATAGATGGAAAGCCTTTTGTTAAGAAGGCTGCTATAAAAGGATGTGTGTTTAAAGTCAGCTTTTTATAGTCTTTTTTTAATAGTTGTTCAAGGTCGTGTGTTATTTTTTGCACAATTCCTATTGGTGCTTCAACCTCAGTGCCATTAATAATCACATCCGGATTTTCCTCACGTGTTTTAATGTTCATTTCTGGGCGAACGCGTTGTCTAGTTATTTGTATCAATCCAAATTTACTTGGAGGCAATATTTTGTGTTTAGCTCTATCATCTTTCATTTCATCACGAAGGTGATTAAAAAGCTTTTGCCTGTTTTCAGCATTGGTCATATCTATAAAGTCTACTACAATAATGCCGCCCATATCACGTAAACGTAATTGACGAGCCATTTCGGTAGCAGCTATTAAATTAACTTCTAATGCTGTATCCTCTTGACTGTTGGCTTTGTTAGATCTATTACCGCTGTTTACATCTATAACATGTAGTGCTTCAGTGTGTTCTATTACTAGATACGCACCTTTTGCCATAGAAACGGTTTTACCAAAGGAGGTTTTTATTTGTCTTTCAATCCCAAATTTTTCAAAAACAGGGATATTAGACTGATACAATTTTACTATTGATTCTTTGTTTGGTGCAATTTCTTGCACGTAATCTTTAATTTGGATGTAAAGCTCTTCATCATCAACAGTAATTCCTGTAAAGGTGTCGTTAAATATATCTCGCAAAATAGACGAGGCTTTATTCATTTCTCCTAATACTTTACTCGGATGATGTGCTTTGTGTAGCTTTTTACACATTGCCGTCCAACGACTAAGCAAATTTTGTAAATCTTTATCTAGCTCTGCTACTTTTTTGCCTTGTGCTACAGTACGAACTATAATACCAAAACCTTGCGGTGTGATACTTTTTACCAATCGTTTTAATCGGTCTTTCTCTTCTTTGTCTTCTATTTTTTGAGAAATAGAAATACGACTAGAAAAAGGAACTAAAACAATATATCTACCAGCAATAGAAAGCTCTGAGCTTATTCTAGGGCCCTTTGTAGAAATTGGTTCTTTTACTATTTGTACTAATAGCGATTGATTTGATTTTAAGACATCAGAAATTTTTCCGTCTTTATCAATATCTTTTTCAAATGGGAAATTTTTTAAAGAAAAATCTTTTAGTTTACCTGCGCTTACACTTTTTGTGAATTTTAAAAGTGAAGGAAGTTTTGGTCCTAAATCATGATAATGCAAAAAAGCATCTTTCTCATAACCTACATTTACAAATGCAGCATTTAAACCAGGAACAGCTTTTCTTATTTTGGCTATAAACACATCACCAACCGAAAAGTTATTAACCCCTTCATCTTTCTGTAATTCAATAAGTTTTCCATCTTTTAATAAGGCAAAATCAACTTCTTCGGAACTAGATCTAATGATCAATTCTTTATCCATTTAGTTAATTTTTATCCATACTTTCTAGTTCACAGTGTCAGTTTACGGTTTACAGTAATTTTTACTGCTAACTGTAACTGTTTACTGTTCACTGAACTGTACAGATGGATTATACATTATTCATCTATTAATTAATTTTAATTAATAGACTTCACAGGATTTATTAAATCCGTGGAGTTCAAAAAGCACTTATATAAGTGTGAAATTTTTTAAGAACTCATTTCAAAGAACGTTTTTTTTAAAACCAAAAAAAGTAGTTAATCTAACTACTCTTTTGTGGTTTATTTTTTCTTTTTGTGACGGTTAGCGCGTCTGCGTTTCTTACGCTTGTGCGTTGCTACCTTATGTCTCTTGCGTTTTTTACCACTTGGCATACATTGAGTTTTTTAAATTAATAATTTATTTTAATGCTTTATTTAACGTCTACATTTGTTTTAACACCTTCAACAAAAACTTTTGCAGGCTTAAATGCAGGAATATTATGAGCTGGTATTTTTATTGTAGTATTTTTAGAAATGTTTCTACCAGTTTTTTCAGCTCTAGTTTTAATAATAAAGCTTCCAAAACCTCTTAAGTAAACATTATCACCACTTTCTAAAGAAGTTTTTACTTCTTCCATAAATGTTTCAACAGTTGCTTGAACATCTCCTTTTTCAATTCCTAATTTATCAGAAATCTTCGCTACTAAATCCGCCTTCGTCATTTTTAATATTTTATTTTTAGGTTACTATATATAATTTTAAAGGGATGCAAATATAGGAATTAAATATTCAATATTTCAAACCTAATTCATTAAAATTTAAGATTATAAACGTTTATTTTTGTTTCCCTTATTTATTCAATTAATGATATTTTCAAAAACACTAACACATTGGTATTCAATTAACAAGAGGAATTTGCCGTGGAGGCAAACCAATAACCCGTATTATATTTGGTTATCAGAAATTATTTTACAGCAAACACAAGTGAAACAAGGCTTACCATATTATGAAGCTTTTATTGCTAAATACCCTACTGTTTTTGACCTTGCCAATGCGAATGAAAGTGATGTTTTAAAACTTTGGCAAGGGCTTGGATATTACTCGCGAGCTAGAAATCTACATGCTACTTCTAAGCATGTAGCTAACGAGTTAAAAGGAGAGTTTCCAAACAATTATAAAAACTTATTAAAGTTAAAAGGTATAGGCGATTATACTGCAAGTGCTATTGCTTCTATTTGTTTTAACGAAGTAGCAGCTGTCGTAGATGGTAATGTTTATAGAGTATTATCTCGTTATTTTGGAATTGATACACCTATTAATTCATCAAAAGGTTCTAAAGAATTTAAACAATTGGCTCAAGAGTTAATAGATGTAAATAATCCAGCAGACTTTAATCAAGCTATTATGGAATTTGGGGCTATCCAGTGTAAGCCTAAAAATCCTGATTGTAATATTTGTCCGTTTCAAGATAGTTGTATCGCCTTTAATAAAAATACGATTAGTGATTTACCAGTTAAAATTAAATCTGCGAAAGCGAAAAAGAAACATTTCAATTTTTTGGTTTTTATTTCTGTAGACCAAAAAACCATTTTGCAAAAAAGGCAAGGAAAAGGGATTTGGCAAAATTTATATCAGTTTCCGTTAATTGAAACTGAAAATGAAATGGATGTTAAAACATTAAAGCCTTTAATTTCTGAACATGATTTACTAAAAGATATTTCTTTTGAATTAGTACAATATAATAAGGACACTATTATTCATAAATTATCACACCAACACTTGTACACTAAATTTTGGATTGTTAATGTAGGTATACTTAAAGAAGCGGGTATTTTAATTGATGAAATTCATGATTATCCAGTGCCAATACTGATTGGAAATTTTATCGAAAGATTTAATTTTTAAAATAGAATAGATACGTAGTCACATTTTTTTATTAATTTTAAACAAATGGAAAGCAATTCTTTACTTTTGCTCTATTATAAAAACAAATATTATGTCTGGAACATTAAATAAAGTGATGCTAATTGGGCATTTGGGAGATGAAGTGAAAATGCATTATTTTGAAGGTGGAGGTTGCGTTGGTCGTTTTCCTTTGGCAACAAATGAAACATACGTAAGCAAGCAAACTAATGAACGTGTTACAAATACTGAGTGGCATAATATTGTTGTTAGAAATAAAGGTGCCGAAATTTGTGAAAAATATTTAAGCAAAGGCGATAAGGTTTATATTGAAGGACGCTTAAAAACTAGAAAGTGGCAAGACGATAAAGGAGCCGATAGATATTCTACCGAAATTCAATGTACAGATTTTACATTTTTATCTACTAAGAAAGAAAGTGAAAATAGTGCATCAAATGCACCAGTTGCTCAAAAACCTGCTGCTAGCCAACAAGCAACTAGCGAACCAGCAGTAGAAGATAATGATGATCTGCCATTTTAATGATAATGAGTCCGAACTTTTTATCGAAAGCCTTATGTTTAACTAAAACCGTAGTAATTGGATCCTGACCCCGCGAGTTTTAAAGTTTTTTTTATAGCAATTGATTTTTCAATGGCATTTGGATATGTATTGTTGTTTTTCCTTTTAACATGTTCAGCTCTTATTTCTGGTGCTGAAGTGGCTCTTTTTTCGCTTTCTAAAACAGATATAGAAGCTGGATTAGAAGCAAAGTCTAAACGTATTCAAATTATTTCAAAATTATTAGTGCGTCCCAAAAAGTTATTAGCCACCATTTTAGTTGCTAATAATTTTATAAATATTGCCATTGTAATTTTGTTTGCATATTTGGGTCGTTTTTTATTTGAGTCTATAGAAAATCCAATTCTTCAATTTACTATAGAAGTTATTATTGTTACTTTTTTGATTTTACTTTTTGGCGAGATTTTACCCAAAATTTATGCAAGTAGAAATAATTTAAAGTTTGCTAGTTTTATGGCATACCCATTAAGGGTTTTAGATGTTCTATTATCGCCAGTTAGTTTGCCTATGCGAAGTGTAACGCTAGCTATACATAGAAAATTAGGGAAGCAAAAGTCTAATTTAAGTGTCGATCAATTGTCTCAGGCTCTAGAATTAACAAGTGAAGAAGATACCACAAAAGAAGAACACAAGATTTTGCAAGGTATTGTGTCTTTTGGAAATACGGATACGAAACAAGTTATGCGTCCTAGAATTGATATTTTTGCTCTTAATATTGAACAGAAATATGTTGATATTATGCCAGAAATAATTGCTAATGGCTATTCTAGAATCCCTGTTTATAAAGACAATATAGATACTATTAAAGGGATTCTTTATGTGAAAGATTTGTTGCCTTTTATTGATAGAAAACAATTTGATTGGACAAGTTTAATACGAGAGCCTTTCTTTGTGCCAGAGAATAAAAAGTTAGATGATTTAATGGCGGAGTTTCAAGAAAAGAAAGTGCATTTAGCTATGGTAGTTGATGAGTATGGCGGTACTTCCGGCTTAATTTCTTTAGAAGATATTATTGAAGAAATTGTGGGCGATATTAGTGATGAGTTTGATGATGAAGATTTAATGTATTCTAAATTAGATAACAATAATTATGTGTTTGAAGGGAAAACAGCTTTAAAAGATTTTTATAAAATTATAAAAGAAGAAAATGCTTCTGTTTTTGAAGAAAACAAAGGAGAGGCTGAAACTGTAGCAGGTTTTGTCCTTGAAATTTCTGGTAGTTTTCCTAAATTAAATAGTAAAATAAATTTTGAAAATTACGTTTTTACTATTGAAGCTTTAGATAAAAAACGTATCAAACTAGTAAAATTCACAATAAGATAATGGTTAAGAATTTTTACATTTTATTGTTTATGATATCCTTTTTTTCTTGTGGAGAAGATTATGTGCCAAAGCCTAAAGCTTTTTTACGGTTAGATTATCCAGAAGCAAAATATGTTCAGACAAAATTAGAACTGCCTTTTGCTTTTGAAACCAACTTGTTGGCTACAAAAGTGAGCTCTAAGCAGGTAAAATCAACAACTCGGAGTTATGGTTTAAATATTGAATACCCATCGTTAAATGCAACTTTGTTTTTAACCTATAAACCTATAGGTGGTAGTGATGGAAAATTAATAAATTATATTAAGGATGCTCAAAATTTTACTCAAAAACATATGATTAAGGCCGATGAAATTCCTGTGTTTCCTTATGAGAATAAAGAACGTAAAGTTTATGGGCAGTTTTCAGAAGTCATAGGAGATGTAGCATCGCCAGCACAATTTTATGTAACTGATAGTGTGAATCATTTTTTAACAGGCTCTTTGTATTTTAATGTAAAAACTAAATACGATTCTATTTTGCCTGCAGCCTATTATTTAGAAAAAGATATTAGGCATATTATGGAAACTATAAAATGGAAATAAAAAAGCTTCACTAATGTAGTGAAGCTTTTTTATTATATTTTGCTGTGCAAACAGCTTAATTTTTTCAGGAGGAATCTATTTTTTATTTAGTATTCGAAAAAGCATCAACCGTTTTCATGTCAGCAACTTTATAAATATCGGCTACCTTAGTAACGGTTTCTTCCAGCAAGTTAGGTGTTACTTTAGCCTCGTTATATTCAACCATAGCTAACTTTTTATCAAAATCTACTTTAGCAGTTTTCACACCATCCATTTTGGCTATTTTCTTTTCAATTGTAGCCGCACAACCAATAGCGCAAGTCATTCCATTAATAGTGAATTCTGCTTTAGCATAAGTTGCATTGGGGTCTAACTCTTTTACTGTTTCAGTTGCAACTTCAATGGTTTTAATTTCTGCTTTATTAGTGTTCTTACAGCTAAAAAAAATAGTTGCAATTACAAATAGACTTAATATACTTTTTATAGTTTTCATTTGTTTCTGTTTATTATTTTTTACGACTACAAAACTACTAAATATTGCTGTTTTAGGTTGTTAAAAAATCAGATTTTATAACTCTTAATTATAAAGGAAAATACCATTTACTTTAGAAAGTGATAAAAAAATTATTATAATACATAATTTTTCACGAAATTGAAGTACACATAATATAGATAAATATGAAAAAAATATCACTTACTCTTAGGTTTGGACTTGTTACTAGTGCTGTTTTAATTGCGTATTTTTTAATTTTAGCACTTTTTAATTTAAATACAAATCCTGTTTTTAGTTTTTTTAATGCTGTTATTACTGCTTTTGGAATTTATGAAGTTGTTCGTTTAAGAAAACTAAATGAACCAAATTCTTTTTCTTATGGAGAAGGTTTTAAAATTGGTATAACTACTGGTGCTATCGCTACTATTATATTTACAGTTTTTTTCTTATTTTATTCTACTGAAATTAATCATGATTTTTTACCTCTATTATTAGATTCTATGAATGGTAGTTTTGATATAAATGAAGGTTTAATTGCTTTTATTGTTGCTATTATGGGATTTGCAACTACTATAGTTTCCACACTGGTTGTTATGCAACTTTTTAAAAACAGCGGAAATGTTAATCAAAACAAATAAAACGTTTGTAGATTAATTATTTAGCTGTATATTTGCACTCATTTTTGAACAAAATTAATAAATAAAAACGTTACGCTATGTACGCAATTGTAGAGATAGCAGGGCAACAATTTAAAGTTGTTAAAGACCAAAGAGTTTTTGTTAACCGTTTACAAACAGAAGAAGGTAAGAAAGTTTCTTTCGATAATGTTCTTCTTTTAGATGATGGTAACAATGTAACTGTAGGCGCCCCGGCTATAGACGGAGCTCAAGTAGGAGCAAAAGTCTTAAAGCACCTTAAAGGTGATAAAGTTATAGTTTTCAAAAAGAAAAGACGTAAAGGATACCGTGTTAAAAATGGTCACCGTCAGTCTTTAACTGAAATTGTAATTGAAAGTATTGCTGCTTCAGGAGCTAAAAAAGCTGCTCCAGCAAAAGCAGAACCTAAAGTTGAAGCTGCTGCACCAAAAGCAGAAGCAAATCAAGATTTAAGCAAATTAACAGTTGCTGAATTAAAAGACTTAGCAAAAGCTAAAGGTGTTGAAGGTATTTCTTCTATGAAGAAAGCCGATTTAATAGCTGCTTTAAGTTAATATTAAAAATTAAAATCGAAATAAAATGGCACATAAAAAAGGAGTCGGAAGTTCGAAAAATGGTAGAGAATCAGAATCAAAACGTTTAGGTGTTAAGATTTTTGGTGGACAAGCTGCATTAGCTGGAAATATCATTGTAAGACAAAGAGGAAATACACATCACCCAGGTGAGAATGTATATTCTTCAAAAGATCACACATTACACGCTTATGTTGATGGTGTTGTAAAGTTTACAAAGAAAAAAGATAACAAATCTTATGTTTCTATTGAGCCTTTTGATGCTTAAGAAATAATTTTTCTTTTAAAAATTTAAAGCCCTTTCTGTTTACAGAAAGGGCTTTTTTTTGTTTGAATATAATTGAAATTCTTTTTTATTAATTTGTTTTCAATAATCCCTTAGTATCATCAAAAGTTTTTATTAATGTTAATTAAGTGTAAAATTCAATTGTTTTATATTGATAGATAACCTTTATTTAAAAATTACTTAAAACACTTGCCTTATTGATTTTGTTATTTCGTACGATATAAAAAACTAACAAAAATCATGAAAAAAAATTACGCATTATCATTGTTTATTACAATGATATCTTTTTTAACTTTTGCACAAGAAGGTAATATACAGGGAGTTGTTATAGATAATGATGGTCTCCAAGTTCCTTTTAGTAACATCTTAATTGAGTCTTTAAATAAAGGAGCTTATTCAGATGTCGATGGAAATTTTTTATTACTGGAAGTTCCTGCAGGAAATCAAGCCATAACAGTTAAGTATTTAGGTTATGAAGATGCTAAAATGGATGTTATGGTGCAAGATGGTAAAACATCTACTGTTACAATAACTATTAAGCCTAAAGCATTAGCATTAGACGATATTGTTATTAACGGATTTAATAGCGGACAAGCAAAAGCTTTAAACGCGCAAAAAAACAAACAAAATATTACTAATATTGTGTCTACCGATCAAATCGGGAAATTTCCAGATGCTAATATCGGTGATGCTGTAAAACGTATTCCTGGTATCACGATGCAAGTCGATCAAGGGGAAGCGCGTAATGTTATTATTAGAGGTCTTGCTCCTCAATTAAACTCGGTTACTCTAAACGGAAGTCGTATTCCTTCAGCCGAAGGTGATAATAGAAATGTTCAAATGGATTTAATTCCGTCAGACATGATTCAACTTATAGAAGTTAATAAAGCGGTAACTCCAGATATGGATGCTGATGCTTTAGGAGGATCTGTAAATTTAGTAACAAGAACCTCTCCTAATGGTTATAGAGTATCTGCTACACTGGGTTCGGGCGTTAATTTTATTACTAACAAGAAAATCCTTAACGGGTCTTTTTTAGTTGGTGGAAAATCTGAAAACAAAAAATTTGGATGGATGCTTTCAACTTCAATTAACGATAATGATTTTGGATCGGATAATGTAGAAGCTGTTTGGGTTAATGAAGCTGAAAATATGGTTGGTGATGATGTAGAAGTAAAACCATATATTGAAGAATCTGATATAAGAACCTATTTAGTAGAACGTATTCGTCGTAGCTTCTCTGCTAATTTCGATTATGCTTTTGATGCTAATAATACTATTTATTTAAAAACGATGTATAACTGGAGAGACGATAGAGAAAATCGTTATAGACTGCGATACAAAAAAATAGAGGCAGAATTAGATGCTTCAGATAACATTATAGGTTATACAGGTGAAATTGATAGACAGACTAAAGGTGGTATTGACAGTAACAGGAATAAAAATGCGCGTCTTGAAGATCAGCGTATGCAAAACTACAGCTTAGGTGGAAACCATTTATTGGGTACCTTAGAAATGGATTGGATGACTTCTTTTTCAACAGCATCAGAAGAGCGTTTGAATGAGCGTTACATATCATATAGAGTAAAAGATGTGGCTTTAAATGAAGATTTATCAGATACAGAATTTCCGTTACTTACTCCTGTAAACGCTAGTGATGTAGATTTTAGCGAATTTGGTTTAAAAGAAATAACCGAAGAAAATCAATATACTGACGAAAAAGATTTTAATGCGTTTGTGAATTTTAAATTGCCAGTAAACTTTTTTAATACAAATGATGGGTTTATTAAGTTTGGTGGACGCTCTAAAGTTAAAAACAAGGAACGTGAAAATAACTTTTTTGAATATGCTCCGTTAAACTCTGCTTTCGATGATTTAACAGCTTTACCGCTAATAGATCAAACAGATTCAGATTACTTAGCAGGAAGTAAATATGCTGCAGGACAATTTGTAGACAATAAGTTTTTAGGAAGTTTAGATTTAAATAATGCTTCTTTATTTGAAGTTGAAGATGTTCCTAGTGAATACGCAAGGGCAAATTACAAAGTAAAAGAGTATGTATATGCAGGTTATTTTATGGCTAATCAAAAAATTTCGAATAAGTTTAGTGTATTAGCAGGTTTAAGAGTAGAAGGAACTAAAACCAAAGCAACAGGGAATCAAATTGAGGATGAAGAAGATATTTTAGGTACCATTACTAAAGAAAAAGATTATGCTCATATATTACCAGGAGTGCATTTAAAATATAATTTAAATGATAGAACTGTTTTACGTTTTGCTTGGACGAATACATTAGCAAGACCAAATTATGCCGATATAGTGCCAAATAGAGATGTTATTACAGATGATGAAGAAATAGTTTTAGGAAATCCAGATTTAAGTGCAACAACTTCTATGAACTTTGATGTTATGGCAGAACATTATTTTAAGAACGTAGGTATTATTTCAGGAGGATTGTTTCAAAAAGGAATAAAAGACTTTATTTATACTTATCAATATGAAGATACTGCTACTGGTTTTGATGTGTTTCAACCACAAAATGGTGACGATGCTAGTATTTTTGGTGCCGAGGTTAATTTTCAACGTCAGTTAGATTTCTTACCAGGATTTGCTAAAAACTTTAGTATCATGGTAAACTACACATACTTAACATCTAATGCAGATGGAATAAGAAATAGTGATGGAGAAGAGAGAAGTGATTTAGATTTGCCAGGAACTGCACCAAATATGTTTAACGGGTCGTTAGCATATACTAGTAATAGATTAAGCTTACGTTTATCTGCAAACTATTCAGATTCTTATATTGATGAAATTGGAGGTAATGCTTTTGAAGATAGATACTACGGCGAACAATTTTTGGTAGATTTTAATGGATCTTACAAAATAGGAAATGGTTTTAGTGCATACTTTTCTTTGAATAATATTACAGATCAACCCTTGCGATATTTTCAAGGCGTTAAAGCAAGAACCATGCAAATGGAGTACTACGGAAGACGTCTTACCTTTGGTTTAAAATATGATTTATTCAAGAAAAAATAAGAACCTAAAATGCGTAAATTAAAAATAAATATTGTTTTTGGTATTACTGTTTTGCTTTTGGGTTGTATGGCCAAATTACCAGAAATAGTAGCCACTATCGTAACAGAGCAAACACCTCATGATACCGATGATCCTGCAATTTGGATAAACCCAAAAGATGCTTCAAAAAGTATAGTTTTTGGAACTGATAAAGATACAGATGGAGGCATTTATGCCTTTGATTTGAAAGGAAAAATTATTAAAAATAAAAGCATTACAAATGTAAAAAGACCTAATAATATCGATTTAGAATATGGTTTCAAGTTGAATGATTCTACTAAAGTAGATGTCATTGCATTTACCGAAAGAGAACGTCATCAAATACGTTTGTTTTCAGTTCCAGAGATGAACCCATTAGATCATGGCGGTTTTAAAGTGTTTACTGATGTTACTGAGCCAGAGTTTAACCTACCTATGGGTATCGCGCTTTACAAATCGTCAAAAACAGAAAGGCTTTATGCTATTGTGGGAAGAAAAGCAGGCCCAATGGAAGGTTATTTATACCAATATGAAATAGTTTCAGATAGTTTAGGTGTACATGCTAATTTTGTTAGAAGTTTTGGAGCATTTAGTGGTAAAAAGGAAATTGAAGCTATTGCTGTAGATAATGAAACAGGTATTGTGTATTATTCTGATGAGAAGCATTGCATTCGTAAATATTATGCAGAACCATCAATGGGTGATAAGGAGATTTATTGTTTTGGAGGCGAGTATTTTAAACAAGATATAGAAGGTATTGCTATTGCTAAATATGAAGACAAAGGGTTTTTAATTGTATCTAATCAGCAATCAAATACGTTTAATATTTTCGATTTAAAAACGAATGTTTTTATTAAAGAGATTAATTTAGGAACCACAGAAACCGATGGTTGCGATGTTACTACAGAATCTCTTGGAAGTGCATTTCCTAATGGTTTATTTGTGTCTATGAACAACGATAGAAACTTTTATTTTCATGATTTAGCGACCCTTAAATTAATAGAATAAAAGTGTTCTTTAAAAATTTAAGAGCTCTTACTGTTTTAGTGAGGGCTTTTTTTATTGATTTATAAAAAATAAATTACTAACTTAGTGTATTGCGTTTGTAAACACAGAATTTTTTTGAAACAAAAAATCCTGTTTAGATTTCCTGCCTTTGCAGGAATGACAATTTTAATAGAAATCCTAAGGCATTGCCTAGAGAAATTCTTTTAGATTAAATATTGTTTCACTTAAAACTATTTTTTATGCAACTTCCTTTTAGATCTGAGATTAGAAATTCCCCAAACCAGCAAACTATCAAGATTTTCTTGAGTGATGAGACTTTAGACACTAAAATAAAAAATCATCTACAACATTTTAAGGAAATAGAGCTTATTGAAATTAGGGAAAGTATGGGGCAGAATCGTGCGGATGAAAACATTACTATTTTTTTAAAAGATGATGTAGATATTAATAAAATGAAAGCTTCTATTGATTCCAGCTTGTGGTGGTATTTTGAAGAAGATATGGTTGATGAATAGAAATAAATAAAAAAACCCTCACATTTCTGTAAGGGTTCTAATTATAATGTAGTTTCAGTTTATGAGATTCTTGCTTTCGCAGGAACTTAATTAATATCTGTAATGTTCTGGCTTATAAGGACCGTCAACAGTGACACCAATATAACTGGCTTGGTCGTCACGAAGCTCTGTAAGTTCTACTCCAATTTTAGCTAGGTGTAATTTTGCGACTTTTTCATCTAATGCTTTTGGTAACATGTACACGTTGTTTTCATAAGCATCGGCATTAGTCCAAAGTTCTATTTGAGCTAAAGTTTGGTTTGTAAATGAGTTACTCATTACAAAACTTGGGTGACCAGTTGCACAACCTAAATTTACTAAACGCCCTTCGGCAAGAATAATAACATCTTTTCCGTTTATAGTATATTTATCTACTTGAGGTTTGATGGTGTTTTTGGTATGACCGTGGTTTTTGTTTAACCAGGCCATATCTATTTCGTTATCGAAATGCCCAATGTTACAAACAATAGCTTTGTCTTTTAAAGCTTCAAAATGATGACTTTGAACAATATCTTTATTTCCTGTTGTTGTAATTACAATATCTGTATTGCCAATAACCGTTTCTAGTTTTTTAACTTCAAAACCGTCCATAGCCGCTTGAAGTGCACATATTGGGTCAATTTCTGTAACAGTTACAATACTTCCAGCGCCTTTAAAAGAAGCCGCTGTACCTTTACCAACATCGCCATAACCACAAACAGTAACACGTTTTCCAGCTAACATAATATCGGTAGCACGACGAATAGCATCTACAGCACTTTCTTTACACCCATATTTGTTATCAAATTTCGATTTTGTTACCGAATCGTTTACGTTAATTGCAGGCATAGTTAGTGTGCCATTTTTTACACGTTCGTAAAGTCTGTGAACACCAGTAGTTGTTTCTTCAGATAAACCATTAATACCAGCAGATAATTCTGGGTATTTGTCTAAAACCATATTGGTTAAATCGCCACCATCATCCAGAATCATGTTCAGTGGTTTTCTGTCTTCACCAAAAAATAAGGTTTGCTCAATACACCAATCAAATTCTTCTTCGGTCATGTCTTTCCAAGCATAAACCGCTGTTCCTGCAGCAGCAATAGCAGCAGCAGCTTGATCTTGAGTTGAAAATATATTACAAGAACTCCAAGTAACTTCGGCTCCTAAAGCTTGTAAGGTTTCAATTAAAACCGCTGTTTGAATAGTCATGTGTAAACATCCTGCAATTCTCGCACCTTTTAAGGGTTGAGATGCTCCATATTCTTCACGAAGACTCATTAGTCCTGGCATTTCAGCTTCAGCTAATTCTATTTCTTTTCTTCCCCAATCGGCAAGTGATAAGTCTTTAACTTTATTAGCTACGAAAGGAATCGTTTTTGTACTCATATTATTTTCTTTTTCAATTTTATAAAGGGAAAACATCTTTGCATTCGTATTTAAAATAGTTAAATTCGCTTATCAAAAATGTTTAATATGCCATTGGCGGTGCAAAGATAACTAATAACATTTAGAATATTAAATGCCACTTTATAAAACCATTACACCAAATTCACAAACTGTTGTTAAAATCTGGAAGATAGAAGAGTCTTTTAATGATTTAATGCACCCCATTAATTTAAAACCCGAAAGTTTAGAGCGTGTTTTAGGTATGAAAAGTGAGTTGCATCAGCGTGGGTTTTTAAGTGTACGTCATTTGTTAGCAGCCTTTGGATATGAGGATTCCGATTTGTTTTATGATGAAAATGGAAAACCACATTTAAAAGATGGTAAGCAAATTTCTATAACGCACTCCTTTATTTTTTCTGCAGTTATAATAAGCGATTTAATTATAGGTGTTGATATTGAAAAGCAACGTGATAAAATAAATGTTATCGCTCATAAATTTATTGATTATGAGTTTGATTATTTAAATGAAAGGGATATAAGTTATACAAAAAAATTGACAGTTATTTGGTGTATAAAAGAATCGTTATATAAGTTGTATGCGACCCCTGGATTAAGCTTTAAAAAGCATTGTTTGGTCATCCCGTTTGAAATAATAGATGAAGAAACGAATGCTTGGATTGATTATAAAACGAAAAAGCATCGTTATGATATTCAATTTTTAGAGTTTGAAGGTTTTACCTGTGCTTTTGCTATGGCGCCTAATGAATAATATTTATAACAACATAAATGATTCGATTTTAAATGGTGAAAAACTACTAGCAGTTTTAATAGATCCTGATAAGTTTTTAATTGAAACTACGTGCCGTTTTATTAAAAAAGTAAATACATCTATAGCCACTCATATTTTTGTTGGCGGTAGTACAGTAGATGTTGATTCGACAGAAATTTTGGTCACTGAAATTAAAAAGTACACCAATTTACCAATTGTTTTATTTCCTGGTGATGTTTCACAAATTACTGATGAAGCCGATGCTATATTGTTTTTAAGTTTGATTTCTGGTAGAAACCCTGAATATTTAATAGGGAAGCATGTGCGTTCTATTTCAAAATTAAAAAACACAAGTTTAGAAGTAATTTCAACAGGCTATATTTTGATTGAAAGTGGAAAAGAAACTGCTGTAGCGTGTGTTACTGACACCAAGCCTATGTTAAGAAATAATATTCAAAACATTATAGATACCGCAAAAGCAGGCGAGTTGTTGGGTATGAAACTCATGTATTTAGAAGCGGGTAGTGGAGCCACAGTGCCTGTGGATGCAGACATTATTCCTCTTGTGAAAAAAAACCTAAAAATCCCGCTTATTGTTGGTGGCGGAATTCGTTGTAAACAACAATTAGAGAACGCTTATAATTCCGGAGCCGATATGGTTGTTATTGGTACTGCTTTTGAAGATGATGAATCGTTTTTTGATGATTTGAAATAGGTGGTTTTTCTATTTTTTTAGCTCAAAAACGTTCAGATATTCTTCATTTATTTCTATTGAATTTATTTTTGTTTTATCTAAAATTTGAGGTAAGTCAAAATAAATTTTAGGATTTTCTCCGTAGGGTTCAATTTCAAAAATTAATGGCACATCTTTTTCTAATTTAATATCAGTAAGATTTATAGACCAAGTAGTATCGTTATTAAAATTATCTGCAACCAAATTTTCGCCAGAATAGCATGTTATTTTGTCTCCAGAATAATTAAGTCTTAAATATATGTTTTTGTATGTGTCTATTTGAGTTTTATCTAAAGTTAGTTGGTATCTGTTTGGTGTGAAACCAAAATCTTGATATTGGATTGGTTTTTCTGTTATTACAGGTTTTGTTTTGTTACGAACAAGATCCCAAGGTGCAGGAATTTTGTATTGCTCTGTGTTTAGCCAGCTTAGATCTGTTGGAATAAGTATTTTGTTTGCGTTATAGAATTCAACTTCTAAAACACCAACAAAAGCTTTTTTATTTTTTACATAAGGAAAATCTAATAGGATGTCGTTTTCTCCTTTTTTAAAATACCCTGTAAAGTCTAATTGGCTTGTTTTTTCAATAGCTATGTTTTGATTGAGCCATTTACCATTGATACGAATTATACAAGTTTCTTCTGTTAGAAAATGAAAAGTGGCTTTTTTGATGTCTGCAGTGTTTTCAACTTTAAAATGCTTAAAAAACTGTTTGTGATACATCTCATTTTTATCTTGATAATTCTCTGGTGAAATTTGAAGCCATTTTGCTTCATCAATTAAATCGACTTTTTCAAGATTAAAGTTGATGTTATTTTTTTCGTTTTTTATGGTGTAATATTTAAAGCCGTTTTTAGTTTTGCTTGATGATTTCAATGTGCTGTTTAATGCAATAACTTCATCGGTTTCATGAGTTGAAAACACGTGTAGATTTTCATTTTCATTCATCACTAAATGGGCTGTAGAGAGAAATGCATATGTTTTGTTTTTGCTTTTGAAATACCAAAAGTTATCCATTTGCTTTTCTGATAATACAAAAATGCGCTTCACAGAACCATCCCTATTTTTAATAATAATAGGATTGCTTAGTCCTGATTTAATAGTATTCAATAAATAACCATCATTCTTTTTTTCTTGCTTTAGACCATTAATAGTAACTGTCCCAATGCTTTTTGAATCAAATAGAAACTCGGTGTTTATGTTTTTCGTTTCCGTAAAATACCAGTCTTCAGTTTTTTTAGTTTTAATATTACAAATGGGTTGGGCAGTGGCATATTTTAATATATTATTACCCATTTTAAGATTTACAGGCCATATAAAAACGGTGCTGTCTTCTATGTTTATTGATGAAGATGGAATTTTAATATCTCCTTCTTTTAATTTAATATGAAATTGTACATCTTTTTTAGTAGTTTTTTTATGTCCTCTATAATAATTTGAAACGAATAAATACCCGCTATTATCTTTTACTCTAAAAGCGTATTGCAAATCGTCTGGATTGTCGTTGTTTGAAGGAATAATGGGTGTCATGGGAGCAAGTTGCTCTCCAAACTCCGACAAGAAATAATGTAAAGGTTTTAATTTATGATATGCTGATGATATTTCGCCAGTTTCTCTTAAAGCAGCTTGAAAATCATAAGATATAATTGGGTATTCATTCCAATAACCAGATTCATATCTTTCCTCGTGCAATGTGGTGAGTTTTCCAACAGGGTTTAAGCCACCTGCAAATACATAATATCCTGGTAAGTTACTTCCAGAAGCTACGTTTGATGTTGCAATAGTTATGCCGTCAATAGGGTTTAAAACAGGTCTTCTGTGTTCTGAAATTTGGTTGCCAATTCCTAATTCGCAAGTAAAGTATGGGTATAACGAGTAATTTGGTTGGTATTTAGTAGTACTGGCTTCGTTTCCTATACTTTGATCGTTTATAGGTTTGTTAAACACATAACTGGCATTAGATTTTATTTCTTTAATATTGGTATTCCAAGGAGCAGCAGGATAACCTCCCCAAAGCGGTATAACTTCATTTTCTGGAGTAGACGTATTTCTCCAGCCAGTAATGGTATACATGGGCACATCAATGCCGTAGTTTAAAGCTATATTTTTTAAAGTCATGATGTGTTTTTCGCCTCCTTTTCCTCTCCAATATTCGTTTTCTAATTGAATTCCAATAACAGGACCATCATCTTTATAATAAAGTCCTTTTAATTGCTCGGAAATTTCACGATACCATTGGTCAACATATTCAAGATATTTGGCATCGTTAGTTCGTGGTTTAAATGCTTCTTGGTTCACAATCCAATCTGGTAATCCACCATTTCTAACTTCGCCATGACACCATGGACCAATTCGAGGATATGCCCAAACATCATGCTTTTTACATAGCTCTATAAAACGTTTTAAGTTTTTACTTCCTTCCCAATTAAAAGTTCCTTTTTCCTCTTCGTGATAAATCCAAAAAACATAGGTAGAAATAATGGTAATGCCATTGGCTTTCATTTTTAGAATTAAATCTTCCCACTTATCAGGATTACATCTTGAAAAATGAATTTCTCCCATAACAGGAATCATGGGTTTGCTTGCTAATGATAAGAACTTATTGTTTATAGTAATTTCTTTTCCAGTTGATCCTGGATTACCCATTTTTAAGCTATTCTCAATAATTTTTGGAGTTTCAATTTGTGCGTCAATAGTAATCGTTTGACTATTAACAGACTTTGTAGCTAATAATAAAATGAGAATATAATGAAAGTAAAACTTCATAATAACTAAACGTTTTTAAGTAATATTTATGGATTTTCTTTTACATAAGAATTCCATATTGTACGTTCTTTCTTTTCAAATAACTCATTAATAATGTCTAATGAAATAGTATCATTAGGTTTGAAATCATCTGAATTTATATAGCTTATAATGCTTTTGTATAATTGTTTTGCTACAGGTTGGTTGTCATTAACTCCATCTAAATTAATACTACAAACTATCAACTTTCCACCATTTACATGTGCTTCAAAAAGCATTGCTAATCGTCTATTTAAAAACCAAGTATCAATAGGTTGAACGATTGGTCTAAAATTAGGCGGGAAGTTTTCTAAATTCATAATTTGCTGTCTATTTGCAATTTCCCACCATTGTAAATCAGCATAATAATCTGTTGGAAAATCATTAAACACAGGATGTTTGTCTTTCAGTAAAATGCCTGTTGTGTGTGGTGGTCTCATTTTAAACCAAGATGTATTCCAAAAAACAGGGGTTTGATACTGCACAATATCTTTTCCGTTTTCTACTTTACCAGCAGCAAGTAATAATACGTTGCCGCCTTGTTTTAAAATTTGAGTTGCTTTTTTATCTAAACTTTTGGTGATGTAGATGTCATTAACATTAACCTTTGTTTCAGTTTTAGGATATACCCAAACATACCATTGATTTGTATAGTTTCCTACATGAACTTTTAAAGTTAATTTTGAAGCTTTATTTATAAAATTTAATGGTAAGTTAATGTCTCCAATTTTATTGCCTTTTCCAATAGGAATAGCTTCTGAATTTAAATGTCCTGATTGAAGTATTGTGTTTTCTTCATTAAGTAATTCCCATTTTGAGTTTGCATCTTTTAATACTTCACCACTAAAATTAGCAACTTCAACATTAGCTATTAAAGTTTCATCATTATAAAACGTATATTTTGGTAATCTTACAAGTGGTACAACATCATTACAAAACGATTTAAATTCTTCAGCAGAAATGTATCCTTTTTCATCCCAAAAAGCATCTAAAACTCCAACTAGCGCAGTGCCTTGACCAGAAAAATCATTTAAACTTAGCAACTGAAACCCTGCTAAATTAGGAGTTCGTAAAGTCGCTTCTATTTCTTGTTTGTAGCAAGAAGCTTGTAATTTACCCGATGCCATTAAAAAATCATTTGCCTGATCTGCCATATGGTGATCTTTTAAATCTTCTTGAAACAATTCAAAATTTTTAGCTTTTAGTGGACCTGTATATTTTTTAATTTCATCAAAATTAGGATACACACACCATTGTCCCATTTCGAAAGTGACATAAGGCCTATTTTGGTTTTCAGTTTTATCTCGGTAGTCAAATAGGCTTTGTGGTTGTTCATTTTTCCAATTTAAACCACGAGGAGGAGAGCGCACAATAAAATCGCTATTTTCAATAATAGACCAGCTTCTACCTGTTGATGCTCCAGTAAATACACGCTGAGGATCATAAGCTTTAAAATGACTCACCCAATTTTCTAAATAAGGAACATAATTTCCAGAAGGTTCATTTCCATAAGCCATCATACAAAACGAAGGGTGATTGCCGTAAGCATCAATAATGCGTTTTGTTTCTTCCATTAAATAGGTATCAATGGGTTTTCCGTTTCCTAAACTAACAGAATATTTTGCCCAACTTGGACCTTCAACTTGCAGGTAAATCCCCGCTTTATCTGCTGCTATAAAGGCAGCTTCTGGCGGGCAATACGAATGAAAACGCATGTGGTTTAATCCGAATGATTTACATATTTCATAAATACGTGTCCATGAAGCTTCATCTGTAGGAGGGTAACCCGTTAGCGGAAATACACTACATTCTGTAGTGCCTCTTAAAGATATTTGAGTGCCATTTATTTTGAAATGTTTTTCTTCTATAGTGAATGCTCGCATTCCGAAAACATCTTCTTTTACATCTTGAATACCATCTTCATTTTCTATGGCGACTTCAATTTTATATAGGTTTGGATTAAACTCGCTCCAAGTTTTAAAATCATCACCCATTGGGATTTTAATAATACATTCGGTTGAATTATTTTCAAAGTTGAAAGTTGAAGGTTCTAAATGCTGTTCATGATTTAAACCATTTATCTTAATTGAGACTTTTAAATTTTCTTGTGTTTTTTTATTCAGAATGATTTTAGCTTGAATGTTTTTATCGCTAAGATTAGGAGTTATTTTAAGTTGATTTATTTTATATTCATTGATTGGATACAAAATCATATTTCCAACAATGCCGTTCCAATTTCCTTGTGTATGGTCTGAAATACTATGCGAATTAATGCCAACATCTAAGTCTCTTATGGCATTATCTATACGAATAGTTACTGTGTGCTTTCCTGGATTTATATTTTGGTTAAAAGTATATTGGTGAGATGCCGATAAACTGTTTTGAGAGCCACCATAAACAGTGTCTATCCAAACTTGAGTTTGCCAATGTGGTCTTTCTAATTCTAAACCTAAGGTTTTGTCTTTCCAGTTTTCTGGAATTATAATGTCTTTTTGATACCAAGCAGCTCCTACATAATGTTTGTCTGGAGTTAACCAAAATGGAAATTTTAAGCTATCTTTTTTTCTGTATTTACGCATTGTTGGGTTAAAAAACCATGTGCTATCGTAAATACTTCCTGTCCATTCGGTTGTTAATGTTGGATTGTCTCCAATGCCTTTATCTCTCAAAGAACTTGGAAGTTGAATGGTATCTTTGAATTTAAGAGTTTGCCATTTTTCTTTTAAACCAACGTTTTCTTTGTCTAGTTTGTACGACCAATTTCCTTTTAGATCAATTTGTTTAGTAGGAGTGGCGCATTGTACTATTGTGAATATTATTACAAAGAGCGCCCCTAATTTTATCGATATATTTAAGCTTTTTTTTTGAAAGATATTCATGTAATAATTTTTAATTTCTTTTAGAGTTTATTTCTTTTTTTGCTAAATAAATTTTAGGAGCAGGAGGCTTTTTCATGCCATGTCCTAAATAAAAACTAGTGTGAGCAGGTTGATTATAAGCTACATTCTGCCAAGCAATACTTGTACGGTATAATGGGTCGTGCATTAATGTGAAAATTCTTTTGGTTGTTGGATAAGGTGTAGAAAAAATTACTAATGCTGTGTTTTCTTCATTTCTCCAAATAATCTCTTCTCTCCAATCTCCTAAAATATCTGCAATTAAGCAAGGGTTAGATTTAGTCCAGTTATTACTTTTTAAATTCATGCCATCATAGTTGTAACCTTTAAGTAATATTTCTGTAGTCTTGGTTTCTGGTTTCCATTTGGCAATTACTGTTTTATCTACTATTTCTCGTAATAAATCTCCATCCCACCATGCAAACATGTTAAAGCTAGCACCTCTTCGACCAGCAGTGGGATACGTTGTAGAAATTACTTCGCCTTTTGTATTGTGTATTCCAGATCCGTTAGATGCCCAACTTTCTGTGCCAATATGGTTTGGGTCTATATCTGCAGTTACTCCACGACCTATATCTCCATTACCAGGAATACTCCAGAAAACTTTACCAGTTTTAGGGTCTCTATAATCAATCTGTGGTACCTTAGGGTTGTTTGCTTCTTCGTGAGCCATAAAATATTCTAATCCTTCATGTTCAGGGTTAAAATCTCCTAAATGTGCAGCATCTCCATGACCAAAACCTGTAGAGTATAATCCAGTACCATTATCATCTATGGCACAAGATCCAAATTGAATTTCATCTTTTCCGTCACCATCTAAATCACCTACTGCTATATTGTGATTTCCTTGTCCGAAATATTTCTCATTGCCCTTTTTGTTAGTGTCAAACACCCAACGATTGGTTAATTGTCCATCTCTATAATCGTAAGCTGCTAAAACCGTACGTGTATAGTAGCCTCTAGTAAAAACAACACTAGGGCGTTTACCATCAAGATAAGCAATACATGCCAAAAAACGATCGACCCTATTGCCATAACTATCTCCCCAATCAGATACTTTTCCTCTTGCAGGAATGTAGTCTTGTGTAGCAATAAAAACTCCTGTTTCGCCTGAAAAGAGACTTAAATATTCCGATCCTTCTAAAACATAACCTCTATTGTCTCTATAGTCTGCATTTTTATCTCCTAAAATAGTGCCAGATCCATCTATTGTGCCATCTGCAGTTTTACAAGCAATTTCCGCTTTTCCGTCACCATCTAAATCATACACCATAAATTGTGTGTAATGAGCTCCAGAACGAATATTTCTACCTAAATCTATAGTCCATAAAATAGTGCCATCCATTTTTAATCCTTGGAGAAACGTATTTCCTGTGTAGCCCTTATGGGCATTATCATGGGAATTAGTAGGTGTCCATTTTAAAACAAGTTCATATTGCCCATCACCATCTAAATCTCCAACCGATACATCATTAGCAGTATAAGTATATGAAATATTATCGGGAGTTGTTCCACCAGGAGGAGGCGTTAGAGGTATTTTTTTATAAATATCCGCCCATGTATTAACAGTATTTGACAGTTGTTGTTCAACTCCATCAATAATCGCAGAAACACTGTAAGTACTATTGGTAGTTGTTGTGTCTTCAAAATTACTTGCACCAGTAATAGGGGTTGCATTTATTTTAGTAGAGCCTCGGTATACATTGTAGGAAGCTGTTGAGAATTCTGTTCCAAAAATTCTCCAACTTACCAAAACTTTACTACTACTGGTTCTAACAGCTAATACCCCACGGTCTAAATTTTCCATTTGTTTTTGAGCGATAACCGACATTGATAAAAATCCAAATACAGCAATAAATAGCATAATTTTTAGGCAAGTAATTGTTGGTAGTTCTTTCTTCATATTTTTTAATTGGTAAACTGGAAGGTTATTTTCTAATTTGTAAATGCTAATTTTTTTGAATTATTATTTATTTTGAGGATATAAACCCCTGTTGTAATTGTATTTGGAAATTTTAATATGGTCGCTTTAAGGTTTTCAGAATATTGAATATCTATTAATTTGATATGTCTTCCATTAATATCGAAAAGGTTAAATGCATCGGAGCTCTCAGTATTTGTTATATGTAATTCATTTAGTGAGGCATTTACTGGATTAGGATATATTAATTGCTCTTTATTGGTTGTTTTAATATTCTCTTGAAAATAATCCTTTCCAAAATAGAATGAATTTTGGCCAATCTTTTCTCCAATTATTCTTCCGGGAATATCATCTGCAGGGGGGTGTATGCCTCCCCATATTCTTGATAAACTACATTGATCAGAAGCATCACGATACGTGGCCCATTGTAATGTAACATCCACCGAAGGTCCCTTTTCAAAGGCTAAAAAATTATCTTTTTCAGCAATAAACTCTCCCATCCCACCAGGGAAGTATTCACTTCCTGTAATTAGTGTCATAACCTCTGCTGCAGCTCTTGAATACGTTGAATGTCCAGAAACGTACCCTGCAAAAGGAGGTGTGACAAAAGATGGTCTTTGATATGGCCACCAATTTTTTGCTAAAATCCAACCTACTCCAGCTTCATCGGTATTAGAATCACTAATATAATCATGACCTTTCCATGCTAAAACTTTAATCTCTCCAACGTTTTCATTTGCATTACCTGCTAAAGGGTCGCCCTCTTCCACAGTTTCAATATATCCATCTTTTAATGGAATGCCCGCAACATTATAATTGTCTTTAGAAGAATCTGTGCTTTGACCTCTTTCTGCCATAAAGCGTATGGCAGAAATGGGTCTTATATAATCATACCATCCTTTAATACTCCATGAAGCTATTGCAGAATCGTGCATAGCTCCTCCCAAAATAAAATAGGATTTTATATCCCATTCAAGATTATTAAGTTTATCTCCTTTTCCATTGAATTTTTTATCAAACAACTCATGGTCACTAACATAATTAAGTATTGTGAACCAATGACCAGGAGGTGTTTCTGAATCTGGTCCGTCTGCCCAAAACTCAGCTAAAACTCTAGTATAATCACCCCTTGGTACTATTTGCTCCTCATATGGAGCATTGGTGTACGGGTTAATAGCATGTCCAGAACTTATATCCCCACCATCTTCTTCCTGATAAAAATATTTGTAATTTTCCTGTTCTCTAGGGATCAATTCAAAATTAATATTCCCAATAGATTTAGGTGAGATGTCCCACATAACATTATCATAAGGGTTATGATGTGAGCTCCAAATTGAAACTAATGAAAAGTTCCATTTATAAGCATCACTTGAGGGTGTTGATTTTGATACATCCAGTTGCGGAGGACTTCCAGGATCATCATAAACAATATATTGATTTCCTGATCGTGAATAAATTGTTTTTTCAGCTTCATTAAAATTAAAAGGTTTTACATTGCCCCATTCGGGACCTAAAAAATCAGGTGTAGAGCCTTCAATTAAATTACCACTTTGATCTATAAAAGTATCAAAGCTTAATGGTTGCCATCTATTCGGGTTTATTAAAGGTTCATTAATTTGATCGGGATTATTTAATAGAAGAGGCGAGTTTATAGGGTTATAATACTGATTGCTATATTTATTTATTTCATTTGAACCATCTGTATGTCCATAATCGATAACTGTTTCGGCTATATAATTTCCTAATGCTGCCGCATTTCCATTAGAATAGTCAGCTGATAGTTCGTTTAGGCTATAGCCTAATTCAGTCATCAAATCATCAAAAATTTTGAATACTTCATCATGTTTTGGTGAATCTCTAAAACGATATTGTAATAGTCTATAGGCCGCATAACTTATCGTTTTATCTCGTGCGTCACTCAAGTTTTCAGATGTTTCAAAACCATCAAATTTATTTAAATACCCATGTACTGTATTTCCAATAAGGTATGGTTTTGCTTGGGAATCATATATGGCCCATGCATCATACATGGCTACGCTAGTATGAAATAGATTCCTAGCGTGAACAGTAGGGCGTGCATAATCTCTTCGAATAGCATCTAATAAGGCTTCATTCCATAATCGAGCCACGGATTTTCTGGGAATTATGGTAAATGAGTCATTTTCAGATCTTAGGTTAACCTTTAATTCTACATTTTGGCTTGAGCAATTATCATTACTTTCTATTATAGTAACGGTACCTATAGTTGTATTATCCCATTTAACTTTTATAATGCTGCTACCACTTCCTTCTAAAATGTTACCTCCATCAACTTTCCAAGTGACTGAAGAACCATTTGATAGAGGATAGCTATAAAATTCAGTACTCAATTGGATAGCATTTACGTTTCCATAAATAGATTTTGACTCCAGATAAGAGCACTCTCCTGAACTAATGGTTGCATTTGGATTGTAATTGCATGAATCTGGATCAGTACAGCCATAAACCTTAATACTAGGTTGTGTGGTGGAAACCTCATAATTAGCCCCTTCTTTGGCTAGAATTGTTTTATCTAAAGGGAGGTTATTAAAAGTTTCAACCAGTCCTGAAGGCCATGTAATTTTTAATTCTTGAATTTCGGTAGCTGTTCCCAGTCCAAAATGAACTGGTTTTAAATTTTGTGACAAAAACCCTTTTCCTGAATAATAGCGGTGTAAGGTTTTTTGATCAGTAGTTATTGAAAGCGTTGTTCCTATAGCGTCTCTGTTGGATGTGGTACCTTGTAAGGAAACTTTAAACCAATGCAAATCTTTATCGGGTAACGCTAAATCGGTTGTTTTGTTTTCGTATAAATAGGAAGGTCTATCTGCATTTGTTACTAATATATCTAAATCACCATCGTTGTCAAAATCAAAAATGCCGGCACCCATACTAATTGTTAAGGCTTCTAAATTAGTTTTGCTTGAACTATCAATAAATTTAGGTTCTCCATTTGCATGAAAATTTTCAAAATAAATATTATTTTCAGTGCTATTTCCTCCAAAATCAAATCCATTAACTATAAATAAATCTTCATCGCCATCTAAGTCAAAATCTGAAAACACGGTATCCCATGCCCATCCAGTTAATTCGACACCTAATTCAGGAGCTGCGTTATTAAATGTGTTATTTCCTTTATTCAAGAAAAGAGGACTTATGTTTATGGCTGTTACATGTATGTCAAAAAAACCGTCATTGTTGTAGTCACCAATGGCAATTCCCATATCATCTCCAGCATGGTCTAATCCATAAGTACTTGCCTGTTCAATAAAACTTGTTCCATTTTGATTTATAAACAAATCATTTTTTTTTGTAGCATTGTCATTTACTACATATAAATCTAGCCAACCATCACTATTAAAATCGAAAGGAACACTCATAAAAGATTGTTTGTTTTCTAAAGTTCCAAATAAATTTGTAACATTAGAAAAAGTGCCATCTCCATTGTTTTCATAAAGTTTATTGCTGTCGCATCCATTCCAATCTGATATATATAAATCTAAGAATCCATCTTTATTATAATCAAACCAAGTTGCTCCGGTATTTAAACAGGTACTATTTTTTTGAAAGCCTGCTTGAGTGGTGATATCTTGGAAAGTTCCATTACCTTCATTGTGAAAAAGATATATTTTATAAATATTTGTTAGAAATAAATCTGGGAATCCATCATTATCATAATCACCCCAAAAAGCGCCATATTTAACGCCTTCTAAATTTTTAAACACGCCTTCTTGCTCATTTACAGGAAACAAATCGATACGTAAACCAGAGGCTTCTGTTACATCAATAAAAGTACCGTCGTTATTATTTTTAAATAAGCGGCTATGACTTTTAGCAATGCCATCTTCATCTTTTCCTAAAGCAACCACAAAAACATCAAGATAACCATCACGGTTATAATCTGCTATGGAAACACCATTGTTTTCTTCTAATATACTTAGCCCTGCAACAGATTCTATTCGAGTAAAATTTTGTGCTTTTAGAGAGGAGATACAAAGTATGAAAATATAAATTATTGCAGAAGGTGCATATTTAAAAATAAAAGTATGTTTCATTTTTTTATAAAATTATAATTAAAACGGATTATTATAAAATCATAACAAATTTAAAATGGAGATTATATAAATAGTTATTCCTTATCTTGAAAAGAACATAAATGAGGTAATAAAAAAGGGTTGATTTATCAACCCTTTTTTATGTGACTTAAATAGCGTTTTTCTATTTTGCATAGATACTTAAATCAGCTAAAAAAGTATAATTTGTAGCGCCACTTCCTGGGGCAACAGCATTATATCTAATATAGCGTGCAGTAGTTTCTGTTGTTTCAATAAGTATTTTACTTGTTGATAATTCACCTGTGTAACTAGCAATTAAAGTCCAAGTTGCGTTGTCTGAACTTGCCCAGAACTCATGTTCTCCTGCAGCTTTATTATTGTTTTTGGTTCTACCAAGAACCTCAAAAGCTAAGATAGTTAGGCTTTCTCCCATATCTATAGTAAGATGGTGTGGGTAATCTGGTTGTGCCAAATCCCATTGTGTGTGCCAGAATGTAGCAGTACTTTCGTCTATAGCGTGAATACCTTCACCACCATTACCCCAAGTGTTTTCCTTTGGTTCTTCTGAAGAAACATCTATAACAGACCATAAATCTCTATTATAGGCTTCAATTGGTTTTGCAGAATAGGTGGTAGCATAAGAGTTTCCATAAATATCTGTAACCACTATTTCGATGTCCTGCTGTCCCGGTTCCATGCCTCTAATTTCATAAGTTCCTGCTACTTCGTTTGAAGTTGTACTAGAACTTACTATAGAGCCAGCAACACTTTTTCTAAACTCAACGGTTATATTAAGGCCATTTTCATTAGTCCAATTGGCTTGAGAACCACCTAGAGTAGGTGTGAACATGAAACTTTCTGCAATTGTTTTTAACGTGGATGGTAATGTATATGATGTCCAATCAGAGGTAAACTCGTCTATAGATGTTTCTTCTGCTGTTTCATCATCCATAGGTGTTGGTACGTAATTAGTTCTGTACATGACTTCTTTAGTTGGATCTATGTTAACCAGTATAACTTCTTCGTCATCTTCTCCTAGTGTTACAGAAACGTCTTCTCCACTTAAATTAGTGAATGACACTTCAGTATCTCGAGTCAAATCGCTCTTAATATTAAATTTAACTATAGCATCACTATCTTTTTTGTAATAATAGGATTTTAATAATCTAGATTCTAAGTTTGATCTATAAATCTCTCCAAATGAAGTTCCAAAAGCTGTTACTTTAACAGATTTATTACCATCTGCATCTACTGAAAAAATATCAAATTGATATGAATTTTCATCTAGCCCAGTAATAACTAAGTCTAAAGGGTCTGTGAAATTTTCTGATTTTGTATAAGGAAACGTTTGGCTGTTTTCGCCATTATTCCAATATACAACTATCTTTTCGACATTAAAAGCATTTGTAATATAACCTGAAAGTTTCAATCTGTTATTTCCTGGAAGAGAAGCAACAGAATCTACCTTGTTTGTATATATAGTTTCTCCATCTTCAAGATATTTTTGATGTAAATCATAAGTATCTGTACAAGATGATAGCGCAAAAAGGTTTACTATAATTAATAGTAGTAAAATATATTTATTTTTTTTCATAATTCAAATTTTTAATTTTTTAATCAAAGATACTACCCCATACGTTCATTTCTGTAATATTACAGAAAGCCGCATTATCCCAGGTCTCAGTAACTACTATTCTAAAATAACGAATTTCTACAGGCAGATCAAAAATAAATTCAAATCCAGCTGTATATTGAATTACATCTTCGTCTGATAGAGACCCTAATGGTAACCCTGAAGGTTTCCAAGTATCACATGTACGTAAAAATGTCCAATCATCTAAATTACCGTCTGTACCTGGTAATGTTTTAGCACCATACAATTTATATTGTTTAGGAGCGCCTCTACCATATATTTCTTGTGTTTTTCTTAACCTACTATTAAGCCTAATTCTACTTAAGGATACGTTAACACCTAAATCTACCGTAAAAATATTTGTACCTGTACCTAAACCTGAACCTCCTGTATGTCCCATAGTTGTAGGATTATCATCAAAAATACCAAAATAATCCCCCCATGCATTCCAGTTATCATCATTGTCTAAGTAAACAGGTAAGAATAAGTTTTTATCTAATTTCTCTTCAAATAAAGGTGTTAATAATTTATCTGGAGTATTCGCAAAAATGGTATCTGAAACATTACCATAATTATCTTTAATAAGTGCTGCAAATAATGTAGGTACAGATTCTAAATCTCTTAAGGCTTGTTGCGAAGATTTTGCTTCTGTATAAACCGTTTCTAAAATTTCCATTTTTCCACGGTTATTTTTAACCATTAACTCTATAGCTATTGGTGTATTGGTTTCGTTTTCCCATGTAAAACGAGCGCCTCCATAATCTGCTATAATACTCAAAGATGGTTGTATCAAAGATAAAGGAGATGCTAATGGTGTTACCATTATGCTTACTGGTTCTGAAACATTATTAGACCTATCTACGGCATATAAGGAGATTTTCTTTTCAGAAGTGTCCCCAAATCCTAAAACTTGAATTTTATTATCGAAAATAGATGTTTTTACTTCAGATTCTTCACCTAAGGTATTTGTATAAACAGCTTTTACATATAATAAATCTTTATCGTTTGGTATATCATATGTAATATCTACACCTCCGTTTATTGCAGAATATTGAATATTCTCTATTATAGAAGGTTTTTCTCTATCAGAAGAAACAGGCATGTGCTCGTACTCATCACAAGCTATATAAGCTGAGAAAAAAAGGGCTAACATTAATAATTTAAATATTTTTTTCATAATCGTTTGTTTTATGTTAATAATAAACTACCATCCTAAATTTTGAATTAATCTTGGGTTATTAATTATCTCATTCTCTGGAATTGGCCAGAAATAATCCTTTTCAGAAAAAGTTGGGCTAAATATTACCCTTGGAGTATAATAATCATCTAACGCTTCTTCTTCAACAGACCATCCTTTTATTGGCTTATTCATATAATCTTTTAATAATTTCCAACGCCTTAAATCCCAAAAGCGCCCACCTTCGAATGTGAATTCAATAAGTCTTTCTTGCTGAATAATTTTTCTCATTCCTTCTTTAGTTAATGGCTTATTAGGTGCATTAGAGTAGTTTGACCAACTAGAAACAACACCTTCAAGACCTGCTCTGTCGCGAACCAAATCTATATACTCGTAAACTTGACTGTCTGGAGCGGTCTTAGATTCGTTTAATGCCTCAGCATAATATAAATACAAATCTGCTAGCCTGATTATAGGAAAAGGGTATCTTACTATAGCTAAACGTGTTCCTCCAGCTATTTCGGTATCCATTCCTATTAACTTTTTAGGCGCATAACCTGTCATATTATAATCTGACCTTGATACAGGTCCAGCAAACTCACCAGATCTTTTATGGATATAATATACATCATCTTCAGCACCTTGTTTTCCATTACCATACCATACACATCTATCAAAAGATAAATCTGAATAAAAACGTGTTTCTCTATTAAAATTTAGAACTGCTGTTTCCTCACCTACTTCTACATGAAACTTATCGTCCTCTGATGCTGTTCTAGTTTTAAATCTATTAGCATAATCAAACGATACATCTTCATCAATAGGAACTCCATTTTCGCTATAGTACAGTTCAGCTATTCGCATTGTTGCAGCATGTGTTTGTGCTGGTCTATATTGACTTGTTAGAGGAAATAAAACAGTCATCGAATTACCATGCAAAGTGCTTCCGTTTGCTGCAAATTGAGTATCGCCCCAAATGAGTTCATTGTTCCACTCTTTAGTAATTCTATCTCTTAAAGCTGCTGTTAATAATGTTTCATCTGAAAGATTTGCTTGAAATGCATTTTGATAATCTTCTTTTTGATATAATTTTATACCTGCTTCTTCTGATAAATCTATAGCCTTTTTACAAGCTATAACGGCTTTATTCCATTTTTCTGGATCGTAAGCAGTTGGAAATAAGGCTTCTCCCTCACTGTTTTTAAAGTTAGTATAAACGCTATTACCATTAAACAATGGGCTGGCATATGTCATTAAAACTTTCGCTTTTATAGACGCTGCAATTAATTTGTTGACGCGTCCCAATTCTTCAACTTCAAAGTTTAAGTTAAGAGGTAAATCTACGATTGCTTTATCTAACAAATCAATAATATAAGTGAAGCATTCGTCAATTGAACTACGTACTTGAAGAATCTTATCTGCAGAATCTGAAACTATTATTTCTTCATCATTAATAACGATAGGACCGTACATTTGCACTAAATAAAAATGATAATATGCTTTTAAAAAGTTAACCTCTGCAGTCCATAATTCTTTTTCTGAGTCAGTCATATCTCTTACGCCCTCAATTCTATTTAGGAAAATATTACAGTTGTTTATTGCTACGTAGAGGTTGTTCTTTCCTGTTCCTGCCCACCTGTCTAATTCAGGAGTAGTTACATTTTGTCTTCCCATTGGAATATCAATATTCCAATTTCGCTCTCTGGGATACCAAACTTCATCTGCCGTATTTAGTCCAGGGTTGAATACATCTCCTGCACTTGGTAGAGCGGCATATATGGTGTATAAAAATTTCTCTGTATTAAATTTATCTGTGAACGCGTTATCTATAGTCGCTACGTTATCGGGCACAACATCCAAATAATCACTACACGTATAAAATAAAGATGCTACAATTATTGTTAATGAATATATATATTTTTTCATAGTTTATCTTTTTAAAATGAAACGTTTAAACCTAGATTTAGTACTTTTTGGTTAGGGTAACTTAAGCCATTTCCTGCCAACTCTGGATCCCAAAGTTTAAAGTTACTTAAAACAAATAGATTCGTTCCACTTGCATACAAACGTACTTTATCCATTTTTAATTTTTTAGTAAAGCTATCAGGTAAATTGTATCCTATCTCAGCAGACTTTAATCTTAAAAAGGCACCATCTTGCATAAACCATGTACTTGTTTGATCGTTATTACGGATTCTTGAATTTGAAAGTCTTGGCCATGTTGCAAATACATTTCTGTTAGTTTCAGACCAATAATCATCTGCATAAACTTTTAATAGTTGTTGTCCATTATAAAAAGGAGCTGTTGCTAAAGCATTTACCCAAAAAGATGAATTTGCTGATCCTTGAAAAAAGCATGATAAATCAAACCCTTTATAACCAACTGATACCCCAAAACCATATACAATTTCTGGTACACTAGGATTACCTATTGGCACTCTATCTAATTCTGTAATTCTACCATCTTCATTGATATCTTTATATTTGATATCTCCCCCAGTATATTCTCCATAACTTTGCTCTGGTGAATTATTAACCTCTGCTTGATCTACAAATAACCGTTCGGCAACAAGCCCCCATACTTGGTTAATTGGTTGGCCTACCCGAGATAACCAAGGAGTTTCAGAATAATCTGGTTCTTCAATTTTAGTAATTTCATTAGTTGCATAGGTAAAGTTTGCTCTGGCCTGTAGCCAAAAATCACTATCAAAACTTTTATTATACACTAATGAACCATCAATACCTTGACTCTTAGCTTCACCCACATTGGCTCTCACCCCTGCTTGCAAACCTAATGTAGAAGGTATTATTCTATCTGTTAAAATATCTTCTCTTTTTTCACTAAAAAAATCGACTTCAAATGTTAAATCGTTAAATAAACCCAGCTCAATTCCTAAATTTAATTTTTTAGCCGTTTCCCAAGTTATTTGATCGTTTGCATATCTACCTATGCTAATGCCTCCGTTTCTATAATCGTAGGCTTCACCTGTAGGGTATGTATAGTTGCCATCGTTTAGATTAACTTGTGACAAGTAAAAAAACCTGTCGGATCTACTTCCAATAGCATCATTACCTACCAAACCGTAAGTAACTTTAAACTTTAAGTTTGTAATGGCATTATTGTTTTCTAAAAACTTTTCATTAGACGCTAACCATCCAAAACCAAGTGAAGGAAAGTAACCCCAACGTTCATTTTTAGCAAATCTTTCAGAGCCATTATAGCCAAAGTTAAATTCACCAAAATAACGATTGTCATATCCATATGTAAAACGACCAGCTAGCCCCATATTTCTGAATGCTAATCCATCTTGTAATGTTCCCCCTGTAACAGAAAATAATCTGTGGTTTAAGGTATATACTAGCAGTCCTGTAAAATCATGTGTTTCATTGAGGGTTTTATTATAGGTAAGCCTAGATTCTAAATAGGTTGTAGATGAAACATACTTTTCGCCATCAGCGAAATCTAAATATTCTGTCCCTTGTTCTTCGTTTAGTGGTATCAATATCACTTCATCAGTATCAGGGTTTTGGTATGGCGAATAATAATAAGGGTTATAAGCTCTATTAATAGAATATCTAGACTCTTTAGTAGCAGCAAAAACACCTTTAAATTCAAGCCCTTCTGTAACAGACTTTAAATTTTGAATAAATTCTAATTGTCCTATCAACTTATTGGTGGTACCCTCTTGGTAACCTTTAGCCATTTCAGCGAAAGGGTTTATGTAACTAGGAGTGTTGTCGTCTTCTGCATAATTTCCGAAAAGGATATGATTGGTAAATTCATTTGCAGCATCTGGTTCGTAAAAAGGTCTAAATAAAACAGGATTAGACCGCATTACTAAATTATACACATACTGACCACCACTTTGACCACTTGGAGTAACTGGTCCACTATATTCATCAAAAGCAAGGTTAAATTTAACATTAAGTTTAGATGTTTTACTTAAGTCAATATTGGTATTGGATCGAAGATTAAACTGAGTGAACTTAACGTTATTGTTAAAATCATTTAATTTTGGCACTTCTAATATTCCATTATCTTGGGTAGCAGACATGGCTACGTAGTATTTTGCTACTTTACCACCACCATTTACGTTAAAATTGGCTCTTTTATTTAGTGTGTAATTTTTAAATAGCTCTCTATACCAATCTGTAGTAGGATATAGAATAGGGTCTATACCAGCAGCTGTTTTTGCTATTTTTTCTTGAGAATAAATTAATAATCCTAAAGGATCTCTTGTTTTTACAGCTTCATTGCCCATTCTCATATAAGTAATAGGATCGGCTAATTCGATATTTCTTGTTGGAGATGAAAAGGACGCTTCTATTCTGCCAGAATAACGAGCAGGACCTTCAATACCTTCTTTTAATGTAACATAAATAACACCATTTGCTCCACGTGCACCATATAAGGCAGTCGCCGATGCATCTTTCATAATAGAGAATGCAGCAATATCATCTGGGTGAATTCTACGAAGATCACTAACCGTTAATTCGACTCCATCAATTAAAATAAGAGGGCCATTACCATATCCAAATGTAGTAACGCCTCTCACAAAGAAGCTCGCATCATCTCTTCCTGGTTCGCCCCCTCTTTGGAAAGAAATTAAACCAGCAACTCTTCCTGCTAAAGCAGTTGTTAAATTACTAGATGGAATTTTTAATTCAGATGGTTTAATAGTGCTAATAGAGGCAATAACGCTACTCTTTTTTTGTTTACCAAAACTTACCAATACTACTTCATCCAAATCACTAGTATCAGAATCTAGTGATACATTAATAGTAGATTTACCTTTAACCGCAATTTCCTTGGTTACAAAACCAAGGTAAGATATTACTAGAATATCTGCTTCATTTGCTCTGATAGAAAAATTTCCATCAAAATCAGTACTTGTACCTCTTTGAGTTCCTTTAATAATAATGTTAACACCAGGTAACGGCTGACCCGCAGTGTCCAAAATTGTCCCAGAGACCTTTTTTTCTTGCGCTTGCACTGGTGCAGAAAATAATGTACAAAGCACAATACAAATCAAAATCGTAATTTTGTTTCTCATAAAAAATGTATTTAGTTGTTAGTTAGTTATCAAATGTAAATTTCACATTTAAAAAGACTATCCTGCTCTATCCTGCTCTATTCTGATTTTTTTAAATTTATAAAAAACAAGTTTATATTTTATTTAACGTATATTTTTAATTAAAATACTGATTATTAGTTATTTATGTTTTTTAAATAAAATAGTAAGGACAATAATTAATTGATTTTCAATATTTTAAATTTGTTAAATAAAATATAATCTTGAGGATTAATTAGATAGAAAAGTGTATCGACAAGATAGATTCTAGTCTTTAATTTTTGCTGTTATGAATAGTTTTTAACATTATGAATGGAATATCATCCATTTCATATCTACAGATTAAAACTATTTATATAGAAGTTGATGTGTTTTTCTCTCTTGAAAAAAAAGGTATTACATTTAGGGCTAATTTTAAGAATGACATGTCGTTTTTGGGCTAATAAAAAGAAGTGAGTTATATATGAAAGTATCAGTAGAATTAACATTAACACCTTTGCCAGACAACTATGAACTCCCTTTTTGACTTCCTCTTTGGGCAATACACAGCCTATGAAACATTAGATATCGTTCTTGAAATAATAGCTGTAATATTTGGGTTTTTATCTGTTTGGTATTCAAAACAAAATAACATTTTGGTATTCCCAACGGGAATCATTAGTACTGCTATTTTTGTTTACTTATTGTTAAAATGGGAATTGTTAGGAGATATGATGATTAATGTCTACTATTTTATTATGAGTCTTTATGGTTGGTATATCTGGACTCGAAAAGTTGATGAAACACATGTGACTCCAATTTCGAAAACAACGTTTAACGAAAAAAAATTAGGTGCAACTATATTTTTAGTAACACTGCTTTTTGTTTACTTAGTTTACAATGCATTTGACAAATGGACAAGTTGGGTTGCTTATGTTGATACGCTTACTACCGCTATATTTTTTGTTGGTATGTGGCTTATGGCAAGGAGAAAATTAGAGAATTGGATATTTTGGATTGTAGGTGATTTAATTTCGGTTCCATTATATTTTTACAAAGGATTTACTTTTACAAGTTTGCAATATTTAGGATTTACAATAATAGCTATATTTGGTTATTTAACATGGAAGAAAAGTATAAACAGCAATCGACAAACTGTATTAAAGTAGTTTTGTTTGGACCAGAATCTACAGGTAAAACAACCTTGTCTAGGCAATTAGCTAGGCATTATAATTCTATATGGGTGCCTGAGTATGCACGTGAATATCTTCAGAATAAATGGAATAACGAACGTAAAACTTGCGAGGTTGATGATTTGTTACCCATTGCAGAAGGTCAAATAAAACTTGAAAATAAATTGGCGCAAAAAACAAAAACGGTTTTAATTTGTGACACCGATTTATTAGAAACCAAAGTCTATTCTGAGGCTTATTATTTAGGAAGCTGTGATCCTATTCTTGAAAAGTATGCGTTAGAAAATACGTACGATTTATATTTTTTAACCTATATTGACACGCCTTGGGAAGCAGATGATTTACGTGATAAGTCAGAACACAGAGAAAAAATGTTTAAAGCTTTTCAAGAGGCATTGGTTGTAAATAAAAGACCTTATGTTTTATTAAAAGGAAATAGGGAAGAACGTTTAGAATTAGCAATTAAACATATTGATATACTTTTAAAAAAATAATTAATGTTTACCGAAAAAGATATTCAACAAATACAAAATAAAGGGATAACACAAGCACAAGTGAATGCCCAAATAAGTCGCATTAAAAATGGCATGTCCTATTCTAACTTAGTTGAAGCAGCTACTATAGGGAAAGGTGTTGAGTGTTTTAATGAGGGTAAGACTCAAGGTTTTATTGAATTATATAACGCGAAACAAAATGCATTATCTATTGTGAAGTTTGTGCCTGCTTCAGGTGCAGCAACACGAATGTTTAAATTTTTATTTCAGTTTTTGAAAAACTTTGATGCTTCAAATGAAACTATAGTAGATTATGCTAAAAGACAAAATGATACATTAATAAAAACCTTTATTTCTAATTTAGAAAAATTCCCTTTTTATGATGAGGTTAATTCTAAAGTAAAAGTATCGAATTCTAATTATGAAAGTTTAGCAGCAGGTGAAAAGTATTTAGAATTTGTAAAAACCATGCTTAATGAAAACGGTTTGAATTATAGTTTTTTACCAAAAGGATTGCTGCCATTTCATAAATATGAACAGCAAGTAGTAACTGCTTTTTACGAACATTTATTTGAATCTACATTGTATGCTTCTTCTAATAATAAAGCCGATTTACATTTTACGGTTTCTGAGCAACATCATAATTATTTTAATTCAGAATTAAATAAAATTAAAACCGATTTAGAACAAAAAACAAATACAGTTTTTAACGTATCCTATTCATATCAAAATCAAGCAACGGAAACTATAGCATTAACAAATGAAAGTGAGGTTTTTAGGAATGAAGATGGTTCTATTTTATTTAGACCAGCTGGTCACGGCGCTTTATTAGAGAATTTAAACACGCTAAATAACGATCTGGTTTTTATAAAAAACATAGATAATATTGTTGTTGCTAATACAAATATTAAAGTTTCAGAATACAAAAAATTACTAGCAGGTGTTCTTTTAGAAGTTCAAGAAAAAGCTTTTACGTTTTTAAATCAGTTGGATGGTGACTTGGTTTCTGAAAACGACATGATCGAAATAGCCATGTTTTTATCTCAAAAATTAAATGTTTCAATTGATTCAGAGTTTGATGATTTTACTTCCGAAGTAAAAAGAAATTATTTAAAAGATAAGCTAAACAGACCTATTCGTGTTTGCGGTATGGTTAAAAATGAAGGGGAGCCTGGTGGAGGTCCATTTTGGGTAAAAGATGAAAATGGAAATATATCATTACAAATCGTTGAATTTGCTCAAATAGATATTGAAAATAAAGCACAAGAAGATATCGTTAAAAATGCCACTCATTTTAATCCAACAGATTTAGTTTGTGGTGTTAAAAATTATAAAGGCGAGAAATTTAATCTTTTAGACTTTGTAGATCCTGAGGCTGCTTTTATAACGATGAAAACACAAAATGGTATTGATATTAAAGCATTAGAACTTCCTGGGTTATGGAATGGTAGTATGGCTTATTGGAATTCTATATTTGTTGAGGTGCCTCTAGAAACATTTAATCCAGTAAAAACAGTAAACGATTTACTTAAAGATCCGCATCAAGCGTAAAACATGTTTAATACCGAAGCCTTATTAAAAGAATTAACCTTTAAAGCTATTAGAAGTTCTGGAGCAGGAGGACAGCATGTTAATAAAGTAGCTTCAAAAGTAGAATTGATTTTTAATTTAAAAGAATCTTCAGTTTTAAATGAAGAACAAAAGCAACGCCTTTTTTATAAGCTAGAAAATAGATTGACAAAAGAAGGTGTTTTAATTTTACAATGTGGAGAAAGTAGAAGTCAGCATAAAAATAAAGAGCTTGTAATTAATAGGTTTTTAAACCTAATAAGAACTGGATTAATTATTCCTAAAAAGCGGATTTCAACAAAAATTCCTAAATCAGTCATTAGAAAACGGTTGAAAAATAAACGTAATCTATCTGAAAAAAAAGCAAACAGAAGAAAACCAAATTTAGATTGAAAATTATTGACAATTAATAATTGATAATAAGCAATTCGTTAGTACATTTGCAGCGTTCTCAAAAAAGGGGTGCTTTTTCAGTTAGCAGTCATCAGTTTTCAGTTAACAGTCTAATAAACTTTTAACTTTTAGCTTTTAACTTTTAACTCCCAAAAGGCTGAGATCATACCCACTGAACCTAGAACAGGTAATGCTGTTTAGGAAATCGAGTTTTAATTCATGTCAATTAGATATATGATTAAGCTCATGGAAAATGAAGCGTTTTGCTTCAAAAAATAATTTATTAATAACTAAGAATAATTACCTCTTTTTATTCGATTATAAAATCATAATCGTATGAAAAATTTATTTCTTTTTTTAACACTATTAGTGTTATCAGTCGGTGCAACCGCACAACAAAATCAAGTACAACAAGATTCAACTAAAACAGAAAAACTAGATGAAGTTTTAGTTAGTGCAGTGCGTGTAAACGCAGATTCTCCAATTACACATTCAAACGTAACGAAAGAACAATTAGAAAAGCGTAATTTAGGACAGGATATTCCTATTTTACTTAAATATTTGCCTTCAGTGGTTACTTCATCTGATGCTGGTGCAGGAGTTGGATATACTTATATGAATGTGCGTGGTTCTAATTCAGAACGAGTTAATGTTACAATTAATGGGATTCCGTATAATGATGCAGAAAGCCAAGGTTCTTTTTGGGTGAATTTAGGTGATTTTGCTTCATCTGTACAAAGCATACAATTACAACGTGGAGTAGGAACATCAACAAATGGTTCTGGAGCATTTGGTGCCAGTTTAAATATTTTAACTGATGCCATTTCAGAGACTGCATTTGGTGAGATTTCAAATACTATTGGCTCGTATAACACTAGAAAACATAATGTTAAATTTAGTACAGGAAGGATTAATAATCATATAGAAATTGCAGGGCGTTTATCTAAAATTTCTTCTGATGGTTATGTTGATAGAGCATCTACAGATTTAAAATCATATTTTTTACAGGCGTCTTATATTGATAATAATACTTTAATTAAAGCGATAACTTTTGGAGGTAAGGAAAAGACTTATCAAGCTTGGTATGGTTTAGACGCGACGCAATTAAAAGAAGATCGTCGTCAAAATCCATATACTTATGAAAATGAAGTTGACGATTATCAGCAAGACCACTACCAACTTCATTGGAATGAACGTTTAAATAATAATTGGTCTACAAATGTTGGCTTAAACTATACAAAAGGTCAAGGTTTTTTCGAACAGTTTAAAGAAGATAGTCCAGTTTCTAAGTATAATGATTTAGTTATTGCGACAGGTGAAGATTGGTATGGAAACCCAGCAACCAATTTAATTGTACGCCGTTGGTTAGATAACAAGTTTTATGTGGCTAATGCAAACGTGACTTATAAAGATGAAAAGATAAATATAGTTTCTGGATTGTCTTATAACCATTATACAGGAGATCATTTTGGTGAAATTATTTGGGCTAAAGAATTTGCTCCAACAGCAAATATTAGAGATCGTTACTATTTTAGTGATGCAAAGAAAAAAGATTTAAGTGTTTTTTCTAAGGCAACCTTAAAGGTTACCAATAAATTAAGTGCCTATTTAGATTTACAAGGGCGCTTTGTGAATTATAAAACAATTGGATTAACTTCTAGTAGAAATCCAATTGCGGTAAAAGAAGACTATAGTTTTTTTAACCCTAAACTGGGAGCTACATTTAAATTCAATACAAAAAACAGTCTTTATTTGTCGTATGCTATAGCTAATAAAGAGCCAAACAGGAATGATTTCCAAAGTAATAATAATGTAAAATCAGAGAAATTAAACGATTTGGAATTCGGATGGCGATTTAAAAGTGATAACGTGAAGTTAAATACGAATGTTTATTATATGAACTATAAAAATCAATTGGTTTTAACAGGAGATATAGATGATGTTGGAGAGTTTTTGCGTGATAATGTAGATAAAAGTTATAGATTAGGTTTAGAGATAGATGCCGATATTATATTAAACAAACACCTTAGTGTACGTCCAAATATTACTTTAAGTGAGAATAAAATTAAAGATTTTGTTTTAACTAGAGATGGATCTACTAATAATTTAGGAGATACAACTATTTCATTTTCACCTAGTGTTGTTGCAGGCAATGCATTTGTGTACCAGCCAATAGATAATTTACAATTTTCTTTATTGTCTAAATATGTAGGAGAACAATATCTAAGTAATACAGATACAGAAGCTTCAAAATTAGCTAGTTATTTTACGAGTGATTTTAATATAGTATATGAAATAAAAACGAACTCTGTTTTTAAATCGATTGTATTATCTGGATTAGTAAATAATATATTTAACAAAGAATATGTCGATAGAGGTTATACTTATTTAGATAATTGGAGTACTCCAGGTACATCTTTTGAAGTACAGGGCTATTATCCGCAAGCAACAACAAACTTTTTAGTAGGCGTTACTTTAAAGTTTTAAGAAATCATAATATATTTTAAAAAGCCTTAGCATTTACTTATGCTGAGGTTTTTTAATTATTAGAAACGCGTATAATATTTCCCGAAACTTCAACACGGTATGGCTTTAAAGTATAGCCGCCAGTTGTGCCTTCTCGCATTGATCCTGTTAAAATATCGTAACTATTACCGTCATCGCAACCGCAAGTAGCAATAACACCTTCAACATTTAGTTTAGAGCATGAGCTAGGGATATGATTGGGATCTGTTAATTCAAAAGCTGTATATTGCTCGCCACCCACATAATAAAGCACAACACCTTTAAAACCATAGTTATTTAAAATAACATGGTTACCTGAAAATTTTAGCTGACTATATTCTGGTAAATTAGTATTTATTAAAATTCCTGTGTTAAAACTATAATTAGGTATGTATGGATTAGATTTGATAATATCATTACGACTACACGAAGTTAAAATAATAAGAGAAAGTAGAAATAAAATAGATTTCATAAGACTTAAAAAATTGATTTGCAATTTACAACAAATTGCAAACTGAGTTAAAATTTTTGTATATTTGTTATTAATCTCGTTTATACGGGATTTTTTTTATGCTGGACTTGTTTCAGCATTTTATTATTAAATAAACGATGAAGTTATGAGTAAAGTATCATACTATACACCTGAGGGATTAAAAAAATTAAGAGCCGAACTTAAGCAATTAAAAGATGTAGAACGTGTAAAAGCATCAAGAGCTATTGCTGAGGCAAGAGATAAAGGCGATTTAAGTGAAAATGCCGAATATGATGCTGCCAAAGAAGCACAAGGGATGTTAGAAATGCGCATTTCTAAATTAGAAGATGCTTTAGCAGGAGCACGTGTAATTGATGAATCTCAAATGGATAATTCTAAAATACTGGTATTGTCTAAAGTAAAAATAAAGAACCAAACCAATGGTATGGAAATGAATTATACTTTGGTTGCTGATGGTGAAGCAGATTTAGCAACAGGAAAAATTTCTGTTAATTCTCCTATTGGTAAAGGTTTGTTGGGTAAATCTGTTGGCGATGTTGCAGAAATTCAAGTGCCAAACGGTGTTATGAAATTTGATATTATCGAGATTTCTAGATAATTGTCATTCCTGCGAAGGCAGGAATCTATTTAAACATTATTAAATTCTAATTAAGATTCCTAATTAATATTATTAGGAATCTTTTATATTTACAGTTATTCAAACTCTCAATTATTATGGCTTCAATTTTTACTAAAATAGTTAATGGCGAAATCCCTTGTTATAAAATTGCTGAAACCGATGATTTTTTAGCATTTTTAGATGTAAACCCTAATAGTAAAGGACATACACTTTGTATTCCCAAAAATGAAGTCGATAAAATTTTCGATCTGGATGAAGCTACTTATAATGGCCTTATGAGTTTTTCTAGAAAAATAGCTTTAGCTATTGAAAAAGCAATTCCTTGTCATAGAGTGGGGGTTACTGTAATAGGTTTAGAAGTGCCTCATGCACATGTACATTTAATTCCGTTGCATAGCATGGAAGATGCACGTTTTATTAAAAAAGAAACGCTAACTGTGGAAGAATTTAAATCCACAGCAGATGCTATTAAAGCACAATTATAAGTTTGTATAAAGTAAAATCGATACAGTAGTAATAATTATAGCGAGTGCAATACCAATAATAATCCAGGACATTTTTTTTAAATAGGTTGATGCTTTTTTAGGTATAAATGCTCTTTTTTGATAGGCAACAACACGCTCAATATCATCAGTCCATTGTACAGGATAAATAATAGTATCACAAGTTTGACATTTAATCTCGTGTTTAATTTCGGTAGTAATTGATTTATGAAATTTAGTTTCAACAAATTGTTGTTTAAAGCTTAAATTTAAACCTTTATTACTATAACATTCAGGGCAGTTATTATTTAAAATAACTTCTTTTATCAGAATGAGTTTATCCTGCATAATCTATAGCGCGTTTTAATACAATTTGTATTGTGGTTCCTTTGTCTATTTCAGATTGTAGAACTTTTATTCTACCATCATGAAAATCTTCAATTATACGTCTTGTAAGTGATAAGCCTAGACCCCAGCCACGTTTTTTTGTAGTGTAGCCTGGTTCAAATATTCTATTAAAATCTTTTTTCTGAATTCCTTTTCCAGTATCAGTTACACTTACTTTTATATTGTTTTCCAGTTGCGAAATTTCTACGGTAAGTTTCCCACGACCTTTCATGGCATCAATAGCATTTTTTACTAAGTTTTCAATAGTCCAACTATATAATTGCTTATTAAGATTTACAAAAATATTACCTTCTGGTACTATTATTTTAAATTCTATAAGATTAGAAGATCTCGATTTTAAATAATCATACGAGTTTATAGTTTCTTCAATAATATCTAAAGGCTCTAGAGTAGGGATGGAACCAATTTTACTAAAACGTTCGGTAATCGTTTGTAACCGGTCTACATCTTTTTCAATTTCAGTAATATAATCAGGATTTACATGTTCGGTTTTTAAGATTTCGGTCCACCCAATTAAAGATGATAAAGGTGTGCCAATTTGATGCGCTGTTTCTTTTGCCATACCAGACCAAAGCTTATTTTGAGTGGCATTTTTTGAACTCTTATAAAAAAAGTAAATAAGCGCTATAAAAAGAATAATGATAAGTAATAAAGCAAATGGGTAGTATATTAATTTGTTTAACAATGGCGAATTTCCGTAGTATAATGTGCTGAAAAGTTTGCCGTCAAATTTAACTTCAATAGGACGGTTTTCTTTTTCAAATTTTGAAATTAATTTTTTAACATAAATGGAATCATTTATTTTCTTGTTATTTATATTATTAAAATCAATGCTTCCATCTACATTAACCATAATCATTGGGGTAGTTTTATTACTAGTTATAACCTTTAAAGGTAAATTACCCATGTCTTCATTAAGGTTATCTGTTTTTAGTAAATCACTTTGAGCGAACGACCAATTTTCCATTTTAATGCGTTCTTCATCTTTAAAATGCTGAAAAAATTTATAGGTTTCCCATAAAATTAACGAGACAATAATAAATGAAGCTATTATTATGATCCATCTAAAGGCATTACTATTTTTGGTTAAAATCATGTTTGAATTAATTAATCATGTAATATAATGTAAATCTGTTAATATTATTGTTCAAGTTGTTAGTAAATCTGTTTTTAGTTAAACAACATAATAGTTACATTTGTGAAATAATAGATTTAAATAGTAATACATGGAAGTTCAAGGAAGAATAAAAATGGTAGGCGAAACTCAAACTTTTGGGAGTAACGGGTTTAGAAAAAGAGAAATTGTAGTAACAACAGAAGAACAATATCCACAACATATTATGGTGGAGTTTGTGCAAGATAAAACAGATTTGTTGAACAGCTACAAAGAAGGACAACAGGTAAAAATTAGTATCAACTTACGTGGTAGAGAATGGGTAAACCCACAAGGAGAAACTAAATATTTTAATTCTATACAAGGTTGGCGAATTGAAGCTTTACAAGCTGAAGCTTCAGGAGGAAATATGCCACCAGTACCACCAGCAGATGCTTTTGAGCCTGCAGGAGATTTAAAAGAAGATGATCACGACGATTTACCGTTTTAAAAGCAAATAATTATTCCTTAACTTTTTTAGGGAAGATAGATTTTGATTCCCAAGTATTAAAATACGGAAGGGTGAAAAATTAAAACCTCAATATTATAATAAATATTGAGGTTTATTAGTTTATAGAATTATCTTTAGTATTAAAATTAATGCATTTACTAACACAAGATTTATGTTTCCCAGAGGTGTCTCAAGCTAATGAAGATGGCTTGTTGGCTATTGGAGGCGATCTATCGGTAGAGCGTTTATTATTAGCCTACAAATTAGGCGTTTTTCCTTGGTATGATTCCGAAGGGCCTATTTTGTGGTGGTCACCTAACCCACGTTTTGTGCTATTTCCAGAGAAGCTTAAAGTGTCGAAAAGTATGAAACAGGTATTGCGTAAAACAAACTATACGGTTACGGTTAACAAAGCTTTTAAAACAGTTATAACAGCATGCTCAATAGCTAAACGGGAAGGGCAAGAGGGGACTTGGATAACCAATAACATGATTGATGCTTATGTGAAATTACATGAGTTAGGTTTTGCAAAATCTGTAGAGGTTTGGCGAAATGATATTTTAGTTGGTGGACTTTATGGAATCGATTTAGGAAATGGTGTGTTTTGTGGAGAAAGTATGTTTGCTAAAGAAAGTAATGCAAGTAAAGTGGGTTTTATTACTTTTATTCAAAACACTAATTATAAACTTATAGATTGCCAAGTATACACCAATCATCTAGAAAGCCTTGGTGCAGAAAATATTTCTCGAGACAATTTTTTGACCTATTTAAAGTAAGAATTTAAAAATATTTTATCTTGTAGACATCTAATTTAGAAAAAATACATGAAAAGATATATTATTGTATTGCTGATTTCTTTTTCGTTTTTTGGATATTCACAAATTTTAAAGCAAGATATACCAGACAAATTAGTTGTGCTTACGTTTGATGATGGTTGTGCAAGCCAATATACTGTTGTTGCGCCTTTATTAAAACTGCATAATTTTAATGCCACTTTTTTTATGTGTGAGTTCCCTCCAAATTATAAGGATAGTACAAAATATATGACTTGGGGTCAGGTTAAGGCGCTTTCAGAAATGGGGTTTGAAGTAGGAAATCATACACTTTCGCACGCGAAAATTAATAAAATTACAAATCAGCAATATATAGAACAAGTAAAAGCTATTGAGTATAAATGCGATTCAATGGCTATTGAGAAATTAGAATCTTTTGCTTATCCAGCTTACGATTTAAATGCTTCTGCATTAGAAATACTTCAGCAATTGGGTTATAAATATGCACGTGCGGGAGGAAACAGACCTTATAATCCATTAGAAGATCACCCTTTTTTAATACCAAGTTGGGCAATGAAAGCGGATAATAAAGATGAGATTATTGATGCTTTTAATCAAGCTAAAAATGGGAGTATTGTGGTTATAACGATTCATGGCGTGCCAGATATTGAACATCCTTGGGTTAATACACCACCAGAATTATTTAAAGAACACCTTCAGTATTTAACTGACCATAATTTTAAGGTCATTTCAATAAAAGATTTGGACGATTATATTAATGTGAATAAAGCGAAACAATCTATTGTTCCAGATTTAACAAAAGTCTTGAAAAAATAATTAATTAAAGTTTTTTAATTTAATATTTCGGTATTCCACTTTCATAGGGGGGCCAGTATGTACTTGTACGCCTAAATATCCAGATAAATTTCGATTAATAGAGTCGTTATCAATAACATCGCTCATCAAAATATCATTCACATAATGTTTTAGTCTGTTTCCTTTTATTATAAGATGAACTTGGTTCCAGTCATTATTTTTTATGCTTACCTTAAGCGAATCAGATTGCCCTAAAGATTCAACAACATCTCTAATTTGCCAACAATTGTTTTTTATATTTGATTTTAAATCAACTATATTATTGTTGTTTTCAAGAATAACTTTTTCGCCTCGATAAGCCAAAGTCGTCCTCTTTTTTTCTTCGTAATTTTGTCCAGTATATCTGTTTTTTCCATCAATATCTGCTTGGTAACCTCGAAGTGCAAATGGAGTTTCGGTTATAAGTTCACTTCTATAATTGATGCCACTATTGCCTGTTGCAGAGATTTTATATTCCAGCTTTAATTCAAAATTAGCTGGTTTGTCGCCTTGCCAAATAATAAAAGTGTTTCTTTTTAAAATTGTTTCAGGAGTAACTTCTCCTACCAAACATCCATTTTCAACGCGCCAATAAGTTGGGTCACCTTTCCAATTGTTTAACGTTTTTCCATCAAATATTGATGTAAAATTAGTGTCGTTTTTTAAAATTGATGTTGATTCTTCACTTTTGAGTTGTTCCGTTTTTTTCTTGCACGATTGAAAATAGCATAAAAGTAATATGCATAGCAAACCGTTGTAAAATATGTTTTTCATTTTTTATTTTTTGAATGAGTACAACTGAAATAATTAGACTTTTTCACAATAATATAAACAGGTATTTAAAATAATAGCTAAACTTCCTCATATCTATAGCATTCAGCCACATGATCGTTTACCATTCCAGTAGCTTGCATATGCGCATAGACAACCGTGGAGCCCACAAATTTAAACCCGCGTTTTTTTAAATCTTTACTTAAAATATCACTTATTTCTGTTGTAGCAGGAATATCCTGCAAGGTTTTACAGTTATTTTTTATGGGCTTTCCATCAACAAAACCCCAAATATAATTGCTAAAACTTCCAAACTCTTCTTGAATTTTTATAAATGCTTGAGCATTACTAACAGTTGCATTAACTTTCAATTTGTTTCTTATAATACCAGCATCTTGTAATAGAGCGTCAATTTTATCTTGCTTGTATGTTGCTATTTTTTTATAATTAAAATCATCAAAAGCTTTTCTGAAATTTTCACGCTTTCTAAGTATGGTTATCCAGCTTAAGCCTGCTTGAAAGGTTTCTAAAATTAAAAATTCAAAAAGCGTAGCATCATCATAAACGGGAACTCCCCATTCTTTGTCATGATAGGCTTCATATAAAGCATCACCTTCACACCAACTGCATCTATGTTTTTTCATGGTTTTTTATTAAAAATGTAAGGTATAAAAACAAAGCATGACAAAAGTCAGCTAAAATAGAACACCAAGATACTAATTTTGTGTCACCAAAAAGAATTATATTATGAGCGCAATTATAAAAAATAGTTTGCAAAAAGGTATATCATATCAAGCTTACAGAGAATTAGTTAAGCATTTAGTGGATAAGAAGTCAAATACAGGAGAAGAAAAAACAAAAGCGCTAGCAAATTACACAAAGCTTAATGATAAACGTATGAAGCGTTGGGATAAAACTATTAAAATATCTGAAGCTTCAAATCGTAGGATTAACGAATTTCGTCATCATATTACTTGGCTTGTTATTACTGAAAGTTGGTGTGGCGATGCAGCACATATGTTACCTGCAATTAATAAGATTGCAGAGTTGAGCAATTATATTGATATGAAAATTGTGATTCGTGACGAAAACTTGGAGTTAATGGATGCTTTTTTAACTTATGGGTCTCGTTCTGTACCTAAATTAATTATGATTGATGACGAAACAGGAGATGTTTTAACTACCTATGGTCCACGACCAAGTGAAGCAACAAGCTATGTAAATAGGTTTAAGGCTGAAAATGGTGAATTAACACCAGAATTTAAAGAAGATTTACAACATTGGTATAATGATGATAAAGGGCAAAACATTATAGAAGATGTTACCGAAATGCTTTGTCAATTAGAGCCTAATGTTTGCCAATAAAGTAGAATGTAATTGATCCTATTTGTGATTTTTTTGATGCATCAACACTAAATTGTGATTTTTTTGCATAATCTAAAGCATGCTCAATTAAACATTCGTTAGTTGAATTTGAAGATGTATTTACATAGGTATCTATAACACTTCCTTTGTCATTTACAGTGATATTTACAACAATTTTACCATCAACTTCACAAAGATAAATAGGTATAGGGATATGTATTTTTGTTCTGTTTACTAATGAAAAACTAATGGTGCTTTTTGAGTTAGATCCATCTTCTTTTTGTTTTTTTAATAAGTCATTTACTTTATCAAAAGATGAAAGTTCATCTTGGTTTACTTTAGGGGTATCAGCAACATCATAAGCTTTAGTGTAAGCGTCTCTATTTTCCTCAGAGCTATTGTGTTTAGGAACATAGTCTTCTGGTGGAGCAATGGGTTTATAAGCTTGTGCAAAGTGCTTATTATCTTGAGTTTCATTATATGCTTTGTTGGTTTCAGCTTTACTAGCATTTAATTTTTCTAATGCTTCAATAATTTTAACGTCCTCTTCGGTAAGCTCTTTTTCAGGTTCCATTTCATAATAACTTTCAGAAATATTTTCATCATGCTGTTTTAAGCTTAAATTGAAAACAGAAAGTATTACGGTTCCAGAAATAAGAAACGTAAGTAGTAGGGCTTTATGTTGATTTGTTAGGTTCAAATCGGTTTGTTTATAGCAAATGTTTAATAAATATACGTAAAACTAAACAACTTAGCCTTTAAGCGATGCGATAAAGTTTTCTATAGAAGTACTGTTGCTAACATCAAAATCACCAATTTTAGTGCGGCGTAATGCAGATAAATGTCCTCCAGAATGTAATGCTTTTCCAAAATCGTTTGCTAGAGAGCGTATGTAAGTGCCTTTACTACAAACCACTCTAAAGTCGATATGTATGCCGGCAATTTTTGTGATTTCGAATTCTGAAATGGAAACCGTTCGTGCTTTAATTTCAACAGATTCACCTGCTCTGGCATATTCATATAAACGTTTTCCGTCTTTTTTTAATGCTGAAAAAACAGGAGGTAATTGTTGAATGTCTCCTATAAACTGCTTGGTGGTTTCTTTAATTAAATCATCAGTAATATGACTAGTAGGAAAGGTGTTGTCAACTTCGGTTTCTAAATCATAAGAAGGTGTTGTACTTCCTAATACAATAGTGCCTGTGTATTCTTTTATCTGCCCTTGAAATGTATCGATTTGCTTAGTCATTTTGCCTGTGCAAATAACTAATAATCCAGTTGCTAAAGGGTCTAAAGTACCTGCGTGACCGACTTTTATTTTTTTTATGTTGAAAGCTTGACGAATTTCCCAACGCAATTTATTAACGACTTGAAAAGACGTCCAATTAAGGGGCTTGTCAATTAATAGAACTTGTCCAGAAAGGTAGTCTTCGGCAGTTTTCATTTTTAATTCATTAAAGAATAACTAATAGCAATAATACCAACAACAGCACAATAGATTGCAAAGTAAGAGAGCTTACTCTTTTTAACAAGAGATATCATCCATGTACAAGCAAATAAACCAGCAACAAAAGCGGTCGTGAATCCTATTGATAGAGACGTGAAGTTTTCACTATTGTAAGTCAAATCACCACTTAAAATATCTTTAGCTATTTTTCCGAAAATTAAGGGAACTACCATTAAAAAAGAAAAACGTGCCGCTTTAGTTTTGTCGTTTCCTAATAATACGGATGTTGAAATAGTTGCTCCAGAACGTGATATGCCAGGAAGCATAGCAATGGCCTGAGATATACCAATAATAAAAGCATTTTTAAAGGATACTTTTTTATTTGTGTCTTTAGCATTGTCTGCTAGATAAAGTAATAGAGCGGTAAGAATAAGCATAAAGCCTACTAATTTAATATTGTTGCTAAATAATTCAGCAAACTCTGATTCGAAAGAATATCCTATAATAGCCGCAGGAATCATTGAAATAGCAATTTTTGAAATGAATTGTAAATCCTCGTTCCATTTAAATTTTAGAGCGCCTTTAATAAGGTTTAAAATATCCTTTCTAAAAACAACCATAGTACTTAAAGCTGTTGCAAAATGCAAAACGATTGTAAACAGTAAACTTTCTTCAGGAATAGAGTTGTCTCCAAGAATGGCTTTTCCTAATTCTAAATGGCCACTTGACGATACAGGTAAAAATTCGGTAAGTCCTTGAATAATGCCAAGGATTATAGAGTCGATTATATCCATGCGGCAAAAATATTAAAATAGAGGTAGTAATGTGTAATTATAACAAATATTTTAAGCTTTAAAGGTAGAATCTCTAATTATAAGATTTCCTTTTATTTCTATCATTTTATTCGTAATGTTATCTGTAACACTTTCTATTTCTTCTATTAAATATTTAACAGATGTTTTCCCTATAGTTTCTCCAGGTTGATCTATGGTTGTTAGTTTAGGTTCAATAATAGTAGAGTTTATGTTATTACTAAAGCCAACTACAGCAATGTCTTCTGGTATTTTAATGTTAAACTTATTTAATGTTTTAATCACCCCAATTGCTGCACTATCTGTTATAGTAAAAATAGCGTCGGGTCTTTTTTTAAAACTAAGCAATAAATTTGTCATGCTTTTACCTTGATGTAAGGAAATATCATCAACACTTATAATTATTTTTTCATCTACTTCAATATTGTGTTCTTTTAAGGCTCTTAAATAACCAGCATATCTTTTTTCAGAATTATATGAAAATTCTCTTTCTTTAATTATGGCAATTCTCTTTTTGCCAATATTTATTAAATGTTCAACAGCATTAAAAGCGGCCTCTTCATCATTTATAGTTATTTGTGTACAGGGAATTTTAGTTGAGACTTTATCAAATAAAATAAATGGAACCGTATTTATGGTTGGTAAAATTTTATCTATATCTCTTGTCATTTTGGTTAGTGATGCTAAAATACCGTCTACGCCAAATTGTATCATCGTATCTAACATTTCTGTTTGTTTTTTTACATCGTTATTGGACTCTGAGATAATAACGCGATAGCCTCTTTTTGATGCTTCTTCAAGAATACCTCTAACTATAGTAGTTGTAAAATAATGCGTAATGTTAGGCACTATAACGCCTATAATATTTGTTCTATGTTTTCTAAATCCTTTAGCAAAAAGGTTAGGAATGTAGTGCATAGTATGAGCTAATTTTTTAACTTTTTCTTTAGTAGTTTCACTAATATCTGGATGGTCATTAAGCGCTCTTGAAACTGTAGAAATAGACAAATTAAGTATTTCGGCTAACTTTTTTAAAGTAATAATTTCTTTTTTCATTGGACTTTTTTTGTTAAAAAACAGAATGACAAACGTTCCCGCAAACGTTTGCATGCAAATATCATAATTTTTTAGCACTTTTATTATGTATTCGACTGTATATTTGACTTAAATTTAACTAATTCTAAATAAAATGAAAAAAACTATTTTAACACTATTATGCCTTTTTAGCATTTCAGTAATGTTTTCGCAAACTGAAATTTCGGGAACTATTAATGATAAGTCAGGTGTTCCAATTACAGGAGCTAATATCCTAATTTTAGAAAGTGCCTCTGGAACTACATCAGATTTTGATGGAAAGTTTAGTTTTACTACCAGTGTCACGGGAACTCAAACTTTACAAATAACTTACTTAGGTTATTTAACTCAAGAGAAATCTATTAATCTTGAAGGAAGTTCTATTAATTTACAGATTGTAATGCAAGAAGGTGGGAATTCTTTAGATGAAGTTGTTTTAACTGCATCTGCAACGTTTAGATCACAAAAAGAAACACCAATGTCTATTAGTTCGATAAAGCAAAAAGAAATAACCAAGCTTTCTGCAAATAGTCAAGCCGATATTATTAGAAGTATTCCAGGTATTACTGCTGAAGGTGGTGGTGGTGAAACTGCTACAAACGTTTTTGTAAGAGGTTTGCCTTCTGGAGGACAATATGTGTTTAATCCATTGCAATATGATGGTATGCCATTAATGAGCACATTTGGTTTAAATTCATCTGCACATGACGTATATGCAAGACCAGATATAGGTTTTAAAGGTGTTGAATTTGTTCGTGGTGGTGCTGCCGTTTTATATGGAGCAGGATCTGTTGCAGGTATTATTAATTATACTAGTAAAACAGGAGATTCTAACCCAGGAAATATTGTTAATGTTGAGTGGGCAGATAAAGGACGTTTAAAAACCGACTTTTATACAGGTGGAAAATTAGGTGGAGAAGATTCTAATACATACTATGCGTTTACAGGTTTTGTTAGAAAAGATGAGGGGCCAATAGAAACAGGATTACCAACAAAAGGAGTTCAGTTTAGAGCCAATATTAAAAAGAAATTTGAAAATGGATCATTTACAGTTCATGGTCAATTTATAAATGATAAAGCACAGTTTTTTATGCCATTACCATTAGACGGAGGCAGCAGAACAAGACTTACTGGTAATGATGGAAAGGATGTTTCTCAGTTGTTGTCGGGTGAATTAGCCCATACATCATTTTTAACACCAGGAGGTGTTTATGAAAGCCCTATAGAAGACGGTGTTTTTACACAAGGTGGTTATATCATGGGAGATTTTAATTATAACTTCTCTGGTGATTTAGTGTTTAAATCTAAAGTGAAATATGCAAATTATAAGCACAACTTTGCATTGTATATAGGAGGTAATGGTGCTAGTCCAAACCCAATAACATTAAACGAATATGTTACTAATTTAGCGCCAGATAATCAGGGGTTTACAGCTCAATACCAAGGAATGTCTACAGGTATAAGTGGGAATGATTTGGTTATAGATAATTTACATATAGATAGATTGCGTCCTATGACAGATTATTCTGGAGAGGCGTCTTTAACTAAAACTTTAGAAGGAGCTAGCGGAACACATAATATTACAGGAGGTGTGTTTTTAGCTCGTACTGAAGCTGAAGATGTAAATTACCAATACCGTGTTTTATCCGAATTCAATAATAATCCAAAACTAGTTAACTTAAGTTATGTTGATGCAGGAGGAAATGATGTTACTTTTTCACAAGGCGGACTATATAATAGGATAGGAATGACTTCAAACAAATTTTTATCTCAAAATAAGTCAGCATTTTATTTAACTGATGAGATGGTTTTTGATAAATGGCGTTTTGATGTAGGATTTAGAATTGAGAGTACTGAGGGGACTTTTAGTAATGGAAATATAGTAGAAAGTCAAGTTTATGAAGATAATAGTTTAACACCAGAATTAGCAAATGTGCGTTTTGCCGATGGGAGTTTTACCAGAGCAAATGTTAGTGCAACAGATTGGGCAGTATCTTTAGCAGGTTTATATAAATTAAATGAGAAAGTAAACTTATATGCTAACTTTTCTAAAGGGTTCTTCTTTCCACAAATTAGAGGGTTCTCTCCTATAGCAACTGGTGTAACTGGTAGTAAATATGATTCTGAACAGATTATTCAATTTGAAGCAGGTGCAAAAGTAGGAACAGAAAAATTAAAAGGATCTTTAGCAGCTTACTATGTTGGGTTGAGCGATAGAATAAAAATAGACCAAGGTTTTGTAAGTGGTACTTTAGTAGATTTAACAAGATCTGAACAAAGTACATCAACAATTGGTTTAGAAACAACATTTGATTGGGCGTTTGCAGATAACTTTAGTTTAAGAGGCACAGCAACGTATCAAGATCATGAAATTACTAAAAATGTTTCTACAGATTTAACAAATAATACATCATCAACTGTTAACGAAGGTAATGAGTTAGCAAGACAACCAAACTTTTTAGGGAGCTTAGGTGTAAATTATGATGTTGGAGCGTTTGATGCATTATTCTCGTTTAACCATACAGGAAGCAAATTTGCAGCAGATAATAATACTGTTGAATTAGATGCAATAACTATTGCACGTTTAGGTGCTGGTTATATGTTTAAAATGGGAGATAATGAAGACAGTAATGATACTTTAAGATTAGGATTTTCCATATTTAACTTATTTGATGATGAAGGTGTAACAGAAGGAGATCCAAGAAACGTTAATCAAGCTGGTGATGCAGAGTTCTTCTTTGGAAGACCAATTTTGCCAAGACGGTTTTTTATAACTGCAACGTTTAACTTTTAACCCATATTAATTTAGTTTAATTACTCATCACTTACTGCTAAGTGTAGGTGATGAGTTTTTTAGTAAGATAGATACCTATGAAAGAATTACAAAAAAAAGCTAGAGAAGTTCTTAATAACAATTGGAAGGATCGTTTTAGTATTCCTTGTGCAAACTTATACCCATTCCAATGGTTTTGGGATTCTGGTTTAATTGCCATAGGTTTTGCGCATTTTGATATGCAAAAGGCCGAAGCCGAAATAAATACCTTGTTAGATGCGCAATGGGGAAATGGATTTATACCACATATCATTTTTCATACCGAAAGTGATAGTTATTTTCCGGGGCCTGATTTTCATTGTTCAAATTTACACCCTGAAGCTTCAAAAAAGTATAAATCTACTGGCATGACACAACCTCCTGTAACGGGATTTGTTTTAGAAAATTTATATAGAATTAGTAGCGATAAAAAAGCAACTTTAAAGTTTATAGAAACGGTTATTGATAAGGTTTATTTTAATCATGAATATTTTTATAAAAATAGAGATCCTCAAGATGAAGGTTTAATATATATATACCATAATTGGGAATCTGGAACCGATAATTCACCTATTTGGGATGATATATGGAAAACTATGAATTCGCCAGAATATACTTTTGAGAGAAGAGATACAACTCATGTAGATGCTTCAGAAAGACCTTCAAAAAGAGAATATGATCATTATTTGTATATTATTGAAATAGCAAAGGAAAATAATTATAGCGATGAAAAAATAGCAGAATTATCTCCGTTTTTAGTGCAAGATCCTTTATTTAATTCTGTGCTAATAAAGTCTAACGAAAGCTTGATAGCATTATACAAGCTTATGGGAAATAATGAAGATAAAATTGCACAACTACAAAAATGGCAAACAAAAAGTATTAAATCATTTAACGATAAATTATTTGATGAAGAGTTAGGTGCTTATATTCATTATGATTTGCGAAATGAAAAACCAATCAGATATATATCTTCATCATCATTTTCTCCATGGTTTGCTAATATTCCTAACAAGGAAAGAGCAGCTTCAATGGTTAAAGTTATGCTGGATAAATTTGGTGGAGAACATCAATATTTATGTGCTTCTTTTGATCCAACAAGCGAACGATTTAGTCCTAAAAAATATTGGAGAGGCCCTGTGTGGATTAATCTTAACTGGATACTTTATAATGGTTTAAAACAATATGGATATAACGATATTGCAGAACGCGTAAAACAAGACACTATTAGTATTATTGAGAAAAATGGTTTTTACGAATATTTTGATTCAAGAAAAGAAATACATGAACATGGAAATGCAGGTTATGGCGGGAATAATTTTTCATGGAGCGCAGCTTTATTAATTGATTTATTAAATAGTTGATTTTAGTAATAAAAAAGTTTAAACGAGTTCAATAAAATCGATTTAGAAAGCAAACTAATTAATAGAGATTAAAACGTATATATAGATTATGAATTGGCTAGATTATAGTATAATAATATTTTACATCATTTTCTTTTTAGGAATGGGTTTTTTCTTTAAAGATAATAAAGACTCTAAAGATTATTTTTTAGGAGGTAAAAGCATGGGGTGGTTTCCTTTAAGTCTCTCTACAATGGCAACACAATTATCGGCCATAAGTTTTATATCAGCGCCAGCTTTTGTAGGTTTAAAATTAGGTGGAGGCATGAAATGGTTAACCTTTGAGTTTGCTGTTCCGCTTGCCATGATTTTTATAATGATAGTGATTATTCCTCCATTATTTAGGTCTGGAGTCGTTAGCATTTATGAGTTTGTAGAAAAACGATTTAGCACCTCTACGCGGTTAATTTTAAGTATCGTGTTTCAAATTAGTCGTGCTTTAGGAACTGGAGTAATGGTTTATACTATTGCTATTATTTTACAAGCTGTTTTAGATATAGATTTTGTATATACTATTTTAATTATAAGTGTTATTACTATTATTTATTCATGGCAAGGCGGTATGAAAGCTGTAGTTTGGGGAGATGCCATACAGATGATTATCTTATTTGTAGGGTTAATTATTTGCTTGTATTTTGGATGGAGTCTTTTACAAGAACATGGCGGTTTAGCAGAAGGTTTTTCTCCTGAAAGATTACAAGTTATAGACTATAATTTAGGAATAGGAGAAGGAAATGAATATGGTTTGTTACCAATGATTATAGGAGGCTTTTTTCTTTATGCATCCTACTATGGTTGCGACCAAACACAAGCGCAACGGTTATTATCTGCTAAAAATGAAAAAACAATTAGAACCCTTTTAATGGCTAACGGTCTTTTAAGGTTTCCTGTCGTTTTAATTTATTGTATCATGGGATTGGTTATTGGTGGTTTAATAACAACGGCACCAGGTTTTCTTGAAGAAATAGCCATCACAACTCAAAAATACTTTCCTAACGAGTATGCTACTCATGGAGTTAAAGCAGATTTAATGGTTCCTGTTTTTATAATGAAATATTTACCACACGGTCTAATAGGTATTTTAATGGTTGGTATTTTATCTGCGGCTATGTCATCTTTAAGTTCAACGGTTAATTCCTTATCTGCTGTAACGGTTGAAGATTTCTTTAACCGAGGAGAAACAAAATTGAGTACAAAAAAATACATGTTTATTTCGAAAGGGTCCGTGGTGTTTTGGGGATTGGTATGCATTACTAGTGCCTTTCTTTTTGGAGGAAGCAAAAGTGCGGTTATAGAGATTATTAATGCTATTGGTTCTGTGTTTTATGGTCCCGTTTTGGTTACTTTCTTTTTAGCATTCTTTTCAAAAAAAGTAAATCATATAGGAATGAACGCAGGCATTATTTCAGCGGTACTTATTAATTTAATATTTTCAAAAACTATTCAAGAGATTTTTCATATAGACTTAGGAATTCATATTTTCTGGATTTGGCTTAATTTCACGGGTGTAATAATAGCTTTAGTTGTAGCATACCTTGTCAGTGCATTAACGGGTAAAACAGAAATAAAAAGAATATCAAATTTTAATGTAGCTATTAAAAAATCAGACTTTATGATAAGAGAAGTTTATATTCTTGTCATGTTTTTTGTGGCTATATTAATTTTTAGTTATTTTCTTCCATCTATTTTAAGTTAAAATATCAATCAATGAAAATAGTAATAGCCCCAGATAAATTTAAAAACTCATTAACAGGATTACAATTTTGTAATGCTGTTGAGGTTGGTATTAAAACTATTTTACCAAATGCAACTATTTTAAAGTTGCCATTAGCTGATGGTGGTGATGGCACTATTGATGTGGTGAATCATTATTTGAATGGAACAATTGTAAAGATTCAAGTAAACAATCCGTTTTTTCAACCCATTGAAGCCTCGTATTTATATTCCGAAAATTCTAAAACAGCCTTTATAGAAATGGCTGAAGCTTCTGGTGTCAAGTTATTGGAGCCATATGAGTTTGATTGTAAAAAGGCAACTACTCTAGGGACAGGGGAAATGATTTTAGATGCCATTAATAAAGGTGCCACAAAAATTATTTTGGGTATTGGAGGAAGTGCCACTAACGATTGCGGTATTGGAATGGCAGTTGCTTTAGGGTATCGTTTTTTAGATAAAAACAGAGAAGAGATAAAACCAATAGGGGCTAATCTGTCTCAAATTACTTCCATTGATTTTGCAGGTGTTCATCCTAAACTAAAAAGCATTCAATTTCAAGTGGCTTGTGATGTTACAAATCCTTTATACGGAGAAAATGGTGCGGCCTATGTGTATGGTGCTCAAAAAGGAGCATCGCAAATAGACATCGAAATGCTAGATAAAGGCTTAAAAGATTTTTCTAAAATTATTAAAAAGACTTTTGGTGTGGAAGCTCAATTAGTTAAAGGTGCAGGCGCAGCTGGAGGAATGGGAATAGCGTCAAAAGTTTTTTTAAATGGTGCTTTAGAATCGGGGATTCAGTTAGTAAAGCATCTTGCCAATTTTGATGCACATATAGAAGATGCCGATTGGATTATTACTGGTGAAGGTAAATTAGATTCTCAAACTTTTTTAGGAAAAACGATTCAAGGTGTTATTGCTTCCGCGAACGCTAAAAATATTAGAGTTGCTACTTTTTGTGGTGCTATAGATTTAGATAAAAATAGTATTAAGAAATTTGGAATAGATTATTCTGATGCCGTATTAAAACATTCAAAAAACTTAGATGATGCTATGCAGAATGGGTTTGATTATGTAAAAATAATGGCAGCAAAGTTTGCTAATACATTAAGTTGATTACTTTTTATCAGGATTAAGTAAAATGGCATACACTTGAATACCAAAACCAGTAAGAATTAGCATTGGAGCTAAACGAATACGTCTCCAGCTAAAAATTTCAGGATTAAAAACATTAGGATCGTCACTACCTCCACCAGACATTAATATAAATCCTAAGGCAATACATGCTAAGCCTATAAACATGAATTTATAGTTTTTCTTTCCGAATACAAAAACAGGTTTTGTAGCGTCTTTTTGTTTTTTTTCTCCCATGATTAATCTAAAAGTAGTGATGCAAATTAACGGATTTATTTAAAAACTTACGTTAAGGCTATTATAAATTATCTAATAATAAAGGTCGTCTGTTTTTAAATTTAAAAAACGTTGGGTAGCAAAATGGGTGCTAATCCAAGTAATGATAATGCCTAAAGCAAATATGAAAGCAAACAACATGCTTATTAATATGGGATTACTTAGTAACTCTAATTCGGTAAATGTTTTGTTTAAATAATATAAAACAATAGCCATTCCTATTAAAGCTAAAACAGCACCAATAATACCTAAACGCACACTTTTCCAGACAAAGGGGCGACGAATAAATTGTTTTGTAGCGCCTACCATTTGCATGGTTTTTATGGTAAATCGTTTGGAGTAAACGGCCAATCTTATGGAACTATTTATAAGTAATACAGCAATTAAGGTGAAAATACCGCTTATAACCAGTACCCAGAAACTTATTTTTTTAACGTTATCGTTCATTAAATTAACCAAGTCGTTATCATAAGCTACTTCATCTACGAAGTTTTTAGAGGTTGCTTCTGTTGAAATTTTTTCAAGTTGTTCCGAAGTTACAAAGTCAGCTTTTAAATGAACGTCGATAGAATTTTGTAAGGGATTATAACCTACAAAATCCATAAAATCTTCGCCGTTTTCAGCTTTCATTGATTCGGCTGCTTGCTCTTTTGAGATGTATTCGGTGGATTTTACATAATCAGACATGGCTAAACTTTTTTCAAGCTGTTTTGTTTCAACCTCTTTTGCCGAGTCTTTTAAATATATAGTAAGAACAACTTGTTCCTTAAAATGATCGGATACTTTTTTTGCATTTAAAACGAGCATGCCTAGTAATCCTAATAAAAACAATACCAAAGCAATACTTAATACGACCGAAAAGTAAGATGAAATAAGTCTGCGTTTTTGATGTTTTTCAAATGATGAGCTCATAAAGTAACTTGGATTAATAACGTAAAAATAACAAAGTATTCTAATACAGTATAAATAACAACGCTTAAACTTTCAATATTGTTTTAAATTGATTTTTTTTTCTGGTTTACTTATTATATAAACACCACTTGCAACAACAACACAACTTAATATTTTTATAAGATTAATATCTTGTGCATATTCCTCTTGCATAAAGATATATGCGAGTGCACTAACCATGATAAAGCTAACTACTGGCTGTAAATAAACATAGCTACTAGTTACAGAGGGTGCTAAGTGTTTAAGCGCATAAATGTTAAATAGGTACGCTAAAAATGTTGTAAATAAAACGACATAAGCTATAGTTAAATAGGTGTTAACTGTAAATTCTTTAAAGTCTGTACTTAAAAAATCATTAACCCCAAAAGGGAAAGCGTAAAGAAATCCAAATAAAAATATCCAGCTAATAACGGTAATAGCATTATATTTTTTCATTAAGGTTTTAGCAATTACGAGATATAACCCATAGCTACAAGCATTTAAAAATACAAATAGATTGCCTAAAAAAGAACTGGTTCCCTGTACTTTGTTTCCATAAAGAATTAAAAATATAGCGCCAACCCCAGCCAAAGAAATTCCTATAACTTTATTTTTTGTAATCCGTTCTTTTAAAATGATAATGCTAAAAATTAAAACTAATACAGGAGTTGCAGTTTGAATTATTGAGGCATCTATGGGCGATGTTAAGTTTATGCCATGAAAAAACAGCATTTGGTTTAAGGCACCTCCAAATAATCCGCAAAGCGCAAGTTTAAAGAGGTCTTTTTTTTCTACTTTCTCATTAACAAATAGAAGTTTTATAATCCAAAATAAGATGACACAGCAAGAAAGTCTAATAAATACAAATGCCGATGGTCCAATTTTATCTGGCATAATACCTTTGGCTATAATATAATTAGCGCCATAAATAGTGTTAGCGCCTAATAAAGCTAAATGTGCTTTGGTTGTATTATTAATCAAATTCGTGAAATTAATTTTGCGGCGAAATTACAAATTGCTTTTTAAAGACATATTATTTAATAGAATAGATTAATTAGAAGTAAACACTTTACTGGTTTCTATTTAAACCGTAAATTTGCGCTTTTAAAAAGTAGATACAGACAGGATGATATACGATTTCAATAAAATCGAGAAAAAGTGGCAAGATTATTGGGCAACAAATCAAACGTTTAAAGCCGAAAATATAAGTGATAAACCAAAATTTTATGTGTTAGATATGTTTCCGTATCCAAGTGGTGCAGGATTACATGTTGGTCACCCGCTAGGGTATATTGCGTCTGATATTTATGCACGTTATAAACGCCATCAAGGTTTTAATGTATTACATCCACAAGGTTATGATAGTTTTGGTTTGCCTGCGGAACAGTATGCGATTCAAACGGGGCAACACCCAGCGATTACAACTGCCGAAAACATAAAAACATACCGCCGTCAATTGGATCAAATTGGATTTTCATTCGATTGGTCTCGTGAGGTTCGTACAAGTGATCCTAGTTATTATAAATGGACGCAGTGGATTTTTATTCAATTATTCAATTCTTGGTATAATAATGATAGCGATAAAGCTGAAGATATTTCCGAGTTAGTAAAGCTTTTTGAAGCTGAAGGAAATGCAAAAGTAAATGCGGTTTGTGATGCTGATATTGACCCTTTTTCTGCTGAAGATTGGAATGCTTTTACTTCAAAAAAACAAGAAAAAATATTACTGCAATACCGTTTAACTTATTTAGCAGAAACTGAGGTAAACTGGTGTCCTGCATTAGGAACAGTTTTGGCAAATGATGAAATAATTAATGGTGTTTCAGAACGTGGTGGCCATTCTGTAATAAGAAAAAAATGACCCAATGGAGTATGCGAATTTCTGCTTATGCCGAACGGTTACTTCAAGGTTTAGATACCATAGATTGGACAGATTCTTTAAAGGAAAGTCAGCGTAACTGGATTGGTAAATCGGTTGGAGCAAGTGTAACATTCAATGTAATTTCTAATGACACCCTGAGCGCAGTCGAAGGGTCTCGCCAAATTGACGTTTTCACAACAAGACCCGACACCATTTTTGGTGTTAGTTTTATGACGTTGGCACCAGAACACGAATTCGTATCACAGATAACAACACCAGAACAAAAAGAAGCGGTTGATGCGTATATTTTAGCTACAGCAAAACGTAGCGAACGCGATAGAATGGCCGATGTAAAAACCATTTCTGGAGCATTTACAGGTGCGTATGCAGAACATCCGTTTACAAAAGAACCTATTCCAGTATGGATTGGCGATTATGTTTTAGCAGGTTACGGAACAGGAGCAGTCATGTCGGTGCCTTGTGGAGATGAACGAGATTATGCTTTTGCAAAACATTTTAACATTCCCATTATAAATATTTTTGAAGGTGTAGATATTTCAGAATCAGCGTTTTCAGATAAAGATAAAACCGTTATTGGTAATAGTGATTTCCTTAACGGAATGAATTACAAAAAAGCAACCAAACGTGCTATTTACGAATTGGAGCAAATTGGTCAAGGTGAAGGAAAAACAAATTACCGCTTGCGCGATGCGGTATTTAGTCGTCAGCGTTATTGGGGTGAACCATTCCCTGTGTATTATGTTGATGGTATGCCACAAATGATTGATGCTGCAAATTTACCAATAAAATTACCAGAAGTAGAAAAATATTTACCAACCGAAACCGGTGAACCGCCATTAGGAAATGCGACTGTTTGGGCTTGGGACACCAATAAGAATGAAGTCGTTTCAAATGATTTAATCGATAATGAAACCATTCATCCATTAGAGTTGAACACCATGCCAGGGTGGGCAGGAAGTTCATGGTATTTTAATCGTTACATGGATGCTTCGAATACTGAAGTATTTGCGAGCAAAGAAGCGCTTAACTATTGGAAAGATGTCGATTTATACATTGGCGGCAGTGAGCATGCTACAGGACATTTATTGTACTCGCGTTTTTGGCAAAAATTCTTGTTTGATAAAGGTGCTGTTCCTGTTGATGAGTTTGCAAAAAAACTGATTAACCAAGGGATGATTTTGGGGACTAGTGCTTTTGTTTATAGAAGGATTTCATATTTAAAAATTGACGATAAAGGTCTTAATCGTTGGCATCCGATAAAGCATAAGCCAGTATTTAAAAGTTTCAATAGTAACTTTAAATTAGATGAGAGTTTTATAGATAAAGAAGCTGAAGATGATTTATTGGAATGGTTAATGTCTGAATTACCAGTATTACATTCATTAAAGCTGAAACAAATATTTGGTGACGACCCTTTAATAATTGATACGTTAAACTCGATGAAAAATGAAGAGATAATTGAGTTTATGCGTGATAAAATTGAATTTCAGTTTGTAAAGCTACATGCTGATGTATCATTTGTAAATGCTTCTAATGAATTAGATGTTGAAGCGTTTAAAAACTGGAGAGAAGAATATAAAAATGCTGAGTTTATTACAGAAGAAAACGAAACTTTTAAAGTGTCTCGCGAAGTCGAAAAAATGTCTAAATCCAAATACAACGTTGTCAATCCAGATAACATTGTAAAAGATTACGGCGCAGACAGTTTGCGTCTTTACGAAATGTTCTTAGGGCCTTTAGAACAATATAAACCTTGGAATACTGCTGGTATTACAGGGGTGCATTCGTTTCTTAAAAAAATGTGGAAATTGTATGCTGATGATAATGGGCTTAAAGTTACAGATGCAGCAGCATCAAAAGATGCTCTAAAAACACTTCATAAAACCATTAAAAAAGTACAAGAAGATATTGAGAATTTCTCATTCAATACGTCGGTGTCAACCTTTATGATTGCTGTTAATGAGTTAACGGCTCAAAAATGTACTTCAAAAGAGATTTTGGAACCTTTATTAGTTTTAATTTCTCCGTATGCACCTCATATTGCTGAAGAATTATGGAATCAGTTAGGCCATAACGAGTCTATTACAACGGCACCATTTCCAGAATTTGATGCCAGTCATTTAGTAGAAAGCAGTAAAAACTACCCAATTTCATTTAATGGGAAAATGCGTTTCACATTAGAATTACCATTAGATATGAGTAAAGATGATATTGAAAAAACGGTTTTAGCGCACGAAAAAACTCAAGAACAATTACAAGGACGCACACCTAAAAAAGTGATTGTAGTTCCTGGTAAAATTGTGAATATAGTAGGTTAATAACATTGTTTTGTCATGTAGACAGAGGTACGATTGAGACATCACATAATTTATTCCGTATTTGATTATGTGATGTCTCTCTTCGTTCGAAACGACAAAGGTTATTGGTTCCCACGTTAGGGATTGAACGGTCTGTTTGAGCTCACCCACGATAGGAGGAAGCGAGTAGTGAAATATTTATATTCATGAGTTCAATAATTTAAAATATAAACCAACGAATAAAGCCCGACCCTTGTGGTAACGTCCAAATATTTTTTATTTAAATAATAACACATAAATTATATGGAAATCATCGGATTTGTCGCAGCTATTTTAACAACTGCAGCTTTTTTACCTCAGGTTTATAAAACTTGGAAAACCAAAGACGTTTCGGGTCTGTCTTTACCCATGCTAGCTATTTTTTTTGTTGGTGTTTTGGGGTGGTTAATTTATGGGGTTTTAAAGGAAAGTCCATCTATGATTTTTGCTAATAGTATCACCATTATTTCTTCCTTTTTATTGCTTTTCTTCAAAATAAAATATCAGAAGAACTAGATATACAGTACGTTTTCTTTTAGTATTCTTAATTCATTTTTATTCAATTATTGAATCCTCGGTAATATGTCTAGTAAATCGGTATACATTATATATTTACTAATAAAATGTTAAATTTGATAATAATAATTTAAATAAATTAAAATTTAAACTTCAAATATCAATCAATTCGTTTATTTTTGATAAAAATTAAAACTAACTTAATAAATAATATCGCTTACTTATGAAAATTGGAGTTCCTATTGAAATAAAAAATAACGAGAATAGAGTAGGTATGACTCCTTCAGGAGTGTTTGAGCTTACTAAAAGAAATCATGAAGTTTACGTGCAAAAAAATGCAGGTTTTAATAGTGGTTTTTTAGATGAAGATTATACAGAAGCAGGAGCAACTATTCTTGACACCATTGAAGCAGTTTATGATGTTGCCGATATGATTGTTAAAGTAAAAGAGCCTATTGAAGAAGAATATCATTTAATTAAGTCAAATCAAGTTGTTTTTACATATTTTCATTTTGCATCAAGCGAACCTCTTACATATGCTATGATAAAAAGTAATGCGGTATGTATTGCTTATGAAACGGTTGAAGATGCGGATGGTACCTTACCATTATTAATTCCAATGTCTGAGGTGGCAGGAAGAATGTCAATTCAACAAGGTGCGAAATTTTTAGAGAAACCCATTATGGGACGTGGTATTTTATTAGGTGGGATACCAGGTGTGCCTCCAGCAAAAGTGTTGATTTTAGGAGCGGGCGTTGTAGGACTTCAGGCTGCTCGTATGGCATCAGGGTTAGGTGCTAGTGTACATATTTTAGATATTAATATGAAGCAATTACGTTACGTAAGTGATGTGATGCCTAATAACGTTGTTAGTGAATTTTCTAGTGAATATAACATCAGAAAACATATAGTAGACTCCGATTTAATTATTGGTGGTGTATTGATAAAAGGAGCAAAAGCACCAAAATTAATTACCCGAGATATGCTTAAAGACATGCGCCCAGGAACCGTAATGGTTGATGTAGCTGTAGATCAAGGAGGTTGTTTTGAAACCACTAAACCAACAACACATCAAGATCCAACGTATATTGTAGATGAGGTGGTGCATTATTCTGTTGCCAATATGCCAGGAGCAGTACCTTATACCTCCACTATGGGATTAACTAATGTAACTTTACCTTATGTTATTAAATTAGCCAATCAAGGTTGGGAAGAAGCATGTAAACATAGTCCGTCTTTAGAAAAAGGATTGAATATTGTTAATGGTAAAATTGTTTATAAAGAAATAGCTGAGGCATTCGATTTAGAATATGCTGAAGCATAACATTAATTTTTTGGTTAACTTTTAAGTGTTTTTTAAAGTGGGGATTCTATAAATTAGACTCCTCACTTTTTAATTTACTGACATAATATCAATAAATTAAAATTGGCGTTATTTTTGTTCTATTTTATTATGAATTAAAATTTTAAAAAGATTTAGAATGTTAGTATATTATATATTATTAGGAGGTATTACGTTAATCAGTTGGTTAGTGAGTAGTACGTTAAAACGTAAGTTCGCTAAGTATTCAAAAGTACACTTACATAATGGGATGAGTGGTGCTGAAATTGCTGAAAAAATGTTATCAGATCATGGTATTATGGATGTTGAGGTTGTTTCTACATCGGGTCGTTTAACCGATCATTATAACCCGAAAAATAAAACAGTAAACTTAAGTGAAGCAGTTTACAATCAACGTAATGCTGCGGCTGCAGCTGTAGCTGCACATGAATGTGGACATGCCGTACAACATGCTAAAGCATACCAATGGTTAACCATGCGATCTGCTTTAGTGCCTATAGTTAGTGTTACTTCTGGAATGTCTACTTGGATTGTTTTTGGAGGACTTATGTTAGGTGCTGCAGCAGGCTTAGGATTAGGTTATTGGGTCGCTGTTGCAGGTTTGGTTATGATGGGGTTTGCAACTTTGTTTAGCTTTATTACATTACCAGTTGAATATGATGCTAGTCATCGTGCTTTGGCTTGGTTGAAAAACAAAAATATGGTATCTAAAGATGAGTATAAAGGATCTGAAGATGCGCTTAAATGGGCAGCAAGAACCTATTTAGTGGCAGCAGTTGGCTCTTTAGCAACTTTAGTTTATTGGGGTTTTAGAGTGTTTGCAGGAGGACGAGATTAATTTTTATTTAATATAGATTTAGAAACCGAATTCTTACTTTTTAAGTAAAAATTCGGTTTCTTTTTTATAAATTTAAACCCATATTTTAAAATAGAAATTTTATGGAGCAGTTTCAAAATAATGATAAATTGTTATTAAGCCAAGTATCAGATATAGATCGTGTGGCATTTTATAAAAAGACTTATTCACATGTTGCTGGTGGAGTATTAGTTTTTATTCTTTTTGAGTACTTATTACTTCAAAGTGAAACTATTGTTGATTTTATGCTTTCAATGACTGAAGGTTATCGTTGGTTAATTATGTTAGGAGGCTTTATGTTTGTAACTAACTATGCAGAGAAAATGACTTTAAAAACACCAGATAAGAATACACAATATTTAGCATACGGCGTTTATATACTTGCTGAAGCATTTATTTTTGTGCCTATAATTTATATTGCGGCCTATTATATGGAAGATGGTACTGAAATTTTAAATCAGGCTGCAATTGTTACGTTGGCTTTATTTACTGGTTTGTCTGCTATTGTGTTTGTTACTAAAAAAGATTTTTCATTTTTAAGAGCAGGTTTAACCGTTGGATTTTTTATAGCAATTGGTTTGATATTGGCTGGAACATTATTTGGATTTAATTTGGGGCTTTGGTTCTCAGTTGGCATGTGTGCTTTAGCAGCAGGATCTATTTTATATCAAACTTCAAATTTGGTAAATAAATATTCTGAAGATGAATATATTCCAGCAGCATTAGGTTTATTTGCTTCATTAATGTTGTTGTTCTGGTATGTGTTACGCATCTTTATGTCAAGAGACTAAATTAAAAATCTATAAAATATAAGTTAAAAGCTCTGAAGTTTTTCAGGGCTTTTTGTTTCTTTACGAGTCCATAAAAAACAGATAATGAGTAATCCTTTGTCATACTATAAAAAGCATTTAGATATTTATAAAGCAGAAGTTCAAAAGCTTTATAAACAAATGACAGGTTTAAGTACATTAAGATTGGTTGTTTTTATAGCAGTGAGTTTTGGTGTTTATTTAACGTTTTCTCAATGGCAAGTAGCTGTTTTTATTGCTGTTATTGGAGTTGTTATATTTTTGCTTTTATTATCAAAATATAATGATGTAAAAGCACAAAGACATTTTAATGAAGCTTTGGTTAAAATTAATGAAGATGAAATTGAAATTGCTTCAGGTGATTTTCATCATAGGCAAGGCGGTTTAGAATTTCAAGATTCCAATCATTTTTATAGTTTAGATATCGATTTATTTGGGCGTGGTTCTTTTTTTCAATTCATAAATAGAACCACGAGTAAAGAAGGTACTCAAAATTTAGCGAATGCCTTAAAAGCAAATCATGTTGATGATATTGTTTTGAGACAAGATGCTATAAAAGAGTTGAGCGCTAAACCCAAATGGCGACAATATTATTCGGCGACTTCAAGTTTGGTACATATAGAAACGCCTGCAAAGCAAATTATAAATTGGTTGCAGAATTATCAGTCGTTTTTACCTAAAGTTATGAAGAGGTTGCCTTTAGGCTTTTTAGTAATTTCAATACTTGTATTTACCCTTATACTTTTTGGTATAATAACAAATCAAGCTTTAATAGGTTACTGGTTGTTAGTTGGTTTGGGGGTAACAGGCAGTTATCTTAAAAAGATAAATTCGCTTGCGTCTAATACCGATAAGGTTAAAGATACGTTTCGTCAATATGCCTTATTGTTAGATTTAATAGAAAACGAAACCTTTTCATCAGAATTATTAAAACAAAAGCAGCAACAAATTCAGAAAGAAAATAAAAAGGCTTCAACCATTTTTAAAGAACTTTCTAAGGCTATAGATGCTTTGGATAATAGAAATAATTTAATTTCTGCCATTTTTGGAAATGGGTTATTTCTTTCCGATGTTAAAAACAGTTTCCATATTGAAAAATGGATTGAAGAACATGCCGATAAAGTAGCTGTATGGTTTGAAGTTGTATCGTTTTTTGATGCTTATAATTCCTTAGGAAATTTTGCTTTTAATCACCCAGATTTTGTGTTTCCAGATATTGTAAATGATGGTTCGGTTATACATGCTGAAGGTTTAGGGCATCCGTTGCTAAATAAAAATAAACGGGTTGATAGTGACTTAACCATTAATAATGAACAATTTTTTATTGTTACAGGAGCAAACATGGCTGGGAAAAGTACATTTTTAAGAACGGTGTCTTTGCATATTGTTATGGCAAATGTAGGCTTACCAATTTGCGCTAAAACCAGTAAATATTCGCCAGTTAAGTTAATTACAAGTATGCGAACAACAGATTCGCTAACCGACGATAGTTCGTATTTCTTTTCAGAGCTCACACGATTAAAATACATTGTAGATGCCATTCAAAAAGAGCCGTATTTTATTGTTTTAGATGAGATTTTAAAAGGCACCAATAGTACCGATAAAGCTATTGGCTCGCGTAAATTTGTTGAAAAGTTAGTTGCTTCAAATGCTACAGGCATTATTGCAACACATGATTTAAGTTTATGTGAAATTGAAAAGGAGCTTGACGATGTAAAAAACTATTATTTTGATGCTGAAATTATTAATGATGAACTTCATTTTGATTACACTTTAAAAACGGGTATATGTAAAAATATGAATGCATCTTTTTTATTGAAGAAAATGGAGATTGTTTAATCGAAAAGAATTCCTGAAGGCTCTGACTATGGATTTTCGTTGAAATTGTCATTCCCGTGAAAACGGGAATCTAAATAACAGAATTTTGATTTTTGACATTTTGTTAAAATGAAACTAGAGAAATATCTCTATGCTTCTGCCTAAAGGATAGTTGATTTCAAGAAAATCTTTTAATCCTCGAAATTGTATCGAGGATTAAAACAAAAATAAATTAAGAGATTTAGTTTTTAGGATGCACCAAAACCATTTCATCAATTAAATGTGCTGCCCCAGCATATTTATCAATTATAAAAAGCACATACCGTAAATCGACCATTATATTTCTACAAATATCTGGGTCATAGTTCATATCACTCATAGTACCTTCCCAAACACGGTCAAAATTTAAACCAACAAGATTTCCATAGGCATCAATAGCAGGACTTCCAGAGTTTCCTCCAGTGGTATGATTAGTTCCTAAAAAGCAAACTGGAACTTTTCCATTTTTATCTGCATACTTCCCATAATTTTTAGATTCGTATAAATCACGTAATTTTTCAGGAACGTCAAATTCATAATCTCCCGGTACATATTTTTCAATAACCCCATCTAAATAACTTACAGCATTATATTGTACAGCATCTCTGGGAGAATAACCACGTACTTGCCCGTAGGTAACTCTAAGTGTACTGTTGGCATCTGGAAAATATCGCTCATTTGGCAAAGCTTCCATTAAAGCCGTCATATATTTGGTTTGTAAGGCAGTTATAGGTTCATTTTTTTTCTGAAACTCATTATTAATGGTGTTGAAAAATTCGTCAATTATAGGTTTTGCATACTGATAAGCAGCATCTTTATTCAATTTTTTGATGATATCTTTAACATTAGAACCTTCTAATAATTTTAAAGCGCTATCTAAATGAGTAAATGCTGTTTTGTCATAAATACTGGAGTCTACATTGTTGCTGTAAAATGGCATCACGGCTTCAAAAACGTCTTTATCTACGGTAATATCATAATTTTTATGAACACCTTTAAAGTCGGCAATTAAACTAGCTTTTGCTTGTTCTAAATTCTCGGAATTTGCTGTTATAGCGTTCTCAAATTGATATGTTCTAAATACCATTTGCATTAACTCATTGGTTATTAAAAAAACCTCAATAAAATTACGGCGTTTAATATTTACAGGCGCAAAGTCTTTGTATAACACATCAAATTTGGGAAGAATAGATCCGTATTTAGCTTCTAAACCTTTTTCCTTTAAAGCTTTTGTGAAAGTTGCTTCAAATTCACGTCGTTTTGCTACGGCATTACTTTTTTGAATTCCTAAATTCTCGCCAATCCATTTTTTCCACGCATTAGCAATATCGGATTGTTTTGATGCGTATTTGATGCGTACGTCATCATTTTTTTTCATTTCTGCATCAATCACTTTTAAAGCTGCTTCACGAATAGCTATATTTGTTGGATTAAATTCTTTTGTAATATGTTCTAAGGCAACGGCAGGTAAGTACTCATTAGTACGACCAGGGAAACCAAATACCAAAGTAAAATCTCCTTCTTCAATGCCATCTAAAGAAATTGGTAAAAAGTGTTTTGGTTTATATGGTTTGTTGTTTTTGCTATATGTTGCTGGATGATTGTTTTCATCGGCATAAATTCTAAATAATGAAAAATCGCCTGTATGTCTTGGAAAAACCCAGTTATCAGTATCACTGCCAAATTTACCAATACTTGTTGGTGGCGCTCCAACTAATCGGATATCTTCAAATCGTTCTGTAACAAATAAAAAGTACTGATTGCCTTTGTAGAAAGATTTAACCTTAACATCTTGCCAGGTTTCTTTTGGCCAGTTTTTCATGATGTTATTACTGGTTTTAGATATAACAGACTGCTTATTTTTTTCAGTCATATCATCACTAATCAAATTTAAAACCTCATTAGTAACATCATGAATGCTTACAATAAACTCTACATATAAGCCCTTATTAGGCAGTTCTTCATCAAGGTTCATAGCCCAAAAACCATCTTTTAAATAATCGTTTTCAAGCGAAGAATGGGATTGAATTTGACCAAAACCACAATGATGGTTTGTTAATATTAACCCTTTGGGTGAAATAACTTCACTGGTACATCCACCATCAAAATGACCAATGGCGTCTTTTAAACTAGAATGGTTAATATCATAAATATCTTTAGCTGATAGTTTGCTTCCAAGACTAGTCATTTCTTCTTCATTCAAGCCTTCTAAAAGTGAAGGAATCCACATGCCTCCTTGCTGAGCAGAGATATTAATAGTTATAAAAAGAAGAATAATTTTAAGATATTTCATAGTGTTAAAAATTGAATATGCTTAAATATAAAAAAGCATTTATTTATTATTGTAAATTTACAACTCTATTTATCAAAAAATGCAACATATTTCTAAACTTCCTAATGTAGGAACAACCATTTTTACTGTGATGAGTGGCTTAGCAGCAGAACATCATGCTATAAATTTATCACAGGGGTTTCCTGATTTTGATAGTGACCAAAAATTAATTGACTTAGTAAGTCAGGCTATGAATTCTGGTTATAATCATTATGCACCAATTACGGGTAATTTAGAATTAAGAGAGGTAATTGCAAAAAAGTTTGATTTACTTTATGGTACGAGTTATCACCCAGAAACTGAAATTACCATAACAGCTGGAGCAACACAAGCTATTTTTACTATTATTACAACATTTGTAAAACCGAATGATGAGGTTATTATTTTTAAACCAGCTTATGACAGTTACCAACCAATAGTAGAGCTTAACGGAGGAAAAGTTATTCCTATTCAGATGCAAGCGTATAATAACTTTAAGGTAGATTGGGAGCAGGTAAAAGAAAAGATTAATAGTCAAACTAAAATGATTATTATTAATACGCCTCATAATCCAACGGGGACTGTGTTTTCGCATGAAGACATGTTACAATTGGAAGCCATTACAAAAGACACTAATATTATTGTGTTAAGTGATGAGGTTTATGAACACATGATTTTTGATAAAGAAAAACATCAAAGTGCCTGTTTGTTTCCAGAGTTGAAAACTAGAAGTTTTGTAGTAGCTTCTTTTTGTAAAACATTTCATAATACTGGATGGCGTATTGGCTATTGTTGTGCGCCAAAGGAGCTCATGAAGGAGTTTTTGAAAGTACATCAATTTAATGTGTTTTGTATTCATCATCCAACGCAAAAGGGAATTGCAGACTATATGCAAGAGCCGAAACATTATTTAGAATTGCCTGCTTTTTATCAGAAAAAAAGAGATTTATTTTTAAGTTTAATAAAAGATTCCAGATTCAAATTTACGCCTTCAAAAGGTACTTATTTTCAAGTGTTAGATTATTCTGAAATTACTGATGAATATGATGTCGATTTTGCAAAACGACTAACTGTAGAAAAAGGTTTAGCATCCATTCCCTTATCAGTATTTAATTGCAATAACAGCGATGATAAAGTGTTAAGGTTTTGTTTTGCAAAGACAGAAGATACTTTAAAAAGAGCCACTGATATTTTGTGTAATATATGAAAACCCTTATATTATAATAAAATATGGGAATGTAATGATGCTATTGTTGTTACATAGATGGAACTTAAATTAAAAAGCAAAAATGAGAAGATTGATTACTATTGTTATTACAGTATTGTTTATTTCTTGCGGGACTAAAGAGCGCGTTATTACAAATGATGGCAAAGTGTATAATGTTAAAGGGGATAATTTTTATAATAAAGGTAAAGATGTTACGAATAAACTTTCTGACATAGAAAAAGAGAGAATACAATCTAGTTTAGAAAAACGCCTTGAAGCCGAAAAGCTTGCAGCAGAAAAGCAAGAGCAAATTGAAGAATCTTTAAAAGAATTAAGGAAAAAGGAGGAGGAACTTAAGGAAAAACAGAAACAGTTAGATGATAAAATTGATAAAAGAGAGGAAGTAAGAGATTATTTCTTTGAAGTCAGAGATAATTTAAATGATGTAAAAGAAGACTATCAAAAATTAAAAGATAATGGTGAATTATCTCCAAACGATGAAGCCAAATGGCAAAATCGACTTAAAAAATTAGAACAGAAATTAAAGGAAGCTGAGCTAAAAATAATTAATTGATTTATTCAAAAAGTTATAAAATTAGATTTAATATTTTAAAGCGCCATTTTAATTATGCAAAATCAACTTAAAATCGCATTAGTTCAATCTGATTTGGTTTGGGAAAACCCAAAGCAGAATCGTATAAGTTTTTCAAATAAAATAGATGAGATATCTGATGAAGTAGATGTTATTGTACTTCCCGAAATGTTTACTTCAGCTTTTACAATGGAAGCTTCAAAAGTGGCTGAAACCATGCAAGGTGATACCGTTTTATGGATGCAAAAAATGGCTTCAAAAACAAATGCAGCCATCGTAGGAAGTCTTATTATTTCAGAAGAAAATAAGTATTATAACAGATTGCTTTTCGTAGAACCTTCGGGTAAAATAACCTATTATAATAAGCGACATACCTTTACCCTTGCAGGCGAAGATAAAGTGTTTTCGGCAGGAAATGAAAAAGTGATTATTGATTATAAAGGTTGGAAAATTTGTCCGCTAGTATGTTATGATTTACGATTTCCTGTTTGGGCAAGAAACGTTGAAAATTATGATGTTTTAATGTATGTTGCCAATTGGCCAAAACCTAGAATATCTGCATGGGATGCCTTGTTAAAAGCGCGTGCTATTGAAAATATGAGCTATGTTATTGGCGTCAATAGAGTAGGCGTAGATGGTTTAAATATGGAATATTCAGGACACTCTGCGGTGTACGATGTTTTAGGAAATATAAAAACGACTTTTAAACCTGGTAAAGAACAGGTTGAAGTGGTTACTTTAGAAAAAAGACACGTTGAAGCTTATAGAAATAAACTTAAATTTTTAAACGATAAAGATACCTTTACTCTGTTATAAATTGAAGTGTTTCAGGATAACCCCAATCTGCTCTAATTTCAATTTCTTTAAAATGACTCACTTTTTCGGGTTGTATTTTTTTAAGATAATTACCCGTATCGTGCTTTTTATTACCGTTTACATCATGAATAACTCTAATGTAATAGGTACTTGGTGGCAGATTTAAAAAATCTACGGTGCTTTCAGAAACGGCATATTGTTCAAATTTCACATCTCCTTTTTCAGTAGTTAATTGAACAATAAGTGGGTATGTAGCATTTACTAGGGTAAAACGCGCATAACCATAATCGGATGTTTTTTTAGTAGATGTAGAATAGTTTAAAGTATCATTAGTAGTGTCGAAAAAGTCAACAAAAGCTTCTGGTAACACTTGTATTTTATAGCTATTTGCTTCAGTTCTTTTAAAGTTTATAGCATAAGTATTATTAATAGTGTCAAATTGTGTAGTAAAATCAATGGTTAAAGAATCTTTATCCATTAAACTAATTTTAGAATCATCAAAACTCATAAAAGGCACACTTCCTCTTATTTTATAAGGATCTTCAGAGCCTACAGGTGGTATGCCTTTTAAGGTTAGCGAATCTCTTTTTTTATCTCGTATTTTAACGGTATAATCTTTTTCAAATTTATATTTGGTATTAGAAACTGTAAAAAGAAGGGAGTCTACTTCTAATTTAGGTTTGTACCAATAGTAAAGTGTATCTGTTTTTTCGTCTTTGGTAATGCGGTAACTAAAATCGTCAGGTATTTCAGAATTAATGTTAATCTTCATGCCTCTATAATCACCTTCATAACCAAATGTAATTTTTTCACTAGCTTCTAAAATAGGTCTTACAGCTTTAAAATCGAGGTCTTCAGAAAACAATTTAAGTGTATAAAGCGAATCTGTAGGCACTTCAATAAAATTTTTGTAAAATGCAATCTGATCTGTTTTTTGCTGAAATTTATTATCGCTATTACCATCCTTTAAAGCTATTAACATATATTTTCCAGCTTTTATGTTTTCAATAGAAAAGGTTGTAATGCTATCTAATGTGTTGGTAATATATTTTGGTTTTTCTTTATAAATAATAGAATCTGAAAAGGTAGAATCGACTTCGTAAAGTGCTACATTTACAAAGGTTTCAGGTTGTCTTTTTAGGGCATCAATAATATTTCCTTTAACAGTAAGTGAATCAATATAACCTCCTGTAGACAGTACATATCGGTAATAAGGATAAGGGTTTCCTTCGTTATTATCTACAATGCTATTTCCAAAGTTAAATGCGTAAGTAGTATTAGGTTGTAAGGTGTCGTGAATTTTAATAGTAATGTATTTACTTGCGCTTCCAATAGGTGTAATTTCTGGCTGTGTATCCATTGGAGGCGAAATAATAAGCTGCTTTTGAAGGTCTTTCATTTTAACATACTCATCAAAATAGATTTTAATTTCATTACCACTAAAATTTGTAGAATAGTTTTCAGGAATCGCCTTTACAATAACAGGAGGGTCTAAGTCTTTAGGACCGCCTTCGGGTGTACCACGGTTGGCGCAATTAACAAAAACAAGCCCGATAGATAGAGCTAAAATAAAATTTGAAAGCGTCTTAATCATTACTAAATAATACTTTTGCACAAACCTACATAATTTTTAATTCACATCATGCATTAGAAAGTCGTCATGAAGATTAAAAATACAATAAAATATGACTTCTTATAAGTTTTTGCATAGCACCGCTATGGATAAACTTAAAGAAGTAGGGATGTGATATATTTTACAGTAGTTTTAATATGTAATAGATTTTCTGATGTATGATGTGAGTTTATAGATATAACGACAATCTTATTAGGCTATTGCCATGGTTGCAATACTTATTTTTATGTTTTTTGCTTGATTTAAAACCGAAATACAGGCTTCTAGTGTTGCTCCTGTTGTAATAATATCGTCTACCAATAAAATATGTTTGTTATCAATAGTTTTCATGTTTTTTAGTGCAAATAATTCGTCTGTGTTAGTCCAGCGAGAGAATCGGCTTTTGTTGGTTTGCGATTTTGTATTCGTAATTTTAATTAGCACGTCATCTTTATAATCAATATTTAAAGCTTCAGAAATTTGTTGTCCGAATTTTGAAACTTGGTTATAACCTCGTTTTTTAAGCTTCTTATCATGCAGTGGTACAGGAATTACGACATCTATGTCTTTGTATGTTTCTAGAGTTTTTAGTTCACCACCCAGCCAATTTCCTAAAACAAATCCAATATGTTCATAGCCTTTATATTTTAAATTGTGGATGAGTTGTTGTATGAGTCCTTTTTTTTCAAACCTAAATAAGGCAGTGCCATTTTCAATGTTTGCGCGTCCGTAAAGTACTTTTTTTATAGTATCATTATCCTCAAAATGAATGTTGGTTATGGGTAAATCGTGTCGGCAATCGATACAAATAGTGTCCTCATTATCATTCAATAGGTTATGGCAAGCATAACAGACTTTTGGGAAGAATAAATTTAGAATTGATTTGAGCATTGATATAGATAAGACAGTTTATAAAGTTAAATAAAAAATTTGTGCATAGATGCTTAGTCTAGAAAATTTCTTTGTCGCTTCTAATTTATTTTTGTAAGTATAAGTACTTATTTGTATAGTTTTTTACTTTTAAGCAAGTAGGTTTTTATTATTGTTAATTTATTTTTTACTTCAAATATTAGAAAATAATTCTTACATTTGATCGTCTCTCAATTATTAATTTAAATATTACGTTTAAAAAAGTTAAAGTTAGAAGCTAGTGATATGCTTCAGTGCAACGAACTTAAAATAGTATTCGGTGGTTATGGCAGTAATCAATGCTACTGTAAAAATAGTAATACTGGAGCTGCATGGTGGGGAGACGTCAATAGCTGTGAGAACTGTGGAAGTTGGTGTGACGCTAATGTTCCTACAAGTTATACCAGTTTGATATGTACGGGACCTTTAGTTCAACTTTAACAAAAACACAGGTTAAAGGTAATTACTTTTAACCTGTGTTAACTGCATTTAATATTTCAATGAGAAAGATAATATTTTATATCGTATTAGTTATTGTAGTCTTTAGCTGTAATAGTAAAAACAATAGCAATCATAAAAAGATTAAAGACATAAATAATGTAAAAAAAGGAAAAGTCTTAATTATTGGTAAAACAGATGATTTAAGACCTTTTAACCATTTTAGTGTACTAAATGCGTCTTCGGCTTCACTTATTCATGGAAATTGCATTACTGACCGAAAAGTGATTGGTGACTCTATAGTCATGGAGATCGATTCTATTTTAGAACCGCAACTCTTACACTTGACTTCATGGTCCAAAGATTTCAAGTATCGTGCTACATTTATGGCGAAACCAAATGATACGATAATTTTTGAAATTAAAAATAAGCGATTTAGCATTAAGGGAGAAAAAGCAGATGAACATAACTTTTATTCAAGTTTACAAGATTCTACTCCAAGATATATACACAATCCTTATAAAGGCAGTATCATAGAATATAAATCCAGGGTAGACTCTATTTACAGAAAAAAAGTAGGCTTTTTTAATAAATACGTAAGGAGGCATAATATCACATCAAAGTTATTTATTGATTTTGTAGAATCCGATTTGAAATATTCGCACATATATGAATTAATAATCCCCAGAACACAAAAAAATGGAGACTCTTTTTACTTGGCTGGCCCAGAGGAATTATTTACAATTATTCAAAAAGAGTATAGCAGTAAAGAGCAGTTGTTTAATTTTAAAGACTATTTAGGAGATATTACAATAGATGATTTTAAGGATGAGAGCCATTTAAATATAGGTTCTTTCAAATCTGCTTTATCAGTACTCATAAGAAATTACTTTGACACTTCAGATCATCCAAGTTATTCCAAAGAAAAATTTTTGGCAGAAAAAGCTGTTATAGAACATAATTTTGATGAAAAAACCAAGGAGTACGCAATCGCTTCTCTCATAACTGTTTATCATGGAAGAGGCTTTGGGTACAGTAAAAAAAGTGTTTCTTTTTTTAAAAATGTAATTCGCGAATATGGCAAAAAATATCCAGATTCCGAGTATACAAAGGAAATGGAAGATTTTATAGAAGATTTAAATTCCTTCGAATTAAAACTTTCTCAATCGGCATTAAACACCAAATTACTCAGTAAAAATGGGGATACTTTAACATTAGGCGAAATTTTTAACCGTTCTAATAAAAGGATAAGAGTTATAAATTTTTGGGCAAGTTGGTGCCCTCCTTGTGTAAGCGAAATAAAAAAAGCACAAAACTTTAGAGATAAATTATCAGTTAAAAATAGCGTAGAATGGATTTACCTATCAATAGATGAAGATGAAAAGAAGTGGTTAAAAAAATCAAAAGAACTTGAAAGTTATCTTAATATTCGTAATCAATATTTAGTTATCAATGGTAAAAATTCATCACTAGGAAGATATTTAAAAGTACATTCGATTCCAAGATATATAATTCTAAATAAACAAAATCAGGTTGTTTTGAATAATTCACCACATCCCTCGGACAGTATTGTTTTTAAAAGAATTATTAATAGTATTGAATAAAGAAAAACTCTTGAAAAACGCCTTCCCTTTTTACAAACAACCTGACAGTAAAGACTGTGGACCCACTTGTTTACGTATTATAGCTAAACATTACGGAAAACTTATTTCTTTGCAAGATATACGTGATTTGTCTGAAACCACTAGAGTAGGGAGTAACCTTTTAAAACTAAGTGATGCTTCTGAATCTATAGGTTTTAAATCACTAGGAGCGAAACTTGATTTTAAGGTTCTGGTTTGGGTACTGAAGCCTTACTGGGAAAATATAAAGTTACTAGTATTGAACATAATGATGCTTTTTGTACAAAAAACTTGAATTAAATAAAAAATAAACAACTTAGATACTTAATTTTTAACAAAGACCCCCTTTTGTTTCGAGCGGTTTTTTATTTTTGCAGCATGGCAAATCAAGATGATCAATTTAAGAAGGTAATATCGCATGCAAAGGAGTACGGATATGTATTTCAAAGTAGTGAGATATACGATGGTTTAAGTGCAGTGTATGACTATGCACAAAACGGCGCAGAATTAAAGAAAAACATACGTGACTACTGGTGGAAAGCCATGGTGCAAATGAATGAAAATATCGTGGGTATTGATGCCGCTATATTTATGCATCCTACCACTTGGAAAGCCTCTGGACATGTTGACGCGTTTAACGACCCATTAATTGATAACAAAGACTCTAAAAAACGCTATAGAGCCGATGTTTTAATTGAAGACTATTGTGCTAAAATTGAGGCTAAAATTGATAAAGAAGTTGCTAAAGCGGCAAAACGTTTTGGTGATGCTTTTAATAAAGAAGAGTTTGTATCTACAAACGGACGTGTTGTTGGCTATCAAGAAAAAATAAATGCAATACTTTCAAGAATGGCAAAATCTTTAGAAAATGAAGATTTAGCTGATGTGAAAGCACTTATTGAAGAATTGGAAATTGCGGATCCACTTACAGGAAGTAAAAACTGGACTGATGTTAAGCAGTTTAACTTAATGTTTGGTACTAAGCTTGGAGCTTCTGCTGAATCGGCGATGGATTTATATTTACGTCCTGAAACGGCACAAGGTATTTTTGTAAACTTTTTAAATGTACAGAAAACAAGCCGACAAAAAATTCCTTTTGGTATTGCACAAACAGGAAAAGCCTTTAGAAATGAAATTGTTGCAAGACAATTTATTTTTAGAATGCGTGAGTTTGAACAAATGGAAATGCAGTTTTTTATTAAACCGGGCACGCAAGTAGAGTGGTATAACTACTGGAAAGAAACTAGAATGAAATGGCATTTAAGTTTAGGTATGGGTGCTGAGAATTATCGTTTTCACGATCATGAAAAATTAGCGCATTATGCTGATGCCGCAGCCGATATTGAATTTAAATTTCCATTTGGTTTTAAAGAATTAGAAGGTATTCACTCACGAACCGATTTTGATTTAAAAGCACATGAAGAATATTCTGGAAAGAAATTACAATATTTTGACCATGAAGAAAATAAAAGTTATACACCTTATGTGTTAGAAACGTCTATAGGTTTAGATCGTATGTTTTTGGCGGTTTTTTCAAATTCTTTACAAGAAGAAGAATTGGAAAACGGAACTACAAGAACGGTTTTAAAATTACCAAGTGTTTTAGCGCCAGTAAAAGCGGCTATTTTACCATTGGTTAAAAAGGATGGTTTACCAGAAGTAGCTCGTAAAATTGTAGATGAATTGAAATGGGATTTTAATATCATTTATGATGAAAAAGATGCTGTTGGACGCCGTTACAGAAGGCAAGATGCTAACGGAACACCATTTTGTATTACAGTAGATCATGATACTTTAATAGATAATACAGTTACTATTCGTCATAGAGACACTATGGAGCAACAACGTGTTAAAATTGAAGAGTTAAGAGCTATTATTAAACAAGAAGTCGATGTACGTTCTTGGTTAATGAAAATGTAGCAAACTTAGTTTGTTATGCTGAACTTGTTTCAGTATCTCAATAAAACAAAAAATCCCAAACATAATTGTTTGGGATTTTTTTATATTGAAATTTGTCTGTCAATTTGTTGATCTAATGAAATAAAAGTTTCTGTTCTTGAAACGCCAGATATGGTTTGTATGTCATTATTAAGTAAATGCATTAAATGCGCATTGTCTTTACATAATATTTTGATTAAAACATTCCAGTTACCAGTAGTGTAATGGCATTCTAGTACTTCAGGTACTTTTTTTAATTGTTTTATAGCTTCTGGGTTGTGTACGGCTTTGTCTAAATAAACTCCAATAAAAGCAACGGTATCGTAGCCTAATATTTTGGGGTTAATAATAAATTTAGAACCAGAAATTAAACCAGATTTTTCAAGTTTACGCAATCTTTGGTGAATAGCTGCTCCGGAAATATCAACATTTCGAGCTATTTCTAAAATAGGTATTCTTGCATCTTCCATTAAAGTACGGAGTATTTTTTTGTCTATACCGTCAATGGTGATGGTTTTTGTTTTGGCTTTCATATGTTTGTATTTATGGTTTGGTCAATGGTCATATTTAATATCCATAAAGTCATGGATGTTAAATGTAATGAATTGTTTTAATTTAGAATGTAAAAGTAATTATTTGATTTTAAATTGAAACTATTTTTTGTATTAATGATTACTCGAAGCGTGTTTTTTGATATTGTAGCGGTAAACATAGGGTTGATTTATTCCTAATTATTTAATGGATTGTAGCCTAAATAGGGAACTTCTTTTTCATTAAATTTAATATCATATTCTTTTAACTCCTCTAGAATTGGCCGATAAATTTCTTTTTTGATTGGAATTTGTACACCAGTAGCTTTAATTTTCCCATTTAAAATAGCTATAGTTGCCATTGCCACTGGTAATCCTACTGTTTTAGCCATGGCAGTATAGGTTTGGTTTTCTCCTAATGCCACCATATTAGCATCAATTTGATATTTTTTGCCATTTTTTTCATAGCCAAATTTATGATACATAACAATCATGTCTTTGTCATCTTCGGCAAGTGTCCAACTATCCATCAATATTTTTTGAAGAATTTGAGCTGGGGTTGCTTTTTTAAGTTCTACTCTTTTTTGAGCATTAAAAATATCGAGTTCAACAAGTTTGTCCCAGACAATATCATCTTGATCTATTTTAAGTTCGTGTCTTAGTTTTAATTCAACGGAGTCTGAAGGGCTATAAGGAAGAAAAGCATTTACAAAATCGCGATAACTCATATTCTCACTATCGTCAATAGTATAACTGTCATCGGTCATACCAAGTGCAACGAAAATATTCCATGCTCTACTAAAACCGACACGTCTCATGGTGCCTCTATATAAGGTGTGCACATGGTCTAAGCCATAAACACTTTGATATTTTAAAGAATCGCGGTTGGCATAAACTTCAAAACGACCAAATTTTTCAATATCTAGAAACTCTGTACGTCTAAATAAACGATTATAAGGAATGTATTTATAGGTACCTTCTTGTAAAAATTTGGCAGTGCCACCTTGTCCTGCAGTAACCACATTTCTAGGATTCCAAGTAAATTTGTAGTTCCATAGATTGTTATCACTTTCTGGAGCTACTAAACCGCCTGTAAACGATTCAAACAAAATCATGTGTCCGCCATGATCTCTAATACGGTCAATAACTTGCATAGCACTCATGTGATCTATTCCTGGGTCTACACCAATTTCATTCATTAAAACAATACCTTTAGCTTTAGCGTCAACATCTAGTGCCTGCATGTCTTCACTAACATACGACGCCGTTACCATATGTTTGCCATATAAAATACAGTCTTTAGCAACTTCTATATGAAAACGAGCAGGTAGCATAGAAACTACAATATCTGTGTTTTTAATAGCTTCATTACGAGCTTTATTATTAAATACATCTAATAGAATTGCTGTTGCATTTTTATGATTCCCGATGAGTTTTTTAGCGTTTTCAATATTTATATCGCCAATAGTTATATGAAGTTTTTCTGAAATAGATTTATTCAGTAAATATTTCAAAAGATAAGAAGTTGATTTTCCCGAACCAATGACTAAAATTTTTCGCATATTGAGTTTTGTTGATTAATTTTGTTAATATCAATTAGAAATCAGATAATGTTTTCTGTCTTGTGAATTTAATAAATATATCACTATTTTGTTAAGAATAATATAAATATTATGAATAAAACTATCTTGATTACGGCATCCATTTTAGGTTTAATAAGCATTATTTTAGGTGCTTTTGGTGCGCATGCTTTAAAAGAATTAATAACAGTTGAAGCACAAAAAACTTTTGAAACAGGGGTGCGTTATCAAATGTATCATGCGTTGTTACTATTATTTATAGGAAATGTCTCGAATGTACAGGTAAAGAATAAAAAAATCCTATTCTATTTTGTGTTGTTCGGTGTTATTTTGTTTTCAGGTTCAATTTATGGTTTAGCAACGAATAGCTTATCAAGTTTCGATTTTAAAACTATAGGTTTTATTACTCCAATAGGAGGTTTGTTTTTAATTATCGCTTGGGGGTTGCTTTTTGTTAATTTGTTAAAAATGAAACCTAAAAATGATATTTTTTAAGAATAATTTAAAATAATTATTTTAATTTTGCGATATGAATAAATTTTAAGCAAAATATGAAAAACTACAAGCAAGTTACTACAACGATTTCGTTAGAAAAATATGGTATTAAAAATGCTAAAGTTCAATATCAATTATCCCCAGAACAACTTCATGACATTGCTATTGAAAAAGGACAAGGTGTTGAGGCATCTTCTGGAGCTTTAGCTGTTAATACGGGCGAGTTTACAGGGCGTTCTCCAAAGGATCGATTTATTGTAAAAGATGCTATTACTAAAGATCTTGTGTGGTGGGGAGATATTAATATTCCGTTTGAGGCAGATGCTTTTGATGCTTTATATAATAAGGTAGCGAACTATCTTTCTGAAAAAGAAGTTTTTGTTAGAGATTGCTATGCTTGTGCCGATGAAGATTATAAGCTAAATATCCGGGTTGTAAATGAGTATCCTTGGAGTAATCAATTTGCTTATAATATGTTTTTACGACCAAATGAGGATGAGCTAAAAGATTTTGAGTCAGAATGGACAGTAGTTAATGCTCCAGGTTTTATGGCAAACCCAGAAATTGATGGTACGCGCCAACATAATTTTGCGATTTTAAATTTTACTAAAAAAATAGCCTTAATTGGTGGAACGGGTTACACTGGTGAAATTAAAAAAGGTATTTTTTCAGCGTTAAATTTTATTCTTCCTGTATATAAAAATACTTTGCCAATGCACTGTAGTGCTAATGTTGGGAAAGATGGTGATACTGCTATTTTCTTTGGTCTTTCAGGCACAGGAAAAACAACGCTATCTACAGATCCAAATAGAAGCTTAATTGGCGATGATGAACACGGTTGGACCAAAGAAAATACAGTCTTTAATTTTGAAGGTGGTTGTTATGCAAAAGTGATTAATTTATCAAGAGAGAATGAGCCCGAAATTTATGATGCTATTAAAAAAGGTGCTATTTTAGAAAATGTTATTTTAGATAAAAACGGACATGTTAATTTTGAAGATACTTCCATAACACAAAATACTAGAGTAAGTTACCCTATAAATCACATTGAAAATATTCAGATACCTTCGATAGGTAAGAACCCAAAAAACATCTTTTTTTTAACGGCTGATGCCTTTGGAGTATTACCTCCAATTTCTAAATTAACACCAAGTCAGGCTGCATATCACTTTATCTCAGGCTATACGGCTAAAGTTGCTGGTACCGAAGCTGGTGTTGTAGAACCCGTACCTTCATTTTCGGCTTGTTTTGGAGCGCCTTTTATGCCATTACACCCTTCTAAATATGCTGAAATGTTAAGCAATAAAATGATAGAATCTGGTGTTAATGTTTGGTTGGTAAATACGGGGTGGACAGGCGGTTCTTATGGCGTTGGTACTAGAATGAAGTTAAAATATACACGTGCCATGATTAATGCCGTTTTAAATGGTGATTTAGGGTTGTATACATATGATACGTATCATATACATTCCGTTTTTGGAGTGGCGCAACCAAGATCATGTCCTGGAGTGCCAACAAGTGTTTTGAGTCCGCGAGCAACTTGGAATGATGATGACGCTTATTATAAAACAGCTTTTAAATTAACTAATGCCTTTCGAGAAAACTTTAAAAAGTTTGAAATGCATTGTAGTGAAGAAATTAGGCGTGGTGGTCCGCAGCGGTATGCGTTTTAAAACAAAAAAGCCCAATTTTATTTAAAAATTGGGCTTTTTTAATAGTATTATAAAATAGAACTATTTTCCTTTATTAGCCTTTTCAATATATTTTTGTAAAGCCATAGTCATTGAAGGTGTTTCTGGAGTTGGTGCAGCAATATCTACACGCAATCCTTTTTCTTCAACAGCTTTAATGGTTGTGTTTCCAAAAACAGCAATTCTGGTTTCATTTTGTTTGAAATCAGGAAAATTTTGAAATAACGACTCTATTCCAGATGGACTAAAAAACACTAATACATCATAGGAAACATTTGCTAAATCAGATAAGTCACTTACTACTGTTTTGTAAAAAGTAGCTTGTTTCCAATCTACTCCTAATGCATCAAGAGTACTAGGAACTTCTGGTTTTACTTTATCTGTGTTTGGTAATAAGAATTTTTCGTCTTTGTATTTCTTTATTAATGGTGAAAGTTCTGAAAATGTACGTTTTCCAACATAAATTTTACGCTTTCTATAAACCACATATTTTTGTAAATAATAAGCAACTGCTTCAGATTGACAGAAATATTTCAAGCTATCTGGAACTTTAAAGCGCATTTCTTCAGCAATTCTAAAAAAATGATCCACAGCATTTCTACTCGTTAAAATAATAGCAGTGTAATTGTTTAAATCTACTTTTTGCTGCCTGATATCTTTAGCAGAAACACCTTCAACATGAATAAAGGGTCTGAAATCTATTTTTACCTTTTGTTTTTCTTGTAAATCGAAATAGGGCGAGTTCTCAATTTTAGGTTCAGGTTGAGATACTAAAATGGTTTTCACTTTCATAAACGCAAGTAGTTTTGTTCTTTATCTGTCAATAAACACCTTGTATAAAATGATGTAAGGTGTAATTTCGAGAGCGCAAAGATACAAAATAAAATAAAAAAAGTTGCCCTTTATTAAATTTAGATGTGTTTTAATTGACGTAATAAGTCCGATTATGTTTACAATCAAAATTAGGGTAATAATTATATAAACTAAACTTAACGAATTTTTAAAACTAAATAGTAAAAGAGCGTTTAGTGGCAGTAATACAAGGCCTAGATAGTTTTTATAACTAATCTTTTGAAAAAGATATGCATCTATAATTTTATCAATTTCAAAAATGCTACCTATTAAGCGTTCAATAAGTACTTTTATTAAAATAAAAGATCCAATACCAATAGTTAGCTTAAAAATAAGGTTAATTGAAACATTTTGAATTCCTGTAATATGCTGATATATAATAAAACTAAAAATAGATACTGAAATAATTAAATTTATAAACAATAAAGCATCAAAGTTGTCAAAGAATTTTTGTTCTCTAGAATATATTTTAAGATACTTAAAGTTTCCTATAACATAAAGAAAATCTTCAAAACGCTTAGGCGCCACTAACTTTGCTACTGCTATTATAGCAATACCAAAAAGGATTAAAATGGTAAATAATTCATTTGAAGATACATCGCGAATCATAGCATAAAATTATTATAATTATTAACAATATAGCTACATTATTAAGGAATATTTAGAAAAAAAAATCTTTTAAATGATGTACATTTGCTGAAAATAATGTGTTTATACTAAGAATAGAGTATGCAAGATACAGTAGTTATCATTCCAACATATAACGAAATAGAAAATATTGAAGCAATTATTAGAGCTGTATTATCTAAATCGAACGCTATTCACGTTTTAATTGTTGATGATAATTCACCAGATTTAACTGCTTTAAAAGTAAAAGAACTTCAAAAAGTTTTTGAGGATAGATTATTTTTAGAAGTACGTAATGAGAAATCAGGATTAGGAACGGCTTATATTCATGGGTTTAAATGGTGTTTGAATAAAAAGTATCAATATATTTTTGAAATGGATGCCGATTTTTCTCATGATCCAAATGATTTACAGAAATTATATAATGCTTGTCATATTGAGGGTGCAGATTTATCTATAGGTTCTCGATATGTTACCGGCGTTAATGTTGTTAATTGGCCAATGAATCGTGTTTTAATGTCTTATTTGGCTTCAAAATATGTGCGTATCATTACAGGTATGAAAATTCATGATACCACTGCAGGTTTTGTTTGTTATAAACGAAATGTATTAGAAACCATAGATTTAAATGCAATTAAGTTTATTGGCTATGCGTTTCAAATAGAAATGAAGTTTAAAGCCTATTTAAAAAAGTTTAAGATTAAAGAAGTACCAGTTATATTTACAGATAGAACGCGAGGAGAGTCTAAATTAAGTTCAGGTATAATTTCAGAAGCTATTTTTGGAGTGGTATCAATGAAACTTAAAAGTCTTTTTACAAAGTAGAAATTATGAAGAAAAAAACGATTCTAATTAAAAATGTAAACATTGTAAACGAAGGTTCCATTTTTAATGGTGATATATTAATTGAAGGCGAATATATTAAAGAGATTAATGATTCTATAAGTGCTAAATCTGCCGATGTACATGTTATTGATGCTGAAGGTAAATATTTATTACCAGGAGCTATTGATGATCAGGTACACTTTAGAGAACCAGGGTTAACGCATAAAGCGAATATAGAATCAGAATCTAGAGCAGCCATAGCGGGAGGGATTACATCGTTTATAGAAATGCCAAATACAAATCCGCAAACGACTACAGTTGAAAAATTAGAAGAAAAGTTTGAAATAGCCTCTAAAACATCGTTTGCTAATTATTCGTTTATGTTTGGTGGAACCAATGATAACTTAGAAGAGATTTTAAAAGTAGACCCGAAATCGGTTGCTGGATTAAAATTATTTTTAGGATCTTCTACTGGAAACATGTTGGTTGACGATCCAGAAATTTTAGAAAAAATCTTCAAAAGTACCAATATGGTTATTTCGGTGCATTGTGAAGATGAAGCAACTATTAAAAAGAATTTTCAAGAGCATTTAGAAACGTATGGTGATGATATTCCTGTAAAGTGTCATCCTATTATAAGAAGTGAAGAGGCTTGTTATTTGTCATCTTCAAAAGCTATAGAATTAGCTAAAAAAACAGGGGCAAGGTTACATGTTTTTCATCTTTCAACAGGAAAAGAAACGAGTTTGTTCACAAATAAAATGCCGCTAAAAGATAAAAAAATAACTGCCGAAGTTTGTGTGCATCATTTATGGTTTAGCGATAAAGATTATGATGAAAAAGGAACATTTATTAAATGGAATCCAGCGGTGAAAACCGAAAAAGATAGAGATCAATTATGGAAGGCTTTATTAGATGATAGAATAGATGTTATTGCTACAGACCATGCGCCACATACTCTTGAAGAAAAAAACAATGTATATACAAGTGCACCATCTGGCGGACCATTAGTACAACATGCTTTACCTGCGATGCTTGAAATGTTTCATAGAGGTAAAATTTCTATAGAAAAAATAGTAGAAAAAATGTGTCATAACCCAGCTATATTATTTCAAGTAGAGAAAAGAGGTTATGTAAAAGAAGGTTATTTTGCCGACTTGGTTTTAGTAGATTTAAATAATCCATGGACTGTTAAAAAAGATAATATTCTTTATAAATGTGGGTGGTCGCCTTTTGAAGGCACAACGTTTAAATCTAGAATAACACATACATTTTTAAACGGTGCTTTAGTATATCAAAATGCTAAATTTTCTGATATAAAATCTGCTAAACGATTAACCTTTAATAGATGATTTTAAAACGATTCATATTAGGTTTCGGAATTCTTTTATTAGCGACAGCTTGTTATGAATTTAAAAAACCCGAGAAACCAGAGAATTTAATTTCTAAGGATAAAATGGTAGATGTTTTAATTGATATCAAATTGCTTACATCTGCTAATAATAAGTATAGAAAAATATTAAAGGATTCAGGTATTAATCATAATACATATGTTTTTGACAAGCATCATATTGATAGTTTACAGTTTGCTTTAAGTAACGAATATTATGCATTTCATATAAAAGAATACCAAGAAATTTATGAAAAAATTAAAGACAGTTTAGAGCGTCTTAAAAAGATTTATAAAGATTTAGAATTAAAGGAAGAAAAGGAGAAAATAGTAAAGGACTCTCTGGAAGCTTTAATGAAAGTGAAAGCTTTAGATTCTATAAAAAATATAAAAATTAAAGACTCTTTAAAGTTAATAATGAAAAAGGATACTTTAACCGAAATTCTTTTGAAAAAGAAAATTAAAGAAGAAGGACAACTTATTTCGCCTGTTTCAAGTACAGACTCCCAATCTCAGTAATACTTTTGTTAACGTCTTTATACGTATAGTTAAGAGTTGTTTCTATTTTATTGCTACTATAGTTTTTTTTAGATGATAATGAATACGCAATTTGCTTGGTTAGCTGTCTGCGTTTACCTGTTACTTTACTTTTTAACCAATCTAATTTCCAAGCTACTTTTAACAATCTTTTTGATGCTAGTTTCTCAGGAATATTAGCGTCAACAGATTTTGCTAAGGTTTGTAAAAACTGCTTGTATGTCCAGTTTTCGGCAACTAATATAAAGCGTTCATTTACAATATCACTTTTTAAAAGTTGTATCATGATACTAATAACGTCGTCAATAGAAATAAGTCCGATAGTTCCCGATGTATAATGTTTTAAACCTTTATGTGCTTTTTTAAACAGACTGCCACTTCCGTAACGCCAAATACCTGCTCCTAAAATAACACCTGGATTTACAATAACAGTATTAAGACCCTCTTGCGTACCTCTCCAGACTTCCATTTCGGCACCATATTTTGTAATTGCATAAACACTATTGTCTACTTCTGGATTCCATTCTGTTTTTTCGGTAATTGGCTCTTTGTTTAAAGTGTTTCCTATTGTTGCTACAGAGCTTACATAACAAAGTTTTGTAATGTCGTTTGAAATACAAAGATTTACAATATTAGCAGTGCCTTCAATATTAGTTTGTCTTAAAAGTTGGTATTTATCTGGCTCAAATGATACAAAGGCAGCACAATGATAAACATAAGACACATTTTTAAAAGCTTCAGATAATAAAGGAATATCTAGAATATCCGCTTGTATCCATTCAATAGAATTAAAAAGGAGCTCATAATCTTTGGTATAAGTAGAAAATACATTTTTTACGTTTTCTAATTTATGAGAACTTCTATAAATAGCTTTAACGTTTTCATTATTACTAGCTAATTTATAAAGTAAATGTGCGCCAACTAAACCTGTACTTCCTGTTACTAAAATCATGCAACTAAAGTAATAAATAATGATAATGCATTAGTAATTCTATCCGTATTTTTATATTTGCCAAAGATTACTAAATTGATTTAATAATGATAAAGAATTTTGTTGAAGAATTAACTTGGAGAGGCATGATACATACTGTAATGCCTGGAGCAGAAGAACACTTAATGGAAAGCATGCGAAGTGCTTATGTAGGTTTTGATCCTACAGCAGATTCTTTACACATTGGAAATTTAGTCCCTATTATGCTATTAGCACATTATCAACGTTGTGGACACAGACCTGTTGCTTTGGTTGGTGGTGCTACGGGAATGATTGGAGATCCATCAGGGAAATCTAACGAGCGTAATTTGTTAGATGAAAAAACCTTACGTCATAATCAAGAAGCAATAAAGGGACAATTGGCACATTTTTTAGATTTTGAAAGTGATGCCCAAAATGCTGCAATTTTAGTGAATAATTACGATTGGATGAAAGATTTTTCATTTCTAGAATTTATTCGTGATGTAGGTAAGCACATTACAGTAAACTATATGATGGCGAAAGATTCTGTTAAAAATAGAATTTCATCAGAATCTTCAGAAGGCATGAGTTTTACAGAATTCACCTATCAGCTTGTTCAAGGTTATGACTTTCTTCATTTATATAAAGAAAAAAATTGCACCATACAAATGGGAGGAAGCGACCAGTGGGGTAATATTACAACAGGAACAGAACTCATTAGAAGAGTTGGTGGAGGAAAAGGATTTGCTATTACGTGTCCTTTAATTACAAAATCTGATGGTTCTAAATTTGGAAAATCTGAAGGTGGTAATGTATGGTTAGATGCTAATAGAACATCACCTTATAAATTTTATCAATATTGGTTAAATTCAAGTGATGAAGATGCCGAAAAGTATATTAAAATATTTACTTTTTTAGAAAAAGAAGCTATAAAATCTTTAATTGAAGCACATAAAGAAGCGCCGCATTTACGTGTTTTACAGAAGCGTTTAGCTGAAGAAATTACGGTTATGGTGCATTCTAAAGAAGATTTAGATAATGCTATTAAAGCGAGTGCAATACTTTTCGGGAAATCGACTAGTGATGATTTAAAACAGCTTAATGAACAAACATTTTTAGATGTTTTTGATGGTGTGCCACAAACTGAAATTGTGCAGTCTGATATTGAAAACGGACTGGATATTATTGCAGCTTTGGCAGAAAAAGGAGGTTTTTTAAAATCTAATGGAGAAGCAAGACGTGCATTAAAGGAAAACTCTATTTCGGTTAATAAAGAAAAGGTAAAAGAAGATTATAGTATTACCGCTAAAGATTTAATAAATAACAAATTTGTATTGTTACAACGTGGCAAGAAAAACTATTTTGTTTTACGTTTAGTATAAAAAATAAAGCCTGATTTCGAGAGAAATCAGGCTTTAAACTAACCAACCAACTAAAAATTAATTCTTCTTTTTCTTAGCTCTTTTTTGGTCGTAATGTTTTTCTAAAACTTACAGGAAATATTTTATTTTTTAAATTTTATGAGTTCCCAGTTTTTGTCGGCTTTTTCTATTAAAGTGTCGTTATTTTCTTTTTGCCATAACTCTAAAGTATTTGTTCCCCAGGCGTTATAAAATAGATAGAGTTTGCCATTTTTTATTTCAAAGGTTTTTGGGTTTATAGCAACTTTATGTGCTTTTGAAGCTATAGCATAAGCGCAATATCCTCCATATTGGGGAATGAATTTTTTAGGATTTTCTTTAAAAGTATTTAAGTTTTCTTTTGAAACAAATTTATATTCAACGGCATCATATGTTGTTTTGTAAATATTGTTTCCTTCTAAAGCTTGGTTGCTAAAATATGCTACAACATCATAACCGTTGGCTGCAAATCCTTTTTTAGTGTTATAATCTGTAGTTTGAGAAAAGGATAAGGAGGTACTTAGTAAAAGTAATAAAAAAAGACTTTTCATGATTTTTTTTATAATAAGTCTTAAGGGATGTCGGTAACTTACAAGACCATCAAATTACATCCACGAATATCTGAATTATCAAAACGACCAATAACTTCAAATTCTCCATTTTTATTTACACGACCTAAGTCTTGTGTAGCAATAAACGAACACGAATTAATATTAGCTAAATCAATAACATTAATACCACCAGCTTTTTCAGAAGGATTGATAGTTAAAGCATCTTCAGTATCTCTAGTTAATATACGCATCCAATTCGGGCATTTAAAAACACCATTTCCATTAGAATATGCCTGACTTAAAAGTTCGGTCATGCCATATTCACTATGTATAGTTTCAACGCCGAACCCCTGTTTTAGTTGTTTGTGTAATTCATTTCTTATTAATTCTTTTCTTCGTCCTTTCATACCACCAGTTTCCATAATAATGGTGCTTTTTAAGTTGAATGTATAAGTTTCAACTAAATCTAATAAAGCAAAAGAAACACCAATTAAAAGCACTTTTTTACCTTCATGATCAAGCTTGATAAGTTTATCCTTTAATTCAGAAATATTATTTAAATAGAACCCACTTTCAGGTTGTTTAGATTGTTTAATTAAATCGTCTACCATATAAATTAACGACGACCCTTTTCGTTCTAAATAAGAAGGTAATAAGGCAAGAATAACATAATCGTCTATGTTGCCATAAAACTGTTTAAAGCCTTTGGTAAAGCTTTGTTTATATATGTCTAAATCGGTTATATGGTGTTTGCTTGTAGAACTTCCTGTAGTGCCCGAGCTAGTAAAAGTTGTTTGTATAGATGCTTTTGAACTTAAGATGTTTTTGGTTTTAAAGAATTGAATGGGCAAAAAAGGGATGTCCTCAATAGTTTTAACATCGCTGGGGTGTTTGTATAATAAATCACAGAATGACCTGTATACTTTGTTGTTTTTAAACTGATAGTTAAAGACTTCAAGTGCCAAATTGTTAAATTGGGTTTGTGTCTTAATATTAAATATGGAATTTTGATCTATCATAACAGCAAAAGTAGATAAAATAAAAAAGCGTTACCATTTGGTAACGCTTTAAAATTATAAAGTTTGATTAAATTATTTAATTATAAGTTTTCGTGTTTCACTAACATTATTCTCGGTAACTTTTAATATGTAAACACCTTTACTTAGGTTAGAAATATTTAATTCTTTGCCTGTTAGTACTATTGAGAAAATTTGTTTTCCAAGTACGTTAAAAAATTCAACCTTTTTGGTTAAATTACGTTTAGATGTAATGTATATAAATGTTTTACCGTTAGTAACAGGGTTAGGGTAAATAGATAATTCTTTAATATTTTGCTGTACAAAAGTAGTGTTAACACTACTTTGAGAAAATCCTTGAAAGGAAATCAAAAGTGTTAAAGCAAATATTAAAGTGAAAAAGTAGTTTTTTTTCATAGTTTCTATTAAGATTAATAAAGGTAATAAAATACAGCAAAAGTGATGCCAAAAAACTGTTAAATATTTAAGTTATATGTCGAAACATTAAGTTTATGTATATTGTTTGTTACCTTAATGTTATTTATCTTAGGATATTAATTAAATCTTGTTATTAGTTTTATCTTTACTTAAAAATAAGATTACTTTATACTTTTCAACATGACATATTCGTGATTAAATAAGAATGTTTCATATGATTTAATAAAAAGTAATAAAATTCACAGATGAAGAAAAAAGATATAAAAATATTGTTAGTTGATGATGAGCCAGATATTTTGGAAATAGTTGGTTATAATTTATCAGCTGAAGGTTATCAAGTAATTACTGCCGAAAATGGTTTAGAAGGTGTTAAAAAAGCAAAAAAAAATCAGCCACATTTAATCATATTAGACGTGATGATGCCAGAAATGGACGGTATTGAAGCCTGTGAGTTGATTAGAAAAAATCCAGATTTAAAAAATACCATTGTAACTTTTTTAACAGCCAGAGGTGAAGACTACTCTCAAGTAGCAGGATTTGATGCTGGTGCAGACGATTATATAACAAAACCAATAAAACCTAAGGTTTTAGTAAGTAAAGTAAAAGCACTTTTACGTCGATTTAAAGAAGAAGATGTTGTAGATACTGTGAAAATAGGAACTCTAGAAATAAACAGAGACGAATATAAAATCACTTCTAAAGGTGTAGAAATTATACTTCCTAGAAAAGAATTTGAATTATTATCTTTGTTAGCATCTAAACCTGGAAAGGTATTTAAACGCGATGAAATTCTTGATACCGTTTGGGGAAACGAAGTGGTAGTAGGAGGAAGAACTATAGACGTTCACATTCGTAAACTTCGTGAGAAATTAGGTGATGATAGTTTTAAAACAGTAAAAGGAGTAGGCTATAAGTTTGTTGATTAATGCAGGCAAAATTTAAAAAATCATATCGGTTTGCAACAAAAACTTCGTTTTATATTACCATATATATAACGCTCTTAATGAGCGTTTTTTTATATTACTATTTTGAACTTATATGGTGGATGCCCTTTGTTTTTTTTGTTACCACTTATATATTTTCTTTTCTTTTAATTCAATATAGGGTAGAGCGTTTTATATACAGACGTGTAAAAAAAATATACGACGATTTAACTCTTTTAGAGTCTGCTAGTTTAACAAAAGGAGCCATAACTACAGATATGCGAACACTTACTCAAGAAATTGATAAGTTTGCGCGCGACAAAAAAATTGAAATAGAAACACTTAAAGTTAGAGAAAAATACAGAAAAGAGTTTCTTGGTAATGTGTCACACGAATTAAAAACCCCTTTATTTACTGTTCAAGGTTATATTTTAACATTGTTGGATGGCGCCATGGATAATAAAAACCTAAGAGAAAAATATTTAGAAAGGGCTAGTAAAGGGATTGATAGACTAGGTTACATTATCAAAGATTTAGACATGATAACCAAGTTAGAAGTTGGTGATTTAAGTTTAAATATTGAAACTTTTGATATTGTCGAGTTAGTAAAAAATGTTTTTGATATGCTAGAAATGAAAGCAAGTAGAAGAAGCATTACATTAACTTTTGATATGAATTATACTAAACCTATTTTGGTGAAAGCAGATAAGGAACGTATACAACAAGTTTTAATGAATTTAATAGTGAATTCATTAAAATACGGAAGAGATAAAGGCACAACTGAGGTAAGTATAGAGAACCTTATAAAAAACAAAGTTATTGTTCGAGTAACCGATAATGGAGAAGGTATTGAGAAAGTCCATTTATCACGTTTATTTGAGCGTTTTTATCGTGTTGATAAAAGTGGCTCTCGTAAAGAAGGCGGTTCAGGTTTAGGCTTGTCTATCGTAAAACATATTATCGAAGCGCACGATGAAAAAATTTATGTAGAAAGTGAGTTTGGTGTAGGTAGCGAGTTTTCATTCACTCTCGAAAAGGCGAAATAATTTTTTATAATCTGTTTTATAATCAAATGCTTTTAAACCTTCATAGGCATTAATTTCATTTAGTTTGTTTAAAGTGAAGTCTTCTTGCTTACAACTTGGTACTAAGCTTAATTCAGTAAAGCGTTTTGCTAAATATTCTTGTTCAAACTGTCCAGGAGTAGGAATAAAAAAAGCTTTCTTGTTAAGTTTGGCTAAATCCATAACCGTTGTATAACCAGATCTAGAAAGAACTAAAGCACTTTCATTTATAGTTTTTTCTAATAACTCTGAAGTCATGAAATTATAAATAGTCATATTTCCTAGAACCTGTATGCTTTGTTCGGTTTCCATAATACCTTGTATAAAAACAACTTTGCCTTTATAGTTTTTAAATTCTAACAGTAATTTTTCTTCAAGTAAGGTCCGTTGTGGTTCTGGTCCGGAAAGTAAAATTAAAACATCATTAATAATTGTTGCCTGTTTTTTTTCAAATCTGCTTAAAGGACCAATATATTCTAACGGTATTTTAAAGGTGGTTATATGCCCTAATTTACCACTTAAATTAAGTGCGCCTTTAGTGTCTGGTACCCAACAAATGTTGAATTTTTTAATAAATTGCTCGTGAATTTTAGTGCTAAACCAGGTCGTAATTCCGCTTAAAACATTCAATTGATGTGTTATAAAAACGGAAGGTATTTTTTTGCTATAAACACCCAATCTATTATCTGAAATGATGCCATCAATACTACTGTTTTCAATAATGTGCTTTATGGCTTTTTTTCAGCTTTTATAGCTTTAATAAGTTTGGGCGAATCTTTCAGCATTTTTAATTTAAAATACTTGCCATTTTTAGCATAGGTTATATTGTAAGATGGTAATTCGACAGATGATAGATTAGGGAATTCCTTTTTTAAAAGCGAAAGCGCAACACCATCACTAGCAATAATTGGTGTGTAATTATTATTAATTAAAGCCTTAATAATAGGAATGCATCTTGTGGCATGTCCTAATCCCCAATTTAACGGCGCTACTAAAATTTTTTTTTCATTTATATAAAGTGGTGTGACTACGCTTGGACGTGGTCGGGCTTTACTTGTTGGTAAATATTTTAAATTATTGAACTCATGAATATAACTATTTTACAAGTCGCTTTCTGCGAGGTGTTCCAATCCCGATAGTTATCGGGACTCAGACTCACACGCAATTTTTAGTAATTTCAAAGATAAGGATATAAACACTCTCGTATATTTCCTTAATTTTACCAAATAATTATTATTTCAATAAAAATAAAATAATTAGTAACCTGTGGGAAGTAAAAATAAGCTAAGGAGATTTAGAGAAAATGAAACTTTTTCTAATGTTATTCAACCATCAAGAGAAGAATTAGTAGATTCAAGTTTCAGTTTAAAAGGAAATTGGAGAACAGCAGTTTTTAAAAATGATAATCCTTTAGTTTTAGAATTAGGTTGTGGTAAAGGAGAGTATTCTGTAGCATTAGCAAAAAAATATCCTAATAAAAACTTTATAGGTATTGATATAAAGGGCGCACGTTTTTGGCGAGGGGCTAAAACAGCCATTGAAGAAAACATATCCAATGTTGCTTTCTTACGTACTCAAATAGAACTTATAGATCATGCTTTTGGTAAAAATGAAGTAGATGAAATTTGGATTACTTTTCCCGATCCGCAAATAAAATATAAGCGAACTAAACATAGAATGACTAATGATGTGTTTTTAAAACGCTATAAAACTATTTTAAAACCAGACGGTGTTGTAAACTTAAAAACCGATAGCGAGTTTATGCATGGTTATACTTTAGGCCTGTTACATGGTGCAGGGCATGAGGTGTTATATGCCAATCATAATGTGTATAAACAGGAAGGAAGTCCAGAGGAAGTTACAAGTATTCAGACGTTTTACGAATCGCAATATTTAGAACAAAACAAACCAATTACGTATATTCGATTTAAAATTAAATAGGTTTGAATATAACTTTTATCTTTTTTTTAGGGCTATTTATAGCGTTAGTAGGTGTTATTCCTCCAGGTTTGTTAAACATGACAGCAGCTAAAATTAGCTTAAAGGAAGGTCCTACGAGAGGTATTGTGTTTTCAATAGGGGTTTGTGTTGTTGTATTAATACAAACTTATGTAGCTGCCATTTTTGCACGATATTTAAGTAATCATATAGAGATTGTAGATGTTCTTCAACGTGTTGCTTTTGTTATTTTCGTTTTAATTACCATCTATTTTCTTCTTGTAGCTAAAAAGGAATCAAAGGAACTTGTGGAGCCTCAAATGAAAAGTAAGCAAAGTCGGTTTTTTCAAGGTGTTTTTTTATCAGCAATTAATATGTTTCCTATTCCTTATCAAGCGTATATGACCATTACTTTGGCATCCTTTGGCTGGTTAAACTTTAGCCAGATTAGTATCATTGCATATATTTCGGGGGCTGCTATGGGAACCTTTGTTATGCTTTATGTTTATATGTTCTTTTTCCATAAAATAAAAGATAAACCCATAGCTTCTCAAAAAAGTATGAACTACCTTATTGGAGGTATAACTGGTATAATTTCTATTGTAACTTTAATTAATATTATTAAAGAAATGTAGTTTATGCAGCAAGAGACATTAAACTTTTTTGATAAGGTTTTTGAAGTTGCAAAGCAAATACCTTACGGACGTGTTACAAGTTATGGTGCTATTGCTAAATATCTTGGAGCAGCTAGAAGTGCTAGAATGGTAGGTTATGCTATGAACGGCTCTCATAATAAAGATGTGCCAGCACACCGTGTAGTAAATAGAAAGGGTTTGTTAACAGGTAAACATCATTTTGATGGCACTAATTTAATGCAACAACTTCTAGAAAGTGAAGGGGTTAAAGTTGTTGAAAATCAAATTCAAGATTTTGATGCCATTTTTTGGGACCCTTCTAAAGAGTTATAAGCTTTAATTTAAAAGAAAACACCAATGCCTACTGTAGCAGTCGAAAAAGTCTGACTTCCAATTTTAAGATGCTCGTAACCCATAATTAGTTTGTGTTTTTTAATATGATAATTTATTAATCCATTAAATTTATTAATAGTTTCACTGTTTATAAAGGTCTGATTAAAGTTAGTTTCAAGGCTTAGTGGTTTGGTAAAAAATAATTCAGCACCTAATCCATAGGTAAAACCTAATTCATTGACGGCGCCATCAACATAAGAAGGCCCTAATCCCCACCAAGCATTAAATTTTTCGGTACGTACCCGGTGGTATTTTGCAAGTGCGGTATAAATTGCTAAATTATCATTTCCAAAGTTAGGATTGTTTTCCCATAATTGAAGATAATTTAATTCTAATCCGAACCTTTTTAAAAACCGCAGATCCATATTTAAATGAGACCCTTTTAATCTGCTATTTTCCATAATATATTTAGCAGATAATGAGGTTCTAAAAAGAGGAGTGTCTTGGTTCCATTCGTACGTATAATTACCTTTTTTTGAATTGAAATAAGGGTGTTTACTTAGGTGTGCGTTACTTGCTTGATGTTCTACTTCAAAAGGCGATTCAATAGCAATGCCATAGACAGTGTAAGCAAATATTTGTACAAAGAAGCCGCCAACAAGTTCGGTTAATAAATTATTATTAGAGTTGTTGTTGCTGATACTACTTTTAGAATTTTTAGTTGTTTTCTCGTTTTTCTTTAAACTTTCTTCGGTGCGACCAATTTTACCTTGTCCGTAACTTGAAATTCCAATAAAAAATATAAAAACACAATAAAGGATAAAGTTTTTCATAAGCCAGCTTTGTGTTATTTAAAAAAATATCTATCATAAATCATACCAAAATCATCTAATTAATGACAGAAGAATGTTGTAATTCATTATTAATACATAATACTTTTAAACTTTAATTTGACACATGATTTAAATCAGTTAATTTAATATTGAAAGCAAATACCTTTGGCAATCATTTCAATAAATCTGTTTTAAAATATTAACTTTTCAGCGTATATTTGTACTTTAGAACAAATCTAAATTATTTGATGCAAGATAGATTTAGTAGGATGATATTAATTTTGAACAAACAAGAATACAGATGAAATTAAGTAAACAAGACATACTTAAAGCTCTTGAATCTATTACGGTTCCGGGTGAAGGACAAAATATGGTTGAAAGTGGCTCCGTGACAAATGTAGTTACTTTTGGAGATGAAGTTATTGTAGATATTACTATAAAAAACCCTAGCTTACAAGCTAAGAAACGAACAGAAGTAGATATTTTAAAAACCATTCATAATTTAGTTTATGAAAAGGCTAAAATAACAGTGAATGTAAAGGTAGATGCACCTGCTACCCCCAAAGCAAATGTTATAAAAGGAAACCCTATTCCTGGTATAAAAAATATAGTGGCCGTGGCATCGGGTAAAGGAGGTGTAGGGAAATCTACAGTCACTGCAAATTTAGCAGTAACTTTAGCCAAAATGGGATTTAACGTCGGTGTTTTAGATGCCGATATTTATGGACCATCTATTCCTATTATGTTTGATGTTGAGGCAGAAAAACCTTTAGCTGTAAATGTCGCTGGAAAATCTAAAATGAAGCCTGTTGAAAATTATGGTGTTAAAATCTTATCTATTGGATTTTTTACACAACCAGATCAAGCTGTAGTTTGGCGAGGTCCTATGGCAGCAAAAGCTTTAAATCAGATGATTTTTGATGCACATTGGGGAGAACTAGATTTCTTGCTTTTAGATTTACCTCCTGGAACAGGAGATATTCATTTAAGTATTATGCAATCACTTCCTATTACTGGTGCTGTGGTAGTGAGTACACCGCAAAATGTAGCATTGGCAGATGCTAAAAAAGGAGTTGCTATGTTTCAACAAGAAAGCATTAGTGTTCCAGTGTTAGGAATTATAGAAAATATGGCATATTTTACACCAGACGAACTTCCTGATAATAAATATTATATCTTTGGAAGAGAAGGTGCTAAAAATTTAGCTGAAGATTTACAAGTACCATTTTTAGGAGAAATACCTTTAGTACAAAGTATAAGAGAGGCAGGAGATGTTGGTCGTCCAGCAGCATTACAAACAGCAACTCCGTTAGAGCAAGCTTTTGAGAAAATAACACAAAATGTAGTACAAGAAGTTGTAAACCGTAATGAAGATTTACCACCTACCGAAGCTATAAAAATTACAACGATGGCTGGATGTTCAGCAGTTAAAAAATAATAAATGACAGCAGAAGAAGTTAGATTAAATGTAGAGAAAGCACTAGATGAAATCCGTCCTTTTTTACAAAGTGACGGAGGAGATATTTCTCTATTATCTATAGAAGAAAACGATACCTTGGTTAAGGTTCAGTTGCAAGGTGCTTGTGTTGGTTGTAGCGTTAATCAAATGACGTTAAAATCTGGTGTGGAAATGACTATTAAAAAGTACGTGCCACAAATAGAACAAGTTATTAATATAGAAGCTTAATAGTTTTTAAATTTTAAACATAGCTTAGTGTTGATTAACGTATTAATCAGTTACACTAAAGCTAAATAAAATATAAATTAAATTATTTTTTCTTTTCTTAGAAAAGTATCTAAGCTATCTGCTATATCAAAACAATTGTTAATTTTTGTAACCTCATTACAATATCTAGAATCTAGATTATGAGCTTTACAATCAAAACCAACTAAGCTGACTTTTTCAAATTTTTTGTTAAGTTTTTTACACTGTTCATAAAGATTTTCTATTGTTTCATATTCAGTAGTGTCAACTTCATTTTTTAAAAGATACCCTTTTAAATAATTTTCAATAGCATATTGAGAATTTTTACAGACTAGATATGTAACAATATCATCTTCTGGTTTAAATAGCTCTTTACTTGCTTGATTGAGTTTTTGAGCAGCATTTATAAAATATTTACTTGCATCATTTTCCATAATAAGTATATTTATTGTTAGTATTTATAAGTATTATGAATTCCCCATGTTACTTTTTGTAGCATGGGGAATTTCATTTTATTAAGAGATTTTTACATATCTCTATATAGTTCTAAACGTTCCCATTTAGAATTCACTTCTTCTTGAGCTTGTTCTAGAAGTTGAGCTCCCAATTCAGCATTTTCTTTAGCGACTCTGGTAAAACGAGTTTCGTTATACATAAAATCTTTAAGAGGAATTGAAGGCGCTTTAGAATCTAATCTAAACTTCTTGCCTTGTGGCTTAGAAGGGTCAAATCTAAATAGAGGCCAATAACCACTATCGACAGCTTTTTCTTGCTGAGAAACACCTTGAGCTAAATCATAACCATGTTCACCACAATGTGAATAAGCAATTATAATGGATGTTCCTGGATATGCTTCTGCTTCTTCAATAGCTTTAAGCGTTTGAAGGTCTTTAGCACCGATAGCAATTTGAGCAACATAAACATTCTCATAAGACACAGCTTGTAGTGCTAAACTTTTCTTACTAGTACGTTTTCCAGACACCGAGAATTTTGCACTGGCACCAAGAGGTGTTGCTTTAGATGTTTGTCCGCCAGTATTAGAGTAAACTTCAGTATCCATTACTAGAATGTTGATGTTTTCTCCAGAGGCTAAGATGTGATCTACTCCACCAAAACCAATGTCATAAGCCCAACCGTCGCCACCTAAAATCCATACAGATTTTTTACGTAGATACTCAGTAAGATGAGAAAGCTTTTTAGCATTTTTATTATCGATACTCGCCAGTTTTTCATTTAAAACATCTAGATTTTTGAAATTCTCAGCTTTTTCAATTTCGTTACTTTCAGGATTATTAAGAATAGCATCAACTAATTCTGTTCCAACTTCATTTTCAACAGATTTTAATAAGTTTACTGCAATTTCTTGCTTCTTAGATAAAGCTAATTTCATACCTAAACCAAATTCAGCATTATCTTCAAATAGTGAGTTTGCCCAAGCTGGTCCTCGACCAAATTTATTGGTTGTGTAAGGTGTTGTTGGTAAATTACCGCCATATATTGAAGAACATCCTGTGGCATTTGCAATTAAAATACTATCGCCATATAATTGGGTTAGTAACTTAATATAAGGTGTTTCTCCACAACCAGAACAAGCGCCAGAGAATTCAAATAAAGGTTCTAAAAACTGAGAGCCTTTTACATTTGTAATACGTAATTCGGTTCTGTTATAATCTGGTAAATCAATAAAGTAATCCCAATTTACATCCTCTACAGTTTCAACTTCCAGTTTTTTATGCATATTGATTGCTTTAAAGTCTGGATCTTCTTTACTTACCGCAGGACAAACAGCAACACAAAGGTCGCAACCTGTACAATCTTGAGGAGACACTTGAAGGACATAAGATTCTTCATTTTTATTAAAAGGGCTTCCTTTTGCAGCAACTGATTTTAAAGAACCTGGTGCATTAGATAGCGTTTCATTGGTTACAACTTTTGCCCTAATGGCAGCATGCGGACAAATAGCAACACATTTATTACATTGTGTACATAAATCGGCATCATCCCATACAGGAACAGTATCTGCAATACCACTTTTTTCATATTTAGTGGTTCCTGTTGGGAAGGTTCCGTCAACAGGGAATGCACTTACAGGTAATTCATCTCCAAAACCACCTAGTATTTTTTCTAAAACCTCAGTGACAAATCCATCTGGAGCATTGTGCATAGCGGTTTCTAAGTGTCTTTCGCTAGAAACTTCTTTTGGATATTCTACTTTTTCAAGATTAGCAAGCGAATTATCAACCGCGGTAAAATTCATTTTAACAATGCTTTCTCCTTTATGAGAATACGATTTTACAATAGCGTCTTTAATTTTTTGAATAGCTTCTTCTTTTGGTAAAATACCAGAAATAGCAAAGAAACAAGTTTGTAATACCGTATTTGTTCGTTTACCAAGATTCGATTCTGCAGCTACTTTTGTGGCATCAATTACATAGAAATTAATCTCTTTTTCGATTAATTCTTTTTGAATTCTTTTTGGTAAATGATCCCATATTTCATCTTTAGAGTATGGTGAGTTTAATAAGAAGGTACCTCCTTGTTTTAAATCGGCAACCATATTAAACTTTTTAATAAACTTATATTGATGACTCGCAATAAAATCTGCTTTATCAATTAAGTACGAAGAGTATATTGGTTTTGGTCCAAAACGTAAATGTGAAATGGTTTGAGCTCCTGCTTTTTTAGAATCGTAAACAAAGTATCCTTGAACAAAATTATCAGTGGTGTCACCAATAATTTTAATAGAGTTTTTATTAGCTCCAACAGTACCATCAGACCCTAAACCGTAGAACATACAATTAAAGGTGTTACGTTCAATGGAAAAAGAGGTGTCAATTGGTAGACTTGTGAAAGTAACATCATCATTAATACCAACTGTAAAGTGATTTTTAGGTTTATCATCTAATAATTCATCATAAACGCCTTTAACCATTTGAGGTGTAAATTCTTTTGAAGATAAACCGTAACGACCACCAACAACAACAGGCATATCTCTGTCGCTTTCAGTTAATGCTGTAATAACATCTTGGTATAGTGGTTCGCCAACACTTCCAGGTTCTTTTGTTCTATCTAGAACTGCTATTTTTTTAACAGTTTCTGGTAATTCATCAACAAAATGTTTGATTGAGAATGGTCTAAACAAGCGTACAAATAACACACCTACTTTTTCGCCGTTATGTACCATAGCTTCAACAGCTTCTCTTGCTGCTCCTTCACCAGAACCCATAAGTATAATAACACGTTCCGCTTCTGGATGACCTTCATAATAGAATAAACTATACTTACGACCTGTATGCTCGTAGAATTCATTCATAGTTTCTTCAACAATTCCAGGCACTTTATCGTAAAATGTATTGGCTGCTTCTCTAGCTTGGAAGAATACATCTGGATTTTGAGACGTCCCTCTAATTACCGGACTATCTGGGTCTAGTGAGCGTTTTTTGTGTTCTAGAATTTTGTCTTCAGGCATCATTGCTTCAATAATATCATCAGTAATAGAATCAATTTTTGAAATTTCATGAGATGTTCTAAATCCGTCAAAAATATTTAAGAAAGGAATTCTAGATTTTAGAGTTGCTACTTGCGAGATTAATGCCATATCTTGGGCTTCTTGTACAGACCCTCCAAATAACATCGCAAAACCTGTTTGTCTTGCAGCCATAACATCAGAATGGTCACCAAAGATTGAAAGCGCATGAGTAGCAATGGTTCTTGCTGCAACATGTATAACAGAAGGTAATAATTCACCTGCCATTTTATACATATTAGGAATCATAAGAAGGAGTCCTTGTGAAGCTGTAAAAGTTGTAGTTAGAGCCCCAGCTTGCAACGCACCATGAACTGCTCCAGCAGCACCACCTTCACTTTGCATTTCTACAATTCTAGGAACATTGTCCCAAATATTTTTTTGTCCTTTTGAGCTATAAACATCTACATGTTCGCCCATAGGAGATGCGGGTGTAATAGGGTAGATGGCACAGACCTCATTTGTTTTATGAGCTACTCTAGCAACTGCCTCATTAGCATCGCAAATTAATTTTGGAAATTTTTTTTTCATAATATTAATTATCTTATTTTAAATAAAATAGTATTTATAAAACTTTTGGTAAAATTTTCATGTGAAATGTAATCGATTACAACAACATTAGTATTTCACATAATGATTTAACCTTCAGTTATTAAATCAACTGGTTAAAATTAAGACTAGAATCACATTTAGACTATGATAATTGTCATGTGATAAATAATTAATTGAAAAGAATTTTTATGTGCTTTGTTTTGTAGATAACTACTTTTAAAAAAAAAATGAGGATTTCAAATGGTATGAAATCCTCATTTTTATAACGTATAATTTCTTAGGTTGTTGAACGTTTGAAATTAACACGAAAAAGGAAACGTAAATCCTTAAAATAATGTTTTGTAAATATTACTCTGCATGTAACCAAGCCTTCTTATTTAATAAGGTAGCTTCATCTTCTACATGGTTTTCATCTGGTATACAGCAGTCAACAGGACATACTGAAGCACATTGAGGTTCGTCATGAAAACCTTTGCATTCTGTACACTTATCTGGTACAATAAAATAAAATTCATCCGATATCGGTTCGTTCATTTCATCTGCATCTACTTCCTCTCCATTTGGAAGAGTAATAGTGCCACTTAAAGCAGTTTCGTCTGAATATGCCCATTCTTGATCGGGTTCATAGATTGCATTATTTGGACATTCTGTAAGGCAAGCGTCGCAGTTAATGCATTCGTCGGTTATAATAATTGCCATAATTAATTGTATTTAATGCAGTAAAAGTACTTTCCATTTTATGATCTAAATATGACTTTTGTCACGTTTATATTAAAAAATGAAAATTATATTTGATAAAATGGTTTTAGTGTAAAGACGCTTTTTAAAAATAATTAATTTCTCATGATAGCTAATAAAATTTCAAATAATATAAATCTTAAGAGTGAAGCGTTAGACGCTGTAGTTATAAGATTTGTTGGTGATTCTGGCGATGGTATGCAGTTAACAGGAACACAATTTTCAGATACATCTGCTATGTTTGGTAATGATGTTTCAACATTTCCTAACTATCCATCAGAAATAAGAGCGCCACAAGGAAGTTTGTATGGTGTTTCTGGTTTTCAAGTCCATATTGGTAGTGTTGAAATTAGTACTCCTGGAGATGATGTAGACTTATTGGTGGCAATGAATCCAGCAGGTTTAAAAACAAATTTATATTCGGTAAAACCAGGACATACAATTATTATTGATTCAGATTCATTTACAAAGAAGAATTTAGAAAAAGCGCAATACGAGACAAACCCTCTTAGAGATGGAAGTTTAGGTAATTATAGAGTTATAGAAGTGTCTATGTCTTCATTAACTAAAGAGGCTTTAAAGGATATTGAGAATTTAGATAATAAAACCATTATCCGAAGTAAAAATATGTTTGCTTTAGGTATTGTGTATTGGATGTATGATCGCTCACCAGAGCATACTATCGATTTTTTTAATAAAAAGTTCGCTTCTAAACCTCACTTAATCGAATCGAATACAAGAGTGTTAAATGCAGGCTATTATTATGCCGAAACACTAGAGTTAATTCCTAATGCATATACTATTTCGCCTGCAAAAATGGAATCGGGTACATACAGAATTATTGGAGGCAATACAGCCACAGCTTGGGGCTTTTTAGCAGCCGCAGAAAAGTCGGGATTAGAATTATTTCTAGGTTCCTATCCCATTACTCCGGCAACAGATATTTTACACGAACTTGTTAAACACAAACATTTTGGAGTAAAAGCATTTCAGGCTGAAGATGAAATTGCAGGTGTTACTTCTGCTATTGGAGCCTCATTTGCTGGCGATTTAGCAATTACAACAACCTCTGGACCTGGTTTAGCCTTAAAGGGCGAAGCTTTAGGTTTAGCTATGATGGTAGAGTTGCCTTTAGTGGTGGTAAATGTACAACGTGGAGGTCCTTCAACGGGGTTGCCAACGAAAACAGAACAATCCGATTTAATGCAAGCTATGTATGGAAGAAATGGTGAAAGTCCTGTTATAGTTTTAGCGGCAAGTACGCCTTCTAATTGTTTTAATTATGCCTATCAAGCTGCAAAATTGGCTTTAGAACACATGACGCCTGTTATCTTATTAACAGACGGATATATTGCTAATGGTTCTGAACCTTGGAAAATAAAAAGAGTTGCTGAAATGCCTGAAATTAAAAACAATAAAGTTACTAAAGTGACAGGAAATTGGCATCCGTATGATAGAGATGAAGATACGCTAGCTCGTAATTGGGCAGTTCCAGGTACTTTTGGTTTAGAACATAGAATTGGTGGTTTAGAAAAAGACAGCGTTACAGGTGATGTGTCTCATGTTCCAGAAAATCATGAATTCATGACAAAAATTAGGGCTGAAAAAATTAAACGTGTACAAAATTATATACCCGATTTAACTACTGAATTTGCAGAAGAAGGTGATTTATTAGTTGTTGGTTGGGGAGGTACTTATGGTAGTTTACATTCGGCAGTAAAACAATTAAATAATGAAGGCTATAATAAAATTGGGTATGCTCATTTTAATTATATAAACCCATTACCCAAAAACACAGAAAGCGTTTTAAGTAAGTTCAAGAAAATTGTGGTTTGCGAGTTAAACAATGGTCAGTTTGTAAATATTTTAAAAATGAATTTTAATATCTGTGGATTGTTACAATATAACAAAATTCAAGGCTTGCCTTTTGGAAATAGTGAACTAATCACAGAATTCAAAAAAATAGTAGACTAATTATGGAAACAACAGCAGTTAAAAAATATACGTTTAAGGATTTTGCAAGCAACCAAGAAGTACGTTGGTGCCCAGGTTGTGATGATTATGTTATTTTAAGAGCCATGCAAAAAGCACTTCCAGAAATGGGTGTAAAAAAGGAAGATGTTGTTTTTATTTCTGGTATAGGATGCTCCTCAAGATTCCCGTATTATATGGATACGTATGGTATGCACAGTATTCATGGTAGAGCACCTGCTATAGCATCAGGCGTTAAGTTAGCAAACCCAGATTTAAGTGTTTGGGTTATTACTGGCGATGGCGATTCTATGGCTATTGGTGGTAATCATTTTATTCACGTGTTACGTAGAAATATAAATTTAAATATTGTATTGTTTAATAATGAAATTTACGGATTAACAAAAGGGCAATTTTCACCAACGTCTTTGGTTGGTCAAAAAACAAAATCATCACCTTACGGAAATACGCAACAACCTTTTCAACCAGGTGAATTAGCTATAGGAGCTCAAGCTCGGTTTTTTGCTAGAATAGGAGGGAATACGCCCAAAGAAATGACACAAATGTTTATTGATGCTGAAAAATTTAATGGTACATCTTTAATTGAAGTTTTACAAAATTGTGTAATTTTTAATGATGGTTGCTATACCCAATTTACCGATAAAAATATTCGTGAGGATAAACAGTTATTTGTTGAAGATGGAAAACCTATGGTTTTTGGAAAAAATAGAGATAAAGGTTTGGTGTTAAACGGGTTGAAATTAGAAGTTGTCACCATTGGAGAAAATGGCGTTGAACAAGAAGATATTTTAGTTCATAATGCAAAAGAACAAGATCCGACGATGCATCAAATGTTAGTGCGATTAAAATATCCTTTAGTGACCGGTATTATAAGACGTTTTGATGATATTACTTTAGAAGAAAGAGAAGATGCTTTAACAAAGCAAGTTAAATCCAATTCAAAATTTACTCAAACCGATGATCTTTTCTTTTCGGGTGAAATATATCAAGTGAATTAATTTAGAAGTTGGCTAACCCAAATTAAAAATGCCTTTTTCAACAATTTGAAAAAGGCATTTTTAATTGAAGTGTTTTATTATGCTGATTTTATTTCAGCATCTAGTTTCGTGCCTTCCACCTATAAAATGTTACACCAAAGCAGTAAACCCTAAAAACGCTAAAGATAAAAGTCCTGCAACTAATAAGTTAACAGGAACCCCTTTCATACCTTCTGGAATATTAGCGAGTTCTAGTTGTTCTCTAATACTTGCAAAAACAATTAATGCCAAAGCAAAACCAAGAGAGTTTGAAATAGCAAAAAATACGGCTTTTAATAAGCTGCCATTGTCTAATCCTAAAGCTAATATAGCAACACCCAAAACAGCACAGTTAGTCGTTATTAAAGGAAGAAATACACCCAATGCTTGATATAGGGACGGACTTACTTTTTTCAGCATAATTTCTACCATTTGTACTAAAGCAGCAATGACTAATATAAACGTAATGGTTCTTAAATAGTTTAATCCTGCTGGCACTAGTACATATTGGTGCAATAAATAAGTTACGGTTGTGGCAATCGTCATTACAAATAAAACCGCACCAGACATCCCAATAGACGTCGATACTTTATTAGATACTCCTAAAAAAGGACAGATGCCTAAAAATTGTGATAATACAATATTGTTTACAAATACGGCCGCTATAAGTATAATTACATAATCCATATCTTAAATTGTTTTAGAGGTTAGCTTGTTGAAAATAACAGTTAAATACGCCAAGGCAATAAAGGCTCCTGGAGGTAAAATAAATAGTATAAATGTGTTAGCATTTTCGGGAACAAATTTTAAACTAAATAAACTACCACTACCTAGTATTTCGCGTACAGCACCCAAAACAGTTAAAGCTAGAACAAAACCTAATCCCATACCTAAAGCATCAAGAATAGATGCTAAAACATTGTTTTTTGATGCAAAAGCTTCAGCTCTACCAAGTATCAAGCAGTTTACCACAATTAAGGGAATAAAAATTCCTAATTGCTCATATAAAAATGGAATAAAAGCTTCTAAAACCATTTCAACAATAGTCACAAAAGAAGCTATAATAATGATGAACGCAGGAATACGAACCTTACTAGGTATTTGAGATTTCACTAATGAAACCACAATGTTAGACATTAATAACACAAATAGGGTAGCGACACCCATTCCTAAACCATTAAATGCCGATGAGGTAACACCTAATGTAGGACACATACCTAACAGCATCACAAAAATTGGGTTTTCTTTAATAATTCCTTTTAAGAAATTTTGCTTTTGATTCAGTAGTTCAGCCATAATTCTTAATGTTTAGTTTTGTTGATAGCCTCAAGATTTTTTACGAAAATATCGTAAGCCATTTTAGTCGATTCACTAAAGGCTCTAGAAGAAATGGTTGCTCCTGTTAATGCATCAACTTCTCCGCCATCTTTTTTAACTTTTAATTTAAATGTGGCAGGGTTTTTATCTCTAAATTGTTTTAAAAACGATTCGTCTTTCATTTTTGTTCCTAATCCAGGGGTTTCTTTTTGTTCTAAAACCGCTATGTTTTTTATAGCTCCATCAGCTTTAAAACCGACCATAATTTTTACTAAACCGCTAAAGCCTTTATCAGAATAACTAATAACAGCAGCACCAACGAATTGGTCGTTTTTAAAAGCAGGATACACTTCAATACTATCTTTAGCAAGCGCTGTTTTAATTTTTTTTACGTCTTCAACAGGGTTATTATCAAATTCTGGTAATACCAATTTTATAGCATTTACTTTTTTTGCTAATTTGGCCTTTGCTTTTGGTTCAATTGTTAAATCGTTTACAAAGCCTAAGGCGAACCCCGAAATGAGTGTTATCAATAAAAGAGATACCACCATACTTAGAAATGTTGATTCTTTTTTACTCATAATTACACGATTTTAGATTTTATTTTATTTCCAAATCTTCTAGGTTTGAAATATTTATTGATTAATGGCACAAAGGCATTCATGATTAAAATAGCAAACGAAATACCTTCGGGATAGGCTCCAAAAAGCCGTATTAAAACAGTAATTAACCCAATACCAATGGCGAAAATGATCATGCCTTTTTTTGTCATAGGACTTGTTACTAGATCGGTTGCCATATAAAAGGCTCCTAAAATAGCACCACCAGAAAGTAAATGAATTATTGGGTTGGCATATTGCTCTGCGTTTATAAGCCAGAAAACACCTGTTATAACTGCCATAGAAGCTAAGAGTGTAACTGGAATATGCCAAGTAATAACTTTTCGTATAATTAAATATAAGCCTCCTAATAGTAAAGCTATTGCCGACATTTCTCCTAAAGATCCTCCTGTAAATCCGAATAACATCTCGATAGTAGAAGGGATTTTCGAACTAATTTCAGTCATTGTTTCGCCATATTGCAGACCTTCTTTTATCACACCAAGTGGCGTTGCTCCTGTAACAGCATCTACAAGTTTGGTGTTGTTTTCAATAGCTGTTGGCCACATGGTCATTTGTACTGGGAATGATACGAGTAAAAATACACGTCCTACTAAAGCTGGATTAAAAATATTGAATCCTAAGCCTCCAAAGGATAGTTTTGCAACGCCAATGGCAACTAAACTACCAACAATAATCATCCAGATTGGTAAGGTAGCAGGTAAATTAAATGCTAATAAAATCCCTGTAATTAAAGCAGAACCATCGGTTATAGTGACATCTGTTTTTAAAAGATATTTCTGAATAAGATATTCAAACAACATACACGAGGCAATTGCTACAGTTGTTGCTATTAATGCACTAATTCCAAATACATATATAGAAATTAAAAATGCAGGTATTAATGCTATAACCACATCATACATGAGTTTTTTAGAAGTTCTATCTGAGTGTACATGCGGAGACGCCGATACAATTATGGATTGATTACTCATAGTTAGTTTTTAGCTGTATTTAACTTTTTAACAATGTTTTTTCCAAATCTTATGTAGTCTAATAAGGGTCTGTGTGAAGGACATACATAACTGCAAGAACCACATTCTATGCAAGTCATAATATCTTCATAAGAAGCTTTTTCATACATCCCTTTTTCTGAAAGATTCATTAAAAGATGCGGTTCTAATCCCATTGGGCAAACATTTACACATTCGCTACAACGAATACAGTTTTTTGGTTCACCTCTGCTTGCTTCATCTTCATGAATAACCAAGATGCCTGAAGTGCCTTTAGTTACTGGGACGTCTAGGTTTTTAATAGCTTTTCCCATCATAGGTCCGCCATTAATTATTTTACGAGTACCTTCTGGTAAGCCTCCAACTTCAGATACTAAATCTTTAATAGGAGTTCCTATTTTAACCCAGTAGTTAGAAGCATTTTCTAATTTTTTTCCTGTAACCGTAACCACACGTTCTGTTAATGGTTTGTTATGCTGAATGGCTTCATAAATAGCGTAAATGGTTCCAACATTATGTACAATAACACCAACGTCTAATGGTAATCCGTTTTTAGGAACCTCTCTATTTAATAGGGCTCTTACTAGTTGTTTTTCGCCGCCTTGTGGGTATTTAACTTGTAAAGCAGCAACTTGAATTTTTGGATCGTTTTGAGTTAGTTTTTTAAAGATATTTATAGCATCTTTTTTGTTGTTTTCAATACCGATAATAGCTTTATTAATTTTTAAAGCAGTCATTAAAATATGGATGCCAACTATAATTTCCTCAGCTTTTTCAAGCATTAAACGATGGTCTGCTGTTAAGTACGGTTCACATTCTACACCATTAATAATAAGGTGGTCTAAAATGTTTCCCTCTTTTACGCTTAATTTTACATGAGAAGGAAATGTAGCACCTCCTAAACCAACAATACCATAATCGTTTATTTTCTGTAAAATGTCTTTAGGTTCAAGAATAATCTCCTTTTTTAAAGGGAATTCAATTTCTTCAAAATTAGCTTCATTTTTAGCATCAGTTCTAATAACAATGCATTGTTTTTTGTAGCCACTGGTATCTATTATTTTATCTAGTTTGGTAACTGTTCCAGCTACAGGAGTATGTATGTTAGAAGAAACAAATCCGCCAGATTTTGCAATAACCTGCCCTTTCTCTACTTTGTCTTTAACATTAACAATTATTTCGGCAGGAATACCTATATGTTGTGATATGGGAACATATACAACTTTAGGTACTGTCATTTTTTTAATACCTTTAGATGACGTTATTTTATTTTCTGGTGGATGAATACCGCCTTTTGGAAATGTTTTAAGCATCGGTCTTTATTTTATCAGATTCAACATTTGCTTCTGCTTTTTCAACTTTAGGTTCAACCTTTTTCACTTTTTTCTTCGGAAAATTTGTTTCTATAATAGAGTGTGTAGGGCAAACATCGACACATTTTCTACATAAAGTACAGGCTACAGGATCTATATATGCTAAGTTATTCGACATGTCTATAGCATCTTTTGGGCATATATCTTCACATTTAGAGCATCCTATACAAGCAACATCGCAGGCTTTTTTTGCAATACCTGCCTTGTCTTGGTTTAAACAGCCAACAAATATTTTTAAATCCCTTTTGTGCTTAGGACGCATTTCAATTATGTCTCTCGGACAAGCTTCAGCGCAAGCACCACAAGATGTACATTTGTCTGTAATTATTACGGGAAGTCCAGTAGTTTCATCCATGTACATGGCGTCGAATTTACATACTGCAACACAATCACCATCGCCTAAACAACCATATTGACAATCGGTTTCTCCACTATAGATCATTGCAGATATGGCACAGTTTCTAGGGCCTTGATATTCGGTAGTTTTTGGTCTCACTTCACAGCTACCCTGACAAAGTAAAACGGCTAGCGTAGGGTCTTTTTCGGCAACTTCTTTTTCTAAAACCGTAGCAACTTGTTTCATAACATCGTTGCCTCCAACGGGACAGAAAAGATCTGAAATATCTTCAGAGCTTACTAGTTTTTCAGCGAAAGCTTTACAACCAGGAGATCCACAACCACCACAGTTGGCAGCTGGTAATAAATTATCAACTTCTCCTATTAAAGGATTTTCATAAACATAGAACTTTTTAGAGACTACATACAGAACAATAGCTGCAATGATTCCCAAGGAAGCTAATAAGAAAACACTATATAAAACAGATTCAGACATGCTTAATTATATTTTTAATATGGAAATTTTAAAGGCACTTTTTAACGTGCTTTTTAAAAAATAGAGCGTGAGATAATAAGGTATTAATATGAGTAATGATAAGATTCCAGCAATCCATTCTTTTAAATAAATAGATGCTATTATTAAAGTAAGAAACATTAAAATAAAAGGAAAAACATAAGCCCAAAACACAGCTTTAAAGCCAAGTGCTTTTTTTAAAACCACATTAACATGCTCATTAATTTTATATGAATCATTTGGGTTTATTATTTCAATTTCTTTGGTATTAGATTCTGAAATACCACAAGCAGCTTTAGCTCGACATGATTCACAATGAATATTTTGCTCTAAAGAAACCACAACCGATTCGTCTCCAATTTTGGAGACAATACCAGCATGTATAAATGTGTTTTTATTTGATGGTTGAGAATTCATAAATACATTTAATTAACCTAAAAGACTCATACTGTAAAATTAATCTATTGTCTCAGGCAATTTTATGACTTATGTTAGCTTTAAAATTTAGAATTAACAATTTTTAGTTAAAAAATAACTTACAAATTATTGTTCAGGTATTATGTTTACTGATATTTTTAATAGTCTACTAATTTAGTAGGATTAATAGTTTATTTCAAATTATTTACTTATTTTTGCGTCTTAAAATTTTTGAATGTCAGATATTACAATAAAAATAACAGATAGAGATGGTGTAGCACATACATTGCTAGCGCCAACAGATATGGCTATGAATCTTATGGAGGTTGTAAGGTCTTATGAATTAGCCCCAGAAGGTACTATTGGAGTTTGTGGTGGTATGGCTATGTGTGCTTCTTGTCAATGTTACGTAACGAGTGATACAGAATTGCCAGAAATGAGCGATGATGAAGAAGCTATGCTTTCAGAAGCTTTTGATGTTAAAGACAATTCGCGTTTAGGTTGTCAAATACAAATGTCGCCTGAAATGGAAGGTCTTGAGGTGGAACTTGCCCCTGAGAGTTAATAGCTTTATAAATCTAATCTCTTTTTGAGATGAAAACAGATAGAGTTAAAGTAAATGTAAATAAAAAGCGTTTCAATTTGAAACGCTTTTTATTTACAAAAACTACTATTGTGTTTTATTTATGATACAAAGGGTCGGCTCCTATAGTTCCTACTAGACGGTTTATGTAATCATTAGATTTTACACTATTAAAACGTTCTTTTACAGTATCTAATTGTTCTTTAATTTTCATTTCAGAAACTAAAGCGTCATTATTTGGGTTTTTCATAAATGTTTCTAAATATGCTATTTGAGAATCGTAAAAACAAATATCTTTTTTCTGTTTTATTTCCAATCGTTCTTTATACCAATCACTATTAATGACATAGTCTCTGTCAAAATACGTTCTTAATTCTGGATCGTTAATATTTTTTCCTTCATAAGAACCATATGCCATGATGTGTAATAATATTTTTAACGGCGGAATAGCTGCTTCAATACTGCCATCTTCAAAATAGCTTAATGCTACTTTTTCTTGAGCTTCAACAATATTATTTATACCGTCTACATAATCTTCTAAACCTTGTAATTCTGGTTTTAACATTTTTTCATTAAAAACAGCAGTAGGTTCGTCAAATAAACGATTTAAGCATCTTAATGAAAATGTTTTGGTAATTCTATATCCTAAACGACTTGCTAATATAGTTTGGCCGTTATGTTCAAAATCTTCAAGTTTTTCTAAAGATCCATTTTGTATTAATTTTTTTGGATCTCTATCTTTTGGTTCCAATCGAGCCCAAATCTCTGGAATAAGTAAACTAACATCATGATCTATTTTGTTTTCTGCACCTACATATCCAGCAGCAGTACTAAAACCATTTGATTCTGTTAAAATATGCGACAATAACGCATTATTTAAATCGGTAGTTGGTGTTAGCATATTAAATGGAGCCTTGGTTAAGGCGCCCTCAGAACCTGCTCCTGTAGTTGATGGCGACTTACCTGTTAAACTACAAATAAAGTCCATAAACAATTCTGGAGTTTCTTGGTAATGAATTGGGTTGTACACTGCCAATGGACGAATTCCTGCGGCCTTATCAACAGGGTTATTTCTTCTGCCAGGAAGAACGGCATTTACGACATGAACAACTGGTTGATCGAACTTTATTTTTCTAAGTAATCTTATACCTGTATCTGCTAAATAACTTTCCTCAGTTTCTTCAATATGTCTACTTGGTTCCAAATATCGAGGGTTTGCAGTAGGTTCTCCATTCACAATTCTGGTATGCGATGGCAGTACAAAATATTCTTCATCATTAGCACTATTTACTATGTTTGTAATGAAGTCTTTTACTGGTTGTGTGTATTTGTCGAAGTTGATAGTGTCTTCATAAATGGCTATAGCATCTGCTTTTTTTAATAATTCATAATTTGTTAAAAAACGACCATTTGAAATAATATCTAACTCTGCATTCTTATCATAGCCTCTTACAACAGCTTCATCAGGTCTTTGAAATAGATGCGCTTCACAGTTAGTGAGTACTTTTACACTTTTATTACTAAATTCTGGATTTAAGTTTTTTATCTGTTCTCTTGGTAATGTTATTGAAGCAGTAATATCATCTTCGGTTTGAATTTTTTCACAAGGAGAAAAATCAGATCTTAATTTATTTAACATCCAGTTTCCTTTTTGATTGAACCCGATGCGAACATAACTACCAACTACTGGAGTGTTATTATACAAAAGACCTGTTCCTTTTTGTCCATTGATTATTTCTACAGACATATAATCTTTCCAGTTTAATGCACCATGTGCTTGTCTGTATAATCGTTTTACAAAAAGCACTAATGATCTGATATGTACCGGAATGTTACTTAAAAATTCGTTGAATTCATCAGAGTTTTCTTTTGAAGGTGTTAGTAGTTTTACCGCCGAACTTAGTGTTCTATCATCACTTAAAAAATGTCTAGATTTAGGTCGGTTTGGGTCTTTTATTTTCCAACGTGTAGAATAGTTAAATTCTATTATTTCATCTGCTTTTTTAAAGTCTTCATCAATATCATGAATGTTAAATGTGCTGTAAGTAATTGCGTTTTGCATAGACTTTGAAATTTCAGACTTTCCGCCGCCCGAAACAGTACATGGTTTATGGCAAAAAACACCTTCTGCAAATGTATCTACTATTCGCCATAAATTAATGGTTTTATGTTTTTCTAATCTAAATTTATTTCCAGTAGGATGTATATATGTTTTGTATGGCGATATGGTTAGTTTTTGTTCTTTACCATCATGTTCCCAGGTAATACTATTGGTGTTTGTGTTTACATATGAAAATTCTGGAATGTATATAATGTTAGGATATTTTTTATCTACTGCATAATTTTCAGGCATTATATCAATATTATTCCCTAGCAGTGTTTTAACATCTTCAAAAGTATGTTTTCCATCATTAAATTCGTAGTAATCTTTACCGTCTAGAGTGTCTCCCATTACTCTTCTGGCAAAAGCCATTGCTCCTCCAGCATGTTCTTCTTCAACTAAGCCAAATAAATTAGCTGAATAACTAATTTGTGTTTTAATTTCTTTTTTAGAATACCCGTAATAATTATCTGCAATTAGGGTAATTACCACACCTCTGTCGTCTCTACATGTAATTTTAAAAGCACCACCATCATTATATAACTCGTTGGCGTCTTTCCAGAACATGCCATCTCTTTTTTGACGCTCTGTAGCCTCATCAAAATGAGGTAGTCCTACATCTTTCTTCTTTAGTGTTATTAATTGGGGAGCTAAAACAATACAACCTGTGTGGCCTATCCAATGTTCTGTGTCTAATGCTGCATCATTTAAAGCTAAATTAGGATTGCCTGCATTCCCGAAAATAGATTCCACAAAATCCAAATTACTCACTAAATTTCCAGGCGCAAAAAAGCGTACTTCTAAAGATTTTTTAGAAATGACGTTTGGCACTTCTGGGCAAACGATAGGTCTTAATAACATTGATACCATTGTTTTTGCTTTCTCTTCTTGATTGGCAGTAAATGGCAATATTTTTAATTCATCAGATGGGTTAAACGCTGCGTTTAAAAGGTGTGCAAACGTGATTTTGGGAACCTCTTTTTTATCTAGTGGCACTGGTAAAGATCCTTCAACAATATGAAAGGTGCCTTTTGTTGTTCTTTTATCATGTAATGGATTATTTAAAATCCCTTGTTTAACTCTATTGGTTGTAACTAAATCACTTTTAAATAAATTTCCATTAGGTGGTAGGCTTACCTCTCTAGCATGACCTTTTTTAGATAATATTAATGTTTTATTAGGTATTTTTAATGATTTATTAATTGAAACCTCTTTTAAATAATCATCTATAAAGTTTTGAATTCTTGAATCTGCGGGGCAATGGTGATCTGCCAATAATCTTGATTTTTGACGGATACTTTTTATTAATTCAGTGGTCAGTAATTCGAATTTTGGGTCACAAAATTTTTCATCACTGTCATCACTATCTTTAAAAATAGGTTGGCCTAGTGCCGCTAACTGTAAATTAATAAATTGAACAATGTCTTTTCTTGATTCTTGCATAGTTTCAAAAGGTTGAATGTTTTTTGTAAGCGACAAATTTAAGGTATGATTTTTTTTTAAAACCTGTCGAAAGTCACTTTTTTTCTAAATTTTAGTTATAAAGATTTTTGAAAAGGGGTATTTAGATAGCGATTCTATGCCATAGAACCTCATTTTAGATATTAAGCTTTTTAGCGAATACGATTAATGATCTCTTTATTAAAAAAGATAAATCATTTAAAAGCATTTAATCCAGTAATGTCAAGACCTGTTATTAATAAATGAATATCATGAGTGCCTTCATAGGTAATAACACTTTCAAGATTCATAGAGTGGCGCATAATACTATACTCGCCTGTAATTCCCATACCACCTAGCATTTGTCTAGCTTCACGGGCAATATTAATAGCCATATCTACATTGTTGCGTTTTGCCATAGATATTTGCGCAGATGTTGCTTTGTCATTGTTACGTAAAACACCTAAACGCCATGTTAAAAGTTGAGCTTTGGTAATTTCGGTAATCATTTCAGCAAGTTTCTTTTGTTGCAGTTGAAATTGTCCAATAGGCTTTCCAAATTGTATACGTTCTTTGCTGTAGCGTAAAGCTGTATCATAACAGTCCATAGCGGCACCAATAGCACCCCAAGCAATGCCATAACGAGCAGAATCTAAACAACCTAAAGGCGCACCTAGACCAGATTTGTTAGGTAGTAAATTTTCTTTAGGGACTTTTACATTATCGAAAATAAGTTCGCCTGTAGCACTTGCTCGTAACGACCATTTGTTATGGGTTTCAGGAGTGGTAAAGCCCTCCATGCCACGTTCTATTAATAAACCATGAATACGTCCGTTTTCGTCTTTGGCCCAAACTACCGCAACTTGTGCAAAAGGCGCATTGCTAATCCACATTTTAGCTCCATTTAATAAATAATGGTCGCCCATATCTTTAAAATGAGTAACCATACCACTTGGGTTGCTACCATGATCTGGCTCTGTTAAACCAAAACAACCCATCCATTCGCCACTAGCTAATTTGGGTAGATACTTTTGGCGCTGTGATTCATTACCATATTTCCAAATAGGATACATAACTAAGCTAGATTGTACCGAAGCTGTACTGCGAATACCAGAATCTCCTCGTTCTATTTCTTGCATAATTAACCCATAGGAAATTTGATCTAAACCAGCACCGCCATATTCCATAGGAATGTATGGTCCGAATGCACCAATTTCAGCTAAGCCACTTATAATTTGCTTAGGGAATTTTGCTTTTTGAGCATAGTCTTCTATAATTGGTGAGACTTCACGTTTTACCCAGGCGCGAGCAGCATCACGAACTAATTTATGCTCATCACTTAATAATTCGTCAAGATTATAATAATCTGGTGCTTCAAATAAATCTGGTTTCATTTAAATTAAATTAAAAGGTTTTAGTGAAATAATTAGAAATCCTTATTTTTTTTAAGAATTTATCATTTTACCTTCTCAAATTTAATTAATCTTTACGGAATTAGTTACATTTTTAAATAAAAATCTTTGGTAAGATTTATATAGTCTGCAGTGTATTTGTGACGTTCTGTTTCAATAATTAACTCATTTACATTTATGTGGCTTTTGTGAAAAGAGAATTCTAAAAGGCTTCTTTTAATTTCTGAATTTGGATTGCCTTTAACACGGAGTATTTTATTGGGCGAAAGATGGTAATTTGAAGCGATTTCAATAAATGCAACTTCTTCTTTAAAAGGTATAATTACAGAGAATATACCGTCTTCAGATAACAGTTTTGAAACACTATCAATTAAATGTTCAAATGACATAGCATCGGTAAATCTAGCTAAATCACGTTGCGTATTTTCAGTTTTAAAATCTTCGGAGTAAAACGGCGGATTAGAAATAATGAGATCGTATTTATCTTCAATTTCTTCTACAAACGCTTCTAATGAAGCATGATAACAAAAAAGACGGTCTCCCCACGTAGATTGTTCAAAATTATCGACACATTGTTCATAGGTGTTATCATCAATTTCAATGGCATCAATGAGTTCTGCGAAGCAGCGTTGTGCTAGCATAAGAGATAGTACACCTGTTCCTGCTCCAATATCTAAAACAGAAAAAGGGTTATTTTCAATAGAAGTCCAAGCACCAAGCAATACACTATCGGTACCGATTTTCATAGCACATTGATCTTGGTTTACATTAAATTGTTTGAAAACAAAAGGTTTTTTAGACATGAAATTGTATTGAGAATTAGGACAATAGTATAAATAAAATGTTAAATGTGGATAAACTATGTTAAATAATATACTATCGACATCCAGATTGAGTTATAATTAGCGTATATTAGATTATAAAAATACTTAATGGTTTGGGGGTAAAACGATACGATAAAATTTTAATGAAATTAAATGATTTGTTATTAATGAATCATGAAGTAGAAAAAATATTTTCAAAAATACAATATGATGATGTTGATAGTAGTTTAAAATCTTTTTTTAAAGAAAAAGAGATTGAGAGAAGCGAATTTTGTACGATGTTGCAAAATGAATCAAAGAAATTGGAAACAAAGATAGATGACTCTATCATGTTAAATAGAAGAAATCATTTAACAAAGTTGAATTTAAAAAAAATATTGCGTTATGATAAGGATGTTGACTTATTTAGACAAGTTAATAATGTGATGCAATTGAGTATTTATGAATATAACGAGTTTCTGATGGAAATGAACTTGCCTTTATCACTTTGTAAACTTTTAATTAAACAACGCGATTGTATTGAATCTTCGTTACATCATATAACAAGAGAGGCAGAAGCGATGCGGCTCGCTTAATTTTTATTCTAAATACAAGTCGATTAACCCTTCTGGGGTATTCACTAAAATAGTTTTGTTTGCTCTGTCGACTTTTACTATAAATTCGTCATTCATAGGAATTAGGATTTCTACACCTTCTCTGTCAATTTCAAAAAGGGATTGGGCTGTAGAGTCATTAATAGCTTTAATAATACCTACTTTCCCAAAATTAACGTCTTCAATAGTAAAGTTAATCACTTCATGAAAGTAAAACGTATTACCTTCTAGTTTAGGTAATAAGTCTAAGGGTAAATATAAACCACATTTCATAATAGCATCGGCATCTGCTTCTTCGTCAACATCTTCAAATTTTATACGAAGTAATTCTGATTTGTGCAATTGTGAACTTTCAACAAAAAAAGGCACGAGGTTATTTTTTAATTCTAAAAAAATAGCGTCTAAGTGTTCATAAAGTTCTGGCTGATCTGTGTCTAATTTAGCTAAAACTTCACCTTTAAAACTGTATTTCTTTACAATTTTCCCTAAATAAAAACAATCTTCTTTTTTCATTGAAAACTAATTTTTTTCATCCTGAACTTGTTTCAGGATCTTTAAAAGTATTAATAATTGTGAGATCCCGATTTTCATCGGGATTTGTTCAATAATATATTTTGCAAATCAAAATACTATTTCACAAAAAAACTCCGATATTAATATCGGAGTTTAAAAGTATAAAAAAATTATTGTTTTTTATTCTTCTTCGTTTGATGCTTCAACTTCAGGAGCCGCTTCTTCAACAACTTCTTCTTCAGCAACAGGAGCTGCCGCAGCAATTCTTGCTTCGTTAACAGCTTTTTCAGCAGCTAGAGCATCAGCTTTAGCTTTCGCTTCAGCTTGAGATAAACCATCAGCTTTAGCTTGTACTTTTCCTTCTTTTTCTTCTAACCAAGCTGTGAATTTAGCTTCAGCTTGCTCTTCAGTTAAAGCGCCTTTTCTAACACCACCTGCAAGGTGATTTTTAAGTAAAGCACCTTTGTAAGATAAAAGTGTTTTTGCTGTATCAGTTGGTTGTGCACCATTTTGCAACCATGTTACAGCGCCATCAACGTTTAATTCAACAGTTGGTGGGTTTGTGTTTGGATTGTAGATACCTAATTTTTCTAAGTATTTACCGTCTCTTTTTGAACGTGCATCAGCTGCAACGATCCAGTAAAAAGGTTTCCCTTTTTTACCATGTCTTTGTAATCTAATTTTTACTGGCATAATAATTAATTATTTGAGGTTCTCGACCTCGGTTATTAATGAGGGCGCAAAGATACTATATTTTTTTAATTATCAAGGCTTTATTTTGCTTTTGAATTAAATTGATTGCCATAATTTTTTAAAATAACAAACATACAGGTCTTGGTACTTTTACGTCATTTAAAAAAGAAAGTTTTCCTGTAGATGAATTGATACTAAAAACCGAAATATTTTGACTTTTTTGGTTTGCTACTAATAAAAATTTTCCAGAAGGATCTAGTGTAAAGTTTCTTGGCCAGTCACCATGAACAGGCACTGTTTGGATTTTTTGAATCGTGCCATTAAACTTATTTCTTTTAAAAACTACGATGGAGTTTTCACCTCTATTAGATCCGTATAAGTAAAGTTCGTTCCTAGATAAATGAATATCGGCGCAGGAATTATTGCCTTCATAGTTTTTATCTAAAGTAGTGTCATAATCAATTTGTTCAAATCCGTTTTCTGTTTTTTTAAACGAGGTAATGGAATTTCCGTATTCATTTATAATGTATATAAATAGACCGTTTTTTGTTATTGTAAAATGACGAGGTCCCGGGTTTTCTGTCATTTCAACAATAGTAGGTAATGCTAATTCGTATGTATCGCCTTTAAGTTTATATTGGTATAGAGCGTTTATGCCTAAATCAGCTATATATAATTCATCTCTAAAAAATTGGGCAGAATGGGCATGCGATACCTTATCGTCTGTGTTGTAATTAAAAATTTGAGTAGCATCATTAAGTTTTCCGTCTCTTGCAATGCTATAAATAGAAGCACTACCGCCACGGTAATTTGAAACTACAGCTTTATTTCCTTGTCTGTTTAATGAAATATGGCAAGGACCTTCGCCATTACTACTCACTTTATTTAAAAATTTGAGATGTCCGTTTTCTCGAATTTTAAATGAAGAAACGGAGCCTCCTAAGCTTTCGCTTACGGCATAGATGTATTTTTTATTTCTGGAATATGTAATAAATGATGGGTTTTGGGTAGAAATAGCTAATTGCAGATTGCTAAGTTGCCCAGTATTTTGGTTGAAATCTAATTTGTAAATACCTTCACTGTAACCATCTGTATAAGTACCAATGTATAATGGTGTGTTTTGGGCTTTACAGCTTATGAAAATAAGTAGGGTGAGTAATAAAAAGTTAGATTTCATAATAATATATTGTTTTTCAAATGTACTATAAAATATTATAGTCGTCCATTTGTGTTAAAAGATACTAAAATTATCACAAAACTGTTAAATCCTTTGTTTTTATTGGGTTTGTGCCTTATGTTAATAGTGGCAGATGTGAAACAATACGCATCTTAAAAGAACTTATTGGAATTTAAAATGAAAATGATTTTATGAAGTACACAGAAGAAATTTCAAATAAATTAAACAAATTATTAATTAAGAATTATGATGCTGAAAAAGGGTATTTGAATGCTATCGACCATGTGGATGATGAAAGGTTACAAATGTTTTTTAAACGAAGAGTTTCAGAACGAAGTGAATTTGCAAAAGAATTAAGAACTGAAATTTTGCGTTATGGTGAAATACCCGAAGATTCAGGTGCTTTTAAAGGTGTTTTGCACAGAAATTGGGCATCTTTAAAAACATTGCTTACTTCAAATAATGAAGAAGCTATATTGAATGAAGCTATTAGAGGCGAGGAAGCTGGATTGGAAGAATATAATGAGATTTTGAAAGATAGAAATTTACCCCCCACTATTGATTCGTTATTATTAAAGCACAAAAGTGCTATTCAAGCATCTATTAATACAGAAAAATCATATAAAGAGTTGGTGTAGTAAATAGTGTTTTAGGTTAAGATATGCGCAACCCCTAGGGTTGCGTTTTTTTGTTTATAAATGTTTATAACTTCAGTTTAAAAAAGACGAATTTCTGTGTATTTTTATACTCTTCGTTTTTTGTTCTAAACGAATAAATCCATAAACATATAAATAGATTTAATGTACTTAATTTTCGATACAGAAACTACTGGATTACCAAAACGCTGGGATGCCCCAATTACCGATACCGATAATTGGCCACGCTGTATACAAATAGCATGGCAACTGCATGATGCAATGGGTAACTGTATTGAAAGTCAGGATTATTTGGTGCAACCAGAAGGGTTTAACATTCCTTATGATGCTGAGAAAATTCATGGTATTTCAACTGAATTAGCACAAGAGCAAGGTATTCCATTAGCTGAGGTTTTAGAAAAGTTTAATGAGGCTTTAGGTAAAACTAAGTTTGTAGTTGGGCAAAATGTAAAGTTCGACCTTAATATTATGGGGGCTGAATTTGTACGCGGTGCTCTTGAAAACCCATTACAAGAATTACCTGTTTTAGATACCTGTACAGAGCATACAGCAAGTTTATGCGAAATTCCAGGTGGGCGTTACGGGAAGTTTAAATTACCAACATTATCTGAGTTACACGAGCATTTATTTAATGTAGGCTTTTCTGAAGCGCATAATGCGACTGCCGATGTAGAGGCTACTACACGTTGTTTTTTCGAATTGGTGCGTTTGGGTGAATATACCAAAGACCAATTGGATGTTCAACCTGATTATTTTGAGAATTTTAAAGAGGCTAACCCAGATACGATTCAGCTTATAGGATTAAAGCATATTAATCTTAAGCGTGAAAGTGCTAAAATTTTAGAGCGAATAAAAAAAGCTGAAGGAAGCCAAATTTCTTCCGAAGAAATTAAACAAAATATATCGGAGTTAGCCGATGTGGATTTTGTGCATCTTCATAACCACTCCCAGTTTTCAGTATTACAATCTACTATGGGTGTTGCCGATATTGTTTCGGTTGCAGCCGAATATAATATGGAAGCAGTAGCGCTAACCGACCATGCTAATATGATGGGAGCGTTTCACTTTGTAAATGCAGTAAGCAGGCATAATAGTAGTGTTAAAGCTAAAATTGCAGCAGCAGAAGCAACAGGCGAAGCCGTTACTGTTAAAGAAATGAAACCTATTATTGGTTGTGAATTTTTTGTTTGTGAAAATCATTTAGATAAATCTAGAAAAGATAATGGCTATCAAATTGTATTCTTGGCGAAGAATAAAAACGGGTATCATAATCTTGCAAAATTATCGTCGCATGCCTTTGTAAATGGGTTTTATTATTTACCAAGAATTGATAAAAAATTAATTGAAGAATATAAAGAAGATTTAATTGTTTTAACAGGGAATTTATATGGTGAAGTACCAAGTAAAATCCTGAATATTGGTGAAAATCAAGCAGAAGAAGCTCTAATCTGGTGGAAAGAACAGTTTGGTGACGATTTGTATGTAGAATTGATGCGCCATAATCAAGAAGATGAAAATCGTGTAAATCCAACTTTAATAGCATTGGCAAATAAGCATAATGTTAAGTTGGTGGCTACCAATAATACCTATTACAAAAAGCAAGGAGATGCTAATGCACACGATATTTTATTGTGTGTAAAAGATGGTGAAAAACAGGCAACTCCCATAGGTCGTGGTCGAGGTTACCGCTACGGTATGCCAAATCAGGAGTATTATTTTAAATCTCCTGATGAGATGAAACAATTGTTTAAAGATATTCCTGAAGCCATTTCTAATGTACAAGAAGTGGTTGATAAGATAGAAGGGTATCAATTAGCGAGAGATGTATTATTGCCAGCATTCGATATCCCTGATGAATTTAAACATGAAGAGGATTTAGTTGATGGGGGTAAGCGAGGAGAAAATGCGTTTTTAAAACATTTAACTTTTGAAGGTGCTAAAAAACGATATGGAGAAGAACTATCAGAAGAGGTTGTAGAACGTCTCGATTTCGAATTAAGTGTTATAGAAAATACTGGGTACCCAGGATATTTTTTAATTGTAGAAGATTTTATTCGCGAAGCTCGAAAAATGGATGTGTCTGTAGGTCCGGGGCGTGGATCGGCAGCAGGATCGGTAGTTGCTTATTGTCTTTGGATAACTAATATAGACCCACTTAAGTACGATTTGCTTTTTGAGCGTTTTTTAAATCCAGATCGTGTGAGTATGCCCGATATTGATATCGATTTTGATGATGAAGGTCGAAGTCGAGTTATGGATTATGTTATTGAAAAATACGGAAGTAACCAAGTAGCACAAATTATTACTTACGGAACCATGGCGGCAAAGTCGTCTATTCGAGATACAGCACGTGTTTTAGATTTACCACTTTTTGATGCTGATAGAATAGCGAAGTTGATTCCAACCATGTCTAAACTTGGAAAAATTTTCGGTTTAAGCGAAAAAGATTTAGCGAGTAAGTTTCGTGCTGAAGATTTAGAAAAAGTTAATGAACTTTTAAATATAGCAGATGGAAGTGATTTACAAGCTGAAACAGTAAACCTGGCAAGAACCTTAGAAGGTTCGGTAAGAAATACGGGAATTCATGCCTGTGGTGTTATTATCACGCCCGATGATATTACAAAGTTCGTTCCAGTAGCAACTGCTAAAGATTCCGATTTATATGTTACCCAGTTTGATAACTCCGTTGTAGAAGATGCGGGCTTATTAAAAATGGACTTTTTAGGATTAAAAACGCTGACTTTAATTAAGGATACCGTTAAAATTGTTAAGGCAAAACATGATATTTTACTCGATCCAGATACTTTTCCTTTAGATGACGAAGAAACCTATGCGTTATTCCAACGAGGTGAAACAGTAGGTGTATTCCAATATGAATCTCCCGGAATGCAAAAACATTTACGTGATTTAAAACCAACGGTGTTTGAAGATTTAATTGCGATGAATGCTTTGTACCGTCCAGGACCTATGGAGTATATTCCAAGTTTCGTTCGTCGTAAACATGGTGATGAGGAAATTGAGTACGATTTACCAGCCATGGAAGAATACTTAAAGGAAACTTATGGTATTACCGTATATCAAGAGCAGGTGATGTTATTGTCCCAAAGTCTCGCAGGATTTACTAAAGGTGAAGCCGATGTATTGCGTAAGGCGATGGGTAAAAAGCAGATTGCGGTACTGGATAAAATGAAGCCAAAGTTTATTGAACAAGCCAGTGCAAATGGACATGATGCTAAAGTTTTAGAAAAAGTTTGGAAAGATTGGGAAGCCTTTGCGAGTTATGCTTTTAATAAATCACACTCTACTTGTTATGCTTGGATAGCTTACCAAACTGCATATTTAAAAGCGCATTATCCAGCGGAATATATGGCAGCGGTATTGTCGAATAATATGAATGATATTAAGCAGGTTACATTTTTTATGGAAGAATGTAAACGCATGAAGTTACCTGTTTTAGGACCCGATGTTAATGAGAGTTATTATAAGTTCTCGGTAAATAAAGACAATGCAGTTCGTTTTGGAATGGGAGCTATAAAAGGGGTAGGACATGGGGCTGTTATGACTATTGTTGATAATAGAAAAGAAGACGGTAATTATAGATCTATTTTTGATATAGCAAAGCGTATCGATTTACGTGCGGCCAATAAAAAAGCATTCGAGAATCTTGCGTTAGCAGGCGGATTTGATTGTTTTGAAAATACGCATAGAGCACAATATTTTCATAGAGAAGGTGATGGTATGACGTTTTTAGAAATGGCCATTAAATATGCACAGCGTTATAAAGAAAATGAGAATTCGGCACAAGTAAGTTTGTTTGGAGATGCTAGTGATGTTCAAATAGCTGAGCCAGAAGTGCCTCCATGTGAAGAGTGGGGAACTATGGAGAAATTAGCCCAAGAACGTGAAGTGGTTGGGGTTTATATTTCGGGACATCCATTAGATGATTTTAAAACAGAAATGAAAACTTTTTGCAATGCAACACTTGCCATGTTTAATGATGTAGCACCTTATGTGAACCGTGAACTTGTATTTGGTGGCGTAGTAACCGATGTACAACATCGTGTGAGTAAACAAGGAAAAGGATGGGCGTTATTTACTGTTGAAGATTATACCGATAGTCATGAATTTAGAATTTTTGGTGAAGAATATTTAAAATTCAGACATTTTTTAATGCAGAATAATTTCGTTTATGTTAAAACATTTATTCGAGATGGTTGGGTAAATAAAGATACTGGAAAAAAGAGCGATCCACGAATGCAGTTTAATAATTTTCAATTGCTGCATGATGTGATGGAGCATTATGCTAAAAAGCTCTCAATACAACTGGATATTAAAGATTTAGATGAACAAAAAATAAAAGCTTTAAAGGAATTGGTTAACATGCATCCCGGAAATCAGATGCTTAATTTTTTAGTGTACGATACCAAAGAAAAAATAAAATTGAGTATGCCAAGCAGAAAACAAAAGGTGAAAGTATCTCAAGAATTGATAAAAGAGCTAGAAGAACAAAATGTGGTTTATAAATTAAATTAATTTTTTAATAGTTATGGATGAGATTTTTTTTATTAAACACAAAGCTTACTTAAAATGATATAGCAGATAGCTTGTTTTATGCGCTCAAATATCAAAAATAACTTCCAACAATATAGCTATAGGTAAAACAAATTGTTGGGTTGTAAGCTTTAAAGTTTTTTTTGACTAATTTTGTGTTGTTAAAATGAATTAAGAACATATTAAAATATAAATATTATGGCATTAGAAATAACAGATGCGACGTTTGAAGAAACAGTATTAAAAAGTGATAAACCTGTATTAGTTGATTTTTGGGCAGCTTGGTGTGGACCATGTAGAATGGTTGGACCAATTATTGAACAAATAAGTGAAGAATATGATGGGAAAGCAGTAGTTGGTAAGGTTGATGTAGATGCAAATCAAGAGTTTGCTGCTAAATATGGTGTGCGTAACATTCCTACTGTTTTAGTTTTTCAAAACGGAGAAGTTGTTGGTAGACAAGTTGGTGTAGCACCTAAAAATGCCTATACAGATGCTATTGACGGTCTATTATAAAAGTTAAATAAAAAGAAAATTGAAAAGGTTTGCCGTAATGGTAAACCTTTTTTTATTTTAGATAAAAATTAAATAAAAATGAGTGATAAAATAAAAGTACAAGATGCTATTGATACCAAATTATTAGAGCAACGTAAAGTATTCTTATGGGGACAAGTAGATGATAAATCTGCAAAGCATGTTATCGATAGATTGATGTATTTAGATACCTTGAATAATTTTGATATTCAATTATATATTAATAGCCCTGGAGGTTATGTAACTTCTGGTTTTGCTATTTACGATTGTGTAAAATCACTAAACAGTCAAGTGTCTACCATATGTACTGGTTTTGCTGCTTCTATGGGGTCTATTATACTTTCTGCAGGACAAAAAGGGAAACGTTTTATACAGCCACATGCCCGTGTTATGATTCATCAACCTAGTGGTGGAACACGCGGACAAGCTAGTGATATTGAAATTACGGCTAAAGAAATTGTAATTACAAAAGAGTTAAGCGCACGAATTTTAGCTGATAATTGCGGACAAACTTTTGATAAAATAATGAAAGATTTTAATCGCGACCATTGGATGGGTGCCGATGAATCTGTTGCTTACGGTATTGTTGATGGTGTTTTAAAATAATTGCAATAAAACTCATGAATTTACAAAACGAACTTAATAAAGCAGAAGGTTTTAAAAACTTAGGATTACTTGCAAAGCAAGTCGTAGAAGGGTTTATTGCTGGCATGCATAAAAGTCCGTTTCATGGGTTCTCGGCAGAATTTGCAGAGCATAAAATATATAATCAAGGCGAAAGTACACGTCATATAGATTGGAAACTATTTGCTAAAACAGATAAACTCTATACCAAACGTTATGATGATGAAACTAATTTGCGTTGTCATATCATTTTAGATAATAGTAGTTCGATGCATTATCCTGAAATGGATCGCTTTTCTATTAATAATTTAAATAAAGTAGCATTTTCGGCATTAGCAGCAGCTGCATTAATGCAAATTTTAAAAAAACAACGTGATGCTGTGGGCTTAAGTATTTATAGTAATGATTATGATTATTATGCGCCAGAGAAGGGTAGTGAGAGGCATCATCAAATGCTTTTAAATCATTTAAGTGAAGCTGTGGTATCAAAACCAGTTAATAAACAAACAGAGACTTATAAATATTTACATGAAATAGCAGAAAAAGTACATAGACGTTCTATGATTTTTTTGTTTACCGATATGTTTCAAACTTCAGAAGATGAAACGAAAATATTTGAAGCATTGCGCCACTTAAAATATAATAAACATGAAGTTATTCTATTTCATGTTTTTGATAAAGAAAAAGAACAAAATTTCGACTTTGATAATAAACCAAAGCGGTTTGTTGATGTTGAAACAGGTGAGTTTATTAATTTGTACGCCGATAGTATAAAAGAAAATTATCATGAAGTAGTAAATAATTATTTTACGGCGTTACGTTTAAAATGTGCGCAGTATAAAATAAAATATGTAGAAGCCGATATTAATAAAAATTTTGATAACATCCTCACTACCTATATGGTAGAGCGTCAAAAATTTAATTAATAAAAAAAAGTCAAAAAAAAGTATAAAAAAGGTTTGACATATTAAAAAAGGCGTGTATATTTGCAACCGCAATAAAGCAACGGTCTGGTAGTTCAGTTGGTTAGAATGTCGCCCTGTCACGGCGAAGGTCGCGGGTTCGAGTCCCGTCCAGACCGCAAAATTGCAACAAATAAGCTCTGAGAAATTAGGGCTTTTTTTGGCAATAATAAGAAGTTGTGTTGTTCCCGAATTAATATTCGGGAAAGTAGTTTACCAAAGTAAATTTGGTATACCAATGAGAAGCTTTCCTTTTTTTACTTAGTAAAAATCGGGATGCTTTTTTGTTTTAGGCAACATCTTTATTATACTTTTTAACTGGTATATAATCATTAATTGCACTACCACCTCCACAGTACATTTAAAACAAGGGTGTTCCATAAATGGAAATTATAATAAGCGAGTGTGTATTATGACCACCTGTAATCTTCACAGTACTTTTAAAAAAATTTGTTTTTCAGAAACTTACAAGTATTTCAACGAAAAATTATAAAAAAAACAGAACATGGGGTAGGAATTCTAAATTGTGACATGTTATATAATATAGTAATGCTAACAAGTTAACGGCCGAAAAAAAAATCGCTTTTACCCTATATTTTATAAAATTTAAATTTTAGATCTATGAAACAATTATACATGAAACTATTATTAGAAAAACAAAAATTCAAAGGATGGCTTTTTAAATGGGGAGTTGCTATTATGCTCTTATCATTTAATGGTTACTCACAAACAATAGCAAGACAAAGTATCTCAAGTTATGGGACAACGACATCAAAAGATGGGCATTCTTATGAGCAAACCATAGGACAAGCCTATAACACCCAAAATGTTGAAAATAATAATGTTTCGCAAGGTTTTCTTCAGCCGTTAAGCTATAAAATTGAGAAAGTGATTCAAAATGATTTTGAAGCATTAGACATTAAAGTTTTTCCCAATCCATCTCAATACAGGATTACCCTGCAAAGTACCAATGTGCTTAAAGAAGCTTTTATCAGTATTTCTAACATACAAGGAAATACTATTTACCAGCAAAAAATTCAAAACCTAAGAGAGCACGTTATTAACTGTAGCTCCTGGGCAATAGGAATATATCTTTTAAAGGTCCTAGACGATAATAATAAGCAATCTGTCAGTAAATTAATAATATCTAAATAATCATTAATATGAAAAGAATTATACTAGTATTAACATTAACTTTTATTTCGCTTTCAAGCAAAGCGCAAGAACCAAGTTTCACCATAGAGGCATCTCAATTGGTAAGTGACTTTAAATTTGTTAATAGTGATAATGTCAAGCAAAATCCTGATTACCAAACAGTATTCGCAGGCTCATATGGTATAGGATACCGCAATATTTTTAGAAATAACGTAATTTTTAAAGCAGGTTTGGGTAAGAGGAATGGAGGGGCCAACTATGTTTACGATGGCATGAATTATTCCTGGCGTTTAGAATATGCAGAGGCCAAAATAGGAGGAGGCTATATATTAAAAAGAAGAGTGTTTAGTCCCTATTTTGTTCTGAATGGATACTATGGTTATTTGTTACGTGGTACCCAGATTTTAAACAATGAGGAGTTTAATATTACAAAGTCAGGCATACTGAAGAAGTCAGATTTTGGAATTATTGGTAATATAGGACTCAACTTTAATATTTCTAATTTTATATCTGCATATGCAGAAGGCTTATACCTATATGGATTAGGTAATATAGAAAAAGATTCAGGTCAAACTTCCGCTAACCGAAGCTACGGTATCACATTAGGCCTTTCCTTTAATTTAACTGAGTAGTAATAACCTTTAATATGATTGTAATGAAAAAATTTAAATATATTTTTATAGTAACTTTTATTAGCGCCATTAATTTAATTTCAGCACAGAGAATAGGCAATCTGGATGGCATTTATTATCAAGCTGTAGCTCTTAACGATAAAACGCAGGAAATTGTTGGTATTGATATTGAAGCAAACCCTCTTTATAACAAAGAAATTGGAGTTCGGTTTACTATTGCAAAAGGGCTTGATGGAGAGGTTCAATGGGAAGAAACCCATATTACGACTACAGATGCTCATGGTTTGTTTAGTTTAGTCATTGGGAAAGGTGAGGTGACAAGCACTAGTTATGTGCGTTTACTTGATATTCCTTGGATTGATGCAGACCAGTTCTTAAAAGTTGAAATATCAACCAATAATGATGGTAATTATACAATGGTAAGCAATCAAAAGTTTATGGCTGTGCCCTATGCATTTTATGCCGATGATATTGCTGATGATGCCATTACAACTGAAAAAATACTAAATGAGGAAATCCTTGCTGAGGATATTCATGAGGGGGCTGTTGAAACTTCTGAGATTCTGAATGGAACCATTCTAAATGAAGATATTGCTGATAATACCATAAACTTATCAACTAAGGTAACAGATATACTATCTGTTGAACATGGAGGTACGGGGCTTAATGCTTCGACGGTTACAGATGGTCAAATTTTAATTGGGGATGGTACAACCAATGACTTTAAATTATCAACTATTACTGCTGGAGATGGTGTTGTAATTGATAATACTCCAGGCACCATTACAATAAGTTCACCACCTGTGTCTACCAGTGCCGATGGCTCTTTTACCATTCCTGTTGGAAGTAATGGCACCATTAGTGGAAATAGCCCATGGTATTCTCCAAACAGTCTAAAAGTTGACCCTCCAGTGGGTAAACCTTTTGAAATGGGAGATATTTTTCTTGCTTCCGCCAATGTTGATTTAAAAGGATGTATTTTGTCTGTTTATTTACAAAGTATTGATGGTAATGGACAAGCAAATGTTCAAGTAATATTATATAATCCACAAAACAACTCCGTAACACTTCAGACTCCGGTAACGTTTAAATTTCTACTTGTTAAATAATCCCTGAATAAATTATAATCCTATATTGTTAAAAATTAAAATCTTTAGCAAATAGCAGTAATCTAAAAAAGCTCTAATAAATTAGGGCTTTTTTTGGCAGTATAAAGAAGTTGTGTTGTTTGATAGGCTCTTTATGATTATCAATGGATAAGGGTTCCTTTTTCTTAATTGAAGATTGGGGCGCTTTTTGTTATGGAATATATTTCAAAACAGTATAGATGCTTAAAAATTAACATGTTAAATAATTAAATAACAGCATTATTTTGTATCTTCAAGGGATTATTAATCCATAAAACTAATAGATATGAGAATGTTAGTTAATGTAACCTGTCCTATTGAGCCTTTCAATACAATGGTTAGAAATGGTACTGCTGGTGAAATTATTGGTCGAGTCATCGATGATATTAAACCAGAAAGTATTTATTTTACCGAACAGGATGGCAAGCGCGGAGCCGTAATGGTGGTGGATGTTCCTGATGCTTCAGACATCCCATCTATTGCCGAACCATGGTTTTTAAATTTTGAAGCCATATGCGAATTCAGAATTGCCATGACACCCGATGATTTAATGAAGTCCAACCTTTCCAAACTTGCAGAAAAGTGGAATGAGGTTCAGATGAATTGAATTTAAGTGTAGCTTAAGAGAGCCACTTCATGTTTATAAAGAGGTGGTTTTTTTGTAGTTTAATTTAAGGTTTTATATATAAGGTGTTATGAAAAATCCATTGTTGAAGACCCCTGTTTTTTTAAATGTGGTTATCCTTATAATTTCAGGAATTATTAGTTGGTTTGCCTTGTTGATGGGAATAGCACATATTATTGAAGGAAGTAGTAGCCCTCCTAATCCTGATATTCCCAAAATACAGGCTATGATTGGTTGGGTTGTGGTGATGTTTCTCTGTATTGTTGGCATTGTTTCATTAGTTATTACAGTTGCTGCAATTCTGGCTATTTTCAAAAGATACAGAACCTAAATAAATAATTGTATTGTTTCTCCATGTGAAACTTTCCTTTTTTCTTTATAGAAAATCGGGATGCTTTTTTGTTTTAAGGCTTTTTGTTTGATGACAATACCCTATCCTTAATTTGATCGAATATTCTGAATAAATTTGATGATAAAAATTATTTTTAGAGTTATTCCCAAAACAATTAAATAGATTGGTTTAATCAGGTTTTGTTCTACACCTTTCAGATACAGGCCTGTAAAAAACAACAATAGTCCAACAGTTAAAATAAAAAGCTCTGTTCCTGGTTTATATTCCCCATTTCTCGCTTTTAAAACGATGTAAATTAACTTACATGTAACACCAGTAATAATGGTAGCTAATCCTATTACTTCCAGCTGTGTCATTTTTTTAAGAAGAATACCAACTACTAATAAGATAATCCCCGCGAATAATAATGACTTAGATTGCATAGTATGTCTTTTAAAGGCTAAAGTATTATATATCATAGCCTTTAAGAATGACATTTATCAGGTAAATTAAATTACTTAACTACTTGTCGAAGCTTTTCTTTTACTATATAGAAAATCTAGATGCTTTTTTGTTTTAGTATGCAACGATAATAAAAAAAAACCTAGCATGAAGGATTGATTTTTTAGCTAGGTTTTTAATTTTAGTTGTTATTATAATTGTCCTCTAACTTCACCTCCTGGATAAGTTGTTGTATGGACATTAACATAAATGTTACCTGCTCTAATAGCCGAAATCAGATTACTTAATGGCTTACCAGCAAGGGCACCTGATAAGTTGCTTGCTGTAATAGTGCCTTCAGCCAAAACGCCGTTAACAGGAGCAATGGTCTCTGGAGGAAAGTCACTAATATTTAACAGATTTACAACAACACCCGCATTAGTGCCAGCAGGACCCATATGAAAATGTGAACCAGTAATGTTCGTCTGTACATTGGCGACAATAATTTTAAAATAAATTGACGATTCATCTTTGTTAATGCGAACAACAACTTGTCCAGTGGCATTAGTGTCTCTGGCGGGTACTTCGTTATCGCCACTTAAGTGCGTAGTAATATTCATTTTGTCCTTTTGTGAGGCGCTTTGTTTAGCGAACAAAGTGATATTTAATGAGTCTTCTGCTTGCATATCTACAAGCGATTCGTTGCTACATCCTGATAACGTTAAACCTAAAGCTACGAACAGGCAAAAACTTACTGTCGATTTTAATAGTAATTTAATCATAGTAAATAATTTTTTAGTGTTTAGAAGCTTGTTGGACGAAAAAGTGAAGATTGTGGGGAAGCTTTATTCCAATACTCCTAGAACAGAAGTTAATATTTATAAATATAGTTAAAAATAATTGATATTCAGTGATTTATAATGAAAATATTAGCTTTGAAAATGTATTCATATGAAAGCTTTCCTTTTTTCTTTATAGAAAATCGGGATGCTTTTTTTTGAAAACTTAATATGAAGCTTTTAAGTTCTGTAATTATAATTGGACTGATTAATATCATTTGGCTTCTTTTTAACATAGTATACTTTAGAACAACTACTATAATTAATTAATAATACTATTATGAAAAGAGAATTTTTACTTTCAATTTTTTTACTTTTTGTAGTTGTTTATTCAACAGCTCAAAAGTCAGTTGCTTTGCATAGCGACGGAACTACAACTATTTTTGGTGGAGATGCACCTTTGATAGATGCTTATGATGCTTCAATAACTGGTGATACGTTGTATGTTTCAGGAGGTAATTTTGTAGCGCCTACCACCATAGATAAAGGTTTGGTAATTATAGGTGCGGGGTATGATACAGATTCAACCGCAGTAACAGGAAAAACTTATATTTATAGTTCTACCATCAATTCTGGTCGTATTGTTATAGGAAGCAATGCATCCAACCTATATATGGAAGGCATGCAATTCCAAGGAGGTTTGGTTAAATCTGATGCTGATATTAATGGATTCACTTTGATAAGATTAAAAATTGCGAATTTATATTTTACCAATACAGGAATAGTTCCAACAAATGCATCCGTAATTCAATGTGATATTCTTGGCGATTTTCATATTCAAGGGGTAACCTATTCGGTAATCTCAAACTGTATCCTAAGAGGTAGAATACTTGAGTCTAATTCCAATGTCTTTAAAAATAATGTTATAACATATGAATCTGGATTTGGTACATTATCGAATTGTGATGCAAATACATTTATGAACAATATTTTCACCACTACTAATTTACTTTCGGATGGAAATTGTAGTTACAATAATTTTCAATATAACATTTTTGCTCACCCATCTCCTTCTCTTCAAACAGGAGCTACAGATTTAAATAATTACAAGGAGGTTGACATGGCAACTGTTTTTGTTGATATGGTTGCATCAGATTTTCATCTATTACCCGATGCCTCTGTAACGTATTTAGGTGATGACGGAACTGAAGTGGGGCTTTATGGAGGACTATTGCCCTTTAAAGAAGGAGCGGTACCTATAAATCCTCATGTTTCATTTAAATCTATACAAACCACTACCGATAGTAATGGGGTTTTAAATATTTCTTTTACAGTTAACGCTCAACAAAATTAGTTATGAAAAAACTATTGAAAATTGGGCTAATATTTTTTATAAACTATCTGTTTTTAGGTTCTTATAGCATGGCCCAAAATAACATTTCTAGGTATCAATACTGGTTTGACAATGACTATGGTTCAAATATCTATGCATCGGTTTCTCCAGTAGAAAACTTAGAATTGAATACAGATATACCTCTTGAAACACTATCTGATGGACTACATATTTTTAATATTCGTTTTAAAGATACTGATGATCGTTGGAGCGTTACCTCAAGTGATTTTTTCTATTTTAATAATTTGACAGCCAATAGTATAAACAGCTATCAATACTGGTTTGACAATGACTATGATTCAAATATCTATGCATCGGTTTCTTCAACAGAAAACTTAATGTTGAATTCAGCAATTCCTCTTGAAACATTAAAGGATGGATTGCATCGCTTTAATATTCGTTTTAGAGACAGTAAAAATAGGTGGAGTAATACCTCAAGTGATTTTTTATATTATAATGAATTAATTACCAATAATATAAATGGCTATCAGTATTGGTTTGATAATGATTATAGTTCACAAATAATCGAAACGGTTTCGCCGAATGGACAATTGCTATTGGACACTTCAATATTTTTAGAAACACTATCTGATGGACTTCATATTTTTAGCATTCATTTTAAAGATGATAAAGGAAGATGGAGCATTCCTCAAAATCAGTTTTTTTATTATAATAACTTGACGGATAGCAATATTGTAGCTTACCAATTTTGGTTTGATAATGACATTGATACCAATGCACTTGTTGCTACTACACCAATGCAACAAATGCAATTAATGGAAGTGATTCCTATTGAGAATATTGAAGAGGGACTGCATCTTTTTAGTATTAGGTTTAAGGATGATAAAGGTAATTGGAGTGTCCCAGTGAATCAGTTTTTTTATAAAACCAATTCTGTAGTTAATAATAAAATTACTGCATATCGCTATTGGGTAAATAATGACATTGCTAATGCAATTTATGTATCCATAGATAGCCCATCACAGCTAATAAATTTAAGTGAAGCTATTGATTTTCCTGGTCTGGTGATTGGAGATTACACGATTCATTTTCAATTTAAAGATTCTTCAAATAATTGGAGTATAGTAACCTCAGATGATTTTTCGTTAACTAGTCTTAGTGTCATAGAAAATACTTTTGAACAATTAATTACCGCTTACCCAAATCCAACAAAAAGTATTGTTAATTTTAATTTAGGAGTGAGTTATAATTTAATTAAGGTAAAGGTATTTGATGATATAGGTAAACTAATCCAGCAAGAATCTTTTATGAATTTACAAGAATTTAAATTAAAGATAAAGAACAAATCTGTTGGAATTTATTATTTGATGATAATTGCTGATGATAAAAAGGCGACATTAAAATTTATAAAACATTAAAAGGTATAGATGTATTTTGTTTATTTAAAATTATCATTAAGTAGGAGCCTTATCCATATTGCCAAATTTCCGAAAGCTCTAAGAGATTAGGGCTTTTTTGTAATTAAAGAAGTTGTGTGGTTTTTGAGAGGAATAGCTGAAATTAATTACTTAGTTAAATGTTTTTAGGTTTATCCTGTAAGCCTTCTTTTTCTTTATAGGAAATCGAGATGCTTTTTCTGTTTTAGCTGTGATTGTAATTTTGTAGAATAAACTTAATGTAACAAAAGTTACATAGTGAAATAATTAAAAATTGTAATATTGTTCTCTCTCTATCTATTGTTCAAATTCAACTTATAGAAAGATTAATAGCAGTTTAAGCGTATATTTATTTATACGCTTTTTTTTATATTAAGAATTAAGCTTTTTTACGTTTGAAGAATCTCTAATAATTAATTCTGCGTCTAAAATTATTTTGTTTAATTTTTGCTTAATAGTTGTTTCTTTGGCATGCTTTAAAAATGTATAAGCAGCTTGTTTTCCAATTTCAGCACTGTGTTGGTTTATACTGGTTATTGTTGGCGTAACCATAGCCGTAAAGGGTTCGTCTCCAAAACCCACTAGTGCAATGTCTTTAGGGATGTTAATATGGTGTTCGTTTAGTATTTGAAGAGCACCTAATGCTGCATAATCTCCAGCTACATATACAGCATCTGGTCGGTTTTTTAAAGCTAATAATTTCGACATTTTTTGCCTTCCATCTTCTATAGTAAGGCTACTTTCAATAAGAAGCTCATCTTCAAGAGGTAAATTATGTTTTTTTAGTGCATCTAGATAGCCTTTTATTCTATTATTGAAAATTCGGGTGTGTTTATATCCACCAATATGGGCTATGCGTTTACAGCCTTGATTTACCAAATGTTCAACAATTTTATGACTGCTATCATAATCATTAATTCCTATATAATCAACGTTTAAATCGTTTTCTCCACGATCAAATAAAATTAACGGAATACCTTTAGATTTGATTTTTTTATAATAGTTTAAATCAATAGTTTCGTTTGCCATTGAAGCTATAATACCATCAACTTGAGTAAATAATAATGTATCTATGTTGTTACATTCTTTTTGGTACGATTCATTAGATTGTGTTATTATTATATTGTAACCTTCTTTATTTAAAACTTCTTCAATATTTTGAATAACAGAAGAAAAAAAGTTACTGTTTGTTCTGGGTATAATAACACCAACTAATTTACTTTTTCCTTTGCGTAATGCACTAGCTAGATGATTGGGCTGGTAGTTTAAATTTTTGGCTACTTGTTTTACCGCTTTTTTTGTTTTATCACTTATTCTAGGGTCGTTATGAAGTGCCTTTGAAACTGCTGCAGGAGAAATGTTTAATACGTTAGCAATATCTTTTATGGTTGTTTTCTTTTTTGTATTCAATTTTTTTATATATTTGCTTAAACGTTTAAGCAAATATAATGTTTTAGTTTTTATAATCAAAACCATTATATTTTAATTGGTTTTGATTAAATTTCAAAAAATTGCTTAAACGTTTAAGCAAATATATAATTAACTAAATAATAATTTAAGTAATGAGTAAAGTAGTAACATTTGGAGAAATCATGTTAAGATTAGCTCCTCAAGGATTTTTAAGATTTTCGCAAGCAAATAACTTTGATGTTGTTTATGGAGGAGGAGAGTCTAACGTGGCTGTTTCATTGGCTAACTATGGAATATCATGTGATTTCGTAACGCGTTTACCAAAAAATGATATTGGTGAATGTGCTATGATGGAAATGCGTAAAAGAGGTGTTGGTGTTGATAAAATTGTTTGGGGTGGAGACCGTTTAGGTATTTATTTCCTTGAAACAGGTGCGGTTTCTAGAGGTAGTAAAGTAGTTTATGATAGAGCTAATTCTTCTATGGCAGATATTCAGTCAGGAATGGTTGATTGGGATGCTGTTTTTGAAGGTGTTGAGTGGTTTCACTGGACAGGTATTACTCCAGCTATTTCTCAAAGTTCTGCCGATGTTTGTTTAGAAGCAGTAAAAGCTGCTAGTGCAAAAGGAATTACTATTTCTACCGATTTAAATTATAGAGCTAAATTATGGAAATATGGTGGTGACCGTGAGGCGATCATGACTGAATTAACATCGTATTGTGATGTTATTTTAGGTAATGAAGAAGATGCAGAGATGCACTTTGGAATTAAACCAGAAGGTATTAGTGTTCAAACTCAAGGTCATGATGTAAAAGCGGAAGCTTTTTTATCTGTTTGTCAACAAATGATGAAAAAATTTCCAAGAGCTAAAAAGGTAATTACTACGTTAAGAGGTTCTATTTCAGCTTCTCATAATACATGGGCAGGCGTATTATACGATGGTAAAACAATGTTTGAAACACGTCAATATCAAATTACTGATATTGTTGATAGAGTAGGTGGTGGAGATTCATTTATGGGAGGTTTAATTTACGGATTATTAACATACCCAGAAGATGATCAAAATGCATTAGATTTTGCCGTAGCAGCATCTTGTTTAAAACACACTATTAAAGGCGATGCTAACTTAGTAACTGTTGCAGAAGTGGAAAAATTAATGGGTGGTGATGCATCTGGTAGAGTAGCAAGATAATATTAGTGTTTAATTGTTGAACTATTGAATCGTTTAATGGGTTTAATAGTTCAACAAACAAACAATTCAACAAATAAACATTTATAAAATGGCACAATTTTCAAGATTAGAAGTAGCTCAAGCTATGAAAGACACAGGGATGATTCCTTTGTTTTTTAACAATGATATAGAATTAAGTAAGAAAGTATTAAAAGCATGTTACGATGGTGGAGCTAGATTGATGGAGTTTACAGCTCGTGGTGATTTTGCTCATGAAGTTTTTGGCGAATTAACTAAATATGCTATTAAAGAATTACCAGGTATGATTATGGGAGTTGGTTCTGTTACCGATGGAGCTGCCGCATCATTATATATGGCTTTAGGAGCAAATTTTATTGTAACACCTGTTTTAAGAGAAGATATTGCAATTGCTTGTAACCGTAAAAAAGTATTATGGTCTCCAGGTTGTGGTACATTAACAGAAATTACACGTGCTGAAGAATTAGGGTGTGAGATTGTTAAATTATTCCCGGGTGATATTTACGGGCCACAATTTGTAAAAGGAATTAAAGGACCTCAACCATGGACAAGCGTTATGCCTACAGGAGGTGTATCTCCAACAAGAGAAAATCTTAAAGGATGGTTTGATGCAGGTGTTACTTGTGTTGGTATGGGATCTCAATTAATATCTAAAGACATTATAGCTAATAAGGATTATGCTAAGTTAGAGCAAGATGTAAAAGCTGCTTTAGCAATTGTTAATGAAGTAAGAAGTTAATTAGTAGTTTATATATTTATTTTGAAGCATTCTTTTTTTATTATATAAAAAAGAATGCTTTTTTGTTTTAAACAGTTTATATGCGTATTCAAAAATTGTTAGATATACAATCTTTCTAAAAGTTGATCAAGTATAGTTTCTACGCCTTCTTCAGAGTTGCTTTTAGTTTCAAAACTTGCTATTTTTTTTACGTCTGGATGTGCATTTTCCATTGCGTAACTAAAATGCGCCAATTTTAGCATCTCCAAGTCATTATTGTAGTCGCCAAAAACCATCGTTTCATTTTTATGTATGCCCATCTTTTCTTGAATCATATTTAAGGCGTATCCTTTATTTGCATTAGCATGGGAAATATCTAGCCAGTTTTGTCCAGAAACAATTATTTGCAATTGGTTTGATAATGCTTTTAAATGTGGATAAATATATGTTTCAGAAGATTCAAAATGATAAACAGCAATTTTTAAAAAATCATCGTTTGTTACTCTGGTAAGGTCTTCAACAATTTTATACTCTGCATAATATTTACTGAATTTTGAAATAAAATTCGAATCGTTAGTTTCTATGTAAGCCGATTTTCTTCCACATAAAACAATATAACATCCTTCAATATTTCTTAAAGTTTTAATAGTTTTTAAAACATCTTCAGTAGATAACTGTAAAAGAATATTTGTTTCATTATTATGTTGCATAATGCCACCATTTTCAGCAATGATGGAAATATCATGTTTTATAGTATCTAGTTTTTCTAAAATACTTTGGTATTGTCTACCGCTTGCAGCTACAAAGTGGATATTACGTTGTTTAAGTTTTTCAAACTGAATAAAAAATCGATTACTTACTTCGCTATTAGTGTTAAGTAAGGTGCCATCCATATCACTAACTACAAGTTTTACTTTTGAAAAATCCATATCATATTTTTTAAAAGCACAAAAATACCATTCTCAATCTTTTAAAACATTAAATTATATTTAAGATTATATTTTTATTGCTCAGAATAAAAATATTCATGCTTAAAAGAAACCTTTAATAACTTATTTTAGACAAAGTTATTTCGAAAAGAGATTTTTGTAAATTGCGTGCACTTTTAATTTATTTAAATATATAACATGGTTACTTTAAAACAGCTTGCAAAAGAGTTAAATGTTTCTATCTCTACAGTTTCTAAAGCTTTAAATAATAGTGAAGAAATTGGAGAGGAAACCGTAAAGCGTGTTAAAGAACTTGCTGAATTATATAACTATAAGCCAAATAGAATGGCTTTAAGTTTAAAACAGAATAAAACTAAAACCATAGGTGTTATTATACCTAATATTCTTAATCACTTTTTAGCAAAAGTTCTTTTTGGTATTGAAAGAGAAGCAACTAAATTAGGGTACAATATTATTACATGTATTTCTAATGAGTCTTTAGAAACAGAAAAAGCAAGTCTACAATTATTGGCAAGTGGAAGTGTTGATGGATTTATTTTATGCGTTTCAGAGGAAACACAGATTAAAAATGAAATAGATCATTTTAAAAAAACAATAAGTCAAGGTTTACCAATAGTTATGTTTGATAGAGTAGCTCATGATGTTATGTGTGATAAGGTAATTGTTGATGATTTTGATGCTACATATAATGCGACTAAAAACTTGCTGCTTGAAAATAGAAAGAATATTGTATTTATAAGTAATATAGATGATTTAAGTGTTGGAAAGCTAAGAGAGCGTGGTTATAATAAAGCTATTTTAGAAAATGGAGGACAGGACCCTTTAGTTTTAAGAATATTCAAGAAAGATGATCATCAGAAAAAAATTAAATCTTTTTTTAGAAAAAACAATACTATTGATGGTGTTGTGTCTGCTGATAGTTCTTCTGCGATAATAGCAATAAATTCAGCTATTAATTTAGGTAAAAAAGTACCTAAACATATGTCTGTAATCGGTTTTGCAAGTAAATCTGATTCGAACCATACATTGCCAAGATTAACTACTATACGTCAACATGCTAAAGTTATTGGTGCTAATGCTACTCAATTGCTTGTTAATAGATTGCAGAATATGCATTTAAATGAAGATGTTAGAACAATAATTGTTAAGACGAGTTTAGTTAAAAATAAATCAACGCTTTTATAGTTTTCAACAAGTTGTGAACAATAACAAAGTAGTTTTCTACACTTAATCGTTGAAATCATGTATTTCATCGAATATATTTCATTTTAACAAGCGGTTTAACCTATTTTAGTACTTCTTAACGAGCACCCCTTATTATTCCCCTCAGCTCCGAAAGAAAATTAATCCATTTATTGACAGTATTGTCAAATCCCTCAATTTTAAAGTGAAAAATCTGTGCGCTTTTGTGCGTTCGATTTTTAAGTTAATTATCCATTTTTCCCTCTATTAAAGATTTTGTTTTTCAAAGTCTTCGATACAATTATTATTAAAAATTAGTGAAAAATAAATTAACCTTAAAATTGAAATATTATGAAAGCCCTAAAAATCACCCTAATTGTAGCAGTTATTTTTGCATCATTTACTTCTTGTACTAAACAAGATTTAAACGAAGATGATGTGTTACTTAACCCAGAAACAGCTAAATTTGTTGGAGATGGAATTGTAGAAACAAGATAATAATATATAAAAATAATTTTTATAAAGGCCTTTATTGTATGATAAAGGCCTTATCTTTTTTTATAAAATTGAAAAATTATAAATACATTTGATAAATTAGTTAATTTATCCACTTGAATATTAAATTTTATCTTCTATTGTTATTTTGTTCTTATGCCTCTTTTTCTCAAGAAGTCATAAATCATAATTTAGATAGTATTCAATATTATCTTGCCAAGACAGAGAATACTAAATTTAGCACTATTGATAAAAGATTGCATTACGCAAATCGCGCAAAAATCTTATCTAAAAACGAACAAATAGATTCTTTAATTGTTAAGAGTTATATTACTTTATCTTCAATTTATTCTGAAAAAAATAATAATAAAGAGTTTTTATATTATAACCATAATGCTTTAAAACTAGCCTATAAAATAAAGGACTCTATTGCATTAGCAAAAGTAAATAAAAATTTAGGCTATTATTATTATAATAGGGTAATTGATAGTGCTTATTATTATGATGATAGAGCAGAAAAGTTGTTTAATGCCCTTAAAGACAATTATAATAGAGCTGTAGTGCTTTTAGATATTGCATTAATTCAAAAACAAGAAAAAGATTTAACAGGCAGCGAGTTAACGTCTATTAAAGGTTTGTCTTTATTAGATAAATTAGAGGAAACAAAAGATGTTATTAAGTATCAATTGCATTTTTACAATAATTTAGGTCATATTTTCAAAATATTAGAACAATTTGATGAAGCTATTTTTTATTATAAAAAATCAATTGATAAACAAAATGAGTTTGATAGTAGTAATAAAGTTATGTTAAATAACTTAAAAAATAATTTAGCCGTAACATATAAAGATGCTAGTCAATATGACTATGCGTTAAATCAGCTAAATGAAATTTTAGACAATAAAAATTTAAAAAATGAAAGACCAGATTTTTATGCTTTAGTTTTAGACAATTATGCCCATGCTTTATTTCTATCAAATAATTATGAAAAACTTCCAAACTTATATCTAAAAGCGTTAAAAATTTGCGATAGTATAGGCGTAGAGTCTTATACTGTAATAATTAATCAACATTTAGCACAATATTATAAGAGTTTTAATAAAATAGATTCGGCTAAACACTATGCTTATAAATCTAAAGAAATTTCAGAAAAATATTCAAAAGACGATTTGTTAAGGTCATTATTGTTATTGTCTCAGATTGAAGATGATAGTGTTGCTGTTAAGTATTATGATAAATATATAAAACTTAATGATAGTTTAATTAAAAATGAAAGGGCTACAAGAAAGAAATTTACAAGAATACAATATGAAACCAATCAAATAGAGCAAAAAAATAAGCAAATTACTAGAGAGCGATTATGGTTGCTAATAATTTCTATAATTTTAGTTGTAACATCATTATTATTATACATAGTAATAACACAAAGAAATAAAAATAGACAATTAAAATTTATACAGCAACAGCAGGAAGCAAATGAAGAAATTTACAACCTGATGCTGTCTCAAAATGAAAGTATAGAAGAAGCTAGAACACTAGAAAAACAGAGGATTTCTGAGGAGTTACATGATGGTGTTTTAGGGCGTTTATTTGGCACTCGTTTAAGTTTAGATAGCTTAAACATGAACAATAGTGCTGAGGCTATTAAAACTAGAAGCCAATATATTGATGAACTAAAAACAATTGAACAAGATATTAGGAAAGTATCACATGAATTAAATACCGATTTTGTTTCTGGCTCTGGTTTTATAGATATTATTAAAACCTTGGTAGAAACTCAAACCAATGTTTATAAGTTAGAGTATAATCTAGATCATGATGGTGCCATTATTTGGGATGAAATCTCTAATAAAACAAAGATTCATATTTATAGAATTATTCAAGAATCTTTACATAATATTTATAAGCATGCTAATGCATCTATTGTAGATATTAATTTTAAATTAAAAAACAAGGTAATTTGTTTAACCATCACCGATGATGGTTTAGGATTTAATGTGAATAAAGCAAAATCTGGCATAGGTTTAAAGAATATGAATTCAAGAATCAAAGAAATTGATGGAACAATTAATATAACCTCAAAAGAAAACGTAGGAACAACAGTAACTATTGAAGCTCCAATAGCCTAAAAACTAAATTTTATGATTCAAAAAATTAAAATATTAATGATTGATGACCATCCAATGATTATTGAGGGGTATCAAAATACATTGCTTTTTACTAAAAAGGAAAATCAAGAATTACAAATAGATATAGCGAATAATTGCGATGAGGCTATTGCTTTAATGGATAAGTCTATTGAAAATGAATCACATTATAATGTGTTATTTGTTGATATTAGTTTGCCGCCATCAACAGATGGGAAAATGACTTCTGGAGAAGATTTAGCAGGCTATGCTCGTAAAAATTTACCTGGGGCAAAAATTATAATTTTAACAATGTTTAATGAACCTTTTAGAATTCATAATATTATAAAAACAATTGATCCTGAAGGGTTTTTAATTAAAAGTGATTTAACATCTAGCGAACTTGCAAGTGCGTTTCAAGCAGTACTTAATAATCCACCATTTTATAGTGGTACAGTAAACAGCTTTATTAGAAAAGCAATTACTAGTGATATCGTTGTAGATGAAAAAAACAGAAAAATACTTTATTTGTTATCTCAAGGCATAAAAACAAAAAACTTAGCCTCTCATTTAGATATTTCATTAAGTGCTGTTGAGAAAAGAAAAAAACATCTAAGAGAAATTTTTGAAGTTCAGGATGGACAAGATGAAACGTTGTTAAATGAGGCTAGAATCAGAGGGTTTATTTAATTTTTTTTTTTTTTTTTACCTTCATAAAGCCTACTATAACAAGACACTATGCTTAACCCGCAATCAAGTTACGGGTTTCCCACATTTCAAATACAAATGATTTGATTAAATTTGTGTATCAACACTTCAAAAAATTATTTAATCCCTCAATTTTTTTGTTGATAATAGCAATTTACATAGCCCTGTGGAGGTGAGAGACCCACAGGGTTTCTTCTATCCACTAATTAGGTAGCTACTGTGGTCTATAAATAATCCAATAAAAACTCCGAAATAGCGTATTGCAACTATAAATTTTATAAACTTAGGTCTTAGAAAACTTATATAGTTGCCAAAAGCAGATCGAGTTACTGTTTTAGAAGCACTCTTATTATAAGTTATACAATTAATGTCCTAAAAAGGGGCGATAATAATACCTCCGGTAATAGGGCTTAAAATTTCAACAATTAATCCTAATCATAGCTTTTTTTAACTAAGACTTTAGTTTAAACTAATTTTTTAGTTATATTTGTTTAAACTAAAATCTTAGTTGAATAAATTAATTATTATAAGTTATGAAACAACTTACCAAAGCAGAAGAGGATATCATGCAAATATTATGGCAGCTAAAAAAGGCCAATGTTAAAAGCATCATTAAAGAATTTCCAGAGCCAAAACCTGCCTATAATACCGTGTCAACCATTGTTAGAATATTAGAAAATAAAGGATTTGTTGGTTATGAAAAAGAAGGTAAGGGGCATATTTATTTTCCACTATTAGAGCAACAAGACTATAGTAATCAATCTATAAATAAATTAGTTGATAATTATTTTCAAGGCTCATTTAAAAGTATGGTGTCGTTTTTTGTTAAGAAAAATGATATCAGTTTAAACGAGTTAGAATCGGTTTTAAAGGAAATTAATAAAAAGGAATAGTTATGTTACATTATATTGTTCAAACCGTTGCGTTTCAATTATTCTTTTTGTTAATATATGATGTATTCTTAAAAAAGGAAACTTTTTTTAATTGGAATAGAATGTATCTTATAGTAACCTCTTTATTGTCAATTGCAATACCGTTTATAAAGATTAATCGTTTTAAAGATGTTTTGCCTCAAGAATATATTATATCGCTACCAGAAGTCGTTATTGGGCAATCGGCTTCAAATACAAATAACACCGTGTTATTAGAAACAGTTGTTATAGATAATAGTGTTTCTTATTGGGTAATCGCTTTTTATATAGGAATTGCTATAGCTTTATCTGTTTTTTTATATAAGTTAATTAGAATTTTAGTTTTAATTTTTAAGAACCCTAAGACTTATCAAAAAGACTTAACGTTAGTAAAATTGATAAATAGCAATGCCGCATTTTCCTTTTTTCGATATGTGTTTCTTGGAGATTTTATTAAAAGTGAAGAAAGAGAAGCTATTTTAAAACACGAAACGGTTCATGTAAAACATTTGCATAGTTTAGACTTATTATTTTTTGAAATACTTCGTATTTTATTCTGGTTTAATCCTTTGGTATATATGTATCAAAATAGAATAAATACACTTCATGAGTTTATTGCAGATGCCGAAGCTGTAAAACATCAAGATAAATCTCAGTACTATCAAAATTTGTTAGCTCAAGTTTTCGAGACTAAAAATATATCATTCATCAATACCTTTTTTAAACAATCATTAATCAAAAAACGAATCGTTATGTTAACAAAATCGAAATCAAAACAAATTCATTTATTTAAGTATGGCTTGCTAATTCCTCTGGTTTTTGGGATGTTGGTTTATACATCGTGTGCGAGTTATAAAAACAAAGTAGAAAAAAAAGAATTACCTTTAGTAGAGCAAATAAACCAATTAAAAAATGCTATTGAAGCTAAAGAAGAAATTACATTAGAAGAAGAAAAGCAGGCAATGATTGGTTTATCTAAAACACTTGATAAAACTAAATATGCCAATTTAGAGGATGTACCTTTTTCTGAAATAGATCAAGCTCCTGTTTTTCCTGGATGTGAAGATTTAAATACTATAGATCAAAAAAGATGTCTTTCTGAAAATATAAATAAATATGTAAATCGAAACTTCAACACAAATTTAGCAACTGAGTTAGGTTTAGTAGGTAGACAGCGTATCAATGTAATCTTTAAAATTGATAAAGAAGGTAATGTTGTTAATATTCGTACAAGAGCTCCACATCCTGCTTTAGAGGAAGAGGCTTTAAGAGTTCTTAAAATAATGCCTAAAATGATTCCTGGTAGACAAGGAGGGAGAAAGGTGAATGTGCTTTATAGTTTGCCTATCATTTTTCAAGTAGCAGATGAGTATACAGAAAATATAGATGTGCCTTTTTCTGTAATAGAACAGGTTCCAGTCTTTCCAGGTTGTGAAGATCTAACTAGTAATGAAGAGCGAAGAGACTGTATGTCTGAAAAAATCTCAAAACTTGTTCAAGAAAAATTCAATACCAATATAGCAGATAGTTTAGGTTTAACAGGTAGGCAGCGCATTAATGTTATATTTAAAATTAATGAAAAGGGAGGTATAACTACAGATGAAATTAGAGCAAGAGCACCGCATATTGATTTAGAAGAAGAAGCAATACGAGTAATCTCTACTTTGCCAAAAATGATTCCTGGCAAGCAGAAAGGAAAAATAGTAAATGTGCCATACTCATTACCTATCATTTTTCAAGTTCAAGATGATGTTAAAAATAAAGAGTTAGAAACGATTCCTTTAAATGAAGTTCTTATTGATGAAAATATTGATATACCATTTACTGTTGTAGAAAAAGCTCCAATTTTTCCTGGGTGCGAAAACATGTCTAATAGTGAACAGAGAAAATGTACATCTAATGAAGTTTCTAAACATTTCAACAAATATTTCAATACAAAAATAGCAAAGGATAACGGACTAACAGGAAGGCAGCGCATCAATGTTATTTTTAAAATTGATAAAGAAGGTAATGTGATTGATGTACGTTCAAGAGCGCCACATCCTAGTTTAGAGGAAGAGGCTATAAGGGTTATTAAAACACTCCCTAAAATGATTCCGGGCGAGCAGAAAGGGAAAAAAGTAAATGTGCCTTATAGTTTGCCAATAATATTTCAAGTAGCAGATTAAAAATGGTTAGAATATTTACAATCATTTTATTGTTAATGCTATTTAAAACCGAAGCGCAAACTTCGGTTTTAAATGTTGCAGATAGTTTGTATGCTAATGGAAATTATTCCAAAGCCATTAATAGTTATAAAAGGTATAATAATCAAAAAGAAGTGTATGGTAAAATAGCGAAAGCATACATAGCTATTGGTAATTATGATGAAGCGCTTAAAAATTATGAGTTAAGCATTGAAGCAAATCCAGAAGATGTCTTATTGAAGTTTGAATATGCAAGACTATTATCTAAAACTAAAAAACATGAAACAGCCGTTAAGGTTTTTAACGATTTGGTTTATATAGATGATAAAAACCCAAATTATCATTACGAATTAGGATTGGTTTTAGAAAAATTAAAAGATTCTACAGCTATAAATAGGTTTCGTTCTGCATATGAGCTAGACCAAACCCATCAAAAAGCCATTTATAGAATAGCCAAATATTTTCTTAAACATAGAAAGTATGATCTTGTAAATGAGTATGTAGATAAAGGTTTAGAAACGTATGAGAATAATATAGAGCTTATTAATTTAAAAGCTCAAAATTATTATAATAAACAAGATTATGATAATGCTATAATATGGTTTAAAAAGTTAATTGCTTTAGATGAGTCTCTTGGATTTATTTATGAAAAACTAAGTCTTAGTTATATTAAATTGTATGATTACGAAAAAGCAATAGAATATGGAGAGTTAGCATTAAAGTTTAATCCACTTGATGCTACTTCTATATATGTTATTGGTACGTATTACGAGCGTATAAATGATTTTGAGACTGCCGAAAAGTATATTTCAAAAGCCATATTTTTATTAGATAAACCCTTAGATACTGAATACGCAAAATTGGCAACGGTATTAAATCAACTTAAAAGACCTAAAGAGGCTATTACTACATTAAAAAAAGCGATAAGAGAAAATCCAACAAACCAAATGACTCATTTTCATTTAGCTTTGACGCTTGAGAATTATTACGCAGATTATGATGCGAAAATTAAAGTTTATGAAGATTTAAATAAAAAATTCCCAGATAGTAAAATGAAAGAATTTGCAAATCATCGTATTACAGAGTTAAAAAAAGAAAAGTTTCTTAAAGTTAATAAAGAAGAAGGTGAAAAATAGTGTGAGTTAATAATCTAAAAAAATCGTATTTTCGTGCATACTTTTAATCCATGAAGCACCTCTACGTTTTTATATTAGTTTTTATGCTCACCTCTTGCGAGTATTTTAATGTAAAAAAAACATCTTCCGAGGCTATATTAAACGAAGAATTACAAACTTTTAATTGGAATGATGTTGATGCATATCCAACCTTTTCTTCTTGTGACTCTATGCTAACTAAGCAAGAAAAAAAGCAATGTTTTGAAAGCCACTTAACAACTCAAATTTTTAGTTTTTTAGAGAGCGAAGGTATTGTAGTTACTCAAGATATTAATGATACTATTGTATTAAGCTTTGAAGTGTCTGAAACAGGTGTATTATCGCTTTCAAGCTCTAAAATAGATACCCTTACTTTTCAAGAAATTCCAAATATTAAGACTTTACTTAATAAAAGTATAGATTCATTGCCTAAAATATTTCCAGCAATAAAACGAGGGCAACAAGTTAAAATAGCCTTTGAACTACCAGTTATTATTAATGTAAAATAAAATTTGAACATTATAAAATCTATTATATTTTATGATTTCCTTTGCTTTACGTCATTTTTTTTATGTAATATTGCACTATCTAGTTAACGAAAGGGGCTAAGGCCGACGATTTAGAGTTACTATTATTATGAAAACGGTAAATTTTATTATTACAGAAGTTAAGGTTCAATTCTTGAACATATTAGTTAATATTACTAATCCTGCACGCCGCTTTCGTCGCCCCCTGGGGGTTTAGTTTTATTTTGAAGTAGGTGTGTCCTGCTTCCCCGAGAGCAAAAAATCCATTTATAGAAATTTTAAAAATCATTATACCTCGTGTGTATAAGTCTATACTCTATAGTCTCATTGGATTTTAAAAAAAACAAGTATTTAATTTTTTAAGTTTATTTAGACGGTATTCGTTTATGAAACATTCAAAACTAAATTTTCAATATTCAAGGAAATGATTAAATGAATGTTACATATGACCGATAAAAAACGATGATTATAAACACATGAAAAAAATAGATGTCATAATCGCTAATGATGATCATGTCAAGTATGCACAAGAAATATGTGATGTAATTGCTGAATCTGCTAAAGTTAGAGGTACAGGAATAGCAAGAAGAACACCAGAATATGTTGCTTCTAAAATGAAGAATGGCAATGCTGTTATTGCTTTAGAAGGCACTAGATTTGCTGGGTTTTGTTATATAGAAAAATGGGGACATGGTAAATTTGTAGCAAATTCAGGTTTGATTGTACACCCAGATTTTAGAAATATAGGTTTAGCAAAAAAGATTAAGCACAAAATATTTCAACATTCAAGAACTAAGTTTCCAGATGCTAAAGTGTTTAGTATTACTACAGGTTCGGCAGTCATGAAATTAAATAGTGATTTAGGATATAAACCTGTGCCATTTTCTGAGTTAACAGACGATCAGTCTTTTTGGGATGGTTGCCAAACTTGTAAGAACTACGATGTATTAACACGTACCGATAGAAAAATGTGTTTATGTACAGGTATGTTGTATGACCCAAAGGCAAAAAAAGAAGAAGTAAAACCAATTAAAGAAAGTGTTTTTAAAAGATTAAAAAGCATCAAAGAGGCACTTTTTCTAAAAAAAGAAAAAAAATAAAGGATTTCTGTTTTACAGAAATTAAAAACAATAAATAATATTCACATGAAAAAATTAGTAATAGCATATAGTGGCGGATTAGATACGTCGTATTGCGCGGTAAGTTTATCTAAAGAATATGACGTACATGCGGTAAGCGTTAATACAGGTGGTTTTACAAAAGACGAAATAAGTTATATTGAAAGTAATGCCTATAAAATGGGCGTTACAACGTATAAAAACATTGATGCGGTTGCAACTTTTTATCAAAAAGTAGTGAAGTATTTAATTTTTGGAAATGTATTAAAAAATAATACCTATCCATTATCGGTAAGTGCCGAACGTATTATTCAAGCTATTGAAATTGTTGAGTATGCAAAAAGTATAGATGCAGAATATATAGCTCATGGTAGTACAGGAGCTGGAAACGACCAAGTACGTTTCGATATGATTTTTCAAACTTTGGCGCCAAATATTAAAATTATTACGCCAATTAGAGATGAAAAGTTAACAAGACAAGAAGAAATTGATTATTTGAAAGCCAATGGTATCGATATGTCTTGGGAAAAAGCAAAATATTCAATTAATAAAGGACTTTGGGGAACGAGTGTTGGTGGTTCAGAAACATTGACTTCTGATAAACCATTACCAGATTCAGCATATCCGTCGCAATTAAAACATGCCGAAGAAGAGAAAGTAAAATTAACTTTTGAAAAAGGAGAATTAGTAGCTGTAAATGGCGTTGAAAATAGTCCTGAGATAAATATTGAAGTGCTAAATAGTTTAGCATCTGTTTATGCTATAGGTAGAGATATTCATGTGGGTGATACCATTGTAGGTATTAAAGGGCGTGTTGGTTTTGAAGCAGCAGCAGCATTAATAACTATTAAGGCGCATCATTTATTAGAGAAGCATACATTAACTAAATGGCAATTACAACATAAAGAATATTTGGCAAGTTTTTATGGTATGCATTTACATGAAGGTCAATATTTAGATCCTGTAATGAGAGATATGGAAGCGTTTTTACAAAGCAGTCAAGACAAGGTTAGTGGTGATGTAACTGTTACTTTAAGACCATACCATTTTTCTTTAGACGGGATTAGTTCTGAACACGATTTAATGAGTGCTAAATTTGGAAGTTACGGAGAAGAAAATAAGGGTTGGACAGCCGATGAGGCTAAAGGTTTTATTAAAATCTTTGGAAACCAAAATAAAATATATCAACAAGTAAATTCTAAATAAGTAATTTAAATTGAATAACTGAGTCATTTCGACAAAGGAAGAAATCGCATAATTTGTGATATGGTAGAAATGAACAAAAACAGTATAAAATGAAAAAAATACAAGTTGGAATTATTGGAGGAGCAGGTTATACAGCAGGAGAATTAATTAGATTGCTAATTAATCATCCTGAAACCGAGATTGATTTTGTATACAGCACATCCAATGCAGGCAATAAAATAAGTAAAGTACATCAGGATTTAGTTGGGTCTTTAGATTTAGAATTTACCGATACGGTAAATCCAGAAGTTGATGTGCTATTTTTATGCTTGGGTCATGGTAATTCGGTTAAGTTTTTGTCAGCAAATACATTTTCAGAAAGCACTAAAATTATTGATTTAGGAAACGATTTTAGATTAGAATCAGATAAAGTTTTTAACGGAAAAACATTCGTTTATGGTTTGCCAGAATTACAAAGAGAAGATATTAAAACTGCAAATTATATAGCGAATCCAGGTTGTTTTGCTACGGCAATTCAGTTGGGCTTGTTGCCATTAGCAGAGGCAGGTTTACTAAATAACGATGTGCATATTAATGCAGTAACAGGAGCAACAGGAGCAGGGACCTCATTGTCTGCAACAACACATTATACTTGGAGAGATAATAATTTTTCATATTACAAACCATTTACGCATCAGCATTTAGGAGAAATTAATCAATCGGTTAATCAGTTACAAAACGATTTTTCTTCTGAAATTATTTTTATGCCAAATAGAGGTAATTTTTCGAGAGGTATTTTTGCAACACTTTATACCGATTTTGAAGGAACTGTTGAAGAAGCGAAATCTATGTATAATTCGTTTTATGAAGCTGCTAAATTCACTTTTGTTTCAGATGAATTTTTGCATATGAAACAAGTTGTGAATACCAACAAATGTTTAATACATTTACATAAACATAATGGTAAATTATTGATAACGAGTGTTATTGATAATTTGTTAAAGGGAGCTTCTGGACAAGCCGTTCAAAATATGAATTTAATGCTCGGATTAGAAGAAACAACTGGGTTGAATTTAAAAGCAACTTATTTCTAATTGACTGTTTTTTATTTCCGTGAAAACGGAAATCTAAAGTATAATAATGAAAAGATTTCCTCCTTCGAGGGAATAATAAAAAATATTAGAATCATGAAAATAGCCATTATTGGAACCGGAAATTTAGGAAGTGCTATCGCAAAAGGACTTATTAAAAATAAAGCATTTACCACCTTATATTTAAGCGATAGAAATACGGCGAATGTTGATGAATATAAGACAGATGATAATATTACCGTTACAAACGATAATATTTTAGCCGTTGAGCAGTCTGATATGGTGATTTTTGCTTTGCAACCTAAACATATTGATAAGGTTTTAGAAAGTGTTGTTTCTAAAATAACAGATAAACACATTATTATTTCGGTGGCTGCAGGTGTTGAGATTCCTAGAATTGAAAACATTGTTGGAAGTGATAAAAATATTATTCGTGTAATGCCAAATACAGCGATTTCAATTGGTAAATCCATGACCTGTATTGCGGCTAATGAAAAGGCTCAAGATAAAGTAACGTTGGCTCAGGATATATTTAATTTATTAGGAACTACTTTAGTCATTCCTGAAGATTTAATTCAAGCAGCAACCGTAATTTGTGCTAGTGGTATAGCGTTCTGGATGCGCCTTGTGCGTGCAACTACTCAAGGTGCTATTCAATTAGGTTTTGAGGCACACGAAGCACATGAGTTAGCCACACAAACCTGTTTTGGTGCGGCTAGTTTACTAATAGAATCAGGGAGACATCCAGAGCAAGAAATAGACCGTGTAACAACACCAAGTGGTTGCACTATTGAAGGTTTAAATGCGATGGAGCACCAAGGGTTAAGTTCTGCCTTAATTCAGGGTATTGTAGCTTCCTTCGAAAAAATAAATCAACTTAAAACTAATTAAAATGCCATTATTTGACGTTTATCCATTATATAATGTAACCCCAGTTTCAGCTAAAGATGTTCATGTTTATGACGATGCTGGAACCGAATATCTAGACCTTTATGGGGGGCATGCAGTGATTTCAATTGGTCATGCACACCCTAATTATGTTCAGGCTGTTACAAAACAAGTAGAAGCACTAGGCTTTTACTCAAATGCGGTTCAAAATCCATTACAAGTTCAATTAGCCGATAAAATTGAAGCACTTTCAGGTTGTAAAGACTACGAATTGTTTTTATGTAATTCTGGCGCTGAAGCCAATGAAAATGCTTTAAAATTAGCATCGTTTAAAACAGGGAAATCGCGTGTTATTGCTTTTAAAAATGGATTTCACGGACGTACATCGGCTGCTGTTGCAGCAACGGATAATAAAAACATTATTGCACCAATAAATGCACAACAACAAGTCACTATTTTAGAATTAAACGATATTGAAGGTGTTAAAACCGAATTAGAAAAAGGTGATGTTTGTGCTGTTATCGTTGAGTTTATTCAAGGTGTTGGTGGATTAGATCAAGGAACTGCTGAATTTTTTGAGCAAGTTGATGTTTTGTGTAAAGCAAACAATACCTATTTTATTGCTGATGAGGTTCAATCTGGTTATGGACGTTCAGGTAAATTCTTTGCCTTTCAGTATTATAAGGTAACACCAGAAGTTATTTCTATTGCAAAAGGTATGGGTAATGGGTTTCCTATTGGAGGCATTTTAATTCATCCAAGTATCGAAGCTAAATATGGTATGCTAGGCACTACGTTTGGCGGAAATCATTTAGCATGTGCTGCTGGTTTATCAGTTTTAAATACTATAGAAGACGAAAAATTAATTGATAATGTTAATGCTATTTCTGAATATTTTATTTCGATAGCTAAAACCATTCCGCAGATAAAAAACATCAAAGGAAAAGGTTTGATGATTGGCTTAGAATTCGATTTCGAAGTGGGAGATCTTAGAAAAAAACTTATTTATGATGAGCATATTTTTACTGGTGGTGCTTCAAACAAAAAGCTTTTAAGAATATTACCACCATTAACAATCAAAAAAGAGCATGTCGATCAATTTTTTGAGGCCTTAAAAAGAAGTTTAACATAAAATTATAAAATCGGAGTTTGGATTCAATTTTTAAAATTGTATTCTATCGCCTACGAACAAAAAAAACATAAAAAAATGAATACCTTACTATCTATTGAAAAACGAAATGCTGTATTATTAAAAATGGCATCACTTTTAGAAGAAGAAAGGACCACACTTATCAAAATTAATAAAGAAGATTTAGAAGCTTATAAAGGCGACGATATTTCTATGTTCGATCGCTTAAAAGTTGATGATTTTAAGGTTGACGAGATGATTAAATCGGTAACACATTTAGCGTCTCAAGAAGACCCTGTTGGTGTGGAGCGTTTTAGTTTTAAGCATGATAATGGTATGCAGGTTTATAATAAAACAGCATCGTTTGGAACGGTGTTAATTATTTATGAATCAAGACCAGATGTTACTGTGGAAGCTGGTGGTATTGCCTTTAAATCTGGAAATAAAATTTTACTTAAAGGCGGTAAAGAATCTCTAAAGTCGAATTTGAAAATTGTTGAATTATGGCATCAAGCATTAAAAGCACATGGTGCTTCTAGTGATTGGGTAGAGTATTTACAGTTTAACAGAGCAGAAACACAAGCCTTTTTAGAAAAGCCAACTCAAAAAGTCGATTTAATTGTACCGCGTGGAGGCGAACGTTTAATTGCTTTTGTAAAAGAACATGCTACCTGCCCTGTTATTATTAGTGGTCGCGGAAATAATTTTGTGTATGTGCATAAAGAAGCCGATTTAGATATAGCGATAGATGTAATTATAAACGGAAAGTCAAAAATATCGGCTTGCAATGCTGTAGATAAGATTTTAATTGATAAAAATCTTCCAAATAAAACCGAATTTGTAAACACTTTAATTTTAAAATTAAGTGATTCGAAAATTAAAGTTTTAGGAGATGAAACTATTTCAAAAGCTCATGGAGTTGAGGCTATTACGTCGGATGATATTTGGTATCAAGAATTTTTAGATTATAAAATCTTAATAGGAGAAATTGAGTCTAACCAAGATACAATTGCGATGATAAACAAATATTCTGGCGGGCATTCATCAGTTATTGTAACAACTAATGAAGATGAAGCTAAAGTGTTTATGGAAAATGTAGATACAGCAGCCGTTTATCATAATGCTTCAACACGATTTACAGATGGCGGACAATTAGGACTTGGTGGTGAATTAGCGATTAGTACGGATAAGTTACACCAACGTGGTCCTATAGGCTTACAGCATTTAGTAACCAATAAATGGTATGTTCATGGAAATGGACAAATAAGATAATAATGCAAAAAAAGAAAAGAATATTACTTAAAATAGGCTCCAATACCCTTACTAAAGAAACCGATAATATTTCTAGAGGTAAAATTGAAGATTTAGCAAATCAAATAGCAAAACTTCAAGATACTTGCGAGTTTATTATAGTAAGTTCTGGCGCAATTGCTGTGGCAAAACAGTTTGTGAAACTAGAAAGTCAGCGTAAAGAACTTTTTGTAAAACAAGCTTTAGCTTCTATTGGTCAGCCACATCTTATAAGAATTTATCAAGAAATTTTTAGAGAATATGGTTTGTTAACGTCGCAGTGTTTATTGTCTTATTCCGATTTTGAAAAGGATCAGAGTAAAACCAACATTGTAAATACAATTAATGTACTCGTTAATAATAATTATATTCCTATTATAAATGAAAATGATACCGTTGCTACCGATGAAATCAAATTTGGTGATAACGATAAATTAGGAGCTTTAACAGCGTCACTTTTAGATGTTGATTTATTTATTATAGCAACAAATACCAATGGTATTTATACTAAAGAATCTATTGAAAGCGGAAAACCAGAAACGATAAAACTCGTTGAAGATTTTGATGCGTTAATAAATGAAGTTGTAAACTCAAAATCATCACATGGTAGTGGTGGTATGCAGTCTAAAATTGAAGCAGCCGAAGTAACAAAAAAGGCAAATATTGAAACTTGGATTGTAAACGGGTTAGAAGATGATTTTATTATTAATGCCTTTGAAAATAAGATACCGTTTACCAAAATAAAATAAATTTAGGATGAAGAATTATACCTCCATAAACGACATAGATAACATCAATAATTGGATTGCCGAGGCAAAAACTTTAAAAGAAAGTCCATTAAAAGATATTGAGTTAGGTAAGAACAAAACCTTAGGGTTATTGTTTTTTAACTCAAGTTTACGAACACGCTTAAGTACTCAAAAAGCGGCGTTGAATTTAGGGATGAATCCAATTGTTATGAATGTCTCTGGTGATGCATGGGGGATTGAATTTGGAGATGGAACAGTTATGAATGGAAATACTGCAGAACATATTAAAGAAGCTGCGGCAGTTGTGTCTCAATACTGTGATATTATAGCGGTAAGAGCGTTTCCATCGCTTACTGATAAAGTAAAAGACGAAAGCGAATATGTATTGAATGCCTTTAAAAAACATGCATCAGTTCCCGTTGTAAACATGGAAAGTGCTACGGGCCACCCATTACAAGGCTTAACAGATGCCATTACTATTTCAGAGCATGCAAAAACTAAGAAGCCAAAAGTCGTATTAAGTTGGGCGCCACATATTAAGGCATTGCCACATGCAGTAGCCAATAGTTTTACGCAAGCCATGCAAAAAATGGATGTGGAGTTTGTTATTGCAAATCCAGAAGGTTATAATTTGAGTCCAGAAATAACAGGGGATACACCAATCATTCACGACCAAAATGAAGCCTTTAAAGATGCCGACTTTGTTTATGTGAAAAACTGGAGTTCTTATGACGATTACGGAAAAGTGCTAAATACCGATCCTAATTGGATGATAACCAAAGAAAAATTAGGTGATGCTAAATTCATGCATTGTTTACCAGTAAGACGAAATTTAATTGTTGAAGATGCAGTTTTAGATAGCGATAGTTCATTAGTAATTGAACAAGCAAATAATAGAACCTATGCAGCACAATTGGTACTTAAAAAGATATTAAAAAATTTATAAAAAATAGTGTCAGGTTGAGCGCAGTCGAAACCCTTTCAAAATAAAAACTCAAATGGAAAAATTATCCATAGTAAAAATAGGAGGAAACATCATTGAAGACGAAGCATCTTTAACTGGGTTTTTAAAACTGTTTTCTAATTTAAAAGGACATAAGATTTTGGTGCATGGTGGCGGAAAACGTGCTACACATATAGCATCAAAATTGGGCATAGCATCAAAAATGGTAAATGGTAGACGAATTACCGATGCCGAAACCTTAGAAGTTATTACAATGGTTTATGGTGGTTTGGTAAATAAAAATGTAGTCGCGAAACTACAAGCTTTAAATACCAATGCGATTGGATTAACAGGTGCCGATATCAATAGTATTACATCAGAAAAAAGACCTGTAAAAGAAGTTGATTTTGGTTTTGTTGGTGATGTTAAGCAAGTCGCTCACAATGCTATCGATAAATTAATTAAAGCCGATTTTACGCCCGTTTTTTGCGCGATTACTCATGATGGCAATGGTCAGCTTTTAAACACAAATGCCGATACCATTACATCACAGGTGGCTGTTGGAATGAGCAATTTATACGAAACCTCTATATATTATTGTTTCGAATTAAATGGTGTATTAAAAGATATCAACGATAAAAATTCTGTTATAAAACATATAGATACTTCATTATATAAAGAATTATTGGAGCAAGGCATTATTGCAGATGGTATGCTTCCTAAGTTAGAAAACTGTTTTGACGCATTAAATAATGGTGTAAAAAGCATAAACATGGGAAATACATCGATGTTAACCCAAGAAAATGATAATTTTACAACAATAACTTTATAAATGGTGTTACAAGAATTAACAAATAAAGCCATATCGCTATTAAAGCAGTTGATTGAAACACAGTCTTTTTCATCTGAAGAAGAGCAAACAGCAAGGCATATTGAAGCGTGGTTTAAAAATTATGATATTGCCTATAAAAGAACGCAAAATAATGTTTGGGCTATCAATAAATATTTCGATGAAAGTAAACCAACATTGTTGTTAAACTCACATCACGATACGGTAAAACCAAATTCAGCATATACTAAAGATCCATTAAAAGCCATTGTAGAAGATGGTAAATTATTTGGTTTGGGTAGTAATGATGCTGGAGGATGTTTGGTATCGTTAATTGCGACTTTTACACATTTTTATAATCATAAAGATTTAAAATATAATTTGGTTATTGTCGCTTCCGCGGAAGAAGAAAGCAGCGGTCCAAATGGGCTAAATAGTATGTTGTCAATAATTCCTAAAGTTGATGTGGCTATTGTTGGAGAACCTACTTTAATGAATTTAGCAGTTGCCGAAAAAGGTTTAGTAGTTTTTGATGCAATTATTGAAGGCACACCAAGTCATGCTGCACATCCAAATGATAATAATGCTATTTATAAAAGTATAGACGCGTTACAATGGTTTAAAGATTTTAAGTTTGAAAAAGGCTCTAAAGCTTTAGGCGATGTTAAGTTAACAGTAACTCAAATAAATGCAGGCTCACAGCATAATGTCGTTCCAGGTCATGTAGATTTGGTTATTGATGTTCGTGTAAATGATGCCTATAGTAATGCCGAAATTGCTGAGGTTTTACAAGATAAAGCGCCAGTTACAAGTATTACTCCAAGAAGTTTACGCTTAAATTCCTCATCCATTCCAATGGAACACGATTTAGTTAAGGCTGGAATAGCGATGGGAAGAACTACTTATGGCTCTCCAACATTATCTGATCAAGCAGTATTATCTTGTCCGAGTTTAAAATTAGGACCAGGAGATAGCACTCGTTCGCATTCTGCAGATGAGTTTATATATATAAATGAAATTGAAGAAGGTATTACGATTTATGTTGAATTGTTAAATCGGGTAATCGTTTAGATAAATAGAAACGTAAAGTTACCCTGAGCGCAGTCGAAGGGTTTCAAATGAAATAATAAATGTAGACAACCTGCAAAGTTTTTTAAACCTTGCAGATTTGAAATAAAATAATAACTAAAAATGAAAGCAGAGATTTTTGCTTTCCAAGAAAATTAAAAAGATTTCCGCCTTCGCGGAAATGAAAAAATATAAACGACGAAATGAAACTCTGGGACAAAGGCATATCAATCGATAAAAAAATAGAACAATTCACTGTTGGAAACGATAGAGAAATTGATATACATATTGCTAAATACGATGTTATAGCATCAAGAGCGCATGCTAAAATGCTTCAAAAAATAGGGATTCTATCTGTTGAAGAATTAGTTGAATTATTAAGCGGATTAAAAGTTTTAGAAGCACAAATTGATAACGGTACATTTGTTATTGAGCCTCAGTTTGAGGATGTGCATTCTAAAATCGAATTTGAATTAACAAAGTCTTTAGGTGAAGTTGGGAAAAAAATTCATACCGCACGTTCTAGAAACGATCAGGTTTTAGTGGCGCTTCATTTATATTATAAAGAAAATTTAAATATTGTAAAAAGTAAAACTCAAACGTTTTTTAACACGCTTTTAGATTTAGCAGATACCTATAAAGACAAAGTCTTACCTGGTTATACACACTTACAAGTCGCTATGCCATCATCATTCGGGTTATGGTTTTCTGCGTATGCAGAGCTCATGATAGACGATGTTTATTTGTTAGATGCCGCTATTAAAACTGTCGATCAAAACCCATTAGGTTCTGCGGCAGGTTATGGTAGTTCATTTCCAATAGATAGAGAATTAACAACCAAAGAAATGAATTTTGCAACCTTAAAATATAATGTGGTTGCAGCACAAATGGGTCGTGGTAAAAACGAGCGTACTATTGCAGCTGCTTTAGGAGGTATATGTAATACTATGGCGCGATTTGCTATGGATGCTTGTTTGTATATGAGTCAGAATTTTGGATTTATTTCCTTTCCAGATGAGTTAACAACGGGAAGTAGCATTATGCCACACAAAAAAAATCCTGATGTGTTTGAGCTTATTCGTGGGAAATGTAATAAAATACAAGCCTTGCAAAGCGAAATGATTTTAATAACGAATAATTTACCAAGTGGTTATCACAGAGATTTTCAGTTGTTGAAAGAAAATATGATTGCTGCTTTTGAGGAGGTAAAAGATATTTTAGATATTTTTAATTATTCCATTCAACAAATCATTGTAAAAGATGTCGATGTAAATAGCGATTTGTATAAATATTTATTTACTGTTGATAACATAAATACATTGGTTGTTGAAGGACAAAGTTTTAGAGAAGCTTACCAAAAAATAGGCGGACAAGTACAAGACGGTACTTATGTCCCTGATACTTCAAAACACCATACCCATGTTGGTAGTATTCATAATTTGTGCTTAGATAAGATTCGAGATAAGTTTCCTGAGTAAAAGTTTGCTTGTTTTTATGAGGAAATTTAGAAATTTCCTCATTCTTCGTTAGAGATTGCAATGAAAATACTTTTTGAGAGGTATGAACAAAAAGATTATAACCTTTCGACTTCGCTCAAGATAAATTACAAGTCCCAACCCCTTTTCGGGGTAACTCCCAAATAAAAAAGCGCATTTGAAAAAATGCGCTTTAAAGGAATCCCAATAATTTTGTTTTTGGTGACTAACTCAAATAATTAAATAATTGTGGACTGTCCTAAATGTATATTGGTAAAGTTTAAGTTGGTCTCATCAGGATTATTAATAAAATCCTCAATAAAATCGCCAACTTTGGTGGTTGTTATATTATCGTATTTAGTATTTAAATCTGGTGTGGTAATATGTAATTTTAACGATTTGTCTACAGCTTCTCGTATTAAAGCTGCTTCGTCGTCTAAACCAAAATGGTCTAGTAACATAGCTGCTGATAAAATAGAAGCTATGGGGTTTGCAATACCTTTATTAGCAGCTTTGGTATATGCACCGTGAATGGGCTCAAACATGGCATGATCTTTACCAATAGATGCCGATGCTAATAAGCCTATAGAGCCTACAATAACACTGGCTTCTTCAGATAAAATATCTCCAAACATGTTTTCTGTTAAAATAACATCAAATTGTCTTGGTTTAATAATAAGTTCCATGGCGGCATTATCAATATACATGTATGTTACTTTAACATCTGGATATTGAGGTGCTAATTCTTGAACTATTCTACGCCAAAGACGTGAGCTTTCTAAAACATTAGCTTTATCAACTAAGGTTAGTTTGCGTTTTCTTGATTGCGCCGCTTGAAATGCTAAATGAGCAATACGTTCTATTTCATGGCGTGTATATTGACAAATATCAGAAGCGGTATTACCATCTTCGCTTAATTTTTTTTCACCAAAATAAATACCACTTGTCAATTCTCTGTAAATTAGAATGTTGGTATCTTTAATTTGGCTTTTCTTTAAAGATGATTTGTTAAGCAAATCTTCGTAAGCTATAACAGGTCTAATATTTGTATAAAGATCAAGTGTTTTTCGAAGTCCTAAAAGGCCTTGTTCAGGTCTTATTTTAGTATTCGGGTCGATATCGTATTTTGTATTTCCAATAGCGCCAAACAAAACAGCGTCAGCCTTTTCACAAGTGCTAATGGTTGCTTCTGGTAGCGGAATACCTGTTTTGTCTATAGCAGAAGCCCCTACTAAACCATAATCGAAAGTAAATACGTGGTTAAACTCCATAGCTATAGCTTTCAAAACCTTAACGGCTTGTGCTGTAACTTCTGGACCTATACCATCGCCTGGTAAAACGGCAATATTTAATTTCATTTATAATGGTTTAAACCTTCTTTTGAAGGAAATATAATTTAAATAAAGTTATTTTTGAGAAAATCTATTAATTTATTCGATTAAGAGGAAACAATTTCTTTGTATAACCTGCTGTTTTCTATTATTATATGGATATCAGAATCAACGACTTCTTTTTTCTTATCAGCAAAATCTAAAAAACTTGTATAAATTTCGTCTAATTGAAGTTTTGTTAATTCGTATCCTACATTTTTAGCTCTGTAAGCTAAAGCAGCTCTACCACTTCTTGCTGTTAATACAATAGCAGATTCTGTTACGCCAACATCTTTTGGATCTATAATTTCGTATGTTTCACGATTTTTAATTACCCCATCTTGATGAATCCCAGAACTATGTGCAAATGCATTTGCGCCTACAATGGCTTTATTTGGCTGCGTATAAATACCCATACTCTCCGATACTAATTGACTTAAGCCATAAAGCATTTCAGTTTTTATACCGGTATCTAAGTTAAGGTAAGGATGTTGTTTTAAAATCATAACCACTTCTTCTAAGGCTGTATTTCCTGCGCGTTCTCCAATACCATTAATGGTACATTCAATTTGTCTAGCGCCGTTAATAACACCTTCTATAGAGTTAGCTGTAGCCAATCCTAAATCGTTATGACAGTGACAAGATAAAATAGCTTTATCAATGCCTTTAACATTTTCTTTTAAATATTTAATTTTTGCACCATATTCATGAGGCAAACAGTATCCAGTAGTATCTGGAATGTTTAAAACAGTGGCTCCTGCTTTTATAACAGCTTCGCAAACACGAGCTAAATATTCATTATCAGTTCTTCCAGCATCTTCTGCATAAAACTCAACATCTTCAACAAAAGATTTGGCGTAACTTACCGCTTTAACAGCACGTTCCAATACATCGTCTTGAGTCGATTTAAATTTGAATTTTATATGAGAATCAGATGTTCCAATACCAGTATGAATTCTTGGTAATTTAGCATATTTTAAAGCTTCAGCTGCTACTTTTATATCATTTTCAACAGATCGTGTTAAACCACAAACCGTTGCATGTTTTACAATTTTAGAAATGGCTTCAACCGATTTAAAATCGCCAGGACTAGACACAGGGAAACCTGCTTCAATAATATCCACTCCTAAATTATCAAGCTGTTCAGCAATAATTAATTTCTGTTCAGTATTTAGTTTACAACCTGGGACTTGTTCGCCATCGCGAAGTGTTGTATCAAAAATTTGGACCTTATTATCAGACATTTATTAAAATATATTTTCTTATTGTATTACGAATGTATATTTTGGTTTCTTAAATAGAGAATTCAACTCGCAATTATTACGATGTTTAACTTTGAGTTAGCTTATTCAATATTTTGAAAATCAATATATTAACATTGTTTTTATAACTATGACAAGAGAGCAAAAAGATAATTTGTTTGTGTTAATAAAGTCGTTGTCTAAATCTGAAAAGAGACAATTTAAGCTTTATGTAGGAAGATTAGGCGTTAATGAAGACTCAAAATTTTTAACGTTATTTAATATTCTAGATAAGCTTTCTGTTTATGATGAAGTCACTATTTTAAAAAAAGGGATTGTAAAAAAACAACAATTATCTAATCTAAAAGCACATCTGTATAAACAGATTTTAATTAGTTTACGATTAAACCCTTCGCATCAAACCATCAGAATTCAAATCAGGGAACAATTAGATTTTGCAACCATTTTATATCATAAAGGCTTATATAAGCAAAGTTTAAAAATTTTGGATAAAGCCAAAAATTTGGCCATTGTAAATGAGGAAAAAAATGTGGCATACGAAATAGTAGAGCTTGAAAAAGTTATTGAATCCCAATATATTACAAGAAGTCTTAGTACTAGAGCAGATGAACTTTCAATTCAAGCTAAAGAATTAAGTCAGCAAAACGTGTTAGCCAGTAAACTTTCAAATTTGTCATTACAGTTATATGGGTTGTTTTTAAAAACAGGTTACATTAAAAATGATGAAGAGCATCAGGTTGTAACAAAATATTTTAATGATAGGCTTCCAAAATACGATATTAATAAACTAGGCTTTAGAGAAAAATTGTGGCTTTATAAAGCCAGATTATGGTATAGCTTTTTAACCGTAGATTTTTTGTCATGCTATAAGTATGCTTCAAAATGGGTGGATTTATTTTATGAAAATAGAGATATGATTGTTTTAAATCCAGTCTTTTTTTTAAGAGGAAATCATTATTTGCTAGAATCTTTATTTTATTTAAAACAGCATGAAAAGTTTAAATTTTCTCTTAATAGATTAGAAGAAGTTACTAAAGAAAAATGGTTTCCTCTTGATGATAATAATGAAAGTTTAGCATTCTTGTTTATTTATAATAATAAATTCAATTTGCATTTTATTGAAGGAAGTTTTGAAGAAGGCTTACCTTTAATTAATGAGGTTCTAGAACGTTTAAAAAATTATCAAAATCGTATTGACGAACATCACGTTATGGTGTTTTATTATAAGATTGCTAGTATGTATTTTGGTGCTGGTGAAAACAAAAAGTGCATATATTATTTAGAAAAAATAATTAGTAATAAATCGTTGCAAATGCGTGAAGATTTATTGTGTTTTTCAAGAATATTAAATTTGGTAGCACATTATGAAGCGGGACTGGATTATAATCTAGATGTTTTAATTAGAAGCACGTATAAGTTTTTAATTAAAATGGAAGATTTGTATGAGGTGCAAAAAGAATTTATTAAGTTTTTGAGAGGCTTGGGGGATATTTACCCTAATGAAGTTAAAAATGAATTTATTAAGCTTCACAAAAAATTAAAAACATACGAGGACGATCCTTATCAAAGTCGCGCCTTTTTGTATTTAGATATTATCTCGTGGTTAGAGTCTAAAATTCAGAATAGACCAATAGGACTTGTTATTAGAAATAAGTTTTATGAGATGAAGTATAATCGATAATAATGAAGTTAATATAAAATTTCTATCAAAAAATTTGGATATTAACTTTTTCTGAACGAATATTTGCATTCACAAAGTTCAAACACTTACTGAAATGTTATCAAGAAAGGCGGAGGGATTAGACCCTGTGAAACCTTAGCAACCCTTTAAATTTATTAAAGAAGGTGCTAAATTCTACTTAAATTACCAATTCATTTATTGGTATTTGGATAGATAACCAAAAGAAATTACTTCACTGTAATTTTAAAATTCTTTTTAACATTTTTCTATTAAGTACATCAAATTTTGATGCATTTGGCTTTTGGTTTAATAGGAAAAAAGAGTCTAAGATATTTTATGTCGAAGTTTCTTTTTAAATTGTAATTCTCGAAAATACGGGAATCTAACTAAAATAAATTAGAAAAATGAGTACACAAAAATTCGCAACAAACGCATTACATGCAGGTCATGATACGGCTGCAACAGGAGGAACAAGAGCTGTTCCTATTTATCAAACATCATCGTATGTTTTTAATAATTCTGAACATGCAGCAAACTTGTTTTCATTACAAGAATTAGGATTTATATACACGAGGCTTAACAACCCAACCAATCAAATTTTACAAGAGCGTTTAGCTGCTTTAGAAGGTGGTGTGGGCGCCGTAGTTTTTGCTTCAGGTACATCAGCTATTTCAACGGGATTATTAACCCTGTTAAAAGCAGGCGATCATATTGTTGCGTCTAGTAGTTTATACGGTGGAACATATAATTTATTAAAAGTGACGCTTCCAAGATTAGGAATTACAACAACTTTTGTAGATGCCGATAATCCGGAAAATTTTGGAAAAGCAGTACAAGATAATACGAGAGCGTTTTTTGTAGAATCTTTAGGGAACCCTAAATTAGATGTGTTAGATTTAAAAGCTATTTCGGTACACGCAAAAGCAGCAGGTGTTCCTTTTATTGTAGATAATACGGTGGCAACTCCAGCATTATTAAATCCTATTGAGCATGGTGCAAATATTGTAATACACTCGTTAACTAAATATATTGGCGGACAAGGAACGTCTCTTGGTGGCGCTATTATTGATGCAGGAACCTTTGATTGGACAAACGGTAAATTCTCAGAATTTACAGAGCCATCAGCGGGTTACCATGGTTTAGTGTATAGTGAAGCTTTAGGTGCAGCCGCTTATACTTTTAAGTTGATTTTAGAAGGTTTAAGAGATTTTGGTGGCGCTTTAAGTCCGTTTAATGCCTTTCAGATTATTCAGGGTTTAGAAACTTTACCAGTAAGAATAAAACAGCATAGTGCAAACGCTTTAGAGTTGGCAAAATGGTTAGAACAACAAGATGAAGTAGCTTGGGTTAATTATCCAGGATTAGCATCTAGCAAGTATAAAGATTTAGCTGATAAATATTTGCCAAAAGGACAAAGTGGAATTGTTACTTTTGGTGCAAAAGGCGGATTTGACGCAGCAAAAGCTATTGCCGATAACTCGAAATTATTTTCTTTATTAGCTAATATAGGTGATACAAAATCACTAATTATTCACCCTGCAAGTACAACGCATCAACAATTAACAGATGCAGAACAAGATGCTGCAGGTGCTCCAAAAGATTTAATACGATTATCAGTTGGAATAGAAGATATAGAAGATTTGAAAGCCGATTTAAAAGAAGCATTCAGTAAAATTTAAATAGTTGAGACCTGCGAGGTTTTAAAAATCTTGCAGGTGTTAATTGAAAAATAAAAAATTGAAATACCCATTACAACATATCATCATTAAAGATTACGTTACCGAAAGTAACGTGCTTAATACTGAAATAAAGTTAAGTTACCAAGTGTTTGGTAGACCTATAGGTACAGCACCTGTGGTATTAGTAAACCATGCCTTAACAGGAAATAGCGAGGTAGCTGGTGAACATGGCTGGTGGAAAGACGTTGTTGGCAAAGATAAAGTTATTGACACCTCCATTTATACTGTTTTATCATTTAATATTCCTGGGAATGGTTTTGATGGTTTTGTGATTGATAATTACAAAGATTTTGTAGCTAGAGACATTGCAAATATATTTTTAATAGGTTTAAAAGAATTAAAAATAAAATCACTTTTTGCTGTTTTAGGAGGTTCTTTAGGTGGTGGAATTGCCTGGGAAATGGCTGTATTAAGTCCAGATATTACAGAGCATTTAATATTGGTAGCAACCGATTGGAAATCTACGGATTGGCTTATAGCTAATTGCCAAATACAAGAGCAATTTTTGCTAAATTCTAGAAACCCTGTACATGATGCCAGAATGCACGCTATGTTATGTTACCGTACACCAGAATCTTTTAACGAACGCTTTCAACGATCAAAAAATGAGGAATTAGAAATTTTTAATGTCGAAAGTTGGTTGTTGCATCACGGTAAAAAATTACAGGAACGGTTTCAGTTATCGGCCTATAAATTGATGAATCAGCTTTTAAAAACCATCGATGTTACTAAAAGCAGACCAACCGATTTTAATGTTTTAGAAAACATACATGGTAACATTCATATTATTGGAGTCGACTCTGATTTGTTTTTTACAGCTGAAGAAAACAGACAAACACATAAACAATTGGCAGTAACAAATCCGAATGTGACTTATAATGAAATTAATTCGGTACACGGGCACGATGCCTTTTTAATGGAGTACGATCAATTAGAAAAAATTATAGAAGGCATTTTTGTGCCAAATTCTAAAAAAAGACGCATGAAAGTATTAAAGTTTGGAGGGAAATCTTTAGCAAACGGAAACGGTTTAAACACCGTAATTTCAATTATTGAACATAAGATTAATGAAGGAGATAAAATAACAGTTGTGGTTTCTGCAAGAGGTTCTGCGACCGATGATTTAGAATCTATTTTAGAGAAAGCTTCAAAAGGTAAATCGTATAAAGACGAATTACAAGCATTTAAAGATTACCAAATAGAACCTTTAAAAACGATTGATTTTTCAACTGAATTTTCAATTTTAAATAAGTTGTTTGAAGGTGTTAGTTTATTAGGCGATTATAGTAGTAAAGTAAAAGATGAAATTTTAGCACAAGGTGAACTGCTTTCGGCTAAACTCATTTCAGCGTTATTAAATAACTTGAATATAAAAGCGTTTGCTGTTGATTCTAGAGAGTTAATAAAAACAAATGATGCTTTTGGTAACGCGCAACCTATTCAGCAAGTATCAAAAGATAATGTCAAAAAATATTATAAAGAAAAAGGTAACGATGCTATAAATGTTGTAACAGGTTTTATTGCTTCAAATGCTAAAAATGAAACCACTACTTTGGGTAGAAACGGCAGTAATTATACGGCAGCACTTTTAGCAAATTATTTAGATGCTGAAGAATTACAGAATTATACCCATGTAAATGGTATTTATACGGCTAATCCAGATTTAGTTGAAGACGCTAAAAAAATAAGAGAATTGTCGTTTAGTGAAGCCAATGAATTAGCAAATTTTGGAACGACAATTTTGCATGCCAAAACCATTATTCCTTTAGTTGAAAAAAATATTAATCTTCGTATTTTAAATACCTTTAATGCCGATGATGAAGGTACATTAATTACCGCGAAACCAAATGCTAAAGAGGTTACTTCCTTATCTGTTTTAGATAATGTGGCGTTGTTAAATTTAGAAGGGCGTGGTTTATTAGGTAAAAGTGGTGTTGATGCTAGAATTTTTGGTGCTTTAGCGAGTAAAGATATTAGTGTAAGTATTGTTTCTCAAGGATCTTCAGAAAGAGGTATAGGACTTATTATTAATGCAAACCAAGCAACTCAAGCTGTTATTGCTTTAGAACGCGAGTTTGAAAATGACTTTTATTCACAAGATGTTAATAAAATTGGTGTGATTGATGATGTATCGGTTATTTCCATCATTGGTATTGAATTAAGTTCATTTCATAAACCATTTAATGCGCTTATTAAAAATCAAATAACACCATTGTTATTCAATAATACCATTACCGGTAAAAATGTAAGTTTGGTAGTTAAAAAGAGTCAACTTCATAAAGCTATGAATGTAATTCATGGTGAGATTTTTGGCATTTCAAAAAAGATAAACATTGCCGTTTTTGGACATGGAGGTGTTGGAGGAGCGCTTATCAATCAAATTTTAAAATCGAAAGATGATATTGAAAAACGAAAAGGAGTTAATTTAAATGTGTTCGCTATTGCCAATTCTAAAAAACTACTTTTAAATAAAAAGGGAGTTGATGAAAATTGGAATAAAGCGATACAAACTTCGTCTTTTGAAAGTTCAGTTGAAGCAGTAATAGAATTTGCTAAAACAAATCATTTAGAAAACTTAATAGCGGTTGATAATACAGCAAGTCCTAATTTTCATGATAATTATATAGCGTTTGTAGAAGCTGGGTTCGATTTGGTGTCGTCTAATAAAATAGCGAATACGGTTTCTCATGAATTTTACACAGATTTACGTGAACAACTAAAAGAAAATAATAAGCAATATTTATATGAAACTACTGTTGGAGCAGGTTTGCCGTTAATTGATACCATTAAATTATTACATGAATCAGGAGAAAATATTACTAGAATACGTGGTGTGTTTTCGGGGACTTTAAGTTATTTATTTAATAATTTTTCGGTTCAGGACAAGTCATTTAGTGCGATTATACAGGAAACCATAGATAAAGGGTTTACAGAACCCGATCCAAGAGAAGATTTTTCAGGAAATGATGTCGCTAGAAAGCTGTTAATTTTAGCAAGAGAGTTAGATTTGCATAATGAATTTGAAGATGTATCAGTTCAGAATTTAATTCCAGAAGCGTATAGAGATATTTCCGTTTCAGAATTTTTAAAACAATTAGATGTATTGGATGATGCCTTTCAAAAAATAAAAGATAATCAAGAAGCAGGGCATGTGTTAAGATACGTTGGCGATTTATCGGGCGATTTATCAAAAGACAAAGGAACTTTAGAAGTTAAATTAGTATCTGTACCAGAAGATAGTACATTAGGACATGTAAAAGGAAGTGATGCTATTTTTGAAATTTTTACAGAAAGCTATGGTGAGCAACCTATTGTTATTCAAGGTGCAGGAGCAGGATCAGAAGTAACGGCAAGAGGTGTTTTTGGTGATATTTTAAGGTTGTCTAAACACATCAATTAAAAAAGAATTCCTCAAAATAAAATTTTGAGGTTTCCTTTGAAACTGTCATTCCTGTGAAGGCAGGAATCTATAAAATATTTAACTATCAGATTTTTGAAAATTGATAGATCTAAAAAAAGAAGAAAATGAAAGAGAAAAGAAATTTTGAAACAGAAGCCATTCGTACACAATTAGAGCGTACAGAATCTTTAGAACATACAAGTCCTTTATACTTGACATCGAGTTTTATTTTCGAAGATGCCGAAGACATGCGCGCTTCGTTTACTGAAGAAAAAGAGCGTAATATTTATAGTCGTTTTACAAATCCTAATACTTCTGAATTTGTAGAAAAGGTTTGTAAAATGGAAGGTGCCGAAGCAGGTTATGCCTTTGCAACTGGTATGGCAGCTATTTTTTCAACATTTGCAGCATTGCTAGAAAGTGGCGATCATATTGTGTCAGCACGTTCAGTTTTTGGCTCAACACATTCTATGTTTACTAAGTTTTTACCAAAATGGGGTATTACAACCAGTTATTTTGATATTAACGAACCAGAAACCATAGAAAGTTTTATTACCCCAAAAACAAAAATTTTATATGCCGAGTCGCCAACAAATCCAGCAATCGATATCATCGATTTAGAATTGTTAGGAGACATTGCTAAAAAGCATAATCTAATTTTAATTATAGATAATTGCTTTGCAACACCTTATTTACAACAACCTATAAAATATGGTGCGCATTTGGTCATACATTCTGCAACCAAATTAATGGATGGGCAAGGACGTGTTTTAGGGGGTGTTACCGTTGGTCGTGCAGATTTAATTCGAGAGATTTATTTATTTGCAAGAAATACAGGGCCAGCATTATCGCCATTTAATGCATGGACGTTATCTAAAAGTTTAGAAACATTATCTGTAAGAGTTGATAGACATTGTGAAAATGCTTTAAAAGTCGCTGAGTTTTTAGAATCTCATGCTCATGTGAATTGGGTAAAATATCCTTTTTTAAAATCACATCCGCAGTATGAAGTTGCTAAAAAGCAAATGAAATTAGGTGGTAATATTGTGGCTTTCGAAGTAAAAGGAGGCATAGAAGCTGGACGCAAGTTTTTAAATGCCATTAAAATGTGTTCGTTATCAGCTAATTTAGGCGATACTAGAACCATTGTAACACATCCAGCATCTACAACACACCATAGTTTAGGAGAAGAAAGCAGATTGGCAGTTAATATTACTGATGGTTTAGTTAGAGTGTCCGTTGGGTTAGAGCATGTAGATGATATCATTCAAGATTTAGAGCAGGCTTTAAGTATATGATATCATGAGGCTTTTTATTTGGTTGATGCATTATGTCTGAAGTTCTTATTGAGTGGATATAATTAAAATAATTATATATTAGCACCATGCTATCTAAAAAAACAAAATACGGATTAAAAGCACTTACATTTATTGCTAGAAGTGAAGGAGATTCGCCTGTACAAGTTGGCGAAATTGCTAAAAGCGAACAAATACCACAAAAATTTTTAGAAAGTATATTACTTACCTTAAGAAAAGCAGGAATTTTAGGGTCAAAGAAAGGAAAACACGGTGGTTATTATTTAAGAAAAGAGCCTTCAGAAATTTTAATGACTGAAGTGATGCGTGTACTTGAAGGTCCTATTGCTATGGTGCCTTGTGTGAGTTTAAATTTTTATGAAAAGTGCGATGATTGTCCTAATGAGCATCTATGTAGCGTTAATAAACTCATGATACAAGTAAGAGATAGTACACTTAAAGTATTTAGAAACACAACGCTAGCCGATTTATCTGCTACATAAAAGTTGAGAATTTCTTAAAATAAATAGATTTTTTAATTTATTTTCTTCAGTTTACCCTTAAAATGTTCCATTATTCAAAAAAGTTGTTAATTATCTTTTTTATGTGCTAAAAAGTTTTAATTTTGTATTCCCTACTAAATTGATAGGATTAATATAATACAACGACAAATGATAGCGCAAATGTTATTAAAAAACAAAGAAAAGTCTACATATAAAGAAGATAGTGTTGGTGAGAAACCAATCAGAAGTGTAGCGAAAGCACTTAGTTGGAGAGTTGTAGGTACCTTAGATACCTTGGCTGTTTCTTTTGTTTTAGCACAAGATATTACACTCGCTGCCTCTATAGCTTCTGTAGATTTTATAACAAAATTGATTTTGTATTTTTTCCATGAGCGCGCTTGGAATGTTGTTAAATGGGGTAAATAATAAGAAAGAGATGTTTACAGAAAATCAAATAGAAGTATTAAATAAAAGCTTTGAAAAAGCGTCACCTTCTGAAATTATTCAGAAAGCGTTCGAACTTAGTAATGAAGCTGTAGTAACAACAAATTTTAGACCATACGAAGCAGCGATTTTACATGCTGTTAATTCTGTAAAGGCTAAAACATCTGTAATTTGGTGTGATACAGGTTATAATACACCTCAGACTTACAGACATGCAGAACAAATTATAAAAGATTTAGACTTGAACGTGTTTTTATATGTGCCAAAGCAAACAGCGTCTCATAGAGATGTGGTTATGGGAATTCCAAGTGTAGATGCTCCAGAACACGCTTTGTTTACAGAACAAGTAAAGTTAGAGCCTTTTAAACGCGCTATGGATGAGCACAAACCTAAAGTTTGGTTCACAAATTTACGTCAAGGACAAACGGCTTTTAGAAATAGTATTGGTATTTTTAGCCTCAGTAAAGATGGGGTTTTAAAAGTAAGCCCTTTTTACTTTTGGTCTGATGAAAAATTAGATACGTATTTAGAAGAAAATAAGTTGCCAAACGAATTTAAATATTTCGACCCAACAAAAGCATTAGAAAACAGAGAGTGTGGTTTACACGCTTAAATAAGTAAAAAGTAAGTGTCCTGCAAGGTTTCACAAACGTTGTAGTTATAAAATAAAATTAAAACAACAATATTCTTACTATACCCGAGTAAGAATTCCTCCCCTTCGGGAGGTTAGGAGGGGCTTATTATGAACAAAGATACATCGCATATAAATTCGCTAGAAAACGAAGCTATATACATTATGAGAGAAGTAGCTGCACAGTTTGAAAAACCAGTGTTGTTATTTTCAGGAGGAAAAGATTCTATTACTTTGGTAAGATTAGCTGTTAAAGCATTTTATCCAGCAAAAGTACCGTTTCCTTTAATGCATATAGATACAGGGCATAACTTTCCTGAGACCATCGAATTCAGAGATCGTTTATGTAAAGAATTAGGTTTAGAATTGATTGTTAGAAATGTTCAAGATTCTATTGATGAAGGAAAAGTTAAAGAAGAATCTGGTCGTTATGCAAGTAGAAATATGTTGCAAACAACGACACTTTTAGATGCTATTGAAGAGTTTAAATTTGATGCTTGTATTGGTGGTGCTCGTCGTGATGAAGAAAAAGCAAGAGCAAAAGAACGTATTTTTTCTGTTCGTGATGATTTTGGTCAATGGGATGAGAAAAACCAACGTCCAGAGTTATTCGATATGTTGAATGGCGATATAGAGCACGGACAAAATGTACGTGTGTTTCCTATATCAAACTGGACAGAACTAGATGTTTGGTCTTATATAGAAAGAGAAAATATAGAAATTCCTTCTATCTATTTCGCTCATAAACGTAAAGTGTTTTTAAGAGATGGTATGATTTGGTCTGCAGAAGATGAAGTTGTTTATAGAGATGATAATGAAGAAGTAATTGAAGAAATGGTTCGTTTTAGAACTGTGGGAGATATGAGTTGTACGGCAGCTGTTTTATCGGATGCTTCAACAATTTCTAAAGTAGTAGAAGAAATTAGAGATTCTACTATTTCAGAGCGTGGAGCGCGTATTGATGATAAACGATCTGAGGCAGCCATGGAAAAACGTAAACAACAAGGGTATTTCTAGAAAAGCCCCTAACCCCAAAGGGGGATTAGTAAGTTTGCGTACAAAAATGATTAATCTAACCTGCAAAATTTAAAATGTGCTGTAGGTATTAGTAAAAATAATAACAACAATATTCTTGCTTCACCCGAGTAAGAATTCCTCCCTTTCGGGGAGGTTAGGAGGGGCTTATTATGGAAGTATTAAAAATAGCAACCGCAGGAAGTGTAGATGATGGAAAAAGTACGTTGATAGGGCGTATTCTTTACGATACAAAATCATTGACTACAGATAAGTTAGAAGCTATCGAGAAAACAAGTAAACAACGTGGATACGATTACTTAGATTTCTCATTAGCTACAGATGGGTTGGTTGCCGAAAGAGAACAAGGCATTACTATTGATGTAGCGCATATTTATTTTTCAACAAAAAAGAAAAGTTACATTATTGCAGATACACCAGGTCACGTAGAATATACGCGCAACATGGTAACAGGGGCTTCAACATCGCAAGCGTCTATTATTTTAATTGATGCTAGAAAAGGTGTTATCGAGCAAACCAATCGTCACTTTTTTATCAATAATTTATTGAGAATTAAAGATGTTGTAGTCGCTATAAATAAAATGGATTTAGTTGATTATTCAGAAGAGACTTATAATAAAATTAAGGCTGATTTTTCTGAATTAATGAGCAAGAGAGATTATCAAGATCAAAAAATAACATTCATTCCGGTAAGTGCTTTAAAAGGTGATAATGTTGTTAATAAAACAGATAAAATGCCTTGGTATAAAGGACAAGCTTTATTAGAGCATTTAGAGCAATTAGATAAAGCTGATATTTTTAATGTAGGTACACCACGTTTTCCAGTACAATATGTTATTCGTCCAAAAACTGAAGATTTTCATGATTTTAGAGGATATGCTGGAAAAGTTTATGGTGGGAACTTAAGTGTTGGTGATGATATTATGGTGTTACCATCAAAAACCAGATCTAAAATTAAAGATATCTTTTTCTATGATGAAAAGTATGAAACGGCATCTAGACGTTCATCTGTTACTATCACTTTAGAAAATGATATTAATGTAAGTCGAGGAGACATGATTGTTAAAGAAGGCGATTTACCAACTATCGATAAGCAATTTACGGCGAATGTATGTTGGATGGATTCAGAGAATTTAACGGTTGGTGGTAAATATGTGGTGCAACACGGTATTAATAAAGTGTTGGCAAAAGTTGATAAAATTAATCATAAAATTCATCCAGATTATTCTGGTATAGATTCTGAAGCAACCTCATTAGGTGTTAATGATATTGCATCAGTGTCTTTCAAGTTAAATAAACCTATTTTTTACGATCAATTTAAAAATCATAGAACTAACGGTTCTTTCATTTTAATAGATCCACAATCAAATAATACGGTTGGAGTAGGTTTTATTCAGTAAAAACTTCCTAGCTCTCGAAAGGGAATTAGCTAGTTTGTGGTTTTGTGCTACTGCATGGTTTTAAAACCTTGTAGGTTAAAAAATAATTTAATAACAATATTCTTACTTCACCCAAGTAAGGATTCCTTCCCTCTGGGGAGGTTAGGAGGGGCTGTTATATGCAAAGTTTTAGAACAGAAATAGAAAATCCAATAGTAGAAAAGGATATCATAGAATTAGCAAATAAAATTGAGCTATTTCATAATGGTAAAATTGATGAAGAAAAATTTAGAAGTCTTCGTTTAGCTCGTGGTGTTTACGGTCAGCGTCAAGAAGGCGTACAAATGATTCGTATTAAAATACCTTACGGAAAACTAAAGAGTAATCAATTACGTAGAATATCTGAAGTATCTGATGAATATTCTCGTGGTCGTTTACATATTACTACGCGTCAAGATATTCAAATTCACTATGTCGATTTAGATAGAACGCCAGAACTTTGGTCTGAGTTAGAGAAAGATGATGTTACCTTGCGTGAAGCTTGTGGTAATGTAGTAAGAAACGTAACAGCTTCTGAAACCGCAGGGATTGATGTAAACGAACCTTTCGATGTGTCTCCTTATGCAGATGCTTTATATAAATTCTTTTTACGTAACCCTATCTGTCAAGAAATGGGACGTAAATTTAAAGTATCATTCTCATCTACAGATGAAGATACTGGATTATCTTACTTACATGATATTGGTTATATAGCCAAAATAGAAAACGGTGTTCGTGGTTTTAAAGTCATGGTCGCTGGTGGACTTGGGTCTCAGCCGCGTCATGCAGATGTGTTGTTCGATTTTGTTGAAACAGACAAAATTATTCCAATTATGGAAGGTGTTTTAAGAGTTTTCGATCGTTATGGTGAACGTAAAAGTCGTGCTAAAGCGAGAATGAAATTTCTTTTAAAAGACATTGGATTAGATGCTTTTAAAGCTTTAATAGCTGAAGAACAAAAAGCCATTGAATTAAAAACTGTTGTAATTGATGCAGATGCTTATGTGGCTTCAAAACCAGTTTCGGTTGAAGCTCCAGAAGTAGAGATTAAAGATCAAGTAGCTTTTGATTTATGGAAATCAACTAACATCATTCCTCAAAAGCAAGAGGGGTATGTTGCCATTGGAATTAAAGTATTGTTAGGTGACTTTTATACAGATAAAGCACGTTTATTAGCTGATTTAGTTGATAAATATGCAGCTGGTGAAGTGCGTTTAACATTACGTCAAAATATAGTAATTCCTTTTGTAAAGGAAGATTTAGTACCGCTTTTCTATACAGAATTAGAGAAATTAGGATTTGTTGAAGCTGGTTATAATAAAGCAGTCGATATTACAGCATGTCCAGGTACAGATACTTGTAACTTAGGTATTGCAAGTAGTACAGGTATTGCAGATGAGTTGGAGCGTGTCATAAAATCAGAATATCCACAATATTTAAAAAATGAGGACCTTGTCATTAAGATTAGTGGTTGTATGAATGCTTGTGGACAGCATAATATGGCCAACATTGGTTTTCAAGGCATGACTGTTAGAACACCAGAAAAATTAGTAGCGCCAGCGTTACAAGTTTTATTAGGTGGTGGAAATTTAGGAGATGGAAATGCAGCTTTTGCTGATAAAGTAGTAAAAGTGCCTAGTAAAAGAGGTCCTGAAGCATTAAGACTTATTTTAAACGATTTTGAAGCGAATGCTAATGGGAAACCATTTGTAGAATATTATAAAGAAAAAGGAGAAAAGTATTTTTACGATTTCTTAAATGATTTGCAAGACGTTACTAATTTAACTCAAGGTGATTTTATTGATTGGGGAGAAGAAGAGAAATATGTTAAAGAAATAGGAATTGGAGAATGTGCAGGTGTTGTTATCGATTTAATTGCAACCTTATTCTTTGAAAGTGAAGAGAAAATTGAAAATGCTAAATCTTCTTTTGAAGATGGAGTGTATTCAAGTGCCATTTATTATGCTTATCAATCTTTGGTTAATTCCGCGAAAGCGTTATTATTAGCAGAGAATAAAAAGACAAATACACATGCTGGTATTGTAAGTCAGTTTGATGAATTTTTTATTGAAGGAGGGAAAATTAATTTAGGGACTTCATTCTCAGAATTGATTTATCAAATTAATAAAAATGCACCAACTAAAGATTTCGCTATGAATTATATTGATAGTGCAAATAAATTTTTGGCAGCAGTGAGAACTTATAGAGAAGCAGAACAAAGTAAACTAGCATAAGCGAGTTAAAAGAAATGAGTTTGAAAATCCCAATGTTAACAGTAGTAGGTGCAGGACCTGGAGATGTCGATTTAATTACGCTTAAAGCTATTAAAGCGATAAAGTCTGCAAATGTGATACTGTATGATGCGCTTATTAATGAAGACTTATTAGAGTATGCATCTAAAGAAGCAGAGTTAATATTTGTAGGTAAACGAAAAGGATGTTATGCATTTCAACAAGAGCAAATTAACAGTCTTATTGTTTCTAAGGCTAGGGAGAAAGGGCATGTTGTACGCTTAAAAGGTGGCGATCCTTTTATTTTTGGAAGAGGTGCAGAAGAGATTGATTATGTTAGACAATTTGGTTTAGAAACGTATGTTGTTCCTGGGATTTCATCGTCTATGGCGGTTCCTGCTTATCAGGGTATCCCGCTAACAAAACGTGGCGCTTCAGAAAGTTTTTGGGTGATTACAGGAACCACTAAAAAGCATCAATTGTCTGGTGATGTAGCTTTAGCGGCTAAGTCGACAGCAACCGTTGTTATATTAATGGGAATGAGTAAACTAGATGAAATAGTTGCCATTTTTTCAGAGGAAAATAAACAAGATGTTGCCGTTGCTGTTATTCAAAATGGTACTAGAGATAATGAAAATGTCGGTATTGGAACTATAGCTTCTATTAAAAGTATTGTAGAAGAAAAACAATTATCTAATCCAGCCATTATTGTTATTGGTGATGTGGTGAAAGAACGGGCTGTTTTAAGCAGTATTTTTAAAGAAGTTGAAGGGAATTATGACGAAAGAGAATAAAAAAATTAAAGGCTCGAGTGAGTTTGCTACCTCTTTAGGTGCTGATGGGCTTGAAAGAAATAATTTATACCCCATTTTTTTAAAAACTAAAAGCTTAAATGTACTTATTGTTGGTGGAGGACATGTGGCTGAAGAGAAGTTGACCTTTTTATTAAAGTCGAGTCCAGATGCTAATGTAACAATGGTGTCTCCAATGTTTAGAGTAGGAACTGTTACTTTGGCTGAAACAGGACATGTAAAACTTGTTAAAAAGAAATATAAAAAGCGTTTTTTAAAAGGAAAGCATATTGTTGTAGCAACAACAGATGTTCCAGAAGTAAATGTTAAAGTTCATAAACATTGTCGTAAAAGAAGCATTTTAGTAAATGTTGCTGATAATCCACCATATTGCGATTTTTATATGGGCGGTATTGTTACAAAAGGTAATGTGAAAGTGGCTATTAGTACAAACGGAAAGTCGCCAACAACAGCCAAACGATTACGTCAGTTTTTCGAGGATGTTATTCCAGAAAATGTAGACGATTTGGTTAAAAATTTAAATGAATATAGAAAAACAATAAAAGGTGATTTTGAACAAAAAGTGGAAACACTAAATGAATTCACCAAAGGATTAATTGAAAAAAAATAAGGTATTAAAAGAATAGCAGAAATGATTAAAACAGATATAATTATAATAGGCGCGGGACCAACTGGATTATTCACGGTTTTTGAAGCAGGATTATTAAAGCTTAAATGCCATTTAATTGATGCATTGCCACAACCTGGTGGACAATGTTCAGAGTTATATCCTAAAAAACCTATTTATGATATTCCTGGGTTTCCAGAAATTTTAGCAGGCGATTTAACTAAGAATTTGTTAGAGCAAGGTAAGCAGTTTGAGCCTGGATTTACGTTGGGTGAACGTGCGGAAACTGTTGAAAAACAAGAAGATGGTACTTTTATTGTGACAACAAATAAGGGTACACAGCATCAAGCGCCTGTGGTTGCTATTGCTAGTGGTTTAGGAAGTTTTGAGCCTAGAAAGCCACAACTTGAAAACCTTGCTAAATATGAGGATAATGGGGTTGAATATATGATAAAAGAACCAGAAATATATCGTGATAAAGATGTTGTGATTGCTGGTGGTGGCGATTCGGCATTAGATTGGAGTATCTTTTTATCAGACGTTGCCAAAAGTGTTACACTTATCCATAGACGTAATGAATTTAGAGGACATTTAGATTCTGTAGAAAAGGTTGGAGAATTAACAAAGGCAGGTAAAATTAATTTAATTACGCCTGCTGAAGTTACAGATATTTTAGGTGATGGTAAGGTTGAAGCTATAGAAATCAAGAAAAAAGATGAAGATCCTATTGTTTTAAAAACAGATCATTTTATTCCATTATTTGGGCTGTCTCCTAAATTAGGACCTATTGCTGATTGGGGTTTAGAAATTGAAAAAAATGCTATTAAGGTAGATAATGCATTAGATTATCAAACAAATATTCCTGGGATATTTGCAATTGGAGATGGTAATTTTTATCCTGGTAAATTAAAGTTAATTCTTTGTGGTTTTCATGAAGCTACTATAATGTGTCAGGCAGCTTATAAAATTATTAACCCAGGAAAAAAATACGTTTTAAAATATACAACAGTTAGTGGGATTGATGGTTTTGATGGTACTCGTAAAGAAGCGCCTAAAGCAGTTGTTCAAGCTATTAATTAAGTTTTAACAAAAATAAACGACTAAAGAAGTGCAATCCTGCAAGGTTTTATAACCTTGTAGGATTTAATATTTAATAAAAGAGGAATTTAAAAGGATAAGTTTTACTTTTATGAATCAAATTTCAGAACTGTTAGTTAAGATGAAATCTAAACACTCAATAAAGATTGGATCCGTTTTTCACTTAATTTAAAAAAACAATAAGTATAAATGCATGAAAAGTTATAATGTTTGTTTAAAAGATACCGTTAAAATATTTACTAAAAAGTTATTTTATTCTTTGTTTGATTGTGAGCAAGAGGAAGCAAACAGTGAGTATTTGGAGGAAACCTTTGTAAAAATCGTTACAAAATTAGACATAAAAAATGGTGAAGAGATTTGGAAGAAATTTAAAACTATTCTTCCTGAAATTAGGAGACAGTTAGATTTAGATGCTATTGCCTTTGAAAACAACGATCCTGCTTCGCATAGTTTAGAAGAAATTTATATGGCATATCCTGGGTTTCATGCTATTTCAATTTATAGATTAAGTCATGCACTTTATAATTTAGATGTGTTTATTTTACCTAGAATGATGAGTGAATATATTCATGGTATAACAGGTATCGATATTCATCCAGGAGCAACTATTGGCGAGTCATTTTATATAGATCATGGAACAGGAATTGTAATTGGTGAAACATCCATTATAAAAAATAATGTTAAGATTTATCAGGGAGTTACATTAGGTGGAATTCAAGTTAGTAAAGATTTAGCTAAAGTTAAAAGACACCCTACTATTGAGGACAATGTTTGTATTTATGCGAATGCAACTATTTTAGGAGGCGATATTATTATTGGAGCTAATAGCACTATTGGAGCCAATGTTTGGATTACCCAATCGGTACCCGAAAACTCATTAGTTACTTATCAAACTGAAATTAAAATTAGACCCAAAAAGAATGGCATACGGTAAAACTATCCTTGATCAAATAGGCAATACACCTATAGTTGAGGCAAGTCATATTATAAATAAAAAAGGTATTCGGTTATTTTTGAAACTCGAAGGAGACAACCCTGGAGGTAGTGTAAAAGACCGTGCTGCTTTTAATATGATTAATGAAGCTTTAAAGCGTGGTGAAATTAAAAAAGGAGGCACTTTGGTTGAGGCTACCAGTGGGAATACGGGTATTGCTTTGGCTTTTATAGCGCAATTATTAGGGTTGAATATGGTGCTTATAATGCCAGAGAATTCTACTGAAGAACGTGTAAAAACCATGAGAGCTTATGGTGCTGAGGTTATTTTAACGCCTGCCGATATTGGTATTGAGGGATCTAGGGATGTTGCTTTTAAATTGCGAGATGAAAAAGGCTATATGCTTTTAAATCAGTTTGAAAATGATGATAACTGGAAAGCACATTACAAAACTACTGGTCCGGAAATTTGGAGAGATACTGAAGGCGAAGTAACGCATTTTGTTTCTGCTATGGGAACAACAGGAACTATTATGGGAACGTCAAAGTTTTTAAAAGAAAAAAATAAAGATATCACTATTGTTGGAGCGCAACCTGCTGATGGAGCTAGAATTCCAGGTATTAGAAAATGGTCGCCAGATTACGTGCCTAAGTTTTTTGATCGTTCTAGAGTAGATATTGTAGTTGATGTAAGTGAAGAAGATGCTAGAATTACAACACAACGTTTAGCAAAAGAAGAAGGTGTTTTTGCTGGTATGAGTAGCGGTGGTTCAGTGTTTTGTGCATTACAAATAGCAAAGTCAATAGATAAAGGTATTATAGTTGCTGTTATTTGTGATAGAGGCGATAGGTATTTGTCTTCAACTTTATTTGAATAGATTTTAATAGAATAGACAAATGTCCTACAAGGTTTCAAAAACCTTTTGGTATTAAACGAATAAGGTGCAATTTAAAAAAAGACCTTGAAGCATAAGGAAAACAAAAATATAGTTAGTATTTTTGTTCGCTAGTTCATAAACGTATTAATAATGTTATCAAGAAAGGTAGAGGGACTAGACCCGTTGAAACCTTGGCAACCCTTTATCTTGTAAAGAAGGTGCTACGTTCTACTAGTATTTTTAAGGAATATTAGAAAGATAACGAAGAGTACTACTTTTACTTTTCTTGATGACATACAGAATTCGTTTAAACGAATTCTAAAATATAAATTATCAAAATGTCAAACATACAACAAGCTTTACAGGATCGTATTTTAGTGCTAGATGGTGCTATGGGTACCATGTTACAGCGTTATAAATTTACAGAAGAAGATTTTAGAGGAGAGCGTTTTAAAGATTACCCAACACCCTTACAAGGTAATAATGATTTACTATCTATTACTCAGCCTAAAGCAATAAAAGAAGTTCACGCCAAATATTTTGAAGCTGGAGCAGATATTGTTGAAACCAATACCTTTTCGGGAACGACTATTGCAATGGCAGATTATCAGATGGAAGATTTGGTGTACGAACTTAATTTTCAATCGGCTAAAATAGCAAAAGAAGTAGCTGATGAATTCACAAAAAAAGAACCAAATAAGCCACGTTTTGTAGCTGGTTCTATAGGGCCAACAAACCGTACTGCTAGTATGTCGCCAGATGTAAATGATCCAGGATATAGAGCGGTAACTTTTGATGAATTACGTATTGCTTACAAGCAGCAGGTTGAAGCTTTAATGGATGGTGGTGCCGATTTATTATTAGTCGAGACTGTTTTTGATACCCTAAATGCTAAAGCAGCATTATTTGCGATTGAAGAAGTTAAAGAAGAACGTAATATAGATATTCCAGTAATGCTAAGTGGTACGATTACAGATGCTAGTGGACGTACACTTTCTGGACAAACTGCTGAAGCATTTTTAATATCGGTATCTCATATTCCATTGTTGTCAATTGGATTTAACTGTGCCTTAGGTGCTAATTTATTACAACCGCATTTAGAGGCGATTGCAAATAAAACAGAGTTTGCTATTTCAGCGCATCCTAATGCAGGACTGCCAAATGCTTTTGGAGAATATGACGAAACTCCAGAAGAAATGGGCGAACAGATAGAAGAATATTTAAAGAAGAATTTAATAAATATAATTGGTGGATGCTGTGGAACTACTCCAGAGCATATTGAAGTTATTGCAAAATTAGCAGCAAAATACAAGCCAAGAAAAGTAGTTGAAACAGCAGCACTTTAATCAATGAAAATTAAACAAACAAAGTACATGCATTTATCTGGACTAGAACCACTAGTCCTTAATGAAAATAGTAATTTCATAAATATAGGTGAACGTACTAATGTAGCAGGGTCAAGAAAGTTTTTAAGACTCATTAAAGAAGAGCGATTTGATGAAGCTTTAGATGTAGCACGTCATCAGGTTGATGGTGGAGCTCAGATTATCGATATTAATATGGACGACGGCCTTATAGACGGAAAAGAGTCGATGGTGCGTTTTCTAAATTTAATAGCTGCCGAACCAGATATTTCTAGAGTGCCTATCATGATTGATAGTTCTAAATGGGAAATTATTGAGGCAGGATTACAAGTGGTACAAGGAAAAAGTGTGGTAAACTCTATTTCCTTAAAAGAAGGTGAAGAAAAATTTATTTGGGAAGCTAAGCAAATTAAGCGTTACGGTGCAGCTGTAATTGTGATGGCTTTTGATGAGGTTGGGCAAGCCGATAATTACGAAAGACGTATTGAAATAGCAGAGCGTTCGTACCGTGTTTTAGTAGATAAAGTAGGTTTTCCATCGGAAGATATTATTTTCGACTTAAACATCTTTCCTGTTGCAACAGGAATGGAAGAGCACAGAAGAAATGCGATCGATTTTATTGAAGCAACGCGTTGGGTTCGTGAAAATTTACCGAATGTTAGTGTTAGTGGCGGTGTAAGTAATGTGTCATTTTCATTTAGAGGGAATGATGGTGTTCGAGAAGCAATGCATTCCGTGTTCTTATATTATGCGATTCAAGCAGGTATGAATATGGGTATTGTAAACCCAGCACTTTTAGAAGTTTATGATGATATTCCAAAAGATTTATTAGAACATGTTGAAGATGTTATTTTAGATAGACGTGATGATGCAACCGAGAGATTACTTGATTTTGCTGAAACTGTCAAAGGCTCAAAAGTTGAAAAAGGTTTAGATTTATCTTGGAGAGAAAATCCTATTCAAGAGCGTATAACACATGCTTTAGTAAAAGGTATTGATGCTTTTATCATTGAAGATGTTGAGCAAGCTCGAATAGAAGCTGAAAAACCTATTGATGTTATTGAAGGTCATTTAATGATAGGAATGAATGTTGTAGGCGATTTGTTTGGTGCAGGAAAAATGTTTTTGCCACAAGTGGTAAAATCAGCACGTGTGATGAAAAAGGCTGTGGGTTATTTAAATCCGTTTATTGAAGCTGAAAAAGGAGATAAACAAGAACCAGTAGGTAAGGTTTTAATGGCAACTGTAAAAGGTGATGTACATGATATTGGTAAAAATATTGTAAGCGTCGTATTAGCTTGTAACAATTATGAAATAGTTGATTTAGGGGTTATGGTACCACCAGAAAAGATTATTGAAACAGCTATTAAAGAACGTGTGGATGCTATTGGTTTATCGGGCTTAATTACACCGTCACTTGATGAGATGGTGTATTTAGCAAAAGAAATGCAGCGCCAGAATTTTGAAGTGCCTTTGCTTATTGGAGGTGCCACTACATCAAAAGCGCATACAGCTGTTAAAATTGATACACAATATAAAAACGCTGTAGTTCATGTTAATGATGCATCAAGAGCTGTAACTGTTGTAGGCGATTTGTTGAATAAAAAGACTTCGCATGAGTATGTTGCTAAAATGAAAAAAGATTACGACGAATTTCGTATTAAGTTTTTAAAACGAGGTAAAGAGAAATCATATATTTCAATAGCAGAAGCAAGACGAAAAAAGTTTAAAATAGATTGGGAAACGTCTGAGATTGTTAAACCTAAAGAGTTAGGTGTCCAAATGTTGAAGCAATTAAGTTTAAAAGAATTAGAGCCTTTTATAGACTGGAGTCCGTTTTTTAGAAGTTGGGATTTACATGGGAAGTTTCCTGATATTTTAACTGATAAAGTTGTTGGCGAGCAAGCTACCATTATGTATAATGAAGCGCAAGCCATGATAAAAGAAATTATAGCGAAGCAATTATTAAAACCGCGAGCTGTTTTTGGTCTATTTGAAGCTAATACTATTAATGAAGACGATATTTCTGTTCAGAAAAAAGGTAAAGAAATTGCTGTATTTAGAACCTTACGCCAGCAATTAAGTAAAAGAGCTGGAATCCCTAATATAGCTTTGTCCGATTTTATTGCACCAAAAGAAACTGGAAAAACAGATTATATGGGAGCGTTTTGTGTGGCTATTTTTGGAGCACAAGAATTAGCCGATAGTTATAAAGCAAAAGAAGACGATTATAATGCAATCATGGCGCAAGCTATTGCCGATAGATTTGCAGAAGCGTTAGCCGAATACTTGCATAAACAAGTGCGTACAAAACATTGGGGATATGCAGCAGATGAAACTTTAAGTAATGCCGATTTAATAAAAGAAAGTTATAAAGGTATTCGTCCAGCACCAGGATATCCTGCTTGTCCAGATCATTTAGAAAAGGAAACTATTTGGGACTTGTTAGAGGTCGAAAAAATAATAGGTGTTACTTTAACCGAAAGTTTAGCTATGTGGCCAGCGGCAGCTGTTTCTGGATATTATTTTGGAAATCCAGAAGCTAAATATTTTGGTTTAGGTAAAATTACAGACGACCAAGTAACCGATTATGCTGTTAGGAAGGGCATAGCAAAGGATAAAGCTAGAAAATGGTTGCATCCCGCGATTGCAGATGAATAATAAGCCCCACCTAGCCTCCCCAAAGGGGAGGAACTGTTGCGGATATAGAATTTTAATTTAAAAATCCCCCTCCTTTGGAGGGGTTAGGGGAGGAAAAAATGAAAGATAAATTTATAGAATTAACATTAGGTAGTTATATTATTTCTCATGGTTACAATAGTAAGAATAAGGAAATGATGGAGCATGTTCCTTCTGATAAATTTTCTAAGAAAATTGTGCCTATTTCTAGAATTAAGTCGGTTAGTGAAAAATACATTTTAACTGATTATGTTGATGGGCGATGGATATATTGGGAATATAATGAAGATTACGAGACTGTTAAAAATATGTTGGTTTAGTTTGCGTTAGCGATTGCAGAGTAAAGCCCACAGCGAGGTACAAGCGAGGACTTGTAACGTAAAGCGCGACCCTTGTGGTAACGTCCAAAAATATAATAATATTGATGAGATTCCCGCCTTCGCGAGAATGACAAAAAATAAGTAATGAAAGTAACAGATCACATAAAAAAAGCTAACGGAAAAACATTATTTTCTTTTGAAGTGATACCACCTCAAAAGGGAAAAAACATTCAAGATTTATATAATAATATAGATCCGTTAATGGAGTTTAATCCACCATTTATTGACGTTACAACGTCTAGGGAAGAGTATGTATATATTGATAAAGGTAACGGGCTTTTAGATAAGCGTATTACGCGTATGCGCCCTGGCACGGTTGGTATTTGCGCGTCTATTATGCATAAATATGGTATTGATGCCATTCCACATATTCTTTGTGGTGGTTTTACAAAAGAAGAAACTGAATATGTTTTGGTAGATTGTCATTATCTGGGTTTAGATAATGTGATGGCCTTACGCGGTGATTCTATGAAAGATGAACCCTATTTTAAACCTGTTGAAGGAGGGAATGCTTATGCAAGTGAATTGGTGCAACAAATATCAAACTTAAACCAAGGGAAATACTTGCATGACGATGTTTTAGTAGAGCATAAATCAGATTTTTGTATTGGTGTGGCTGGTTATCCTGAAAAACATATGGAAGCACCTTCTTTGATGACTGATTTGAGACGTTTAAAAGAAAAAGTAGATGCTGGAGCCGATTATGTGGTAACACAAATGTTTTTTGATAATAATAAGTATTTTGAATTTGTTAAAAAAGCAAAAGAGGCTGGGATTAATGTGCCAATTATCCCAGGGATAAAACCGATTGCTGTAAAACGCCATTTACAAATACTGCCGCAAGTTTTTAAAATTGACTTACCAGAAGATCTTATAAATGCCGTAGAAAGTTGTAAAGACAACAAGGCTGTAAGACAGGTGGGAATTGAATTTGCTATTCAACAATCTAAAGAGTTAAAGGCTGCGGGAGTTCCGTTTTTGCATTATTACTCAATGGGGAAAAGTGATAATATTAAGGCGATTGCGTCAGAATTGTTTTAAGATTCTAATACATTTGATAAATATGAAGATTTGTTAATGAAGGTATCTTTAACCTGCGTTTTACTATTAATATCCTTTTTTGTTTTTTCTCAAGAAAAACAGCTTACATCGTATATAGATGTTAATTATTATAGAGGTAATATTGCAGTACATAATACAGATATTCTTCATTTAATAATAGGACATCCAGAAGGTGTTATTTTAAGTTGGAATACAAAAACGTATGGTTTAAATGATTGGGAACAGCGTTATAATTATCCCGATTATGGTGTGACATTTACTTCTCAGAATTTTAAGAACGATATCTTAGGGAACAGTTATTCATTATATGCTCATTACAATTTCTATTTTTTAAAGCGAAATTTAATGTTTCGTATTGCGCAAGGACTTGCTTATGCAACGCATCCTTATGATAAAGTTGAAAATTATAGGAATTATGCTTTTGGTTCTAGTTTTTTAAGTACTACACTTATAATGCTTAATTATAAAAAAGAGCGAATTATTGATAGGTTTGGTCTGCAAGCTGGATTTTCACTCATTCATTATTCTAATGCAAATATGAAATCACCCAATGCGAGTACAAATACGCTCGCCTTTAATGTTGGAGTGACCTATAGCTTAGATGATGAAATACCAGAGTATATTACTACTTTACAAGGCGTAAAAGAAAAATTTACCCAACCCTTAAAGTACAATCTTGTTTTTAGAGGTGGTATTAATGAAAGTGATGTAGTTGGTAGTGGGCAGTTTCCGTTTTATATTATATCAGCTTATGCTGATAAACGTATAAATATTAAGAGTGCATTTCAGTTTGGAACAGATGTGTTCTTTTCAAACTTTTTAAAGGAACTTATTTATTATAAAAGTGTCGCTTTTCCAGAAGAAAATGTGACAGGAGAAGAAGATTATAAACGTATTGGAGTTTTTGCAGGTCATGAGTTATTTATTAATAAAACTTCTTTAATTACCCAATTAGGGTATTATGTGTATTATCCGTTTGATTTTGAGGGACGTACTTATTTTAGAGTTGGTTTAAAACGTTATTTTACAAATAAATGGTTTGGGGCTTTAACACTTAAAACACATGGAGCAAAAGCTGAAGCCGTTGAATTTGGTATTGGAGTTCGATTATAAAACATGAAGAAATTAATTTACATATTAATCTTAATTATAGTATTTGCTTGCGATAATGAAAATGCTGGAGATTGTTTTCAAAAAACAGGCAGTATTATTAAAGAAGAAGTGAGTCTTTCTACTTTTGATAAAATACTTGTTAATCGTGATATTAAATTAATTATTAAAGAAGGGGCTGAACAAAAAGTGGTAATTGAAACGGGAGAGAATTTATTAAATGACGTTGAAGCTGTGGTTGTTGATGGGAAATTAACACTCACCGATAATAATACGTGTAATTATCTACGTAGTTACGGTGTAACCAAAGTATATATAACATCGCCAAATATAAAAGAAATAAGAAGCTCTACTCAATATGATGTTCAGTCGGATGGTGTTTTAACCTATCCTACACTTACAATTTTAGCAGAAGATTATAGTCTCCCTAAAAGTATTACAAGTGGTAATTTTGTTTTAGAGATTGATAACAACTCTTTTAGCTTGGTTTTTAATAATTTATCAAACTGTTACATATCAGGCGAAACTAATAATCTAAATATTACATTAGCATCTGGAACATCTAGGTTTGAAGGGCAAGATTTAATTGCCCAAAACGTTCAATTATGGAATAGAAGTTCTAACGATATTGTTGTAAACCCTCAATTATCAATAAAAGGAAAAATATCTGGTGTTGGTAATGTTATTTCTTTAACCAAACCAGATATTATTCACGTTGAAGAAGTTTATAAAGGGCGATTAATTTTTAAATAAATCTATTGCTTGTTTTGCTATTTCTAGTTCTTCATTTGTAGGGATTACTAAGATTTTAACTTTAGAATCCTCTTTATTAATAGCTCTAATGTTATTAGATTTTATTTCGTTCTTTTTAGCGTCTAATTCTATACCTAAAAAATCTAAATCTTCACAAATATGTTCTCTCATGTATTGAGAGTTTTCTCCAATACCAGCAGTAAATACAATGGCATCTAGTCCGTTTAAAATAGCTGCATAGCTACCAATATATTTTTTAATTCTATAAGTATTCATCTGCAAAGCTAATTGACATTCTTTATTGCCTTTTGATGCTTCACTTTGAATGTCTCGTAAATCGCTATATCCCGTAAGACCTAACATGCCGCTTTTTTTCTGAAGTATGGTGTTTATATCTTTTAAGCTATATCCTAATTTTTCTGCTAAATGAAAAATAATAGATGGGTCTATGTCACCAGAACGTGTTCCCATAATTAATCCGCTAACTGGTGAGAAACCTAAACTATGATCTATACTTTTTCCATCTTTTATGGCAGTCATACTACAACCATTTCCTAAGTGAATTGTAATAATTTTAGATGCTGGTTTTTCTAAAAATTGAATAGCTTTTTCTGAAACATATTTATGACTAGTGCCATGAAATCCATACAAACGGATATGGTGTTTGTCTAAAAATTCACTAGGAATAGCGTATTTATAAGCATGTTTAGGTATTGATTGATGAAATGCCGTATCAAAAACAGCAACTTGTTTTGCTTTTGGAAAAATGTCTTCAGCGACTTCAATACCTTCTAAATTTGCTGGATTATGAAGAGGTGCCAAAGATGATAAAGCTTTTATTTTTTCTTTTACGGCTTTTGTGATTTGTGTAGTTTCACTAAAATGTTTTCCACCGTGAACCACCCTATGTCCAACAATAGTAATATCATCGGCAGATTTTATAATACCTGAATTTTTATCTAAAAGCTGTTTAGCTAATAATTTTAATCCAGCTTTATGGTTTAATATTTCAGATTCAAATTCAACCGTTAGTTTTTCGGTTTTAAATTTAAATATTGAGTCTTTAAAACCAATGCGTTCAATTAAACCAGAACAAAGTATGGTTTCATTTGGCATTGAAAATAATTGAAATTTTAAAGAAGAACTTCCTGAGTTTAAAACTAATACTTGCATAATTTATAATTCTTGGGCTTGAATAGCTGTTATAATAACGGTACTGTATATATCATCTGCAGTACAGCCTCTACTTAAATCGTTTACGGGTTTGTTTAATCCTTGTAACATAGGACCAATTGCTAGGGCACCAGTTTCACGTTGCACAGCTTTGTAAGTATTGTTTCCTGTATTTAAATCTGGGAAAATTAAAACACTTGCTTGTCCAGCAACTTCAGAATCTGGCAATTTACTTTTGCCAATACGCATATCTACAGCAGCATCATATTGAATTGGACCTTCTATTTTTAAAGTAGGTACTTGTGCTTTAACTAGATTTGTAGCTTCTCTTACTTTATCAACATCAGCACCTTTACCAGACGCTCCAGATGAATATGATAACATGGCAACTTTAGGATCTATTCCAAAATCTTGAGCTGTTTTTGCTGATGAAATAGCAATTTCTGCTAATTGCTCTGCATTTGGGTTTGGATTTATAGCGCAGTCTCCAAAAATAGAAACTCTATCTTCTAAGCACATAAAGAATACCGAGGATACAATATTAACACCTGGTTTGGTTTTTATAAATTGTAAAGCAGGGCGTAATGTGTGTTGTGTAGTATGTACAGCACCTGAAACCATACCATCTGCATGACCTTTATAAATCATCATGGTAGCAAAATATGAAACATCCATCATGGTGTCTCTTGCCATTTCAAGAGTAATATTTTTATGTTTTCTCAATTCGAAAAATGTATTTGTATAATCTTCGAAATGAGGCGATTTAACAGGTGATACTATGTTTATAGCCTTAATATCTAAAGCAATATCGTATTTTTCAATACGTTCTTTTATTTTTGCTTCTTCACCAATTAATGTTAATTCAACCACACGTGCATCAATTAGTTTAGCTGCTGCTCGCAAAACGCGTTCATCATAACCTTCTGGAAGCACAATATGTTTTTTGTTTTTTAAAGCACGTTGTAATAAGTTGTATTGAAACATTCTTGGAGTGAATATTTCAGACTCAAATGTGATTAATTTATTGGATAATTTTTCAGTATCAGCATGCTTTTCAAATGTTGAAATAGAAGTTTGAATTTTTTCAGTATTTTCAGCATATATTCTTGATTTTATTTTACCTATAGAATTGGTAATTGAAAAGGTACCTCCTTTTACGCTAATGATTGGAACAACACTAGAGAGTCCTTCTATTAGTTTTAAAATAGAATCTTCAGGAATTAATCCGCCAGTTAAAATAATACCAGCAACTTTCGGATAATTTTTAGAAATATTAGCTTGTAGTGCCCCTAAAATAATGTCTGCTCTATCTCCTGGCGTAATAACTAATGAGTTTTCTTTTAAATGCGTTAAATAGTTGCGCAATTGCATGGCGCCAACACTAAAGTTTTCAGATAGGTTATTAATTAAATCTTTCCCAAAAAGGATGTTACCATCTAATGTTTTTACAATTTCTTTGATGGTTGGACTTGTTAAACTTCTAATTTTCGGAATAACAGTAATATCTGTATCAGTATTTACACGTTCTTTTAAAAGAGATTTTATGGTTGAAACATCTTCCTCTTTAATTTTGTTGGTCATAATAGATAAAACATCTACTTCTTCTTTAAAGGTGTCATGAGCTAACTGCACACTTTCAATAATGTCTGGTAGTTTTTTACCATCTCCTTGAGAAACAATAATAACAGGTAATCCTAAATTTTTAGATATTAAAATATTAATATCCAATTCTAAACTAGAGTTTTCATGTGAAAAATCGGTGCCTTCAACTAAAACAAAATCAAAGCGTTCTTCGAGATATTTGTATTTTTTGATGATTTCGTCAATAACCTCTCCAGATTTTCCTTTATTATATAAATCAAGAACTTCACTTCTGGTATAAGCAAAGGTTTTTTTGTAATTAATATCTATTTCGAAATGCGAAATAACCGTGTTTATATGGTTATCCATTTCACCAGTTTCGGTATCTTCTATAATAGGTCTAAAATATCCAACTTTAGCTATTTTACCTAAAAGCATACGCATTAATCCTAGTACAACAATAGATTTACCACTGTTAGGTTCTATTGTAGCAACGTAAATTCCTTTACTCATTTTATTTTTTTTTGTAGTGTAACAAAGTTAATCGATTGCATTTCATTAAAAAAAAACAATTAATTTAGGTTTTTTAGTAATTGAAATTGCATCTGATGGGGCAAAATTAGCATCTTCATACATTGGTAAAGATGATATTTGTCATATCCTAGGAAAACGTTTTCTAAATACCTGATTTTAATTGAGATTTAAGAATAAAAATAATTAATTAGATGTTAAATCTCTAAATAGTGTTTCTAAACTTGTGTTTTTTTGATTTAGTTGAAGGATTTTTAATTGGTTATCATGTGCAAAATCAAAAACATAAGATCTCATATCTTCTGATGTTTTAAAAGTGATTTCATAAACAAAATCATAGGTGTTTACAACGCTTTTAACTTTAGGTAGTTTTAATAAAAAAGCATCTTCAACTCGATAATCAAATTCTACAATAACGGTTTGTTCTTTACCTTCTTGTATGTCTTTTAGTTTTTTATCGGCAACAATTTCACCTTTATTAATAATAATCACGCGATCGCACATGGCTTCAACTTCCTGCATAATATGGGTTGAAAGAAATACGGTTTTAGTTTCGCCAATAGTTCTTATTAGGTTTCTTATATCTACTAATTGATTAGGATCTAATCCAGTGGTAGGTTCGTCTAAGATTAATACGTCGGGGTCATGCAATAAGGCATTGGCTAAACCAACACGTTGACGATAGCCTTTAGATAATTGCCCTATTTTTTTATGAGATTCAGGAGCTAATCCAGTAAGTTTAATAACATCGTCAATGCGTTTATTAGAAACCTTGTAGATTTTAGAATTAAAACTTAAATATTCTTTAACGTACATATCTAAATATAACGGATTGTGCTCTGGTAAGTACCCTACACTCTGTTGCACATTTTGGGAAGCATCATTAATATCGTATCCGTTTACTTTGGCTTTACCTTCACTAGCATTAATATAAGTGGTTAAAATTTTCATCATAGTAGATTTTCCAGCACCATTTGGTCCTAAAAATCCAACTATTTCTGGTTTGTTTACTTTAAAAGAAACATTATTTAAAGCTTTTTGGTTTCCGTAAAGTTTTGTGATACCTGTAACCTCGATAGACATATTTGTAAATTTTTTGTTCAAAAATAATGATTATCTATTGTAATGATAGTTTTGCTGTAAAATCTTTAAAATTTTTAATAAAAATATAAAAAAGGTTTTATTGTATTTTTATTTCTTAAAAAAAGAATTACTTTAGCGCCGTAATTATGACAACAACAGTATATTATACATATTTTAACAACTATTTCTTTTTTAGCAAAAGAAACGAGGCGTTGTATGTATAATTTATAAATATAAATTAAAATATGAGTCTCGATGAAAATCGAGACTTTTTTTTGTTTAAGAATTGATAAAAGTAATATAAGAATTAAATATTTTAAATAATATCAAATTTTGATTAAAACAGTAGCCATACAAGGAGTAAAAGGGTCTTTTCATCATATTGTGTCCAAACAATTTTTTGAAAAATCTGTTGATGTTATTGAATGTTTAACATTCGATAGGACTGTTGATTCTGTAATTACTAAAGAAAGTGATGCAGCTATTATGGCTTTAGAAAACTCTATTGCGGGTTCAATTATTCCTAATTATGCTTTAATAGATAAGCACAATTTGCATATTGTTGGAGAGCATTATTTAGATATTCAGCATAATTTAATGGCATTGCCAGATCAGGATATAAAAGATATTCAAGAAGTGTACTCGCATCCTATGGCATTGTTACAATGTAAAGAATTTTTTAGAGGATATCCTCATATTAAATTAGTGGAAGATAAGGATACTGCTGAAGTAGCACAGCGTATACAAGAACAACAGTTAAAAGGCATTGCAGCAATAGCAAGTGTTATGGCAGCCGAAATATTTGAATTAGATATTTTAGCAAAAAGTATTCAAACAATTAAACACAACGAAACGCGCTTTGTAATTGTAAAGCGTAAAAATTCTGAAGTGCCAGAAGAAGATATTACGAAAGCATCAATAAAATTTGAAGCAGACCATAAACGCGGAAGCTTAGCAACAATTTTAAATGTTATGAGCGATTGTAAATTGAATTTAACAAAAATTCAATCGATGCCTATTATTGAAACACCTTGGAAATATGCTTTTTTTGTGGATGTTACTTTTGAAACATACGCCGATTTTAAAAAGGCAAAGTCTATTATAGACATTATGGCTATTAATTTTAAAATATTGGGCGAATATAAAAATGCAAAGTTATGATTGAAGTAGCAGATAGATTAAATACAGTTGAAGAATACTACTTCTCAAAGAAATTGAGAGAAGTTAATTTGTTAATAGCTAGCGGAAAGTCTGTTATTAATTTAGGAATAGGTAGTCCAGATATGCAACCACCACAAAAAGTTATAGATGCTTTGACTGAAGGTTTGCTAAACCCAAATGCGCATAAGTATCAAAGTTACCAAGGGTTGCCAGAATTAAGGCAAGCCATAGCAGGATTTTATAAAGCGCATTATAATGTGAATTTAAGTCCGAATACAGAAGTGCTGCCTTTAATGGGAAGTAAAGAAGGTATTATGCACATTTCTATGGCGTTTTTAAATAAGGGTGATGAAGTTTTAATACCAAATCCGGGGTATCCAACTTATCAGTCGGTTACAAAATTATTGGAAGCAACGCCTGTTTTTTATAATCTTGATGAAGCTAATAATTGGTTGCCAGATTTTAAAGCTTTAGAAAAATTAGACTTAAGTAAAGTGAAGCTTATGTGGGTAAACTATCCACACATGCCTACAGGAGCACAACCAAGCCAATATTTATTTGAAGAGTTAGTAGCTTTTGGCAAAAAGCATAATATTTTAATAGTAAACGATAATCCGTATAGTTTTGTTTTAAATGAAAACCCAACCAGTATTTTAAGTGTAGAAGGCGCGAAAGATGTTTGTTTAGAATTAAATTCTTTAAGTAAAACCTTTAATATGTCGGGCTGGAGAGTAGGAATGGTAGTTGGAAACAATACACTTATTAATAATATTTTAAAGGTGAAAAGTAATATGGATTCTGGGATGTTTTACGGCATACAAAAAGGAGCCATCGAAGCATTGAAGTGTTCAGAAATGTGGTTTGTTACTTTAAATAGTGTTTATAAGAAGCGTCGTGATTTAGTTTGGAAATTAGCCGAAGCACTAAATTGTACTTATGATAAAAATGCGACAGGACTTTTTGTTTGGGCTAAATTACCGCCACACATAAAAGCAGAAGCGTATATAGATTTAATACTTAAAGAGAACCATATATTTATAACACCAGGAACTATTTTTGGTAGTCAAGGAGAAGGATATATTCGTTTTTCTTTATGTGCACAAACAGAAGATTTAGAAGAAGCAATAGCAAGAGTAAAATGAAAAATATATACGCAATAGGTATTGGTTTAATTGGTGGTAGTCTTGCTATTGATATTAAAAAGAATAATCCAGATGTAATTATTCATGGTATTAGTAGAAAACAATCTACCCTTGACGAAGCATTATCTCTTAATTTAATTGATAAAAAAGCAACTTTAGATGATCTTGGTAATGCCGATTTAGTAATTGTGTCTATTCCTGTTGATGCTACTGTTAAATTATTACCTACTATTTTAGATAAGATATCAGATAATGGATTAGTTGTAGATGCAGGATCAACTAAATTAGATATTTGTAAAGCAGTAGAAAATCATCCTAAACGCAGAAATTTTTTAGCGATGCATCCTATTGCAGGTACAGAACATTCAGGACCTAGTGCGGCTATTAGTGGCTTGTTCCAAGGGAAAACAAATATTGTTTGTGAAGTTGAAAAAACAACCTTTAAACTTCAAGAAAAAGCATTGAAATTGTTTTCAGATATAGGTATGCGTATACGTTATATGAACCCTGAAGCTCATGATAAACATATTGCTTATGTGTCACATTTGTCTCATATAAGTGCATTTATGTTGGGTAAAACAGTTATAGATAAAGAGCGAAATGAACGCGATATTTTTGATATGGCAGGCAGTGGGTTTGCCTCAACTGTTAGGTTGGCAAAGAGCTCACCAGAAATGTGGACGCCTATTTTTAAACAGAACAAAACAAACGTAATAGAAACTCTAGAAGAGTATATTAGTAATCTCACTCATTTTAAAGAGCTTATGAAATCAGATGATTTTGATGCTATTTTTAATGAGATGAAAAACACCAATCATATAAAAGATATTTTAAACGGAATTAGTTAAGTAGTGAAATTATGGAAAACAAAAGAGAAATGAGAACCTGGTTAGATGATTTAAATTTAGATCATCCATTGGTAATTGCAGGACCTTGCAGTGCTGAAACAGAAGAACAAGTTTTAAAAATTGCGCATGAGTTAAAAGATACTGATGTTAGTTATTTTAGAGCTGGTATTTGGAAACCAAGAACACGTCCAGGTATGTTTGAAGGTGTTGGTGCTTTAGGTTTAAAATGGTTACAAAAAGTAAAAGCAGAAACAGGTATGAAAATTTGTACCGAAGTTGCCAATGCAGCACACGTAAAATTAGCCTTAGAGCATGATGTTGATTTATTATGGATTGGAGCACGTTCTACAGTAAGCCCATTTATTATGCAAGAAATTGCAGATGCTTTAGAAGGTACTGATAAACCTGTATTAATTAAAAACCCTGTAAATCCAGATTTAGCTTTATGGTTAGGTGGTATAGAAAGAATTTACAAAGCAGGTGTTAAAAATATAGGTGCCATACATAGAGGGTTTTCAACGTATGAAAAAACAAAGTACCGTAACACTCCAGAATGGCAATTAGCTATCGAGTTTCAAAATAAATATCCAGATATTCCTTTAATTAACGATCCGTCGCATATTACTGGAAAACGTGATATGATTTTTGATGTGTCTCAAGCGGCTTTAGATTTAAATTTTGATGGATTAATGATTGAAACTCATTACGATCCAGAAAATGCTTGGAGTGATGCTGCACAACAAGTAACACCGTCTACCTTGGTTCAAATTATGAAAGATTTAAAAATTAGAAAAGAGTCAGATTCTGAAGCTGAGTATAATAAATCACTAGATAATTTAAGAGCACAAATTGATGTTGTTGATAATCAAATTATCGATTTGTTAGGAAAACGAATGAAAGCTGCTGATGGTATTGGAGCCCTTAAAAAGCAAAAAAACGTAGCGGTTTTACAATCTAAACGTTGGAATGAGATTTTAGGAAAAATGGTTTTAGAAGGACAAGATCACGGATTAAGTGAAGAGTTTATTTTAAAAATGTTTAAAGCTATTCACCAAGAGTCTATTAATCATCAAGAAAAGATTATTAATAGTTAATAGTTAATAGTTATTATTTTAGAAACAAAAAAGGCTCGCAATTGCGAGCCTTTTTTTTATGTTTTTTCTTTGAGACAATAGTTTACCTGAAAAATATACATATATTTACTAGCATTAAAAACTGTTATTAAAGTCAGTCAATGCGTATATTTTGTATTTGTATTTTCTTATTTTCTAATTTTTTGTTTTCTCAAGCAATTAATAATGAATATATTCCACCTAATATTGATGCTATAGAGTCTTTTCTTAAGCGGATTAATCAGAATCAGATAAATAAAATTAGCGGAGAGTTTTCATCTAAAATAAAAAAAGTATTTAAGGATAGAGATGAAAAAATTAGAGAAGCTATTGAAGATAGTACTTATGTTTTTAATTCTAAAATAAAGGAGGATTTAGATCAGATACTTCAACATATATACAAATCCAATCCAGAAATTAATACGACAGATTTTAATTTTTTTATTAAAAACTCAATAATTCCAAACGCTGCTTGTTATGGAGATGGTATGTTTGAGATTAATTTAGGATTACTAACTAAATTAGAATCAAATGATGAATTAGCTTTTATTATCTGTCATGAAATAGCACATAAATTATTAAATCATTCAATAAAAGGAATTACTAAAAGAATTCGTTCCATTAATTCAGAAGAAACAAAAGAAAAGGTAAAACAAATTAAGAGAAATAAATACGGTCAGACTAGAGCTGCACTTTCTTTAATAGATGAATTAAGTATTGATATTTTAGATTATTCTAAGGAAGTAGAAGCAGAAGCAGATTCTTTAGGTTTTGTTTTGTTTTCTAAAACCAAGTATTCAAAACCTTTAGCACTTAAAGCATTAGAAAAATTAAGAAGAGTAGATGAAATGGTCTTGTATCATGATGTTAAAATAGATAGTGTATTTAATTTTAAAAGTTACCCATTTAAAGATTACTGGCTAAAGGAAACAACATCACTTTTTGATACAAGTGAAAAAATAAATGATTTTAGTTTAGTTTCAGATACATTGAAAACGCATCCTGAAATTGAATTTAGAGTGAATAAGTTAATTTCAGATTTTAACATAGTAAAGGATGTAAATGACTTAAAAGCGGCAGAATACCATTATAAAAACTTAAGAGAAATCTCTAATATGAAAAGCATTCAGTTTGCTTTCGATTTAAAATTTTTAGACTTGGTATTGTATCAATTGATAGAAAAGTACGATAATAAAGAAATAACAGCAGATTATTATTATTCTAAAATAGCTGAAGTGCTATATCTAGTGTATAAAGCAAAAAAGTCTCATGAGTTGGGTAAGTATGTGCCTCAAAAGAATAGCTTTTCAGATGAAAAGCAATTAAATATAATTAGACTTTTTATACACAATTTAGAACTTAACGAAATAGCTAAGATGTGGTCAGCTTTTTATAAATCAATCGAAGGCAAGAATATAGAAAGTGACAATTTGAATAAAATAATAGAATTTTTTAAACCAATCAATAAATAATCTTCAACAAAAAAAAAATGAAAAAACTTTTAACCTTGGCTTGCCTACTTTTGTTTTGTATAGCCTTAAACGCTCAAGAAAAATCTTTAAATGAAATCACTTCTTTTAGGCTAAGGAACTCTGGATCTATGATGGATAAAAATAATGATGTCGATGGTTATTATTTTTATTATCAAATTGATAAGCTTAAAAAAGGCATGAGAGAGTATGCCATTAAAATACTAGATAATAACTTGAATGATATTGCAACAAAATCTTATATAGATAATAAGAATATAGTTTTAGCAGACAGTAAGTTTAACAATCAGGCTTTAATGTTTGCTATGATTAATACTAAGGAAGAGCAATATAAACTTGTGACTTTTGATAGACAAGGAAATCAGGGAGATGATGTTATAATTCCTGTTAATAAAAAAGAAATGAAATGGCTAGGTTATATGTTAAAAGCTGGAAACTTTAATATGCTTTTTCCAGTTGATAATAAGGGTTTTGTATTTAATTATATAAGAGATAATAAGAAGTTAGGTTATGGTTTGAAGTATATAGCAACTGATGGAGGCACGTCTTGGGATTATAACTCACCTGAAGATATTAAAGAGATTATGTCTATAAATCCGATAGAAGTAAATGAAGATGTGATAGTGGCACTTCAATCATCTAAAAAATCAATAATGAGTCAGACAATCAAATTTAAAGTTATTGTTATTGATATAAAAACGGGTAAATTATTATTTGAAAAAGAGTTTGATAGAGATAACAACCCGAGATTAATAACTAATTCATTTTTAACAGATGACAAAAAAGTAGTGCTTTTAGGAGAGTATTTCGAAAAAGGAGATAATGTAATTAAATCTAAGAGTTTGGGTTTGTTCGCACAAATAAATGATTTCACAGGAACTGTATTGTCTGATAATAAAGTGAGTTGGGAGAATAAAATAAACAAAATGATGCCAGTTGAATCTGATGGAAAAAATCCGAAAAGAGGGTATGTTTATTTTCACGATATAATACGTAATCAAAATGGATCTTATTTTTGTATCGGTGAAAAATACAGAAAAACAGCTAGTGGTTTAGGGATAGCAGCTGCAGCTTTAGGGGGAGGAGGATCAGTAACTCAATTAACAATTACTGATGCTGTAATGTTTGAATTTGATAATGGTTTTGATTTAAAAGACATTAAAGTCTTTAAAAAAGGAAAGTCTAGAGCTCCTAGTTTAATAGATGTAGGAAGTCCACAATTAAATGCACATGCGCTTAAGGCTTTTGGAGCATTTGATTATCAATTTACTCAAATAGATACAGATAGAGATCGTTTTTATGCAAACTTTATTGACTATGAAAGATTAAAAGGAGAGTCAAATAAATTGGCCTTTAAAACTATAATGTATGACGAAGGAAAATTATCTGAGGATAAAATTTATCTTCAAAAAGATAGTGGTAAAATAAAGTTTAGAGTTTTACCAGCAAAATTAGGTCATATCATGCTTCTTGAATATAATAAAAAAGAAAAAACTTTAGACTTGCATTTAGAGAAATTGAATTTATAATAAGGAATTGTTATCATTATAAAAAAGGTCTGCATTAATATGCAGGCCTTTTTTGTATGCTATGATATTTATTTTCATCTTTGTTGTAATGACAGGACGCGTTTATAAATCTACAGGAAGTTGGTACACCGTAAAAACTCAATTGGGTGAGACTTACGAGTGCCGTATAAAAGGTAAATTTCGTATTAAAGGTATTAAAAGTACAAATCCTATTGCGGTTGGAGACATTGTAGACTTCGAGTTAGAAACCGATAATAATCAAGTTTCTGGTATCATTCATAATATCCATGATAGAACAAATTATATTGTACGAAAGTCGGTAAATCTATCCAAGCAAACCCATATTATATCTGCAAATATCGATCTGGTTTTTTTAATGATTACCATTAATAACCCGCCAACCTTAACTAGTTTTATCGATCGGTTTTTGGTAACGGCTAATGCCTATTCTATTAAAACCGTTTTGTTGTTTAATAAGATAGATACTTATGATGAAGATACACTTAATGAAGTAAAATATTTAGCACATGTGTATCGCAAAATAGGTTACGAATGCATTGGGGTTTCAGCAAAAACTGGTAAAAATGTAGATAAGGTAAAGGCTTTAATGCATGGTAAAGTGAGTATGTTTTCCGGGCATTCTGGCGTTGGGAAGTCTACACTTGTAAATGCTATAGAACCAACACTAAATATAAAAACAAAAGAAATTTCTACGCAACATATGCAAGGGCAACATACAACAACCTTTGCAGAAATGTTCGATTTAAGTTTTGATGCCACCATTATTGATACACCAGGAATTAAGGGTTTTGGTGTTGTAGATATGGAAAAAGAGGAAGTGGGAGATTATTTCCCAGAGTTTTTTGCTTTAAAACAAAACTGTAAGTTTAATAACTGTTTGCATATAAAAGAACCAAAGTGTGCTGTAAAAGAAGCTTTAGATAATGGCGATATAGAATTTTCAAGATACCGTAGTTATTTGCAAATTATTGAAGGTGAAGGTGAGCATTATAGAACCGATACTTGGGAAAAAGAATGAAAGCTGTAATACAAAGAGTTTCAAAAGCAAGTGTCACTATTGAAGGAGAAAAAGTAGCCTCTATTTCTAACGGTCTTTTAATTCTTTTAGGAATTGTAAATGAAGATGCAGAAGAAGATATTAAATGGCTTTCAAATAAAATTATAAATCTGCGTATTTTTGGAGACGAAAATGACGTTATGAACAAGTCGCTTATAGATGTAGATGGTGATGTTATTGTTGTTAGCCAGTTTACCTTACATGCTTCAACAAAAAAAGGGAACCGCCCAAGTTATATAAAAGCAGCTAAACCAAATATTGCAATTCCGCTTTATGAAGGTTTTGTGAAACAAATAGAACTTGATTTTGGAAAATCTGTACAGACTGGACAATTTGGTGCCGATATGAATGTAGAGCTGCTTAATAATGGTCCGGTAACTATAATTATAGATTCTAAAAACAAAGAATAATGGCGTCCATTTTTGGACATAGCATGGTTGGTTATACATTAGCAAAAGTATGTGATTATAAAAATGCTAAGTGGTTATTAATCGTAGCTATTTTTTCAACCATTCTTCCAGATTTTGATGTTATTACTTTTAATTTTGGGATTGATTATGGACATCCTCTAGGGCATCGTGGGTTTTCACATTCTATCCTTTTTGCCTTATTATGGGCACTTGTTTTAATGCTTACTCTAGGTAGAAAAAACAAACTTATTTGGTTTGTTGTTATTTTTTTATCTACCCTTTCTCATGGTTTGTTAGATGCTATGACATCTGGAGGAAAAGGTGTTGGATTTTTAATTCCCTTTAATAATAATCGTTTTTTCTTTCCATTTAGAGGCATAAAAGTATCGCCTATAGGAATCCAAAAGTTTTTTTCTAATTGGGGCTTAAAAGTAATTTTTAGTGAATTTAAGTATGTAGTTACCCCTTGTTTTCTTATATTGGCTGTAAGATTTTTAGTTTATAAGCTAAAAGATACGCATTATAACAAAATATGATTTTTCTCATGTTATAATGAGTTTTAAAATAATATATTTAAAACTTATTCCTTTTTTATGTTTTTTAAGAACATTCTTAATACGTTAATATTACTCACAGCATTAACTATTTTTTCTCAAGAAAATTTATATACAAGTTTAACAATTCCAGATAATCTTAGGCAAAATGCTAATGCTGTTATTAGGTTTAATGATATGAATATTTCAATAAAATCTGCTAATGAAATGTATATCGCAAAAAAGAGAATTGTTACCGTATTGAATAAAGAAGGAAACGATAATATTGATGCTTATGTACATTATGATAATAATGTTAAAATTAATGAACTACAAGTTTTAGTTTATAATCAATATGGGGCACTTATAAAAAAAGTTAGAAAGAAAGATTTTAAAGATGTTAGTGCTGTTGATGGCGGAACATTGTATTCAGATTCGAGAGTTAAATATTTAGAATATACACCAATTACTTATCCGTATACTATTGAGTTTATTTGTGAAACTGTTACAAGTAATACGGCGTTTATTCCTTCGTTTATTCCAGTTGATGATTATTTTGTTGGATTAGAAACTAGCAAATACACGATTAATTATCCTGAAACAATTACTGTTAGAACTAAGGAAAAGAATTTTGAAAGTTTTGAATTAAATAAAGAAACGTTATCATATAGTATTAAATATAAAGTAAAAAGTATAGAAGCTATTAAACCAGAAACTTATAGTCCTGCGTTTTTTGATATCGCACCTAAAGTATTGTTAACTTTAAAACAGTTTACACTTGAAGGTGTTTACGCCGAAGTAGATGATTGGAATAGTTTTGGAAATTGGATGTACCATGATTTAATAAAGGATACTTATGATTTACCAGAAAGTACCATAAGAATGATTCAAAATCTTGTAAAAGATGAACAGAATGATATTGATAAAGCAAGAAAAATATATCAATATGTTCAGGATAAAGTGAGATACATTAGTGTGCAAGTAGGGATTGGAGGGTGGGAACCTTTTAACGCATCAGAAGTTGATAAATTGGGGTATGGTGATTGTAAAGCCTTAACAAATTATACACGATCACTTTTACAAGCTGTAGGTGTAGATTCTAATTATAGTGTTGTTTACGCAGGGAAATCTCAAAGAAGTATTGAAGGTGATTTTGCTGCAATGCAAGGAAACCATGTTATTTTAAATATTCCACAAGAAAATGAAGAAAATATATGGCTAGAATGCACCAGTCAAAAACTTCCATTTGGTTTTATTGGCGATTTTACCGATGATAGAGATGTATTGGTTATTACCCCCGAAGGAGGTAAAATAGCACACACCAAAAAGTATAGTGTTGAAGAAAATATCCAAAAAATAAAAGGAGAATATAGTATTTCAAATGGTGGAGCTATTGACGCTAAAGTAAATGTGAATTCTAAAGGTATTCAGTACGATGATAAATATTGGTTAGAAACCGAAACAGAAAGAGATTTAGATATTCATTATAAAACACGATGGAAATATATTAATAGTATTTCTGTTAGCCATATGAATATTGAAAATAATAAAAATGATGTTGAGTTTAAAGAAGATGTTGTTTTTAGTGCATCTAATTATTCTAAAATTGTTGGAAATAGAATGCTTCTTACATTAAATGCATTAAACAGAAACACTCATGTTCCTGATAGATATAGAACTAGAAAGCAGCCATTAAAAATAAAAAGAGGCTTTATAGATATTGATGAAGTTGAAATTAAGTTGCCAACCAACTATAAAGTGGAATCTATGCCTAAAGGCATGTTGGTCGAAAATAAATTTGGAAGCTATAAAGCAGATGTTGAAGTTAAAGACGAAAACACACTAATTTATAAAAGAAAATTTGTTATTAACGATGGTGAATTTCCTAAAGAAGATTATACCGGTTTTAGGAATTTTTACAAAGAAGTTTCAAAAATGGATAATGCAAAAGTAGCCTTAATAAAGAATTAAGTATAAAACCAACTATAAATGAAAACCACTACAATTTTATTAAGCTTATGCTTTTGCATTTCGGCATTTGCACAAGATTACAAATTTTGAAAAGTATCAAAAGAAGAATCGTAAGAAAAGATAAAACGTCTTCAACAATAAGTTTGTATCCAAATGTAAAATCTAAACCTATTTCTGAATCTTATAAATTTTCAATAGAAAATCAAGCCGATGTTATTGATGATAAAATATATTTTTCACCATTATTTTTCCTGAAAACAAAAGAAAACCCTTTTAAACTAGAAAAACGCGAGTTTCCAGTCGATTTTGGATATCCTTCATCAACATCATATATCTAACTATTAATATACCATCAGGATATAAAGTAGAATCGACTCCAGAGCCAGTTCAGTTAGTACTTCCAGATAATTTAGGCTCTTATAAATATAATATATCAATTAAACAAAACACGATTCAGTTGTCCATTGATACAGAAATAAACCAATCTAGAATATCACCTATTTATTATGAAGCTTTAAAAGCTTATTTTAGTAGCTTATTAAAAAAAGAATCAGAACAAATTGTTTTAACTAAAGTAGAATGAACATTCAAAACGCACAAAAAGAAGTAGACGATTGGATTAAAGAACATGGTGTTCGTTATTTTAACGAGCTTACTAACATGGCGCAACTTACCGAAGAGGTTGGTGAAGTGGCTCGCATTATAGCGCGTCGTTATGGAGAGCAAAGCGAAAAAGAAAGCGATAAAAATAAAGACTTAGGAGAAGAACTTGCAGATGTTATGTTTGTTGTATTGTGTTTAGCCAATCAAACAGGAATAGATTTACAGGCTTCATTTGATAAAAAATTGGATTTAAAATCCAAGCGCGATCACGATAGACATCATAATAACGAAAAATTAAAGTAAATTTGCAGCTTGTTTAAATATAGATTTACAAACTAGATGCATATTACACTTCAAAAATCTAAAATTGCAAAGCAATCTTCAGTCGAAATTACAGGTTCTAAAAGCGAATCTAATAGATTATTATTATTACAAGCGCTTTATCCAGAGTTTGAACTTGCAAACGTTTCAAATTCAGATGATAGTTGTTTAATGACAGATGCTTTGGCATCGTCGTCTGAGGTAGTCGATATTCATCACGCAGGAACCGCTATGCGTTTTTTAACTGCTTATTTTTCTATTCAAGAAGGGAGAGATACTGTTCTTACAGGGTCTAAACGAATGAAAGAGCGCCCTATTAAAATTTTAGCAGAAGCACTTCAAGATTTAGGAGCAGATATTAGTTATGTTGAAAATGAAGGTTTTCCACCTATAAAAATTAAAGGCAAAAAGTTAACTAAGCATCAGGTTACTTTAAAAGCGAATGTAAGTAGTCAGTATATTTCTGCTTTGTTATTAATAGCTTCAAAACTAGAAAATGGTTTAGAATTAACTTTAGAAGGTGAGATTACATCGGTGCCATATATAAATATGACTTTGAGTTTATTAGATGAAATAGGTGTAGAGTCTTCATTTATAGGTAATGTTATTACAGTAAAACCTAATACTAAGCAATTAAAATCTAAAACGCTTACTGTCGAATCAGATTGGTCCTCGGCATCTTACTATTTTAGTATTGCAGCATTAAGTGAAGTAGGGACAGAAATCACTTTAAGTTCTTATAAAGAAAACTCTTTACAAGGCGATTCTGTTTTGGTAGACATCTATAAACATTTTGGGGTTACAACTGTTTTTAATGATAATTCTGTAATTCTTAAAAAAGAAGCTTCTATATTATCTCCTTTAAAACTAGACTTAAAAAATGCTCCAGATATAGCGCAAACTATTGCTGTTACTTGTTTTGCATTGGGTATTTCTTGCGATTTAATAGGTTTGCATACCTTAAAAATTAAAGAAACTGATAGACTCGTTGCATTAAAAACAGAGATTGAAAAACTTGGAGGAACAGTTGCTATTACAGATAAATCATTGCATCTCTCTGCCTCAGAAAACATCAAAGAATTAGTTTCTATAGCAACTTATAACGACCATAGAATGGCAATGGCATTTGCGCCTTTAGCACTTAAAACACCAATTATTATTGAAGATGCGGCTGTTGTTTCTAAGTCGTATCCAACATTTTGGGACGACCTAAAATCTATTGGTTTTCAAATCATACCTAATCAGTCTTAAAATGATTGATAATAAATTTAAATTATATTTTCTTTAAATAAGATAGAAAATATAAGCATAGCCTTAGTTACGGCTCTATTTTATATTGATATATAAAGGAAATAGAAACGAATTTAATTGATTATTTTGTGATTTATTAGGTATATAGAATAATAATCCCCCTTTTACTTGACAACCCCTATCTGCAGATTGTATATTTGTACTTTTCTAAAAATAACTAAATACTCATAAATGAAATTATCACACTTTGGCTTTAATTTACCAGATGAATTATTAGCAGAACATCCAGCTGAAAACAGAGATGAGTCTCGCTTAATGGTTTTAAACAGAAAAGAGCAAACCATAGAGCATAAAATGTTTAAAGATATTATTGAATATTTTAATGAAGATGATGTTTTAATACTTAATAATACCAAAGTATTTCCTGCTAGATTATATGGTAATAAAGAAAAAACAGGAGCTAGAATAGAGGTGTTTTTATTACGTGAATTAAATGAAGAACAACGTCTTTGGGATGTTTTGGTCGATCCTGCTCGAAAAATAAGAATAGGTAATAAACTATATTTTGGAGATGATGATACCTTAGTAGCAGAGGTTATTGATAATACAACTTCAAGAGGACGTACATTACGTTTTTTATATGATGGCTCTTATACAGAGTTTCGTAAAAAACTAAACGAACTAGGAGAAACACCACTTCCAAAATATATAAAAAGAGAAGTAGAGCCAGAAGATGAAGAGCGTTACCAAACTATTTTCGCTAAAAACGAAGGTGCTGTAGCAGCTCCAACTGCTGGACTTCACTTTTCAAGACACCTGTTAAAACGTTTAGAGATTAAAGGTGTTCATTTTGCAGAGGTAACTTTACACGTAGGTTTAGGTACTTTTAATCCTGTTGAGGTTGAAGATTTATCTAAACATAAAATGGATAGCGAAGAGCTGAAAATTGATGGAAAAGCTGTAGAAATTGTAAATAAAGGTCTTGCAGAAAAAAGACGGGTTTGTGCTGTAGGTACAACTGCAATGCGAGCTATAGAAAGTGCTGTATCATCTAACGGTAAATTAAATGAAATTGATGGATGGACTAATAAATTTATTTTTCCTCCGTACGATTTTAGTATTGCTAACTGCATGATTACAAATTTTCACACACCAAAATCTACATTGCTAATGATGGTTTCGGCATTTGCTGGTCACGATTTTATAAAACGAGCTTATGATGAAGCTGTAAAAGAAGGTTACAAATTTTACAGTTACGGTGATGCCATGTTAATTATATAAATTTAATAAGCCTTGTTAATTCAAGGCTTTTTTTATTGCTACTATTTTAGGGTATTACCAAAAAGGGTTGCGCTTTAGATAGTCGCTTTTTTGTGTTGCATAGGTGCAACAACACAAAAAGAGCTTCAACAATACCTCAATCGCTAATACAAATCATAGCTTCAATTTAAAATTCATAAATAAAGAATTTAGAAGTAAATCTATTAAGATAAGAGTTTCCTCCTTTGGAAGATTAAGGAGGCTTTTTTTCCTATTTTTGCATTTCAATGGACATCAAGAAAAAAGACATACGAGCATTAACCAAAGAACAACTTCGAGACTTCTTTGTAAAACAAAATGATAAAGCTTTTCGTGGCAATCAGGTTTATGAATGGTTGTGGCAAAAAGCAGCACATAGCTTCGAGGACATGACCAATCTGTCTAAAGAAACACGACAGATGTTAGAAGATAACTTTGTCATCAATCATATCAAAGTCGATAATATGCAGCGTAGTAGCGATGGTACGGTTAAAAATGCAGTAAGGTTACATGATGGTTTAATAGTAGAATCGGTTTTAATACCAACAAAAACGAGAACTACTGCCTGTGTGTCTAGTCAAGTAGGATGTAGTTTAGATTGTCGTTTTTGTGCTACGGCGCGTTTAAAACGTATGCGTAATTTAAATCCCGATGAAATTTACGACCAAGTAGTAACCATTGATAAGGAAAGTAAGTTGTATCATAATCGCCCGCTAAGTAATATCGTTTTTATGGGAATGGGAGAACCGCTGATGAATTATAATAATGTTATAAAGGCCATCGATAAGATAACTTCACCAGAAGGTTTAGGGATGTCGCCTAAGCGTATTGTTGTATCAACCTCAGGCGTTCCTAAGATGATAAAAAAAATGGCAGATGATGATGTCAAGTTTAAATTAGCAGTCTCATTACACTCGGCTATTGATGAGGTTAGAACGTCTATAATGCCTTTTAATGCCACGTTTCCATTAAACGATTTAAGAGAAGCCTTGCAATATTGGTATGCAAAAACTAAGAATAGAATTACTTACGAGTATGTTGTTTGGGATGGTATTAACGACCAAAGAAAAGATGTAGACGCCTTAGTGGAATTCTGCAAATTTGCACCAAGTAAAGTGAATCTTATTGAGTATAATCCTATTGATGATGGCGAGTTTCAGCAAGCCCAATCTAAAGCATTAGATATGTATGTAGATGTTTTAGAAAAAAATAATATAACGGTTACTGTTAGACGAAGTCGAGGAAAAGATATTGATGCTGCTTGCGGACAATTAGCAAACAAAAGTTAAATTATTTGCCTTTTGTCATTAAGTTTTATTGTCGCATTGAGCGCAGTCGAAATGCTAATGAAAACTAAACTTTAATTCGTCTTCAACTGCGCCTAGGCTGATATTACATGATTAATTAAATGATATTTGAAGAATGACCTTTATAAATAAAAATAAACTTTTTAAAATAATTCATCTGAAATAGTATCTTTAAGCTCTGAATGAAAATTGTAGAACAAATAAAACAACCTATAGCTTACGAAATGGAACTTTTTGAACAAAAGTTTCAGTTGTCTATGGCTAGTAAAGTAGCATTACTTAACAGGATAACGCATTATATTGTGAACCGTAAAGGGAAGCAAATGCGTCCTATGTTTGTGTTCTTAGTTTCTAAAATGGTTTCTAATGGCGAGGTGAGTGATCGTACTTATAGAGGTGCTTCGGTTATAGAATTGATACACACGGCAACATTAGTACATGATGATGTTGTTGACGATAGTAATATGCGTCGCGGATTCTTTTCTGTAAATGCGCTTTGGAAAAATAAAATAGCCGTTTTAATTGGAGATTATTTACTTTCCAAGGGTTTGCTTTTAAGTATTGATAATAATGATTTCGATTTGCTTAAAATCATTTCAATTGCTGTACGCGAAATGAGTGAGGGCGAGTTGCTTCAAATTGAAAAAGCGCGTAAACTTGATATTACTGAAGACATCTATTACGAGATTATTCGCCAAAAAACTGCTACTTTAATAGCGGCTTGTTGTAGTTTGGGTGCAGCATCTGTAAAGCCCGAATCGACAGATGTTGAAGTAATGCGGAAATTTGGAGAGCTTATTGGTATGGCATTTCAAATAAAAGATGACTTATTTGATTATGGTGATACCCAAATAGGAAAGCCAACAGGTATAGATATAAAAGAGCAAAAAATGACTTTGCCTTTAATTTATGTATTAAATCAAGCTTCAAAGAAAGATAAAAATTGGCTTATAAATTCTATAAAAAACCATAATAAAGACACTAAACGTGTCAAGGAAGTGATTGCTTTTGTGAAAAATAATGGCGGCTTAGATTATGCCATTAATAAAATGAAACAATTTCAAACAGAAGCTTTGCAAATACTTCAAAACTATCCAGAATCAGATTATAAAAATTCACTAAAACTTATGGTGAATTATGTGATTGAGAGAAAAAAATAAAAGTGGTTTTTAGCGGTTACGCTTAATGTTTTGTGTTTGGTTTAGTATTTATATTGCAAATAAATCGCAGATATAAAATTTCAACTAGGAGAATATTTCGTTTACAGATAGGTTGTTTTATCTTGTTTCATCGTTAATGTTTCCTCGCCACTATATGAAATATTTGCCAATGTTTTGGTTTTCTAAGCTCTGGTGGATCGTCTCGTTCTTCTTCCCTAATCATCTCTATTGAAAAGCCGTCGAGTAACTTTAAAACTTCTTCACGAGAGTGATGAGAACGATTCGGAAGTGATGCCCAGGTATCTCTGCTTCCAAAGAACTGACCTGCAAATCTTCCTCCAGGGCGAATTGATGCTATGATTTTATTCCATAGCACTTCAAAATGTTGTGGTTCGCAAAACGGCAAGGCAAAACTTGCGTTCACCATGTCACAGTTGGGAAACTTCATGTCATTGAAGCTCACCTCTGTTGTCGTTAAATTGGGTTTTAACACCTCTGGTACCCTTGCCCATAAATGAGAGAATGCTTCTGGGTGATTATCGGTTGCTAATACGTGCCAGTTTCTACCAAGTAGTTCTAGTGAATCACGACCTTCTCCTGCGGCTAAATCTACAGCAAATCCTGAATTAAATCCTTCTTGTTCAAATGAGTCTAAGGCGGCAATGAGTGTGTCTCGCGCACCTTTTCCAAGAACAGCATTGAAATACCCCGACCAGTCTTCTATCTCCGAGAAGTCTTGTGCACCCATGGGTGGTAAGTCTAACTTCTTTGATTTGTCTTGTTCGTTCATAAGGTTTCTATGTTGTAATACTATAATTCTGCCAATTTTTAAAAAACTAATAATGCCATTTAAAAAGTTAACTTTTCATATTTCTCGTTATAAATGAATCATAACTATAATGATATGATATTGTTTTAATGCTTTAAATTAGAAAATAAACGAAGTTAGCTAAAATTTCATGTAAATTCCAGTTAATAAAAAGTATGGGTTTTTAATAAAACAATTTTATTAAAAATTACTGTTGTTGTTGTATTTGCTGAATAAGCTCTAAGTTTCGTTTGTAACTATTATCTCTTAGAGTTGTTGTGTTTAATTCTGGCTCAGAATCTTTTGGTATTTTAGATGTTTTAACTTCAACTGCTACTTGCATTTCGGCTTCAACTTTACCTTTAAAAACACCTTTTACAGGAGAGCAATCGTTATAATTTCTGCCAACTGCTAGTCTAACATGGTTTTCGTTTGCTATGGCATTATTAGTCGGGTCTATACCAAGCCAACCATAAAAAGGAATATAGGCTTCTATCCATGCATGGGTAGCTCCTTCACCTCTTGTTATATTGTTGCTTGGACAAATATAGCCACTTACGTAGCGTGCAGGAATACCAATCATTCTAAGCATCTGTAAAAGCACATTTGTGAAATCTTGACAAACACCTGCCTTTAGTTTCCAAACTTCATCTAAAGCTGTATTAACATCTGTAATACCTTGGATGTATTTGAAGTTAGTGTAAACATATTCGGAAAGTTCCAGTAAAGCTTTAAATGGTGATTTTGTAGTAATATTTTTTTCTGCTATTAAATTATGAATATCATGACTACCATCAAAGGGCTTGTGCTTTAGAAAATCAATATACTCAATATTGTTTTTTATTAACTTTAATTCAGCCCATTGTTTGTCAATTTCAATATCATCATTTGGAAATAATCTGTCATAAGTTATAACTTCTATTTCAGATGTAATATTTAATTCATGATGCGGGTCAGTAACCATAAATGTTCCAACTCTATTACCAAAAAAATCTGTAAATGTTTCAATATATGGATTGTTGGTTACAGATAATAAATGCGATGTTACCTTTTGGTAATCATCATTAATGGGGTGTAATCTAGTGAGTGTTGCGCCATCAATTACGGCATTACTATAGGTGTATTTAGTAGTGTGTTTAATAAAAAAGGTGGCCATAAAATTAAAGGTTAATTGTTTTGTGAAAAGTAAACAGCATTAATATTTAAAGAAATATTTCTAATGTCTTCTTTAATATCATAAATAAAATTATGTAACCCTTGGGTTTTTATATTTTCAATAGTTGTGTATTTGATAGTGCTTTCAAGTTTTCCTAATAAAAATTCAATATTATTTCTTTCAAGTTGATTGCTTTCAATAAGCTGATTAATATGTCTGCTTAATTTGTTGATGCAATAATATACAGATCTAGGGAATAATTTATCTTGAAAAACCATACTTATTACATGATCTTCACTAAAGGTAGATTTATGTGTTTTTAAATATAATTGATAGCCGCCAACAGATAATAAGAGGTTTTTCCAATAAAAACTTTTTTCTAAACTGTCTGACGTATTTCCTATATCGTTAAGTTTAAGTGATGTGAAATCTGAAATAAGTATAACACGTTCTAAAAATTTGCCAACATTCATAAAATAATACGAAGAACCTCGTTCTTGTGTATTATCGGCAGTGCCATAGTAAATTAAATGATGCTTTCTTAAATCTTCTAAAAATTCAATAGGATCTTCTTCTCTCAATCTTGAAGGTAAATCTTTGTTTGTAAGGTATAAGTAGTAGTTATTAATACATAACCATAGTTCTCTAGATATATGTTCTTGAACGCTTCTAGCATTTTCTCTAGCTTTTGTAACAATATTTAAAATAGAGTTTGAGTTACTGGTGTTAAAAACCATAAAATCGATACATTCTATGGCGTCTTCAGTATCAAACTTATTTTCTGGTGGCGTAAAATTTTTAATTATTGGTGTCCAAGAAAATAATTCTGGAGAGTCTTGGTTGGCATAATAATTTACCTTGAGTAAATTTAAAATACCATTACCGCGTTCCATATATCTGTCTAACCAAATAAGATTATTTGCTACTCTGCTTAACATGCTTTTTGTTTTATATTATTGAATAACCCATGTGTCTTTACTTCCACCACCTTGAGAACTATTAACCACTAAAGAACCTTTTTTTAGTGCGACTCTAGTTAATCCTCCAGGACATATGTCAATACCATCACGACCAGATAATGCAAATGGTCTTAAATCAATACATCTTGGTGATAATTTACCGTCAATATAGCAAGGTGCTGTTGAAAGTCTTAAAATGGGTTGTGCTATAAAATTTTCAGGTCTTTTCTTTACATTGTTTATGTAATCTTCAATATCTTCATCTGAAGCTTCATGGCCCATGAGCATGCCATAACCACCACTACCATCAGTTTTTTTAATAACCATGTCTTTAATGTTTTTAATAACATAGTCTAATTCGTCAGGTCTTCCTAATTGATAGGTTTCTATGTTTTTTAATAGAGGTTCTTCATCTAAATAGTATTTAATCATGTCAGGTACATAGGTGTAAATAGCTTTGTCATCGGCAATACCCGTTCCTGGAGCGTTCACAATATTAACATTACCTTTTCTAAAAACAGCCATAATACCGGCAACGCCTAAAACACTTTCTGCATTAAATTCAAGCGGATCCAAAAAGTCATCATCTACACGTCTATATATAACATCAACTTGTCTTAAACCATTAGTGGTTTTCATATAAACAAAGTGATTTTTAACAACCAAGTCACTGCCTTCTACTAATTCAATTCCCATTAATCTAGCTAATGTAGTATGCTCGTAATATGCCGAATTATAGATACCAGGAGTAAGTAAAACAATATTAGGATCTGATATGTTTGAAAGCTCTTTAAGCTTTTTGTGTAACATGTTTGGGTAACTTGAAACCGACCTTACATTATTTTTTGGTAGAAGACCAGGGAATAAACGTTTAGAAATTTCTCTGTTTTCTAGCATATAGCTTACTCCAGAAGGTGTTCTTAAATTATCTTCAAGTACATAAAATTCACCATCGTTATTTCTAATTAAATCAACACCAGATATTTGTACATACACATCATGAGGGACTTTCACACCTTTCATTTCGTGTAAAAAATTTGGGCATGAATAAATTAATTCTGCTGGAATAATACCATCTTTTAAAATAAACTGTTCGTTATAAATATCTTTAATAAACAGATTTAAAGCTTTAAGCCTTTGTTTGATGCCACTTTCAATTTTATCCCATTCTTTAGCGGTAATAATTCTTGGAACTATATCAAAAGGGAATATTTTCTCAATGCCTTCATTGTCATTATAAACTGTGAAGGTAACACCTTGACTCATGAATAATTGTTTAGATAGGTCTTCTTTTTTAGTGAGTTTTTCTGGGGAAGTTTTTTCTAAATATTTTATAAATTCTTCATATTGAGCTCTAAATTCTGCATTATCGTTGTACATCTCGTCCCAAGTTTTTGGAAGCTTGTCATATGATGAAAAAAGGTGGTTTTTATCCATAAGCTTTAGTGTATATTACCAAATATAGCTAATTGATAGAAGATAGTCAATAAATAGAAGTTTTTAGTAAACAAAACTTAACATTTATTTAAAATTGATAAAAAATCAATAGTTTTTTAATAACGAATGTATTTTTTTGAGATTTAATTATTAGATGAATAATTAGTTTAAATGAGATTTTTATAAAAGACTGATTTTCTTTTTTTTTTAGATAAAACTATAGACTAGTTTTAAAATTTATTTAATTTCTGGGCAACCATTTTCATAATATTTTCGTCTTTATAAATAGAACGCAAAATGACATCATTTTTGAAAGTTATTCAACTCCATAAAAGCGAATCGGCACTAATAAAAAAGGCGTTGAAAAATAATCATGAGGCACAACATGTGTTATTCGAATTGCACGCTCCAAAAATGTTAAGTGTTTGTAGATATTATATTAAGGACTTACAATTTGCAGAAGATGTCATGCTAAAAGGATTTTTTAAAGTGTTTGTCAATTTAAAAAGCTTTAAAAATGAAGGAAGTTTTGAAGGTTGGATACGCAAAATTATGGTTAGAGAATCCATTTCATTTTTAAGACAACAAAAGAATATTGAGTTTTCTTTAGAGGATGTTGATATTAATGACACGCATGCAAATACTATTACTCTAAGTCTTGAAGTAGATTATATACAGCAATTAATAGACATGCTTCCCGAAGGTTATAAAATGGTATTTGTAATGTATGCCATAGAAGGTTATAAGCATCATGAAATTGCAACCATGCTAAATATTAATGAAGGCACATCAAAATCGCAATTATTTAAAGCACGAAAAATGCTTCAAGAAAAAATTAGTGAATTAAATAAGATAACAAGTTATGGCGTCAAATAAATTTGAAGAAGACATAAAAGAAAAGCTTGAGGGAAGACGATTGAAATTTTCTGAAAATGCTTGGAGCAAATTGTCTAGTAGCTTAGGTGAACAAAAAGAAACTAAAAACAATAAGTCATATTGGTTGTTTGGTTTGGCAGCAAGTATTGTTGGTGTTCTATTGTTGGTTTCTCAGTTTTTTAATAACCAAACATATATTGAAGATTTGCCCAAAGTTGTAGACTCTCCAGAAGTTATTATACAGGATTCTAATAATGTTATTGCTAAAGAAATTCCCAAAGAAGAAAAATTTGAAGAGAATAAAACAGTAATAGGGTTAGATAAAAATATAAATCAGATAAATAAAAAAGCCACTGAGGGTTTAGAAAATAATACTTCAAATAATGTTGTTGCAGTTTCAAGTAAAGAAGAAGTTGAGTTAGTTAAAAAAGATATAAATCAGTCTGAAGTTTTAAAAGAAAAACCATCTTTTGAAGAACAAAAAATACAAGATATTGTTGCTCAAGTACACGTTTTAAAAGAAGCAAAAACAGAAGTTACAGATGCCGATATTGATGCTTTATTATTACAAGCTCAACAAGAAATTAGGCTGCATAAAATATTGAATGAAACCACAGGATTGGTTGATGCTAATGCATTACTTCAAGAAGTGGAAGAAGAATTAGATCAATCTTTTAGAGAAAAAGTTTTTGATGCTATAAAGACAAGCTTTAATTCGGTAAAAACAGCGGTTGCCCAGCGAAACGATTAAAAAATCATCAAATCAATCATAAATTAATGCCCGTTATGGGCTAAAAAACGAACAGTTATGCAAACAATTACTAAATGCTTAGTGGTGTTAATACTAAATTTAAATGTGCACTTTATCAATGCACAAGATTCTATACCTGCAATTAAGAATAAGCAGAATATAGAAATGTTAGAAAAGGTTAAAATTACCATACAGGAACAGGAGCGAGGTTATTTAAAAGAAGAAGTTATTGCGATTAACAAACGCTTAGAAAACAATGAAATTACTTTTTTAGAAGCTGAAAATTTAAAAAAAGAAGCCGCTAAAATACATGCTTTAAATATTGAAAACAGAGTTGCTATTGTAGATAATAAAATAGCGCTTTTAAAAAGAAATGAATATGGTTTACATAAGGAAGGGAAGGATAATTTAATTGGATTGAATATAAGTAATAAAAGTTTTAATGTAAAGGCAAAAAGAACACCACCTAAATATGATATTCGAACATCAAACGACTTTTTGTTAGCAATAGGTTTTAATAATGCGATTATTGATGGCGAAAAATTAGATGATTCACCTTATAAATTTAAAAGTTCAGGTTTTGTTGAATTAGGATGGAACTGGAAAACAAGACTTTTAAAAGAATCTAATTTTTTAAGATTAAAATATGGTTTTGCTTTTCAATGGAATAAATTTAGGCCAAATGATAATCAATATTTTGTGCAGCAAGGAAATCAAACTGCTTTAGAAAGGTTTCCAGAACATCTTAAAAAAGCCAAGTTAACAATTACCAATTTGGTCTTTCCGTTGCATTTAGAGTTTGGACCATCAAGAAAATTAGATAGAGCAGATCGTATTAGATATATTAACAATAATAAATTCAAAATAGGTATAGGTGGTTATGGTGGTTTTAATATTGGGACACGTCAAAAATTAAAATACCAATTGAATGGTCAAAATCATAAAGACAAGCAAAAGCAAAGTTTTAACACCTCTAATTTAGTTTACGGTTTAAGTAGTTATATTGGTTTTGGAGACACAGCATTGTACGTAAAATATGATTTGTCACCTATTTTTAAAGATCAAATCACTGACCAACATAATATTTCTGTAGGTATTCGATTTGATATAGATTAAGAAAACAAAGGTTTATATTTTTTCTTGTTTATTATTATAAGTGTAAAATTTAGAAATGCTACTATAAGTGCTGGCCAAATTTTAATTAGGTCATTATTTAAAAGATTGAAAATTAAAAATGAAATAGTTAACGGAAATAACACAATTACTATAAAAGCAGACCATTTATTAATAATTAAAAATAGACCAATTATAATTTCGAAAAAATATAAGTATGGCAAATATTCAGCAACAGTATCTATAAAGTCTCTTGTGTTTTCAGGCATTGAGTCATAAGAGGTTGGTAGGAAATGTAAAAATTGATTTAAAGCATATATAATTAAAAATAACCCTAATATGGTTCTAGACCATTTTGATATGTTTGCTTTGGTTAACATAAGTTCGCTGTTTTTAAATTAAAATAATGTATAAAAATAATACTTCTATCATATTTAAACTATGATTATTATCATATATAATTAAATGAATATTTATCTTTCAAATAAATATGGAAGATTGGGGTGGTTTTAAAATTTCACAAATCAATACTTTATATTACATTTACATTTCATATAAATGTCCAAATTGATATCACCAGCTTCCATAGATTTAGTGTTTGAAACTGCTCGTGTAGAGGAGGTTATAGGTGATTTTGTTCAGTTAAAAAAAGCGGGAAGTAATTTTAAAGGTTTAAGTCCGTTTAGTGATGAGCGCTCTCCTAGTTTTATGGTGTCGCCAGTAAAACAAATATGGAAAGATTTTTCTACGGGCAAAGGAGGTACCGCAGTATCTTTTTTAATGGAGCATGAACATTTTACTTATCCAGAAGCCATAAAATATCTTGCCAAAAAATATAATATTGAAATAGAAGAAACCGAGCAAAGTAATGAACAAAAGGAGCAAGCCAATGAACGAGAAAGTTTATATCTGGTAAGTGAGTTTGCTAACACGTATTTTCAAAAAGTATTGCATAAAACCGATCAGGGAAAATCGATAGGTTATAGCTATTTTAAAGAACGTGGTTTTACTGAAGAAACCATCAAAAAATTTGATTTAGGATATTCACTCAACGAATGGCAAGCCTTTACAGATGAAGCTCTAAAACAAGGTTATAATATAGATTTTTTAGAAAAAACAGGATTAACTATTATTAAAGAAGATAAACGCTTTGATAGGTTTAAAGGTCGTGTTATGTTTCCTATTAAGAGTATGAGTGGTCGTGTGTTAGGGTTTGGTGGTCGTATACTTATTGTAGATAAAAAGGCTGCAAAATATGTAAACTCACCAGAAAGCGATATTTATCATAAAAGTAAAGTGTTGTATGGTATTTACCATGCAAAGCAAAGTATTGCTAAAGAAGATAATTGTTTCTTGGTTGAAGGCTATACCGATGTCATTCAATTTCATCAAACAGGAATAACAAATGTGGTGTCGTCTTCTGGTACAGCATTAACTTCAGAACAAATACGATTAATAAACAGACTTACAAAAAATATAACTGTACTTTTTGATGGTGATGCAGCGGGAATGCGTGCATCTTTAAGAGGTATCGATTTAATTTTGGAACAGGGAATGAACGTTAAGGTTTGTACGTTTCCTGAAGGAGAAGATCCAGATAGCTTTGCAAAACAAAATACACTTGAAGAATTAACGCTTTACTTAAGCGAGAATGCTAAAGATTTTATTCAGTTTAAAGCTTCTATTTTATTTGAAGAGTCTAAAAATGACCCAATAAAAAAAGCAGAAACAGTTAGAGATATCGTAAATAGCATTTCTAAAATTCCAGACCATATTAAAAGAGAAATCTATGTACAGGAATGTGCTAGAATTATGGATATTAGTGAAGAGGTGCTTTTTAGTACGTTAGCTCAAATTAATAAAAAGGATTCTCAAGAAGAAAATAAACAATTTAAAAAAGATCAAAAAGCATTTGATGTTATAAGGCATGAACCTAAACCTGTTAAGAAGGTGGATGTACAATATGTTTTAGAGCGAAAAATAATTGAAGTTTTATTACTTTATGGAAATAAAGCAGAAGATTTTGAAGACTTAGTTTTAAAAGAAAATGATAAAGGTGAATTGGTGTTAGAACCAGAAATTCATCGTGCTAAAGTATTTGAAAAAGTGTTTTTAGATTTACAGGATGATGAAATGGAATTTACAAATCCTCATTTCAAAACCATGTATTATACTATTATAGATAGACTGAATCAAAGTCCAGAATTTGAACTTAAAACATTTATAAATTCAGTTGATCCAGATATGTCTAACGAAATTACAACCATTTTAATGGATGATGAGCGCTATGCCTTAGATGATTGGAATAGAATGAATATCTTTCCAAAAGAAAAAATGCATAGTGTTGCGCAATTAGTTAGCGAAACCATTTTAAGTTTACGTTGTTTTTTAATAGATCAAAAAGTAAAAGAATTTCAGCAAGAAACTTTGCAAAATAATAGTAATACAAATAGAAATATACTTGAAGAAGTAAAAGATTATTCAGGTTTAAAAATGTTGTTGTCTAGAAAGTTAAATAGGGTTTTATAAAAAAAAATAACGTTAAATGTTAAAAAAACACGTAACGTTATTTTAGCGAAATTATTTTAGTCTAATTGTTTTTTAATAGACTAAAAAATAAAAGAATTTCAGCAATAAACTTTATTAATTAGCAGTAACACGAATAGAAATGTACTTTAAAAAAGTAAAAGACTACTCAGGCTTAAAAATGTTACTGCCTATAAAGTTAAACAGAGTATTATAACTCTGAAGCAATTTTTGCTTGATTAACTAAATCTACTAAATTAGTAACTTTAAGTTTACGCATTAGGCGGGCCTTATAAGTACTAACCGTTTTCTCGTTAATGTTTAATTCTTTGGATATTTCTTTGTTTTTTCTACCAATAGTTAGAAGTTTTAAAACTTCTGCTTCTCTTGTTGATAGTTTTTTGTAAAATGACCCACTTTTATTAGTTCGTGTACCAAAAGCTAATTGTTGTGTTAATTCATTGCTTAAATGAATACCACCTTCATATACTTTTACTATAGCTTCACTAATAGTAATAACGTTAACTGATTTAGAAATGTAACCAGAAGCGCCAGCTTTAATGGCGTTTATAGCATACACTTCTTCAGGTTGACCACTAAAAATAATAGTTTTAATGTCTGGATAGTCATTTTTTAAATAACGTAAAACAGTTAAACCATTAAGTTTAGGGAAATCGGCTTCCATTAAAATAATGTCTACGGGATTTTTTTTGATAAAATCAAGGATTTCTTCCCCGTCTTCTAAACTTCCAACCACTTCAATGTTTGATGAAGCTGTAAAAAGTAATTCTAAACCTTTTCTGATAATTGGGTGATTATCTGCTATTAATAATTTAATCATAATCTTAAAGCTTTTTTATAATAGTTAATATAAGAGAGAATATTATAATTGAGAGAATAAGCTTGCCGTAAAAGTAATGCTTTTTTATATATTTTACAAAGGTTTTAGTAAATTGTTGGGAATTTCGCAAATAGGAATAGGAATCATCTTATGCTTGTTCGATGAGTTGTACCGTTTGTATATATTAAATACTGTTTGTTCTCTGTCTGTAAAATCTTCAGATGTTTTGCCTTCAGAATCCATTTTCATAGCCCATTCAAGCTCTGGATATGAAGCGCCAATTTGATCTTCGTCTGTTCTGTCATCCCCCCAAAGGCCATCAGTTGGAGCTGCTTCTATGATTTCTTTATTGATGCCTAAATATTCAGCGATGGTATAAACTTCAGTTTTTAATAAATCTGCAATTGGACTTAAATCTACGCCTCCATCGCCATATTTTGTGTAAAAACCAATGCCGAAATCTTCTACTTTGTTTCCAGTTCCTGCTACTAATAGTTTTTCTAGTGCAGCAAAATAGTACAAGGTCGTCATGCGTAACCTAGCTCTAGTATTCGCTAAAGACATAAACCGTTCTTCTTCATTATCTACACTTGGTAAAGCTTCAATTAAATTATCAAATACAGGTGTCAAGTTTACTTGAGTCATTTCTACTTGATTAAAATTGGATTTTAACCAAGTAATATGATTCATCGCCCTGCTAACTTGAGAATCGGCTTGATGTATTGGCATTTCAACACACATTAAATTTAAACCAGTTTTTGCGCAAAGTGTGGAGGTTACAGCTGAATCAATTCCACCAGAAATGCCAATTATAAAACCATTAACTCCGGCATTTGTGGCGTAATCTTTTAGCCAATTTACAATGTAATCTACAACTTTTTCTGTATGCATGTTAAATGAATTTAAATCTAAGAATAGTACCTTTGTTAACAAAAATAAACGAAACACTTAATTAATAAAAATTTATGACACCTAACTTTAATGTGAAGTATATATTTTTTGTTTTTATTTTAATGATTTTTGTTTCTTGTAAAAAGGAAACCCAATTAGAAAATGACATTGCTAGCATTAATATAGATATTAATACGGAGCGTTTTGATGAATTAGTAGCAAAAGCAGATCTTAAAGATTTTTCAAAATTAAGACACGTATATCCTTTTATGTTTTCTGAGAACGATACCGATTCAACATGGGTAGAAACAAAAAACGACACGTTACAATTGCAACTATTTAGTGAAGTAAATAAAGTGTTTTCAAATTTTTCAGAAACAGAATTAGATATTGAATCTCTTTTTAATCATATTAAATATTATTTCCCTGAATTTAATACTCCTAGAGTTATTACTACTACAAGTTATGTAGATTATAGAAATAGAATTGTTGTAACAGATACTATTGATGTTATCGCTTTAGATACTTATTTAGGAAGTGATCATGAATTTTACATAAATATTCCAAAATACATTAGAAAAGGCTTCGATAAAGAGCAAATAGTAGTTGATTTAGCTGGCGAATATGCTAAGAGATATATGTATCAAAAAAAGAAAGAAAACTTATTAGACGAAATGATTTATTTTGGAAAGCAATTATATTTTAAAGATGTTGTTGTGCCTTTTAAAACAGATGCGCAACGTATTGGATATACTCAAGATGAGTTAGATTGGGCAAAAGCAAACGAAAGTTATGTTTGGCGATATTTTGTAGAACGTGAGTTGCTATTTAATACCGATGCTAAATTATTAGGTCGCTTTATAAATCCTGCGCCTTTTTCTAAGTTTTATTTAGAAGAAATTGATGCAGCATCGCCTGGGCGATTAGGTCAATATATAGGTTGGCAAATTGTGAGAGCGTATATGAAACAAAATGATGTAACACTAAAAGATATGCTTATAACGAGCACTGAAGATATTTTTAATAATTCGAAATTTAAACCACGTAAATAATGGCTGAAAATAAAACCTCTAAAATAGAATTGAATATAGAACTAGATGCTAATAAAGTTCCAGAAAAATTATTTTGGACAGCACAAGATGGTGGCATTACAAATGAAGAAGCAAAAGCAATGATGTTAGCTGTTTGGGATGCTAAAGCTCAAGAAACACTGCGTATTGATTTGTGGACAAAAGATATGCCTGTAGATGAAATGAAAGTGTTTTTTCATCAAACCTTAGTTGCTATGAGTGACACTTTTAATAGAGCAACACAAGATGAAAGAATGACGGCAACTATGAAAGATTTTTGTGATTATTTTGCTGAAAAATTAGAGATTAAAAAGTAATTTTTCTAAAAAATAAAAACTGCTATTCATAATATATTAAATACACGAATAGCAGTTTTTTTATAATTTATAATCGTTTGGTTTTATATCTCAAACACCTCTTTTACTTTGTCTACGTAATCTAATTTTTCCCAAGTAAATAATTCTACATCAAGTGTTTTTGTGTCTCCGTTAGGTTGACTAAATGTTTTAGTAACGGTTTCGTTTTTACGTCCCATATGTCCATAAGCAGCTGTTTCACTATAGATAGGAGCGCGAAGTTTTAAGCGTTCTTCAATGGCAAACGGACGCATGTCAAAAATTGTAGATACTTTTTTTGCAATCTCTCCATCAGTCATATTAAACGGACAAGTCCCGTATGTGTCAATAAAAATACCCATAGGTTCAACAACACCAATAGCGTAACTTACTTGTACTAAAATTTCATCGGCAACACCAGCAGCCACTAAGTTTTTAGCAATATGGCGCGTGGCATAAGCAGCACTTCTATCCACCTTACTTGGGTCTTTCCCTGAAAATGCACCACCACCATGAGCGCCTTTTCCTCCATAAGTGTCAACAATAATTTTTCGCCCTGTTAATCCTGTGTCTCCATGAGGACCACCAATAACAAATTTTCCTGTTGGATTAATATGATATGTTATATCATCATTAAATAATACCTGAATTTGTTTTGGGAGTTTAGAAACAACACGTGGTATTAAAATGTCTACAATATCTTTTCTGATTTTCGCTAGCATAGCATCATCATCTGCAAAATCATCATGCTGTGTAGATACTACAATGGCATCAATACGCTGCGGGATGTTGTCATCGCTATATTCTATAGTTACCTGACTCTTAGAATCTGGTCTTAAGTAGTTGATATCTTTGTTTTCACGACGTAATTCAGCAAGTTCTTTTAAAATTCTATGTGATAAATCTAATGCTAGTGGCATGAAGTTTTCAGTTTCATTCGTAGCATATCCAAACATCATACCTTGATCTCCAGCACCTTGCTCTTCTTTACTTCCACGATCTACACCTTGACTAATGTCTTCAGATTGTTCGTGAATTGCAGATAGAACACCGCACGAATTGCCGTCAAACATATATTCGCCTTTGGTGTAGCCAATTTTGTTTATGGTATCTCTAGCAATTTTTTGAACGTCTAAATAGGTGGTAGATTTTACTTCACCAGCAAGTACAACTTGTCCTGTAGTAACAAGTGTTTCACAAGCTACTTTGCTTTCGGTGTCAAACGCTAAAAAATTATCAATTAAAGCATCACTAATTTGATCTGCAACTTTATCTGGGTGTCCTTCAGAAACACTTTCTGAAGTGAATAAATAAGCCATATAATTTATTTTACGATAAGATTTGACGATAACGTCGAAGGAAGTTTACACTGCCTTTAGCATTTTTATTTTACGTCCAAACTTTTTAGACGTAAAGAGGTTGCAATCAGTCAAATCTTTCCTCTATTATTTATGCCTGCAAAAGTAAATAAAATAAAAGGAAAATTAAATTACTTTTTATTTTTTTCAATGAAAAATTGGATATTAAGTTTTAATTGTAAATATTTGCTCAAGCAAAATGAAAAAACAAATTTTAAATAGCATTCTTATTGTTGTCAGTGTGGTTATTTCACAAGGATAGGAGGGCTATAATTAAATCGTAAAATATATATTATAAGCTTTCCCTTAAAGGAAGGCTTTTTTTATTGTTTTTTTTCATTTTTTGAACATCATAAAAATAGCGGTTTAAATAACTGTTTATTAGTGTCTTATGTTGTTTTTGGAGGTTGTGAATTTAACCTTATAAATCAAATGTAAACGTAAATAAAAACCTAATAAATTAATTTCGAGCGTTATTTCGAATGTTTTTAATTCTGAGGCAAAAGTCTTAAATATTTAAAATATCAAAAACTAAACTAAGGTAAAGCATAAATTATCTGCAATAAAAATGAAAGAACTTAATAAACATAGTAAAAGATTAACTCAAGATGAATCTCAGCCAGCATCTCAAGCAATGTTATACGCTGTAGGGTTATCTGATGAAGATATGAATAAAGCCCAAGTAGGTATTGCTAGTACGGGATATGATGGTAATCCATGTAATATGCATTTGAATAATTTGGCTGCAGAAGTAAAAATTGAATGTAAAATAGCCGATTTAGTTGGATTAGGATTTAATACAATAGGTGTTAGTGATGGCATATCTATGGGGACTTCTGGTATGAATTATTCTTTAGCCTCTCGTGATATTATCGCAGATTCTATTGAAACCGTTATGAATGCTCAAAGTTATGATGCACTTATTTCTGTTGTTGGATGCGATAAAAATATGCCAGGAGCAGTTATTGCTATGTTGCGTTTAAATCGTCCGTCTATAATGATGTATGGAGGTACGATAGCATCAGGAAAATACAAAGGAAGAAAATTAAATATTGTATCAGCTTTTGAAGCTTTAGGACAAAAAGTTGCAGGTGAAATTGGTGAAGAAGAATATAGAGATATAATAAAAAGTGCTATTCCAGGAGCAGGAGCTTGTGGAGGGATGTATACGGCAAATACTATGGCTTCGGCTATAGAATGTATGGGATTTGCGTTGCCTTATAACTCTTCAATTCCAGCAGAGAATCCGAATAAATTATCTGAAAGCGAAAGAACAGCTATTGCTATTAAAAACCTTTTAGAGTTAGATTTAAAACCATTAGATATAATTTCTAAAAAATCTATTGAAAATGCCATTGCACTTGTAAATGCTTTAGGAGGATCTACAAATGCGGTGTTGCACTTTTTAGCAATTGCTCATGCTGCAGATATTGAGTTTACATTAGAAGATTTTCAACGTGTTAGTGATAGAACGCCTTTGATAGCCGATCTAAAACCTAGCGGAAAATACTTAATGGAAGATGTGCATGGTGTTGGAGGAACTCCAGCAGTAATGAAATATCTTTTAGACAACGGGTATCTTTATGGTGATTGTATGACGGTAACAGGAAAGACTTTAGCTGAGAATTTAGCTGATGTAGAACCGCTTACTTTTGACGATGATCAGGATGTTATATACCCAAAGGATAAAGCTTTAAAATCTTCTGGGAATCTACAAATTCTTTATGGGAATTTAGCTACTGAAGGTGCTGTTGCTAAAATATCAGGAAATGAAGGCTTATTGTTTGAAGGAAAAGCGGTTGTTTATGATGGTGAACAAGCTGCAAATACTGGAATTTCAAATGGAGAAGTTGAAAGAGGAGATGTCGTCGTCATTCGTTATGTAGGACCAAAAGGAGGTCCAGGGATGCCAGAAATGCTTAAGCCAACCTCTTTAATTATGGGAGCAGGTTTAGGTAAATCTGTAGCTTTAATCACAGATGGTCGTTTTTCAGGAGGAACTCATGGGTTTGTTGTTGGGCATATTACTCCAGAAGCACAATCAGGTGGAACTATTGGATTATTAAAAACTGGTGATAAGATTAGAATAAGTGCTGAAGATAATTCAATTAACGTTTTACTTTCTGATGAAGAATTAGCAGAAAGAAAATCGCAATGGGTTGAGCCAGCGTTGAAACATAAAAAAGGAATATTATATAAATATGCAAAAACGGTAGCCTCTGCATCTAAAGGATGTGTGACTGATGCGTAATAAATAACAATATTTTTGTCATTCCCTCTAAGGAAGGAATCTCATGAATTTAAAGTGAGAATTATGAATACAGAAACAGAAAACAAAACACAAGAAGTGATTAGTAAAAAAATGCGTATTTCAGGTAGTGAAGCAGTTGTAAGATGCTTAATGGCTGAAGGTGTTGATATTCTTTATGGATATCCAGGAGGTGCTATCATGCCTGTTTATGATGAGTTATATAAGTTTAGAGATCAAATTCATCATGTACTAACAAGACATGAGCAAGGTGCGGCACATGCTGCTCAAGGTTACGCACGTATTTCAGGACGCGTTGGTGTTGCTATGGCAACCTCAGGACCAGGGGCTACAAACTTAATAACAGGAATTGCCGATGCGCAAATAGATTCTACACCAATGGTTTGTATTACGGGTCAAGTACCTTCACATTTATTAGGTAGTGATGCGTTTCAAGAAACTGATATTGTGGGTATATCTACGCCAGTAACTAAATGGAATCATCAAGTTACTAAAGCTTCGGAAATTCCAGAAGTATTAGCTAAAGCTTTTTATATAGCAAAAAGTGGTAGGCCAGGACCAGTATTAGTAGATATAACTAAAGATGCTCAATTTGGTGAATTAGATTTTGAATATAAAAAATGTACTGGTGTACGAAGTTATATTCCAGTTCCTAAAACCAATCCTGAATCTGTTAAAGCAGCAGCTAAATTAATAAATTCTGCAAAAAAACCAATGATCGTTTGGGGACAAGGTATTATACTTGGTAAAGCAGAAAATGAGTTAAAAGCAGTTGTTGAAAAAGCAGGAATACCATCAGCATGGACTATTCTTGGAGCATCAGCAATACCAACTTCACATCCTTTAAATATAGGTATGGTAGGTATGCATGGTAACTATGCACCTAATAAGTTAACTAACGAATGCGATGTGCTTATTGCTATAGGCATGCGTTTTGACGATCGTGTTACAGGTGATTTAACTAAATATGCTAAGCAGGCTAAAGTCATTCACTTTGATATTGATCCATCAGAGATTGATAAAAACGTAAAAACAGATGTTGCTGTTATAGGTGATTCTAAAGATAGTTTAGCACAATTATTACCATTATTAGATGCTAAATCACATGATTCTTGGTTACAAGAGTTTAAAGATTTATATGCTATCGAATTTGAACAAGTTATTAAAGATGATCTTCACCCAACCAAAGAAGGTTTAACCATGGGGGAAGTATTAAAGCAAATAAATATTGAAAGTAAAGGTGATGCTGCCATTGTATCAGATGTTGGACAACACCAAATGATTGCTTGTCGTTATTCAGAATTTAATCTTACTAAAAGTAATATTACTTCTGGCGGATTAGGTACTATGGGCTTTGCGCTTCCTGCAGCTATTGGAGCTAAAATGGCTGAACCCCATAGAGAGGTAGTTGCTATTATTGGAGATGGTGGTTTTCAAATGAATATTCAAGAATTAGGAACCGTTTTTCAGCAAAGAACTCCAGTAAAAATTGTTGTTTTAAATAATGAATTTTTAGGAATGGTACGTCAGTGGCAACAATTGTTTTTTGATAAACGTTACGCATCTACTGAAATGACTAATCCTGATTTTGTAGCTATAGCAAAAGGATATCATATACAAGCTAAGCGAATTACTAAAAGAGAAGAACTAGCAGATGCTGTTAAAGAAATGATAGCTTCAAAAGAGTCATATTTCCTTGAGGTATGTGTAGAAAAAGAGGACAATGTATTTCCAATGGTGCCCTCGGGAGCATCGGTTTCAGATATACGATTAAGCTAAATATTTAGAAAAAATGAACGAAGAAATAAAAACATTCACGATTTCAATTTATACCGAAAATAACATCGGTTTATTAAATCGTATATCGGCAATTTTTCAACGCAGACATATTAATATAGAAAGCTTAACAACATCACAATCAGAAATTGATGGTGTAAATCGTTTTGTTATAGTCGTTAATATTTCAGAGTCTCAAGCTAAAAAAATAGTTGGACAATTTCAAAAGCAAATTGAGGTTATACGTGCTTTTTATCATACAGATGAAGAAACTATTTATACGGAGTCTTGTATGTTTAAAATAAAATCTTCTTTACTGTTTGAAGAGCCTCAAATTCAGAATATAATAAAAGAAAGTAATACTAGAATTGTAACGGTAAATAAAGAATTTTTTGTACTTGAAAAATCAGGTAGAAGAAACGAAATAGAATCATTACGTAGAGATTTAAATGTGTTTGGTATTATGCAATTTGTACGTGCAGGAAGAATTGCTGTAACTAAAGATGAAATGAAAGTAACAGAAATGCTATTAGCATTCAATAACCAATAATAATTAAAATTAAAAATGGGAAATTATTTTAACACACTATCGTTGAGAGATAAATTGAGTCAATTATCGAAGTGTCGATTTATGGATTCTTCAGAATTTGAAGATGGCGTAAATGCATTAAAAGGTAAAAAAATAGTCATTGTAGGATGTGGAGCTCAAGGGCTTAATCAAGGACTAAATATGAGAGATTCTGGTTTAGATATTTCTTATGCATTAAGAGCGCAAGCCATTGCCGAAAAACGTCAATCATTTGTAAATGCAACTGATAACGGTTTTAATGTTGGAACCTACGAAGAGTTAATTCCAACAGCAGACTTAGTGTTAAACTTAACACCTGATAAACAACATACAAGTGTTGTAAATGCTGTAATGCCTCTAATGAAAAAAGGAGCAACATTGTCGTATTCTCACGGTTTTAATATTGTTGAAGAAGGCACGCAAATTCGTGAAGATTTAACGGTTATTATGGTAGCGCCTAAATGTCCTGGTACAGAAGTGCGTGAAGAATATAAAAGAGGTTTTGGTGTGCCAACACTTATTGCTGTACACGAAGAAAACGATCCTGAAGGAAAAGGTTGGGCGCAAGCTAAAGCTTATGCTGCTGCAACTGGTGGTGATAGAGCAGGTGTGTTAGCGTCTTCTTTTGTTGCTGAGGTAAAGTCAGATTTAATGGGAGAGCAAACTATTCTTTGTGGTTTATTACAAACAGGATCTATTCTTTGTTTCGATAAAATGATTGAAAAAGGAATTGATGCAGGTTATGCTTCAAAATTAATTCAATATGGTTGGGAAACTATCACAGAAGGTCTTAAATATGGTGGTATCACTAATATGATGGATCGTTTATCAAACCCAGCAAAAATTAAAGCTTTTGAACTTTCAGAAGAATTAAAAGATATTATGCGTCCGTTATTCCAAAAGCATATGGACGACATTATGGAAGGTAACTTCTCAAGTGGTATGATGGCAGATTGGGCTAATAATGATAAAGATTTATTAGGATGGAGAGCTGAAACAGCTGAAACGGCATTTGAAAAAACACCAGCAGGTGATGTTGAAATTTCAGAACAAGAATATTACGATAATGGTGTGTTAATGGTTGCTATGGTAAGAGCAGGTGTTGAATTAGCCTTTGAAGCTATGACAGATTCTGGTATTATTGATGCATCAGCTTACTACGAGTCTTTACATGAAACTCCACTTATTGCAAATACTATTGCAAGACGTAAGTTATATGAGATGAACAGTGTGATTTCGGATACAGCTGAATACGGTTGTTATTTATTCGATCATGCTTGTAAGCCTTTATTAACCGATTTTATGAAAACTATTGATACCGATGTTATTGGAAAAGCTTTCGCTGTAGATAACGGTAAAGGTGTTGATAACGCTAAGTTAATCGAAGTAAATAAGGCATTAAGAAATCATCCTGTTGAAAAAGTAGGTGGGTTTTTAAGAGCGTCTATGACAGCTATGAAACCAATAGTTTAATAACTATTAAATATAATTAATATTCAAGACCTGTCAAGTTTTTAACTAGGCAGGTCTTGTTGTATAAAAAAATAATAAGCATATGAATAAGGAAAAAAACATATATTTTCCTAATCTTGATGATGTAAAAGCGGCTGCGGAAACTATTAAAAAAGTATCAGCAGTTACACCTTTAAGCTCTAGTTTAAGATATTCAAAACAATATGAGGCTAATATCCTTTTAAAGCGTGAAGACCTCCAGCAGGTACGTTCTTATAAAATTAGAGGTGCTTTTAATAAAATAAGTTCGCTTACAAATGAGGAGGCTTCAAATGGTGTGGTTTGTGCCAGTGCAGGAAACCATGCTCAAGGTGTTGCTTTGTCTTGTAAATTATTAAAAATAAAAGGGACTATTTTTATGCCTGCACCAACACCTAATCAAAAAGTAGAGCAGGTTAAAATGTTTGGCGAAGACTATATAGATATAAAGCTTGTTGGCGATACTTTTGATGATGCCTATCATGCCGCTATGCTAGAATGTGACGAGCTTAGAAAAACATTCATTCACCCGTTTAACGACCCAAAAGTTATTGAAGGACAAGCAACTATTGCTTTAGAGATTTTAGAACAAACAACCGATCCAATCGATTATGTTTTTATTGCTGTTGGCGGCGGCGGATTAGCAGCTGGGTTATCAACGGTTTTTAAAGAGTTGTCTCCTAAAACAAAGATAATAGGCGTTGAGCCAGAAGGAGCACCGTCTATGACAGTTTCTATAAAAAATAATAAAAATACCGAGTTAGATCATATTGAAAAGTTTATTGATGGTGCAGCGGTTAAACGTGTGGGAGATTTAACTTTTGATATCTGTAAAATAAACTTGCATGCCATGATTACTGTTCCAGAAGGAAAAGTGTGTCAAACTATTTTAGAACTTTATAATAAAGACGCAATCGTGGTAGAACCAGCTGGAGCTCTTAGTATTTCAGCATTAGATTTTTATGCTGAAAATATCAAAGGAAAAAATGTAGTTTGTGTTGTAAGTGGGAGTAATAATGATATTACACGGACTTCTGAAATAAAAGAACGAGCCCTGTTATATGCTAATCTAAAGCATTATTTTATAGTGAAGTTTCCACAACGGGCAGGTGCTTTAAAAGAATTTGTAGTTGATATTTTAGGACCAAATGATGATATCACATATTTTCAATATGCTAAAAAAACAAACAGAGAAAATGGCTCGGCAGTAGTTGGTGTGCAATTAAAATCGGCTACTGACTTAAATCCTTTAATAGATCGAATGAAACAACACAATTTTTATGGAGACTATCTAAATGACAAACCAGATTTGTTTCAGTTTTTGGTTTAAAACTATTTAATGTTAAATGGCTTTCTTAGGTTTTGCATACATTTATAGTTCCCAATATCTAATGTCTTCATTGTACATGGCATCCAAAGATAACTGAACAGCTTTGGCCGTTTCGGCACCAGTGTAAACATTTGAAATAGGTTGTTTGTTATCTAAAATTGAATCCCGAAAATCGACTAAAGCTTGTTTACTTGGGTCTAAATGAGAAACCTCAATTGGATATCCTTTATCTTGTAAGTAATTGGTTACTGTTGCTCCTGAAACACCATCTACTTCTCCTAGTTCTTTTGTATATCCTTTTTCACGATAAATCCAAGCTTGAGTGTAATCTAGAACAATAGTACCTTTACTACCAAATACCTTGATTTGATAATCACCTAAAGAATTATTGGTTAAACAAGTAAATTTTGCTTTTACGCCACTTGGGTATTCAAACAATAAATGAATATTGTCAAAAGTTTCCCGACCGTCTTTCCAAAAATCAATGCCACCAGTTCCCATAATTTTTTTTGGGTTTTCATCTAATACCCATTTCACAAAATCTATTTGATGCGAACAAAGTTCTGCAACTAAGCCACCAGAAAATTCTTTGTACATCCTCCAGTTTATAGCGCGTTCTAAAGAAGGATCGGAAACAGGTCGTCTCCAATTTCCATTTCTATTCCATTGGCATTCAAAGGAATTTATCTGTCCAATCTCTCCACTTTTAAGAAGGCTAACAACGTGATTATAAAGTTTGGAACTATGGTATTGATGCCCCGTTTGAAAAATCCTCTTTGAACTGGATACTTTTTTTATCAGGTCATCAATTTCAATTAACCCTTTTGCCATTGTTTTTTCACAATAGACATGCTTTCCTGTATCTAAAGCATCCATGGCTATAGCAGAATGCGTGCTAAAAGGAGTTGCAATTAATACCGCATCTATATCTTTATTGTCTAATAACTTCTGATAGTCGCTATAAGCATTTACTTTATGGTTAGCTTTAGAAATTCCATTTTCTAATCGGAAAGGGAGAACATCACAAACGGCAGAAACATGAACGCCTTCAATTTCGTTCAGGATAGGAATAAGACCGCCTCCTCTATCACCTGTACCAATAACTCCAATATTAATAGTGCTATTACGACTAAAATTTTTAGAGACAGCTCCTAAAGTCGATGTTGTAGTAATAATACCTGCAGTTACAATGCCTCCTTTTGCTATAAATTCTCTTCTTTTCATCTAATAAATTTTTTAATAGTAATAACTATCTGTATAGTCAATTATTGTTTTTTTAATTAAACTGGTTTTATCTCCCAGCCTGGTTCGTACGTTCTAGACCATAATTTCATGGCGTCACGATCATATATTCTGCCTGTAACATCATCCACTTCAAAAGACTTGCCAATTCTTGATGAAATGTTAGCATAATGTGTTAACATTTGACTAACAACACCTTGTTCGATAGGAGAAGTTAATATTTCTTTTTCTCTAATAGCTTGAAAAAAGTTTACTGAGTGCCTGGTAGAAAGACCTCCGCCACCGCCAAGAGCGACACCGTCTTCACCACCTAGTAAGATTTTATCTCTAACCAATTTTCCTTTTAAGTCGAATAATTTATAACCATTTCTATCAATAAAAACAGATCCTTCAGAGCCATAAATTATAGTACCTCTTCCAGCACCATATTTATCATAGCCATTTCTGCTTTGTCCATCCCACTGAATCACTTTATTATTAGGAAATTTAAAAGTCGCTTCCATGGTATCATACATTTCCCAGCCATCATTTGGGTATTGGAATTTACCTGAATAGACATCTACAAATTCTGGGTAATCAACATTTAATGCCCAACGAGCAATGTCCAACTCGTGAGTGGCATTGTTTCCTGTTTCAGCTGTTCCAAAATCCCATCCATACCAATGCCAATTATAATCCCAAGTATCGTGCATGTATTCTTTCCGCGGAGATGGCCCTTGATATAAATCCCAATCTAATCCTGCTGGTGGTGCAGCTTTTATTGGAATGGGAACTTCTCCTCTGGAATTCGTGTAAAAAGCAACTGCTTTATAGGCAGTTCCTATTATTCCGTTATGAATATCTTTAATTATTTCAGATGATTCTAAAGAAGAACGTTGTTGGTTACCCATTTGAATAATCTTGTTATACTTTTTTTGATATGCAACAAGTAATTCGCCCTCTCTGGGGTTGTGGCTGCAGGGTTTTTCTAGGTATACATGTTTGTCTGCTTGCATAGCCATGCAAGCACCAGGTGCATGCCAATGATCGGGTGTAGCCATAAAGATAGCGTCTACTCTTTTGTCATCTAAAATAACTCGTATATCGTTTTCTGTTTTAGGGATATAATCAATGGATTTCGAAATGTGTGCAACTGCTTTTTCACGTTGACTTTTCATGACATCACATAAATAAACGAGTTCAACGTTATTCGCTTTATCCGTAATGGCTTCAATATAAGCCCCCCATCGTCTTCCCAATCCTTGAATGGCAATTTGAATTCTGTCATTTGCTCCAATTATTCGCGAATAGCTTTTAGCAGATGCACTTGTAATGCCTCCCGTAAAAGCTAGTCCAACGCCACCTACTGCGGCTTTTTTTAAAAAATCTCTTCTATTTGAACTCATGCTTGAAATACTTTATTAATTTAACTCTCTAACTTTTATACTTCTATAGTGCACTGTGTTTCCATGGTCTTGAAGTAATATATGCCCACTTGGCCATTGACCAAATTTAAACCAATTTTTATATTTACTATATGCAACAAGACCTCTAAACATTTGAGACGATCTATCATATTTTATTACTTTTTCATCGTTAAGCCAGTGTTCAACTTTTGATCCTTTAACAATAATTCTAGCTTTGTTCCATTTACCGATACCTTTAAATTGTTTGTCTCTTCCTGGTGTTGATAGATTTTCTGCTGCTATCAAATCGTACAGAGATCCAATGGTTCTATTACCATTAACTCCCATTTTTGCATCTGGATGGTTCTTGTCATCTAATATTTGAAATTCACACCCAATAGCAGATCCAGGTCCTTTATTAAGTTCAGGATCAACAAAATATTTTATACCACTATTGGCGCCTTCCGTAATTTTAAACTCTAATTCCAATTCAAAACTACTAAAAATGTTCTCAGTAATAATATCTCCAGGACCTGTTGACTCAGCACCATTGGTAGCCAAAATAGTTAATTCACCGTCTTTTATTTCCCAGCCAGATTTTGGAAAATGATCAAGTTTGGCACCTTTCCATCCATTATTGGTTTTACCATCCCAAAGCAATCGCCACCCCTTGTTTTCTTCGTTTTTAGTTAACTTATTAATTAAATAACTTATTTCTTTTACATCTGGATCAACAGCCCAACTATCATTTTCTAAATTAATGCTTTTAATTTTAATGTTCTTCCATTTAATTTTTTTTCCAGCATGATTTTTGTCAGATCCTATACTATGTACTTGCAATGCAATAAAGCCAGAGGGTGTTACGTCATCTACTAAATTAGAACATTGTATGCCATTAATCCAAGTTCTAATAGAATTCCCTATAGCTTCAATTCTACAGCTATTCCAAATGCCATTTTTAAATGCGTGGCGGCCTTTTGGGTTTAAAGCCAGAGGGTAAATCCAGCCTCTCCTTGACTCATCATAAATACCTCCACTAAAAGCACGATCACTTGGATCTAACTCAAATTGATATCCATGTACTTTACCTTCTTTATAATCATTACTACTATTTGACCTAAACTGAACACCTGAATTAATAGTAGGGTCTAATAAAACATCAAATTCTAAAATGAAATCGCTATATTTTTTTTCAGTACATAAAAAACTATTTGGAGTATTGGTTTTTGTAATGCCAATAATTTCACCATTATTCACTTTGTATTCGGCAGTTCCATTAAGCTGTTTCCAGCCTGTTAAATCATTGCCATTAAAAAGAGAAACCCATCCGTTTTCTAAAACTTGTGAAGTGGCTTTAAATCCCGTAAAATTCATTATCAGTAAGATAAAAATGAAAAATAGTCTAAATTGTTGTTTCATTTGTTGGTTTTTTAAAATTAGTGTGCGTACACGTAAATTTTATAATTTTAAATTAATTATCCAAATTTATTTGTTAAAATTTTTACGTAAACGTTTTCGTTTTGAATATTTTTTTCACATTGACTTATTGTGTTAAGAATATGATATTTTTTTATTTGAACCTTTTACTTTAAAGGTGTTTAAGTGGAATATTGGTTATCTTAGCTTTAGTTTTAATAATATAAATTCATATAATGAATACTACTTTTTTTGATATTCCAGAAGCATATAAAATAGAAACACTTTTACATCAAACGACTTATTTATCTGATGGTGAATTAAAAGCATGGGAAGGTGAAACCGCTGAGGTGTATTCTACAATTTCCTCAACAGAAAATTATAAGCCAACATTATTAGGAACGATACCTCAGTTAGGAGAAAAGGAAGCGCTAGGAGTTTTAAATTCTTCGTTAGCAGCATATGATAAAGGTCAAGGTTTATGGCCAACAATGAAAGTTATTGATAGAATTGCTTGCATGGAAAAGTTTGTTGAACAAATGAAAACTAAGCGAGAAGAAGTAGTGAAACTTTTAATGTGGGAAATTGGTAAAAATCTTCCAGATTCTGAAAAAGAGTTTGATAGAACAGTAGATTATATTTACGATACTATTGAAGCTTATAAACAAATAGATAGAGATTCAGCAAAATTTGAAAAAAATGATGGTGTTTATGCACACATTCGTAGAGGGCCATTGGGCGTAGTGTTGTGCTTAGGTCCATATAATTATCCGCTTAACGAAACTTTTACTTTGCTTATTCCAGCATTAATTATGGGTAATCCTGTAATTTTCAAACCAGCAAAATTAGGCGTTTTATTAATTTCACCATTATTAGAAGCGTTTCAAAATAGCTTTCCTAAAGGCGTTGTAAATATTGTTTATGGTAGAGGAAGGGTTCTGGCTACGCCAATAATGAAATCTGGAAAAGTAGATGTGCTAGCTTTAATAGGTAACAGTAAATCTGCTAATGCTTTACAGTCACAACATCCAAAAGGAAATAGACTCCGTATGGTTTTGGGCTTAGAGGCAAAAAATCCAGCAATTGTTTTACCTGACGCCGATTTAGATTTAGCTGTAGATGAATGTATTGCCGGTACTTTATCTTTTAACGGGCAGCGTTGTACGGCATTAAAAGTATTGTACGTTCATGAGTCTGTAGTTGAGGAGTTTAATAGACGTTTTTCTTATAAAGTAGATCAGCTTAAATTTGGTAATCCATGGGATGATGGTTCTAAATTAACACCATTACCAGAAGAAGACAAGCCAGCTTATATTCAAGAATTGATAGATGATGCCAAAGAAAAAGGAGCTCATATTCTAAATAAAAAAGGAGGAGAAACTACCGAGAATTTTATTTTTCCAGCAGTTTTATATCCTGTTACCAAGAATATGAGAGTTTTTGAAGAAGAGCAATTTGGACCAGTAATACCTATAGTTTCTTTTAGTGATATTGAAGAACCATTACATGATATGGCAGAATCAAATTACGGACAACAAGTAAGTTTGTTTGGGAAAAATGTACAAACGCTATCGCCACTTATTGATACTTTGGTAAATTTAGTATGTAGAGTTAATTTAAATAGTTCTTGTCAACGTGGTCCAGATGTGTATCCATTTACAGGACGAAAAGACTCTGCATTTAGCACCTTAAGTGTTTACGATGCATTACGTTCATTTTCTATTAGAACTTTTGTAGCGTCAAAGGATAATGCTTACAATAATGCTATATTAAGTGAGTTGCTAGACAAGAAAACATCAAACTTTATAAGCACTGATTATATTCTGTAAATAGAACAAGGTTTTATATATTAAAAATCTCAAAAGCTTCATTTAGTTTTTGAGATTTTTTGTTTCACAGTAATTTCAATGTGTAAATGGTATTCGTAAGGTTACTTTTTATAAGAGCGTCCTTTCCATTTATAGTTTGAAAATATAGATAGAAAAGCAATGTAAATACTAAAGAAAGGGTAAATTAAAAATCCAAAAACAAAAGATTTCAATATGTCTTTTTGATTAAAAAAAGTAGCCGATTTATAAATTAAAAAGAAGTCGATATTTAATTTTATAAAAAGAATATAAAGCAAAATTTTAAAGTTGAAACTACCAATTAGAGTGAGTAAAACAGTTGCAATTATTAAGGCATTCATAATTAAAACAATGATGCCTGTCAGTTTTCCAAACCAATTGTTATAACTACTTGTTTTTGCCGCCCATCGAAGACGCTGAGATATTAAATGTTTCCACGATGTTTGTGATTCTGTTAAAACAATTGCTTGTTCACATTTTAAATAATGAAGTGCTTCGGGATATTCTTTTGCAACTTTTTCTAATAGAAAAATATCATCACCACTAGCAATGTTGCTGTTGCCTTTAAATCCATTTAATGCTGTAAATAATGCTTTTTGATAACCCAAGTTAGCACCATTACATAAAAACGGTTTTTTTAATCCAAAACCACCAATAGTAGCGCCCTGTAAACTCAGCAAATCGAGTAATTGAAACTTATTTAAAAATGAATTTGTAGACAGGTAGGTTACAGGAGCCGCAATGCATTTAGCATTTGTTTTTTGAATGTATTCGTCAAAACAATCTAACCAATATTTAGGTAAAACACAATCGGCATCAGTAGTAATGATCCATTCGTTTTTTGCTTGGTTTATAGCAGATGTAATAGCATCTTTTTTAGGAGAATTTGTTTTTCTTTCATTTTGTATAATAGAAATATTAGTTATTGTTGGTTTTGTTTTAAGAAAATTTTCAACTACTGAAACTGAATCATCCTCAGAAGCATCATCAACTAAAATAATTTCATAAAGATGCTTTGGGTAATTTAGTGTTTCAATAGATTTTAACAATTCGGATACATATTCAGCTTCATTCCTAAAAGGAATAATCACAGAGAATTTTGTTTTAGAAGGTAAATCTTCTAATTTAAAAACAGAAATTTTATCAAACCCCACAGCAAAACTTCCTATTAAAATGAGATATAAAATTGTTATGATGATACTTGTTAAAACCATTGTTAATTATCGTTTTTAGGAAGCTTAAAGTTAAGTACATAATAGCTTCCGTATATGCTTGGTAATACAAAATTAAGCATCCACATAATGGTGATGATACTTAAAATAGTGAGTTCGTTAATGCCTAAAAAAGCAAATAAATAAACCGCTATACTTCCTTTTATAATCACATCAAAAATAAAAACACTAGGAATTATAGAGGCTAGTAAATACATTGAAGTAATTGCTGTCATGGCATTTAAATACGTTATTTCAGTTTTAAAAACATGGAACAAAAAGTAAAATTGAAATGAAAAAACAGCATATCGTAGTAATGATAATAACCACCCTAATCTTATTTTATTTTTGGGGAAATTTGAAATGAAATCTTTAATTTTTTCAAAAGAAACACCTTTAATGGTAAACTTATTTTTTCTAATTCCGAAGGTAATTAAGGTAATAAAAACGATGCTGATTATTAGTATTATAAAAAGGCTGTTAAGGTTTATATTTATATTGAAATTTGAAATAAAAAGGCTTAAACCTATAATGCCCAAAATAACCGTAATACTCATTTGAAGTAGGTTGCTTATCAAGTTAATAAGCATAATGCGTTTTCGGTAGTTTGAAGTATAGTAAATGGCTTTTGCTCCATATTCTCCAATACGGTTTGGGGTAAATAAAGAAGCTGTTAATGATCCTAAACTTTGTTCAGCAGCATTTTTAAAAGTAATTTTTTTAATAGGAAATACTAAATTTTGCCATTTTAAAATTTCAAAAAACCAATTTAAAAAGCTTAAAATGAGTATAAAAACGATGTTTTTTATTGAAAACGCATCGTTTTTAGTTAAAAAGTCAATAAAAACAGAAAATTGGAGTTCGCTGTTTTTTGTCAGCTTTTGGTAGATGAAATAAAAAGCAGCAACTACGATGCTTAATTTAATAAGTACAAAAAAGAATTGTTTAGTTTTGTATGGTAGCGAATACATCATAAATACAAACGCAAAATAAATCATTAATATACTATATCATCATGATAGTATAGATTTTAATCGAAAAGAATTCCTCTTGGTTCAGCCTTGAGGTTTTCTTTGAAATTGTCATTCCCGTGAAAACGAGAATCAAAATAAAAAATTTTGCTTTTTTACGATGAAAATAAATCGACAAAATATCTCTGTGCTTAAGGCTTGAGAGTAGTTGGTTTTAAGAAATTATTTATTAATGAGTAAAGAAAGAATTATTTTAGGTATTGATCCTGGTACAACCATTATGGGTTTCGGACTTATAAAAGTGGTTGGAAAAACCATGCAGTTTATACAGATGAATGAGTTAGATTTGAAAAAATACGACGATCATTATTTAAAACTAAAACTTATTTTTGAACGTACCATAGAACTTATAGATACCCACAACCCAGATGAAATAGCTATTGAAGCGCCATTTTTTGGAAAAAATGTACAGAGTATGTTAAAGCTTGGTCGTGCACAAGGCGTTGCTATGGCTGCGGGCTTAAGTAGAGAAATACCTATAACGGAATATCTTCCTAAAAAAATAAAAATGGCCATTACAGGTAGCGGTAATTCTAGTAAAGAACAGGTTGCTAAAATGCTTCAAAGTGTACTAGGACTTAAAACATTGCCTAAAAATTTAGATGCTACTGATGGATTAGCGGCTGCTGTTTGTCATTTTTACAATTCTGGTAGAATTGAAGTTGGTAAAAGTTATTCAGGTTGGGATGCTTTTGTGAAGCAGAATAGCCACCCAGCCCCCAAAGGGGGAGCGAAAACACCAACTGTAATAAATTTGCGTAAAAATAAAATTTAGTCCTAATTTTAATAAGTTATTTTTGTCAAGTAATTCATTTAAAGAGCATCGAGAAAACGCTTCCCTTTTGGGGAGGTTGGGAGGAGCTGCCGGCATATACATCCACATACCATTTTGTAAGCAAGCATGTTTTTATTGCGACTTTCATTTTTCAACATCTTTGAAAAAGAAAGACGAATTGATTCAGGCTTTAGCAAAGGAACTGGTTCTTAGAAAAGATGAACTCAAAAACAAAACGATTGAAACCATTTATTTTGGCGGTGGAACACCATCCATATTAACGATTGATGAATTAAAGTTTTTGATTTCTGAAGTGTATAAAAATTACAAGGTTTCAGATCATCCAGAAATTACTTTAGAAGCTAATCCAGACGATTTAGTGTCTGTGCAAACTCAGTCAATAACCATTTTTGAAGACTATAAAAGTATCGGAATAAACCGTTTAAGTGTTGGAATTCAGTCCTTTTTTGAAGACGATTTAAAAAGTATGAATCGCGCACATTCATCAGAAGAAGCTAAAAATTGCTTGGAGATTGCAACACAACATTTTGATAATATAACCATCGACCTTATTTATGGTATTCCTAATATGAGTATGGAGAAGTGGAATGAAAATTTAGAGATTGCTTTTGGTTTCGGAATTCATCATATCTCAAGTTATGCGCTTACTGTTGAACCTAAAACAGCTTTGGATACTTTTATTAAAAAAGGAACTTATCCGCCAATTGATGAAAATTTAGCACTTCAGCATTTTAATCATTTAATTGAAAAAACAACGGAGCAAGGATTTATACATTATGAGATTTCAAACTTTGGTAAGCCAGACTATTTTTCAAAACACAATACGAGTTATTGGCAAGGGAAACCGTATTTAGGGATAGGGCCTTCTGCGCATTCATATTCTAAAACACAACGTAGTTGGAATGTGGCTAATAATTCAAAATACATTCAAGCCATTCAAAATAACAACTTACCAAGTACGGTTGAGGTTTTGTCAAAAAAAGATCAGTATAATGAATATGTTATGACTGGTTTACGGACTATTTGGGGTGTTTCATTAGCTAAAATTGAAAATGAATTTGGACAAGAATTTCTTGAACATTTAAAATCTTCCGCAGAAAAATTTATAAAACAAGACTTACTTGTCATTGCGAGTGAAACGAAGCAATCTGTTCAATTAGAAAAACTAATAACAACCCAAAAAGGAAAGTTTTTAGTTGATGGAATCGCTTCTGAACTATTTATGATTTAGTATATTTGAATATGCTAGCTACTATTCAATACAATTCAAGAAAACTCCAAATAAATTTATCAAACCCAATCGATATTTCTATACCCCTGCGGGCTTCAAAAAGCAATGTAAATGCATGGTATATTGATGAGCCTAAAATAGAGCCAGTAAAAGACGACCAGTGGATTGCTAGTGTAAAAGATGGCGCGTGTATAAATTTTAACAATATTACTTTTAATCCGCATGCTCATGGTACGCATACTGAATGTGTTGGGCATATTACCGAAAAAGTACATTCTATAAACCAGAATTTAAAACAGTTTTTCTTTTTAGCAGAAGTTATAACAGTCGCTCCAGAAAAGCTGAACGGTGATTTTGTAATTTCAAAAAAACAATTACAATTTGCAATAGGTAATAAAAAAAGGGATGCTATTGTTATAAGAACAATTCCTAATACGAACGAGAAACTTAGTAAACAATATTCGGATACTAACCCAACTTATTTGTTAGAAGAAGCAGCTATTTATTTAAGAGAAAAGGGTATTAAGCATTTGCTTATAGATTTACCAAGTGTAGATAAAGAACGCGATAATTGCGAATTATTGGCTCATAATGCTTTTTGGAATACCAAAGGTAAGACACGGTTTGATGCCACTATTACAGAGTTTATTTTTGTGCCGAATACGGTTGATGATGGTTCTTATTTTTTAAACCTTCAAATAGCACCTTTTGAAAACGATGCAACACCCAGTAAGCCTATTTTGTATAAAATAATGGGCTGATGAGCTAAACGTTAAATAATGAACATAGAACAACTTCGCAATTATTGTTTAAGCAAAAAAGGAGTAACAGAAGATTTTCCGTTCGATCAAGATACTTTGGTTTTTAAAGTGTTAGGTAAAATGTTTGTTTTGGCTTCTTTAAAAAAATGGGAACAAGGCGAGGCGTCTATAAATTTAAAAGCAGATCCAGAATATTCTGAAGAGCTTAGAGTTAATTATAACAGCATCCGCCCTGGATTTCACATGAGCAAAAAGCATTGGAATACCCTTTACTTACACGAAGACGAATTGCATCCACAACTTGTAAAAGAGCTTATAGACCATTCTTATAATATGGTAATAAAAGGCTTGGCAAAAAAGCTTAGAGACACTTTGAGTTAGATTAAAAAAATCACTATTTGTAAAACCTATGCTTTTTTATTGTATATTTATTACATAGCTCTTTCCCCTAATTATTGTTTTAATAGCATTTTCAAGAAAGTAAAATATCTTGTCATGCCCCATAATCTTAAATTAGTTTAAACATTATTAACTATTAGTATAACTTAAATTTTTAACAGATTATGAAAACAACCAATCGATTTTTTGCAGCATTTATAATAATGCTTTTATTATTTAGCACTTCAATTATTTCAGCCCAAGATGACGAGAAACGTCCTATGTATTACACTGTAACAACCATGTATTGGGATAGTGATAGTGATATGTCTATGGATGACTGGAAAGCTGGAGAAAAAGAGTATATGGAAAAAGTAACCTCAAAGAATGAGCACATTTCAGGAGCTTGGTACTATACACATCTTTTGACTCCTAATAGTAATGAGGTATTATATGTACAAGGTTATCCTAGTTGGGAAGCTATTGATTTATCAGGAGCCAGAAGTGCCGAACTCGAGAAAGAGGCATGGCCAGAGGAAGAGGCTAGAAAATCATTTTTAAAGAAAATGGGCTCTGCCTATGCAGATTTTCATTCAGATGAAATTTATGCCATCTTACCTGGAGCAAAAGTTGTGTCAGAAGAACTATCCGATGATGCCATTTTGTATATACGAAAAAATAAAAGAGCATTTCCTGAAGATGGAACCATGGAAGAGCTTCGTGATTTTAGTAAAAGAATGGTTGAAAATGTTATCAATAAAAATGATTACTTAAAAGGATATTATCCTTGTCAGCACGCTTGGGGTTCTGATAGAAGAGACTTTATACAAGCTTTTATGTTAGATTCTATGGATGATTTAAGTAAAATGTTTGATAAGAATCGTGAATTAATGAAGGAAGCTTTCTCAAAAGAGGAAGGCAAAAGCATGGGTAAATATTTTAAAAGCCATGGCGATTATATATATGCCATTGTTAAATTATAAAAGCAAAAAAATGTTTAAAAAGGGTGCTCATCAGCACCCTTTTTTATTATGATAATTGTTCTTGTAACACCTATATTTTAAGTGTATTTTTGTAAAATCAAATAGAATACAGAATAAAATGAGCGTACTACAAACACTAAAAGATCGAAGTAAAAATGCATGTGAATTATGCACATCCAATAAAGAGTTGTCACAATATACAATTCCACCTTCATTAAATGAAAATGTAGCAAACGATGTATTGGTTTGCAAAACCTGTTTAGATCAAATAGAGGGGAATGTTGAAATGGATACAAACCACTGGAGATGTTTAAACGATAGTATGTGGAGTGAGTTTGTAGCAGTGCAAATTATGGCTTGGAGAATGCTTCAAAGATTACGTAATGAAGGTTGGCCAAAAGATTTACTAGATATGATGTATTTAGACGATGAAGCCTTAGCATTAGCTCGTGCAACAGGTGAAGATAAAGACGAAAGCGAAAAAATTATACATAGAGATGTTAACGGTGTTATCCTTGATAATGGCGACTCGGTTGTTTTAGTAAAAGATCTCAAAGTAAAAGGCTCTAGCATGGTGGCTAAACAGGGAACTGCTGTAAGAAACATTCGCTTAGATAGAGATAATGCCGAATATATTGAAGGTAAAGTGGGCGCACAACAAATAGTTATTATAACTAAATACGTTAAAAAATTATAGAATTTGCGTGTTACCCCGAAAAGGAGTCAGGCTTAATTTGTTTGTTCTTATTTTATAATATTGAACTCATGAATATAAACATTTCGGTACTCGCTTTCCGAAAAAAATAGGGATAGCTTATGCAAATACTTCAATCCTTAACACAATAAAAAAACACTTGTAGTTTTGAATTCAAAACTACAAGTGTTTTTTTTATTCTCATATTTCTTGTTTAACAAGAAGTATCAGCAATAATCTTCCATTCGCCATCAATCTTTTTGAAAACAAGCATAAAAATACCATCGGCATTACCAACTTCGCGTTTTAAATGAAATTCTCCCAAAACATAATAAGCACCATCACTTATTTTACTAATGTCATTAATTTTATAACTTAATGTTCCTGTGTGATCTTTTGTAGGATAGCTTCTTAAATAACGATCTAAAGTGTTTTCCCATCCGTAGGTAATACCATTACTGCTATAAAACTTAAGAGAGTCACTTTTCCAGTAACCTTCCATAAATGCTTCAATATTATCTTTAGACCAAGCAATACGTTGTGCTTTTAAAACTTTATGAATGGCTTTTTTGTCTTGCTCTTCAGTTTGGGAGTAGCTATTAAAAGCAGAAATAATACAGATTAATATGATGAGTTTTTTCATGTTTTTTTAAAGTCTTTAAATAGTGGTTTTGCTTTAATTAAGCTTGTAAGGTGTTTTCTAATTTACGTATTACAACATGTAAAAATTAATCTTTTTACATAAGAGGTAAAAATAGGAAATCTTGTTTAAAAGATATTAATCGTCGATTAATTAAAGTAGTTATGTTTTTTTATTCAATAATATTATTATTTTAAATCTTAAGACCAGCTTAATATAATAATATCACAAAACGTTTTTTTGATGTTTAAAAAAAGCATCGGCTTGAAGTTGCATAAGTTCTCTCGCTTTTTTACGCTTGTATGTATATAATTCGTCTTCGTTTTCTAGGTCAGTGTAAATACGGTCATTAATAGCAAAATCTGCTTTTAACATGGCGTCTCTCTGACTTTTGTTTTGAAGTACGTTTGTTTTTATAGTGGTTTCCTGATCTTCTAGCTTATAATCATAGGCACTTTTGGGGGATAAAAGTTTCGCTAGAATGGGAGAGGTTTCAATAGCTAAAAACAATAAGAAAATAAAAAAGGATGGAAGCCATGGCAATTTGCCTAAGGCATTAACTCGTGCCATTAAGCCATCAAAATTACTAATAATAGGTTGTGTTGTTGTAACCTGATTTTCATAATCATCTTTTAGTTGCGCTATTTGGTTTTCAATAGCTACTATTTTTGCTTTGTTTTCTACTTTAAGTTGTTCTAATTCTGCTAAAAGTGCGTCGTGCTTTTCTCTTTTTTCTTTATAAACAGGACCTTTTCCTAAAAGTTTTGTGCCTGCGGTTCCTTCTGCTTCAGATATATAAGTATTGTAAAGTGCGTTTACTTCAGCTTCTTTGGTTTCTATGTCTTTTTGTAGATTAGTTATTTCACTTTGAAGCGAAGCGATTGTTGGTGTGAATTGTTCAGAGATTTGATTTTTATTAGCAAGGGTTAATTCGTTTTTTTGTTCTAATAAAACCTGATTAATTTCTTTTTCAAAAATCTTTAATTCTAAAGGTTTTGAAATTACAATGGCAATAATAATAGCTAATAAGATTCTGGGAGATGCTTGAATTAATTCATTAATAATATTTCCTGTTTTCTTGATGGTAGAAACAATATAACGGTCTAAATTAAAAATGAGTAAGCCCCAAATAAGTCCGAAAAATATAGATGTATATACGTTGTCGAAAACAGTATAAAGCGCATAGCTACCGGCTATAAAAGCTATAACAGCTGTAAAGAAAACAGTAGCACCAATACCAGCATATTTGTTTTGTTCGCCTTTAGAGCATTGCTCTAAAATATCGGTATCTGCTCCCGAGCAAATAATGAAGAATTGCTTTAACATAATGATTGATTTTGATTGATGATTGTCTATTAGAACGCAAAACGTATCAAAATGTTACATTATTTAGGATGAAAATAGTATTGTATTTACCCTTTTCTAGACCGCACACTCTCAATAATAACGGTAGCAAGAATGAGTGAGCCTCCAAAAAATGTATTCAAGGTGGGAATTTCATTTAAAAATAAAAAAGCAATGATAATCCCGAAAATGGGCTGAATACTACTAATAATACTAGCTGTGCTTACCGAAAAATGTTTAAGACTATTAACCAGCATGGTGTGACCAACGGCAGTTGTGATAAGCGCTAGGGTAATAATATAGGGAAATTGTGTGGTGACATTTGAAGTGTCCATAAAAAACAGAGTAGGTAATAAAACAAGAGTTAGAACTGAAACTTGATAAAACATAATGTGTGTGCCATTATACATACTTATAAGTTTTTTAGACATGATATTTCGTAAAGCATAGCATATTGCTGATAATAATCCGAATAGAACTCCTTGTACATGTGTGCTTTCTAAATTAAATTCTGGAGCCAATATGTAAATGCCAAATAAAACCATAAGGCTTAATAAAATATATATAGGTTCAAATTTTATTTTAATGAAAAAAGGTTCTAATAAAGCTGTTATTATGGGATAGGTAAATAGCGATAACATGCCAATAGCTACGTTTGAAAGTTTTAACGCATAAAAATAAAATATCCAATGTCCGCCCATTAATAAAGCGCTTATTATTATAGAACTGGCATCTTTTTTAGAATATATTTTTAAGTCGAATTTTTTATATCTACAAAAAGTAAATAAAAATAGTGCGCCCAAAATACTACGCCACCAAATAACCACAGGTGTTGGCATGTCTATATGTTTTCCTAAGGCTCCAGAGGTGCTAATGAAAAGCGTTGCTAATGAAAGTTGAATAAGATGTGTTGTATGTTGGTTTTTCATTAGTTGAATATAGTACGGGTTTGCGTTAGCGATTGCAGAGAAAATCCTTTTGTTTTTTTTACAAAAGATTGCAACGGAAAGCGCGACCATTATCCTGAACTTAATTCAGGATAATGGTAACGCCCAAATTATTACGAAAGTTCGGTGAAATATTTATAAAATAGTGGAATAGTTTCAATGCCTTTTAAGTAGTTCCAAACGCCAAAATGCTCGTTTGGAGAGTGAATGGCGTCGCTATCTAGGCCGAAGCCCATTAAAATGGTTTTGCTTTTTAATTCTTGCTCGAATAATGCTACAATAGGAATGCTGCCGCCACTACGTTGCGGTATTGGTGTTTTTCCGAAAGTGTCTTGATAGGCTTTACTGGCTGCTTTAAAACCAATACTATCTATTGGTGTTACGTAACCTTGTCCGCCGTGGTGAGGTGTTACTTTTACTTTAACGCCTTTTGGTGCTATATTTTCGAAATGATTTTTGAATAATTTTGTAATGTTTTCCCAATCTTGATTTGGTACTAATCGCATAGATATTTTGGCATAAGCTTTACTGGCAATAACAGTTTTTGCTCCTTCGCCAGTGTAGCCACCCCAAATACCGTTTACATCTAGTGTTGGTCTGATTGAGTTGCGTTCGTTTGTTGTATATCCGGTTTCGCCATAAACGGAGTCGATATCTAATGCTTTTTTGTAGCTTTCTAAGCTGAAAGGTGCTTTTGCCATTTCAGCACGTTCTTCTTTTGAAAGTTCTTCTACGTTGTCATAAAACCCAGGAATGGTTATGTGATTATTTTCATCATGTAATGAAGCAATCATTTTAGTTAAAATATTTATTGGGTTCGCTACAGCACCACCATATAAGCCTGAATGTAAATCCCTGTTTGGACCAGTAACTTCAACTTCAACATAACTCAATCCGCGTAGTCCAGTAGTTATTGATGGCACATCGTTAGCAATCATGCCTGTATCTGAAATTAAAATAACATCGTTCTTTAATTTTTCTTGATTGTTTTTTACAAAGGTTGCTAAGTTAGAACTTCCAACTTCTTCTTCGCCTTCAATCATGAATTTTACATTACATGGTAATTGGTTTGTTGAAGTCATAAACTCCATGGCTTTTACGTGCATGTACATTTGTCCTTTATCATCGCAAGCACCACGAGCAAAAATAGCGCCTTCTGGGTGTTTCTCTGTTTTTTTTATAACTGGTTCAAATGGCGGGGAGTTCCATAAATTAATGGGGTCTGGTGGTTGTACATCATAATGCCCATAAACTAATATGGTAGGTAAATTTTTATCGATTATTTTTTCACCATAAACAACGGGGTAACCGTCTGTTTTGCATATTTCAACAGTATCACATCCTGCATTTTCTAAACTTATTTTTATGGCATCGGCAGTTTTTAAAACATCATTTTTATAAGCCGAATCGGCACTTATAGATGGTATTTTAAGAAGTTCTATAAGTTCATTTATAAAGCGATTTTTGTGTTCTAATATGTAAGATTGGATATAGTTCATGAGTTTTTTAAGTGTATAAATTCAAAAGTATAAAAAAAGAATCTTTTTTTGATGCTTAGAAGTTTGCAATTTAAAAATCTTGTTTATATTTGCAGTCCTTTAGCGGGCGTGGTGGAATTGGTAGACACGCTAGACTTAGGATCTAGTGCCGCGAGGTGTGGGAGTTCGAGTCTCCCCGCCCGCACTGTAAAGGAAAAGTCGACTTTTTTAAAGTTGGCTTTTTTGTTTTATATAGTCATTTATTTCTGGTTATGACTTTTTTTATAGGCTTTTGGAGAAACGCCCATATAGTTTTTAAATAATCTTGAAAAGTATAAAGGGTCTTTGAAGCCTAATTTCACACTTATTTCTTTGATGCTTAAATCGGTGTAGTTAAGATATTCGCAAGCTTTCTGCGTTTTTTTAAGATTGAAAAAATGAATTAAAGAATAACCAGTTCGTTTTTTAAATAAAGTTTGTAAATATGATGTTGACAGATTAAAGGCCGTGGCAATGTCTTCAGATTTAAATGATTTGCTAATGTTTTTATTTAAGAAATTGGTAACAATCCCAACTAAATTATCGTGTTTGTGAATATTTGTGGATACCTCAACTTCATTGTAAATAAAGGCGCTTATAAAGTTTAAGCTTAAGATATTAGCATATTCAAGCTGCGTGTCTAAATAGTTGTTATTTAAAATCTCAAAAATTTGATTGAATAATTTAATGCGATTATTATTGAACGGAATGGTCTCATTTTTATTTAATTTATAACGGTTATATAAGCTTTCGGCAGATTTACCATCAAAATGCATCCAGTAAATACTCCAAGGATCGTTTTTGTCTGATTTATAAGCATGAGCGAGATGTTTTGGAATTATAATATATTGATTTGGTGAAATAATTTTTTTTATACCTTCGGTTTTTACCCAGCCTGTACCTTCTACACAATAAATAAAAATATAATCACCATGATCTATTTTTCGCTTTCTAAAGTGTGCACTTGCTTTTGGGAAATACCCAATGTCCGAAATGAAAAAATTACTTGTAACGGTGTTGTTTTTTAATCTGTTTTTTACCTCATTTGGCAGTATAATGATTCGTTGACCTAAAAAACCTTCTTTTAAAGTTGATTTGTCCATGTATATTAATAAATAGTCTATTTTATTAATGCTTAATTTTTAATTATTTAGTGCCATAATTTATTAAAATGAAAAAAATGAGCTCTAAAAAGATATAAATGTCTAAAATTGAGTGTAAATATAATTTAAAAATCCAAGAGTTATAATTTGTATTTACGAAGAATTTATCAAAGAATAATCTATATAAACTAAAAATTGATATATTAATGAAACCAACTAAATTTAATATTCCCTATTTATTATCATTAGCTTTTGTTTCTGCCATGGGCGGACTACTATTTGGTTACGATTGGGTAGTTATTGGAGGCGCAAAACCCTTTTATGAACTTAATTTTGATATAACAAATTCACCAGCACTACAGGGTTGGGCTATGAGTAGTGCGCTTATTGGTTGTATTTTTGGAGCCGTTATTTCTGGAGTTATAGCCGATAAATTAGGTCGAAAAAAATCTTTAATTATTGCATCTATTTTGTTTACAGTATCTGCATTAGGAACAGGTTGGGTTGATAGCTTTACACCGTTTATTTGGTATCGATTAATTGGTGGATTAGGAATCGGTTTAGCTTCTACATTATCGCCTATGTATATTGCCGAAATTGCTCCAGCTAAATTTAGAGGTAGGTTTGTAGCTATTAATCAGCTAACTATTGTTGTTGGTATTTTGGCTGCTCAAATTGTAAATTGGTTAATTGCAGAACCTATAGCCGATAGTGCAACTCCTATGGATATTTTAAACTCTTGGAACGGTCAAACAGGTTGGCGCATTATGTTTTGGGCAGAATTAATTCCAGCTGGACTGTTTTTTGTGTTCATGCTTTTAGTACCTGAAAGTCCTCGTTTTTTAGTTAAAATTAAAAAAGATGAAAAAGCGAGTCGTATTTTAAATAAAATAGGGGGAAAAGAATATGCTTTTCAAGAATTAACTAGCATAAAAGATTCATTTAAAGAAACAGTTAAAGAAGCATTTTCTATTTCAGATTATCGCAGTAAAAAAGTATTTCCAATTTTAGTAATTGGTGTTGTATTAGCCATATTTCAGCAATGGTGTGGTATTAATATTATCTTTAATTATGCGCAAGAAATTTTTACCTCCGCAGGATATAGTGTTGGCGATATGTTATTCAATATAGTTATTACAGGTAGTGTAAATTTAATATTCACATTTGTTGCGATGCGAACGGTTGATAGTTGGGGGCGTAGAAAACTAATGCTTTTTGGTTCAGTTGGTCTTGCAGTTGTGTATGCGATTTTAGGAGCCGCGTATTATTTTGAATTTAAAGGCTGGCCAGTTCTAGTCTTGGTAATTACAGCTATTGCTATTTATTCTATGTCGCTTGCTCCTATCACCTGGGTGGTGCTTTCTGAAATTTTTCCTAACAGATTAAGAGGTGTTGCTATGGCAATAGCTACTTTTTCACTTTGGGTAGCCTCCTTTATTTTAACGTTTACATTTCCCATTTTAAATGAAGTATTAGGTTCTTATGGAACGTTTTGGGTGTATAGTTTTATATGTGTTTTAGGGTTTGTCTTTATTAAAAAGAAATTACCTGAGACGAAAGGAAAAAGCTTGGAGGAAATTGAACTTGAGTTATCAAAAGAAAATAAATAAATAATCACAATATGAAATCAATAAATATAGCAATAGGAATTTTGTTTTTAGTCATAGTATCTTGTGGAAAGCAAGAATCTAGAGAACTTGATTTATCTGGCGATTGGCAATTTAAAATCGATTCATTAAATAAAGGTATTTCTGAAAAATGGTATACTCAAAAATTACCTGAACAAGTTAAGTTACCAGGCTCTATGACCGAGAATGGTAAAGGAAATGATATTTCTGTTAAAACAAAATGGACTGGGCAAATTGTAGATAGTGCATGGTATACGGTTGAAAAGTATGCTAAATATAGAGCTGAAGGAAATGTAAAAATTCCTTTTTGGCTTCAGCCTAATAAACACTATGTAGGGGCTGCATGGTATCAAAAAGAAATTGATGTTCCTTCATCATGGACTAATAAGAATATAGAATTAAAACTTGAGCGTCCGCATTGGGAAACACAAGTTTGGGTTAATGATAAATATGTAGGCATGCAAAATAGTTTAGGTACGCCTCATAATTATGATTTAGGAAGTTTGCCTGTGGGTAAGCATACTATTTCAATAAGAATAGATAATGCCATTCATGATATTAATCCAGGGATAAACGCACATAGTATGACCGATCATACCCAAACAAACTGGAATGGAATTGTAGGTGTTATTAAACTGGAGGCTAAATCTTTGATTGTATTTAAGGATGTGAAAATATTTCCTGATGTAGCACAGAAGAAAGTGTTTGTAAAGGGTAGAGTTCAAAATAGTACTGGTGAAAATCAAAAAATTAAATTGCGATTAAAAGCTAAGGGTGTTGGAGAAAATAGCCAATCATTAGAAGAGGTTGTAAAGGATGTTGAAGTTAATGCAGAAGGTGCTTTTGAATTAGACTATCCAATGGGAAATAATCCATTGCTCTGGGATGAATTTCATCCTAATTTGTATACCATGTCTTTGAGTTTAGTATCATCTTTAGGTGAAGATTCTGAAGAAGTTACGTTTGGAATGAGAGCGTTTAAAACGAAAGGCACTCGTTTCGTTATAAACGACAAACCAGTATTTCTTCGTGGTACACTTGAATGTGCCATATTTCCAAAAACAGGTTATCCAGCAACAGATGTTGCCTCTTGGAAAAGAATCTTAAATATTGTAAAAGCACATGGTTTAAATCATATGCGTTTCCATTCTTGGTGTCCACCAGAAGCTGCATTAGAAGCAGCCGATGAATTGGGAGTTTATTTGCAAATAGAAGCTTCTACTTGGCCAAATGGTAATTCGTCTATAGGTGATGGTTTCCCAGTTGATGAATGGTTGTATAAGGAAACGCAAGATATTTTAGATGCTTATGGTAATCACCCTTCCTTTGTTATGATGACTTCGGGTAACGAGCCTCTTCGTAGAAATCATAAACCTTATTTAAGAAAATATGTAGATCATTTTAGAAAGGTTGATAATCGCAGACTTTACACAGGAGCAGCTGATAGACCTTATTTAGATAATTTAGATTATTACAATAATTCGTATGCACGGATTCAGAGGTGGGGAGAAGGAGAAAACAGTATTATAAATAAGAGACCTCAAACAGATTTCGATTTTAATTATTTTACAGATACCATACCAATGCCATATGTTAGCCATGAAATTGGGCAGTGGTGTGCTTATCCAAATTTTAAGGAAATTCCCAAATATACAGGAGTTTTAAAACCAAAAAATTTCGAAATTTTTAAAGAAACTTTGGAAGATAACCACATGGGGCAACTTTCAGATAGTTTAATGTTGGCTTCTGGTAAATTACAAGCACTATGTTATAAAGCGGATATTGAGGCAGCTTTAAGAACCAAAGGTTTTGGAGGATTTCATTTATTAGATTTACATGATTTCCCTGGTCAAGGTACAGCTTTAATTGGTGTTCTAGATGCATTTTGGGATGAGAAAGGTTATATTTCACCTGAAGAATATAGCAGATTTTGTAATGAAACGGTGCCTTTGGCACGTTTGAAGAAACGCGTGTTTTTTAATACTGAAAATTTAGAAGCTGCCATAGAAGTAGCACATTTTGGTGAGCTTCCATTAAAGGATGCTATAACTTCTTGGAGACTTACAAACGTTTCAGGAAAGGTGATTGAGGAAGGCGATTTTAAAAAGAGAGATATTCCTTTAGCTAATGGTATACCTTTAGGTAAAATAGATGTGAATCTAAATCAAATCGAAACACCTCAAAAACTAACACTTACTGTAAGCGTTGGTGATTTTTCAAATAGTTGGGATGTTTGGGTATATCCTTTTGTAAAAAAGCAAATAGATAAAACACAATTTAAAGTAGTTAATACTTTAGATGAAGCTACTATTTCTTATTTGAAAAATGGAGGAAAGGTTTTGTTGACTACCAAAAAAGGTAGCGTGAAAGCTGAAAAAGGCGGTGAAGTAGCTGTCGGGTTTTCTAGTATCTTCTGGAATACAGCATGGACTTTAGGCGAAAAGCCACATACTTTAGGAGTTTTATGTAATCCTAGTCACTCAGCTTTAACTGAGTTTCCAACAGAATATCATTCTAATTGGCAATGGTGGGATGCCATGAGCCATTCTAATGCTATTATTTTAGATGAGTTTTCACCTGATTTAAAACCTTTGGTTCGAGTCATAGACGATTGGTTTACCAACCGCAGATTGGCTTTGGTTTTTGAAGTGAAAATAGGTAAAGGAAAACTGTTAGTTTCAGGTGTCGACTTAATATCGGATATAGAGGACAGGCCAGAAGCACAGCAATTATTATATAGCTTAAAAAAATATATAGCTTCCGATGCCTTTAATCCTTCGGTAGAATTAGAAATAGAATCCATTGTAAATTTATATAAATAGTAAAGTATATGAATGCAGTAAAAGCTTGGAAAGAGCATGTTGTAATTCCAACTTACGAAGTAGGAATACCAGAGAAATATCCTGTATTTTTAGATAAAAGGGTATATCAAGCAAGTAGCGGTGCTGTATATCCGCATCCCGTAATCGAAAAAATAAATGATGAAAAAATAGATAAAGAATGGGAAGTTGTTTTTATTGAAAACGATTATATCAAAATCATGGTCATTCCTGCATTGGGAGGAAGGATTCAAATGGCTTATGATAAAATTAGAGAACGCCATTTTGTGTATTATAATCATGTTATTAAACCAGCGTTAGTTGGTTTAACAGGACCTTGGATTTCTGGAGGCATTGAGTTTAACTGGCCACAACATCATAGGCCAAGTACTTATGATCCTACCGATTTTAAAATTGAAGAAAATAAAGATGGTAGCATTACGGTTTGGGTTAGCGAAGTAGAACGTATGTTTCGTACTAAAGGAATGGCTGGCTTTACCTTGCATCCAGATAAAGCCTATTTAGAAATTAAAGCACAATTATATAATCGCACACCGCATCCGCAAACCTTTTTATGGTGGGCAAATCCTGCGGTTGCTGTAAATGATCATTACCAATCGGTGTTTCCGCCAGATGTTAATGCGGTTTTCGATCATGGAAAACGTGATGTTTCAGAATTTCCTATTGCTAAAGGTGAATACTATAAAGTAGATTATGCGCCAGGAACCGATATTTCTAGATATAAAAACATTCCTGTTCCAACGTCTTATATGGCTATTCAGTCGGATTATGATTTTGTTGGTGGTTATGAAAATGATTCTAAAGGCGGATTGCTTCATGTAGCAGATCATCATGTATCACCAGGTAAAAAACAATGGACTTGGGGTAATGGTGATTTTGGTAAAGCATGGGATAGAAATTTAACTGATAGTGATGGACCATACATAGAATTAATGTGTGGGGTTTATACCGATAATCAACCCGATTTTTCATGGATGCATCCGTATGAAGAAAAAACATTTAAGCAATATTTTATGCCCTACTATAATGTGGGCGTGGTTAAAAATGCGACTAAAGAAGCGCTTTTAAATATAGAAGCGTCAGATAAAGAAGTGACTGTAAAAGTTCATGTTACATCTACATATCCAAAGTGTGTATTAACTTTAGAGTCTTCAGATAAAGTATTATTTGAAGTAGAGCAAGATTTAGATCCTAAAAATGGTTTTGAAAAAACCATTGCTTTAAATGGAGTTCCTTACCAAGATTTAACAGCAACAGTAAAAGATGCTAACGGAACTATACTAGTATCATGGTCACCAAAATCCTTAAAAGAAGGTGATATTCCTAATTCTGCAGTTGCTGCCAAACAACCAAAAGATATTGAAAGTGTTGAGCAATTATTTTTAAGAGGTCTACACCTAGAGCAATATAGACATGCGACTTATAATGCCACAGATTATTATTTAGAAGGGTTATCTCGAGATCCGTATGATGTACGTTGCAATAATGCTATGGGTTTATGGAATCTTAAAAAAGCGAAGTTTAATACAGCTTTAGAATATTTTGATAAAGCAATTGAAACCTTAACAGAACGAAATCCAAATCCGTATGATGGCGAACCGTATTTTAATAGAGGTTTAGCGCTTCGATATTTAGGAAGAACAGACGAAGCTTATGCTGCATTTTATAAATCATGTTGGAATGCCGCTTGGCAAGATGCAGGTTATTTTAATGTGGCTCAAATAGATTGTGCAAAAGGTGATTATACAAGAGCTTTGGAGCAAGTAGATAAAGCCTTAATTAAAAATTGGCACAATCATAAAGCACGGCATTTAAAAATTATCATCTTAAAAAAGCTAGGAAGAATCGAAGAAGCCATTCAATTGGTAGATGATTCTTTAACTATTGATAATTTTAACTTTGGTGTATTATATGAGAAGTATCTTTTGAGTAACGATAAAGAAAATCTTAACGAATTAAAAAGTCTGTTAAGAAATTACGATCATAATTATATTGAATTCTCTTTAGATTATGCACAATGTGGTCAGTTTAATCAAGCTATAAATTTTATTAGTTTGTTAGTTGATGAAAAAGAAGAAGTGTATCCTATGGTATATTATTTCTTAGGTTGGTATCATGAACAAAATTTAAATAAAATTGAAGCTAAAAAAGCCTATAAATTGGCACAAAAAATGTCTAGCGATTATTGCTTCCCTAATCGATTGGAAGAAGTTATTGTGTTACAATCGGCTATTAAATTTGATAATCAAGATGCCATAGCAAATTATTATTTAGGAAATTTTTGGTATGCAAACAAGCAATATGCAGATGCTAAGCAAGTTTGGGAAACAGCTGTTAGCTTAGATAATCAAAATCCTATCACACATAGAAATTTAGCACTATTATATTTTAATAAAGAAGATAAAAGAGACTTAGCAAAACAACATTTAGAAACAGCTTTTAAATTAGATGCTACTGATGCGCGTTTGTTAATGGAGTTAGATCAGCTTTATAAAAAAATGAATATTTCTGTAGATAAACGGTTAAATCTATTAGAAAAGTATAAGGATTTAACGGAGTCTAGAGATGATTTATATTTAGAGCGTGTTGCTTTATATAATTTTAAAGGCGATTTTGATAAGGCTTTAGATTTGGTTCAAAAAAGACAATTTCATCCATGGGAAGGCGGGGAAGGAAAAGTTCCTTTTCAGCATATCATGGCTCAAGTAGAAGTTGCAAAACAAGCTATAAAAGCAGGGGATTATAAAAAGGCCATTACGCATTTAGAAGCAGCTCAAGAATTTCCTCATAATCTGGGTGAAGGTAAATTACACGGTACCCAAGAAAATGATATTCATTATTGGTTAGGTTGTGCTTATCAAAAGTTAAATGAATTAGAGAAAGCTAAAGCTAGTTGGGTATTAGCTTCCGAAGGACTAAGCGATCCAAGTCCAGCCATATTCTATAACGATCAACAACCTGATAAGATATTTTATCAAGGATTGGCTTTACTGAAATTAGGTAAAACGGAAGAAGCTAATTATCGATTCAATAATTTAATACATTATGGTGAAGCGCATATGAACGATGATATTAAATTAGATTATTTTGCTATTTCGTTACCAGATCTTTTGATATGGGAAGAAGATTTAAACGATCTTAACAAGGTGCATTGTAATTATTTAATTGGTTTAGGTAAACTTGGTTTAAATGATTTAAAAGGTGCAGAAGAAGCTTTCAATAAAGTCTTCGACCAAAATTTATATCATTTAGCTGGAAAAATTCATCAGAATATGACCTTAGAATTAAAAACAGAATCCTCTAAAGTTTAGATTATGAAACGATTATTTCTGTTGCCAGTATTAGTGTTTTCTTTATTATAGTTTAGTAATTGTTCTATTTTAGTTGAGAATAAATTAGACTTGACAGGTGAATGGCAGGTTAAGTTAGATTCTTTAAATGTTGGTGAAAATGATAATTGGGCAAAATCAAAATTAGAATGCGATACAATTAATTTACCTAGAACTTTAGATGATTTTGGTATTGGAAAACCAAACAATTTAGAGCCTGTTATAAATAATTATGTGATGTTCAATCTTAGCCCTAATCCTAAAACATTAAAAGGGATAGAAGGACGTTTTGTTCCAGTGTTTTGGAGTCCAGTACATTTTCCAGATCAACCAGCAAGTATGGGTTTATTGTTAAATGAATAACATTCAGCTTTTAATAGTTTTCCAACAAGCACACATACCGATTGGCAGTGGTTGGATTTGTCTACTGTTTTTGAAGTCAATGATGAAAAAGCGAAATTGATTTTTTCTTCTATGGTTTTAATATCAGATATGGAAAAAAGACCTGTTGCAATATAACTCCGTTACAGCATATTAAACTATATGATGAGTGCTGATTTTAATCCCTCTAAAATAATTAAAATGACCGATTTAGAAAAACTTAATTTAGATAAATTTTAATCCTTGGGAAACATTTAAAAACAAAAAATTCATAAGTGTTTTTGTAACACTTATGAATTTTTTGTTATATATTTGCAAATATAAGTTTCTATTGTATTTAGTAAAGGGTTTTGTAGTAAAATTTTTTTAGTTTTTTTCGACAACTTAAATATATAATAGAAATTAAATCAAAAATACACAACAAGCTATTAAATTAACCAAAATTGAAATGAACAAAAAATTAGATCAACAAGCAGCAGATAACATTAGAGCATTAGCTGTGGCAATGGTAGAGAAAGCGAATTCAGGACACCCAGGAGGACCAATGGGAGGTGCAGATTTTATGCATATTTTATATTCAGAGTTCTTTAATTTCGATCCATCTGATATGACATGGGCTTTTAGAGACCGTTTTTTTATGGATGCAGGGCATTTGTCTACTTTAATGTATGCACAATATTATCTTTTAGGTAATTATGAAAAAAATGATGTTGCTAATTTTAGACAATGGGGTTCAAATACACCAGGTCACCCAGAAGTTGAAGTGTCAAGAGGTATTGAAAATACATCAGGACCATTAGGTCAAGGTCATACTATGGGAATTGGTGCGGCTATTGGAGCAAAATTTTTAGCAGCTCGTTTTGGTGATTGGATGAATCATAAAATATATGGTTTTATTTCTGATGGTGGTGTACAAGAAGAGATTTCTCAAGGAGCTGGTAGAATTGCAGGGCATTTAGGGTTAAGTAACTTTATTATGTTTTTCGATTCTAACGATATTCAATTGTCAACTTCTACTGATGAGGTGACTACCGAGGATACAGCAATGAAGTATGAAGCTTGGGGATGGAAAGTAGTTACAATTGATGGTCATAATCATGATGAAATAAGAAAAGCATTAGCTGATGCTAATAATGAAACAGAGAAACCAACCTTAATAATTGGTAAAACAATCATGGGTAAAGGTTGTGTTACTGCTGAAGGTGCTATGTTTGAAGGAGAGTGTGAATTACACGGTCAGCCAATTGGACATACAGGAGCAGATTATACAAAAACTTTATTAAACTTAGGAGCAAACCCAGAAAGTCCGTTTGATATTTACGAAGATGTAAGTGCTTACTATAAAGATATATTAAAAGAAAAAGTTGCTAAAGCAGCTGAGAAAAAAGCAGAGATTGAGGCTTGGAGGCAAGCAAATGAAGGGCTGGCAGCTAAATTAGATTTCTTCTTATCTGGAGAATTGCCAGAATTAGATTTTGAATCTATAGAGCATAAAGCAGGATTAGCCTCTAGAGCAGCATCTTCAGGGGTGTTAGCTTATTTAGCAGAACATGTAGAAAACATGATTGTGTCTTCTGCCGATTTATCTAATAGTGATAAAACCGATGGATTCTTAAAGAAAACACATGCGCTTAAGAAAGGAGATTTCTCAGGATCCTTCTTACAGGCAGGTGTTGCCGAATTAACGATGGCTTGTATTGCAAACGGATTAGCTTTACACGGTGGAATTATTCCAGTAGTAGCAACGTTTTTTGTGTTTTCAGATTATATGAAACCAGCTATTCGTTTGAGTGGTATTCAAGAATTACCTGTGAAATATGTGTGGACTCATGATGCATTTAGAGTAGGAGAGGATGGACCAACACATCAACCAGTAGAGCAAGAAGCACAAATTCGTTTGTTAGAAAAGCTTAAAAACCATAGTGGTAAACCAAGTTTCTTAGCATTACGTCCTGCTGATTCAGCAGAAACTAGCGTAGCTTGGAAAATGGCCTTAGAAAATACGTCTACACCTTCAGGTTTGATTTTATCTAGACAAGGTATTAAAGATTTACCAGCAATAGGAACTTCAAGATATAGTGATGCTTTAGCTGCTGAAAAAGGTGGTTATTTAGTAAAAGAAGTAGAAAATCCAGATGTTGTTTTAGTAGCAAACGGATCAGAAGTAGCAACTTTATTTGCAGCAGCTGAAATTTTAGAATCTGAAAACGGATTGAAAGTAAATATTGCTTCTGTAATTTCAGAAGGCGTATTTAGATTGCAATCTAAAGAGTATCAAAATAATGTGATTCCTAAAAACAAACCATTATTTGGTTTAACAGCAGGATTACCTGTGAACTTAGAAGGATTGGTTGGAGATAACGGAAAAGTGTTTGGATTAGATCACTTTGGGTATTCTGCACCAGCAACTGTACTAGATGATAAGTTTGGTTTTACAGGTGAAAAAGTAAGCAAACAAGTATTAGAATATTTAAAAACAGTATAAAAACTAGAGATATGAAATTTTTTATTGATACAGCAAATTTAAATGATATTGCAGAAGCTCAAGCTTTAGGCGTGTTAGATGGTGTTACAACAAACCCATCATTAATGGCAAAAGAGGGTATTACAGGAGCTGAAAATATTTTAGCACATTACCAAAAAATATGTGATTTAGTAGAAGGTGATGTAAGTGCTGAAGTTATTTCTACAGACTTTGAAGGTATGGTTAAAGAAGGTGAGGCATTAGCTGCATTACACCCACAAATTGTTGTGAAATTACCTTTAATTGCTGATGGAATTAAGGCTTGTAAATATTTCTCTGATAAGGGTATTAGAACCAATGTAACATTAGTATTTTCAGTTGGTCAAGCTTTATTAGCTGCTAAAGCAGGTGCTACTTATGTGTCTCCTTTTATAGGTAGATTGGATGATATTTCTACAGATGGTTTGAATCTGATTTCTGAAATAAGATTGATATATGATAACTATGGTTTCGAAACTGAAATTTTAGCAGCATCAGTACGTCACACCATGCATATAATTGACTGTGCTAAATTAGGTTCTGATGTTATGACAGGACCATTATCGGCTATAAAAGGATTGTTAAGACACCCTTTAACTGATAGTGGATTAGCTAAGTTTTTAGAAGATTACAAAAAAGGAAATCAATAATTATTAGTTATTGATTGTTAGCCATGAGAATTGAGAGTAGAATATACGAAGAAACACAAAAGTTAAAGTTAGCTGTTGATTGTATTATTTTTGGCTTTAATGATAATAGGTTAGAGTTGCTTTTAATTCACAGAGGTTTTGAACCTGAAAAAGGTAAGTGGTCTCTAATTGGCGGTTTCATTGGTAATGATGAAGATCTAGATGAAGCCGCCAATAGAGTTCTATATAATTTATCTGGTTTACAGAATATTTATATGGAACAGGTTCGTACTTGGGGTAAAGCCAATAGAGATACATCGGGTCGTGTGATATCGACAACATATAGTGCTATGATTTTAAAATCGGAGTACGATGAAGAAAAAGTGAGTGCTTACAATACAAAATGGTTTCCAATTGATGAGCTTCCAGAACTTGTTTTTGATCATAGAGATATGGTAGAATCGGCAATAAGACGATTAAGAAGACGTGTTAGAAATTTTCCAATTGCATTTAATTTATTACCTCAAAAATTTACATTGCCTCAGTTGCAAATGCTTTATGAAGGTATTTTAAATGAAACCATTGATAAAAGAAACTTTAGAAGAAAAGTATTTCAAATGAAGTTTTTAGTAAAATTAGATGAAAAAGATATGTCAGAATCTAGAAAAGGAGCATATTTTTATTATTTTGATGAAGCACTTTATAATAAAGAACAAAACTTTAATTTATAAGTAACAAAAAATAACTTTTTATAAAGTTGTTTTTTTTGATTGAAATGTTATAAGCGTATTTGTTACACTTATATAAATAAGTCTTATCTTGCAATGCAGAATAAAAATCTATTTAGATTAATATTATGAGTGAAGTAAAATATACCATAGGAATGGATTTTGGCTCAGATTCAGTGAGAGCCTTAATAGTAAATACAATAACAGGAGAAGAAATGGCTACGGCCGTTCATTATTATGCACGATGGAAAAGTGGTGAATATTGTGAGCCTTCAAAAAATAAATTCAGACAACATCCTTTAGACTATATTGAGGGTATAGAGAATACTATAAAAGCAGTAGTGTCTCAGGTGTCTGATGATGTTGTGAAAAATATAGTTGGTATTGGTGTCGATACTACAGGGTCTACACCTGTAGCAGTAGATAAATCAGGAACGCCATTAGCCTTATTAAATGGGTTTGAAGAAAACCCAAATGCTATGTTTGTATTGTGGAAAGATCATACAGGTATTAAAGAAGCTGATGAAATAAATGATTTATGCGCAAAATGGGATATAGATTATTCTCAGTTTGAAGGTGGTATTTATTCTTCAGAATGGTTTTGGTCTAAAATATTACATGTATCAAGAGCAGATAAAGCGGTTTTAAATGCAGCCTATTCTTGGGTAGAACATTGCGATTGGGTACCCTTTTTATTAACAGGAGGGAATGATGTAACACAAATGAAACGTAGCCGTTGTGCTGCAGGACATAAAGCATTATGGCATGAATCTTTTGGCGGTTTGCCTCCAAATGATTTTTTTGTTGCTCTAGATCCAGTTTTAGATGGTTTAACCGATAGATTGTTTAAAGAAACCTATACATCGGATGTTTCTGTTGGAACTCTTTCTGACGAATGGGCAAAACGATTAGGATTATCAACTTCTGTAGAAGTTGCTGTTGGTGCTTTCGATTGTCATATGGGAGCTGTTGGTGTAAATATTGAGCCTTATTATTTAACAAAGGTAATGGGAACTTCAACCTGTGATATTTTAGTAACACCCTTACAGGAAGAAGAACATTTAGTAAAAGGTATTTGCGGACAAGTAGATGGTTCTGTTATTCCAAATATGTTAGGCTTAGAAGCTGGTCAGTCTGCTTTTGGCGACATATATGCTTGGTATGAACGTTTAATTTCTTGGCCAATTATAGAATTAATAGGAAACTCTAGTTTAATTAGTGAGGACATAAAAGCAAAGTTAGTTGAAGAATCTATTGCAAATATTCTTCCAAAATTAAGTGAAGCGGCCTCGAAAGAACCTATTGGTGCTTCAGGAGAATTAGCTTTAGATTGGATGAATGGTAGAAGAACTCCCGATGCTAATCAAAATTTAAAAGGTGTAATTTCTGGGATTAATTTAGGAAGTACATCTCCTAAGGTATTTAGAGCCTTAGTAGAAGCCTCTTGCTTCGGAGCTAAAAAAATAGCCGATAGATTTATAAGTGAAGGTATTCCTGTAAAAGGTGTCATTGCATTAGGTGGGATTGCAAAAAAATCATCTTTTGTTATGCAAGTTATGGCAGATGTACTAAATTCTCCAATAAAAGTAGCGCAATCAGAACAAGCATGTGCACTAGGCGCTTCTGTTTTTGGAGCAGTTGCCGCTGGTGTATATCAAGATACCGAATCAGCAATGAATGCAATGGCAAGTCCTTTTGAAAAGGTTTACGAACCTATTATAGAAAATGTAGAAGCCTACAAAGAAGTATATAAAAACTATAGCGAATTATGCGTTGCTATGGAAAATCATATCATGCAATAATAAAATTATGAGTATCTATAAAACATTAAAAGAAGAAGCTTACGAAGCTAATATGGAGCTTCCAGAATTGGGTTTAGTATTATTTACATTTGGTAATGCAAGTGCTGTTGATAGAGATAAAGGCGTGTTTGCAATAAAACCTAGTGGTGTGCCATATGTAGATTTAAAACCAGAAGATATGGTGATTTGTGATTTTGATGCTAAAATAGTGGAAGGGGCTATGAGGCCTTCTTCTGACACAAAAACACATGCTGTTTTATATAAAGAGTGGAGTGATATTGGAGGTGTAGTACATACACATTCTACCTACGGAACTGCTTGGGCTCAAGCTATTAAAGATGTGCCTATTTTTGGGACCACACATGCCGATCATTTAATTTCTAATATTCCATGCGCACCACCAATGAAGGATGAATATATTGCTGGCGATTATGAGCACATGACGGGTTATCAAATTATAGATTGCTTAAAAGAACGTGGTTTAGATTATAATGAAATAGGAATGATTTTAGTTGGTAATCATGCGCCATTTACTTGGGGTGCTACTGCTGCAAAAGCTGTTTATAATAGTGCGGTTTGTGAAGAAGTTGCAAAAATGGCATATTTAACTTTGCAGATTAATCCAAATGCTGTTATTTTGAAAGATGCATTAAAAAAGAAACATTTTGAGCGTAAGCATGGAACAGATGCTTATTACGGACAAGGATGTTAAGCATAAAAATATACCAATTAACCTAAATATTAATTTAAACTAAATAAATATGAGTATTTTATCTTTTGTTGCCTTTACCTTACTTGTTGCTGTTATAGCATGGTGGTCTACTAGAAAAACCGATGAAACTTCCTCAGACGGCTATTTTCTAGGAGGTAGAAGTTTAACAGGTCCAGTTATTGCAGGATCCTTGTTACTTACTAATTTATCAACTGAGCAGATTGTAGGTATGAATGGTGTCTCTTTTAGAGATGGTATTCCAATTATGGCATATGAGGTTGTTGCTGCTATAGCCATGGTGTTTACAGCATTTGTATTACTTCCTAGATATCTTAAAAGTGGGATTGCTACAATACCTCAGTTTTTAGAAAACCGCTACGGTAAAAGCACTAAAACCATTGTCTCGTTATTATTCTTATTAGGTTACGCCATATCTATGCTGCCTACTGTATTGTATTCGGGCGCATTAGCAATAAATACCATGTTTGATATTCCAGAGATGATAGGTATGGAACCAGAGCCAGCGCTTTGGGTAACTGTATGGGCTATAGGAATAATTGGTAGTATTTATGCTATTTTTGGAGGTCTTAAAGCGGTTGCTGTATCAGATTCTATTAATGCGGTTGGATTAATTATTGGAGGGTCTTTAATTCCAATTTTTGGTTTAATGAAAATTGGTGATGGTAATGTGTTTAAAGGATTAAAAACATTAACTACAGCACTTCCAGAGAAATTTGATATTATTGGTGGACCAGATTCTGATGTGCCTTTCTGGACACTTTTTACTGGAATGATTATTGTAAACTTTTATTATTGGGGAACCAATCAAGCTATTATTCAAAGGGCTCTTGGGGCTAAAAATTTAAAAGAAGGTCAAAAAGGACTTTTATTAGCTGCGTTTATAAAAATATTAGGGCCATTTATAGTAGTATTACCAGGTATTATTGCTTTTTATCTTTTTAATGGTGATTTAACAAATGCAGATGAAGCATATCCTATGGTAGTAAAAGCTGTATTACCAGTAGCATTTATTGGTTTCTTTGCAGCAGTGCTTTTTGGTGCGATATTAAGTTCTTTTAATAGTGCATTAAATAGTTCGGTAACGTTATTTGGTATAGATTTTTATAAAGAATATATAAATCAAGATGCGTCAGAGAAGCAAACAGTAAAAGCTGGAAAAACTTTTGGTATTGTTCTAGCATTATTCTCAATGGGAATTGCACCTTTACTCTATGGTGTAGAAGGAGGTATTTTTACATATCTACAAGAATTAAATGGAACACACAGTGTGCCTATTTTAGCAATAGTAATTGTTGGGATATTCTCTAAACGTGTTTCAGGTAAAGCGGCAAATATTGCTATTTTATTTAGTGTAGTTACTTATTTAGTTACTTTATATGTAATTAAACCAGATATTAGTTTCTTGCATCTTATGGGTATTCTTTTTGTATTAACAATAGTTATCATGTTTGTTGTAAGTAAGTTTTATCCAAGAGAAACAGATTACGAACAAGTTTATACCAAACAAGTTGATATTACACCATGGAAACACCTAAAACCAGTTGGTTATGGGGTTGTTGCTGCGGTTGTTGCGCTTTATATTTATTTATCATAGAATAATTTTTTAAAAATAATGATTAATTTAAAACAAGGAGACATTTGGTTTGTAACCGGAAGTCAAGATTTATACGGGGCTGAAACCCTTAAACAAGTAGCCGAACATTCAAAGGAAATTGCAAATGCTTATTCAGCAAATACAACGATACCTGCAAATGTAATTTTTAAACCAACAGTGAAATCTCCAGAAGAGATTCATGCTATTTGTAAAGCTGCAAATAATGATGATACTTGTATTGGTATTATTACTTGGATGCATACATTTTCACCCGCTAAAATGTGGATAGCTGGTTTAAATGCGTTACAAAAACCATTTTTGCATTTGCATACACAATTTAATAGAGATATTCCATGGAATTCTATTGATATGGATTTTATGAATTTAAATCAATCGGCTCATGGTGGTCGTGAGTTTGGATTTATAGCTTCAAGAATGCGATTAAATCGTAAAGTGGTTGTCGGGCATTGGCAAAATGAGAAAGTGATTGCTAAAGTTGCTGACTGGTGTCGTGTTGCTAATGCAGTAGCAGATAGTAGAAAGATGAAGGTGGCTCGTTTTGGAGACAATATGAGACATGTTGCTGTAACCGATGGAAACAAAGTATCTGCTCAAATTAAATTTGGGTATGAAGTTAATGGTTATGGTGTTGGCGATTTAGTAAAATATATTGATGGCATATCAGATGCTCAAGTTGATAGACTTGTTCAGGAATATGACGATACCTATGTGATGGCAGCAAAAATTAAAACTGATGGCACGATGCGATCAGCTTTAAAAGATGCCGCTAAAATAGAATTAGGAATGCGTGCCTTTTTAGAAGAAGGGGGTTATACAGCTTTTACGGATACCTTTGAAGATTTACATGGTATGAAACAATTACCAGGTATTGCAACACAACGCTTAATGGCTAGTGGTTACGGTTTTGGAGGTGAAGGTGATTGGAAAACTTCAGCCTTAGTACGTACCATGAAAGTTATGGGTGCTGGATTAGAAGGTGGAAATAGTTTTATGGAAGATTATACGTATCATTTCGATCCAGATAACACAACATGTTTAGGGTCTCATATGTTAGAAATTTGTCCATCGATTGCAAAAGGCGATGTGTCTTGTGAAATTCATCCGTTAGGAATTGGAGGAAAAGAAGATCCTGTAAGATTAGTGTTTAACGGTGGTGCAGGAAAAGCTCTAAATGCTTCTGTTGTAGATATGGGCAATCGTTTTAGAATGCTTGTAAATACTGTTGAAGCTGTTGAAATTAAAAATGATTTACCGAAACTTCCAGTAGCTCGTGTACTTTGGGATGCTAAACCAGATTTACAAACTGCTGCTGCTGCATGGATTTATGCTGGAGGTGCACATCATACATGTTATAGTCAAAATATTTCTGCGGAGTCTTTAGAAGATTTTGCTGAAATAATGGATATCGAGTTTTTATTGATAGATGAAAAAACAGATTTATACAGATTTAAGCAAGAGCTTCGCTGGAATGATGCGGCTTATGTTTTAAATAAAGGGTTTTAACTAAAACCTGAAATTAATAAACCTAAAAGAGACTGTCTTAAAAGACAGTCTCTTTTTATTTCTTCTATATTTAAATATAAATAACAGCTGCAATTTGTAACAATTTTATTGTTAAGAAGTCTAGTGTATATCGACTAAACCAATAATTTGTAAATTTGTACTATAAGAATTATAATATTATGGATCTTAATGATAATATTGAATCGCCATTAAACTTGCAGGTAAGTTTTAATAAGCTATTAGAGCAATATGAAACTTTAACCAAAAGTGGTGACGAATTTATTGTAGCTAATGCTAACCGTATTTTAAAGAGTGTGGATAGTTATCCCGAATTACGAACGGGTTTTAGTGATATGTCTGTATTAAAAAAAAGGGAAAAGGAGATAAACCTGATACTTCATGATACTTTTAATCCTCTTTTAACTCAAAACGAAATTAAAACGGCTTCTGTTCCTTTACATAACTTAAATTTTAATTCATCAGAACGTTTTAAAAATATTATTAAAAATGCTGGTGAAGATTTTGAACTTGAAATAAAAAATATGCCAAATGATGATATGTATATTATTGCATGTACCATCATTTTAAATTTTTGTTATGGTTACGTCATAAATTTTAAACGTCCATTTTATTATCAAATACCAGATAAAGATGGCGTTATGCGTTATTATAAAATATTATATAATGCCGATTTTTGTGAAATTATACCAACCGAGAACGCCGTTAAATTAGCTCAAGAAGATTATGATGAATTATTAGATAATTTTAATAATATAGATTTATGGAAAGAAAAGTTCCCTCCAAATAGCTATGTTTTTAAAGGATTTGTTATCTCAAATATATTCGATGTAACTGAAGATCAGTCTATATCAAATATTAAATCGAGTTTAATTGGAGAAGATAGACGTAAGGATAAGAGTTTTGTAGAAAAGTTTCACGAAATTTTCAGATCGCTTTTTGGCTTAAAAGATATTAAAGTTGGCTTTTCTATATACAATAAAGCAGAAAACACATTCGAACTTGTTTATGGTGCCGGTATGAATAGTTTTTTGTTAAACGGAAACGAAAGTGCTTCTTGTTCAGAGTCTTTATGTGGAAAGTCTTATGAACGATTAATAGAAGAAAATAAATACTTTGCAATATCTGATATTGATAAAAAAATTGAAAAACTAAAGCAGTATCCAAAAGTACAAGCGCCTCAAGTAAAGGCTTTATATGAGCAGGGTGTTAAAAGTGTAATTTTTGCACCTATAGCAAATGAAGATGGTTTATTGGGGATAATAGAAATTGTGTCAGATAAACCGAAAGTACTCAATAGTGTAAATGCTAATAAGCTCATTGATGTGATGCCTTATATTGTATCAGCAGTTGAGCGTTCAAAAAATGAAGAAGAAAATTTGATTGAAGCTATTATTCAAAAAGAATGTACTTCAATTCATCCTAGTGTAAGGTGGCGATTTCAAAAGGAAGCTAAAAATTTTATTCACGCAGAGTTTAGTGGAGAACAAGCTGTTTTTAAGAAAATAGCATTTGATGATGTTTATCCTTTATATGGACAAATAGATATAAAAGGGTCTTCGGAAGCAAGAAATGAGGCAACAAAACAAGATTTAACGCTTCAACTACATGCTGTAAAAAGTATTTTTACAAGTGCATCACGCATTGAAGCTTTGCCAATATATGATCAGTATATTTATCAAATTAATGATTATTTAGACGGTATAAATAATCATTTTCAAGTAGATAGTGAGCAACAGATTTCTGAGTTTTTTAAGCAAGAGATAGCCCCTGTGTTTAAGCACCTTTATACTTTAGATGCATTAAAACAAGAAATCAACACTTATTTTGAAAATATTGATGATAAAGTAAATGTGCTTTACAGCCATAGAAAAGATTATGATGAAACAGTAGCCTTAATTAATAAGGAAATGGCATCACTTTTAGATAAAAAACAAGTAGAAGCACAGGCTATGTATCCACATTATTTTGAGCGATTTAAAACGGATGGTGTAGAGCATAATATGTATATAGGAGAGGCAATAACTAAAGAAGATAGTTTTAATCCAATTTATTTGTTTAATTTGAGGTTATGGCAATTACAAGTGATGTGCGAAATGGAAAATTCATTTTATCAAATGCAATCTAAATTCCCAATATCACTTGACGTAGCTTCTATGATTTTAGTATTTAATCAACCATTATCAATAAGTTTTAGAATGGATGAAAAACAATTTGATGTAGATGGCACCTATAATGCTAGATACGAAATTGTAAAAAAGCGTGTAGATAAAGCCTATATAAAAGGCTCTAAAGAACGTGTTACTCAAAAAGGTAAAATTAGTATTGTGTATTCTCAAAAACAAGATGAGATAGAATATTTAAGGTATATTAAATTCCTTCAGTCTAAACATTATTTAGATGCTGATATTGAAATAGTTGAATTACAAGATTTACAATCGGTAACAGGCTTGAAAGCCATTCGAGTAAGTGTACTGTATCATAAAAGTGAAGAAGACAAATCGTTCTATACTTATGATGATTTAATGAAAGAGATTAAGGCTTAAACTCTTCCTGAATATTGAAAAGCGATTGTAAAAGCAATAACGCTTATTATAATACCTATCATAAAAACAGAGTAAGTAAGTCTAAGGATTTTGTATTTTTTATTCAAAACAAGTCCTAGAAAATATAAATCTTTTTTCATTGATGAGTATAAGTATTCTTTGTCTTGCATCATTTCTCCCATAGCCCATTCAAAGTCTTTAAGACTCATCTTATGAAAGTTTCCAAAGAACAACAAATTCACTTTTTTATTAACAACATCTTCCTTATTAAATTCACCGCTAGTAACATTAGGTCTAGTTGCTAAAACAGATAAAATAATAGAAGTAACAGTCGCTAACACAAAAATAGCCGTTGGAATTATAAGATAATGGTTAGATGGATTATCTAATTTAGGAATAAGGTTTGCTAAGACTAATGACACAATAATAGCATTAACGGAAAGTAAAATATTAGCTTTAGTATCTGCAATATTGCTAAGAGTTATGTGGTTTTTTAGGGTAACTCTAAACATGGTTTCAATACCGCGCTCAGGCAATTCTATTTTGTTTTTCTTAAAAGTTAATGCTTCTTTTTTTTGTTTAAGTTTTTTGCTATCAATGTCAAGTTTTTTTTTAGCTTTAAGTAATTCTGAAAGGTTTTTACTTTTTCTTTTACCCCAATTTAAAGCTGCTTGATTGGTGTGAAATTTATGTTTAGTTGATAAAAAGTTTATATTCTCATTTAACCATTCTAATTCAGTTAACGTTTTATTACAAGTGAGTTCCCATTCTTTTCTCAGTAATTCTGATACTTCGATATAATTCTTACTACCAATATGAGCACAATCGGCATCTCTTATTATTTTTTCTGATAAATTTTGGGGAATGTGATTAATTGTTGTTGCCAAAATCAAATCACAAACAGCTTTAATATTATTTTCGGGACAATTTTGAGAACTTAAAAAGGCTTTTGCAATCGCAACACTTTCTTCTTCATGTTTTTTTACATTTTTTGTATAGCCCGTATCATGAAACCAAGTCGCAATTGTTAATATGTTTTTTTCTAAATCGGTTAAACTGCATTGCTCTGCCAATTCTTTTGCTTTTTCAACAACACGTAGTGTATGTGTTAAGTTGTGATATATAAATGAAGCATCTAATGCTTCAGTTAGAAGAGTAGTTGCGTATTTTTCGGCTTCAACAATAAGTTTATCCATAAATTATAGCAGTTTATTTAGTAAAAATACTAAACTTTGACAATATAAAGTAACGTAATAATTCGTCGTAAATTTTATTCATACTTTCAAATAGTTTAAAAGAAGTTAAAGTGTAATTTATTTGAAAAATTTTCGACTATATTTAGATTGAAAAAGCATATTATAATTAACTAAAAAAAGAAAGGAACCATATTATGCTAACTTGGAAAGAAATCATCAATTTTTCTGTAAACGGAAATCCAACTCCAGATAAACGTGTTGAAAAAACAGATGCCGAATGGCAATCTCAATTAACCTCAGAACAATTTAGAATTACCAGACAAAAAGGAACAGAGCGTCCACATAGTGGAGCATTATGTTCTGTTCATGATGCAGGTAAGTATAATTGTGTTTGTTGTAATACACCATTGTTCGATTCTACTATTAAGTTTAGTTCTGGTACGGGTTGGCCTAGTTTTACACAGCCTATTAAAGAAAACGCTATTAAATATGAAAGAGATACCGCTTTTGGTATGGTACGCGTTGAGGTTATGTGTAATACCTGCGATGCGCATTTAGGACATGTGTTTCCTGATGGTCCAGAACCAAGCGGTTTGCGATATTGTATTAATTCAGAATCTATGATAATAAAAAAGGAAGACGTTAAAAATGACAACTAAAAAATTAGAATTAGCAACACTTGGTGGTGGTTGCTTTTGGTGTATTGAAGCTATTTTAAAAGAAATAAAAGGCGTAGAAAAAATTGTTTCGGGATATACCGGAGGCACTGTTCCAGGAACACCAACCTATAAAGAAGTGTGCTCTGGATTAACTGGACATGCCGAAGTGGTACAAGTTACTTTTGATGCCAATATAATTTCATATAAAGATTTATTGGTGGTTTTTATGACAAGCCATGATCCTACAACTTTAAACCGTCAAGGAGGAGATATAGGAACGCAATATCGTTCGGTAATTTATTACCATAATGATAGTCAAAAGCAAATAGCTGAAATAGTTACTAAAGAAATGGCTCAATATTATGAAAACCCAATAGTTACAGAAATAAGTGAAATTGGCGTATTTCATAGTGCAGAAGCTTATCATCAAGATTATTATGCAAATAATACCACACAAGGATATTGTAGTGCTGTAATTACACCTAAGCTATCAAAACTACGAAAAATGCATGCCGATAAATTAAAGTAACTTAAGTGTTAATCTGCAAGGTTTTAATAATCTTGAAGTCTCAAACTGAAGGAAAAAAATAAAGTTTTTTCAATTTTTTAATATTGAACTGATAGGTCTAAAGGAGAATGTAAATGAAATTAAATATAAACGACACGTTTAATAAAGAATTACCAGCAGATCCTGTTTTAGAAAATTCAAGAAGACAGGTTGAGAAAGCATGTTTTTCTTTTGTAACACCAAAGCAAACAGCAAACCCTAAGTTACTTCATGTATCTCCTGAAATGTTAAAACATTTAGGGCTTTCAGAGCAGGATTCACAAAGTGAAATATTTTTAAATGTCTTTACAGGAAACGCTGTGCTGCCAAATACAAAACCATATGCCATGTGTTATGCAGGGCATCAATTTGGAAATTGGGCAGGACAATTGGGTGATGGACGCGCTATTAATTTAGTCGAAGTACAACACGACAATAAGCATTGGGCAATTCAATTAAAAGGCGCGGGAGAAACACCATATTCTAGAACAGCCGATGGTTTAGCAGTGTTGCGTTCTTCTATTAGAGAATATTTGTGTAGTGAAGCGATGCACCACCTAGGTGTGCCAACAACTAGAGCTTTGTCTTTGGCTTTATCTGGCGATGATGTTTTAAGAGATGTATTGTATAATGGTAATCCAGAATATGAAAAAGGAGCGATTGTTTGTAGAACAGCCCCTTCCTTTTTACGGTTTGGTAGTTATGAGATATTTGCAGCAAAGCAGGATATAACTACATTGAAAACATTAGTAGATTATACGATTAAACATTTTTTTAGTCACTTAGGAACTCCTTCAAAAGAAACTTATTTAGCGTTTTTTAAAGAAGTGACAAAGCGTACATTAGATATGATTATTCACTGGCAACGGGTCGGTTTTGTACATGGTGTTATGAATACCGATAATATGTCTATTCTGGGCTTAACAATAGATTATGGACCTTATGGTTGGTTAGAAGGGTTCGATTATGGCTGGACGCCAAACACCACCGATAGACAACATAAAAGATACCGTTACGGAAATCAACCCAATATCGGACTTTGGAATTTATATAAATTGGCAAACGCACTCTTTCCTTTAATTGAAGATGTTGAAGCGTTAGAAAGTATTTTAGACCAATACAAAATAGATTTTGAAGCAAATTCTTTAAAGATGATGCGTTCCAAATTAGGATTAGAAACGGAAGATGTTTTCGATACTTCTTTAATACAAAATTTAGAAGATAATTTGCTGCTCACAGAAACGGATATGACTATTTTTTTTAGAAAATTAAGTGAGTTTAATAAAGAAAAACCTTCTGAAGGATTAAAGATTATTCATGATGCGTTTTATAGTATTGATGAGCTTTCAGATGACATAAAAGAAAAATGGAACGCATGGTTTCAACGTTATTCTGAACGTTTAGCGCAAGAAGAAACCACTTCAGAAAAACGAAAGGAAATTATGAATGCTGTAAATCCGAAGTATGTGCTTCGTAATTATATGGCGCAATTAGCGATTGATGACGCTGAAAAAGGGAATTATGAATTAATAGATGAACTATTTCAGCTTTTAAAACAACCCTATGCCGAGCAACCTGAAAACGAAAAATGGTTTGCAAAACGACCAGAATGGGCAAGACATAAGGTGGGTTGTTCCATGTTATCATGCAGTTCATAATAAAGCAAATTAAAAACAATAATTATCAAGAATTTAGATACACAAATAGGGCTGGGATTGGCTGCATTGGGTAGACCAGAATATATAAATATTAGACTAGATGATGCCATTGATAAATCTGAAAAAGTGTTTAAAAACAATACGTTTTCAGTATTAGATGAAGCTTATAAATTAGGTATCCGTTATTTTGATACCGCGCCATCTTATGGTAAAGGAGAAGCTTTTTTGAATGAATGGAATAATACTAAAAATCATGAAGATGTTATTTTAGGGACAAAATGGGGTTATACTTATAAAGCCAATTGGGAACTAGGTTATAGCGGTAAACATGAGGTTAAAGAGCATTCTTTAGAAAAGTTGATAGAACAATGGCAAGTTTCAAAAGAAATGCTTCCTAAGTTAAAGTACTACCAAGTGCATTCGGCAACTTTTGAAAGTGGTTTATTAGAAAATCAAGCTGTTTTAAATCAGCTTTATAATATAAAAAAAGAAACAGGATTACAAATTGGGATCACTACCAGTGGTTATAATCAGAAAGACGTTTTAGAAGCAGCATTGAAAGTAGAAATTGATGGAGAGTTATTATTTGATAGTTTTCAAGTAACCTACAATGTATTCGAACAATCTACTTTTCCTGTTTTAAGCAAACTTATTAAAAGTGGAAAAACGGTTATTATAAAAGAAGCTTTAGCTAATGGTCGTGTGTTTCAAAATAAAAAATTTTCAAGCTATCAAAAAGGGTATGCCATTATGAAACAGCTTTCAGAAAAATATAAGGTTGGTTTTGATGCGATTGCGTTGCGTTTTGTAATGGATAATTTAAATCCTACTTATGTATTAAGCGGTGCTTCTAATAAAATTCAATTAGAACAAAATTTAAAAGCTTTGAGTTTTAGTTTTACAAAAGAGGAATTAGATGTTTTCAAGACATTAAAAGTTGATTCAAAAGATTATTGGCAAGAACGCAGTAATATGAACTGGAATTGAATAATAATTCTTCGAGATTTGTCTCGGAGTTTCTGTTGAAATTGTCATTCCCGCGAAAGCGGGAATCTAAATAATAGAATTTTGCTATATATTAAAATAAAAGGGTATAGGGTTTTAGTAGCTTGTCACTTGAATATTACTAGTTGTAAGAAATTATTCATTAAAAACCTAATTATTATCTTTGATAAACTAATCCAATTTATGATGAGGTTTAAAATAATATCATACTTGTTTGTCGTAGTCATTATTCTAAATGCTTGCGCTACTTATAAGACTCAATATAAAAACCCAGAAACAGAAACTATTTTTCCTAATAAGGAAATTGCACATTCTTTTTATTTAATTGGAGATGGAGGAAATTCGCCTTTAGGTTCTCAATCTGAAGCAATAAAAGATTTTGGAAAAATTCTAAAAGAGGCTTCAAAAAAAAGTACGGTATTGTTTTTAGGTGATAATATTTATCCAAAAGGGATGCCGAAAAAGGGAGAAGAAAGTAGGGCTTTCGCCGAACATCAATTAGTAGTTCAAACCAATTCAGTTAAAGGTTTTAAGGGAGATGCCATTTTTATCCCAGGAAATCATGATTGGTATAGTGGTGGTTTAAAAGGATTAAAACGTCAAGAAAATTTTGTTGAAGACATTTTAGGAAAAAATACGTTTTTACCAGAAAATGGTTGTCCTATTGAAAAAGTAGATATTTCGGATGATATTGTTATGATAATTATTGATTCTGAATGGTATATTACAAATTGGGATAAACATCCAACTATTAATGATGATTGCGAAATAAAAACACGATTTAAATTTTTTGAAGAACTAGAGAGTTTAATTAAAAAAGCACGAGGTAAAACAACTGTTATCGCTTTGCATCATCCCATGTTTAGTAATGGTCCACATGGCGGACAATATGATTTTGTATCGCATTTAAAGCCTATTCCGGTTTTAGGAACCCTTAAAAATATTTTAAGAAAAACAAGCGGTGTATCGCCTGCCGATTTACAAAACAAAAAGTATAGTGCTTTTAAAAAGCGTGTTGTAACCTTAGCTCAGGAGAACGATAAAGTCATTTTTGTGTCTGGACATGAGCATAGTTTACAATATTTAGAGCAAGATAATTTGGCTCAAATTATTAGTGGAGCAGGTTCTAAAGCAACAGCAACACGTAATGTAAATGGTGCGTTTTCTTCTAGCGATAATGGGTTTGCCAGATTGGATGTGTTTAAAGATGGATCTTCTTTTGTTAGATTTTATTCAGCACAACAGGACAAAGTCATTTTTCAAACTGAAATCTATTCTAAAGATGAAAATGAAGAGATTACTAATTACAGAGAATCATTTCCAAATCAGGAATTAGCTTCAGTTTATTCAGTTGAGGAAGTTGAAAAAAGTAATTTCCATAAATATATCTGGGGAGAGCGTTATAGAAAATATTATGGCACTAAAGTAAACGTGCCAACAGTAAATTTAGATACCCTTTTTGGAGGATTGACACCAACAAGAAAAGGAGGCGGGCATCAATCAAAATCACTTCAATTAATAAATAAAGAAGGGAAGCGTTATGTTATGCGTGCCATTAGAAAAAGTGCTACCGTGTATTTACAAGCCATGGCGTTTAAAGATCAATACATTGAAGGACAATTTGATGGTACAGTTACCGAGCGTGTATTACAAGATTTCTATACGGGGTCACATCCTTATGCGCCATTTGTTACTGGAGAATTATCAGATGCAGTTAATTTGTATCATACAAACCCCGTATTGTATTTTGTTCCAAAACAAAAGGCTTTAGCTAGTTTTAATTCCAGTTTTGGAGACGAACTTTATATGATTGAAGAGCATGTGTCTGATGGTCATGGCAATCTTAAGAGTTTTGGAAATGCTAATAAAATTGAAAGTACTGACGACTTAATGAAACAATTACGTAAAGATGAAAAATATGTTGTTGATGATGTCATGTTTTTGCGGGCCAGATTGTTTGATATGGTAATTGGAGATTGGGATAGACATGTCGATCAATGGCGATGGGCAGAATTTGAAGAATCTAACAAAATTGTTTACAGACCCATTCCAAGAGATCGAGATCAAGCTTTTTCTAATATGGGAGATGGCGCTTTAATGAGTTTAGCAACCCGAATTGTGCCACCGTTAAAATTAATGGAAGGTTTTAATGATGATATTAGAAATGTAAAAGGGTTTAACTTTAGTCCGTTTTCATTAGATATGATGTTACTTCCTAATACCTCAAAAAAACATTGGGAAGAACAGGTTATATACATTCAAAAGAATTTAACCGATGCTGTTATAGATAGAGCATTTAAAGCGTTTCCAGAAGAAGTACAAGGAGAAACAATAGCCAAAATAAAACACGTACTAAAGGCAAGGCTTAAAAAACTTCCTGAAATTGCTAATAGATATTATAGGGTAATTAATAAAACGCCTATAATAAAAGGGACAGATAAAGATGATTTATTTGAAATTGAACGTATGCCAAACGGACAAACAAAGTTAGCAGTATATAGAATAAAGAATGGAGAAAAAGGAGCTGTATTGCATGAGAAAATATATAACAAATCTGAAACTAAAGAACTTTGGGTTTATGGTTTAGATGATAAAGATGTGTTTAAAGTTTTTGGTAAGGGCGATAATTTAATTACAGTTAGACTTGTTGGTGGGCAAAATAATGACAGATACACTATTGAAAATGGCAAGAAAGTTAAAATCTATGATTACAAGTCTAAAAAAAGTGAGTTCACTACAAATAAAGGGTGTAAAAACTTAACAGATGATTATGAAACCAATGTTTATGATTATAGTAAACCTAAAAATAGCACCTATCAAGTTATGCCAACTTTAGGTGCAAATCCAGATGATGGATTTAAAATAGGTTTTGTGAATACATTAACTAATTATGGGTTTGAACGCAATCCGTTTAGTTCACAACACACGCTTTCTGCATCATATTATTTTGCAACCAGCGGATATGATTTTGAATATAATGCTGAGTTTTCTAATGTTGTTGGTTCCTGGAATTTGGGATTAAATGCTAAATTTACAAGTCCTAATTATTCTATTAATTTCTTCGGTTATGGAAATAGTACGCCTAATTTAAATGTTGATGATGAAGTTAATTTTAATATGGATTATAACCGTGTAAAATTAAGTACGTTAAAATTTGCGCCATCAATAAATTGGAGAGGAAGTACTGGTGCTCATTTTAAATTAGGGTTGAGTTATGAGTCTATTGAAGTTGAAGAAACAAGCGATAGATTTATTAATGATTTTTATACAGCTAACGGCACTGAAAACCAAAAGGATTTTGTTGGAGCAGAAGCTACTTATAGTTATAAAAATAAAGATAATGAGGCATTTCCAACTTTAGGCATGCAAACGAGTTTGCAAGTTGGTTATAAATCTAATTTAGAGGAATCAAAAGGATTAGCTTATTTTATTCCAGAGTTAGGTTTTGATTATAAATTGGTTTCCAGCGGGCAATTGGTTTTGGCAACTAATGCAAAAGCACATTTTATTTTTGGAGATGATTTTGAGTTTTATCAATCAGCAAATTTAGGAGCAAATAATGGATTGCGTGGTTATAGAAACGAGCGGTTTTCTGGTAAAAATTCTTTTTATCAAAGTACCGATTTACGTTTAAATCTTCGTAAAGTAAAAACAGGATTACTTCCTTTAAATATTGGTGTATATGGCGGTTTTGATTATGGTCGTGTTTGGGTTGACAACGAATTAGTTTCAAGTTCTAATTTTAATTCTAACTCATGGAACACGTCTATTGGAGGTGGTGTTTTTGCAAATGCAGCCGATATTTTAACACTTAACGTATCGACGTTTCATAGTGATGATGGTCTGCGTTTAGCATTTAAAGTTGGTTTTGGATTTTAATCGAAAAGAAATTCTCTTAGGCTTCGTCTAAGAGTTTCCGTTAAAATTGTTATTCCCGTGCAGGCGAGAATCTAAAATAAAGGATTTCATTTTTTTTTTTTTTTTTTTTTTGATTTTTAGGGTAAAATGAAGCCAGATAAATTTCTTATTTCAACTTAAGTTCATACAAATTACCATCACCACCTTGATCTCTTTCATCGGTAATATAAAGTGTTTTATTGTTTTTGAAACAAATGCCTTCTTTTTGTGTTTCAGAGTTGAAATGATAGGTTTCAATACTACCACTAAAAAAGTTATCAGCATTAAAGTTTGAAAATACCAAGACTGCTTTTTGAGTTAGTAAAGCCATTTGCTTGCCATCATCACTAATATCTACAGAGGTTGTCCAACACGTTAAATCTTCACAAGTAGTAAAAGTGCCCACAAATTTAGCAGCATGGTTACCTTTTGTAGCAGGTATTTTATAGACGTCTGTTTTTCCGGGATTATCTTTTACGCGGCTTTTAGTGAATAAATAGAGGCTGTCATTAAAATGAAAGAATGCTTCGCAATCAAAATACATCTTGTCTTTTTTAGGAGGAAATTTATCTTGGTTAGGGTAATAAAACGAAATGCGTTCAATGTCGATGGCTTTATTGTTGTTTAAATCGGAATGCTTTACTTTAAGGATGGCTAAGTTTTCGCGTTCATTCAAATTATTTCCAAAATCACCAATATAAAGATTACCTGCTTTGTCTGAAGTTAAATCTTCCCAATCGTTATTTTTAGCTTTTATTTTTAGTTCTTTTTTTATATTTCCTTTTTTGCTTACTCCGTAAAGGTTGGGTTTATTGCCGCTATCGTTTAACATCCAAATTAAATCAGAATCAGCAATGGTCTCCGTTCCCGAAACTTCTTCTAGATCTTTTGGTAAATCGGCTATAATTTTAGGATTATTAGTGTGGCAAGAAGCGTTTAGGAGTATAACTAATAAAAGAAATTTATTCATTTAGGCTGTCATAATTTATAATGCTAAATTTACAGAGATATTTTTAATAAGAATTATTTAAGTGGAAAAACCTTGTTTACGTATAGGACATCGAGGTGCTATGGGGCATCTGGCTGAAAATACAATGGCATCTATAAAAAAGGCTTTAGAGTTTGGTGTTGATGGTATTGAAATAGATGTGCATAAGTGTGCTTCAGGTGAGCTTGTCGTTTTTCATGATTTCACTTTAGATAGAATGACTCAGGCAAGTGGAGAAATTTCAAAATACACACTTTCAGAATTAAAAACGTTTCAAGTTAATGGTCAGTTTGATATTCCAACCTTAGAAGAAGTTGTCACTTTTATTGATAGAAAGTGTTTACTTAATATTGAATTAAAGGGTCGTAATACAGCATTAGAAACCGAAAGAATTATTAAAAAACATATAGATTATCACGGATGGATGTATGGTGATTTTATAGTTTCTAGTTTTCAGCATCATGAATTAGAACATATTTTTAGTTTAAATTCTCAAGTGCCTTTAGCGGTCCTTACAAAAGCCAATGTTGATGAGGCTATAGGGTTTGCAAAAACAATTAATGCCCATGCAATACACCCTAATATTGCCATTGTAACTAGGAATAATGTTAAGGAGGCAAAAGATATGGGTTATAAAGTGAATGTATGGACAGCTAATAATAAAGACACGATTGTCCGTATGAAAGATTATAATGTAGATGCTATAATTTCAGATTTTCCAGACAGAATATGATTGAGAAAGATATTATAATAGTAGGAGGTGGTGCAGCAGGTTTTTTTGCAGCTATTAATATTGCTGAGCAAAATCCCGATTTAAAAGTCGCTATTTTAGAACGTGGAAAGGAAGTGCTAACCAAAGTAAAAGTATCTGGTGGCGGACGTTGTAATGTAACACATGCTGAGTTTATTCCGCAAGAATTGGTGCAGAATTATCCACGTGGTGAAAAAGAATTGTTAGGTCCTTTCCATAAATTTATGACGGGTGATACTATTGAGTGGTTTGAAAAACGTGGTGTTGCACTTAAAATTGAAGATGATGGCAGGATGTTTCCAGTATCTAATTCGTCGCAAACTATTATTGATTGTTTTTTAAATGAAGCTGAAAAGTATCAGGTTGAGGTTTTAATGAATCATTCGGTAAAATCAATTCAAAAAGAAGCAGACTTATTTGAAATAGAAACGACTCAAGGTGTTTTTTCTTCAAAAAAAATATTGATTGCAACAGGAAGTAATCCTAAAATATGGAAACTTTTAGAAGATTTGGGACATACAGTTTCGCAACCTGTTCCATCGCTTTTTACCTTTAATATTAAAGATGAACGTATACAAGATATTCCTGGTGTAGTGGCTTTAAATGTAGAGATTACAGTGTTAAATAATTTCTCTCCATCTAAAGGAGAGATGTCTCAAAGAGACAGAGAGGTTTTAAAATCAGAAGGACCATTGCTTATTACACATTGGGGTATGAGTGCGCCATCTATTTTAAAATTATCTGCTTTTGGAGCCATTGAGTTTGCTAAACGAGATTATAAATTTGAGATTGAAGTTAATTTTATCAGACAAGCATTTGAGGATTGTTTAGGTTTTTTAAAAACATTAAAACAAGATTTAGCTAAAAAAACAGTGTTTAAATCAACCCAATTTGATTTGCCAAAACGCCTCTGGCATAAATTGGTGTTAGCATCAAATATGACTGCCGAGACTAGATGGGCAGATTTAAATAAAGCGCAATTAGAAGCATTAGCAGGTCAGCTTACAAAAGCAGTTTTTAATGTTGATGGAAAAAGTACGTTTAAAGAAGAATTTGTAACTGCTGGCGGTATAAATTTAAAAGAAGTTAATTTTAAAACTTTTGGAAGTAAATTGCATAAAGGCTTATATTTTGCGGGAGAAGTGTTGAATATAGATGCGGTTACGGGCGGATTTAATTTTCAAAATGCGTGGACAGGAGCTTATATTGTAGCTCAGAATATTTCAAAATAAATGAATACTTACATCGCATTATTAAGAGGTATAAATGTTAGTGGGCAGAAAAAAGTTTCCATGGCAGAATTACGCGAGTTGCTCTCTAAATCTGGTTTAGAAAACGTTCAAACGTATATACAAAGTGGGAATGTAATATTTCAATCTTCTGAAAAAAGTATAAAGGCTTTAGAAAATAATATTCAAAAATCGATTCTCGATCATTTTGGTTTTGAAGTTCCCGTTTTAGTGAGAACACCTAAAGAACTAAAAATAATTTTTGATACGTGTCCGTTTCCTGAGACAAATAAAGAAAATAGTTATTTTTCAATTTTGCATGTTGTCCCAGATGTTAATTTAATTATTGAAACACAAGAAATTCAATATCCGAATGAAGAATTTGTAATAACCGATGATTGTGTGTATTTCTATTCTCCAGTGGGCTACGGAAAAGCAAAATGCAACAATAATTTCTTCGAACGGAAATTAAAAGTGTCTGTTACTACAAGAAACTATAAAACAATGCTAAAGTTGTTATCTTTGTCAACTGAAATAGGTTAAATGACAGCACAACAATTTATTCCGAAACCATATACAGGTTCTGTTGAAAACGGAAGTTTTACATGGTCTTCTCCAAGTAATATTGCTTTAGTTAAATACTGGGGAAAGAAGGAAAATCAAATCCCAGAAAATCCATCTATAAGTTTTACGCTTAACGATTGTAAGACGACAACTAAATTAAGTTTTTCAAAAAAAGAAAGTAAAGCCAATTTCTCTTTTGAAGTATTTTTAGATGAAGAAAAGAAAGATGATTTTAAACCAAAAATTGAAACATTCTTTAAACGTATTGAAGCTTATTTGCCTTTTTTGAAACAGTATCATTTTAAAATTGAAACATCAAATACGTTTCCTCATAGTTCGGGTATTGCTTCTTCAGCATCAGGTATGAGCGCCTTAGCATTGTGTTTAATGAGTGTTGAAAAAGAATTAGTTGAAAGTGTTTCTGATAAGTTATTTATTCAAAAAGCATCTTTTTTAGCAAGATTAGGTTCTGGAAGTGCTTGTAGAAGTCTTGAAGGTGATTTAGTAGTTTGGGGTAAACACGATGCTATTGATGGGAGTTCCGATTTATTTGGAGTAAAATACCCTTTTGAAGTTCATGAGAATTTCAAAAACTATCAAGACACTATTTTATTAGTTGATAAAGGCGAAAAACAAGTAAGTAGTACGGTTGGCCATAATTTAATGCATGGACATCCATTTGCTCAAGAACGATTTAAACAAGCAAATAAAAATCTTACTGATATAATTTCAATCTTAAAAAGTGGCGATTTAGATAGGTTTATAGCATTAGTAGAAAGTGAAGCGTTAACACTTCATGCTATGATGATGACGAGTATGCCGTATTTCATTTTAATGAAACCTAATACACTTGAAATTATCAATAAAATATGGGCATTTAGGCATAATACAGGTTCTAAAATCTGTTTTACATTAGATGCAGGAGCTAATGTGCATGTGTTATACCCAGAAATTGAAAGTGAACAAGTTTTGGAATTCATTAAGAGCGAGTTAGTTGTGTACTGTCAAAAAGGTCACTATATTAGTGATAGAATTGGTTTTGGAGCAAAACTGTTGTAATTTTGCAAAATCACATCAAAGAATTGTTTTATGAAACATTCATAACTAAATTTTCGATACCCAAGAAAATGATTAAATGAATGGTACATGTGACTGATGAAAAACAATAATTATAAACACATGAAAGGACCTTTGTTTTACTCTAAAATATTACTCTTCGGAGAATATGGAATCATAAAAGATTCTAAAGGTTTATCTATTCCTTATAATTTTTATAATGGTGCTTTAAAAATGGATGCAGATCCATCAGAAAAGACTATCAAATCTAACGAAAGTTTAAAACGATTTGCGACGTATATTCAAAGTATTGATGATGAGCTAGTGCGTTTTGATAGTGATACATTATTAAAGGATGTTAATTCTGGTATGTATTTCGACTCTTCAATACCACAAGGTTATGGCGTTGGTAGCAGTGGTGCTTTAGTGGCTGCTATTTACGATAAGTATGCCTTTGATAAAATAACTGTTCTGGAAAATTTAACCAGAGAAAAGCTATTAAAGTTAAAAGCTATTTTTTCTGCTATGGAATCTTTTTTTCATGGCAAATCATCAGGTTTAGATCCTTTAAATAGTTATTTAAGCATTCCAATTCTTATAAATTCAAAAGACAATATTGAGGCTACAGGTATTCCAGCGCAACAGAGTGATGGAATAGGAGCTGTTTTTTTAATTGATAGCGGTATTATTGGCGAAACGGCACCTATGGTAAGCTTGTTTATGGAAAGCATGAAGCAAGAAGGTTTTCGTAAAATGCTTAAAAATCAATTTATAAAACATACAGATGCTTGTGTTGATGATTTTTTAACAGGAAATATTAAGTCTTTGTTTAAAAACACAAAACAACTTTCTAAAGTCGTTTTAAATCATTTTAAGCCCATGATTCCACAGCAATTTCATGAACTATGGAAAAAAGGTATAGAAACTAATGAGTACTACTTAAAGCTTTGTGGATCAGGTGGTGGTGGTTATATTCTTGGTTTTACCAAAGATATTGAAAAAGCAAAACAATCTCTTTCAGATTATAAATTAGAAGTTGTATACAATTTCTAATTTTTGAATCTGCTACACTTAGCTAAGTCTGAGAGTCTTTTCAAATACGTTTTTATGTTAAACAGAAAACAGAAACATATTCTACTTAAATTTTTTAGTATGTTTTCTGTAGTTAGAGGCTATAATATTCTTGTCGTAGTTATTGCTCAGTATATTACATCTATTTATGTTCTGGCACATGATAAACCTTTAAGAGTTGTTGTTTTTGATGTTAATTTATTAATGCTTGTTTTGGCATCATCAGTAACCATTGCAGCGGGTTATATCATTAATAATTTTTACGATTCTGAAAAAGATTTAATCAATAAACCTATTAAGTCAAGGTTAGATAGATTGGTAAGTCAAAACACAAAATTGTCATTTTATTTTGTGCTTAATTTTATGGCTGTAGTTATGGCAAGTTATGTGTCTTTTAATGCTGTTGTTTTCTTTGCATTTTACATTTTTGGTATTTGGTTTTATTCTCATAAATTAAAAAAACTACCATTTATTGGTAATTTAACTTCGGCTGTTTTAACAATTACACCCTTTTTTGCTATTTTCATGTATTACAAAAATTTTGAGCACGTTGTTTTTGTGCATGCCATGTTTTTGTTTTTAATTATTTCTATGCGTGAATTAACCAAAGATTTAGAAAGTATTAAAGGCGATTTGCTTCAAGATTATCATACCATTCCAGTTGTTTATGGTGAAAAAGTATCAAAAATAATGCTTAGTGTATTGTCTGGTCTTACTTTAATACCAACATATTTTTTGTTGTTTAAATATAATATAGGTTATATGTATTATTATTTCTATCTAAGTGTGTTTTTATTGCTTGTGTTTTTAGTTTTATTATGGAAATCGAGCACAAAAATACATTATTTAATACTTCATAATATTCTTAAGTTTATAATTCTAACAGGTGTTTTTTGTCTTTTATTAATAGATGTTAGTGTTATTTTAAATCGTATTTAAAAATCGTAATTTTATATTTGTAATTTTGAAGATTGAAAGCTATGAAGCTTTCTGTATCTTTGCAAAAATTTGTAATCAATGAACAGGCATCAAGGGAGTAAAGGAAAAGGAAAACCTTCAGGTAGAGGTAGTGATAATAGTAAAGGAAAGAGCTATGCAAGAGGAAATGCACCTATAAAAAAAGGAGGTGTTACGCCAACACCTAAACCTAAAAAACCTAGTAATCCGAACGAAATTAGGCTAAATAAATACATCGCTAATTCTGGTATGTGCTCACGTCGTGAGGCCGATGAACATATCGCTATTGGTTTGGTAACTGTTAACGGTAAAGTAATTACCGAAATGGGCTATAAAGTAAAGTTAGAAGATGAGGTGCGCTATGATGGTGCACGAATTAACCCAGAACAAAAAGCATATGTATTGCTTAATAAGCCTAAAGGTTTTGCAACGACAACAAGTGAGGGTAAAGGAAGAACGGTTATGGATTTGGTAGCTAACGCTACAACATCTCGTATAAAGCCAATTGGGCGTTTAGGAAGAAATTCTAAAGGCTTATTGTTTTTTACCAATGACGATGCTATTGCAGATAAGTTTACAAATTCTAAAAATGGCGTTTCTCGTTTGTTTCATATAGAATTAAATAAGAATTTAAGACTTGAAGATTTAAAGAAAATTCAGGAAGGTTTTAAAGTAGAAGGTAAGCTTATTGCTGTTGAGGAAATTAGCTATATAGATGGTGCCTCTAAAAAAGAAATTGGCTTAAAAGTAAAAAATACAGGAAACACTATTATTAGAACCATTTTTGATTATTTAAAATATGAAGTGGTTAATTTAGACTGTGTTGCTATAGGTCATCTTACTAAAAAAGATATTCCACGTGGTAGCTGGAAACATTTAACCGAGCAGGAATTGAATACATTGAAGATGTTATAAATGCTAAATAAATAATAATTTAAAAGAGGTGTGATAATTTAATTCATACCTCTTTTTTTTTGCTTTAAGGATTGAACTATATGTTTTGCTCTCCAAATTAGGAGGACGTGAAATTAAATCATTATATTTATGAGTTTTATAGTTTAAAATAGAAGCAATAATAAAACTTGGGCATTTGATAACTACCAAAAATAGTTTCTAAAAATTTTTCAAAAAAAAAGTAAAAAAAAGTTTGTAATTAAAATTTTTGTTTTTCATTTGCAATCTATTTAGCTGAACAATTTGAACTCTGTTTCTATGTTCGGGCTTTTGAAAATTAGGAAGTCATATTCAAAAGCAGCTTACAGATTAAGCGACCGAATTTTAAAGCTAACTTCCGTATCTCCTATATATGCTATTCAGCATAAATATGGTTTTGTGCCTACTACCCAAAGAGAAATTCAAGTTTGATATTGTTTGTTTTTTACTATCTTAACGTCTAGTTAATATACAAATTACATCTTTAACTTTTTTAAAATAACACATTGAATACAAAATATATTGATTTAATAAATCAGACTTTTGATTTCCCGCAAGAGGAATTTAAAGTTGAAAAGGGACAATTGCATTTTCATGACATAGATTTAATGCAATTAACAAAAGAATATGGTGCGCCGTTAAAGTTTACTTATTTACCACAAATATCAAATAATATTAATAAGGCTAAAAAGTGGTTTGCAAGTGCTATTGAAAAGCATGATTATAAGGGTGAATATAACTACTGCTATTGTACAAAGAGCTCGCATTTTAAGCATGTATTAGATACGGCATTAAAGAATGATATTCATATTGAAACATCCTCGGCTTTTGATATTGATATTATTGAGAGTTTAAAAGCAGAGGGCAAAATTACAGATGATACATTTGTAATTAGCAACGGTTTTAAGCGTGCTCAATACATTACTAATATTGCCAGATTAATTAATAATGGGCATAAAAATGCTATTCCTATTATTGATAATTATGAAGAAATTGATTTGCTTTCTGAAGAGATTAATGGCGGATTTAATGTGGGGATTAGAATAGCTTCAGAGGAAGAGCCTAAGTTTGAGTTTTACACATCGCGTTTAGGAATTGGCTATAAAAATATTGTTCCTTTTTATAAAAATCAAATTCAGAACAATAAGAAAGTATCTCTTAAAATGCTTCACTTTTTTATAAATACAGGTATTAGGGATAACGCGTATTATTGGAACGAACTTCATAAATGTTTAAAAGTTTACACCAGTTTGAAAAAGATTTGTCCGTCTTTAGATAGTTTAAATATTGGTGGTGGTTTTCCAATTAAAAATTCATTAGGTTTTGAGTTTGATTACGAGTATATGATTGATGAAATTGTTAATCAAATTAAAATAGCATGTGAGGAAGAAGAAGTAGATGTGCCTAATATTTTTACAGAATTTGGTAGTTTTACTGTTGGCGAAAGTGGTGGTGCTATTTATGAAGTATTGTATCAAAAGCAACAAAACGATCGTGAAAAATGGAATATGATTAATTCATCTTTTATAACGACGTTGCCAGATACTTGGGCCATAAATAAACGTTTTATTTTATTACCTATAAATAGATGGCAAGATAGTTACGAACGTATTTTGTTAGGAGGGTTAACTTGTGATAGTGATGATTATTATAATAGTGAACAACATATGAACGCTATTTATATGCCAAAATATAATAAAGATAAACCATTATATATTGGTTTTTTTAATACAGGTGCTTATCAAGAAACTATTGGTGGTTTTGGCGGTTTGCAGCACTGTTTAATTCCGTCTCCAAAACATATTTTAATTGATAGAGATGCTGATGGAAACATCACAACAAAACTATTTAGTGAACAACAAAAAAGTGAAGACTTACTTAAAATTTTAGGTTATGAGCAATAATACTTATGCTGGTATTCCAGAAGAATTTGCAAAATTAGAACGTGCAAAAATTGTTTTAATTCCTGTGCCTTATGATGGTACTAGTACGTGGCAAAAAGGAGCTGATAAAGGTCCCGATGCTTTTTTAAATGCTTCTGAAAATATGGAGCTTTATGATATTGAAACAGGTACCGAAGTATATCAACAAGGTGTGTTTTTAGCTGATGCCGTTACTGAAGATGCTTCGCCAGAAGCTATGGTAGATGCAGTGCATCTAGCTACTAAAAAATACATCAAAAAAAATAAATTTGTTACCATTTTTGGTGGTGAACATTCTATTTCTATTGGAACCATTCGTGCGTTTAACGAAATGTATCCAAGTCTAACGGTTTTACATATCGATGCACATGCCGATTTAAGAAAAAGAATACGATGGTTCAATATGTAATCATGCTTGTGCTGTATATGAAGCAAGTCAAACGACTAACTTAATTCAGGTGGGGATTCGTTCTATGGATATCATGGAGAAAACCGTAATGGATGAAGAGAAAACATATTTTGCTCATGATATGGCAGTTGATGATACTTGGATGGATTCAGCAATCGATCAAATGACAGATAATGTATTTATTACATTCGATTTAGATGCTTTCGATCCTTCAATTATGCCAAGTACAGGAACTCCAGAACCTGGCGGTTTACTATGGTATGAAACTTTAGATTTTTTAAAACAAGTATTTGCAGAAAAAAATGTGGTAGGATTTGATATTGTAGAGTTATGTCCTAATAAAAGAGAAAAGTCATCCGACTTTTTAGCAGCAAAGTTGTATTATAAAATGTTAAGTTATAAATTTATGGATGAAGCTATAGATGACGATTACGATAATGCAAACCAGACATCAAAACAAAAAAATAACATTTCTAAATTCAACGATGACGATGAGTACTAAAGGGCCAATTTCTCAATTTATAGAAAAACATTACTTACACTTTAATGCAGCTGCCTTAGTTGATGCTGCAAAAGGTTACGAAGCACAATTAAATAGTGGTGCAAAAATGTTAGTATCGCTCGCAGGTGCTATGAGTACGGCTGAATTAGGTAAAAGTTTTGCAGAAATGATTCGTCAAGATAAAGTTCAAATTATTTCTTGTACTGGTGCCAATCTTGAAGAGGATATCATGAATTTAGTAGCACATTCGCATTACAAACGTGTACCAAATTATCGCGATTTAACACCACAAGAAGAATGGGATTTGCTAGAAAAAGGTTTAAACCGTGTCACAGATACTTGTATTCCAGAGCACGAAGCTTTTAGACGCTTACAAAGTCATATTGTTGAAATTTGGAAAGAAGCAGAAGCCAAAGGCGAACGCTATTTACCACACGAGTATATGTACAAAATGTTATTGTCTGGTGTATTAGAGCAGTATTACGAAATTGATTTAAAAGATTCTTGGATGTATGCTGCTGCAGAAAAAAACCTGCCTATAGTATGCCCAGGTTGGGAAGATAGCACAATGGGTAACATTTTTGCTAGCTATGTTTTAAAAGGAGAATTACAAGCAAGTACCATGAAATCTGGTATAGAATACATGACCTTTCTAGCCGATTGGTATACCGATAATTCTAAAAATGGTATAGGTTTCTTTCAAATAGGAGGCGGTATTGCAGGTGATTTTCCAATATGTGTTGTGCCAATGCTTTATCAAGATATGGAACGTACAGATACACCTTTCTGGAGTTATTTTTGCCAAATTAGCGATTCTACAACAAGTTATGGGTCGTATTCTGGCGCCGTACCAAATGAGAAAATTACCTGGGGAAAATTAGACATTAATACACCTAAATTTATAATAGAAAGTGACGCAACAATTGTTGCACCATTAATTTTTGCCTATTTATTAGGTCAATAACCATGGACGCAAAAAAAATTGAAAATATAGAACTTAAGTACCTAACTGTTGATGATTTTGAAGATTTAAAAACAGCAACATTAGAGTCTTATGCAGGTGTGCTTAATTCCTACTGGAAAAAGCACCATATTGAAGATTTAACCTCAATGTTTCCAGAAGGACAGGTTATTATTAAAATAGATGGAGATATAGCAGGATGCGCATTGTCGCTTATTGTAGATTATGATAGTATTGATGATGAACATACTTATGAAGATATTATAGGCGGAGAGTCCTTTAAAAATCATCATGCAGATGGCGATGTATTATATGGTATCGATGTCTTTATAAAACCACAATACCGAGGTTTACGATTAGGAAGACGGCTATATGATTATAGAAAAGAAGTCTGTGAAAACCTAAATTTGAAAGGTATTGTTTTTGGAGGTAGAATGCCTAATTATCATAAGCATAAAGAATTAACACCAAAGGAATATATTGAAAAGGTAAAGCGTAAAGAAATTCATGACCCCGTTTTAAATTTTCAAATTTCTAACGATTTTCATCCTGTACGTGTTTTAAAGAATTATTTAGAAGGTGATACGGCATCTAATGAATATGCTGTTTTAATGGAATGGGATAATATTTATTATACTAAACCTAGAAAAAAAGCAAGTACGGTAAAAACTATAGTAAGACTTGGTTTGATACAATGGCAAATGCGACCTTATAAAGGTTTAGACGATTTAATGCAGCAAGTAGAATACTTTATTGACAGTGTCGCTGCATACAGATCAGATTTCGCTGTATTTCCAGAGTTTTTTAATGCGCCTTTAATGGCTGAATTTAATCATTTACACGAGCCAGATGCTATTAGAGAATTAGCAAAATTTACAGAAACTATAATTAATAAACTTAAGCAGTTATCTATATCATATAATATTAATATTATTTCAGGTAGTATGCCAGAGGTCGTTGACGATAAATTGTATAATGTAGGCTATTTATGTAGAAGAGATGGTAGTTTTGAGCGGTATGAGAAAATACACGTTACTCCAGATGAAGCCAAAGTTTGGGGTATGCAACGCGGAAATAAACTTAAAACTTTTGAAACGGATTGTGGTAAAATAGGGATACTTATTTGTTATGATTCAGAATTTCCCGAATTAGCTCGTTTATTAGCTGATGAAGGTATGGATATATTATTTATTCCTTTTTTAACCGATACTCAAAATGGCTATTCACGTGTGCGTTTATGTGCACAAGCAAGAGCCATAGAAAATGAATGTTATGTAGCCATATCTGGAAGCGTTGGTAATTTACCTAATGTAAATAATATGGATATTCAATATGCACAATCGGCAGTATTTACGCCTTGTGATTTCTCATTTCCTAGTAATGGTATTAAAGCAGAAGCCACAACAAATACCGAAATGATATTAGTTGCCGATGTAGATTTAAGTTTGTTAAGAGAACTTCACTCGTTTGGAGCTGTTAAAAATTTAAAAGATAGAAGAAAAGATTTTTATGATGTTATTCGTGTAAAATAATCTTAAATAAGTATATTTAAACTTGTAACTAACCCTTTACCCCAGAAAAATGAAAAATAGAAATGATAATTTAAAACGAGTTATCGTAGATTTTAAAAAATTGACTCCAGAAATTCTGGCGCTTTTAGTTGAAAAATATCCTGATGGTTATGATGATGATCATATTATATCGTTCAAAAATCAACATAATGAAATCATAGAAGCTGTCGAGGTAACAACGGACGATACTAAGTATTTAGTAAAAGTAAGTACGAAATTGGAACGAACTATGGAAAATTATGATGAAGATGATTATGAAGATTTTGATAATAATGATCCAGAAGCAGTTCAAGATCCAGATATAGTTGATGAAGATATAGACGATAACGATTAATAAAAATTAGTATTATGAGAACAGCTGTTTTTAAGGAATACAAAAACGGTTATTACAACTTTTGGTTTGAAAATGGTGAGGAATTAGCCTTTGAAGAAGTACATCCACGTGTTTTAAAACAGTATGATTTAAAACATGACAAAAACTTAGTTGAACAAGAATTTAGAATAACATTTGTGGAAGATGAAGACGGAGATGATGTTATTTATAGAGTAGAAAGCTTAAAACCAATTTAAAATTTGTTTTATTGAAACGTTATTTTACATGGTATTAAGATGTTTAAGCATTGATATTACGAAAGGTAGAGTTTTGTGTAATTTAAATCTAAATTAAAGCGAAAATATAAAGAGAAGTTAGCTACTAGTGATTTTATGAGTAAAGTTGCTGTAAGTAATTCGGACTTGTGGTAGGCATATATCCGATATATTTTTCAAATTAATTTTTAGATTTTATCAAAATGAAAACAAAATTTTTAATTATTGTAAGTGTTGTCGCTTTGTTGTTTTTTTCGCTATCTAGCTTTAATACATTTCTAGATATAACAGATATTAATGTTCATGACGATTTAGTTTTAAAAGGAACTTACGACGGTCATGAAGATTACGGATATAATTTTATTTACCTTGATGGGGAAGGAGAAGAAAAAACATTCACCTTTCAAGATGTTAAAGCATCTGTTTTAGAGAAATTTAATTTAGATGATGAAGTTTTAATTAAAACAAAATTTAAAATTACGTATACCACTACAGTCGAAAAATCTATTGATGAAGACGGTAATGAGTCTGAAGATGAAATAAATACGATTATTAAATTAGAAAAACAGTAATTTTATTTCATTATATTTTTAAATGAAGCTCCTTTTTCGGGAGCTTTTTTTTATAAAACATTTCCCAAATAAATACGCCATATACGATTGCATACTCAAAAGCGATAATCCATAGGTTTTCAGATTTATCTTGTTTATTAACATTTATATAGGCCAGATAACTCAGTATAATTATAAAGCTCCAGACCAGCGGAAATTTATATTTTGTAAACACCGATAAAATTAAAAGCGTGGCAATATACCATGGGTGTAATGTTGTGGCTGTAAAGTAATAAAAGCTTAAAACCAGCAACATCGCAGTAATTAGTTCTACAGTTGTTTTGTTTTTTCTGAAGAAGCTAATACTAAGTGTAAATAGAACGACCAAAAGTGCTAGTATTTTACCAATAACAGCAATTTCGTTATAGCCTCTAAAGATATATCCTATTTCTCTAGCAATATAATATAGGCTAGCATTAAATTCAAATTTTTGAAACCATAGTGTAATAGTTTGTGTATAGTTATCTATAAATTCTGAAGAATAAAAAGGCAGAAATAATAGTAGGGTTATAATGGCAATAATACCATAAAAGCTAATAAGTTTTGTCATTCCTGCGAAGGCAGGAATCCATTTTCTATCATTACGTTTCATAAACCACTGATAAAACAAAGGCAAAAATAGTAAAGGAATCAATTTTGTTGAAATAGACAACGCTAAAACTACAGCAGCCCATGACCATTTCTCAATGTGTAGAAGATAAATACTCCAAACTAAAAAGAAAATCATAACCCCTTCAAAATGAAGATTACCTGTGAGTTCAATAATTATAAATGGATTTAAAATATACCAGAATATATTATAAACAGGAAGGTTGAGTTTTTTTAAAAGTTTTTTCCCAAAGTAGAGTGTACCAAAATCAGCCAAAATAATCAGTAATCTAATAACGATTACAGAACCTAAAATACTCTTACCAGAAAACAAACCAGCAATAACAAAACATAATTGGTTTATGGGCGGATAGTTTGTAAAATGACTCGCATTTAAAGCGCCCATTCCTGCGTATAGATCTTGGGCTTGTGCAACGGGAAAAATCTGTTTAGAAATAAACGATTCTACATTATAAAGATAAGGGTTAAAACCCTCTAAAATCATCCTTCCATCCCAAATAAAACGATAAAAATCTTGTGATAAATTGGGGATTGCTAAAATAAAAACAGCTCTAAAACCAAAAGCAAGATAGGTTAAAAAGGTGATGTTGCTTTTAAAAAAGTGAATCAGCTTATAAAATAAAAAAAATAAGGCTCCAAAAAGCATCATTAATTTCAGATAATCGGTACGTAATAAGTCATAAGCAAAAGATATATAGAACAGAAAACTTGCCAAAACTATAAGTAAGGGCGTCCTGTTTAGTTTAAAAAAAGTAGCATTTAAAAGCATATTTCAAATATAATCTTATTTGCGCATCATGTAGTCAAAAATTTAATATCACTATTACGTTGTAGTTAGTATTTAATTGAAAATAATTGAATTACATGACATCTGTCATGAATTAAAAAACACTCCTGTTCTAATTTTGGGATATTATTAAAACACTTAATACCATCTAATAACAAATTAGTTATGAATATTTCACATATAGAACACCTAGGAATTGCTGTCGATAGTTTAGAAGAATCCATCAAGTATTATGAAGACATTTTAGGAATGAAATGTTATTCTGTAGAAGAGGTTGCAGATCAAAAAGTGAAAACTGCCTTTTTCTTAGTTGGTAATACAAAAATTGAATTATTAGAAAGTACTTCACCCGATGGACCTATTGGTAAATTCATTGCTAAAAGAGGTCAAGGAATTCATCATATAGCATTTGCAGTAGATAGTGCCAATGCAGCTTTAAAGTTGGCAGATGAGCGCGGGGTAACACTTATTGATAAAAAATCTAGAAAAGGTGCTGAAGGATTAAATATTGGTTTCCTGCATCCAAAGTCAACATTGGGCGTGCTAACAGAACTTTGTTCAAAACAAGAATAATATTGAGCTAACAAGAGTAGATAAGCAAAAACATATACTTATGACAAATCAAGATAAAATAAACGAACTCATTGAGAAAAGAGCTAAAGCAAAGATGGGAGGCGGTGAAAAACGTATAGACTCTCAGCATGCTAAAGGGAAATTAACAGCTCGTGAAAGAATTGATATTCTTTTAGATGATGACAGTTTTGAAGAGTTTGATATGTTTGTTACCCATAGAACAAAATCATTTGGTTTAGATAAACAAATTTATCTTTCAGATGGTGTTGTAACAGGGCATGGAACTATTGATGGTAGAATTGTGTACATTTTTGCGCAAGATTTTACGGTATTTGGTGGTTCGCTTTCAGAAACCTATGCGTTGAAAATTTGTAAAGTTATGGATATGGCAATGAAAATTGGTGTACCAGTAATCGGACTTAATGATAGTGGGGGAGCACGTATACAAGAGGGTGTAAGATCACTTGCTGGATATGCAGAGATTTTTCAAAGAAATATTATGGCATCTGGTGTTATTCCTCAAATATCTTCCATTTTAGGACCTTGTGCCGGGGGAGCGGTTTATTCGCCTGCTTTAACCGATTTTACCATTATGACCGATAAAACGAGTTACATGTTTGTAACGGGGCCAAAAGTTGTACAGGCGGTAACAGGAGAAGTTGTAACTACCGAACAATTGGGAGGGGCAACAGTGCATTCTACAAAATCTGGAGTGTCTCACTTTTTAGCAGAAGATGATGAAGAAAACTTAATACTTATTAGAAAACTATTAAGCTACTTACCTTCAAATAATCTTGAAGATCCACCAACTATAACAACATCTGATCCTATTGATAGATTAGATGATGTTTTAAACACTATTGTTCCAGAAAATGCCAATCAGCCTTATGATATTTTAGATGTTATTTCAACAATAACGGATAATGGCGAGTTTTTAGAAGTTCATAGAAATTACGCTCGTAATATCGTTGTTGGTTTTGCTCGTTTTAATGGACGATCGGTTGGTATCGTTGCCAATCAACCTAAATATTACGCAGGTGTTTTAGATTGTGAATCGTCTAGAAAAGCAGCCAGATTTGTTCGTTTTTGCGACGGATTTAATATTCCTATTGTTACGTTAGTAGATGTACCTGGGTTTTTACCAGGAACAGGACAAGAGTATGCGGGTATTATTCTACATGGAGCAAAACTGTTATTTGCTTATGGAGAAGCCACGGTGCCTAAAGTAACAATCACGCTTCGTAAATCATACGGTGGTGCTCATGATGTTATGAGTTGTAAGCAATTAAGAGGTGACTTAAATTATGCATGGCCAACAGCAGAAATTGCTGTAATGGGAGCTAAAGGCGCTGTTGAAGTTTTAGAAGGATCTAATATTCGTAAAATTGAAGATGCCGAAGAAAAACAACATTTCATTGAAGAAAAAGAAACTGAATATAACACCAAGTTTGCTAATCCTTATGTAGCGGCTAAGTATGGTTTTATTGATGACGTTATTGAACCAAGAAATACAAGGTTTAGAATCATTAGAGCTTTAGAATTATTAGCTAATAAGAAAGAGGTAAATCCTCCTAAGAAACATTCAAATATTCCATTGTAATGAAAAACTTACTATTATATATCGATACATTAAGCGAAGGATATGTTATTCTGGCTACAGGTTTAACCATTGTTTTTAGCGGATTATTGCTTTTAACTTTGGTTTTTAAATATGGATTGCCAACGATGCTTTATGTCTATAAAATAATTTCTAAAGGACCAGATAAAAAAGTTAAAGAGATTTCTCCAAAAGTAAATCAAGAATTTACAGGAGAAATAGCAGCAGCAATATCGGTAGCTATTCATATGTATTTAAATGAACGACATGATCATGAAAATGCCATTTTAACTATCAAACAAGCTCGTAAATTATATTCTCCTTGGAGTTCTAAAATATATGGAGCATATACAAATAGATTTTAGAGTTTTGAATCTTATAAGAAATACAGTATTATGAAAAATTTCACATTTAAAATAAACGAGAACAGTTATGGTGTTAAAATTGTTTCTCAAGAAGATAACACTATAGAGTTGGAAGTTAACGGAACAAGTTATTCCGTTAAAATGAAAGAAGAAATAAAAACACGAAAAACACCAACATTAGTTCGTAAGCCTTCTAGTGCAGCACCAGTTGAACCTGTTAAAGTGAACCCAAGCTCTTCAGCAAAAACAAAAATTTCAGCACCAATTCCAGGTGTTATTTTATCTCTAAATGTAAAAGTTGGCGATACCATTAAAGAGAACGATTTATTATTAGTTCTTGAGGCTATGAAAATGGAGAACAATATTGTTTCAGAAAAATCTGGAGTTGTTACGGCTGTAAATGTAGCTGTAGGACAGCAAGTTCTTCAAGGCGAAGTATTGATAGAATTAGAATAAAATTAGGCAACGTTATTTCGAGTTAAAGAAGTGTTTAGTATCTCGAGTGACTTAAAAAGAAAAAAATGAAGAAAGTAATATTAATATTTGGAGTTCTATCGCTACTTATTTTTGCTAGACCAGTTTTAGGGTTAACTTCTAATGCTTCAACATCATCAGTGTCTACCACCTTAGTAGAATCAGAAAGTGCTGCTGAAGAAAGTTTTGTTTCAGAAGCAATAAACGGGATACAACAGTTTTATCAATATACAGGTTTTGCAAATGCAGAATCGGGTAATATTATCATGATTTTAGTCGGTATTATTTTTATATACCTCGGCATTAAATTTGATTACGAACCACTCTTATTAATTCCAATTGGAACAGGGGTAATTATAGGTAATATTCCATTTGTAGTTGGAAACCAAACAGGGATTTATGAAGCTGGATCGGTATTAAATTATCTTTATTTTGGCGTAGTTAAAGGTGTTTATCCGCCACTTATATTTTTAGGAATTGGTGCCATGACCGATTTCTCATCGCTTATTGCAAATCCTAAGCTAATGCTTTTAGGAGCTGCTGCGCAAATAGGAGTATTTGCGACGTTTTTAGGAGCATTGTATTTAGGGTTTAATCTTCCAGAAGCGGGTGCTATTGGTATTATTGGAGGAGCCGATGGTCCAACGGCCATATTCCTTTCCTCAAAATTAGCGAATGGTATTAATGTGTTAGCAGATGGTACCACGGTTAAAAACTTGATAGGCCCAATTGCTATTGCGGCATATTCATATATGGCTTTAGTACCAGTAATTCAGCCCCCAATAATGAAGTTGTTAACTTCAAAAAAAGAACGATTAATTAGAATGAAACCTCCTAGAGCGGTTTCACAAAAGGAAAAAATGATTTTTCCAGTAGTAGCATTATTATTAACCACGTTTATATCGCCTAGTGCATTACCGTTATTAGGTATGCTATTCTTCGGAAATTTACTTAAAGAATCGGGAAGAACAGAAAGACTTGCAGATACAGCTCGTACAAAATTAATTGATATTGTAACTATTCTTTTAGGTGTAACGGTTGGTGCTTCAACACAAGCCGATATATTTATTACCAAAGATTCTATGATGATATTTGCTTTAGGTGCCATTTCATTTGTAATAGCAACTTGTGGCGGTTTACTATTTGCAAAGTTCATGAATCTATTCCTTAAAGGCGACGAAAAATTAAATCCGCTAATAGGAGCAGCTGGTGTTTCTGCAGTTCCAGATAGTGCGAGGGTAGTACATGCTGAAGGGCTTAAAGCCGATCCGCAAAACTATTTATTGATGCACGCGATGGCACCAAACGTAGCAGGTGTTATTGGATCTGCAATTGCAGCAGGTATTATATTAAGTTTCTTAGGATAGAAACAGATTGTTTATTAAAAGAAAGCACGATTAAATTAAAACTTTTAGATATGAAAATTCCAAATGTAATGTCAGCTTCCGAAGCTGTCAAGCTTATAAAATCAGGAAATAGAGTGTTAATTCAAGGCGGCTCTGCAACACCTCAAACTTTAATTAAAGCGATGGTAGAGCGTGCACCCGAACTTAGAAAAGTTGAAATTTGCCATTTACATACAGAAGGAGAATGCGGATATACAAATCCGGAATTAAGAGAAAGTTTTCATACCAGTGCCTTCTTTATTGGAGGTAATGTTAGAAAAATGGTAGGAAATACTGTTGATTATATTCCAATCTTTTTAAGTGATATTCCAAGTTTATTCCGTGATGGATATATGGATTTAGATGTCGTTCTTGTAAACGTATCGCCACCAGATAAACATGGTTTTTGTTCTTTAGGTGTCTCTGTAGATATTGTGATATCTGCCATTGAAAAAGGCAAAACAGTTATAGCGCAAATAAACTCTAGAATGCCACGTACTTTTGGAGATGCACTGGTTCATGTAAATAAATTTGATGCTTGCGTTATAGTAGAAGAGGAAATTTATGAAATGAAATTTGTGGCTCCAACAGAGCAAGAAAAAGCTATTGGAAAGAATATTGCAGGAATTATTGAAGATGGCGCAACGCTTCAAATGGGTATAGGTGGTATTCCTAATGCGGTTTTAACTTTTCTTCATAATCATAAAAATTTAGGCATTCACACAGAAATGTTCTCTGAAGGGATTGTCGATTTAGTTGAAAAAGGAATCGTTAACGGTTCACAAAAAAAGGTGAATCCTTATAAAATTATATCTGGATTTGCTATGGGAACAAGACGTTTATATGATTTTATGGATGATAATCCTGAAATAGAAATGAATGATATCGCTTATGTGAATGATACCGCTATTATTCGTCAAAATCCAAAAGTAACTGCTATTAATTCGGCTATCGAAATAGATTTTACAGGTCAGGTTTGTGCCGATTCCATAGGAACTAGAATGTTCTCTGGTGTTGGTGGACAAATGGACTTTATGCGTGGTGCGGCTTTATCAAAAGGAGGTAAGCCAATTATTGCAATTACATCAACCACCTTAAAAGGGGTTTCTAAAATAGTACCAGCATTAAAATCAGGAGCAGGTGTGGTTACCACAAGAGCTCATGCTAGATATGTTGCAACAGAGTATGGTATTGCCGAATTATTTGGAAGAACCTTAAAACAACGTGCAGAAGCACTTAGAGATATTGCGCATCCAGATCATAGAGCTGAATTAGATCAAGCTATTTTTGAGCGTTTTGGAAGCAATAGTGTTATGGTTTAAACGAGTTCTTAAATATAGATTATATGGAAACTAATAAAAAAACACTTTTTTCAGATTTCAATCCTGTTACTAAAGCGGCATGGATGGAGAAAGTAAATGTCGATTTAAAAGGTGCAGATTTCAATAGAAAATTAGTTTGGAAAAACTTAAATAAATTAGAATTTCAACCTTTTTATAATACAGAAGATGCTTTAGAGTATCTTCCTAATACCGGCCAGAATTCACAAGACTTAATTAATTATAGAGCCATTTGTGTGGCTTCTGCCGAAGATGGAAACAAGGCCGCTTTAAAAGCGGTTAAAGAAGGGGTTACCGGACTCTTGTTTCATATGAAAGATCCTGTTTCTGCAGCTATTCTTTTGAGCGAAGTAGATATTAATAAAATTGCCGTTTCGTTTGCTTTAGATAATAACGTTATCGGTTTTGCTAAAGATTTTTTTGCTTTTGCAGAGCAGAATTTAGACAATTCTAAAAACCTTAGAGGATATTTCGATTTAGAAATAATTTCAGAATATCTCACTAAAGGAAGTTTGGATACAAGCAAGTTTGAAACTTTAGAAGCGCTTTTAAAATTAGGAGCGTCGTATTCGGAATTTAAAACCATTTTTGTTTCTGGAACCACATTTTTAGATGCGGGTTCTAATCAAGTTCAAGAAGTGGCATATACGTTAAATGCTTTAGTGTATTTAATTGAACAATGTTTAGATAAAGGTCTTGATGTAGAGCCTATATTTAATAATTTGCATATTCAATTGGCTATAGGTTCAGAGTATTTTATTGAGATAGCTAAGTTTAGAGCATTTAATAGTTTATTGAATGCTGTAGCAAATCAATTTGGTGTTACGCAATTCAAACATGCTTTAACAGCTAAAACATCTGTTTGGAGTAAATCGGTAACCGATGCCCATACCAATTTGTTAAGAGCAACTACAGAAGCTATGTCTGCCATTCTAGGGAATGTAGATGGTGTGTTTATTGATGCTTATGATAAAGAATTTAATAACGCATCCGATTTTTCAAGTAGAATTGCTGGAAATATTTCAACCATTTTAAAAGAGGAATCTTATTTTGGTAAAGTAGCAAACCCTGTTGACGGTTCTTATTTTATAGAAGAAGCAAGTACTAAAATTGCTAAAAAAGGATTAGAGCTTTTTAAAGCTATTGAAGCTCAAGGCGGATTTTATAACGCGTTTGAAAGTGAGTTTATTCAACAACAAATTGCCGAAATACGTCAAGAGAAAATAAAGCTGATAAGCCAAAGAAGACTGCCAATGGTTGGGGTAAATAAATATCCTAATCTTATGGAGACAGTGCCTTCAGATATTCTTTCTTCTGGTGATACTTCCAATTCAAAAGTATTAACACCAAGAAGGGCATCATTAGAAATTGAAGCCATAAGAAAGGTAACCGAGCAATTTGTTGATGAAACAAACAAACGTCCTATTGTAGAACTCACCAGTTATGGTAACTTAACCATGCGAAAAGCAAGAGCTGCTTTCTCATATGATTTTATAGGTGTTTCTGGATTTGAAGTATGGCAAGAAAAAAGCTATGAGGACGCCATAGAAGCTGCAAAAACTAGTGCCTTATCAGATTCTGATGTGGTGGTTATTTGTAGTTCAGATCCTGATTACGATGAAAGTGCTTTAGCATTTGTAGAAACATTTAGGTCACTTAATACAGATAAAGTACTTTTGTTAGCAGGCAACCCTGTAAGTATTGTTGATGCATTAAATGAAGCTGGATTAGATGGTTACATTCATTTAAAATCGGATGTGATACAAACAATTTCAAGTGTTCAGAATAAAATTCAAAAAAAAATTAAATCTTTACAAGTATGAGACGGGATTTTTCAGATTTAACATTAGATACAGATTCTAAACAGCATACAGTTGTTTCAGATAATCAAGATATTTGGAATACTCCAGAGGGCATTCCTGTAAAAAAACATTTTTCTAAAGACGATATTAAAGACGCAGAGCATTTACAGTTTGCTGCAGGACTTCCTCCTTTTACAAGAGGACCTTACAGTACGATGTATGCAACGCGACCTTGGACTATCAGACAATATGCTGGGTTTTCAACAGCAGAAGAGTCTAATGCGTTTTATAGAAGAAATTTAGCTGCGGGTCAAAAAGGGCTTTCAGTGGCCTTCGATTTAGCAACGCATCGTGGTTACGATTCCGATCACCCACGTGTTACTGGCGATGTTGGTAAGGCAGGTGTTGCTATCGATTCTATTTTGGATATGGAGATTTTATTCGACCAAATTCCGTTAGATAAAATGTCGGTTTCCATGACTATGAATGGTGCGGTATTACCCATTATGGCGTTTTATATTGCAGCAGCCAAAAAGCAAGGCGTGTCATTAGATCACTTAAGTGGAACTATTCAAAACGATATTTTAAAAGAGTTTATGGTGCGTAATACGTATATCTACCCACCATTACCTTCTATGAAAATTATTGGTGATATTTTTGAATACACGACCAAGTATATGCCTAAGTTTAACTCTATTTCTATTAGTGGTTACCACATGCAAGAAGCAGGTGCAACGGCCGATATTGAGTTGGCTTACACCTTAGCCGATGGGTTAGAATATATTAGAACAGGGTTGGCATCCGGGTTAAAAATTGATGAATTTGCTCCTAGATTATCTTTTTTCTGGGCAGTAGGGATGAATCATTTTATGGAAATTGCTAAAATGCGTGCAGCACGTATGCTTTGGGCGAAAATTATAAAACAATTCAATCCACAAAACCCAAAATCTATGGCGTTGCGTACGCATAGTCAAACATCGGGTTGGAGTTTAAGTGAGCAAGATCCTTTTAATAATGTCGCTAGAACATGTATTGAAGCCATGGCAGCAGGTTTAGGAGGAACACAGTCTTTACACACCAATGCCCTGGATGAAGCCATTGCATTACCAACCGATTTTTCGGCTAGAATAGCACGTAACACTCAAATATATATTCAAGATGAAACGCAGATTACCAAATCTGTTGATCCTTGGGCGGGTTCTTATTATGTAGAATACTTAACACAAGAAATTGCTAAAAAAGCGTGGAAACTTATTGAGGAAGTTGAAGAGCTGGGAGGCATGGCCAAAGCTATTGAAACAGGTGTTCCTAAAATGCGTATTGAAGAAGCTTCGGCACGTAAACAAGCGCGTTTAGATTCGGGACAAGATATTCTAGTTGGGGTTAATAAATTTAAAACCGATGAAAAATCGAATATCGAGATTTTAGAAGTTGATAATTCGGTAGTAAGATTATCTCAAATAGAGCGTTTAAAGAAATTAAAAGCCAACAGAAATCAAGATGTGGTTGATGCTAAATTAAAAGCATTAACAGATTGTGCTGAAACTGGAAAAGGAAATTTATTGGAATTAGCTGTTGAAGCTGCCGAAAATTTTGCAACTTTAGGTGAAATATCAGATGCTTTAGAAGTGCATTTTGGACGACATAAAGCTGATACTAAATTAATAAGTGGTGTGTATAGTAAAGAAGTAAATAACGATGATACATTTGCAAAAGCACAAGAAGTTGCCGATAAATTTGCAGAGATTGAAGGTCGTCGTCCGCGTGTGATGATAGCAAAAATGGGACAAGACGGACATGATAGAGGCGCTAAAGTTGTGGCTTCTAGTTTTGCCGATTTAGGCTTTGATGTGGATATGGGCCCTTTGTTTCAAACACCAGAAGAGGTCGCAAAACAAGCCATTGAAAACGATGTGCATTTTGTAGGTGCTTCTAGTTTAGCAGCAGGACACAAAACGTTGATTCCGCAATTAATTTCCGAATTAGAAAAATTAGGAAGACCAGATATTATGGTGTTTGCTGGTGGTGTTATACCAGAGCAGGATTACGATTATTTATTAGAACGTAAAGTAGCTGCCATTTTCGGACCAGGAACGGTTATTTCCGAATCGGCTATTACTATTATGGAGAAATATTTAGAACAAGAGTAGAGCGACTAAATTAATAGATTGATTGGATTGAAAACCTCGTTTGTGTTTAAACATAGATGGGGTTTTGTTTTTTTGTCATTCCTGCACAGGCAGGAATCTATATTCTGTAAAGACAAGTCTTGTGGATTCCTGCGTTATTCATTGTTTAAATTTTTATACCAATGTATTCATGAACCTATCAGTTTCGCAGGAATGACAGAGTGTTTGTTAATTAAGTTCTAGATATAGTAAGTATGTCAGTTCGAGTGAATTTTGCTTTTTTTAGCAAAATTAGTATCGAGAACCTTTAAGAGTAATGCTTTTAGGTATTTATTATACTTTGTTTTTAAGATGCTTCTCGATACAATTCCTCATGCTTTGGAATCACTCGAAGTGACACCTGAGGTATCAAAACGACTCCTTAAACTCCTCAATTATTTTTTGAGCTGCTTTTACAGGCGATATTTTAGAAGAAATAATATCCTTTTTTAAAACATCAAGTTTACTCGCAATATCTTTCGAGCCATAAAACAACTGTTTTAATTCATCATTAATATTATCATACATCCAGCGTATTTTTTGCTGATTTCTATTTTCATAAAAATAGCCATTATCGGTAACCAATTGTTTGTATTTTATAATTTCATCCCAAACGGTATCAATACCTATGTTTTTTGTAGATGATGCTTTTGTGACTACTGGCGACCAACCAGAATCAGACTGCGGAAAAATATGCAACGCATTTTGATATTGTAAACGCGCCATTTCACTTTTTTGAATATTATCACCATCGGCTTTGTTGATTACCACCATATCTGCCATTTCCATAATGCCTTTCTTGATACCTTGAAGTTCGTCTCCAGCACCAGCAAGCATGAGTAGTAGGAAAAAATCGGTCATGCCATGTACAGCTGTTTCCGATTGCCCCACACCAACGGTTTCAATTAAAATAACATCGTAACCAGCTGCTTCACAAAGTAGCATGCTTTCGGCGGTTTTATTGGCAACACCACCAAGCGTTTCGCCAGAAGCCGACGGGCGTATATAAGCATTCTCTAAATTACTTAATTCTTCCATACGGGTTTTATCGCCCAAAATACTACCTCTGGAACGTTGACTACTAGGGTCTATAGATAGAATAGCAACTTTATGACCTTGATTAATAAGGTGTTTGCCAAACGCTTCAATAAACGTGCTTTTACCAACACCAGGAACGCCCGTAATACCAATGCGTATAGAATTACCAGATGCTGGTAAAATATGTTGAATGATATCTTTAGCAAGAAGTTTATCACTTTCTAAATTGCTTTCTATAATGGTTATGGCTCTCGATAAAATAACCCTGCTGCCACTTAAAACACCATCAATATAGGCCTGTGCGGTGAGTCTGCTTTTTGGTTTGTAGTCTTTCATTTTTTGAATAACATTACTGACATAAAGATACTGATAATGGAAAAAATCACCATGAATAATACCTTGTTTTTTATGGTTAAAATAGGATAAAATTAAGAGGGAATGGATTGTTTTGAATATAAGTTGGTAAGTTGAATTTTACTTTATTTTATCAGAAAAAAAACGGCTAATTTCGTTTAGGGTAAGATATAAAAGATTTAAACGATTTCATATTTACGAGTTGGCTTTAATTTAAGTTACTGCTTATAAGTAAACTTAACTATTTACTTTTTTGTGTTTTTGTAAACTTATTGGTTTACTTTTATGTATATTTGTAAACAATTAAGTTTACTTTTTAAAAGTATTTATAAGCTTAATCCAATACAAAATTGAAAATAATGAGAAATAAGAAACAACTTTTGATTGAACAATTGGATCAGAAATTAAAGCCTTTTCAAAAAACAGAAATTGTCTTGGTTCCAGATAAAGGATGGATACATACTATTAGAACGACGCTTAACATGACAATGGCACAACTTGGGGATAAATTAGGTATAACTAAACAAGGTGTTAAAAAAATTGAAGAAAGTGAAGCAAAAGGTTCTATATCAATAAACTCCTTGAAAGAAGTTGGTAATGTTTTAGAATTAAAACTGGTATACGGTTTTGTTCCAAAAGAAGGAACTATTGATAATTTAATTAGTTTGAAAGCTGAAAAATTGGCTCGTAAAATTGTATTACGAACCAATCAAAATATGAAGTTAGAAGACCAAGGTATTAGCGATGAAAAAATTAAAGCATCTATAATTGATTTAGCCAATGATATAAAAAGGGAAATGAGAAAATCGTTATGGGATTAAACCTAAAATATGCCGAAGGACAAACGCCTTTAAGTGAAGAAGAAAAAGAAGGGCTAAAAATAAAATCCATAACGACGCAGCAAGAACTTGATGAGTTTGAACAATTAAATATTGAAAAGGCCGTTGAATGGGTTATTCGTACCAATTTAAAAGCAGATAAGATATTTACAGAAAAGTTTATAAAAGATTTACATAAGAAAATGTATGGCGATGTTTGGAAATGGGCAGGTAATTTTAGAAAATCTGACAAAAATATTGGCATAAAATGGGCTCATATAGGGATAGAATTAAAAAGCCTTATTGACGATACAACCTATTGGTTAGAAAACAAAACCTATACCCCAGAAGAAATTGCTATTAGATTTAAACATCGCATAGTAGCCATTCACTGCTTTCCAAACGGAAATGGAAGGCATTCAAGAATGATGGCAGATTTAATAATGGAATCTGTTTTTGGAAAAGAACCTTTTAGTTGGCATCAATCTAACATGGTAAGAGCCAATGAAACAAGAAAAAATTACATTAGCGCTTTAAGAAAAGCCGACAATGGCAATATAATACCTCTCATAGCATTTGCTAAAAACTAAAGTATCTAAGTTTACAATATTTTAAACTATAATAGATTATTTGTCGCTTTCTAAATTACTTTCTATAATGGTTATGGCGCTTGAAAAATAACCCTGCTGCCACTTAAAACACCATCAATATAGGCCTGTGCGGTGAGTCTGCTTTTTGGTTTGTAGTCTTTCATTTTTTGAATAACATTACTGACATAAAGATACTGATAATACAAAAAATCAGCATGCATTATGTATTTTTTTTTGTACTTAAAATAGGATGGAATAGAGCTGGGTGTATTGGATGGAATTGAAGATGGTTAGTTGAAGTCTTACTTTGGTTTGTCAGAAAAAATAGCTAAATTCGTATAGAGATAGATGTAAATCACTAAAATGATTTAATGTCAAGTCGTTATATGCAACTTTGTAAAATATACACTTTATATCTGAAAAATAATATATGAGATTTATAACTACAAATGATTTGGAAATGTGGGCTAATACAGTAGATTGTAAATATCATTTACCACACTTAATTAGAAAACTAATTTTAGCTACTATAGATAATAGTACTATTAAAAATTTCCATTTTTCCTATGGAGAAGATGTTCAAACTGGAGGTTTTGATGGAGAACTTATTACTGAATCTGAGAATATGTTTGTTCCTTTGGGAGAAAGTGTTTGGGAGTTTGGAACTACAAATGCTAAAGGAAAAAAAGCAAATGATGATTATGAAAAAAGAAAAAATAATACTTTAGGAAAAGTAAATGTTGAAACCACTTATATTAATGTAAATGGAAAAAGATATCGAGATAAAAGTAAATGGGTCGAAGAAAAGAAAAGTGAAGAGTTTTGGAAAGATGTAAGATATATAGACGCAATAGATATTGAACAATGGTTAGAATTAGCTCCAACGGTAGAGTTATGGCTTGCTGAAAAATTGAAAAGGCCAACTTTAGGTATATATACTGTAGAGGAGTATTGGGAATGTTGGAGTCAGAATCAATCTATTAAAATAGTTCCTGAAATCTTATTAGGGGATAGTAGGTTAAAAGAGGTGGAGGCTGTTAAATCATTTTTAAAAAGTAATGAAGGGGTGTTTTATATCAAATCAATAACTACAGATGAAGCAATAGCATTTCCTTTATCAGTTATAAAAGAGTCTGATGATATACTTGACACAAATGTTGTGGTTATTGATAATAGAGATGCCTTTAATCAATTTATTCAAACAGATAAATCTTTAATCATAATAACTAAATTTAAAGTAGAGAGTTTAGATTTGAGAGGGGCTGTTCAAAAGGGACATAAAATAATAATTCCAATAAGTCTTTCCGATGAAGTTTCGACATCTGAAAAAATTCAATTACCAATAGTTTCTAGAAATACGTTTGAAAAAGGATTAGAAAAGATGGGAATTGATTCTGAGCAAACAAGAATTCTAACTAAAAATTCAGGTAGGAATATATCTGTACTAAAACGATTGCTAAAATATGATGATACTACGATACCGAAATATTTAGAGAGTATAGAGATTATAGATGTTATTCCTATGCTTATAATTAATCGATTTTCTGAGAATCGTGAAGGTGACAAGGATCTTGTAGAAAAAATAAGTAGAAAAAGTTCTGCTGAATATATTCAATTTTTAAGAGTTTTGGTAACTTTAGAAGATTCGCCTGTTTATCACATAAATGGAGTTTGGAGATTAGTTTCTCCTACTGATTCTTGGTTGTACTTTGCAAAGTATGTAACCCAACAAAATCTTGAGCATTTCAAAGAAATTTGTTTAGAGGTATTATGTGAGGTCTCACATAAATATACTCTGCCTTTAGAAAATAGATGTAATTATTATCAGACCCCTGAGAATAGGTCAAAATATTCATCTAAATTAAGAGAAGGTATATGTGAATCTCTTACTGTTATATCTGTCTTTGGAGATGATTATGGTATAAACTCTATCCCAAATGTATCTTCATATATTGATTATATCGTTCGGGAGCTTCTTAGTAATGATATTATGGTTTGGAGGTCGTTGTCGAGTAATCTAAAGTTCTTAGCAGAGGCGTCTCCAGCAGTGTTTTTAAATAATCTGGAAAGAATAATAAAAGATAAATCAGTTACTTCATTTTTTGAAGTTGAACAGGGGTTTATGCATAATTCCAATGATTTAGCTCCATTATTATGGTGCTTGGATATTATTGCGTGGTTTCCAGAACACCTTATGCAAGTTTCACTAATTCTATGTGAAATAATATCAATTTCTCCTGAAACTTTCCCTACAACTAACACTCCTTTAAGTAATCTTAAAAGCATATACAGAACTTGGTATCCCCAAACGAATACAAATGTAGAAGACCGAAAAAAGATATTAGAAATTCTTGTAAAAAAACACCCTAATACTTTATACGGACTTTTGTATGATTTAGTAGGAAATAAGAATGATACGGCATTTCATAAACCAAGACCCAAATGGAGATTATTTTCAGAACTTAGAGAAATCAAAGTAACTCAACGTGAAGTTCATTATATGAGAGGTTTTTGTTTAGATAATATTGTTGAAATGTCTAAAGATAACATCGAAAGAATATTATCTCTTATAGATTTATTAGATGATATGGAATGGAGTAGAATAGATACAGGATTGAAAGCAATAAAAACAAGTATGTCCTTTAATGAAGAAAACAAAAGTAAGGTGTTTCATAAGTTTAGAAAATTTATAGGTAATCACAGAAGTTATCCAACAGCACATTGGTCTCTACCTAATGATATTCTTGATAAAATTGAACAAATTGCTATTAGGTTTAAACCAGAAAATGATGTGCTAAATGATTCATACTTGTTTGAAGAACACCATCCAGAATTTATTGAAGGAAAGCAAGGTGACGATTACGAAAACCGGAATAATGAAATATTTTTAAGGAGACTTGCGTTTGTTGAAAAAGTTCTTGAAAAGTATGGAGTAGAGAAGATTTTTGAACTAGGGTCTAAAATTGAATATCCATACTTATACGGCAATGCACTTGCATTATCTGATAACTTAAGTGAAGAAAATAAACTTATTGTTTATAATCAGGTAGAATCAAAAGATAAAAGTATTTTGTCTTTGGTAGGAGAGTTTATTCGAATTTCTGAAAACAAGACAAATTTACATTTACAAACAGAAGTCTTAGATATGATGATTAAGACAGGATTATCTTCACAAGGAATTATTAATTTTTTGAACTCATTACGAGGTAGTATTCATTTGTGGTGGTTTATTACTGATTTGAGAAATGTAGAAGTGGAAAAGTTATATTGGAAATCTAAGCAAGGGTTTTTATATGCAGATAGTAAAGAAGAGCTTTTTTATGCTTTAGATAAATTACAACAGTATGATAAGTGTATAACGCTTATAAATACTTTAGGGTGGGGGACTTATGTGCATAAAAACACTTTGACCTCAGAAGAAGTCTTAACAGTACTTGAAAAAATATCTTTTGTAGATTTTGAAGATTCGTCTAGCTTTGATCACCATCAGTTTAAAAATCTTTTAGAATTCTTATATTCGAGAAGTGATTATGATATTGAAAGAGCTGCAAAAATTGAAATGAAATTCATATTTGTGTTTAGGGGAGGAGCTTCATATAATACTTTGCCAAAAAACCTTTATAAATTAATGTCTCAAAAGCCAGAAGAATATTTTGGTATATTGAGTCAGGTTTATTTACCAGAAGAAGAAGGGCTTAGAGAGATAGAGCTTCAGAAAGTAAAAGACGACCCAAATTTTCAAGAAATTCTTAAAGTGGGTTGGGATATATTTAATTCTTTTAATTTAATACCTTCATTAGAGGAAGATGGAACTATTAATTCTGATCAATTTAAGCAATGGATAAATGAGGTAAGGGAGCTCGCTTCTGCTAATCATAGAATTAAAATCACAGATGATTGCTTAGGAAAATTATTTGCCAAATATCCAATTGATATGAAAGAAAGAAAGGGATTTGATACTGAAATATATGATGTTATTGAAGAAATTGATACAAAAGAAATAAAGAACTCATTTGGTGTTCAAATTTCAAATAACTTAGGTTTTACAAGTAGAGGAGCTTTTGAAGGTGGTAATATAGAGAGGTTTAGAGCAGGTTATTTTGATTTTCTTTTTGAAGAGACTAAATTTACTTATCCAAAAGTATCTCAAATTTTTAGAACACTTCGGGATAACTATTTGTCTCAAGCAAAAAGGGAAGACGAAAGTGCATTATTGAGAAGTTTGGAGTGATCAATAATTTATAAAACAATGTTAATCTAGGATTAAGATACTCAATTTCAGGTAACTACTAGTGTGAAAGTTTACTGTTTTTAATTAAAACGTAATGTTAGACGAATCTTTTTTTCCTCGCGTTAGCGATTGATGCGGCATCCTTTTTTTGCTGCCATAAATGGCAAAAAAAGATATAGCGGAAAGCGCGACCCTTTTCGGGAAACGCCCAAATAATACTAAATATTCTTCTATTCGGTAGCTGGTTTTAAACCTTAGAGGTTAGCGATTTTATAAACACGTAGCCAAAGCCTAAAAATAGCATAAGGTGGAATGGGAAGAGTCCGAAATCGCCACCTTGGTCGCCCACAATAAAGGCGCTATACATACCAAATGCGAAATATAGCATGAGGATGCCTTCGAAAATAACATGCACAGATACGGTTTTTTTAATGTATTTGTTCTTTTTCCAACTATCTTTTAGAGCACCAATATTAAATTTTGGTGTGCGTACAAATTCTGATTTTTTACCTAAATGGCCTTCTAAAACGGCAATGGTATTGTGTAATGAAAAGCCCATGGCTATTGAGAAAAACACGAAAAACATACCTATGTAATTAAAGAAATTTTTAAAGCCACCGCCATAGGTGTTTTTATACATAAACCAGTAGCATATAAAAAAGATAAGTGTACTTAGTACAAAGAAACTCATAACTATAAAATACGATTTTAAATGGGCGTATTCGTTTTTTATATACAACATAGGAATACTTAAAACCGCCACGATTAAAATGTTTAAAAACATGGTGCTATTAAGTAAATGCAAAAGTCCGTGTACTTTTGTTTTTGTAGATATGTTTTGGTTTTTTAGAACGCGCCACATCATTTTCTTGAAGTTTTCGGCACCTCCTTTGTTCCATCTAAATTGTTGAGAGCGTGCAGCACTTATAACAATAGGAAGTTCGGCAGGTGTTTCTACATCTTCTAAATATTTAAATTCCCAGTTTTTTAATTGGGCGCGGTAACTTAAATCTAGATCTTCGGTAAGGGTGTCGCCTTCCCAATTTCCAGCATCTAAAATGCAGGTTTTTCTCCAAACACCTGCTGTACCGTTAAAATTTATAAAATGTCCTTTACTGTTTCGTCCTACTTGCTCTAATGTAAAATGGGCGTCTAAGGCAAAGGCTTGTATTTTTGTTAGTATGGAGTAGTTTCGGTTTATGTGTCCCCAACGGGTTTGAACCACGCCAATTTTCGGATTTTTAAAATACGGTACGGTGCGTTTTAACCAATCTTCTTCTGGAAGGAAATCGGAATCGAAAATAGCAATGAATTCGCCTTTTGCTATTTTTAAACCTTCTTTAAGTGCGCCTGCTTTAAAACCTGTTCTGTCTGTTCTGGTTATGTGTTGAATGTCTAATCCAGTAGCTTGTAAGGCTTCGATATGAGCACGTGTGGTTGCCACGGTTTCATCGGTAGAATCATCTAAAACTTGAATCTCTAATTTATCTTGTGGGTAATCAATTTTAGCAATATTGTCTAACAAGCGTTCCATAACATACATTTCGTTATAAACGGGAAGTTGTATGGTTATAAATGGCACTTCTTCAGCATTTGAGAAATCGAACGTTTCGCCTGTGATTTTTTTTCTTTTAGAGGTTAAATAATTAAATAACAGGTTTAACTGCGCCAATGCGTATGTAAAAATCATTAATAACGCAACGGTGTAAATAACTATAATTATTGTTTCTAAAATCATTTTTTAATACTGTATTTAAAAATCCAACTCAAGATTTTTACGCCTGCAAATATAGCACCTTTTATTGTTCCTGACACCTTTGAAACGCCAATTCTATTTCTGTAGTTTACAGGTACTTCGGTGTAGCTTAGTTTTTGTTTTAAGGCTTTTAATTGCATTTCTACGGTCCAACCATAAGTTTTGTCTACCATATTGAGGGCTAGTAACTTGTCGTACTTTATAGCTCTAAAGGGGCCTAAATCTGTGTATTTTGCACCAAAAAACAAGCGCATCAAACTGGTTGCTAGCCAATTACCAAAAATTTGAGGTGTAGTCATAGAGCCTGTTTCTCGTAGTTTTTTAACACGAGAGCCTATAACAAAATCTATATTATCGTTAATTATGGGAGCTACTATTTTGGTTAATTCTTCAGGATAATCGCTATAATCACCGTCCAAAAATACAATAATATTTGGTTTTTTGGTTTGATTAGCAATGTGTTGCATGCCTTTTAAGCAGGCATATCCGTAGCCCATTTTTGTTTCAGTTAAAACAGTAGCACCCGCTTTTTTGGCGTTAGCTTCTGTATCATCAGTAGAATTATTATTCACCACTATAATTTCGTCAACAATTTCAGGAATATCATGAATGACATTTGCGATAGAATTTGCTTCGTTATAAGCAGGTATGATGACTTTTATATTGGGCATTAAGTGTTTCTTTCAAAGCGCAAAAGTACAACTCTTTTGGCTAGAATTTTAACAAAATTTTATGATTTTTACGAATTTGATTATAGACTCGAAGCTTAGATGCTTTTTTTAATTTAAAAGGGTCATTTTGTAAATGAATAAAGCTTGTCAATTCGTGTGGATTTTACTGTTTTTATTAATGAAATTTGATTCATTAAACATTACTTAATGTGCTCTAATGTCAGTTTGAGCACAGTTGAAGACTTATTTGTTTTGTGATTTCCATAAGCATTTCGACTGCGCTCAATGTGACAATTTTTAGTTTTAGAGTGTTTTTCGATACATTGTGCTTTCTTTTCATCACTCTTAAAATAGATTCATGTTTTTCAATTAAGACTTTTGTGTCAGTCGGAGCGCAGTCGAAGACTTTTTGAGTTTATGATTTCTATAAGCATTTCGACTGCGCTCAATGTGACAATTTTTAGTTTTAGAGTGTTTTTCGATACATTGTGCCTTCTTTTCATCACTCTTAAAATAGATTCATGTTTTTCAATTAAGACTTTTGTGTCAGTTTGAGCGCAGTTGGAGACTTTTTGAGTTTATGATTTTTATTAGCATTTCGACTGCGCTCAATGTGACAATAATTTTATTATTTTTTGTTAACTAAATTCATTAAATCGACATCGTTTCCTAATAAAATATCGGTAGGATTGATGCGTCCTTCTTCAGGGCCGTTTTCTAATTTTAAAACACCTCTTGGGCAAACGGCACTACAAATACCACAGCCTACACAACTAGAACGTATAATGTTTTCACCTTTTTGTGCATAAGCACGAACATCAATACCTTGCTCGCAATAGGTAGAACAGTTTCCGCATGAAATACATTGTCCGCCATTGGTAGTAATTCTAAATCTCGATTTAAAACGTTGTACAAATCCTAAATAAGCAGCTAACGGACAACCAAAACGACACCATACGCGGTTTCCAAAAATAGGATAGAAGCCCGTGCCAATAACTCCTGCAAAAATAGACCCTATTAAAAAGCTATAAATATCTTGAATGGTTTGTGTTTTTATACCCAAAACGACTTTGGCTCCTGAAAAATAAGAATAGAGAGTAAATCCCGTCATGATAAGCACAAATAATAAAACACTATGGATTATCCAGCGTTCAAATTTCCAAGCTTTAAGTGTTTTGTTTGATAATTGGCGGTAAGGATCGCCTAAAGTTTCGGCTAAACCACCACAGCCACAAACCCAGGAGCAATACCAGCGTTTTCCGAAGAAATACACCATAACAGGCACAACAACGAGTGTTAAAACAATTCCCCAAATTAATATGAATAATCCAAAACCACCACTATTAATAAGCTCGTTTAAATTCCATTTAAAAAAGAAATCGTAATCTAAAGGAAAGGCATTTTTAAAGTCGTACCAAGGTTTTTCAAAACGCACTAAAATTTCTGGTATTAAAAAGGCAAATACAATTTGAAAGAATAATACCGATGTGGTTCGTAATATTTGATATTTATTATTACGGTATTTAATATACATGCGTACTGCCATAACGACCATAACGACGCAATATAGAAAACCGTACAAAAACCATTGTCCTGCTGGATTACCGCTTATACTTTTGCTTATAGGATCTACAATATAGGTCCAGTTAACTATATATTCTGGACGGAAATAAAGTAGCAAATAAAAAGTAACTAAAAAGATAAATACCAACCAGCCAATCCAACCCCGGTTGGTCGCACTATTATGATATACATTATTGTTTTTAATACCTGGTGGACCTAAAGTAATAATGCTTGGAATAATAAATAGTAAGGCTCCTAAAATGCCTAAACCAAACGTGAGCCACCAAAACAGTCCTTTGTTTTCCTCTATGATTCCGCTCCCCGATGTTTTAGCAACTTCGTAAGCAAGACTATGAGGTTTGCCCCAAACTTTTTTGCTCCATTCTTTTTTAGTTTCGTGTGTTTTATTAGCACTTTCTAATGCCGATGTGATTTTTGATGACAATGAAAATGGATTTGTAAATGTTTTACCTACCACATTATTTTTCATATCGTTTATGAAAAGCTCACTTTTAATGCCGTTGTTGCTTATAAAAGTTTCAAACTGCGTTGGAGTGAGTTGGTATTTGCCTAAAAAGATGAGTGCAATAAATACAGCAAGTCCTGTTATAAATAAACCAAGTCCTATTTTTTGAATGTGCTTCATTTTGATTTATTTATGAGGTTTGAAAGATGCGTTTCCAACTTTTCTTTTTAAGTTGAATATTAGTATTGTTTTCTTGGTTGAATTTTGCAACAATATCTTTTTCGTGAAGTTTGTAAAATTCAGGATCGAAATTAGCATCGGCTAAATGTTCTAAAACATAATCTACTGATTGTTTTTCGTTTAAAACCTTGTCGAAAAATTCATGACGCATTCTAATCCCGAACGTGTTAATGCCAATAAATGCCCGTGTCTTTTTATCGTAATTTAGGTGAATGCATTTTTTGCCATCTTCATGTTCCCAATAAAAACGGGCTTCATTATCTTTTGTTAGTGCCCAAACCCAACCATAGGTTTGGTATTCTATATTTATAAATTTAGCAGAGTTAAACCAATGTCCTGGTTTGTATGCCGTTTTATTATCGCAAATAGTTTGCGCTACGGTTTCTCCCATCATTCTGCCTGTGTACCAAACGGCTTCAATAGGGCGACGTTGGTCTATGCCTTCATGTTGTTCGGTACAATCGCCAATAGCATATACATCGGGGATGTTGGTTTCTAAAAACCGATTCACTTTTACACCGTGCCCTGTTTCAATATCAGATGTTTTTATAAAATCGATGTTAGGCGATACACCTGCTGTTAATCCTACCACGTTGCATTCAATTTCTTCGTTAGTTTCAGCAATGATTATAGATTTAACATGGCCTTTTTCATCAGGTTTTATTTCTTTTAAATTGACACCCAAACGTAAATCGATGCCATTATCTAAAATTTCTCTATTTATCATTTCAGATTCACCTTCAGGTAAAATACCATTCCAAAAACTGGTTTCTCTCACTAAAAAAGTAACAGGAATGTGCCTAGAATGAAGCATTTCAGCAAGTTCAATACCAATGAGTCCACCGCCTACAATAACAGCACGTTTACAGACTTTGTTATTGGGAGCGTGTTTTTCAAGATTGTCTAAATCTTGTTTGTGGTACATACCCATAACGCCGTTTAAATCTTGACCTGGCCATCCAAATTTATTTGGCTTGCTGCCTGTTGCAATAATAAGTTTATCGTAAAGCATGGTGTCACCTTCAGCAAAATAAAGGGTTTTAGATGTTGTTTCTATAGCCTTTACAAAACCTTTTTTAAGGTCGATTCTGTTTTTCTTCCAAAACCAATTTTCATAAGGTTGCGTATGTTGGAATTCTAGATGTCCCATGTATACATACATAAGTGCTGTTCTAGAAAAAAAGTAATCAGTTTCAGCAGAAATAATGGTAATTTTTTTGTTAGATAGTTTCCGGATATGTCTGGCAGCAGTGACTCCTGAAATTCCATTACCAATAATAACAATATGTTCCATAGGATTGGTTTAGTAAACTTTTTTTGTCGAAGGTTTTGTTAAAACCTTATCTTGTATGTTCAATTTGTTTAAATTTAGTCAAAAAAATAGAAAATGAGAATCTTTTTAGTGTTTGCTTCATGTTTGTTATTAGCGTCTTGTTCAATGACATCTATAAAACCTCTTAAAATAAATGGAGTTAGTTTTGTAGCGTCTAGAGATTCTATTAACAATTCTCATGTCAATCCTATAATTAATATACATGCTAATTATGCCGCATTAATGCCTTTTGGTTTTATTAAAGATTTAGAGCATCCGGAAGTTAGGTATAATTCTAATAGACAGTGGTTTGGTGAAACTAGGGTTGGCGTGAAACAGTATGTCGACGTTTTAAAAAACAAAGGCATTAAAGTGATGGTAAAACCTCAAATATGGGTTTCTAGAGGGCAGTTTACTGGTTTTATTAAAATGAATAATGACGAAGAATGGTTGCAATTAGAAACAACGTATTCTAAATTTATTCTTGAATATGCACGTATAGCAGAAGACGTTCATGCCGACATATTTTGTATTGGAACCGAATTGGAAACCTTTATAGATTATAGACCAGATTACTGGAAACAATTAATAAAAGAAATTAGAGCGTTGTATTCTGGGAAATTAACTTATGCTGCTAATTGGAATGAATATGATAGAACCCCTTTTTGGGATCAGTTAGATTACATCGGTATTGATGCTTATTTTCCTGTAAGTGACGAAAAAACACCTACTGTTGAAGTTTGTAAAGCAGGTTTAATACCATATAAAGAGGCTGTAGCTAAATGCTCTAAAACATTAAAGAAGCCTATTTTATTTACCGAGTTTGGTTATAGAAGTGTTGATTTTTCTGGAAAAGAACCTTGGAAAAGCGATAGAAGTATGACCGATGTAAACTTAGAAGCTCAAAAAAATACGACCCAGGCTTTGTTTGAAACGTTCTGGAATGAAAATTGGTTTGCTGGTGGTTTTCTTTGGAAATGGCATCATAATAATGAAAAAGCAGGTGGTGAAAATAACTCGCGTTTTACACCACAAAACAAGCCTGCGGAAGCTTTGATTAAAGATATGTATGCGAATTATTAAAGTTTTAATATAAAATTAATCTTCAATTTTATAATTATAAACAGATTCCATTAGTTTTGCAAAAAAAAAGAATAGGATATGAGAACATATGTAATTGGTGATATTCATGGCGGTTTAAAAGCTTTAATTCAGGTGTTAAATAAGCTGGAAGTTAAAGATGATGATACCCTTATTTTTATGGGCGATTATGTTGATGGATGGAGTGAAGCTGCACAAGTTGTTCAATTTCTTATAGAATTATCTCAAAAAATAAACTGTGTTTTTATCAAAGGGAACCATGATGTTTGGTGTGAAAACTGGTTAGATTCTGGAGATGTGAACCCAACGTGGTATATTCATGGAGGAAAAGAAACCATGGAGAGTTATACAGGCTTTTCTGCTGAAGAAAAAAAGGAGCATTTAGAGTTTTTTAAAAACTTAAAACTTTATTATTTAGATGATAAAAACCGATTGTTTCTACATGCAGGTTTTACGTCTATGCATGGCGTGACTAAAGAGGTTTTTGAAGAAACACTTTACTTTGATAGAACCCTTTGGGAAATGGCTTTAGCTATAGATAAAAACATAAATAAAGATTCTGTTTTGTTTCCAAAACGTTTACAGCATTATCATGAAATTTATATTGGTCATACGCCAACAACCAATTTCAATTCTTTTGAACCTATGAATGCAGCTAACATATGGAATGTAGATACGGGTGTTGCTTTTTCTGGAAAATTAACAGGAATGAATATCGATACAAAAATATATCTGCAAAGTGATATAATTAGAGATCTTTATCCTGATGAGAAAGGGCGGAATAAAGATTAAAGATTGTTCTTTTTTTATGTCATTCCATTAACATAAAATAGCTGTTTTGAGGCAAATACCATTTATAAAGCACAACGGGCTTACTCAATACTTTTAAAATCTTTAATAGCTTGGTTGGGTTCAATCACATTGTAGCCTTTCCAGAATTCAGGATCGTATTTTGGTAAATAAATAGGCTTTACTTTTGGCTTTTCTTCAAAAGCTGTAAAGTCGGTTTCAGTTATGGCGTCATTTTCAAAAACCACCAATTCTTTTTTCTCTCTATTAGACAGTATAAAATGAATATCAGACGACAATTCGTTTTGTTTTCTTCTGCCTTTGGTGTGTTTGTTCTTCTCAATAATTTTTAAAGGTCTTTTAATTCCGAATTTATTACCTTCTTCAACCTCTGCGTATTTAAGAGCATATTTGTTTGATGCGTTTTTTTCATAAATTAAAGTGCCTTGTTTTAAATAAGCATTATATGAAAGACCTAGCAGTTTAAAGTTTTTAAGAGCTTTTACGTTTTCATAATCGACTCTAATAATAGCAAAATCGTCTGTGTTTATATAAATGGTGCCTTTGTAGTCTTCACTTCTTTTTGGTGTAAAGCTTATAATGTAAACAAACTCATTGTTTAAGAAACTGTAATCTTCTAGCTTGAATTCGTATCTGTTTGGTTTTTCTAAAAAGTTTAAGTAACTATCTTCAGAAGTGAAACTGTTGCGTTGTAATCTAGAAATAGAATACTTCGTGTATTTTGTGAAATTGTTTTTTCGTTCCTGTTCTTTTTTCTTTTGTTCTTCAAGAAAAGCTTCTGTTTCATCCTTTTTAGGTTTTTCAGAATCATAAAAACTAGAATCCATTTCTTCTTTAGTCCCAAAAATGCCAGATTTAATTTTAAAATAAGAATCGCGCTTTACGTGTTTCTTTATAATAGTATTGAATTTCTCTTCATAACCTTCAAAGGTTATTTCTCGGCTTTTATCGTATAGACGAGAAGCTTTTATGATATCTAGTTTTAGTGAATCTATTATTCCAGATTTGCCATACATATTGGATAATGTTTCGGTGTAACTATCAGCGTTATTAGGCATCGCATTTAAAAGACTGTCAACAAAACCTTGATTGAATTCTGGTATTGTAGATTTCTTAATAGTAACATCCTTTTTCAATACGTTTGTATAATGAGAGGCTCTGTAAAATAGTTTGCTTTTTATAAAACTGAAATCGTAATTATTGGCCAGGTTCTCTTTTGTCTTTTCTATAATTTCTTCGGTAGTATAATTTTTATTAGAAACTAGAACTTCATCGAGTTCTATAGATTTCGGACTCAACAAAACAATGCTATCATGAAATGTTTTTGCTAAAAAATGTTTGCTTTCATAGCCTAAGCATCTAATGGTTAAAGAATCTTTTTTTGAAACTTTTTTGTTTAAATACAATAAGAATTCACCATTGTTATTACTTATAACTCCCGAGTTGTCGTTTATAGAAATAGTAGCAAAAGGAATGGGTTTTTGTGATGTAGAATCAAGTATTTTGGCATTAATAGATTCTTGTGAAAAGCTATGTAATGATATAAAGATAAACAGGCAACAAACTTTGTAAAGATGGTTCATGTAATCGTTGTTTTGTATAAAAGTAGACGATTAAATGAGCTGATTGTAACATTTAAAATTTCCTTAAGTGAATTTTATCAGTTTTTAACATTTATGTGTTTATGATAGTAATCATTTAACACTTTGGGCGAAGCTCCGAGCCATTTTTTAATATGAATGCTCCAGTAATGATATTGAAGTTTATAAATGCCATTGGTGTTATAGCATCTGGCTGAGGTGGTTATCCATTCTTGTATCACTACAAATTGATTTCGAGTATAAAGCTTTCTAATAAAATCGTTGTCTTCATAAATAGTAAACGCTTCATTAAAACCACCTATTTTATTAAAAAGTAATGACGTTATAAAAAGACTTTGATCACCACCTCTAAACGATTTCCAATTAAATTGTGTAAACCAACTCGCCATTTTTAACCATACATGATTGCTGTTAAATCTCATTTTAAAACAACCTGCTAGATTGTCTTTGTTAACTTGATTTATAATAAAGGTGTCGAAATTTTTAGGAGGAAAAGAATCGGCATGTAGAAAATAAAGAATATTTCCTTTTGCGTGTTTTGCACCTAAGTTCATTTGTTTTGCGCGTCCTTTTTTTGAGTTTAATAAAAGTATTTTGAAATTATTTAGAGATTCAAATGATTGCACTATGTCTTGAGAACCATCACGACTACCTCCATCAACAATTAAAATTTCAGAAATGTTTTTTTCTGAAGCGCTTTTTAAAAGGTGATTTAATAGGTTTGAAATGTTATCTGCTTCATTAATTATGGGAATTATTATCGAAATCAGATAGTTCATAGTTTAATTATAGAAAGCAATAAGTTACTCATTTAAGCTCCAATTATAATCATTAAAGCTCATTTTTGCTTTATTCGAAATTTTAATAGTTGAATATTTATTTAAAAAGTCAATTAAAGAGCCGTCTTGTTTGAAATCTTTTGAAAACCATTGAAAGATCTTAGAAAGTTCAAGATTGTTAGCTGTGATGTTATTTCGATTTTTATCTATTAAAAAGTCTCTAGTAGCATTGGTTAATTGCAATTCTAATTTAGAAGCGGTATATGCTTTATTTAATAATTTAGGACAAGAATATGATGCGCATACAATAGCAAAATGAATTCGCGGTTCATTCATTTTTCGTAAAATTTGATGTTCAATATCTTCAAGGTTATACCATTTGTGGCCTAATTTCCATAAACGTTGTTTCCATGGGTCTTTAATATCTTTTATACTATTTACAGGGTAGTTTCGTAAAATTAAATCGATGGTCATGGCGTTGTATGCATTAATCCAATAGGCTAGTTTATCTTCTTTAGGCCAATTGTCATCAGGAAGTTTTTGGCTCAAAAGAGTGATGTATGTCGTTAATGATTTTCTATCTTCTTTAAAGGTTAGGTAATTAACAAGCCCGCTATTTGTTACGTGTTTTCGAAGTAAATCGTCCCATAATTGATGTGTTTCAATAAAACGTTTGGTTAGAGCTTGATTAAATTTCACTGGTTTTTCAGTTGAAGTTTCATCAAGCTTTGTTTTTGTTATTTCTTGAGTAGTTTTATAAGGAATCAATTTTACGGGTTCGTTTTTATAACCCATAGTATCATTTTCTGTTTTGGAAATTTCAGATGTTTTTTTAGCAACTAGTTTTGTTCCCGAGCAAGCCGAATAACAACAAATTATAAAAATGAGACTATAGTATTTCATTATAAAATAATAATCAAATAGCGATTATCGTCTAGCAACATCCGCCACCATCATAATGGAAAGTAGATTCGCTAATAAATATATCGTCTCGACCTAACGATGCTAAAGCACCTGCTGTTTTATCGCAAATGGCTAACGGTTGGTTTTTTAGTAAAACATGACCAGCTTTATCATCAAAATAGTCGTCTTCACCATAATAAATAGCTGCCTTACCAGTAAAAATACACGGTCCGTCAGCAGGCATCGGGTCTTTTATGGCGGCTACTTCTATGGATTCTATATAAATAAGTTCTTCTGTTGGATAATGTTTAGTGTCTAGAATTCTATAAGGTTTACGAGCGCGAATTTCAATAGTTCCAAAACCAGCATCTGTCAATGCTTTTACGTATTCTGCAATTGGTAAACTTCCACTAAGGCATAAAGCACGCAGGCGTTCATCGTTTTTTAACGCATCATTCATAGGTTGCTCGCAAGTTGGGTCGCTCATAACTAGTTTTCCGTGCGGTTTTAAAACGCGAAACATTTCTGCGATGGCTTTTTTTAAATCGTCTGCTTTAAAAATATTGAATAAGCAGTTTTGAGCAGCGACATCAATGCTATTATCTTCAACAGGTAGATGCATAGCGTCTCCTTTCTTAAGGTCTACATATTCACTTTTAAACCAATCGTTTTCAGCTTCAGCTTCTATAAAATTTTTACGAGAGGCTTCTAGCATTTCGTCTACCACATCAATACCAATAACGCCACTTTTTTCACGATTAAAATATGAGAATTGTAATAATTCCATACCACCTCCAACACCTACATAAAGCATTTTAGGATTGTTGGTTAGGTCGCGAGCATGAACCGTTGAACCACAACCATAGTTCATTTCTTGCATGATTTTGGGGATTTTTAAACCTGGTAATTCCCAAATAGGATTTGTAGTGCAGCACAGGCCAACATCTGGTGTAAGTGCCGCTTCTTTATAAACATCGTGTGTAGTTTCTAGGTAGCTCATTTGATTTTAGTATTCTGTTAACAGTTTTTAGTTTAAATGAATATTGCGAACTGAAGACTGTCGACTTGTTTATAATATTTTTATTAATTCTTTAAATAGTGTAATCATATTAGGTTCAGCTTTTGCCGCCATTTCAATGATTTCTGTAATATTTACAGGTTTTAGATTGCTTGGGTCGCATTCATCTGTTAAAACGGACACCGCTGCTGCTTTTAATTTTAAATGGTTGGCAACAATAATTTCTGGTACAGTACTCATGCCAACGGCGTCTGATCCTATAATTTTTAGCATGCGATATTCTGCTCTTGTTTCTAATTGAGGACCAACAACGCTAGCATAAACACCTTCGTGTAAAGTGATGTTGTTAGCTTTGGCGATAGTTTTAAAGGTTGAATTGATTTCGGCATCATAAGGTGTGCTCATATCTGTAAAGCGTTCACCTAATAATTCAACACCTTTAAATGCTAAAGGCGAACTGCCTTGAAGATTTATATGATCCTCAATAAGCATCAGTTCTCCTTTTTTAAAGTTAAGGTTTATGGCACCTGCGGCGTTGGAAACTAATAAGGTTTTGATGCCTAATTTTTCCATAACACGAACTGGGTAGGTAACATCTTGTAGTGTATAGCCTTCATAAAGGTGAAAACGCCCCTGCATTACAATGACTTTTTTGCCTTCTAGTGTTCCGTATATAAGTTTGCCTTTGTGAAACTCTACGGTTGCTGTTGGGAAGTTTGGAATGTGGTTATAACTAACTTCTTTTATAATGTCTATATGGTTAATAAGTTGCCCTAATCCAGTGCCAAGAATGATTCCTATTTCAGGGTTTTCAAATCCTTTTTCTTTTAGGTAAGTTACGGTTTCTTCTATGTATTTAATCATTTAATTGTTGTATTCTTTGTTGTAATTTAAGATTTGATTTGTAGAATGATGAAGCAGTTAAATCTTCAAAAGTATCAATATCATTAAGCGTTACTAATGTAGTGAATTTGATGTTTTTTTTATCTAATTCTAGACATGTTTTTTCTAATAAATTTGATTGACTCCATGGTTTGTTTTCAAAAATGAAGCTGTGCATTTTGTTAAGTCCGATTAAGTAATATCCCCCGTCTTCAGCTGGTCCAAAAACAACTTCGGTTTTGTTTAATGCTTCAATTGCGTTTTCAATATGAAGCGCACTAATATCAGGTAAGTCAGATCCAATTAAAACAATGCGCTCAAAGCCGTCATTAAATCCTTTTAAAAAAGCATTTTTCATGCGTGTTCCTAAATCGTCACCTTCTTGTATGAATTTTTGATGGTGATTCCAAGTTGTATTCATAATGGTATCTGAAAAATAGATACGTTTATCTGCTTTTATTTCTGAAGTCGCTGTTTCTGTGATCTTAACTAATTCGCTATATACCTCAAAAGCACCAAGGTTTCCAATGGTTTTTGCTAGTCGGGTTTTAACTTTTCCAAGTTTTATGTTTTTTACAAAAATAATAACGAGCTCTTTATTCATATACTTTTATGCCTTTTTTTAGCCATTTACTCCATTTTTTTGAAAAGATATGAATGGAGTCTGTTACTTTTTCATTTGAATTTACTACTTCATAGTCGTTGTTTTTCCATTCAAAAATACCACCGTACAAATTGAAAACATTCCTGTAACCTGCTTCTTTAAGTTTTTCGGCAATAGCTTCAGAGCGAATACCTAAAGCGCAATACACTACTATTTTAGAATCTTTATTGGGTAAATTTTGTTTAACGGAGTCTAAATTAAAAAAATTAAAACCTACATAAATAGCATCTTTTAAATGGCTGGTTTTAAACTCTCTTTCTTCTCGGGAATCTAATAAAATAAAATTTTCTTTTAGGTTTTTAAGTGAATCTACAGAAATATATGGAATACTTTCTCTGTTTTGATGTTTCAACATCTTTTCAAGATTTTTCTGTGAAAACCCCGAAATTGAAATACCAATATAAATAATAAAAAGTAACTTTTTCATATTTTCTTTTTAAGCTACACTCCCTTGGCAGCTACTTCCTGCGCCAGCAGTACAACCATAACAATGTTGAGAAATAACAATATCTCTTCCTTTAAGAAGACTTTCATTATATTCTGAAATGTGTTTTGCTTTACTATTTACGGGCAATTCTAGCATCTGATTAAAATCGCAATCAAATAAATAGCCATCCCAACTTATCGAAAGTGTATTGGTGCACATCACGTTTGCAACAGTTGTTGGATTGTAAGCTTCAACTAGAGCATACATATAATCTTCGTAATTTTCTGAAGCTATTAAATAATCTAAGAACCTACTAATAGGTAAATTTGTTATAGAGAATAAATTATGAAACTGAATATCGAAATCTTCTTTTAATGCTTTTTTGAATTCTTTCTGCATCGAAAATTGATCTCCTGGTAAAAAGGCTCCAGAAGGATTGTATACCAAATCTAATTTCAATTTGCTATCTGGCATACCATAACCAACAGCATTTAGTTCTTGAAGCGCTTTTATAGATGTATTAAAAACACCATCTCCACGTTGTTTGTCTGTTTTTCCCTGTGTCCAATGTGGCATAGAGCTTATAACATGGATATTATGCTTCTTGAAGAATTCGGGTAAATCGTGATACTGTTTATTGGCTTTAATAATGGTGAGGTTAGAACGGACAATAAAATCTTTTATGCCAGCTTTGGCAGCTTCCTCAACAAACCAACGGAAATTAGGATTCATTTCTGGAGCACCTCCTGTTAGGTCTAGGGTGTGTGCGCCTGTTTTTTTTATGACATCTAGGCATTGTAGCATCGTATCACGCGTCATAACCTCTTTACGATCTGGACCTGCATCAACATGGCAATGTTCGCAAACTTGGTTACACATATAACCCACATTTATTTGTAGGATTTCTAATTTTTTAGCTTTAAGCGGAAATTGATTTGTTTCGGTAATTTTAGTCTTAAAAGTTGGTAGCTCTCCATTTTGAAAGATACCATTCGACAAAATTTCTAATTGCCTATTACTGTTTGCTAAATCGCTTTCGCGTTTATGTAGGGACTTTGTTGCCATTAATATATTTAATTTTCTTGAAGAAGACTCTTCGATTTCGCTCAGGATAAGCCACCTGTGAAATTTTATTTACCAAAATTAGAACTTTGATTACATTTCAAGCTTATTTACTTTGTTCATCATTTGAACGCCCATTACTAAAGTAGCTCCGCTTTTTATAGCCGCACCAACATGTAGGGCTTCCATCATTTCTTCTTTTGTAATGCCGCGTTGCAAACCGTCTTTAGTGTAAGCATCTATGCAATAAGGACAACTTTCTGTATGTGCTACTGCTAATGCAATTAAAGATTTTTCTCTTGCAGAAAGAGCGCCTTCTTCAAATACTTTTCCGTAATACTCAAAAAATTTATCGCCTAATTCTTGATTCCATTCGCTTATTTTGCCAAATTTTTTTAAATCTGCTGGATCGTAATATGTTTTTTGCATGTTATATATTTTGGACTAAAGATATAAATCTAATTGCTTAAGTCGGGAAGTTTTATAATACTTAACAAAAAAAGTAGCCCATCTGTTTCTTCTTTTAAAAAGAAACGATGCACTACTTTTATTTTATTTAATACAACTAAAAATGTAACAGTTAATCTCGCAAAATACTCCGTGAAATGATAATCTTTTGAATTTCTGAAGTGCCTTCGTAAATCTGAGTAATTTTTGCATCACGCATTAAGCGCTCTACATGGTAATCTTTTACAAAACCATTGCCACCATGAATTTGAACTGCTTCAACGGTATGTTCCATGGCTACTTTAGAGGCGTATAGTTTTGCTATAGCGCTAGACATATCGTAATTATTACCTTGATCTTTATCCCAAGCCGCTTTCATAACAAGCATTCTAGCCGCTTCAATATCAGTATGCATATCGGCTAGTTTAAAAGCAATGGCTTGATGGTTGGATATTTCGGTGCCAAATGCTTTTCTTTCTTTAGAATATTTTAAGGCCAACTCATAAGCGCCTGAAGCAATACCAAGTGCTTGAGAAGCAATTCCAATACGTCCACCAGATAAGGTTTTCATAGCAAATCTAAATCCAGAGCCATTAGCACCAATTCTGTTTTCTTTTGGAACTTTAACATCGTTAAACTGAAGCGTGTGTGTATCGCTTCCACGAATTCCTAATTTGTCTTCTTTAGGGCCAACATGAAACCCTTCCGTCCCTTTTTCTAAAATAAAAGCATTAATACCATGAGATCCTTTGTCTTTGTCCGTTTGTGCTATTACTATATATATATCTGCGCGTCCACCGTTTGTAATCCAGTTTTTTGTGCCATTAAGAATATAGTGATCACCTTTTTTTATTGCAGTAGTTTTTTGTGAAGTCGCATCGCTTCCAGCCTCTGGTTCGCTTAAACAAAATGCGCCAATAGATTCACCAGTAGCAAGTTTTGTTAAATATTTTTGTTTTTGTTCTTCTGTTCCATAAGTTTCTAGTCCATAGCAAACTAAGGAATTGTTTACAGATACCATTACCGAAGCAGATGCATCTATTTTAGATAATTCTTCCATAATAAGCACATAAGAAATCGCATCCATACCACTGCCGCCATATTTAGGATCAACCATAATGCCCATAAATCCTAAATCGCTCATTTTTTTTACTAACTCGTTAGGGAATTCTTGTTTGTTGTCTCGTTCAATAACTCCAGGTAGTAATTCGGTTTGAGCAAAGTCGCGAGCTGCATCGCGTATCATTATATGCTCTTCTGAAAGTGTGAAATCCATAATTTTAAATATATTATTGATTTGATAAAAAATATATACAAATATAGTTTTTTAGTGTCATATTTTTAATAAGTATTGTTATTTTTACACAATATGATAAATAATATGGGGGATAAAAACCAATACAATGTAATTGGTGTCATGTCTGGAACATCTTTAGATGGTATAGATTTTGTTTTTGTTGAATTTATATTTGATAAAGTTTGGAGCTTTAAAATTGTATATGCCCAAACGGTTACATATGATGAAACGTGGCAAAATATTTTAAAGCTTCTAGTGGCTAATTCATTACAGGAATTACAGCAAATAGATGAGGAGTATACAGCTTATTTGGCACAAGTTATAAATAGTTTTATTGATAAAAATAATATAAAAAATATTGATGCAGTATGTACTCATGGACATACGGCGTTACATCAACCTCAAAAAAAGTTAACCTATCAAATAGGAAATAAGCCTTTTTTAGCGACCTTGTTAAATCAGAATGTCGTTTGCGATTTTAGAGTTCAAGATGTTGAGCTAGGAGGGCAAGGCGCTCCATTGGTTCCTATTGGTGATAAGTTGCTGTTTTCTGAATACGATTTTTGTTTAAATTTAGGAGGTTTTGCAAATATTTCAACCGAATTTGAAAGCAACCGAATAGCTTATGATATTTGTCCAGTAAACATTGTTTTAAATCATTATGTAAATTTAATAGGGTTTGAATACGATGATGAAGGAAAAATTGCTTCAACCGGAATTATTAATCAAGAATTACTTAGTAAACTAAATGATTTAGAATTTTATAAAATGCAGCATCCAAAATCTTTGGGCTTAGAATGGGTTGATAAAAATATTTTTCCGTTAATAAATAATTTTCAGCTTGAAGTAAAAGATGTTTTAAAAACTTTTGTAGAGCATATTGCTATGCAACTTGCAGTCGAAATTAATAAAAAAAATAATGCTTCTGTATTAGTTACAGGAGGTGGGGTTTATAATAAGTATTTGATAAACAGACTTAAATCACATACAAAAAACAAAATTATAGAACCGTCGAAAACTATTGTAGAATTTAAAGAAGCTTTAATTTTTGGATTTTTAGGAGTCTTAAAAATAAGAAATGAAGTTAATTGCTTACAAAGTGTAACAGGGGCTTTAAAAAATCATAGTTCTGGTAAAATATATCTTCTTTAAAAATAACAAAAAATTAATAGTAAAGCTCTTTAGTTTTTTATATTTGTTGAAATGAAATTACATCTTTTTAATCATCACTAAGCTACATTTGTTCATCGTTGTTATTTGACAAAAATCAAATTCAAATACTGGTTAAAAATGAAATAATTATTAGAAAAACAATAGGAAAAGTATATAACAATAATAAATCAAAAACAGGCATTAGTGCTACTGAACTGTAAGTCAGTACTAAAGCAACTTATTTAATTATAAATTTATGGAAGCAGCAATTATTTTAGTATTTGTAACGGGGTATTTAGCCATTACTTTAGAACATAGTATAAAAATAGATAAATTAATACCAGCACTGGTTATGATGGCTATTTGTTGGGCTCTAATTGCTTTAGGAATTGAAGGCTTTCCGCAATGGTTTGATTCTAGTAGCCATTCATTGTTAGAAGGGTTTGGTAGTTTAGGCTCTGATGAAAAGATGCATATGATGGAGGAAACCTTGTTGCATCATTTAGGTAAAACATCTGAAATATTGGTGTTTCTTTTAGGAGCAATGACCATTGTTGAAATCATTGACTATTTTGATGGTTTTTCAACTATTAAAGACTTTATAAAAACCAAGAAGAAAAGTAAAATTCTTTGGGTTTTTTCCATATTAGCTTTCGTTTTGTCAGCTATTATAGATAATTTAACAGCGACTATCGTATTAATTTCAATACTTCAAAAAATTGTAAAAGATAGGAGTGTTCGTATTTGGTTTGCTGGTTTAATCATTATTGCTGCAAATGCAGGTGGGGCATGGTCTCCAATTGGAGATGTTACAACAACGATGTTATGGATTGGTAAAAAAGTAACAACAGGTCATTTAATAGGTTATTTATTATTGCCGTCATTTTTGTGTATGGCAGTACCAACATTTATAGCGTCTTTTTTACCAGCATTTAAAGGTGATTTAGACGTTGAAGACGTTGAAGAAAAAAAGAAATCTAAATTTAGTGGAATAATGCTTTATTTAGGATTAGGAGCTATTGTATTTGTTCCTGTCTTTAAAATGATTACACATTTGCCTCCTTATGTAGGTATGATGTTGTCTTTAGGAGTTGTAGCTATTTTTGCTGAAATTTACAGTAGTTCTAAATTTAGTTTTACTGAACATGATGCTGAAGAAAGCGATGCCCATGCGCAACATAGTCCAGTACATTATTCATTATCTAAAATTGAGTTACCAAGTATCTTGTTTTTCTTGGGAATATTAATGGCGGTTGCTGCTTTAGAGTCTTTAGGTATTCTATTTAATTTTGCAGGATCACTACAAGAAAAGATGCCTATGTTAGGTACCGAAATTCATCCAGGTGGTCATGAAGGTGTTTCAGATTTAGTTGTTCTTTTATTAGGAGTTGGGTCTGCAATTATAGATAATGTGCCTTTGGTAGCCGCTAGTTTAGGTATGTTCCATGAGCCTATTGATAATGAACTTTGGCACTTTATTGCCTATTCGGCAGGTACAGGAGGAAGTATGTTAATTATTGGGTCTGCGGCAGGTGTAGTTGCTATGGGAATGGAAAAAATTGATTTTTTCTGGTATTTAAAAAAGATTTCTTGGTTGGCTTTAGTAGGTTTCTTGGTAGGATCAGTGGCATTTATGTTTACAAGAACATTGTTTTAGAAAATTAATATATAAGTAGTTTTCCGCGAAAGCAAAAAAAAGAAAACCTTTTGCGATACTTTAACGTATATAAGGACGTTATACAGTTGCAATAAATTTAAAATTATATGCTAAATACATTATTACAAAATACGCAAGAAGGAGCAGAATTGCTTACAGATGGAGAATCTGTTGAAAAAACACTTTCCATTATAGAATTAATTAGTAGTGGAGGCGCTGCCGGACAAATAATTATAGCACTTTTGTTCTTATTACTTGTAGCAGCCATTTATATTTATTTTGAACGCATATTTGCTATTAAAGCAGCATCAGTTGTGGATGCTAATTTTATGAATCAAATTAAAGATCATGTGAGTCATGGTAAAATTGATTCCGCTCAAATGCTTTGTGCTCAAGTAAATTCTCCTGTATCTAGATTAATTGGTAAAGGGATTTCTAGAATAGGGAAACCACTTGCTGATATTAATACGGCATTAGAAAATGCAGGGCGATTAGAGATTTATGGACTAGAAAAGAATGTAAGTATATTAGCTACTATTTCTGGAGCGGGACCAATGATTGGGTTTCTTGGTACAGTTATTGGAATGATTTTAGCAATATTTGAATTAGCTAATGCTGGTGGCACCATTCAAATGGATGTTTTGGCTAGCGGACTTTATACGGCTATGACAACAACTGTTGCTGGGTTAATTGTAGGAATCGTTGCTTTTATGGCTTATAATCATTTAGTTGTAAAAACGGATAAGATTGTATATCAAATGGAAGCAAATTCATTAGAGTTTTTAGATCATTTAAACGAACCATCTTAGTATGAATATTAGAGGAAGGAATAAGGTATCACCAGAATTCAATATGTCTTCAATGACAGATATTGTTTTTCTGTTACTTATCTTTTTTATGATAGCTTCTACATTGGTATCTACAAGTGCTATCGATATATTGCTGCCTAAAGCTAGTGGGAAAACAGAAAACAAAAAATCGGTAGCGGTAAGTATAAAGAAAGACTTAACGTATTATATAGATCAAAAAAGGGTAGGAGAAAGTGTTTTAGAAAACGAATTACTTGCCGTGCTTTCATTAGAAGAAAAACCAACGATTGTTTTAAGAGCAGAAAAATCGGTGCCTGTTGAAAATGTTGTAAAGGTTATGGATATAGCTAATCGAAATAAGTTTAAGGTCATATTAGCTGTAAAGCCTAATTAATGAAATATCTTGAAACCAAACACGAAAAAAATTCAGCAAAAATAACAGCATTAATAACTGTTATATTACTACTGTTGTTATTTGTGGTTGGTGCGCCCTATATGGATCCTCCAGAGGAGTATGGTGTTGCAGTAAATTTTGGTACTACCGATTTTGGTAAAGGTAATATTCAGCCTAAAAAACCAATAAAATCTGAACCTAGAGAAGTTGAAAAACCACCTCAACCAGAAGAAACCTCAAAAGCAGAACCTACAGCTTCATCAGAAGTTAAAGAAGAAGTACTAACTGCCGATAATGCTGAAGAAATAGCTATAAAGAAACAAAAAGAGGCTGAAGCTAAAGCGAAGGCCATTGCTGATGCAAAAGCAAAAGCTGAAGCAGATAGAATAGCTAAAGAAAAACGTGAACAGGACGAGAAAAAGAAAAAGTTAGATGCTTTAATTGGTGGGGTTAGTAAATCTGAAGGCACTGAAACAGGAAGTGAAGGCAATGATAATAAAGCTGGAGATAAAGGGCAATTAGATGGAGATCCATACGCGCCTAGTTATTTTGGAGGTCAGGGATCAGGAAATGGTGGTGTTGGTTATGGTTTAAACGGTAGAGGTAGAGCAACCTATAAAACACTTAAGCAAGATTGCAATGAATCTGGAATGGTGATTGTAAAGATTATTGTAAACCAAAGCGGTAATGTTATTTCAGCAGAACCAGGTCAAAAAGGAACAACTAATACGGCACAATGTTTATTGGATCCAGCAAAGAAAATAGCATTATCTCATAAGTGGCCAGCAGATTCTAAGGCGCCAGTAAAACAGATTGGTTTTGTAAAAGTAAACTTCAAACTGGGGCAATAGTCATGACGTATCAAGATACTCTTAATTGGATGTTTTCTCAGCTACCAATGTATCAAAAACAAGGGAAGTCGGCTTACAAAGTAGATTTAGGTAATACCATATTACTAATAAATCATTTAAATAATCCACATAAAAATTTTAAGTCAATACACGTTGCAGGAACCAATGGAAAAGGGTCAACTAGTCACATGTTGGCTTCTGTATTGCAAGAAGCTGGCTATAAAGCTGGATTATATACATCGCCACATTTAAAAGATTTTAGAGAGCGTATTAAGGTAAATGGAAAGGAAGTAAGTAAACAATTTGTAATTGGTTTTATAAAGCGGAATAAGGCCTTTTTTGAAGCTAATAATTTGTCATTTTTTGAAATGACTGTTGGTATGGCTTTCGATTATTTTTCTAAGCAAAAGGTTGATATTGCTATTGTAGAAGTTGGATTAGGAGGTCGGTTAGACTCAACAAATATAATTACTCCAGAAGTATCTGTAATTACTAACATTGGATTAGATCATACGCAATTTTTAGGACATACACTAGAAGCTATTGCTTTTGAAAAGGGAGGAATTATTAAGCCATCTGTTCCCGTTGTAATTGGTGAAACCCAAAAGGAAACAACAGCTGTTTTTAAAGATTTAGCTAAAACTAATAACTCAGAAATTGTATTTGCAGATAAAAGTATTTCAAAAGCTTATGAATCTGATTTAAAAGGAAGCTATCAAGCTAAGAATATTAAAACAGTAATTCAGGCAGTTAAAGCGCTTCAACAAAAAGGGTATAGAATACATCAAAAACATTTGGAAAGAGGGTTGCTTCATGTTGTAAAGAATACGGGTTTATTAGGTAGATGGCAAGTTTTAAACGACAAGCCTAAAGTTATTTGTGATACAGGACATAATAGAGAAGGACTAATTCATGTCATGAACCAGCTATCAAAAGAAGTTTTTGATAGGTTACATATTGTTTTTGGAGTCGTAAATGATAAAGATTTAAGTTCAATAATTGATTTATTGCCTAAAAAAGCTACATATTATTTTTGTAAACCAGATATTTCACGTGGATTAGATGCTAAAGAATTGAAACGTGTTTTTAATAGGTTTGGATTAAAAGGAGAAGCCTATAATTCTGTAAATGAAGCCTATAAAACGGCTTTAAAACATGCTGAGTTAAGCGATTTTGTTTTTATAGGAGGTAGTACATTTGTTGTAGCAGAAATAATTTAAAAATTTTATTGAAAAAGTTTTTGCAGATTGAAAATCTAGCTTATATTTGCACACCTGTTTGAAGGGCGACTAGCTCAGTTGGTTCAGAGCACTTGGTTTACACCCAAGGGGTCAGGGGTTCGAATCCCTTGTCGCCCACAAAAAATCCTAAAGTTTATACTTTAGGATTTTTTTATGTAAAATATTTTTTTTCTCTATGAAATATTACGTTTACATTCTATATTCAGAAACAATCAATAAATATTACATTGGTTCTACCAAAGATGTGCTAATAAGATTAGATAAGCATTTGCAAAACCATAAGGGTTTTACTGGAAAATCTAAGGATTGGGTTTTGAAATATACAGAGGTTTATGATTCTAAAAGTGATTCTATAAAACGAGAATTGCAAATAAAGAAGTGGAAAAGTAGAAAAATGATAGAAAAGCTTATTAAAGTAAAAAGTAAAGAATAGAGCATCCCGATTTTTCATCGGGAGGGTCAGGGGTTCGAATCCCTTGTCGCCCACTTAAAAAAATCCTGATGAAATTTCATCAGGATTTTTTTTATCTTCCATTATAATCAGTTCTTTTTGTCTTTATTTTTGTGTTAGTATATATGTTTTTTATATTTATATAAAAAACAATGTATGACGGGACATATAAAGGAGGTTTATAAAAAAATATTTAAATCTTACGATACCCCTTCATTAGAGAGGCATATCGAGAAATTTATTGAGTTGGACACCTATTTGCCTTATAGTTCAACATTTTTCTGTGTTACTAATACTCAGCATTTGTCATTTGAGTTTATCAGTAAAAATATGCAATCTTGTTTAGGTATGGATAAAAGTTTATTCGAGAAAAAAGGCATGCGTTATTTTTGGAGTAGAATGCACCCTGAGGATCTAGAAAAATGGCTTTTGGCATTAAATGAACTCATGACCTTTACCTTAAATGAAATTAGTGTAGAAGATAGGACAAAAATGAGTTACACTTGGAATTATCGTTTTAAGAATGCCAATGATGTGTATGTAAATATTGTACAAAATACAACGCCTCTGGAATTTGATGCAGAGAATAAACCTATAATTGGCTTAGCGCATTATACGGTGTTGTCTGAGAAAATTAAATTGCAAGTTTGTGCATCTGCTAAGTTGCTAAACAATAATAATGAATATGAGACGGTGTATTTTAATAATTTCTCTCAAAGACTACTATCCGACGGAATTAGTAACCGAGAGCGTGATATAATTAGATTATTAGTTTTAAATTATACGAGCAAAACTATTGCAAAACAATTAAATATAAGTTCTAATACAGTAGATACTCATCGTAGAAATATTTTAAAAAAACTTAATATGTCTTCTACAGGCGAGCTTGTTGCATTGTTAAAAATGAATAAAAATATTATTTAGAATTATGAATATCATCAAAACAAGTTCTTAGACGATAGAAAGTGTTCGTTTAACGAAAATATAGGCTATTTAATGTAAAATACTCAAATTGAGTATTGTAATCTCTAATTAAGTGTAGTAACTTGCAATTGCTATTTATTAGTTCTTAGGGAGAACGTCAAAAACAAGTGTCTATAAAATTAAAATATAGACACTTGTTTGTTGTTTATACTCAACATCTTTTTCCATATCAATTTTGATGTAATTATTTGTAATAAGTCTTGATTATATAAGGGTTTTCAATTAATAATTTTAAGTTATCTCAACCCAGCTTCATCAGGAGCGCTTTACATTAATAAAAATATTTTTTTAATTTTAAATATAAGTAATACAGGGTTTTATGTGGTGTAAGGTATTCGTTTAACGAAAATATAGGCTATTTAATGTAAAATACTCAAATTGAGTATTGCAATCTCTAAACAAGTGGATTAACTTGCAACTGCTATTAATTAGTTCTTAGGGAGAACGTCAAAAGAAGTGTCCGTGTCAAATAAAAAATAGCATGGGCACTTTTTTGTTTTTGTAAAGCTTTCTATAAAACCTGTAGTAACCGCTCCAAAGCCATGCCTCTAGAGCCTTTTATTAGAAGCGTTTTATTTTTTAATTTAGAAAAATCAAAATCTTTTTCAAAGAATGAAAAGGATTTATATTTTTTAGCTTTTTTAGAATCAATTTCTGATTGATAAAAATTCTCACCAACAAAAATAATTTCATTGATATCTAATGAAATCGCCAAATCAGCAATATTTTGGTGTTCTACTTTAGCTTCAGTTCCTAATTCGAACATGTCACCAAGTATAGCTATTTTATCTCCTGCTTGTTTTCCAAAATTTTCCAAAGCAGCCCTCATGCTTGTTGGATTCGCATTGTAGGCATCTAAAATAATTTTATTAGTGCCTTTTTCGATAATTTGAGATCTGTTGTTAGACGGTGTATAGTTTTCAATAGCGTCTTTAATTGAGGTGCTATTTACTTTAAAATAGGTTCCAATCGCAATCGCAGCCATTATATTGTTAAAATTGTATTCACCAATAAGTTTACTTTCAATTTCTTGATTATTAAATGCGCATTTAACGAATGGCTGTGCTTCTTTAAAATCAATGTTAATATCTGCATTAGTATTTCCAAATGAAAATCTTTTGGTGTTTTTGGTTTTTTCAACTTGAATAGAATCATTAGCATTAACGAATATGGTTTTGTCGTTGCTTATTAAATAATCATACATTTCACTTTTACCTTGTATAACCCCTTCAACACTGCCAAAACCTTCTAAATGTGCTTTGCCAAAATTAGTAATATACCCGTAATCTGGTTTCGCTATGTTACACAAAAATTCAATTTCTTTTTGATGATTAGCACCCATTTCTACGATACCAATCTCTGTGTTTTTGGTCATTGATAATAAGGTTAACGGAACACCAATATGGTTGTTTAGATTGCCTATAGTTGCAGTAGTTTTATATTTTTGAGATAATACTACGTTAATAAGTTCTTTGGTGGTTGTTTTACCATTACTGCCAGTTAAAGCAATTATGGGTGTTTTTAAATAGTCTCTATGGAATGAAGCCAATTTTTGAAGCGTTTCAAGTACATTGTTTACTAAAATAGTTTTAGTTGATGTGTTGAATTCGGTCTCATCTACTATGGCGTATTTAGCTCCTTTTTCAAGAGCGTTTTCAGCATATGTGTTCCCGTTAAAATTATCGCCTTTAAGAGCGAAAAACATATCGTTTTTTTGAATTTTTCTCGTGTCAGTACATACAGAATGACATTTTAAGAAAAGCTCGTGTAATGCTTTTATTTCCAAATGTTAAATAGGTTTTGTTTTAATTCCCGTTTTTACAGGAAAGACAATTTTATCTGAAACCTCGATTTTAATTATCGATTAATATTTTCGTATTAAATGTATAAAAAAAAGTCCTAACAAATTGCTAGGACTTTTAATTTATTGTTAAAAAACGTATCTAGTTTTTAGTTTTATTTTTTGCTTTAGATTTTGAGCCTACACGAGACATAGCGCATCTAAACCCGATATAGTCTGTTGCCATATCTTGTGGGAAGTAACGTCTTTGAGCAGGGTCTAACCAATACTCTCTGTCTTTCCACGAACCTCCTTTGTATACTCTAACTTCATCATTGATTAAAGATGTTCTATTGTTTCCTTTATCGTATTCTCTAATAATGTTTCCTAAAGAATCTCTAGTGATTTTGTGTTTAGGAGAGTTATACATTTTTCTTGTGCTTGATTCTTCATTTTCGCTATTTGTTTCTTCGTCTTCGTTGAAATCTTCAAAATAACGAGAAGAACGTTTGTCTCCGTCTCTAAAGTTTATTTCATTACTCTTATCAAAGTTAGTACGTAAATAGGTTTCATTTTCATCAACAGGAACTTGTAATATTTCACCAGGTAAATTTCTTGCAACAACTTTTCCATTAGACAGTGTGTCATAAACAATATTATCTATTGTTACTATTTTTACTGTGCCATCATCATTAATAGCATTTTTAGTATAAACATTACCACGGTAGTAATTGAAGTCGTTAAACTCGTCATCTATAATAGGTCGGTAAACATCGGCAACCCATTCAGCAACATTACCAGCCATGTCATATAAACCATAATCATTAGGTTCGTATGATTTAACAGCATTAGTAATATCTGCTCCATCGTCAGACCATCCAGCAATTCCACCATAATCACCTTTTCCTTGTTTGAAATTAGCTTTTTGATCACCGCGTGTTTTACGTTTTCCAGAACGTGTATATTGTCCATCCCATGGGTATTTTTTACGACCACGATAAAGATTGTAACTTCTTATTTCGCTTAATCCTAAAGCGGCATATTCCCACTCAGTTTCAGTTGGTAGCCTATATTTTGGAGAAATTATTCCAGTTTCACGAGTCGCGTAAATTCCAGTTTCATTACCATCGGCATCAGTTTGTATATTTCTTCTTCCACGAGATTCTCCATTAATAATTTCTTCGTTTCCACCATAAGTTAAACTTGGAGCATTAATATAGGTGTCTGTGCTAAAATTAGAGTCAGCATTAACATCTAAAATTTTGGCATCACGCTTTAAATAACCTGCTTTTTCTAAATTATATTCATTAACGCGGTCTGAACGCCAATTTGCAAATTCTACAGCTTGAATCCAACTTACTCCAACAACAGGATATTCTCCGTAAGCTGGGTGACGTAAGTAATTGTCGGTCATAACTTCGTTAAAACCTAATCTGTTTCTCCAAACAAGTGTGTCAGGTAAAGCACCATGATAAATTGCTCTGAAATTTTCATCAGATGGAGGGTAAACCCTTTTTATCCAATCTAAATACTCCATATACATGGCGTTTGTAACTTCAGTTTCATCCATGTAAAAAGATTGAACGTGTTGCTGATTTGGACTGTTGTTCCAATCATGCATCACATCATCTTGAACACGCCCTTTTGTAAAAGTTCCACCTTCAACAAATACTAAACCCGGGGAAGTTTCCTGTTCTTCAAAATCTGTATTGTATTGAAATCCGCCTTCTCTGGAGTTTATTTGCCATCCAGTAGCTCTAGAGCTATTCTTTGAACTCGAAGATTTTTTACAACTAGTTGAGACTATTGTTAAAGTCAAAACAAACAAAATCTTGAATGTTACTACTTTTTTCATATCCATACTTTTTAAGTAAGCTAATAATATTTTTGGAGCTGCAATATAAGAATTAAACCGAACAACGCAAGCTATTTTTTGCATTTTAACCAAAAAAAAGCGCATTTCAACCTATTTTTTGGTTATTACAACGATGATTTAGCTGTTTTTTACCGTTCTTTTGTGTTGTATTAACGCATGATTTACTAATTTATTATTGTATTTTTGATGCTGTTTTTAAAAATGTTGTTTTTAATTAATAATAACAGGCTTTTAATGACGTTATTTTAGCGATGAAAGAAAAATTATTACTATTATTTTTAATAAGTAGTCTTGTTGTATTCCCACAGCAAAAGAAATATGTGCTTACTTGGGCAGATTCTCAGATATTTTCTGCGGGTACTTATACTATTGAATTTCCATCTTTTAATAAAGAAAATTTTAGCTATGATTTTGATTCAGGTTTACTGTTTGTAGATCAATGGGAGATTCCAAGTACTATAAATGAATCTAACGTTACTATTAGTAATGTATCTTATGCTTCAATATCTAAATCTGACTTAAAAGATTTAGATATTAATAATATTCCGAAAAAATTAAAATTTAGCCTAAAGAATTCTAAATCTAGAGATAGATTATATGCCTTTTTTCAACTGTCTCCAATTATTAAGGATGAAAATGGAACATTCAAAAAGATTGTTTCATTTCAATTAAATTACTCTAGTGGAATTAATAAGTTGTCGTCATTAAAAAAAGAAAGTCAGGCTAAAGTTATAAGTAATTCAGTATTGAATTCTGGAGAGTGGTATAAGTTTTATGTAGATACTACTGGAGTTTTTAAGTTGACTAGGAATTTTTTAGAACGTTTAGGTGTTAAGGTTAATAATGTAAACCCTAGAAATATAAAAGTATATGGTAATGGAGGCCGTATGATTCCTTATTCTAATTCAGTTTCATATCCAATAGATATTGAGGAGAATGCTGTAAAGTTTGTAGGAGAAGAAGATGGAGTTTTTAATGCACAAGATTATATTTTGTTTTATGCACAGGGACCAAAAGAATTTAATGTAGAAAGTAATACCAACATAAATTGTTATACAGATAAAACGTATTATTTTATTAATATAAGTTCTGGTGCTGGTAAGCGAATTCAGCCATTTACACAACCTACCGGAGTAGTAGATTTAGTTATTGATACTTTTGAAGATTATAAGTTTCATGAAAAGGATGAATATAATATAGCTTTTTTAGGAAGACGGTGGTTTGGAGATAGATTTGATGTCGATACAAATAAAAAATTTAAGTTTGATTTCCCAGATATAGTAACATCAGAACCTATAAGTTTAAGGGTTTATGTTGCTGCAGCATCTACTACCTCTACTTCTATGGCACTTTCTGTAAATGGAGCTTCAATATCCACGCTTTCTATAGCTGCTGCATCAACTCCTACTTTGGCAAGTGAAAGAGCTTTTATTGGAAATGTTAATTTGAATTCATCAATAATATCAGTAGAGCTTAATTATGATAATCAAGGAAATCCAAGTGCTTTAGGGTATTTAGACTATATATCAATTAAAGCAACTAGAAAATTAAGTTTTCATGATAAGCAGTTTCAGTTTAAAAATAGTAGTGTTATTTCTAGCTCTGGGATAGGACAATATAACATTTCTAATGCATCACAAATATCTGAGGTTTGGGATGTTACAGATATATATAATGTGTCTAATTTTAAGCATAAAGATTCTGCTGCAACCCTAAGTTTTACATCTCAATTAGGGGCTTTGAAAACCTATGTTGCAATAACGCCTTCAGATTATTATGAACCTAAATTTGATTCCAATACGATTGTATACAATCAAAATATAAAAGGTACCGTTTTTATAAATAATGAAGGTGAATTTCAAGATGTAGATTATATCATAGTAACACCCAATAATTTGCTTAGTGAAGCCGAACGTTTAGCTCAAATTAATAGAAAGCAATATAATTTAAATGTAAAAGTGTTTGGTTTAGATGAGATTTATAATGAGTTTAGTACAGGTAATCAGGATGTTGGTGCTATCAGGAATTTAGTGAAATATGTGTATGGTAATGCTAGTGCGCCAGAAAACAGAATAAAATATTTGTGTTTATTTGGAGATGGTTCTTTTGATTACAAAGATAGAATTCAGAATAATATTAACATTGTTCCCTCTTGGTATTCTTATGGGAGTTTTAATCTTACTAATTCGTTCGTTTCTGATGATTTTTATGGTATGATGGATGATAACGAAGGAACTATGTCTACAAATGATAAACTGGATATTGCAGTAGGTCGTATGCTAATTGATACGCCGCAACGAGCTAAAGAAATGGTTGATAAAGTAGAATCTTATCATATAAAAGAAGCTTTTGGTAGTTGGAGGAATAATTTTGTGGTAGTGTCTGATGATGTCGATAAAGATTGGGAGGGTATTTTGCAAGAAACTACAGATAATATAGGAAATTTAGTGACTCAAGAAAAATCATTTATGAATGTAGTTAAAATTCATTCAGATGCATTTAAACAAGAGTCATCAGCTGGAGGAAATAGATACCCAAAAGTAAATACCGAACTAGTAAATGCAATCGATAATGGAGCCTTAGTTGTTAATTATTTTGGTCATGGTGGTGAAGATGGTTTAGCTCAAGAGCGTATTTTGTTAAAACCCGATATAGAAGGATTTCGAAATTTTTATAAACTTAATTGTTTTGTAACAGTTACTTGTGAGTTTACAAAATTTGATAATCCGTTTAGACAAACAGCAGGCGAGTTTGCTTATTGGAATAAACAAGCTGGATCTATAGGTTTGATTACAACTACCAGACAGATTTTTGTAAATTTTGCTATTAATTTTAATAACACTTTAGGACAGTATTTGTTTTCATATAGTGATAATGATAGCTATCAAGACTATGAATATCCTTCAATGGCAGAGGCATTAAGGTTAACCAAAAATGATCCGTTTATTTCTGGTAATTCTCAAAGACGCTTAGTGTTTTTTATAGGAGACCCAGCCATGAAATTGGCAATTTCAAAACCGAATATAAGGTTAACGAAAATTAATGATATTCCAATAAGCCAATCAACAGACACATTAAAAGCACTTAGTTATGTAAAGATGGCAGGTGAAGTTACAGATGTTTCTGGTAATATTTTAAATAATTATAGCGGCACACTTTCAACCACTATTTACGATAAATCTATTGAAAGACAAACATTAGCAAATGATGGAACACGTTTAAATGGAGAGCTTGTTAAATTAGATTTTACCACACTTGGAGAAATTATTTTTAGAGGGCAAGCATCTGTTTCTAATGGACAATTTGAATTCGATTTTGTTGTACCTAAAGATATTGGTATACCAGTTGGATTTGGTAAAGTAAGTTTTTATGCTAAGAATGAAACCTTACTTCAGGATAAATCTGGAGCAAGTATTAATACAGTAAAAATTGGAGGAATAAATGAAAATGCTGCTGAAGATAATATAGGGCCAGTCATTACTTTGTATATGAATGATGAAAACTTTGTTTCCGGCGGTATTACAAACGAATCACCTACACTACTTGCTAAAATGGAAGATGAAAATGGTATAAACACAGCAAGTGGTATTGGTCATGATATTATAGCGATACTTGATGGTGATGAGACAAATCCAGTAGTTTTAAATGATTATTATCAAACAGAAGTCGATGATTATAAAAAAGGTGTTTTAAGTTTTCCTTTTAGAGATTTAGAACCAGGTCTTCATACCTTAACTCTTAAGGCATGGGATGTTTATAATAATTCTTCAGTATCCGAAATTCAGTTTGTTGTATTTGATAAAGATCAAGAATTGGTTATAAATAATGTGCTTAATTACCCAAATCCGTTTGTAAATTATACAGAATTTTGGTTTAATCACAATAGTTCGGAGTCTTTAGACGTTTCTATACAGATATTCACTGTTTCCGGAAAATTGGTTAAAACACTTAATGGTCAAACATCAGGAGGTTTAATAACCACTAGTTCCTTGTCAAGAGATATCGTTTGGGATGGTAGAGATGATTTTGGAGATAAAATAGGAAAAGGGGTTTATATTTATAAACTAAAGGTACATTCTAGTTATTTAAATAAAAAGGTAGAAAAAATAGAGAAACTCGTAATATTATAAAAACAATTATATTTGCTAAATAAAACTAATTCATGAAAAACCAATTATTGCTATTATTAGCATTTGCTTTTCTATTAAAAGTAAGTGCCCAAGAAACTATTGTTTTTCCAAATCAAGATAGAAGGGTTATAACAACAGGAGTTCCCTTTGTTTTAATTGCTCCAGATGCTCGTGCAGCGGCTTTAGGTGATATGGGGGTTGCTACCTCTGTAGATGCGTTTTCTCAACAATGGAATTCATCAAAATATGTCTTTTCAGAAACCAAATCAGGAATAGGAGTTAGTTATACACCTTATTTAAGTAAGTTGGTAAATGATATTTTTTTAGGAAATGTTACTTATTTTAATAGAATAGATGAGCGTAGTGCTTTTGCAGCTAGTTTAAAATATTTCTCTTTAGGCGATATTGAATTTGTAACAGATGAATTTTCAGAAGCTTTAATACAAAGACCAAATGAATTAACTATTGATGCATCTTACGCTTTACGTCTTTCTGATCAATTTGCAATGTCTGTGGCTATGCGTTATTTGCGTTCAGATTTAAGATTAAATGGTGTCGATGGTGATGCTACACCTGCCAATACTTTTGGTGTTGATATTTCTGGGTATTATCAAAGTGAAGAAGAGGCTTATTCTGATTATAATGGACGTTGGAGAGCAGGTTTTGCAATTCAAAATATAGGACCTAAATTTAAGTATGATGAAGGCGGACAAGAAAATTTTCAGCCAACAAACTTGCGTTTAGGAGCTGGTTTCGATTTTATATTTGATCAATATAATAAAGTTTCGGTAACAGCTGAAGTTGCTAAATTATTAGTGCCAACACCTCCTGTTTATGGTTATGTTGATACTGATGGTGATGAAAATCAAGATGGAGATGAGCCAACAATTATTGTTAAGGGGAAAGATCCAGATGTGAGTTTCTTGTCTGGAATGTTTCAGTCGTTTGGAGATGCTCCAGATGGTTTTAGTGAGGAGTTAAAAGAATTTACATGGGCACTTAGTGCGGAGTATGTGTATCAAGATTCGTTTGCTTTTAGAACAGGTTATTTTAATGAGAGTGAAGATAAAGGCGCTAGAAAGTTTTTAGCACTAGGAGCTGGTTTTAAGGCTAATGTGGTAAATATAGATTTATCGTATTTATTTTCAGCCTCAAAAGTGCAAAGTCCATTAGAAAATACGTTGCGTTTTTCTTTAACTTTTAATATTGGAGATGGAGAGTATAACGAATACTAGAAATACTCAATAGAATAAACAAAAAAAACTATTGCTATAAGCAATAGTTTTTTTTGTTTAAATAGTTTGTTAACTAAAAAAACACCTTGGTATTAAGTCAAGGATTCTTAATTAATTTGTCATTCTCTAGAATGAAGGAATCTAAGTTAAGAGATGTTTATTTTGCAATTACTATTAAGAGAGGAATAAAATTTCTTAACTTTATTGATATAAATAATTTATGAAGGAAGTAAAAATAGAATCCACATTATATGTTTTTGAAAATTTAGATGAGCTTCCAGAAGAAATATCTTTATTAATGCAACAAGCAGTTAAAGCTAGAGAAAATGCTTATGCGCCATATTCTAAGTTTCATGTTGGAGCAGCATTACTTTTAGATAATGGAGAAGTAATTACAGGAAATAATCAAGAAAATGCATCCTATCCATCTGGATTGTGTGCAGAACGTACTGCTATATATTATGCAGGGTCTCAATATCCTGAAGCAAAAGTTTTAAGAATGGTAATATCGGCAGCGTCAAAAAGGCAAACAACGATAACGCCTATTCCGCCGTGCGGTGCTTGCAGACAAGCAATATCGGAGTATGAGGAGAAACAAGAATCACCTATAGAAATTTATTTTATGGGAGAAAAAGGTAAGATTGTAAAATCAAATTCACTTGCAAATTTATTACCATTAGTATTCGATAAATCAGTTTTATAAAGGTTCAATAAAATTTGGTGGTTTTAATTAATGTAATCGATTAAAATTTTCAATACGATAGCAATTAATATAAAAAATTATTAATTATACAATCTTGTGTGTAAACGGCTTTTTTTTTGATATTTTTTATACTTTAATTAATTTAGGTTTTCGCAATAACATTCAAAGTATTACTTTTGTATTTCGCTTAAGTAAAACCTAATATTAGTCGATGCAAAAAATCACAAAAGAGGTTTACCTCAAATGGTATGAAGATATGTTATTCTGGAGAAAGTTTGAAGACAAACTAGCTGCGGTATACATACAACAAAAAGTAAGAGGATTTCTTCACTTATACAATGGTCAAGAAGCTGTACTAGCAGGAGCTTTACATGCTATGGACTTGACTAAAGATAAAATGATTACAGCTTATAGAAATCACGTGCAGCCCATAGGGATGGGTGTAGACCCAAAACGTGTTATGGCTGAACTTTATGGAAAAGTAACAGGGACATCTAAAGGTATGGGTGGTTCTATGCACATATTTTCTAAAGAACATCGTTTTTATGGAGGTCACGGTATTGTTGGAGGTCAAATTCCATTAGGAGCAGGTATTGCTTTTGGAGATAAATTTCACGGCGTAGATGGTGTAACACTATGTTGCTTTGGAGATGGTGCTGCAAGACAAGGGTCTTTACATGAAACTTTTAACTTAGCGATGCTTTGGAATCTTCCAGTAGTATTTGTTTGTGAAAATAATGGATATGCAATGGGTACTTCTGTAGAACGTACAGCGAACCATACTGAAATTTGGAAATTAGGTTTAGGTTATAATATGCCTTGCGGACCAGTTGATGGTATGAACCCAATTAAAGTTGCTGAAGCTTTTGATGAAGCGATTCAAAGAGCACGTAAAGGCGGAGGGCCAACTTTCTTAGAGCTTAAAACTTATCGTTATAGAGGGCATTCAATGAGTGATGCTCAGCATTATAGAACGAAAGATGAGGTTGAAGAATACAAGAAAATTGACCCAATTACACAGGTGAAAGATGTTATTCTTGAGAAAAAATATGCTTCTGAAGATGATATTAAAGTGATTGATAAACGCGTAAAAGATAGAGTAGCAGAGTGTGAGAAATTTGCAGAGGAATCTCCATTTCCACCAGTGCAACAGCTTTACGATATGGTTTACGAACAAGAAGATTTCCCATTTATTCAACATAAAATATAAGCTATGGCTATAGTAGTAAATATGCCGCGATTAAGCGACACAATGGAAGAAGGAACTGTTGCAACTTGGTTAAAAAAAGTAGGTGACAAAATTGAAGAAGGTGATATTTTAGCTGAAATTGAAACTGATAAAGCAACGATGGAATTTGAGTCTTTTAATGAAGGGACTTTACTTCATATTGGTGTTCAAGAAGGTGAAACAACAAAAGTAGATGAGCTTTTAGCTATTATTGGTGATGAGGGTGAAGATATTTCTGGGTTGTTAAACGGAGGAGGTGGAAACGCTTCCGCGGAAGTAGAAGAAGAAGCTATCACAGAACCGACTGAAGGTGTTGAAGAAAAAAGCGATGCTGTACCAACTCAAGAATTACCAGAAGGTGTTATAGTGGTTACTATGCCACGTTTAAGTGATACTATGGAAGAAGGAACTGTTGCAACTTGGCTTAAAAAAGTTGGAGATACAGTTGAAGAAGGTGATATTTTAGCAGAAATTGAAACTGATAAAGCGACTATGGAGTTTGAGTCATTTCAATCAGGAACCTTATTAGAAATAGGCTTACAAGAAGGAGAATCTGCAAAAGTAGATGCTTTATTAGCTATAATTGGACCTGCAGGAACAGATGTTTCTGGTGTTGCTGCTAATTTTTCTAATGTTGCTGCGCCTGCTAAAAAAGAGGAAGCTCCAAAAGTTGAAACGAAACAAGAAGCTCCAAAATCGACACCAGTAGTTGCTCAAAAAACAAGTGCGCCAGCACCTACACCAGTTACGGCTAACGGAAGATTATTTGTATCTCCTTTAGCAAAAAAAATAGCTGAAGAAAAAGGAATTAATTTAACTCAAGTTCAAGGTTCTGGTGAAAACGGACGAATTGTAAAAAGTGATGTTGAGAATTTTGTTCCAGCACAATCTGGAGGAGCTTCAGTTGGTAAATTTGTACCAGCAGGACAAGAAGATTTTGAAGATGTAACTAATTCGCAAATGCGTAAAGCTATTGCAAAAGCATTAACAAATTCTAAGTTTACTGCACCTCATTATTATTTAAGTGTAGAGTTTGATATGGAAAACGCAATAGCTTTCCGTACACAATTTAATACCATTCCAGATACTAAAATATCTTATAATGATATAGTTGTTAAAGCTTGTGCTTTGGCATTAAAACAACATCCTCAAGTAAATTCACAATGGTTCGCAGATAAAATGCGATTAAATAACCATGTACATATTGGTGTAGCTGTAGCTGTTCCAGATGGATTAGTAGTGCCCGTAGTAAAATTTGCAAACGAGCAATCTTTACCTCAAATTGGTGCTGCAGTTAGAGATCTAGCAGGAAAAGCTAGAAATAAAAAGTTGACACCTGCAGAAATGGAAGGTAGTACGTTTACGGTTTCTAATTTAGGTATGTTTGGAATAGATACATTTACATCTATTATCAACCAACCAAACTCAGCCATTCTTTCTGTTGGAAATATTGTTGAAAAGCCAGTGGTTAAAAATGGTCAAATTGTAGTGGGGAATACCATGAAATTATCGTTAGCTTGTGACCATAGAACAGTGGACGGTGCAACAGGAGCTCAATTCCTTCAAACATTAAAAGGATATATTGAAAATCCGGTAACTATGTTGGTATAATTCTATAAAAATAAAAAAAGCTCTAAAAGAGCTTTTTTTATTTTTAAATTAATCCTTTTCTACTATTCTATTGGAACAGCATCGAAAGGCTCTACCATTGCAATAAATAATACACAAGGACCTTTATCAAGACATTTTGCTTTGTGAGGTTTTTTTGCAGGACCATAAGCATAGTTTCCTGCTTTTAATATTTTTGATTTCTCACCTTCATAATTGACCTCTAATTCACCGGTAATTAGTATCATTCGTTCAGAAGAATTATGAGTATGGCTTATAACGTTTGTATTTGGTTCAATTTTAAAAAAGAAATCTAAATTTGGATTTTCAATTTCACCATGCAAAATGGTAAATGAACAACCAGGAAAAAAATCTGGTGCTGGATTCCATACAATGTCAGTATCATCAATCGATTTTACCAAAGACATTTCATTTTTAATCATTTTTTTTTCTTGTGCAAGTAAACTAATACTTAACAAAAATAAGAAGACGAAAAACACATTCTTCTTTTTGGGGATTCTTAGTCTAAAAATTTTCATAATATATAAAGTTTTGTTTAACAATGATTTAAAGATGCCAAAAGCCCTACTTCTAAAAAAATTGGAGAACCAGGATTATTTTTTTGGTTTTATGTTTTGATTGACACTAAACAAATTATTTGGGTCATATTTAGTCTTAATTTCAACTAAACGGTTGTAATTATGTTTGTAGCTTGCTTTAACGCGCTCCTGGCCTTCATCCATCATAAAATTGGAATAAGCACCACCCGATGAATATGGGTGCAGTGCTTCCCAGTAATCTTTACACCATTTGGTGATTTTATCAGCATTTTTGGGATCTGGATCTACCCCTACAATAACACCCGCATATTTAGCATCGCGATAAGCCCAAGGAGTATCTTCATTACCAACTCTACTCGCTGCGCCACTAATAGGGTATAAGTGCATTTGAGATAATGGTGTAGGTATCTTAGATCCGAATTTTAAATGTTCTTTTCTTATTTCTGGTCCTAATTCGTTAAAAAAATCGGCTCTCCAATACCATTGCAAACCTGGAGGCATTAATCCATCAAACAAAGTTTGTATGGACGGATATGGCATTTCGCCCACATGTGCAAAAACTGGCTCTAAATCCATAGCTGGTTTTATTAATTTGTCAAATTCTTCTTGACCACCAGTATAGCACCATACAATACCGCAGTATTGGTTTCCATGTAAAAAATCTGGAAAAGGAGGTCCAGGAATAATCATAGTGGCTATAAAACCATTTAACTCCTCTGGAGCATTATGTATAAACTCATGGTACCATTCCATTATTTCTTCAGTCCTTTCAATAGGCCATAGAGTGGGGCCGCCAATAACGGTTTTAACTTTATGGGCTTGAAATTTAAATGATGTTACAATACCAAAATTTCCACCACCACCACGTATAGCCCAAAATAAATCGGCATTTTGATCTTTATTGACTGTTACAAATGATCCATCGGCTAAAACCATATCGGCTTCTAAAAGATTGTCTATTGTTAATCCATACTTTCTTGATAGATGTCCAACACCTCCGCCAAGTGTTAATCCGCCAACACCCGTAGTTGAAATTATTCCTGCTGGAACAGCAAGTCCAAAGGGGTGTGTGGCATGGTCAACTTCTCCCCAAAGATTGCCACCTCCAACTCTAACTGTATTATTTGATGTGTCTACGCGTATAAATTTTATGCCAGATAAATCAATCACTAAGCCATCATCACACAACCCCAAGCCACCACCATTATGGCCTCCGCCTCTTACGGCAACCAATAGGTTGTTTTCCCTTCCAAAATTTACAGAAGCCATAACGTCTGCAACATCAACGCATTTTACAAACATTCCGGGATGTTTGTTTATCATACCGTTGTATACTTTACGTGTTTCATCATATGTATCATCATTAGGTAATACAATATGTCCTCTAAGCTTTGAAATAAATTCATCAATTAAAGAAGCGTCTAAATCTTTAACTAATTTTTTCATGTTTGTCTATTTTTAGAATTATTTATTTACCAATCATCATGCCTTTTAGAGACCATAGTATTGAAAGCACATCTTTTTTAGAGTCTTCATCAATATTATTTTTATCTAAAGCCATAACAATATCATCCATCACATGCATGTATTCTGCATGACTAATATTCATGCCAGTATGAGCAGTTACCATATCTTTTCCTTTATAATCGTTTGGTCCACCACTACCAGCACTAAAAAAATCAACTGTATGACTTTTTATAATAGCTAATTGTTCTGGTTTTTCTTTAAAAGGCATGAACCTTGCGTTTACGGCAGGATTGTTCATGTGGTTTTCAACGGTATCATCAACAATCTTAGAAATACCATTTCTACCACCTAATCGTTCAAAAAGTGTTTTATTCATAATGTAATTGTGTTAGTTATTAATCAAATCTATGCATAGTAAAATAAAAGTACTTCTATATTTAATTCAAAAAAGTAGAGTTTTGAACCATTTATGATTTTATCAAAATATATATTATCCTATATGTTGCTGAATATATTTTGAGGGTAGAATGCCATATTTTTCAAGGAAGCATTTTGAGAAATATGCTGCACTATTAAAACCTGTCTCAAAAGCAATTTCAGAAATATTGCCATATTGTTTATGTAATAAATTTAGAGCTTTGTGTAATCTGAATTCTTTCAAAAAACTATTTGGTGATAGTCCTGTTAGATTAGTTAGTTTTCTATAAAGTTGCGATTTGCTTAAGCCTAAAGCTTTACTAAAATCATTTACATTAAAGTTCGGTTTGTTCCATATTTGTTCTACAAAATCAATGAGTTGATTTAAAAATTTTTCTTCGTTAGGCTTCAGTGTTCTAATCATTTTATCATCAATAGAAGCATTCATGTTTTCGCTTTCGTATAATAATTTTACTTCAGTAGTAATTACTAGTTGCTCTTTAATAAAATCACACATACGTGTTGCTAGTGTGATAGTTTCTTCAAAAATATTATCCTTATTAGTTATTGGTACGCCAGAACTTAAAGCAATATTTAGTCTGCGTGTAGAAGGGTCTAAATTTGGTGTAACGTATTTGAATTGGAACTGAATTTTTAAAGCACACAAAACGGCATCTGTTACAGATTTAAATGATACCAAATATGAGTTGTTATCTTTTTTTACAATGCGACCCGTAAACTTTTTTAATGTTTTAGATACATTATTATGAAATTTTTGAGTAAATAAGGTATATTGATTCGATTCAAGGCGATTTAGATAATTACTAGTTTCTATGATCATTAAAACTCTAAAAGCAGGGTCGTTTATAATATTTAGTTTTGTGTTTTTAGCTTTTTCAGGATCTTTTATTCTGCCTAAAAACGATTCAACTATGGTGTCTTCTACCTCAATTATTTTTAAGGGAACCTCACCATGTGCTTTTTCGTGTAAATTTTTAAGAGCTTGTTTGTTTGGAGCTTCTATTAAACAGAAAGCTGTTTGTCTTTTTTCGTCACACCAATAAGTTAAACCACGACAATTATATTCATGTTCAATTTTTAAATCAGCTTGATGCATCTCAGCAACATGTTCTGCCGTTATGCCTTCAGGTAATTCATGGAGATCTAAATATATTGGCATAGTTTTTATTTTTATACAAATTAGTGATTTTTAATGGGTTATGCAAGTTGTGAAAAGGTCTTTAAATAGACGTTATTAAACCATAGATAAAAGTAGAATGATTCCGGTGAGTTTTTTATCTTTAAACACAAATAAGAATTAATGATGAGTAAAAACATTATAATTACAGGAACAAGTAGAGGTATAGGTTTTGAGTTGGTTCAACTTTTTTCAAAAGCAGGACATCATGTTTTAGCACTTTCGCGCAATGAAGAGCCTATACAAAAACTAAAACTAGATAATGTTACTACATTTCCGTTTGATTTAGCCAATGTTAATAACTATACTAAAGTTGAAGAGTTTATAAAGGAAAATTGGAAGCAAGTAGATGTTTTAATAAATAATGCAGGTATGTTGGTTAATAAACCTTTTGCTGAAATTACTATGGAAGATTTTGATGCTGTTTATAAAACCAATGTTTTTGGAGTTGCCGAATTAACTCGAATTGCTTTGCCTTTTATGAAAGATGGAAGTCATGTAGTAACTATAAGCTCTATGGGAGGCGTGCAAGGCAGTATGAAATTTCCAGGTTTAGCAGCATACAGTTCTAGTAAAGCAGCAGTAATCACTTTAACAGAATTACTAGCTGAAGAATATAAAGAGTCTGGTGTTTCATTTAATGTTTTAGCATTAGGAGCTGTGCAAACTGAAATGTTAGAAGAGGCTTTTCCTGGCTATCAAGCACCAACTACAGCTTTAGAAATGGCACAATATATTTTCGATTTTTCACTTAGTGGAAATAAATATTATAATGGGAAATTATTGCAGGTTTCCAATTCGACGCCTTAAATTTATTTTGTTGAATAATAAAGTTGTGTATTAATAGAAGCAATTTAATATAAAAAAGCAGAAGATTTTAACTTAAAGTCTCCTGCTTTTTTTGAACTTAAAAATAGAAATAGAGTCTTATCAAGACTACTTTTTAATAATTAAAGTATTTTTGTTTTAATGAAAAGCAAGCTTCAAGATTTTATCTCACCTAAAGCAATGCCTCAAGTTTTAAAACTTTTAGGGCATGATAACCTATTAGTTAAAATTAAAAAAGAGCGTAAAACACGACATGGCGATTATATGCGATTGCCAAATGGTAAGCATCAAATAACTATAAATTCAAACTTAAATGAGTATAAGTTTTTAATAACACTGATACATGAGATTGCTCATTTTGAAGCTTATAATACTTATGGAAAGCTTATAAAGCCACATGGTATTGAATGGAAACGGACATTTCAGCATTTAATGTTACCTTTTTTAAATCCTGATATTTTTCCAAACGAATTACTTCCGCTTTTAGCTAAACACTTCAAAAATCCAAAAGCATCAAGCGATACAGATGTTAATTTAGCTTTATCATTAAAAAAGTTTGATAAACCCAATAATAAAACATATATTTTTGAAGTACCCGTAGGAAGCAATTTTAAACTATATAATGGGAGAATTTTTCAGATGGGTAGAAAACGGGTTAAAAGATTTGAATGTATTGAGATACAGACAGGAAGATTGTATCTTTTTAATCCTAATGCAGAAGTAGAATTATTAAAAAAACACTATGAATAAAAATTATTATGCCATATTAATGGCAGGAGGAGTAGGATCGAGGTTTTGGCCAGTAAGTACACAAGATTTTCCAAAACAATTTCATGACATGTTGGGAACTGGCGATACATTAATTCAGAAAACCTTTCAAAGGCTCACACATTTAATTCCAAAAGAAAACATATATATATTAACCAACGAGCGCTACAACGATTTGGTTTTAGAACAACTACCTGAAGTAACGCAAAAGCAAGTAGTTTTAGAACCTGCAATGCGAAATACAGCACCATGCATTTTATATGCCTCATTAAAAATTCAAAAAGAAAATCCAGATGCGGTTATGATAGTTGCACCAAGTGATCATTGGATTGAGGATGAAGCTACATTTTCAGAAAATGTTGAACAAGCATTTGAATTTTGTTCTAAAAATGATGCTTTAATGACATTGGGTATCCAACCAACATTTCCAAATACAGGATATGGATATATTGAATTTGATAAAATTTCAAATGATACAATAAAGGCGGTAAATCAGTTTAGAGAAAAGCCAGATTACGAAACCGCAAAAGATTTTATTGCACAAGGTAATTTTTTATGGAATGCAGGTATTTTTATGTGGAGTGTAAAAAGTGTGGTAGCGGCATTTAAGAATAATCAACCCAAATTATATCAACATTTTGAAGCTGGAATTTCAGCATACAATACAGAATTTGAAGAAGATTTTATAAAAGAGAATTACCCGAAAGCAGAAAACATATCTGTAGATTATGCCATTATGGAGAAATCTAAAAATGTATTTGTTATTGCTGCTGAATTTGATTGGAACGATTTAGGAACATGGGGAAGTTTATATGATAAATTAAACAAAGATATTAATCAGAATGCTGTTGTTAATGCAAGAACTTTAGTTGAAGATGCCTCGGGTAATATGATACGTACTAAAAACGATAAGATTGTAGTTGTTGATGGCTTAAAGGATTATATTATTGTAGATAAGGATGAGGTGTTGTTAATCTATCCTAAGACAAAAGAACAAGACATAAAAAAAGTACTTCAAAAAGTTAAGGGAAAGTTTGGAGAGCAGTATGGTTAAGTCGAAATAAATCGCATAAAATATTTTAGGTGAACTTATCTTAAATTAATTTATATTAGTGTTTTAGAGGCAATAATCATTATTATGGAAGAAAATAAGTTTAATTTTTCTGAAGAAGAAAAAAAGAATTTTCTGTTGAGCAGTCAAAAGAAGATATCAAAAAGGATGCTCAAGGGTTATTAGAGAAGATTAAAAAATTTCTAAAAGAATTATTAGACTTTAGAGAAGATACAGATAGGGATGCTACTGTAGAAGCAATAAAGAAAGATATTCCTTTTAAAGGCGCTACGGCTTGGATTTTGGTGTGTTCTATTTTTGTGGCATCTATTGGTTTAAATGCTAATTCTACTGCTGTTGTTATTGGAGCCATGTTAATTTCGCCACTTATGGGACCTATTCTTGGTATTGGACTTTCTATAGCCATTAATGATGTTGATACGTTAAGAAGATCATTAATTAATCTAGGAACCATGATTGTTCTTAGTTTACTCACAGCTTTTTTATTCTTTTATTTGTTTCCGCTAAGTGAAGATACTTCAGAGCTTTTAGGTCGTGTAAAACCAGATATCCGAGATGTTTTAATTGCTTTTTTTGGTGGTTTAGCATTAATTATAGCGCGAACCAAAAAAGGGACTATCGCATCCGTTATTTTTGGAGTAGCTATTGCAACGGCTTTAATGCCACCTTTATGTACAGCAGGTTATGGATTGGCAAAAGGAAATTGGCAATATTTTGGTGGAGCTATGTATTTGTTTACCATCAATACAATTTTTATAGCGCTGGCAACCTTTGTTGTTTTAAAAGTATTGCGGTTTCCGATGCTTAAATACGTTAATTCTGCTAAGCGGAAGCGTATAGGTAGAATTGCTTCTTTGGTAGCGATTGTGGTTATGGTTCCCGCAGTATGGACTTTTATAAACGTTTTACAGGAGAGTAATTTTACTAGAGATGCCAAGGCATTTGTGAATAATGAACTAACCGTTTTGCCACATTATGAATACATTAAAAAGAATGCTATTTATAATTACTCAGATAATAAAACACACGCCATTGAATTAAATACGTTTGGGTTAGATGAAATCCCAGAGTCAACAATTGAAGTTATTAAAAAGAGAATGAGTAATTATAACGCATTGTCTAATACTAAATTGGTGTTAAATCAAAATAAGTCTAAAAATTTAGACAATTTTAAATATATGGAAGAACTCAGAACTAGAGATTCTTTAGATTTATTATCTCAAACACAAAAAATAGCATTTTTAGAAAAAAAAGTTTCAAAATTATCAAAATTAGAAAAGAATTATATTCCTTTTGAAGAACTAACTAAAGAAGTGAAAATTAATTACGAAACCATAGAACAGTTCTCTTATGCTAATGTTGTAAATTCTAATTTTACTAAAATAGATACGATAAGTGTTTTTTCTGTAAAATGGGTTGATTCTTTAGCTAAAGAAGATTTTAGAAAAAAGGATAAAGAAAAGCTAGAAAAGTGGTTAAAGTTAAAACTTAATTTAGATACTTTAGTTGTTAAGAGATTGAATTAAAGTGTTTTTTATGTGAAAGAAGTAAATGTTTATACCTCAGCTTCAACTACTGCTTTTCTTCAATATACATTTGTCGTACTTTTTTAAATAATTCAGAAGAATAAACAAAATCTGTAACTGCTTTATTGTCAGTTTTAAAAATGGTTTGATTGGATCCTTCCCAAGCTTTTAATCCATCTTTTAAAAAAACAATTTTTTCACCAATCTCCATTACGGAATTCATATCGTGAGAGTTGATTACTGTAATAATTTGATATTCGTCTGTAATTTCCTGAATTAAATTATCAATAACAATAGCCGTTTTTGGATCTAACCCAGAGTTAGGCTCATCGCAAAATAAGTATTTCGGATTATTAACAATGGCTCTTGCTATAGCAACACGTTTTTGCATACCACCAGAAGCTTCACTTGGCATTTTATTATGTGCGTTTTCTAGATGTACACGGTTTAAAACAAAGTCTACACGGTCTTGCATTTCACTTTTGCTCATCTTAGTAAACATCTGTAATGGAAACATCACATTTTCAGCTATTGTCATAGAATCAAATAAAGCACTGCCTTGAAATACCATGCCTATTTTTGCACGAAGATTCCGTTTGTCATCTTCCGTTAAATTAGAGAAAATTTTCCCGTCGTAAGATATAGAGCCTTCTTCGTATTCAAATAAACCAAGCAAGCATTTTAGAAAAACAGTTTTTCCAGAACCACTTTGACCTATAATTAAATTGGTCTTTCCCTTTTCAAATGAGGTACTTATTCCTTTTAAAACTTCAACGCCATCAAAGGATTTATGTAAATTTTTTACCTCTATCATTAGCTTAGCATCATTTGAGTTAGTAAATAATTTATAAGAATTATTACAACACTTGTCCAAACAAAAGAGGTTGTACTCGCTTTACCAACTTCAAGAGCACCACCTTTCATGTAAAACCCATGAAAAGAAGGGATTGTTGCCAAAACAAAAGCGAATACAGTCGTTTTAATAAAAGCATATGTAACATGAAAAGGATCAAAGTCCAATTGAATTCCAGTTATATAATCGTCAAGTGAGCTAAAACCTCCGTAAACACTAGCTACCAGACCACCAAAAATCCCTAAAAACATAGCTATAGAAATTACAAAAGGGTATAATAACATGGATATAAATTTTGGAAAAACGAGATAGTTTAAAGAATTAATTCCCATAACTTCTAGGGCGTCAATTTGTTCTGTAACTCGCATAGTGCCTATGCTGGAAGTTATAAAAGAGCCTACTTTTCCTGCCATAATGATAGAAATAAATGTGGGACCGAATTCTAGAACTATAGATTGCCTTGTTGCGAAACCAACCAAACTCTTCGGGATTAAAGGGTTGCTTATATTTAATGCTGTTTGAATTGCTACAACCCCACCAACAAAAAATGATATAAAAGCAACGATGCCTATAGAGCCAATAATTAAATCGTCTATATCTTTGAAAACCAATTTTTTCATAACACTCCACTTGGTGGGTTTACGAAACATCTCGATAATCATTAAAAAATAAGACCCAATATTATGAAGGTATGTCATAGTAAAATTTAATAGTGCTAAAGTAAAAAAAAAGTTGGAGGTATTTAACTTTAATTTTAAATTATGATGTTTTTAATTCTGTATTTTTGATTTTCATAAGAAAACGATTATGTCAAAAAAAATAGAAATAATTTTATTGCTTTTAATATTCAGTCTGTCCTCAATGGCTCAAGTTACATCAGGTGAGTTAGAGTCATTAAATGATGAAAAAAATAACACTAAACTTGTAGTTGGAATTGTTGTTGACCAAATGCGTTACGACTATTTAACACGTTTTTATACTAAGTATGGAAATGGTGGTTTTAAGCGTATGATACAAGAAGGGTTTAATTGTAAAAACAATCATTTTAATTATGCGCCAACTAAAACAGGTCCTGGGCATACTTCAATTTTTACAGGAACAACACCAAAATATCATGGGGTTATAGCAAACGATTGGTATGATAAAGAACAAAAAAAGATGGTTTATTGCACAGGAGATGCTTCAGTTAAAGCTGTCGGAACAGATTCTGAATCAGAGCGTATGTCTCCACACAGAATGAAAACTACAACATTTGCTGACGAAAACAGATTGTTTACACAAATGAAAGGTAAAACTATTGGTATTTCTATAAAGGATAGAGGCGCTATTTTACCTGCTGGTCATACTGCAAATGCGGCATATTGGTTTAGAGGGAAAAACGAAGGGCATTTTGTTTCAAGTACTTATTATCTTGAGAGTTTACCAAAATGGGTGACAGATTTTAATAAGTCAGATGTTGCAGAGTCGTATTTGAAACCATGGAATACCTTATACGATCAATCTATTTATATAGAAAGTGGAAGCGATTTAAATAATTTTGAAGGTACGTTTAAAGGAAAAGAAAAAGCAACATTTCCTTATGATTTAAAATCTCTAAAAGATAATAATGGAGGTTTTGATATTTTAAAATCAACTCCTTATGGAAATAGTATTGTTGCAGATTTTGCTATTGCTGCAATAGATGGTGAACAGTTAGGGCAAGATGCTATAACAGATGTGTTAACGGTAAGCTTTTCTTCTACAGATTATGTTGGGCATAAATTTGGAGTGAATTCTAAAGAAATTGAAGATACTTATATTCGTTTAGATAAAGATTTAGAGCGTTTGTTTAATGCCTTAGATGAAAAAATAGGGAAAGGAGAATATACCATATTTTTAACAGCAGATCATGCAGCAGTAAATGTACCTGCATATTTGCAAAGTGTAAAAATACCAGCTGGTTATATTGATACTAAGGAACAAAAATCGAAGTTAAATGTGTTTATGAATACTAAATATGGTGTAACAAATTTGATTGAAAATATTAGTAACACCCAAATATTTTTAAATAGAGAAAAAATAAAAGAATTAAATCTAGATTTAGACGATGTACAAGAAGATATTGTTAATGAAATAATTAATTACGATCATATAGATAAAGTGTATACAGCTACAACAATGAGTTCAGCGTCATTTAACACAGGCATTGAAGCTTTATTACAAAACGGATTTAATCAAAAACGTTCTGGAGATGTTATTTTTGTTTATGACCCAGCATTTATTTCTTATAGTAAAACAGGGTCAACGCATGGCTCTGGTTTAAATTACGACACTCATGTGCCGCTTTTATTTTTCGGAAAAGGTATTAAACACGGTGAGACTTTTAAGAAAACTAATATCACAGATATTGCTCCAACAATTTCAGCTTATTTAGGAATAAGTTTTCCAAACGGAACCACAGGACAACCTTTAGAATTTGTTTTGGAATAGTTTGAACAAAAGAACTTTATACTCAGTTATAGCTGCCTTAATTCTTTTAGGGGTTTATAGTTATGAGTATTTTTTAAATGAAGAAAAGCAAGCTGAAATTGTTAAAGATGGTAAGCATGTAAAAAATAATACCAACGAATATTTTTTACCAACGAGTACAACAGGACAAATTGTACATCATGAAGGGTATTCGTTATCATATAGTGAGTCCCATGAACAGGCAGAATGGGTAGCATACGAACTAAAAAAATCACATTTATCTAATGCCAATTTTAAGCGTCCGTATTTTGAAATTGATAAAGCTGTAAAAACAGGGGCGGCCGATTGGAGAAATTATAAAAAATCTGGTTACGACCGTGGGCATTTATGTCCTGCTGGAGATAGACGTTATAGTCAGTTTGCTCACGATGAAACTTTTTTAACAAGTAATATTAGTCCGCAAGACCATCAATTTAACGCTGGTATTTGGAATAGCTTAGAACAAAAAACGCGCTATTGGGCTAGTAAATATGATGGTGTTTTTGTTGTGACGGGAGGTGTATTAAAAGGGAATATGAAAACTATTGGAGACGAGCATGTTTCTGTTCCAAATCAGTTTTATAAAGTGTTAATTGATAATAACACAGGGAAAACAAAAATGATAGCCTTCTTACTGCCTCATAAAGATTCTAATAAACCTTTATATGAATTCGTAGTATCTGTAGATACCATTGAAAAACTAACCGGAATTGATTTTTTTTCTGAGTTAGATGATGCTATTGAAAATGAATTAGAAGCTTCAAGTCGTTATAAAGATTGGAGTTTTTAATTCATTTTTATTGAGACTAAATAATACGACTTCAGCTAAATGGGTGTTTTGATAACGGAAGTTTAGCAAAAGGGTGAAAATCATCAGTAAGAGGTGCAATAGGCGCATGTCTTAATTCATGAGCTAATTTAAGCGATTTTAAAGTTTTAGATATTCCAAAACCATTTTTAGAAAGAATGTGTTTGTAAGATTCTGTGTGTAAATCAGTAAAACCTGCACTAAACTCTAGTTCTTGTTTATCTATTGTAATCGTTCTAAACGTTCGTTGTCCACTTTCTGAAATTTCTTGAGGTAAAGTATCTGAATTAATAGATAAAAACCATCTAACATTGGCGTTTTTTAAATGTAATACTCCAGAAGCTCTATCATGTTCCATAACATGAACTATGCTTTTTTCTACATCACCAAAAATCCAAATGAGCATATCGAAAAAATGAATTCCTATATTGGAACAAATACCACCAGATTTTTCAATAGCACTTTTCCATGAAGCATAATACCAATTTCCTCTTGAAGTGATATAAGTTAAGTCAATATCATAAATCTTATCACTTGGTTCATTTTTAATTCTTTCTTTCAGCGCAATTATAGAAGGGTGTAGTCTTAATTGTAAAATAGTATTAATTTTATTTGAATAATTTTCTTCTAAAACTATTAGTTTTTCTGCATTCCATGGATTTAATACCAGTGGCTTTTCACATATAGCATCTGCACCATTTCTTAATGCAAAACGTACATGGGCATCATGTAAATAATTAGGTGTGCAAATTGATACATAATCGATAGCTTGCTGTTTTTCTATGCGTAATTTTTCTAAATGACGATCAAAACGCTCAAATTCGGTGAAAAAATGAGCCTGAGGAAAGAAAGAATCTATAATACCTACGCTATCATTGGGGTCGTAAGCAGCAAGAAGTTGGTTGTTAGTTTCCTTTATAGCTTTTAAGTGTCGTGGGGCTATAAAACCAGCAGCTCCCATTAAGGCAAATTTTTTCAATTTTATTCAGGAATTAAAGTATTGTTGTCTATTCTATATTTTTCACCACTTTCTTTACAAGTGGCCTCATTGTTACTATTAAAAGTTAGCCTATGACCATATTTGCTAACCCATCCTATTTGTTTTCCAGGATTACCTACAATTAACGCATAGGCAGGTACAGGTTTTGTTATTACAGTACCAGCACCTATCATGGCATAAGTTCCAATACGATTTCCACATATAATAGTGGCATTGGCACCAATAGTCGCACCTTTTTCTACATAAGTTTCTAAAAACTCTTTTTTACGAACAATAAAACTTCTAGGGTTAATAACGTTTGTAAATACCATTGAAGGACCTAGGAAAACATCATCTTCACATATTACGCCACTGTAAACAGATACATTATTTTGAATTTTAACCCGATTGCCAATAATAACGTTAGGTGAAATAACTACATTTTGTCCAATATTGCAAGATTCTCCAATCTTTGAATCGCTCATTATGTGAGAGAAATGCCATATTTTGGTATGCATACCTATTTCAGAATTAGAATCAATTACTGCTGTTGGATGGGAATAAAATAAATTTTTTGTATTCAAAACAGCTAGGTTATATTAAGTTGTAATTAAGTGAAATAATGCGGCGTATAAAAATAAGGAACTTTTATGAAAGTTTTCAGATTCCCATGAAACAAAAAAATGCTTATTTGTATATTTCAATAAAATTGCAATCCGCTTTTTCTTTATAAAGTTTAAGCAATTCTTTCTTTCCTTTTGCTCCCAATGTTTTTCTTAATTCGGGATTTTCTATTAATTTAGTAAGGTTTTCGTCAAACTCTTCAAAATTATCATATAGTAATCCGCAACCAGAATTTTCGATAAGTTCTTGTTGTGCTTTACATTTAGTTGCTAATATTGGTATTTCTCCATACATATATTGGAATAGTTTATTTGCAATTCCTGAGTCATGTTGAGCATTTACCTGAAATGGCGCTAATCCAATACTTATTTTTTTTAAATAGGCAGGAAGATATTTTACATCACTCCATGGAATGTAAGTTAGATTGTTTTTTAATACAGGGTGATTGATGTAACTGTTAAATAGCCTTTTATCAGCTTTATCTATCGGTCCAATAATAAGGGTGTGGAATTTTTTTCCTTTTTCTAATAACTGGATAAGCCAAGGAAGAATATCAATTATGCCTCTACGTTTGGCAACAACACCAAAATAAAAAACTGTGGGATGAATGGATTCAAATGCTACAGGAAAATCATTTTTTTTAAAGCTTTCAAAACTTTCAAAATCTGGCATATTCGGATGAACAGAAATTGGTGTCGCTTTTAAAAAGGTAAATCTTTGTAATAAATTATCTTTAAAATAGTTACTTAAGACAATAAGGTTGTTAGCATATTTTAGATATTCACCTTCTTTTTTATACCATTTTTTTGGTTGAACGATGTGTTTTCTCCAACCTTTTGTAGCCCACTCGTATGAGTTTATTGCTGCGGGGTAATTTTCATGTAAATCTAGAGTAAGAGGTATAGAAAATGGAGATGCTAAAATACCTTTTTTAGCAGCCTTTGCTAGATATAAATCATGAACATGTAAAGCATCTAACTTATTTTTTATGATAAATGATGTAATGTGTTGTTTCCATAAAAATTCATAAAACACAAAGTTGGTACTAAGCAAAACTAAAGCATCTTTAATTTTTTTATGAATAGGAATTCTGGTAACTTCTATATCATTATAGGTTTTGTATGCATTGCCAAAGTCGAAGCATAAAAGGAAGATTGAATGCCCTTCAGATAATAATACACGTATTTCTTTTTGAACCCTATGGTCGTTATCAAATTCATTATCAAGTACTACTCCGATATTCATTTTATTAAGCTAATGATGTTTTTTTGATTTATGATTGAAAAAAGAAAACAATCATTTACTTATAATAAAATTAAACTCTTTCGGCATAGACTATATAATATCTTGGAGTAAACCATCGTAAAATAGGTCTGAAGCCTATTTTTTTTGTTGGATTTGTCCATTTTTTTCGGTCTATAATTTTCCACCCCGCTTTTTCTAAAAGCCAATCGAACTGCCAGTCCTCAAATTCATGAAAATGTCTGTCCCATAAATCGGTTTTACTTCTATAGGCTGAAGAAAACCATAACCTTAAAGGTATGCTTGCAACTAGTTTGTTGGCCTTTATGTCTTTTAAAACAGTAAAAGGAGATATAAGGTGTTCTAGAATTTCAAAGGCTGTAACGACATCTGCATTAGAATTTGTTATTGTTGAAGTGTCCATATCTAAATCTTCACCTTTTGTGTTTTTAACAGAATAGCCATGTTGTTGCATCACATTTGTTAAAGCATTTTCTATTCCTAAATCTAATATAGATTCAGAATTAGAAACATTACTTTTTAAAAATTCTATAGTGTGTTTAAAACGTTTACTTGGATAGTTTTTTTTGTACATAATTATTGTTTGTAGACAATAGCATTTATATTCATACCAGCACCAACACTTGCAAAAATAATAACATCACCTTTATTTATTTCTTGGTTTTCAAGAGCGCCTTTTAATATCATATTGTATAGCGTTGGTATAGTTGCTACACTAGAATTTCCTAATTTACCAATGCTCATTGGCATAATACCTTCAGGCATTTCAAGATTATATAATTCATAAAAGCGCTTTACAATAGCTTCGTCCATCTTTTCATTGGCTTGATGAATGAGTATTTTCTTAACATCTTTAATGTCAATACCACTTTTGTCAAGAGCAGACTTCATGGCAAGCGGTACATTGGTTAAAGCAAATTCATAAATTTTTCTGCCGTACATTTTTATGTATCTACGGTCTTCATTAGTTTCTTGCTTATAGGTTTCTCCAAAGTATATAAAGTGTGCTTCATCAAAGGCATAAGTAGCCGTATTATGAGTGATTATACCACCTTCATCATTTGTAGATTCTAATACCACAGCACCAGCACCATCACTATAAATCATAGAATCTCTATCGTGTGGATCAATCATACGAGATAAGGTTTCGGCACCTATAACAAGACATTTTTTAGCAATCCCTGATTTTATAAAAGCATTTGCTTGAATTGTAGCTTCTACCCAACCTGGGCAACCAAAAAGGATATCATATGCTACACATTTTGGATTTTTAATGCGTAAAAGATGTTTTACTCTAGAAGCTATGCTAGGCACGGTATCACTTTGAATACTATCGTGTCTTATATCGCCATAGTTGTGAGCTACAATAATATAATCTAAATCTTCACGATTAATTTTAGCATCCTCAATCGCTTTTTCGGCAGCAAAAGAGGCTATATCTGATGTGTTTAAATGTTTTTTTGCATAACGCCTTTCTTCAATGCCCGTTATAGCCTTAAATTTCTTTACGATTACCTCGTTGGGAGCGTTAATTGTTGAGCCATCGCTATTTAAAAACTCATTATTGAAAAACTCTTCATTCTTCTCTATATTGGCAGGTATATAGCTTCCTGTGCCAGTAATTTTGATATTCATATTGTAGAAAAATTGCCTTTAAATTAAAGTAACAGCAAGATAATTACTTTATAATTAAAGGCATGATATTTTCGAATTATTTTACGATGTTCAACAGCTTATTTTACGCTTCTGCATAGGCTTCAATAGGAACGCAGGAGCATACTAAATTTCTATCTCCATAGGCATCATCCACACGTCTTACACTAGGCCAAAATTTGTTTGTTTTTACATAGTCTAAAGGAAATGCTGCAGCCTCACGAGAGTATGGTAAATCCCATGTGTTGGCTGTAATCATTTCTAAGGTGTGAGGCGCATTTTTTAAAACGTTGTTGTTGTCTTCTTTAGAAACGCTATCTATTTCTTTTTTAATAGAAATCATTGCATCACAAAACCTGTCAATTTCTGTTTTACTTTCGCTTTCTGTTGGTTCTATCATTAATGTTCCAGCAACAGGAAAAGAAACAGTAGGAGCATGGAAACCATAATCCATTAAACGTTTCGCTATATCTGTAACTTCAATGCCGTTGGCTTTAAAAGGTCTGCAGTCTACAATCATCTCATGTGCAGCTCTACCACGTTCACCAGAATATAAAGTATCAAAATTACCTTCTAAACGTTGTTTAATATAGTTGGCATTTAAAATGGCTATTTTAGTAGATTCTGTTAAACCTTCGGCACCCAACATTTTAATATAGCCATAAGATATCAAGCAAGCAAGAGCAGATCCATAAGGTGCTGCAGATATGGCTGTAATTGCTTTTTTACCACCTGTTTTAATAACTGGATTTCCTGGTAAAAATGGCACTAATTGTTTAGCTACACATATAGGGCCAACACCAGGACCTCCACCTCCATGAGGAATAGCAAATGTTTTGTGTAAGTTGAGGTGGCAAACATCAGCTCCGATATTGCCTGGATTGGTAAGTCCTACTTGGGCATTCATATTGGCACCATCCATATAAACCTGTCCGCCATTATCATGAATTAATTTAGTGATTTCTTTAATAGCAGATTCATATACACCATGTGTGGATGGGTAGGTTACCATTAAACACGATAAGTTGTCTTTGTATAATTCTGCTTTTTCGCGCAAATCATCAACATCAATATTGCCTTCTTCGGTTGATTTGGTAACAATAACTTTCATACCAGCCATAACAGCACTAGCTGGGTTTGTACCGTGAGCAGATGATGGAATTAAGCAAATGTTTCTATGGTGGTCGCCACGCGATTCGTGATATGCTTTTATTACCATAAGTCCAGCAAATTCTCCTTGAGCACCCGAATTAGGTTGCAAGGAAGTGGCTGCAAAGCCAGTGATTTCAGTTAGCTGATCTTCTAATTCTTTTAAAACAGTTAAATAGCCTTTAGCTTGTTTTGCAGGAACAAAAGGATGAATATTGGCCCATTTATAAATGCTTAAAGGCAACATTTCTGATGCAGCGTTTAGTTTCATGGTACAAGATCCTAAAGAAATCATAGAATGGTTTAATGATAAATCTTTGCGCTCTAACGATTTTATATAACGCATCAATTCGGTTTCAGAATGATATGTTTTAAAAACATCAAGAGTTAAGAAATCCGAAGTTCTTTGTATCGATTCATCAATATTATTAAAGCTTTCAATAGAAGAACACACAATAGTTTCTTTCTTAGCGGCTTCTGCAAAAACTGAAATTAAATAGTTAATATCTCTAATTGAAGTGGTTTCATTAATAGAAATGGTAACTGTGTTTTTATCTGGATAGTATAGATTTACTTTCTTTTCTGTAGCAACCTTTTTAATTTTTTTAGCTTTTGTTTTTACCTGAAGCGTATCAAAGAAAGACGTGTTTACTTGTTTATAGCCTAGTTTTTCTAAAGCATTGGCTAAAGTAGATGTTTTATTATGAACTTTATTGGCAATAAATTTTAAACCGTTTGCTCCATGGTAAACCGCATACATACTAGCCATTACAGCTAGTAAAACTTGTGCGGTACATATATTTGAAGTTGCTTTGTCGCGTTTAATATGTTGCTCGCGTGTTTGTAAAGCCATGCGGAGAGCTCTGTTGCCATTAGTATCTTTTGTAATACCAATAATACGCCCAGGTAAGTCACGTTTATATGCTTCTTTGGTAGCAAAATAGGCTGCATGAGGACCGCCATAGCCCATTGGAATACCAAAACGTTGGGTGGTTCCAACAACAACATCGGCACCAAATTTACCGGGAGCTTCTAATTTTACCAAGCTTAAAATATCGGCAGCTACAGCTACTTTTATTTGAGCATCATTAGCCTTACTAATAAAAGTTTTTATATCTGTTATTTGTCCATCTTTACCTGGATATTGTAAAATGGCTCCAAAGAATTCTGAAGAGAAATCAAAATTATCTTCACTACCAATAACTAACTCAATACCAATTGGGGTTGCTCTAGTTTGAAGAAGCGATAATGTTTGAGGTAGAATGTTTTCTGAAACAAAAAACTTATTTATGCCTGTCTTTTTTTGTGCACGATCACGAACTGCAAATAATAAACTCATAGCTTCTGCTGCTGCAGTACTTTCGTCAAGAAGTGATGCATTTGCAATTTCCATTCCTGTTAAATCAATAACCATGGTTTGAAAATTTAAAAGCGCTTCTAATCTTCCTTGTGCAATTTCAGCTTGGTAAGGTGTGTATGCTGTGTACCATCCTGGGTTTTCAAGAATATTTCTTTGTATAACTGCAGGTAGTATTGTTGGGTGATATCCTAACCCGATGTAAGTTTTATAGACTTTGTTTTTTTTAGAAAGTTCATGTATGTGGAGCAAATATTCATGCTCTGTCATAGGTTCTTCTAAATTTAATCCGTTTTTTAAACGAATATCATCTGGTATGGTTTCATATATTAATTGGTCTAATGAGTCGACACCAATAGTCTGTAACATAAGGTTTTTATCCTCTTCTCTAGGGCCAATATGACGCAATGCAAAAGCGTTTGTGTTCATTAAGTTATGATTTGTTATATAAATCGCAAAAATAAGTAATAATTAATGCGTTTTATTGTGCAAAACGGAAAGTTTTTAACCATTTGGAAACGTTATTAACAGTTTGTTTATTTTTGTAAAATGTCAGTGCTTAAGAAACTTTTAAATTTTTATATAAATAGTAGTATTCATGTAGCGTTATCGGTATATTCATTAACCTGGTTAACGCTTATTGAATTTGATATTTCTTATGATGAACATGTATTATATTTTATATTTTATGCGACTATAACAGGTTATAATTTTGTAAAATATTTTGGGATTGCAAAATTTCATCATAGAAGCCTAACCAACTGGTTAAAAAGTATTCAGTTGTTTTCTTTTTTTTGTTTTTTATTGATGTGTTATTATGGGCTTCAACTGAATAAAATTACATTGTTTTATATTGCTGTTTTTGGTATTGTTACGTTTTTATATGCTATTCCTTTTTTACCAAAGCGTTTGTTTTTAGATAGTCAACATAATTTGAGAAGTATTGGTGGACTTAAAATATATTTAATAGGATTGGTTTGGAGTGGTGTTACTGTTTTTCTTCCGTTAATAAATAATGATTATTTTATAAATGCAGACGTAATATTAACAGGTGTGCAGCGCTATATTTTTATAATTGTTTTAATGTTGCCTTTTGAAATCAGGGATTTACGATATGATAGTTTGAAGCTTTCTACGGTGCCTCAAAAAATAGGCGTGAAGCAAACTAAGGCTATAGGTGTAATATTATTATTAGTTTTTTTCTTTTTAGAGTTTTTTAAAAACGACATAATGCTTAGTGAAATTTTAATATTACTGATTATTACAGTTTTTACACTATTGTTATTGGTATATTCTAAAATTGAACAAAGGAAATATTACAGTGCGCTTTGGGTAGAAGGGTTGCCAATTCTATGGCTTGTTATGATGCTTTTATTTAATTAGTTTCTTCCTTTATGGCTTTTTCAAGTTTTTGTTTCATTTTCTCTTTACAGTCTTTATTAAGACACTCAACTTTAGAATTTGTAATTGATTTAGTAAGTAGAGCATTGTTCTTTGTATATTTTCTACAAGCTCTGCAGTAAATTAAATGTATATTGAGTTTTATCATTTCCCAAAATGAAGCTTCTTTGTATTGTGTTTTATCACAAACATGATTTGCTTCATCACAAGGAATTACAACCTTAACTTTCTTGCTCATAATTAAAACCAGTTTTCTTTTAAACATTCGGCCATAGCTGTTCTAGCTCTATGAATGATTACCCAAAGGTTAGACGCTGTAATATTTAGTTCATTACAAATTACTTCTGTTTCAAAACCTTCAATGGTTTTCATTTTAAAAACATCAGCTTGTTTTTTTGGTAATTTGCTTAAGCAATGAAGTATAGCATCACCAAGTTCTTCGTTTTGCATACTGTCTTCTGCAGTTTTGTCAAAAGGATCTGCAACGCGTTCTTCTAGCCAATCACCCTCACTTTCACTATCATCATTATAAGTAATTCTAACTTCTGCTTTTCCTTTGTTAGAATTTATTCTTCGGTAGTGATCAATAATTTTTCGTTTTAAAATAGAGATGAGCCAGGTGCGTTCACTTGCTTCTCCTTTAAAATTTTTCATAGATTTTAGCCCTGCAAAAAAGGTGTCTTGAACCAAATCTTGCGCAATCTCTCTATCACTAACACGAGAAATCGTGTAGTTGTAAAGATAATCGGAATATAAATCGATCCACTTATTTGGATTAATTTTATGTTTGGGCATTGTTGCGAAATTTTTATTTAGTCAAAAATAAGGTAAATAAATGAATGTTTTTCAATCTTTGAATTTTGGCTTTTTTCAACTTGGATTTTTCATCCTTTCTTTGGATTTAAAACAGCATTTTCCTCATCTGTTAAAAGTCTTGAATGAATTATAAATCGAATACCTAAAGGTATTTCTAAAGAAAAACTAGAGCCTCGACCTTTTGTGATATCTATTGTTAAGTGTGTGTGTTTCCAATATTCAAATTGATCTATATTCATATAAAAGTTTACGCCTTCTATGATTCCTAATAGCACATCACTGTCATCTAGATACATATCTTCTTTGGCAAAAATCATGGGAGCAGAACCATCGCAACATCCGCCGCTTTGATGAAAAATGAGTTCACCATGTTTGTTTTTTAATTGGTTTACAATATTAGCTGCTGCTTCTGTGATAGCAATTCTTTTCATATTTAAATATATTAAAAAAGGCTGAATCATTTAATAATTCAGCCTTAACAATTAATAGTCAATCTATTAGAAAAACCCTAATTTATTTTTATCATATGAGATTAACATGTTTTTGGTTTGACGATAATAATTAAGCATCATGACATGATTTTCTCTGCCAAATCCAGACTTTTTATAACCTCCAAATGGTGCATGGGCTGGATAGGTATGATAGCAGTTTACCCAAACACGACCAGCTTTTATGGCTCTTGGAATTTGATATAATTGATGTGCGTCCCGTGTCCAGACACCTGCGCCTAAACCATAAAGAGTGTCGTTTGCTATTTCTAATGCTTCAGCTTCATTTTTAAATTTAGTAACACATACTACAGGTCCGAAAATTTCTTCTTGAAAGACGCGCATTTTATTATGGCCTTCCAAAATGGTTGGCTTTATGTAGAATCCTTTAGCCAGATTTCCGCTTAATTTGTTGGCTTCTCCACCTGCAAGCACTTTGGCACCTTCTTCTTTCCCTATTTTTAAATATGACTGAATTTTTTCATATTGATCGTTAGAGGCCTGGGCTCCAACCATAGTATTGATATTGTATGGATTATCTTGGATTATAGCATTTGTTCTAGCTATGACACGTTCCATAAAGGCATCATAGATATCTTCTTGAACCAGTAACCTTGAAGGACATGTACATACTTCACCTTGATTAAAGGCAAATAAAACAGCACCTTCAATGGCTTTGTCTAAATAGGCATCGTCTGCATCCATAACGGAATTAAAAAAGATGTTAGGCGATTTTCCACCTAATTCCATAGTAACAGGATTCAAATTTTTCGATGCATATTGCATAATTAATTGCCCAGTTGTGGTTTCTCCAGTAAAAGCTACTTTATCTACTTTAGAACTTGAGGCTAAAGGTTTGCCGGCTTCAGGACCAAAACCATGTACAATATTTACAACACCTGGAGGAAAAACATCTGCAATTTTCTCCATTAATAACGTGGCAGAAGATGGTGTTTGTTCTGCAGGTTTTAAAACGACACAATTTCCTGTTACTAAAGCTGGTGGTAATTTCCAAGACAGCATTAATAAGGGGAAATTCCAAGGTATAATTTGACCAATAACGCCAAGTGGTTCTTTTATATTCATGGATAAAGTGTTGACATCCAATTCAGTTGCGCTACCTTCCTCAGATCTAATACAAGCTGCAAAATATCGCCAATGATCTATAGCTAAAGGAATATCTGCATTTAGTGTTTCGCGAATTGGTTTTCCATTGTCGCATGTTTCAACTAAAGCAAATTCTTCTAAATTTTCTTCAATAATATCAGCAACCTTATTTAATAATGAGGCACGTTGTGTTGCTGAAGTATTTCCCCAAGCTTCTTTTGCAACATTAGCAGCATCTAAAGCTAATTCGACATCTTCTTTTTGAGAACGCGGATATTTAGCAATTAAACTATTATCAATTGGAGATGTGTTTTCAAAGTACTCTCCTCCAATTGGAGGCGTGAATTTTCCATTTATAAAATTGAAATAGGTCTCTTTAAATTTTGGTTTAGAATAACTCATATAAAATTTATTTAATTATTAATAGTTTAGTTTTTTGGCTTAATTTTTAGTAAAAATTTTGTTTTTATAAAGTTATTTTATCATTTTCTAATTATATTGAACATATTTATCATATTTTTGAACGTATCTATCATAACAAACTTTTAAAATTATTTTTTTGTAATATTGATTATGAGGCAGTTATTAAATCACCATAGAAGTCACAGAAAGCTTTCCACTTTGGTAGAGAATAGAACAATTTATAGTGCAGAGTATGCTGAATTAAATATTTATGAAACTCACACTTATGCAGAAAAAGTTTCATTAATCTTCGATTTTCCAATTATAGCTAGTATGCTTACTGGAAAGAAAATTATGCATATTGATGGGTTAGAGGCATTTGATTTTTTTCCTGGCGAATCGGTAGTAATGCCTACTAAAAAGGAAATGGTTATAGATTTTCCTCTAGCAACTCAAGACAGTCCTACTCAATGTTTAGCTTTAGGAATTGATACTTTTAAAATTGATGAAGTCGTAGAAAAATTTAATCAAAATGTTACCATTGAAAAGGAAAATAACAATTGGGATTTAGATAAAAATGCATCTCATTTAATAAATAATATAGATGTAAACCATCTAATAGAACGCTTAACTTATACGTTTACAAACAATAATAAATCAAAGGATGTGCTTCTGGATTTAATGATTCAAGAACTAATAGTTAGGTTATTACAAACTAAAGCAAAAGCGTTAATTATAAATGATCCGAATCAAATGTTCAGTGATACCAGAATTGGGACTGTGATTAAATTTATTAAAGAGAATTTAACGAATAAGGATATTACGGTAGATATTTTGTCTAAAAAAGCTTATATGAGTACATCACACTTTCATAAGCAATTCAAAAATACATTAGGCATTTCTCCTATTGATTATATTAATTCGGAAAAAATTAAATTTTCTAAAAAACTAATAAAAGAAGCCAAGGATTTTAGAATGTCCGAAATTGCTTTTAAATCTGGCTTTAATAATGTGAGTTATTTCAACAGGCAATTTAAAAAAATGGAATTGATGACACCTCAGCAATTTAAAAACTCTATTTCCGCCTAGTTTTAATTTAAGATTTAACTAAGCGGAATTGGTTCTATTTCAATAACCCAGCTCGTCTCAACAAAGCCTCAGGTTTTGGTTCTTGTCCTCTAAAACGTTTGTAAAGTGTCATCGGGTTTTCTGTACCACCTTGAGAAAGTACATTGTCTTTAAATTTAGTAGCCACCTCTTTATTAAAAATCCCTGATACTTTAAAATATTCGAAAGCATCGGCATCTAAAACTTCAGCCCATTTATAACTGTAATAACCAGAAGAATAACCACCTTGAAAAATATGAGAAAAGGCTGTACTCATGCAAGTTTCTTTGGTTTCAGGATATAGTGATGTGTTCTTAAAAGCTTCAGATTCGAAAGTTTTTACATTTGTTATTTTTGATGGATCTTCACTATGCCAACTCATATCTAAAAGTCCGAAACTTAACTGGCGTAAGGTTTGCATGCCTTCATGAAAGGTTGACGATTTTTTTATTTTTTCAATCAATTCCATCGGGATAATTTCTCCAGTTTCATAATGCTTTGCAAACAATTCTAGAGCTTCTTTTTCAAAACACCAGTTTTCCATAATTTGACTAGGTAATTCCACAAAATCCCAATACACACTAGTTCCAGATAGGCTAGGGTAGGTAGTGTTGGCTAACATGCCGTGTAAGGCATGACCAAATTCGTGAAATAAGGTTGTGACTTCATTAAAAGTTAAAAGCGATGGTTTGCTTTTGGTTGGTTTTGTAAAGTTGCAAACTATAGAAACGTGCGGTCTGCTATTCTCGTTATTTATTATGTATTGAGGTTTGTAAGACGTCATCCACGCACCATTTCTTTTTCCTGCTCTAGGAAAAAAATCGGCATAAAAAATAGATACTAAATCGCCATTATTATCGGTTACTTTGTAGGTTAAAACATCTTCATGGTATTTGTCAATATCATTGATTTCTTCAAAGTTTAAATCGAATAATTTATTGGCTATCGTAAAAGCGCCATCAATGACATTTTCTAATTTAAAATATGGTTTTAGTAATTCATCATCTAAACTAAATAATTTTTGTTTTAGCTTTTCTGAATAATAAGAGCCGTCCCATTTTTCAAGTCGGTCAATATTATCTAATTCTTTAGCAAATTTTTCTAAATTTTTAAATTCGTCTTCAGCAGCTGGTTTTGCTTTGTCTAACAGTTCATGAGAAAAATTAAGAACAGTTTCTGGCGTTTCTGCCATGCGTTCTTCTAAAACAAAATGTGCATGGGTTTTGTAGCCTAATAAGTTAGCACGTTCATGACGAAGTTTTACTATATGCAAAACGTTTTCTTGATTGTCTAAGGCGTTATTATGAAAGCCTTTGCTTCCTGCAGCAAGGGTTATTTTTTTGCGAAGTTCCCTATTATCTGCATACGTTACAAACGGTATATAACTTGGGTAGTCTAAAGTAAACAGCCAACCTGTTTTGTCTTTGCTTTCAGCTAATTGTTTAGCAGCTTCTATGGTGCCTTCTGGCAAGCCCGCTAAATCATCTTCATTAGTTATTAGCATTTCAAATTTATTGTTTTCGGCTAATACGTTTTCTCCAAATTTTAATTTTAACTGACTTAATTTTTTGTCAACTTCCCTAAGTTTTTCTTTTTTGTCTTCTGGCAAATTTGCGCCGTTTCTAGAAAAACTTTTATATTTTTTATCAAGTAGAGTTTGTTGTTCGGTAGTTAAATCTAATTCATCTTTAGCATTATAAACAGCTTTTACGCGTTTAAATAAATCTGAATTTAAGGTAATGTCATTACTAAACTCTGATAATAAAGGTGAAACCTCTTGTGCTATTTTTTGAATAGTTTCATTGGTTTCGGCAGAATTCAAGTTAAAGAAAATACTGGAAATTCTATCTAATTGTTCTCCTGAGAAGTCTAAAGCTTCAATGGTATTTTTAAAAGAAGGTGCTTCTTCATTATCTACAATAGCTGCAATTTCGTCTTTAGCTTCTTTAATCGCTTCTTTAAAAGTTGGAAGATAATCTTCGTTTTTAATTTTAGAAAAAGGAGCTGTATTATACTTAGTATTAAAAGGCGTGATTAATGATTTCTTTATCATTTTAGATGTAAATATGTTAAAAAAAGAAGTTTACTATGCGTACATAATAAATTTTTTATATCTTTGAGTCAGAAAAATATACAGAGTGACTAACTCAAAAGAATTTTTGTTAATAGCTAAAAAGCCTCGAATTTAATTTGAGGCTTTTTTTATTATAAGTTTTTAGCTGATTCGTTTACTTTAATTTTTAGACCTTCTTTGTAAGCAATAATTTTATCAAGCACACATTTATCAGAAGAACCAATAATTTGTGCTGCCAAAATTCCAGCATTTTTTGCGCCGTTTAATGCTACAGTTGCCACAGGAACACCACCTGGCATTTGAAGAATAGAAAGCACAGAGTCCCAGCCATCAATAGAGTTACTGCTTTTTACAGGAACACCAATTACTGGTAATGGCGATAAAGAAGCAATCATACCAGGTAAATGAGCAGCTCCACCAGCACCAGCAATAACAACTGAAAAACCTCTAGTGTGTGCATGTTTACCATAGTCAAATAATTTTTCGGGAGTTCTGTGTGCTGAAACAATATCAACTTCAACTTCTATATCAAATCCCTTTAAAATGTCAATAGCATCTTGCATAACAGGTAGGTCGCTTTTGCTTCCCATAATAACTCCAACTTTACTCATAATTATTTACTTATTACTTTTATCGTTTTCTTTACCGCTTCGGCTATTTTTCTAGCTTCAGCTAAATCTTCATTTACTATAGTAACGTGTCCCATTTTTCTAAACGGTCGCGTTTGCTTTTTACCATAAATATGTGGTGTAACACCATCCATATTCATAATAGTTTCAATATTTTCATAAACAACATCACCTGAATAGCCTTCGGCTCCAACTAAATTTACCATAACACCACCAACTTTACTATCAGTTCTTCCTAAAGGCAGATTTAAAATAGCACGAATATGTTGTTCAAATTGAGAGGTGTAACTAGCCTCGATAGTTTGATGACCAGAGTTATGTGGTCTAGGAGCGACTTCGTTTATTAAAATATCATCATTTTGGGTTTGAAACATTTCAACAGCTAAAAGCCCTACGTGATTATAAGCTTCGGAAGTTTTTAAAGCCACTTCTTCTGCTTTTTTAGCAACAGCTTCTGGAATTCTTGCTGGACAAATCACATACTCTACTTGATTCGCTTCTGGATGAAATTCCATTTCTACAACAGGATAGGTTTTAACATTTCCTGAAGCATTTCTTGCCACAATAACTGCTAATTCATTTTTAAAAGGTACTAAGTTTTCGGCAATACATTCTACATTAGGTAAGCCTTCTAAATCATCAATTGTTTTTACAATTTTAACACCCGTACCATCATACCCAAACTGAGCACACTTCCAAACAAAAGGCATGGTTAAACCACCGTGGTTAATAGCTTCTTTTATTTCAGAAGTATAGGCAAATCTGGAAAATGGAGCTGTTGGTAAGTGGTTATCAATATAAAATAGTTTTTGTGTCGCTTTGTTTTGAATCGTTCTTAGTGTTTTAGAAGCAGGGTATACTTTTACACCTTCTTTTTCTAGTGCTTCTAATGCCTTTATATTAACGTTCTCAATTTCAATAGTTAAAACATCTACTTGTTTTCCAAAATTGTAAACCGCATCGTAATCCATTAAATCACCTAAGTGAAATTCATCGCAAGCAATTTTACATGGTGCTTCATTACTAGCTTCTAGAACACTTGTGTAAATGTCAAATTTTCTGGTATTGTAAAGTAGCATTTTACCTAATTGTCCGCCACCAAGAATACCAAGTTTAAAATTTGAAGAAAAATAATTCATTGTTTATAATTACAATTTTCTGTTAATTGATATGCAAAAATACACTTAAATCTTAAATTACTTCTTAATTCGTAAATCAAAAAAGCGTTATTCCTTAATCTATTGATTATCTTTGCCTCTTCAAAAATTAATTACCGTGATAAAGCTACACGACAAATATTTTAAACCATTTATTTCTGCACAAGATATAGACAAGGCATTGTCTAAAATGGCAGAGGAAATCTCGAATGATATTGGAGATGAAATCCCTGTATTTATTGGCATTTTAAATGGATCGTTTATGGTAGTGAGCGATTTTGTAAAAAAGTACCCAAAACCATGTGAAGTTACTTTTATAAAGTTAGCTTCTTATGAAGGCGTAAAGTCTTCAGAAGATATTCAACGTTTAATTGGGCTTACTCAAGATTTAACAGGTCGTACGGTTGTTATTTTAGAAGATATTATTGATACGGGAAATACATTGGCAGAAGTGCACCGAATTTTTAAAAATGAAAATGTAAAATCTTTAAAAATTGCCACGCTGTTTTATAAACCCGAAGCATATAAAAAAGACTTTAAACTACATTATGTTGGAATTGAAATTCCTAATAAATTTATAGTTGGTTACGGCTTAGACTATGATGGATTAGGAAGAGATATTCCTGAAGTATATCAAATAAAAGAAACAAAACACATGACAAATTTAGTGCTATTTGGCCCTCCAGGAGCAGGGAAAGGAACACAAGCAGAATTCTTAAAAGAAAAATACAACTTAGTACACATTTCTACAGGCGATGTTTTTAGATTTAACATTAAAAACGAAACCGCTCTAGGTATGTTAGCTAAATCTTATATGGATAAAGGCGAACTGGTTCCAGACCAAGTAACCATTGATATGTTAAATGCTGAGGTTGAAAAAAACACCGATGCTAATGGTTTTATTTTTGATGGTTTTCCTCGTACCAATGCACAAGCAGACGCTTTAAGTAAATTAATGGATAGTAAAGATTCGCAAATAAATGCGATGATAGCTTTAGAAGTTGAAGACGAGATTTTAGTAGAACGTTTACTAGGTAGAGGGAAAACAAGCGGAAGAGCAGATGATGCCGATGAATCTATTATTAGAAACAGAATCACAGAATATTATAATAAAACAGCTATTTTAAAAGATTACTACTCGGCTCAAGACAAATATTATGGTGTTGATGGTGTTGGTAGTATTGAAGATATTACAGTACGTTTAAGTAGTGTAATTGACAAATTATAAGGCTTTTAGGAAAGCATAAATCTCAAAAATTAGGAACTGTATCTCAAATATAAAAATATAGTTTCTAATTCTTGAGAACTACATATTTTAAATGTTTCGCTTTCGCGGAAAAAATAAAAAGTAAGAGTTGGAAAACTTTTAACTTTTAACTCATAACTTTTAACTTGAATCATGACCGAAGGGAATTTTGTAGATTACGTAAAAATGTTTGTAAGCTCTGGTAAAGGAGGGCAAGGATCTGCGCATTTACATCGCGAAAAGTATATAACCAAAGGTGGACCTGATGGTGGTGATGGTGGCCGTGGCGGTCATGTTATTCTTAAAGGAAACTCAAACCTTTGGACACTTCTTCATTTAAAGTTTAAAAAGCATATTAGAGCAGGTCATGGTGGTAGTGGTAGTAAAAGCAGAAGCTTTGGTGCCGATGGTGAAGATATGTATGTAGATGTGCCATTGGGAACTGTTGTACGAGATACTGAAACCAACGAAATTATTTTTGAAATTACCGAGCATGATGAAGAAAGAATTATAGCTCAAGGTGGAAAAGGTGGTTTAGGAAATTGGCATTTTAGATCGTCAACGAACCAAACACCGCGTTATGCACAACCTGGTATGCCGCTAGAAGAGCGACATATTACTTTAGAATTAAAAGTACTTGCTGATGTTGGTTTAGTTGGATTTCCAAATGCTGGAAAATCAACGCTTTTATCGGTTGTTACATCTGCAAAGCCAAAGATTGCCGATTACGAGTTTACAACCCTAAAACCTAATTTAGGTATTGTAGAATATCGCGATTTTAAAACTTTTGTGATGGCAGATATTCCTGGAATTATAGAAGGAGCAGCAGAGGGAAAAGGTCTTGGGCATTATTTTTTACGTCATATTGAGCGTAACTCTATATTATTATTTTTAATTCCTGCCGATGCTGAAGATATTAAAAAACAATACGATATTCTATTAGATGAGCTTCGTCGTTACAACCCAGAAATGTTGGATAAAGATCGTATTATAGCGATTTCTAAATCCGATATGTTGGATGATGAGTTAAAAGCAGAGCTTAAAGTAGAACTTGATAACGAATTGCCTATACCATACTTATTTATTTCGTCGGTTGCTCAACAAGGAATTACTGAGTTAAAAGACACGTTGTGGAAAATGTTGAATGATTAGTGTATTGCTACAAGGAGACTTTCTTCTAGGAGCTCAAACAACCGCTTCAGCGCCTAATGCAATTCTAGTATAGAATCATATTATTGAAATAATTTTTGATTAATTTTATAAAAAAATAGATTATGAAATTTATTAAAACGATTATTTTATTTCTGTTAGTCGTTTCTTGCGCTCCAATTTATGTGGCATATGATTATGATAGAGGAACTGACTTTTCCAAGTATCAAACCTATAATTATTATAGTGATATGAAAACGGGATTAAGTGAGTTTGATACGAATCGTCTTTTAGATGCCTTAGACCTAAAAATGAAAGAGAAAGGGTTTTCTTTGTCTGATACACCAGATTTTTTTATTGATATAAAAAGCACTGAATATCAAGGGGTACAACGAGAAACTGTGGGTATTGGAGTAGGTGGTGGTGGACGTAATGTAGGTGGTGGAATTTCTATAGGATTACCTATTGGTCAGGCAAATATAAATCGTCAAATCTCTATCGATTTTGTAGACGAAAATAAAAAACAGTTGTTTTGGCAAGCAATAAGTGAATCAAGTTTTAACACAAACGCTACACCAGAAAATCGAGAAGCACGTTTAAATGCTATTGTTGAAAAAGTATTAGTAAAGTATCCTCCTAAAAAGTAGATTATTTCTTAACCAGTTTTTTACTAGCAATAAAAGTATTATTAGTATAGAAATTAGTCAAATAGATACCTTGACTTAAATTACTAACATCTACTTGATGTGTTTGGTAATTAGATATAGAAATGGTTTTTATTATTTTTCCGTCTAAAGAAATAATGTCAACTTTCATTATTGCATCACTGGTGCTTTCTAATTTAAAATTAACGATGTTATTTGATGGGTTAGGAAACATAGAGATATTATAATTATTTATTTTTGAAGTAATATCTTCAAAGCCTAATGTGTTATCAATAGTCCACGTTACAGTATAAACATGAAATGTATCATGATTGTCAACTCTTATTAAAGATGTTTCGTCATTAATAACAACTGTTAATGTGTTTACTCCTGAATTTAAATCTGTTTCTAAAACAGAAACATCATCTACATCGGTTGCAAAATCTAGGGTGTTTAAAGTCCAATTACGTTTTAATGTATTCGGATTTGGTTCTATTAATTCTAAATGAAAATTAATAGGGAAACTAGAATTGTCAAGTGTGTTAGAAGTTGGTGTGAAAGTATCAATAGGCGATACTAATTCATGTATTTTTTCAATAATTCCTTCTTTACAAACAGAACAGAAAGGTTTGTCTATACTTTCCATAATACAATTTTGATGAGGTTTGTACCATTCATTACAACTACCAGTAGAACACGTATATTGGTATATTCCAACATTATTATAGTTTAGCCAGTTTTTCCATCTTACTAAATTTGGATCGGTTTCTTTTGTCATATTAATAGCTTCAGCAGCTAAAATATCGCCAGGGTAATATTCATCTTTTAAATTAAATAAGGAATGACCAATTTCGTGCATGATAACATTAGTTCCCCAATACCCGGTATAAGCCATTGGGAAATCGCCTCCACTTCCACCGTATTCAGATGAATTTACTAAAATTAAAGCTTGGTCGTAAGAAGGGAAATTAGTAGCTAAAAGAGTATTTATTTTGGCTTTAGTATTATTTGCACTATTACCATCTATTTCATAATAGAGTAGCCAATGTGTTCCAAAAGAATCATAAGTAGCATTAAAATAAGTGTCTGCATAAGTTGTAGCTAAATTGTTATAAGGCTCGGTAACGTTTGTAGCAGTTCCTGGATGATCTGCTCCACTTTCGTCAGAAGGTACCTTTATGGCATACACATTAAAATAGTTTGCATATTCTTTAAAAGGAGATTCGTTAAATACTTTATTTGTAAAATTAGTAGCATCAGTTATAAACTTATCTAGTTCACTTTCTTGGTAGCCTTCACTTAAAATGACGAGGTTTATTCTTTTATCATCGCCAGAAATTTTAATAGGTTCAATGTCAAAAATTTGAGCAGAAACATGTTGAAAACTAATTAGGAAAACTATTAAAAAAATATACTTCATAGTTAATCAAGCTTTGTGGTAATTAAAGGGGAGCTGTTTTGTAGAGTATCTATTATTTCGCTAATAACAATCAATTTTGTTTTACTATTTAATTGTAGTCTTAATGAAATAGGCGCTTTGTTTAGAATGATATTTTTGTTTTCAAAGATTAGCGAGTCGTTTAGAGATTCAATAGTTTTAAGCAAAGGATTTTTGATTATAACATGATTAATTTCTGTAGAATCTTTATCTAATTGAGCACATTTTAAATCGCCTACTTTTCCTGTATTAAAGTATTTGTTACTGTTAGATTTTGCTTTGCCATCAGCTATTATTTTATTAATAAACTGGATTGATTTTTTATCGCTTTTATCTTTTGAAATAGTATAGTTTAAAAATAGAAGCTTCGGATTTATTTCTTCTATAGCTCCTTCTTGAACGCTGCTTTTTTTAGTGCCACAAGACATTACTAATAATACAATAAGAAGTAAAATAATTGTATTAAGGTTATTGTAAGTAGAATTATTTTGGGGCAATGATTTTATCAATCTAACAACTATTTAGTTCCTGTAAAGTTAAGATTTTAAACGAAACACTAATATATAAAAAGGAGGTATTTGTAGACCACCTTTTAACTATGAAGAATAATAAGTAATGTTAAGTTTTAAAAGAGTAACGTTAGCTTAATGTTAAAATCTCTCTATATTAATTCTTTCGCCTTTGCTGTGACTGCTAAATTCTGGCGCATACATACTTTGTATAGTTGTTATGCCATTACTCATATGACCTGCATTATTTACACGTAAATCGTATTCAAAAACATAAACCCCTTTTGGTAAATAATCAAAAAAGAAGTTTGTTGAGGCATCTTTTGTCGCTTCATAATATCCCAAACCATCTTGCCATTTATATTCCGATAAAACATTTATAGGTTCTAAGCCAGAAGCTCTCATATCTTTCATATGAACAAACTCCATAGCACGGTCGCTTCGTAATTCTATTCTAACGCGAACCAAGTCGCCTACTTTTAAATGTGTTTTTTCTGTGATTTCTGAAATTTCCTCACCTAAATCTGTATTCGTTTTAAGGAATAGTTTTTTGCTCAATTTTAGAGGTGTTTCAGCAGTTGTGATCTTATCTAAATCTTCAAAATATTGCCAGTTTAAACTTCCCCAAGCAATTCCTTTGCCTTTTTTAGTTAGAGTAACGTTTGCCATTTTTGGTTTAATTTCTTGAGAATTCCATACCGTTTTATAATAACCTGTGCCTGATTCAATTTTTTCATTTTCAAGTTTTGACGGTTCAATGTGTTGTCCGCCAATAACCACATCAACCATATCCGTTACACTTAACCAATCGCTACCTTGAAGTAATAAGGCATACACCGCTTCGGTAGTTGCTTTGGTGGTTTTCCAACGGTTTGTTTGCTTATTTTTAAGAAGCCATACTTTTAAATTATCAATGATTTCTGTTTCGTTTTCAATTTCAGAAAAAGCCTCAATTAAAAGAGATTGTGTTTCTATAGGCGCTTGATACCAGTACCATGAATTGGTATTTGATTTCCAATACATGCCTAACTCTTCTGAAGTAATACTCGTTTCTTTTAAAGACTTTAATATTTCAGAAGCTGTTTTAGAATCCTTATTTCTATGCGATACTAAAGCCATTAATCCTTTTGAATATAAAGAGCGATTTAACCAGTATTTCTGAATTTGAGTTTGATAATATGCCATTACAGTTTCAACTTCTTTCGATTTTTTTATTTCCGAATAAAAACTTCGCATGTATAAATAATGTAATTGGGTGTAACTTAAATGGTCTTTAGATAAATCTGTTTTTACATCATATTTTCTAATGTCTTTGTATTCTTTTATAAATTGAGCATCTAAATATTCGATAGCTTTTTCTGTCATTTTAGACCCTTCGACTGCGCTCAGGGTGACGCTTAACTTGTTTAAATGACCAAAACCAGTAATAATATGTTGGGTAATGTATCGGTTTTCTCGTCCGCCATTAAACCAAGCCCAACCTCCTGAGGTCATTTGGTTATTTTCTAATTTACGCATTGCCGATTGTAATTCACTATTCATTTTATTTAAATCAAATAATAATGCGATACGTTTTTTCTGTTCGGTTTCACTTTGTGCATCACGTAGCCAAGGTGTTTCTTGAATTAAAATAGACTTAAGCTCTTCATTTTTTTCAAGATTAGAAATAAGTACATCCTGAGACTTCCATTGATTAAATACGTCTTGAATTCTAGGGTTTGAATTTGCAATATGACTTGCTAATGCATTGGCATAATATTTACTAAACGTTTGTTCGTTACACTCGTAAGGATATTCCATTAAATAAGGAAGCGCCTGTACTGCATACCATGCAGGATTGGAAGTCATTTCCAAAGTCAGTTTGTGGTTTTTGAGTGTTGTTGAGGAGCTTGTACTGAGCGCATTCGAAGTATTTTTTAACTTATCCAAAGTGAATGTTTTTGTTTCATTAGAGCGAATCCACATGGGCAACGTTTCAGTAACCAATATTCTGTTTGATAAAACAGGCAATACATTTTGTTCACCATCACTAAAGGTTCCTGATTTAGCTATTATTTTATATTGCACTGCTTGTATATCTTCAGGAATCGACAAATTCCATGATACTTGTATATTGCCTTTTGCAAGAGCGGTAAAAGCCTTCTCTGGCTCTTCCGAAAGGGGAGAATTAGCTTGTTTATGGAAAAGTTTACTGGAAATATCTTTCCCAGAAATGGCATCTGTTAATATTAAAATGACTTCTCCAGAAAGTTCTTTTTCTGTTAGGTTTGCAATTTTAGAACTGATAGTAATATAATCGCCTTCGCGTAAAAAACGTGGTGCGTTTGGTATCACCATCAATTCTTTTTGAGTTACTGTTGTTAATGTTTTAGTCGTACTTTCTAATGTTTTGGTATGTGCTAATAATTGCAATTTCCATTGGGTTAGAGCCTCGGGAGTGGTGAAGCTAAAACTTATGTTACCTGCTTGATCTGTTTTTAACTGAGGAAAGAAAAAGGCTGTTTCTTGAAGGTTTTTACGGATTTTTATGTTGTCGAAGTTTGGTTGTTCATTCAAACTTATTGAAGTCCTATCCTTTATACTATTGCCAACTAAGTCATTTTTCTTTTGGGTACCATAACCAACAGTTACAACTTCATCTAAATCAGATTCAGAATTAAACATCGTAATTTCTTCTACTTCCATCTCATCTTCCACAATTTGAACTCCAGCAACTCTTCCTCGTAAAGCAGATGTAATACTATATCTTTTCGATCCTCTTAAGTCTAATCCAAACCAATTGAATTGGTCGTAATATTGTTGTGGATAATAAAGACTTCGTCTTGTGTTATAAACCCTGAAATTACGTATCCCAAAACTCTGTCTCGCATTACCTTGATTATATGAATAAAACGTCGGATTATTAATGGGATTAAAATTCCAAGTATGGGGTTTGAATTGATCTAATGATGCATCGTACATACTTGCTAATAACTCGGCACTTACTTTATCACCTTGTGGACCTTTAATTTTAAAACTCCACGTTTCATCAGTACCTGGTTGTAATTTATCTCTAAAGGTGATGGTTTCAATATCTAAATCAGTTTTAGAATACGGTACAGAAATATTTAAGTTAGCAGATTCAAAACTATTAAAAGCAGCAAAACTATACTGTATCGAAAAGCCACCAACGTCTTCATTTGTTATAGGAATGCTGATAGTGTTTTTATTGTTGTTTAAATGAATAATCTGTGTTTGTGTAACCTTGTTTTTCTTCTCAATAGAAACGGTTACGTTTAAATTATAGGCCGCCGAAGCCAACGTTATAATAGCTGTATCGCCTGTGTTATAACTAGACTTATTACTTGTAATACTAAATAGCTGATGGTCTGCCAAAGTTTTATCCGTATCGCTATAAAGTGTTGTTTTAATCTCGTCTTTTACAATTTGTCCAAACCTGTCTTTGCTTTCTAGAGTAATAATGTACTGACCTGATTCCCATTTTTTAATGTTGCCTAATTTTAAGGTTTTTGATTTATTGGTATTAAATAATTTATTAAAAACTAAATCGCCTTTTTCCCAATGGTTAGAATTATGCTCATTATGATATGCATCATGCGGAAATAGGTTTTTAAAAGTTTCTTCAGAAATGTCTTGATAATCTGGAGCTGCCCAAGGTCGCGGTCTTAAAACACTATTTGGTGCTTTTAGTTTATAAATTTTAATAACGCCATTTGCTGGAACAAACTCGCCATTTAAATTTTTGGTATTAATATTAATGGCATGTGTCTTTTTAGTTTTATCTAAAAGATTTGCAATTGACATATTGGCTATTAAGGCATGATATCCAACATTAACTAGGGTTGTAGCACTTCGTGTTTCGCCATTTAAATCGGTAACATCGGCAGTGATTTCATATTTAAAAATTGGCAAACTAGTTTTATCTACGCTTTGGTCTGGTTGCGCTTTAAAAATAATTTCAAATGTGCCTTCTTCATCTGTAATAGTTTCTCCATGTGTTATTTCTTGAGACTCGCTGTTAAATCTTGGTCGGTACCAATAATACCAACGTGGGTATTCTACCTTTCGGTGTACACGATATACCACTTTGGCATCAGTAATGTTACTGCCAGCATAAGCCAATGCATGACCTTTTATGGTTACTGAATCGTTAACTTTATAGGTTTCGGTTACAGGAGTAAATTTAGTTTCAAATTTTGGACGTTTATATTCTTCTACTGAGAAGTAATAGTTTTCTTTAATCGGTAAAAAGACAGAGGAGATTTCAATGTAATATTGTCCTGTAAGACCTCCGTTAGGTAGTATGAATTCTCCTGAGAATGAACCAAATTCGTTGGTGTCAAAATTTAAGTCTGAAATTTGTTGACCGTTTGTATCGTATAATGTGGCAAAAACTGATTCGTCTGGAATTATTTCAGATTTGCTATTTTCAGTTTTCATAGCAATACCTTTAAAATAAACTGTTTGCCCTGGTCTGTAAATGCTTCTATCTGTAAATAAGAACGATTTATAAATAGTTTTTTCTTTTTTCTTTTTGTATTTTCGGTTAACATAGTAATCTCCAAAATAAGCTAAGTCGTTTTCGTAGTTAACCTTTGCCGTAATGTTTCTATAGCGGTCGTTATCCTTTTTAATAGTTATGAGTCCTTTTGTGTCTGTTGTATGATTTTCAGTTAGTATGTTTTGACTATTATTCTCTTGAAAACTAAGTTCAACTTTAGCGTCAACAATTGGTTTGCCGTTAATTCTATCAATAACTTGAAACGTTTTGTAATTTTCGCTATCGGTTTCAACCAATCCTAAATTGGTAACTTGTATGGTACTAAAAGCAAAGGTTTCACTATTGCTTTTTAAATTCGCAAAAATTAAATACGTACCGTTGTTTAGTTTTGGAACTAAAATTTCTGTGGTATGCGTTTGATAATCATTTTCGTTTCGTAAAATACTATTCCAATCACTTGTTACATTTAGCTTTTCAATAAACTTTAACTGCTCGTCTTTTCTGTATGTTTTATTTAGTTTTTCTAATTGCTTTCTGCTAATTTTAAAAATTTTAAATTGAAGTTGGTCTATGTTTTTATAACGTACAAGCAGACGTGCGTTTTTTTGGATGGGAAGGAAATTTTCAGTGGTAATTTGAAGCGTTTGTAACTCAATTTGTTGTTTTAAAATTTTACATTTTTCAGCGCCTTTACTTTTAGGGAATTTAGAAATAATGTTATTACAAATTTCTATAGCTTCTTTAGCTTTCCAACGATTGGTTTCATTATTAGGTTTGTATTTTATACTTTGTTTAACGTAAATGGAGGCCATTTCAAAATCATATAAAGCAGTTGCTTCATGAGGTTTTATTTGGTTACTTTCAGTTTCTAATGTTGCTAATAAAAGAGCTTCTTTATCATTGAAAGTAGCGTTTTGGTTTATGAATTTTAGGCGTTCTATGTTAACATCAGCTAAGGCTAAAGGTGATTTATCTTTTAAATGAAACTGAATTAAATTCTGATAAATTTTTATAGCATTCAGCTGCAACGAAGTTGAATCTTTAGATGTGATGGTTAAAGTTGAAAAAACCTCAGAATCACATAAAAAATCAGGATTATTAATTTCAAACTTATAAGCAGGTTTGGTTATGTTTGATTCATTCGTTTTGTAAAATTCTAAAGCATTATGATTTAGAAAATCGAACAACGTGGGTCTGTAAACTTGAGATTCTTTTTGAAGTTTTAATATAGCTTCGTAAGTGTTTAAAGCTTCAGATTGAAGCATCAATCCGTTTTGTAACGAGCTTTGAAAATGGATATGAATTTCGTTAAAAAGCGTTTGTAAATCCCAAGTTCTAAAATCTGTAGTATCAACTTTTTCAGATGTTTTAGTTCTATTGTAAAATTGCCACCTATTTTGTTTAAAATATTGCCAGTATAAATTAGCAAGTAAACTTTCTAAAATATTTTTTGTTGGAAATGTACTTTTTTCTATTTCAGTTTTAAAGTCATTTATAATTTTTAATTGTGCATTTTCTTCTAAAATCAATGCAAACTTGCTTTTAAAAAGCATAGTTTTTATAAGCTGTGGTTTGTTTTTGTCTTTTGTGGCTTGCTTTTTAATGGTTTCAACAATTTTTAAAGCCGATTTTGGTAAACCTTGCATTTCAAAAGTGTCAACTTTACTCCAGAGGTTTTTATAATCATTGGTTTGCGCATTAGATAAATTAGCAAAAAGGATTATCATTAATATAGATAGTGTGTGTTTCATCATTAAAAGTTTGTGTCTAATTTACTTTCAAAAGTTATACCAAAAAAGCACCAATGAGTAAAGTGATTGTTTGGTTGAGTGAAGGTAGGATTTTTATATCTAAAATAGATAGCAACTGTTATACAGTATTATTGTTAATTTTTAAGTTTATTAATGAAAGCTTATTTTTGTGCTATCGATTCCATATTATGAAAAAACTATTATTCTTATTTCTTTGTCCTGTATTGGTTTTTAGTCAAACAAGTCTTGATACCGTAGAAGAATTATTTGAGAATAAACAATTTGAAAAAGCCGAAGTTTTAATTAGTCAATATCTTATTGAAAACCCAAGTAGTCTAAACGCTATTGAACTTTTAGGAGATACTTATGGTCATCAAAAAAAGTGGGACGATGCTATTGGGACTTATGAGAAGTTAGTAAAAGCGAACCCTGGTAATGCTAATTATCATTACAAATATGGTGGTGTTTTAGGTATGAAAGCATTGCAAAATAAATTTAAGGCTATAGGGTTTATTGGTGATGTGAAAGCCTCATTTATTAAAGCAGCCCAATTAGATCCTAGCCATCTCGAAACCCGCTGGGCTTTAGTAGAATTGTATATGCAATTACCAGGAGTTTTTGGAGGTAGTAAAAGTAAATCCTTGCATTATGCACAAGAATTAGAAAACCTCTCAAAAGTTGATGGCTATTTGGCAAAAGGATATATTTATGAGTATGATAATGAACTTGAGTTAGCCGAAAAATATTATAAGCAAGCTATTGAAGAAGGCGGATCGTTAATTTGTTATGATAAGCTAACACGTTTTTATATTTCGCAAAATCAACATGAAAAAGCTATTTCGAATCTTTATGCAGCTTATGAACAGCATCAAGACAAAGATTTGCTAGAACAAATACAAGCTTTAGAAAAAAAGCAGTTATAAAATTTAATATTAAAAATTAATAGCTGTCTTTAGTGGCAAAAACCAATCAATTCATATATTTACTTCACGATATAATTTTGGGTATTTAGGAATTATTTGAAGTGACATTTTAGAATTCAAAACAAACACATGAACGTACATTTTATAGCTATTGGAGGTTCTGCCATGCATAATTTAGCCATAGCATTACACAATAAAGGATACCAAGTAACAGGAAGCGATGATACTATTTTTGAACCTTCAAAATCTAGATTAGATACTAAAGGACTGTTGCCAGAAGCTTTTGGTTGGTATCCAGAGAAGATCACTCAAAATTTAGACGCTATAGTTTTAGGTATGCATGCAAAAGCTGATAATCCTGAGCTTTTAAAAGCCCAAGAATTAGGGCTTAAAATTTATAGTTACCCAGAGTTTTTGTACGAACAAGCTAAACACAAAACGCGAGTGGTTATTGGTGGTAGCCACGGTAAGACAACTATAACTTCTATGATTTTACACGTGATGCATTATCATGATCGCGATGTCGATTATATGGTAGGCGCACAATTAGAAGGTTTTGATGTGATGGTAAAACTTACCGAAGATAACGATTTCATGGTTTTAGAAGGGGATGAGTATTTAAGTTCCCCTATAGATATGCGCCCAAAATTTCATTTATACAAACCTAATATAGCTTTGTTGAGTGGTATCGCTTGGGATCATATCAATGTGTTTCCAACCTACGAGAATTATGTTGAGCAGTTTAGCATCTTTGTAGATTCCATTGTAAGTGGTGGTAGTATTAATTATAATGAAGAAGATCTAGAAGTTAAGCGCGTTGTTGAAGCGTCTCAAAATACCATTAGAAAACTGCCTTATCATACCCCGGAATATACCGTTGAAAATGGCGAAACACTTTTAGAAACTCCAGAAGGAGTATTACCCATTGAAGTTTTTGGAAAACATAACTTGAACAATTTAGCAGGAGCCAAGTGGATTTGCCAGCACATGGGTGTTGATGAAGATGATTTCTACGAAGCCATTGCCACGTTTAAAGGTGCAAGCAAGCGTTTAGAAAAAATAGCTGAAAGCAAAAACAGTGTGGTTTATAAAGATTTTGCACACTCACCAAGTAAAGTAGAAGCTACTACAAAAGCTGTGAAAGAGCAATACGAAAATAGAATTTTAGTGGCGTGTTTAGAATTGCATACGTATAGTAGTTTAAATGCGGAGTTTTTAAAAGAATATAAAGGAGCTTTAGATGCTGCCGATGTTGCTGTGGTATTCTATTCGCCAAATGCGGTAGAAATTAAAAAACTTAAAGAAGTCACACATGAGCAGATTGCGAATGCTTTTCAGCGTGATGATTTAATTATTTATACTAACCCAGACGATTTTAAAGCATTTTTATTCTCGCAGAATTTTGATAATAAAGCGTTGCTTTTAATGAGTTCGGGTAATTATGGCGGACTGGATTTTGATGCTGTTAAGGGACTTATAAAGTAGTTTATTATTTCAATACTATACTAGTTTTCTCCCACACTATTAACCTCAATCCAATAGCCATTTGGGTCCTGAAAGAACACCTGTCTTATTCCATCAGCTCGAATACTTATTATGTTTTGGTTTCCTGGCCAATCATAATACTTAATTTGCATTGCTTGAAGTTTTTTTATAAAGGAGTCAAAGTTAGATGTTGTTAATGCCATATGTACAGCCTTATTTACTATAACATTACCATTATAATCTGAAATTAAATGCAATTCTTTGCCCTCACCTAACGATAGCCATCTTCTACTTGCTTTCTTGGTTTTATTTGTAATTTCTTTAAGGTTTAAAGTATTCATGTAAAATTTAGCCGATTCATCAAGGTCTTTTACAGAAAGTGCCACATGATTAAAATTCATAGAAAAATCAGAATTGTTTTGTGCACTTATAGGACTGTAAAACGGAATGAAAATGATTAATAAAATTATTTTTTTCATCGTTTTATTTAAGTTTTTCTTTAAAAAATGCTACCGTTCTATCCCAAGCTAATGTAGCTGCTTTGTCATCATAACGTGGTGTGGTATTATTATGAAACCCATGATTTACTTCTGGGTAAAAATATGCGGTATGCTCAATGTTGTTTTCTTTAAGAACGGTTTCATAGTCTGTCCAACCTGCATTTACACGAGTGTCTAATCCAGCATATTGTAGCAATAGAGGTGCTTTTATTTTAGCAGCATCTTCTGCTGATGGTTGTCCGCCATAAAACGGAACCGCAGCTTTTAACGTTGGCAGCTTTACAGCCATCATATTAGCAATCCAGCCGCCAAAACAAAATCCTACAACGCCTATTTTCCCATTACAATTTTTGTGATTGCTTAAGTAATTATAAGCAGCAATGAAATCTTCAAGCATTTCATTTCTATCTCGCTGGCGTTGTAATGTGCGACCTTCATCATCATTCCCAGGATAACCCCCTAAAGGCGATAACGCATCTGGAGCCAGAGAAATAAAGCCTTCAAGAGCTGCACGTCTACCAACATCTTCAATATATGGGTTTAGACCACGATTTTCATGAACAACAATAATTCCTGGTAACTTATTCGTTGAATCTTTTGGTTTAGATAAAAGACCTTTAATGGTACCACCACCTTTGGGAGACGAATAGGTAATATAGTTTGAATCTAGATTGGGATCATCTGGCTGTACCAAAAGAGTATCGACATAATTTGGAGTGATAAAGCTCAAAAGGGATCCTACCGTAATACTACCAACAGCATAGAGCGAAAGTTTTTCAACAAATTGACGTCTATCAATTTTGTTATGGGCATAGTCATCATATAAATCAAAAACTTCTTGGTTAATATCTTCTTTAGTTAGTTTTTTCATAATTCAAATTTTTATTGCTTCTCTAATTTACAATATTTATCTTTAACAAATGCAAGAAAAACCATCATCATTTTCTATAAAGAATTGGAGCCAAGATGATCAGCCTCGTGAAAAATTATTGTATAAAGGTAAAGCTACGCTAAGCGATGCAGAGTTGGTTGCTATTTTAATAGGATCGGGTAACAGAGAAGAAAGCGCGGTAGCATTGTGTAAACGAATTTTAGCAAGTGTAGATAATAATTTAAACGAATTAGGAAAGTTGTCTGTTAAACAACTTACAGAGTTTAAAGGTATAGGAGAAGCAAAAGCCATAACAATTACTGCGGCTTTAGAATTAGGAAGACGTAGAAGAGGCGAACAGGCTTTAGAGAAAAAGAAAATAACGTCTAGTAATTCGGTTTTCGAACTTATGCAACCTGTTATTGGCGACTTGCAGCATGAAGAGTTTTGGGTTATCTATTTAAATAATTCGAACAAGGTAATTCAAAAAAATCAGTTAAGTAAAGGTGGTATTACAGGTACATTGGTAGATGTGCGTTTGGTTATTAAAAGTTCGTTAGAAGTTGGTGCTACAGGATTAATTTTAGCGCATAATCATCCGTCAGGGGCTTTGAAACCGAGTGAAGCCGATAAGCATATTACATCTAAATTAAAAATAGCTGCAGAAAGTTTAGATATAAAAGTATTAGACCACCTTATTATAACAGAAAATGCATACTTTAGTTTTGCTGATGAAGGAATATTATGAATTGATTAACGATATTCTCTCCCTTTGGGAGAGATGTCCAAAGGACAGAGAGGGGCTATGCTTTTAGTTTATACACATAAAATAACACCACGCGTAAAATATGTTTTTAAACATATTTGTACTAGAGTTTTAGGTATACAAGTGTCTTTTACAACTAAAATTGAAGACTTTATTGCTCACGATAGTTTAAAGATGTCTTATACAAAACAGCAGTTAGGTAATGAATTTTTTGTTAAAAGTCATGATATTTTATTTGAGCAGGGGTTAAGTGATGTTGAAATTAATATACACGACTGGGGTACAACCAAATGTTTTTTTTACATAGGTGAAAAGAGTTCCATTCCGTTTGATATTTTTTCAGCTTCCTTTTATTTACTATCGCGTTACGAAGAATATTTACCACATGTAAAAGATGAATATGGTAGGTTTACTGCTTCAGAAAGTATTGCTTATAAAAACAATTTTTTACATCAACCCGTAGTAGATATTTGGGCTTATAAGTTTAAAGCTGCTTTACAAAATCAATTTCCAGAATTTCAGTATCCTGAAAAATCATATCGTATAAAACCTATTATAGATGTGCCTAGTGCTTATACCTATAAATTAAAAGGAATCATGAGAACTTTGGGAGGTACTATAAAAGATTTATTTAGTTTTAGGTTTAAAAGTTTGTATTATAGATTTATGGTGATTCTTGGTTTTAAGCATGACCCATTTGATACTTTTAAATATGTAATTAACAGGCAAAAACAATCAAAATTCAAGTTTTTGTTTTTCTTCATGATTGGCGATTATTCTACTTATGATAAAGGGATAAATGCTAATAAAAAAGGGTTTGTATCACTTATAAAGCATGTAGCAGATTATAGTAAAGTAGGCTTAAAAACGTCGTTTTTCGCTATTGATGATGCGTCTATTTTGAAAAAGGAAAAAATTAGGATAGAAGAGATTATTAACAATCCGCTAAAAGCTTGCAGACAGTCGTTTTCTAAGCTTAATTTACCTGAGTCTTATAGAAACTATATAGAATTAGAAATTAGAGAAGACTATACTATGGGTTACGTAAATGAAATTGGTTTTAGGGCAGGGTCGTGCACGCCTTTTTTGTTTTACGATTTAGATTATGAAATACAAACACCTTTAAAAATTTGTCCTTATCATCTTATGGATTATGCCTTGTTAAAAACAAAATCGTTACTAGATAAAAAGAAAGTTTTAAATGAAGTTATTAATGAAGTAAAACAAGTTAATGGTGAGTTTGTTCCTGTATTTCATAATTATACGTTTAGCGATGACCAAAGATGGAGCGGTTTTAAAGAGTTGTTTAATATAATTTTAGATTCTGCAAATGATGAAGCTTAATGGTATTACCGATGTGTTTTTCGATTTAGATCACACTCTTTGGGATTTTGATAAAAACTCCGCCTTAACATTTAATAAGATATTTGAAATAAATAATATAGACGTTGATTTACACCATTTTTTATCGCATTATGAACCTATAAATTTACAATATTGGAAGCTTTATAGAGAAGAAAAAATAGAGAAAGAAGCTTTACGTTTTGGAAGGTTGAATGATGCTTTTTTAGCAATCGATATTCAAATTGAATCGTCTTTAATTTATAAATTATCAGATGATTATATAACACACTTAACAAGTTATAATCATTTGTTTGATCATACTTTTGAAATCCTAGAGTATCTTAATGTAACCTATAATCTTCATATTATTACTAATGGCTTTGAAGACGTGCAACATGGTAAATTAACGAAATCTAATATTCACCATTATTTTAAAACGGTTACAAATTCAGAAATGGTTGGCGTTAAAAAACCAAACCCTAAAATATTTAATTATGCATTAGAATTAGCAAATACTGATGTTAGTAAAAGCGTTATGATAGGCGATAATTATGAAGCCGATATTTTAGGTGCTTTAGAAATAGGAATGGATGCTATTTTTTTTGATGTTAATAATGTGACTATAGATAATAATTTGAAACAAATTAATACACTTTTAGATTTGAAAAAGTATTTATAAATCTAAAATAAAAGTTAATTATCTAGTTTAAATTGGATGATTTTATAATTTAACATACACAAACCGTATATTTACATTTAAGTTTTAACAATATATTTAATAAAAATGAAGACTAAGTTTTTCTCGTTACTTGTTGCGTGTTTAATTGTAACAAGTGTATTTTCTCAAGCTAATTTAAACGACTACAAATATGTAATTGTTCCAACAAAATATGATTTTTTAAAAGAGAGTAATCAATACCAATTAAATGCATTAACTCAATTCTTATTTAATAAATATGGGTTCGAAACTTTAATGGAAGGTGATGAATACCCAGAAGATTTAGTGCGAAATAGATGTTTAGCACTACGATCTAATGTTACAAAAGATGCTGGGCTTTTTAAAACGAAATTATTAATAACCCTAAAAGGGTGTAACGACCAAGTAGTATTTACATCGCAACTAGGAGAAAGTAGAGAGAAGGAATATAATAAGGCTTATACAGAAGCGATTAGAAATGCTTTTAAGTCTTTTGAAGCTGTTAATTATAAATACGAGCCAAAAGCAAAAGATGTTATGGTTGCAACAGAAAATACAGAGGTCAAAAATGAAGTTGCCAAAGAAATTAAAAAATTAAAAGAAGAAATTCAAGCACTTAAAGAAGAAAAGAAAGCTGAGGTTATTGAGGTTGAAGAGACTGTTGTTGAGGTAGTGAAAAAGGCTCCTGTTGTAAAAGTACAGACAAAAGAAGTAAAAAATACAAAAGAAAAAGTTGATATGAAAGCATCAACTTCTGTTTTATATGCTCAAGAAATAGAAAATGGTTTTCAGTTAGTTGATAGTTCTCCAAAAGTGATTTATAAAATTAAGAAAACTAGCATGAAGGATGTTTTTTTAGTTATAAGTAAAAATGGCACTTTATCTAAAAAAGGTAGCGATTGGATTTTAGAATATTATGAAAATGATGTTTTAAAACAAGAAGTTCTGAATATTAAATTTTAATTAAAAACTTATTTTGTAATGAGATGTTGCGTTAGGGATTGATGCGGCATCCTTTTTATGTTGGATTGCTGCATTCGCAGGAATCCAATATAAAAAGATATAGCGGAAAGCCCGACTTTTATCCTGAAATTAATTCAGGATAAAGGTAACGCCCAAAAATTAATAACCGTATTTATCTTTCCAACGTTGTTTTAAAAATTCGCGGTGTGCGTTTTCTCGAGCATTATTTCCAGGTTCGTAAAATGTAGTATTTTTAATGGCGTCTGGTAAAAATTCTTGATTGGCAAAGTTGCCTTCGTAGTTGTGAGCGTATTTGTAATCATCACCATATCCAAGCTCTTTCATTAATTTTGTTGGTGCATTTCTAATGCCTAATGGCACTGATAAATCGCCCGTTTGTTTCACCAATTGTTGCGCATTGCCAATAGCCACATAAGCCGCATTGCTTTTAGGAGAACAAGCTAAATACGTAGCGCACTGACTTAATATAATCCTAGATTCTGGATAGCCGATTGTAGAAACGGCTTGAAATGTGTTGTTGGCAATTACCAAAGCCGTTGGGTTGGCATTTCCAATATCTTCGCTAGCTGAAATAAGTAAACGTCTGGCAATAAATTTAACATCTTCGCCACCTTCAATCATACGTGCTAACCAATAAACCGCAGCATTAGGATCGCTGCCACGAATAGATTTTATAAATGCCGAAATAATATCATAATGCTGTTCGCCTGTTTTATCGTAACGCACCGTATTATTTTGAATTTTTTGTAATACACTATCATCTGTAATAATAACCGTATCTGAATTTTCAGAGTTTACAATCAACTCAAAAATATTTAAAAGTTTTCTAGCATCACCTCCCGAAAGCCTTATAAGTGCATTGGTTTCTTTAAGTTTTATATCTTTTTTAGCTAAGTATTCATCTTTTTCTATTGCCCGCTTTAAAAGGGTCTCTAAATCGGTTTTGTCAAATGCATTTAAAATGTAAACTTGACAGCGAGAAAGTAGTGCGGGAATGACCTCAAAACTCGGGTTTTCGGTAGTCGCTCCAATTAAAGTTACCCAACCTTTCTCTACAGCTTGTAATAACGAGTCTTGTTGCGATTTACTAAACCTATGTATTTCATCAATAAATAAAATGGGGTTTTTGGTTGTAAACAAACCACCACTTTGTTTTGCTTTTTCAATAACATCACGAATATCCTTAACTCCAGAATTTATAGCACTAAGGGTATAAAAAGGTCTGCCAGATTCAGTTGCAATAATATTGGCAAGCGTGGTTTTACCAATGCCTGGTGGTCCCCAAAAAATCATAGACGGAATGAGTCCTTGTTTTATATGTTGCGTTAGCGTACCGGTTTTTCCAACTAGGTGTGTTTGACTTATATAGTCTTCTAAAGTTTTCGGTCTTAATCGTTCCGCTAAAGGTTCATTCACATTCATAATGTAAAATTAAAGTTTTTATTCCTGTGAAAACAGGAATCTTTTAAAAGAATTTGGATATATAAAGTTATGTTTTATTTTAATTTGGGCATGTTTCCCAATGCATAATCCTTTGGACAATTATATCTGCCATTTTAGCACCAAACACCAAGTTGGTTAACTATTTGCTATATTTAAGCTAATGAAAAACCAAGAACATTTTAAATTTTCAACAGGAGTAGTGGCTTATCCTATTTTTTTTGTGCTTATTATTTGGTTGGTGTTTTGGTTTGAGGTACGTTTTGGTTTCAATTTTAGTAAGTACGGCGTGTATCCTCAAACTATAAAAGGATTACGAGGTATTGTTTTAAGTCCGTTTATACATGGCGATATAAAACACATATACCATAATACCATTCCTTTGTTTGTATTATCAATGGCATTGTTTTATTTCTACAAGCCTATAGCTTGGAAAGTTGTTTTTTTAGGGATTTTATTTTCAGGGTTTTTAACTTGGTGTATTGGACGCCCGTCCTATCATATTGGAGCAAGCGGACTCATTTATGTATTAGTAAGTTTTACTTTTTTTAAAGGTGTTTTTGCGAAGTATTACCGCTTAATAGCCTTATCCCTTTTAGTTGTTTTTCTCTATGGAAGTATGATTTGGTATACTATGCCTGTTAAAGAAGGTATTTCATGGGAAGGACATTTATCGGGTTTAATAACGGGGTTTTTATTCGCTTTATTTTTTAAAAAACAAATAGCAAAACCCAAAAAATATGCTTGGGAACAAGAAAATTATAATGAAGATGATGATCCGTTTTTAAAACATTTTGATGCAGATGGAAATTTTATAGAATCTTTAGAACCAGAAATAGAAGCGGAGCCACCTACTATAAATTATACATACAAAGAAAATAAAGATTAACGGCGTTGTCTCACAGCTTCATACAAAAAAGCACCACAGGCAACAGACACATTCAAAGATTCTATCTCACCCAATAAAGGTAATTTTGCTTTGGCGTCCACAACTTTTAATGTAGATGGGTTTATGCCTCTGTCTTCAGATCCCATAATAATAGCACAAGGTTCTTTAAAAGAAACATCATATAAAGTATTATCCGTTTTTTCGGTAGCAGCAATCACTTTTATATCTGATGCTTGCATGAAAAATACAGCGTCTTTAATGTGGTCTACTTTACAAATAGGAATTTTAAAAACGGCACCTGCACTTGTTTTGATAGTATCACCATTTACAGGAGCACCACCTCTTTTTTGTATAATAATACCGTCAACACCAGTACATTCTGCAGTTCTAATAATAGCACCAAAATTTCGCACATCGCTTAATTGGTCGAGTAGTAAAAACAGTGGAGTCTTCCCAGATTCAATAACACTTGTAACTAATGTTTCCATATCATGAAAAGCGATAGGCGATATTTGAGCAACAGCACCTTGGTGGTTACTTCGAGTTAATCTGTTAAGTTTTTCAACAGGAACGTAAGACGAGTTAATACTGTTTTTTCTTAATGCAGTCTCTAACTCACTGAACAGCTCTCCTTTTAAACCTTTTTGAAGAAAAACTTTATCAATAGTTTTACCCGAATTAATAGCTTCTATGATAGCTCTAATACCAAAAATTTGTGTTTGTTCTTGCATGGGGTAAAGGTATAAAAAAAGTTACTGGTCTTTGAAGTTTAACTTGAAAAAGGGTTTTTTATTAAAGGAATATTTTTCTTGATTTTACTCCGTTTTTTTTTAATTAAGAGATTGGATTATAATCCTGTGCATAAAATTTATGCAGGATAAGACATTAAGAAAATAAAAGGAGGAGCTTTGCTCCTCCTTATTATCGATTGATTAATAAACTTCAATATTATTTATTTAATTCATATCCCACCATAATTTCGAATCGATAACGTCACCCTTACTCAATCGAGAAACGGCTTCATCTCTATTGTCTCCATTTAATGTTCTTTCAAAATCTGGATATTGTAATCTAAAAGGCAAGTCCGTAACTCCTTCAACTAAAGAAGTGAATGTATAATCAAGGGTGGTACCAGCTACGGGTGTAACACTAAATTCAGTCCCGGGAGTTAAGAGGGTCATTGGATACCCTGTACGTCTGTATTCTTGCCAGGCAGTATGCGCATCCATATAAAGAGCTATATATTTTTGTGTAAGTACAGTCTCCATACTTGCAGGTGGAAGGTTGCTAACATAAGAGTCAATATCAGCTTGAGCAACTCCCCATTTACTCATTGATGCTCTTACACCATTTTCGTAATTGGTTTGATCCCAGTTATTTACTTCGCTCAAAATAAATGAAACTTCTGCAAATTCCATTAAATATTGCGTGTAATCGGGCTTATCTATAATAACAGCTCCCGGAGGGCTTTCATACGAATAGACGCCAGCGTCTGCAGAGTTATCAGATATTGGCATACCAACATAGTCGCCATTACTATTTTTCTTAGCATAAATTTCTATTCTAGGATCCATCATTCCTTCAAACGGGTTATTAACAATATCTGTTCCTGAATGGTCTACTAAATTGTTACCCAATAGTAGTTGTGTGAAAGGGTGGGATATAGCAAAGTCGGCTCTGTTACTTACATTAAATGCGACATAAAATGGAGCGGCATTAGTAGCGGCTGCCTCATAGCCAAATCCGGCATTGTCAGAATTTGAAGTAAATACACCCTTATTTACGGCATCAGTAATATGAGAATTAGCAGTGGTTGCATCTACACCTTTTATTTTTATTGCTACGCGAAGTCTAAGGGAATTTGCAAATTTTTTCCACAAAGCCATATCACCATTAAATATATTATCGCCAACAACTCCAGTTTCATTAACATTTATCATGGCTTCAGCTTCTTGAAGTTCGTTTAAAATGTCTTTGTAAATTTTGGATTGCTCAGCATATTTAGGAGATAGAATCTCCATTTCTGCACCTGCTAAGTTTAAGGCTTGAAAGTCGGCGTCATCACTTCCATATGAGTAATAGGGTATATCTCCCCATGTATCAGCCATAACGTTGAAAGTAAATGAAAGTAGTATTCTGGCAACAGCTATTTGGTTATTATTTGAGCCGTATTGACTGTTAATTGTTTTTGTGCTTTCATCAGTGTTTAGCTGAATTACCCTACGGATATTTTCAGCATTTCTATAAAATTGTTCCCAGGTTTCGCGTTGAGATTCCCTATATACATATCTGTCTTCATCAGCATAAGCTGTTTGAGTCCAATATTGAACCGTTACTTGGGTGAATCTACCCATAAACCATTCGTCATATAGGTCGTCCATCATTTTTTTAACAGCATCGTTAAGCAATCCAGATGTTGGTGGATCGGTAATTTCGTTTGGATTGTTTTCGTAATCTACATCACAGGCACTGAATAATACAATCATTACTAGTGAGAGAATCTTTATATTTATTCTTTTCATTGTTTGTTTTTTTAAATTCCTATTTCTACTTTAAAGCCATAAGTGCGCGTCGTTGGAATAAAACTTCCTTCAATACCTTGAACGTTTCCTGAACCATTAACTGTAACCTCAGGATCGAGACCAGCGTAGTCTAGACCAAATGTCCATAAGTTTCTTCCGTAAACTGAGAAACGTACAGATTTAATATTTTTAAGTTTGCTAACATCAAGGTCATATCCCAATGCTAATTCTCTCAATTTAACATAATCTGCATCAAAAACACTTTGGGCACTTGGCATCCCAAACCCATGATAATGTCTTGCAGCCCAACCTTGTCCAGACACATATTTGTCATTTGTTGCAGTATTTGAAACCGTGTAAGTACCATCTGTGTTAAAAGTAACATCACCGGTAACACCATCTAGACGAATACCTCCCCCTTCACTTACAGGGTCACGTATTTCATTGCCTTGATCATTTACAGCGGCAGTAGGCCCCCATGTACCTGCATAGTGTCCCCACATATGTGAAACAGAATAAAATTTACCTCCTTTTTGGATATCAAATAAGAAGCTTAGATCGAAGTTCTTATACGAAAAAGAATTTCTAATACCCATATTATAGTCTGGAGTAATAGAACCTAACGGAACCAGGTTTGCAGTCCTACTCCAATAGCCATTCGAACCAACTACTTTATTTCCGTCATCGTCATAAAGAAAGTCATACCCCCAAAGCTCTCCATAAGGTTTCCCTACAGAAGCTCTTAAAGTGACTCCATCAAAAGGTGCACTACCAAGATCCATAGCATCGATACCTTCAACTATTTCCTTAACTTCATTGTTGATTTTTGTGTAGTTAATACCAATATCCCAACTAAAGTCTTCTGTTCTAATTGGAGCGATTTGTAATGTTATTTCTATTCCATTATTGGTTATTTCTCCTGCGTTTATAAATTTACCATTATAGCCAGTAGCTTTTGATACCTCTAAAGGGATGATTTGATCAGTTGTAATATTATTAAAATATGTTAGGTCTAAACCAATTCTATTATTTAAAAATTTAGTTTCTATACCTATTTCCCATGTCTCTGTTCTTTCAGGTTTTAAATTACTGTTTAAAAGGTCTTCTGGCGAAAATATTCTAGGTGTACCTTGAAAAGTACCATCTGTATTAAACTGGTAAGTCGAAATAACATTATAAGGATCTGTATCCTTAGCTATATTTGCCCAACCTGCACGGATTTTTCCATAATTTAACCAAGAAACTTCCAAAGGCTCTGAAAAAAGAAAACTTAATGAAGCAGACGGATAAAAGTAGGAGTTGTGTTTTTCAGGTAAAGTAGAAGACCAGTCATTTCTTGCCGTTAAATCCAAAAACAACATATCATTAAATCCAATTCCTAAACTTCCAAAAACACTATTAATGTTTTTTTGAGTAGTATTATCATTAATTAATACATTTCCGGCAGAGTTTAATAAATTATATAATCTAGCAACTACCAATCCACCAGAAGTCTGACCCCTATTAAGGTGTAATCTTTGCTTGTTTTTATTTGCTCCAGCTAAGACATTAATATGAAATTGGTCGTTAATTTGTTTGTCATAATTCAGAGTTGTCTCAAAATTATATTCATAGTTATTTCTTACAGATTCATAATAAAAGGATGTTGCTTGCGATCCAACGGCAACACGTTCTCGGTTATAGAAGGTATATATATCCCCACTAACACGGCTACCAAGAACAAGTCCTTCAGTAATTTCATAATTTAGTCCAAAGTTTCCAAAGAAACGGTCTCTTTCATCATCACTATAGCTTTCATAAGCGACCCAGTGATGATTGTCTGAATAGTGTGGTGTTGGGTCATCCCATGCATTTCTGTTCCAAGACCTTTGAGTACCATCGCTATTTAAGTAATTTTTAGAGCGCTCATAATCAATTTGACGTTGAGTCCATTGAAAAAGAGTTTGTCCAAGTGGGGTACCGAAATTTTGGTTACTAGCAGGATAACCTATTAAAGGTCGTCCTTTTGCACTTGTTCTAACATAATTCATGGATGAACTTAAGCTAAGCTTATCCATTAATTTCATATTTCCGCTTAGAGTCAAGTTGTTTTTCAACATTTCAGAGTTAGGGATAGTTCCACTTGTTTTTGTGTTAGTATAACCAAATCGTAAACCTGCATTTTCAGTTGTTCTTGTTAAAGACACGGAATTAACGGTTGATACACCAGTTTCAAAAAAGTCCCGAACACCGTGTTTTGGAGCTACCCAAGGCCTGGGCATTAAATAGTCTGCTGGGTAATCTTCACTGAAAGCATCCCAATGCAGCACTGAAATATTGGGATTGTAACGTGGTCCCCAGCTTTCATCAACGCCATACTGTACAACTTTATAGTCTGAGCCGTTTATGTTTGCCACTTCAAAGCCATCCACACCTCCATCTTCATCATCTATAATTGCACCTCCACCATACTTGTTTTGAAGATCGGGCATTAAATAAACACTCTCCATGTTAACAGAAGAACTCATATTAATACTAAAAGAATCCGTTCCTGCTTTACCTTTCTTTGTGTTAATTATAATAACTCCATTAGCTGCTCTTGAACCATAAAGTGCCGCTGCCGTACCCTTTAATACAGTCATGCTTTCAATATCATTTGGATTTATATCATTTAGTGTGTTTCCATAATCATAACCACCATTACCTTCTTGTGTTGCATCTGAGTTGAAGTTAGAATTGTCTAGAGGTAGACCATCCAATACGATTAAAGGTTGGTTTTCTCCAAAAAATGAGCTTGCGCCTCGGATAACAATTCTTTTTGATCCTCCCATATTAGTGGACGAATTTAATTGAACTCCCGAAACACGACCAGAAAGCGAACTTATTACATCGGTCTGTTGTGATTTGTTTAACTCTTCAGAACTGACCTCTTGAACAGCATATCCCAATGACTTCTTTTCTCTTGAGATACCCAATGCAGTTACAACCACTTCTTCTAAAGTTTCTGCATCTTCCTTCATAGAGATGTTAATTGTGTTAGATACTCCTATCACAATTTCTTGAGAAGTATATCCAACAAAACTAAATACAAGTGTTGAACCTTGTTCAGTTGCGATTGAATATTTACCATCGAAATCTGTTGATGTACCAGTTGTGGTACCTTTAACTAAGACAGTAGCTCCAGGAAGGGGTAAACCAGAATCATCTGATACCGTACCCGAAATTGTCTTTTCTTGTGCAAACGTTATTTGCACGATAAGTGCTAGTAATAGCGTTAGAATTCCACTAAAGTTTGTTTTCATTTTATAATTATTTGAATTAGTCATTTTAAAAATACTAATAAATTGTTAAAATAGCAATAAACAAGTGTTAAAAAAATTAAATAAAATGCTGAACTATAGTGGTTTAATGAATAGGTGGAAACTCCAACAATTAAAATAAACAAGAATTCTATTAATTATGTTTTAATAGCATTTTTGTTTAGCCATTCAAATTTTTTTTATGTAGATACCCATTCATGGTTTTACTTAAGCCCGTTTTTAACAAATTTAAATTTCGGATATAACTTTCTATTCAATAATATATACATTTTATAGTGTATAAACTGATATGCCAATTTGGTTTAAATCATGTGATTTAATAGCGAGTTTTTTTCAATGATATTATTGTTGGTTTTTGCTAATTCAATTGATTTTCTATAGGAATGGAAATTTATTAATTTGAATTTCTATTTTCAAGCAACATGCTAACTCCAATACAAATGCATCATCAAAATAATGTAAAACCAAAACGATACAAATCAAAAAAACCTGAACAATAAAACTATTGTTCAGGTTTAAATATTTATTTTTAATCCTTTTTTAATCTATATCGATTATTTAGGATTAGACAAGTAAATTTCTTAGTGTTCGTCTTCTAAGAATCCACTTCTTTTATATCCTTCAAAATGATAAATGGTTCCAGGGTCATCAGCGAACTCAACATCAAAGGATATTAAGTCGGCTACATTACCTGTGCCAGAGGTAACAGTTCCGTCTTTTATGACAGAACCATTTGAAACGTTTACATTGACATCGTAAGTCTCAAACACATCAGTTGTGTCTGTATCATCATCTTCAACGCTGCTTAATAAATCAGTTCCAGAGAATGTTAATGACGATAGATCAGCTGGAACAGCCACATTCATCCACCAAAAATTAAAGTGATCATAAATTTGCAAACTATTTTCAGAAGAAGCTGAATTAGATGTTGTAATACGTATATAATCTGACACCAAATCATCATCTACAAAAACTTCGACATACCAATCTCCAGACATGTCTGATAAGTTAGTATTTTCTACAGTATAATCTTCATAACCTTCTTCAGTCTCACAAGAAGTAAAGGCTATGATACCAATTAGTACGAGAACTATATATTTTTTTATTGTATCCATAATTTTTTTATTAATTTTTAAGAAAACGACGAGTAAAAACACCACAACATCCTATATAAGTTTGAAGGGTAATATCTCCAGTAGCCAAAATTGTTCCACTACTTCCAGCCTCAACACTTGGGTCTATTACAATATCTCCGAATCGACTCGACTGTCTCGGTGCGATTAATTCTGTGCTAGAGACTTGTACAATAAAAACATTGATTTTGTTCGTTGGAAGAACATCATCGGCATCATAAAAGGCACCGCCTAATTTGGTAAGTGTCATTACATGCCCAGTGTTTGAATCTCTAGTGTAACTTCCACTTAAATCATTACTTGTGATAGCAGCTAAATCGTCTACAACAGCAACATATCTAAAAGCAGAACCTTCAAAACCATCAACATTAGTTGCTTTATATTCTAACTTGTAAACGCCAAGTGTACTTGTGTTTACAGATCCAGATGTAGTAACAGGAAGAGTACCATCTCCAGCAAGTGCTATAGCTCCAGGATCCGTGAAAGTGCTACCCTGTTCTATAGTCATGTACTGGTCACCAGAAACTTCAAAAGTAGGAAAAAATGTAATTTCAGAAGTTATAGGTCTTTCCTCACTACATGCAACTATAAAAAATATAGCCAGCAAGAAGCAGAATTTATTTAATGTTTTATTTTTCATTTTTTTAATTTTTTAAATTAAGTATTATGTAAGTTATTTCTGATCCCACCAAATAGGTTCAATAAGCGAAGCTTTCTGAGATAAATTAGTGTTTCTATCCACTTCGTTATCCGCATAAAAAAGTGTTTTGGGAGTTTGACCACCTGGTAGAACAGAATTTATAGACACAATCAAGTTTCCAATAGAGTAATCTTCTGAACCGAAAGCCACAATTTCTGGATAATTTGTTCTGCTAATTTCAAAAAATGCTTCAATATTGTTAACATAAGCTAAAGACGCCCATTTTTGCACCATAATTTGTCTTACATCATCTTCAATACCTCCTGTAGCTATATATTCATAAGCGCCCCCAGAGATAATAAATGGTGTGGCATCAGCTTCAGTCAAACCGTAAGTAAGAAAAGAATTTATAACTCCTAGCTCATATTTATCTTTAGCTCCTGCACCACTAGAATAACGAATAAGGGCTTCAGCTTGGAGAAAATTACTCTCTGCAACTGTCATAAAGTAAACAGGTGTATTTGGTAAAACTTTTGGTCTAGCAAAAGCTGAGGCCGTTTCATTTGCGAAGCTGCCTCTATCTCCTTGATCTAATCCTCTTTGTATACCAGCCGAAGTTGGTCTATATACAGCATCTATTCTAGGATCTGAATTATCCGTGTAAAACATTAGTAATGAGTTGCTTGCAACATTGTTTACATCTCCTAATCTATCTAGTTGTACATCATAAAATGGGTTGTTTTTATTTTCTTCTTGTTCTTCAGCGTATGCTGTAAATACTGCATCACTAGTAATAAAATTATCTTCAGCTAAAAGGGCAGAAACTGCACTAGCATTAGCTTGACTGGTATAAGCCATTCTTATAAATAATTTTAATTTTAAAGTATTCGCAAATTTAACCCAATCATCCATATTAGCTCCATAAATGTTGTCTTGAGAACCTACTGTCGAGGCCACAGGATTAGCATTGTATCTTGCTAAAGCTTCATCAATATCTTCAATAATACCCAAATAGATATCTTCACCAGCATCAGGTGCTGGGTTAATATTATCATTTCCTTGAAGTGTTTGAGAATAGGGAACATCTCCAAATAGATCTGTCAAAACTTGAAATGTATAAGATTGTAATAATACTGCGATTAAATTACTTCCTGTTTCACCTTCAGATTCTGACTCTTCTTTCACATATTCTAAATCGTTTAATGCACCCGCATAAAGTTCCGACCATAATCTATTTGCATAATCGGTATTCATATTATATGTGTCAATATTTAAATATTGACTTGCGCTTGGAGATTGAGTATGATATTGTGCTAAAAATCCTCCTAAATTGGTTAAATCTCCTCCAATAACTGTAGCTATAGACCCTTCTGCAGCCGTTAATACAAAACTTTTATCTACACCAATAGGAGTATTTGGATTTGTATTTATATTTAAATCTTCTTCACATGAACTAATCATGACTGTAAGAAAAAGAATTTTTATTATGTTTTTCATTTCTTTATTTTTAAAATTAATTAAAATTTAGCTTTCAATGTTACACCAACACTTCTTGTAGAAGGGTTAGCACTAAACTCACCAAATTGACTATTTAAATCAGTACCGAAAGTAGATACTTCAGGATCGATATATTGGTTAGATTCTGGTGTGAAAAGTAGAAGATTTCTACCAACAATAGTTATAGATAAATGATCGAATGGTGTTTTTCCTATAATTTTATCTGAAAATTTATATCCAAGAGTCACCTCTCTTAACTTAACAAAAGACTTATCAATAACAGTTTCTCTTTCATTTGCAATAGCACGATAATAATCATCCCAGTGCTCATTGTCTATTGCAATAGTATTAGTAACAAAAGTACCAGGTAAAACTTCCTGCACAGAGCCAGGAACTATATAAGCATTTCTATCATTTATTGTTGTAGTAATCGAGTTACCAGTAAATCGTGTAATATCAGCCGTTCTTGAGTACATTAACCCGCCTTGTCTTATATCTAAACTAAAACCAAAAGATAATCCTTTATATGAGAAATTGTTTGAAACACCTAAAGTATAATCATACTGAGTATCACCATAAACCTCTTTTATAGGGGATGCAATTGGCACACCATTAGCGTCTACTACTATATTTCCATTAGGATCTCGTTGTGGTACACTACCTTCTAATAAAGCCAAAGGCTGGCCTTCTCTTGCAACTAGTCCAATAGTGCTTAATCCTCCTAAGTCTATTTGGTCAAGTCTATCATCCAATTCTTCAAGAATAGATTCGTTTTTTGTGTAATTGATTGATGTATCCCAATTAAAACCATCAGAATTTCTGAAAATACTAAAATTAATTAATGCTTCGATACCTTTATTAGATATTGTACCAACATTAGCTGTCTGAGTCGTATAACCAGAAGTAGCAGCTAGAGGTAAGCTCAAAATTTGATCTTCCACTTTTGCATCGTAATAAGTAACGTCTAAAGAAATACGATTTTTAAAAAACGAAATTTCACCACCAATTTCAAACTCTTTTCTTCTTTCAGGTTTTAAGTTTGGACTTTCAAGTCTGTTTCCAACTTCAAAAGCATTAAGTCCTCCTGCAGGAAATGCAAGTGTTCTAAAACCTTGATTATCTATAGATCCAGAAACAAACACAGACTGCACTTGGTAAGCACCAGTGTCTACACCAGTTTCACCATAGCCAACTCTTAATTTACCATAACTTACAACTTTTTTTATTTCAGGGAATGTATTTGTAAATATCCAAGATCCATTTACACCACCGTATAATACAGATCTATTTTGTACTGGAAGTGTAGAATACCAATCGTTTCTTAAGTTACCAGTAATATACAACATATCATCGTATGAGAATGTTGTAGAGTTAAATACTCCATATAATCTCCTTTTATTAATTGAAGAAGCTGTTATTGGAGTAGCAGCTGAATTCGACAAAGAATAAAAATTTGGAATATCTTGGGAGCTCACTGATGATGAAATACTAGTTGAAAATCTGTCATTATAGTTAAACCCAAACGTTGAAGCTATATTAAACTTTTCAGAAATATTTAAATCTAAATTATAAAAAAGATCGTGATTAAATTGTTTTACAATATTTGTCCCTTCTGCATAAGACCCAGGTTGCTCTGTAGTTGTATCATCATTAGGGCTTCCTGGAGATGCGTCTACAATAGCCTGCCAAATTTTCGTGTTATCTGAATACTGATCTATACCAAATCTATAACCTATACTAGACCAACTATTAATTTCTGCAGATATATCAAAAGCTCCATAAAGACGTTCTTTTAAGTACCCACTACCGTCTTCATTTAATGTGAAATATGGGTTAGTAACACCATAAGGTGTATAATAATTGTCCACATTATTAAATGGATCATTCTTGTAGTCTTTAAATTCTGTAATATCAATATCATTTGGAATCTGCATTAAATTGTTGATTACTGAAAGTCCCTGACCTGTTGCAACGGCACTACCAGAAGTATTAATATAATTTAATGTTCCACCAAAGGTTAAAAAATCCATTTTTGATTGAAATGATAGAGTAAAAGTATTTCTTTCATAACTATCAGCGGTTGTTGGGTAAATACCATCAGAGCTTGTATTATTAAAAGAAACTCTCCCAATCGTATTACCAGATCCTCCAGAAACTGCTACATTATTAATATAGGTTTCACCAATATCAAAAAAGTTTCTTAGCTGATCTTCTTGAAACGCATAACGCTTAAGCTTTTGCGAATTGTTAACTATATTACCCCAAACTTTCGTGCTATCATCAAATCGTGGTCCCCAAGAACCATTTTCTCCTAAAAAATGCTGACCATCCCAACCTTGACCAAACTGATTTTGGTATTTAGGTGCACGTAACAAATCTGAGAAAAATACAGAACTTGAAAAATCAACGCTCAATTTTTCTTTACTTCCTTTTTTTGTAGTAATTATAATAACACCATTTGCAGCTCTAGAACCGTATAACGCTGTACTTGAAGCACCTTTTAAAATAGAAATAGATTCTATATTATCTGGGTTAATATCTTGTGAACCACGACCAAAATCGTAACCACCATTTAAACTGTCAGAAAAATTTGAACCATTATTGATTGGCACACCATCAACAATATATAAAGGTTGATTACTTCCGCCAACGGAACTTATACCCCTAATTATGACACCAGAAGAGGCACCAGGATCTGTAGAAGCATTAGATATAACTACACCAGCAACTTTACCTTTAATAGCATCTGCTATATTGGCCTGAGATCCTTCATTAAGTTTTTCAGAATTTACAGTAGTAACTGCGGAACCTAAAGAAGCTTTTTCTCTCTTAATACCTAAAGCTGCTGTTATAACAACTTCTTCTAAAGACTCTGCGTCTTCTTCCATTGTAACATTAATTGTGTTGGAAGAACCAATTGCGATTTCTTTTGTAGTATACCCAACAAAACTAAACACAAGAGTGGCTCCTGTATTTGCTTTAATTGAATATTTACCATCGAAATCTGTTGATGTACCAGATCTAGTACCTTTAACTAAGACAGTTGTTCCAGGAAGGGGTAAGCCAGATCCATCTGATACCGTACCTGAAATTGTCTTTTCTTGTGCTAACGTTAGTTGCACTACAAACGCTAGTAATAGCGTTAGAATTCCACTAAACTTTGTTTTCATTTTATAATTATTTGAATTAGTCAGTGTCAAAAATCACAATAAAAAGTTAATAAAACAACAAATAATGATTAAAATTTGCTTTATAGGTGCGAATTTTAAGGAAATATTAGAAAAATGCTAAAAATCTGTAGTTATACTGATGTGTATCTTAAAATTTGATAGTTTAAATTTTTGATTCTCTAATTTGCCATTGGCATAATTAAATTTAAGTAGTCCTGCTTTGGTTAAAATACCGAACCCAAAACCGTATCCAAAGAGTTTTTCTCTTGTGTTTAGGATTTTATTTTCAAAATAGGCGACATCTGTAATAGAATTTATGTAGATACTATTCGTTAATTGTAATCGGTATTCGCTATTAATAATGCCAAATGATGATGCTAGTAAGCTGTTTTCTTCAAATCCTCTAATAGAATTAATGCCACCAATTCTAAATAATTCATTTTCTAAGTAGGTGTTAGAAATTAATGTTGAACTATTTACTCTAATATAAATGCTGTTTTTAAGGTTAAGATTAAAAGTTTTAAAAGCATCAATAGTAAATTGTGATTGCTTTTGAGATTCGTCTATTCGTTTTCGTTTTCTTTTGCCAAAATTAGCTTCAAAATAAAATTTAGAATTTACAGGGAATAAAAAATTATAAGATTGTTGTTTTATAAACTCATATGCAAAAGAGTAATATGATGTTTTGTAATCTGCTATATTATTAGTTGTAGTATTTTCTGTTAATAGGTTGTTAGATTCTAAATTTAATAAACCAGCGTATATTTTATGTTTAGAATTAATTTGGTAATGCAGCTTTGCAGATTGATTAATGGTTGTGAAAGATGAGTCTCTTTTAAAAATGCGTAATTGCAAATCAACTCCAATAGGTGATTTGAATATATAAGGAAGTGTTAAATTGGTATCGAAAGTCTTTTGATCGTTTTCGTCACTTTTATAAAGTAGTCTAAAGGTTTCTCCAAAATTTAAATTATTTGTCAGATTTAAATTTAAGTACCCATCAAGTTCCAAATTGTTAGTTTCTTCATTGGTGCCAAATCCTAAAAATCCATCAAACGAATTGCTTTTGGCTTTTTCTAAATATAAATATAAGGATGTAGAGTCTTTTGAAAATAAAACTTCAGGGGCTTTTATTTGGTTTGCAAATTTTAAATCATTTAGCTGTTCTGTTTTCTTTTTTATTAGGCTTAAGTTAAAAGATTGATTAGGTTTAATGTTTAAATAGTTTTTTAAGTAAGAACGAGGAAATTTTTCATAGCCTTTAATAATAATATTGCTAATATTTCTTTTTCTTGTGTTAGATTCAATAATAAGTTCAGCTGTTAGGGTTTGGTTTTTTAATGCTTTAATATTTGACAACCTTAATTTAGAAAAGGGGAGTCCTTGATTTGAAATTTTTGAATTTATAAAATTTAATACGCTCTCGGTTTCACTGAATTTTATTATGAAGTAATCCTCAAAAACATCTTTTGAAATTAAATTTAAAATCTCTGTGCTTATTGAGTTTTTAGCATAATATATATATATGGTGTTGAATTTTTTTTTTAAATGAAAGTGAGCAATAAATGTAGAATCGTTTTCTTTTTTTATTGGGGTTAATTTATGTTCGATATAACCTATTCTATAAAGTGCTTTTTGGATAGAATCAACTTCAAGTTTTATAGAGTTAAAATCAAAATGTGTTTTTAAGTAGTTTAATGAATCTATAGTTTGTGTTTCGTATTCAGAATTTCCGTAAACTTTTAGATGGAAGTTTTGGCAATATATCTTTGCTGATAAAAGTGAATATATAATAAGGAATAAGTAAAAAGGTTTTATCACGCTACAAATAACTTTTTTGTGTAAATCTAACGGAAAATCTATACTTATAATATGGGGGCTGTATAATTTTTTATTTCTATTGGAATCGCTTTGTGATAATTGCTTTAAGAAATTTTAAATTATTAGAAAATAAGCACGATAATTACGCTTTAAATTTAGTGGTAACATAAGGGCTTAAAAAAAATATTGGCTATGTTGTGAAAATTAATGAATTAGGGTTTGAATTATTCATTTTAATTTTTACCTTTGCAGCCCTCTTAAAAGAGGATTATTAAATATATTATATAATTTATATGCCAACAATTCAACAATTAGTACGAATAGGAAGAGCCAAAATAACCAAGAAGAGTAAATCGGCTGCTTTAGATTCGTGTCCTCAAAGACGTGGTGTGTGTACTCGTGTTTATACAACGACACCTAAAAAACCTAACTCAGCAATGCGTAAGGTAGCAAGGGTTCGTTTAACAAACGGAAACGAAGTAAATGCATACATCGGTGGAGAAGGTCACAATTTACAAGAGCACTCGATAGTATTGGTTAGAGGTGGAAGGGTAAAAGATTTACCAGGAGTTAGATATCACGTAGTTCGTGGAGCTTTAGACACCGCTGGTGTTTCAGGTAGAACGCAACGTAGATCTAAGTATGGTGCAAAACGCCCTAAGAAGTAATAAAAAAACTTTAAGAAGAAGACATGAGAAAAAGAGCAGCAAAAAAGAGACCGCTTTTACCAGATCCACGTTTTAACGATCAGTTAGTAACTCGTTTCGTTAATATGATGATGTGGGATGGGAAGAAATCGGTAGCTTTTAAAGTATTCTACGATGCAATTGATATTGTAGACTCAAAAAAAACTGACGAAGAAAAAACAGCTTTAGAAATCTGGAAAGATGCTCTATCAAACGTTATGCCTCACGTAGAAGTACGTAGTCGTAGAGTTGGTGGTGCGACATTTCAAATTCCAATGCAAATTCGTCCAGATAGAAAAGTTTCAACAGCAATGAAATGGTTAATTAGCTATTCAAGAAAAAGAAACGAAAAATCTATGGCATTACGCTTAGCGTCAGAAGTTTTAGCAGCAGCTAAAGAAGAAGGAGCGGCTGTTAAGAAAAGAGTTGATACTCACAAAATGGCAGAAGCAAATAAAGCATTCTCTCACTTTAGATTTTAATAGGAAATGGCAAGAGATTTAAGATTAACTAGAAATATAGGTATTGCTGCGCATATTGATGCAGGAAAAACCACTACTACAGAGCGTATTCTTTATTATACAGGAGTTTCTCATAAAATTGGAGAAGTACATGACGGTGCTGCGACAATGGACTGGATGGAACAAGAGCAAGAAAGAGGTATTACAATTACTTCTGCCGCTACAACTTGTGAATGGAAATTCCCTATGGAGAATGGGCAGCCTACTGCGGATGCAAAAGATTACCATTTTAATATAATTGACACACCGGGCCACGTTGATTTTACTGTTGAAGTAAATCGTTCTTTACGTGTACTTGATGGTTTAGTATTCTTATTTAGTGCGGTTGATGGTGTTGAGCCTCAATCTGAAACTAACTGGAGACTAGCCGATAACTATAAAGTGCCTAGAATTGGTTTCGTTAATAAAATGGACCGTCAAGGATCTAACTTTTTAGGTGTTTGTCAACAAGTAAAAGATATGTTAAAGTCTAATGCTGTGCCAATCGTTTTAAACATTGGTGACGAAATAGATTTTAAAGGTATTGTAGACTTAGTAAAAAATAGAGCTATTATTTGGCATGATGAAACTCAAGGGGCGACTTTTGATGTTATCGAAATTCCAGAGGAATTAAAAGCTGAAGCTAAAAAATACAGAGCATTACTTATTGAAGAAGTAGCGACTTACGATGAAAATCTTTTAGAGAAATTCATGGAAGATGAAGATTCTATTACAGAAGAAGAAGTGCACGCTGCACTTAGAGCTGCTGTAATGGATATGGCTATTATTCCAATGATTTGTGGTTCTGCTTTCAAAAATAAAGGTGTACAATTCTTATTAGATGCTGTATGTCGTTATTTGCCTTCTCCAATGGATAAAGACGGTATTGTAGGTGTAAACCCAGATACTGAGAAAGAAGAATTACGTAAGCCAGATGTAAAGGAGCCGTTTGCTGCTTTAGCATTTAAAATTGCTACCGATCCTTTCGTAGGTCGTTTAGCATTCTTTAGAGCATATTCTGGTCGTTTAGATGCTGGTTCTTATATCTTGAACAACCGTTCAGGTAAAAAAGAGCGTATCTCTCGTATCTATCAAATGCACTCTAATAAACAAAATGCTATCGATTATATCGAAGCAGGAGATATTGGAGCAGCTGTAGGATTTAAAGATATTAAGACTGGAGATACGATGTCTGATGAAAAGCATCCTATTGTTTTAGAATCTATGGACTTCCCTGATCCAGTAATTGGTATTGCGGTTGAGCCTAAAACTAAAGCTGATGTTGATAAATTAGGTATGTCTTTAGCTAAATTAGCAGAAGAAGATCCAACATTTACAGTTAGAACTGATGAAGCTTCAGGACAGACTATTATTTCTGGAATGGGTGAGCTTCACTTAGATATTATTGTTGATCGTTTACGTCGCGAATTTAAAGTTGAAGTAAACCAAGGTCAGCCACAAGTAGAGTACAAAGAAGCTATTACACAATCTGCAGATCATAGAGAGGTTTATAAGAAACAATCTGGTGGTCGTGGTAAGTTTGCCGATATCGTATTTACGATTGAGCCAGCTGATGAAGGTGTAACAGGACTTCAATTTGAATCTGTAATTAAAGGTGGTAATGTTCCTAAGGAATTTATTCCTTCTATTGAAAAAGGATTCAAAATGGCAATGGTTAATGGACCATTAGCAGGATACGAAGTTGACGCTATGAAAGTAACGTTAAGAGATGGATCATACCATGATGTGGATTCGGATCAATTATCTTTCGAATTAGCTGCTAAACTTGGATTTAAAAATTCAGCTAAAGCTGCAAAAGCAGTAATAATGGAACCTATTATGAAACTTGAGGTAATTACTCCTGAAGAAAATATGGGTGATATTGTAGGAGATTTAAATAGAAGAAGAGGACAAGTAAGTGATATGGGTGATAGAGCTGGTGCAAAAACTGTAAAAGCAACTGTACCATTATCAGAAATGTTTGGATATGTAACAACATTAAGAACATTATCTTCAGGTCGTGCAACGTCAACAATGGAATTTTCACATTATGCCGAAACACCTTCAAATATATCTGAAGAAGTGATTAAAGCAGCTAAAGGTGTTGAAGCTTAAAATCTAAGAAAATGAGTCAAAAAATCAGAATAAAATTAAAGTCTTACGATCATAACTTAGTAGATAAGTCTGCTGATAAGATTGTAAAAACAGTAAAGAGTACTGGTGCTGTTGTAACTGGACCAATTCCATTACCAACTCACAAGAAAATTTTCACTGTATTACGTTCTCCACACGTAAATAAGAAATCAAGAGAACAATTTCAATTAAGCTCTTACAAGAGATTATTAGATATTTACTCTTCGTCATCAAAAACAATTGATGCGTTAATGAAGCTTGAATTACCGAGTGGTGTTGAAGTAGAGATCAAAGTTTAGTGTTATTCCTGCGAAGGCAGGAATCTCATGAAAAGAAACGATAAGTTTTAAACATGTCCTTAACGATTGGTTAAGGAAAAACGGTAAAATGCATTTCAGGGACGAAAGGTATTTTGTCCCTGAAATATTTTAAATAAGTAATAAATTAAATAAATAATTATGTCTGGGTTAATTGGAAAAAAAATCGGTATGACCAGCATCTTTGATGACAACGGAAAAAACATTCCTTGTACAGTTATCGAAGCTGGACCATGTATCGTTACCCAAGTCAGAACTGAAGAAGTTGACGGTTATAAAGCTGTTCAATTAGGTTTCGATGACGCGACAGAAAAAAGCGCTACTAAAGCTGACTTAGGTCATGCTAAAAAAGCAGGAACTTCTGTAAAACGCAAAATCGTTGAATTTAAAGGTTTTGATGCGGAGTACAAATTAGGAGATGCAATCACTGTTGAACATTTCGCTGAAGGTGAATTTGTTGATGTAGCAGGAACATCTAAAGGTAAAGGATTTCAAGGTGTTGTAAAACGTCATGGTTTCGGTGGTGTAGGTCAAGCTACTCACGGTCAACATAACCGTTTAAGAGCGCCAGGATCTATTGGAGCTGCATCTTACCCTGCAAGAGTTTTCAAAGGAATGAAAATGGCAGGAAGAATGGGTGGAGACACAGTTAAAGTTCAAAATTTAAGAGTTTTAAAAGTAGTTGCTGAAAAGAACTTACTTGTGGTTAAAGGTTGTGTGCCTGGTCACAAAAACTCTTATGTAATTATTAGAAAGTAATGAAGATAGCAGTTTTAGATATAAACGGAAAAGACACAGGTAGAAAGGCAGACCTTTCTAAGGATGTGTTTGCTATTGAGCCTAATGATCACGCAGTATATTTGGATGTTAAACAATATTTAGCAAACCAACGTCAAGGAACTCACAAATCGAAAGAAAGAGCTGAGATTTCTGGAAGTACGCGTAAGATTAAAAAGCAAAAAGGAACTGGTACAGCAAGAGCAGGTAGTATTAAGTCTGGTGTATTTAAAGGAGGTGGTCGTATGTTCGGTCCAAGACCTAGAAATTACAGCTTCAAACTTAATAAAAATGTGAAGCGTTTGGCACGTAAATCTGCCTTAAGTATCAAAGCAGGAGAGAAGTCAATTGTAGTTTTAGAAGACTTTAATTTTGACACTGTAAAGACTAAGAATTTTACAGCTGTTTTAAAGGCTTTAGATTTAGAAAACAAAAAATCTCTCTTTGTGTTGGGTGGGTCAAATAATAATGTATATTTGTCATCGCGCAATTTAAAAAGCTCTGAAGTTGTAACTTCTTCAGAATTAAGCACTTATAAGATTTTAAATGCAAATCAAATTGTGCTTTTAGAAGGAGCTTTAGAAGGAATTGAAACAAATTTAAGTAAATAGAAACAATGAATATCTTAATTAAACCTATAATCACAGAAAAAGCGACAGCTGATAGCGAGTTAAACAACTGCTATACATTCGCAGTGAATACAAAGGCGAACAAGGTAGAAATCAAAAAAGCAGTTGAAGCTGCTTATGGTGTTTCTGTTGAAAAAGTTCGTACTATAAATGTCCGTCCAGATAGAAGAACTCGTCATACAAAGACAGGTATTCAACATGGTAAAACAAATGCTGTTAAAAAAGCAATTGTACAACTGGCGGAAGGTGAAATGATTGATTTATACAGTAACATGTAATTAAAGACAAATGTCAGTAAGAAAATTAAAACCAATCACACCAGGACAGCGATTTAGAGTAGTAAATGGTTATGACGCCATAACTACTGATAAGCCGGAAAAGAGTTTACTCGTTCCGAACAAAAGGTCTGGTGGTAGAAACAGTCAAGGAAAAATGACCATGCGCTATATAGGTGGAGGTCATAAAAGAAAGTATCGTATTATCGATTTCAAACGTAACAAAACTGGAATTCCAGCAGAAGTTAAGTCTATTGAATACGATCCAAACAGAACAGCTTTTATTGCATTATTGAACTATCAAGATGGCGAAAAAAGATACATTATTGCTCAAAATGGTTTACAGGTTGGACAAAATGTAGTATCTGGTCAAGAAGGTATTGCTCCTGAAATTGGAAATTCAATGCCATTAAGTCAAATTCCATTAGGAACTATTATTTCTTGTATAGAATTACGTCCAGGTCAAGGAGCTGTTATGGCTCGTAGTGCTGGTGCTTTTGCTCAGTTAATGGCAAGAGATGGTAAGTTTGCAACTGTTAAATTACCTTCAGGTGAAACAAGATTAATTCTTGCTAACTGTATGGCTACAATAGGTGTTGTGTCTAATTCAGATCATCAATTATTAGTAGGAGGTAAAGCAGGTAGAACTAGATGGTTAGGTAGAAGACCACGTACGAGACCAGTAGTTATGAATCCAGTTGATCACCCAATGGGTGGTGGTGAAGGTAAGTCTTCAGGTGGACATCCTCGTTCTAGAAACGGTATTCCAGCTAAAGGTTACAGAACCCGTTCTAAGACTAAAGCAAGTAATAAATATATTGTAGAACGTAGAAAGAAATAAGACATGGCAAGATCATTAAAAAAAGGACCTTACGTTCATTATAAATTAGAAAAGAAAGTAGCTGTTAATGTTGAAACTAACAAAAAAACAGTAATCAAAACTTGGTCAAGAGCAAGTATGATTACTCCGGATTTTGTTGGACAAACAATTGCAGTTCACAATGGCCGTCAATTTGTACCAGTATATGTTACTGAAAATATGGTAGGTCATAAATTAGGAGAATTTTCACCAACACGTTCATTCCGTGGACATGCAGGTGCTAAAAATAAAGGTAAAAAGTAGTAAGCTATGGGAAGTCGTAAAAAACAAATGGCAGACGCTATTAAGGAAGCTAAAAAGCAAGTTGCTTTTGCTAAACTTAATAACTGTCCTACATCACCGAGAAAAATGCGTTTAGTAGCTGATTTAGTAAGAGGCGAAAAAGTAGAACATGCACTTAATATATTAAAATTCAACCAAAAAGAAGCATCTGGTCGTTTAGAGAAATTGTTATTGTCTGCAATTGCAAACTGGCAATCTAAAAACGAAGAAGCTAATATTGAAGAGGCTGAATTGATTGTACAAGAGATAAAAGTTGATAGCGGATCTATGTTAAAAAGATTACGTCCAGCTCCTCAAGGTCGTGCACACAGAATAAGAAAACGTTCAAACCACGTAACAATCGTAGTTGGAGCAAAAAATAACACACAAAGCTAAGATAGATATGGGACAAAAAACAAATCCAATCGGGAATCGCTTAGGTATTATCAGAGGATGGGAATCTAACTGGTACGGAGGTAATGATTATGGAGATAAGCTTGCCGAAGACGATAAAATTAGAAAATATGTTCACGCACGTTTATCTAAAGCTAGTGTTAGTAGAGTAATTATCGAAAGAACTCTTAAACTTGTAACCGTTACTATCACAACGGCTCGCCCAGGTATCATTATTGGTAAAGGCGGTCAAGAGGTAGACAAGTTAAAAGAAGAACTTAAGAAAATTACTGGAAAAGAAGTTCAGATTAATATCTTTGAAATTAAAAGACCTGAACTTGATGCATTTTTAGTAGGATCTAGCATTGCTCGTCAAATTGAAAACAGAATTTCATACAGACGTGCTATTAAAATGGCTATTGCTGCTACAATGCGTATGAATGCTGAAGGGATTAAAATCCAGATTAGTGGTCGTTTAAATGGAGCTGAAATGGCACGTTCTGAACACTACAAAGAAGGACGTATTCCTTTATCAACTTTTAGAGCCGATATTGATTATGCTTTAGTTGAGGCACATACTACTTATGGTAGATTAGGTGTTAAAGTATGGATCATGAAAGGTGAAGTATATGGTAAAAGAGAACTTTCTCCGCTTGTTGGAATGTCCAAAAAGCAAGGAAAAGGTGGAGCCGGAGGACGTGGTGGAAATAATAAATCGAACCCTCGTCGTAGAAAGTAATTTTTTATAAAGTAAAGAAAAATGTTACAGCCTAAAAGAACAAAATTTCGTAAACAGCAAAAGGGACGTATGAAAGGTCTTTCTCAAAGAGGAAACCAACTTTCAAACGGAACTTTTGGAATAAAAGTGTTAGATTCAACGTTTTTGACATCTCGTCAAATTGAAGCAGCTCGTATTGCCGCTACACGTTACATGAAAAGAGAAGGGCAACTTTGGATAAAAGTATTTCCAGACAAGCCAATTACAAAAAAGCCTCTTGAAGTACGTATGGGTAAAGGTAAAGGTGCCGTTGAATACTGGGTTGCAGTATGTAAACCAGGAAGAGTAATTTTTGAAATTGGAGGTGTACCTCTAGATGTAGCTAAAGAAGCATTACGCTTAGCAGCTCAAAAATTGCCAGTAAAAACTAAGTTTTTAATCGCTAGAGATTACGAAGCATAATTTATTTGATATTATGAAACAATCAGAAATTAAAGAATTATCTGTAGCTGAGTTACAAGAGAAACTTGGTGAAACAAAAAAGAGTTATTCAGACCTAAAATTGGCTCATGCAATATCTCCTTTAGAAAATCCAATTCAATTACGTTCAATTAGAAGAACTGTAGCTAGAATTGCGACTGAATTAACTAAAAGAGAATTACAATAATTCTGCTGAAAGATGGAAACAAGAAATTTAAGAAAAGAACGTATAGGAGTTGTTACTAGTAACAAAATGCAAAAATCAATAGTTGTTGCAGAGGTTAAAAAAGTAAAGCACCCTATGTATGGTAAGTTCGTGTTAAAAACAAAAAAATATGTTGCGCACGACGAAACGAACGATTGTAATATTGGAGATACTGTAAAGATCATGGAAACAAGACCTTTAAGTAAATCTAAATGTTGGAGATTAGTTGAAATAATAGAAAGAGCTAAGTAATTATGTTACAACAAGAATCAAGAATAAAAGTAGCAGACAACACTGGAGCAAAAGAAGTTTTAGTTATCCGTGTTTTAGGAGGAACTAAAAGAAGATATGCTTCTGTAGGTGATAAGATAGTTGTTTCTGTTAAGGATGCAACTCCTAATGGAAACATTAAGAAAAAAGCAGTTTCTACAGCAGTTGTTGTGCGTACTAAGAAAGAAGTAAGAAGACCAGACGGATCTTATATAAGATTTGACGATAATGCTTGTGTTTTATTAAACCCAACGGGTGAGATGAGAGGTACACGTGTATTTGGTCCTGTTGCTAGAGAGCTTCGTGATAAACAATTCATGAAGATTGTATCATTAGCACCAGAGGTGCTTTAATACAGAATATTAAGATGGGAAAGCTTAAAATAAAAACTGGAGATACTGTAAAAGTAATTGCTGGAGATCATAAAGGATCAGAAGGTAAAGTACAAAAAGTATTGATAGAAAAGAACAAGGCGATTGTTGAGGGTGTAAACATGGTTAAGAAACATACTAAACCAAGTGCACAAAATCCTCAAGGAGGAATCGTAGAGAAAGAAGCTGCTATTCATATTTCTAATTTATCATTGTTAACTTCAAAAGGAGAAACAACAAGAATTGGTTATAGAGTAGAAGGCGATAAAAAAGTAAGATTTTCAACAAAATCTAATGAAGTAATATAGTTATGGCATATTCACCTAGACTTAAAGAAGAGTATAAAAGCAAAATAATTGCTGCTCTTACAGACGAATTTGGATATAAGAATGTAATGCAAGTTCCTAAACTTACTAAGATAGTAATATCTAAAGGAGTTGGAGCAGCAGTTGCAGACAAAAAGTTAATCGACTACGCTGTAGAAGAAGTAACTACTATATCTGGACAAAAAGCGATATCTACATTATCTAAAAAGGATGTTGCATCTTTTAAATTACGTAAAGGCATGCCAATTGGTGTGAAAGTTACTTTACGTGGTGAAAAAATGTATGAGTTTTTAGATCGTTTAGTAACTTCTGCACTTCCACGTGTTAGAGATTTTAACGGTATTAAAGCTACAGGATTTGATGGACGTGGTAATTACAATTTAGGAATTACTGAACAAATTATTTTTCCAGAGATAAATATTGATAAAGTCAATAAAATATCAGGTATGGATATTACATTTGTAACGACTGCAGAAACTGATAAAGAAGCAAAATCATTATTAACCGAATTAGGATTACCTTTTCAAAAGAACTAAGATATGGCTAAAGAATCAATGAAAGCCCGTGAGGTAAAAAGAGCTAAAACAGTAGCAAAATATGCTGAAAAACGTAAAGCTTTAAAAGAAGCTGGAGATTATGAAGCATTACAAAAGTTACCAAAAAATGCTTCTCCAATTCGCATGCATAATAGATGTAAATTAACTGGAAGACCTAAAGGATATATGAGAACTTTCGGTATATCTCGTGTAACTTTCAGAGAAATGGCTAACCAAGGTTTAATACCAGGTGTTAGAAAAGCAAGTTGGTAATAAAAAAGATTATAAATTGGTTTTAGGTTCAAGAAAAAGAGTTTTTTGAAAACCACTACCGCAAATTAATAAATATGTATACAGATCCAATCGCGGATTATCTTACGAGAATTAGAAATGCAGTGCGTGCTAACCACAGAGTGGTTGAAATACCTGCATCTAATTTGAAAAAAGACATTACTAAAATATTATTCGAACAAGGATATATTTTAAGTTATAAGTTTGATGATTCATCAGTACAAGGAACAATTAAAATTGCTCTTAAGTACAACAAAGAAACAAAAGAACCAGTAATTAAGAAACTTCAAAGAATTAGTACACCAGGTTTACGTAAGTATGCAGGTGCTAATGACTTACCTAGAATCCTTAATGGTCTTGGTATTGCTATTGTCTCTACTTCACATGGAGTAATGACAGGTAAACAAGCCAAAAGAGATAATGTAGGTGGAGAAGTTTTATGTTACGTTTACTAATTTAAAGCCAGAAAGAAATGTCAAGAATAGGAAATAATCCAGTAGCCATTCCAGAAGGTGTAACAGTTGACGTTAAAGATAGCGTAGTAACTGTAAAAGGAAAATTAGGAGAGTTAACACAAAATTACGATTCTATTGAAATAAAAGTAGAAGACGGTAGCGTATGGGTTACTCGTTCTTCTGATTCTAAAGATCAAAAAGCTAAACATGGTTTATATAGATCATTAATGCATAACATGATTGAAGGTGTATCTAAAGGATGGACTAAAGAATTAGAATTGGTTGGTGTTGGTTATAGAGCATCAAACCAAGGTCAGAAATTAGATTTAGCCTTAGGATTTTCTCATAATATTATTTTGAATGTAGCTCCAGAAGTCACTGTAGAGACTATTTCAGAAAAAGGAAAAAACCCGATTGTTAAACTAACCTCGTTTGATAAACAACTTGTAGGACAAGTAGCTGCGAAAATTCGTGGTTTTAGAAGACCAGAACCTTACAAAGGTAAAGGTGTTAAGTTTGTTGGTGAGGAAATAAGAAGAAAAGCAGGTAAATCAGCTTAAAAAATTAGTTATGGCATTAACAAAGAATCAAAGAAGAATAAGAATTAAGAACAGAATTCGTAAAATTGTTTCTGGAACAGAAACAAAACCAAGATTAGCTGTTTTTAGAAGCAATAAAGAAATTTATGCTCAAATAATTGATGATGTATCTGGTAAAACTATCAGTGCTGCATCTTCAAGAGATAAAGATATTAGTTCTGCTAAAGCAAATAAATCAGAAGTGGCTACTCTAGTAGGTAAAGCTGTTGCTGAAAAAGCTTTAAAGGCAGGTGTAGAAACGATCGCTTTTGATAGAGGCGGATATTTATATCACGGTAGAGTAAAATCATTAGCTGAAGGAGCCAGAGAGGCAGGACTTAAATTCTAAGAAATTATGTTTCAAAAATATAAAAGTGCAGAGTTAGTAAAACCAGGTGGATTAGATCTTAAAGATCGTTTAGTTGGTGTACAAAGAGTTACTAAAGTAACTAAAGGTGGTAGAGCATTTGGTTTTTCAGCAATCGTTGTGGTTGGTGATGAAGCAGGTGTTGTAGGACAAGGTTTAGGAAAATCTAAAGACGTTGCTAGTGCAATTGCAAAAGCTGTTGAAGATGCTAAGAAAAATCTTGTGAGAATTCCTATCATAAAAGGAACTTTACCACACGAACAAAAAGGTAAATACGGTGGTGCAAGAGTAAACATTATTCCTGCAGCTCCTGGTACAGGAGTTATTGCTGGTGGTGCTGTTAGAACAGTACTTGAGGCAGTTGGAATACATGATGTATTATCTAAATCACAAGGGTCTTCAAATCCTCATAATGTTGTAAAAGCTACTTTTGATGCTTTATTACAATTAAGAGATGCGAATGCTATTGCTAGAGATAGAGGTATTTCACTTGAACAAGTTTTTAACGCTTAATAAAGACAGAGATGGCAAAAATTAAAGTAACAAAAGTTAAAAGCGCAATCAATCGTCCGCAAAGACAAAAAAGAACTTTAGAAGCTCTTGGTCTTAAAAAGATTGGTCAAGTAAAAGAGCATGAAGCTACACCAAATATACTTGGTATGGTTGCTAAAGTTTCACATTTAGTTTCTGTTGAAGAAACAAAATAATATAAAACTGAAAATGGATTTAAGTAATTTAAAACCTGCAGAAGGTTCAGTAAAAAATCAAGGAAAAAGAATAGGTAGAGGTCAAGGCTCTGGTAAAGGTGGTACTGCAACTCGTGGTCACAAAGGTGCTAAGTCTCGTTCTGGTTATTCTAAGAAATTAGGATTTGAAGGTGGTCAAATGCCGCTTCAAAGACGTGTTCCTAAATTTGGTTTTACTAATATTAACCGTGTAGAATATCAAGGTATCAATTTAGATACATTACAACAATTGGTTGATGATAAGAAAATAAAGGATACAGTAGATTTCGAATTATTGTTCTCAAACGGTTTAGCTGGAAAAAATGATCTAGTTAAAATTTTAGGTAGAGGAGAATTAAAAGCTAAATTAAAAGTATCTGCTCATAAGTTTACTGCTTCAGCAAAAGCTGCTATTGAAGCTGCAGGAGGAGAAGCTGTAACTTTATAAGACTTATTATAAGTATGAAATTTATAGAATCATTAAAGAATGTTTGGAAAATAGAAGAACTAAGAAACAGAATCATAGTTAGTTTGAGTCTGTTATTAGTTTATCGTTTTGGTGCACAAGTTGTTTTACCAGGTATTGATGCTTCCCAATTAGGAGGTTTAGCCGATAAAGCTGATGGAGGTTTATTGGGTTTACTTAATGCTTTTACAGGTGGAGCATTTGCAAATGCTTCAGTATTTGCTTTGGGTATTATGCCATACATTTCTGCTTCTATTGTCGTTCAGTTAATGGGAATAGCAATTCCTTATTTACAAAAACTGCAAAAAGAAGGTGCTAGTGGTCAGAAAAAAATTAATCAGATTACACGTTGGTTAACTATTTTGATATGTTTATTTCAAGCTCCAGGATACTTAGCTAGTTTACAACCTGCTTTTGGTATACCATCTTCTGCCTTTTTATTAGGTACAGGATTTACCTTTTATTTCTCATCAATAGTTATTTTGGTAACGGGTTGTATATTTGCAATGTGGTTAGGTGAAAAAATTACAGATAAGGGTATTGGTAATGGTATTTCATTATTAATAATGGTTGGTATTATAGCGCGTATGCCTGCATCATTTGTTCAAAATTATGCTTCTAGAATTGAAGGAGGTGGTAATGGTGGATTAATGATGATTTTAATAGAACTTGTAGTTTGGTTTGTTATCATTCTTGCAGCTATATTACTTGTAATGGCTGTTAGAAAAATAGCGGTACAATATGCTAGAAGAACAGCTTCTGGTGGCTATGAAAAAAGTGCTATGGCTGGATCTAGACAATACATCCCATTAAAGCTTAATGCTTCTGGTGTTATGCCTATCATTTTTGCTCAAGCTATTATGTTTGTGCCGAGTTGGATTGGTGGTTCTTCATTCTTAAAGGATTCTGCTTTTGGAGCATGGTTACAAACAAATTATACTGATATTTTTGGGTTGGCTTACAATTTAACTTTCGCGTTGTTAATAATTGTATTTACATATTTTTATACTGCGATAACAGTACCAACAAATAAAATGGCAGACGATTTAAAACGTAGTGGAGGTTTTATTCCTGGTATTCGTCCAGGTTCTGAAACTTCAGAATATCTAGATAAAATAATGTCCCAAATAACCTTACCGGGGTCTATATTTTTAGCACTTATTGCTGTGTTCCCAGCATTTATAGTTAAACTTATGGGCGTACAACAAGGATGGGCATTGTTCTTTGGAGGTACTTCATTAATAATTTTAGTTGGAGTAGCTATAGATACTATGCAACAAGTAAATTCTTATTTGTTGAATAGACACTATGATGGCTTGATGAAAACAGGTAAAAATAGAAAAGCAGTAGCTTAAATATTATACTATGGCAAAACAGGCAGCAATAGAACAAGACGGCACAATTATAGAAGCATTATCAAATGCGATGTTTCGTGTTGAATTAGAAAATGGTCACATTGTGACAGCGCATATCTCTGGTAAAATGCGTATGCATTATATTAAACTTTTACCAGGAGATAAAGTTAAATTAGAAATGAGTCCTTACGATTTAACGAAGGCTCGAATAACTTATAGATACTAATACGATGAAAGTAAGAGCATCAGTAAAAAAAGAAGTGCAGATTGTAAAATCGTGCGTAGAAAAGGTAGACTTTACGTGATAAACAAAAAGAATCCTAGATTTAAACAAAGACAAGGGTAATTATGGCAAGAATTGCAGGTGTAGACATACCAAAAAACAAAAGAGGAGTTATCTCTTTAACTTATATCTATGGAATAGGTAGAAGTAGAGCAAAAGAAATTTTAGCAGAAGCTAAAGTTGATGAAAGTACTAAAGTTCAAGATTGGACCGATGACCAAATTAGTGGTATTCGTGAAGCTGTTGGAACTTTTACTATCGAAGGTGAATTACGTTCTGAAACACAATTGAACATTAAACGTTTAATGGATATTGGATGTTACAGAGGTATTCGTCATAGATCGGGACTTCCTTTAAGAGGTCAACGTACTAAGAACAACTCTAGAACTAGAAAAGGTAGAAGAAAAACTGTTGCTAACAAGAAAAAAGCAACTAAGTAATAATTAGAAATATTTAGTCTTTAGTATTTAGACGTTGGAAAGAATCTGTTTGAAATTATAATGGTTTAGGATTCTAGCGACTATCAACTAATAACTAAGCACTAGAAATTATGGCAAAAACAAGCACAAAAAAACGTAAAGTTATTGTAGATGCTGTTGGAGAGGCTCACGTTACAGCTTCTTTCAATAACATCATTATTTCACTTACCAACAAAAAAGGAGATGTTATTTCATGGTCTTCTGCTGGTAAAATGGGATTTAGAGGTTCTAAGAAAAACACACCTTATGCTGCTCAATTAGCTGCTGAAGATGCTGCAGCTGTAGCACAAGAAGCTGGTTTGAAGAAAGTAAAGGTTTATGTTAAAGGACCAGGAAATGGTAGAGAATCTGCTATTCGTTCTATTCACAATGCAGGAATTGAAGTGACAGAAATTATTGATGTTACTCCATTACCACATAATGGATGTCGTCCTCCAAAAAGAAGAAGAGTTTAATCACGTCTAAACCACGTGTTTTAAATAAATCAAGTAAATAAAATTAATATCATCTATTTAATAGATGGTATTAATTTTTTGCATAAATTTGCAAACTGAAAAAATAATAACAAGTATCAACAAGAGATCAACGATTATCGAAGGATAAGATTAAGACCTTAATTCATAATCACTCTTAAATAACAATTTAAAATGGCAAGATATACTGGTCCTAAAACTAAAATAGCACGTAAATTTGGTGAAGCTATTTTTGGAGAAGATAAATCTTTTGAAAAAAGAAATTACCCTCCAGGTCAACACGGAAACGCAAGACGTCGTGGAAAAAAATCTGAATATGCAATCCAATTAATGGAGAAGCAAAAAGCTAAATATACTTATGGTATTTTAGAAAGACAATTCAGAGGTTTATTTAAAAAAGCTAGAGCTTCTCAAGGTATTACAGGTGAAGTTTTATTACAACTTTGTGAGTCTAGATTAGATAACGTAGTTTTTAGAATGGGAATAGCACCTACTAGAAGCGGAGCAAGACAATTAGTTTCTCACAGACACATTACTGTAAATGGTGAGTTGGTAAATATACCTTCTTATTCTTTAAATGCTGGTGATGTTGTTGCTGTAAGAGAAAAATCAAAATCACTTGAAGCTATTGAAAGATCTCTTTCAAACTCAAGTCAAGTTTACGAATGGATTACTTGGAACACAGATACAAAGCAAGGAACTTTTGTTTCTGTTCCTGCGAGACTTCAAATTCCAGAAAACATTAACGAACAATTCATCGTCGAATTATACTCTAAATAATAAATTATTAATATTGGTATTTGGCCAAAGGGTTTATAAGTATTTCTTCAAACTTTTAAACCGCGCAACCAAATAACAATTAAAACGAAGAAAAATATGGCAGTATTTAATTTTCAAAAGCCCGATAAGGTAATCATGATTGATTCTACCGATTATGAGGGGAAATTTGAATTTAGACCTTTAGAACCAGGTTATGGTTTAACAGTTGGAAATGCTTTAAGAAGAGTTTTATTATCTTCATTAGAAGGATTTGCAATTACATCAGTTAGAATTGAAGGTGTAGACCATGAGTTTTCTGCAATTGCAGGTGTAGTTGAAGATGTTACAGAAATCATCTTAAACTTAAAACAAGCTCGTTTTAAAAGACAAATTGAAGATATTGATAACGAATCAATTTCTATTTCTATTTCAGGTCAAGAACAAATTACAGCTGGAGATTTTCAAAAATTTATTTCAGGATTCCAAGTTTTAAATACAGAATTAGTTATCTGTAACTTAGATCCTAAAGTTAATTTCAACATGGAAATCACAATTGAAAAAGGTAGAGGTTATGTACCTGCAGAAGAAAATAAAAAAGCATCTGCACCAATAGGTACAATCTTTACAGATTCAATTTACACACCTATAAAGAATGTTAAGTATAGTATTGAAAACTATCGTGTTGAACAAAAAACGGATTATGAAAAATTAGTTTTTGAAATCATTACTGATGGATCAATTACGCCACAAGATGCTTTAACAGAAGGTGCTAAAACTTTAATTCATCACTTCATGTTATTCTCTGATGAGCGTATTACATTAGAAGCTGACGAAATAGCACAAACTGAAACTTATGATGAAGAATCTCTTCACATGAGACAGTTGCTTAAAACTAAGTTAATCGATATGGATTTATCTGTTCGTGCACTTAACTGTTTAAAAGCTGCAGAAGTAGATACTTTAGGAGATTTAGTATCATTCAATAAAAATGATTTAATGAAATTCAGAAACTTCGGAAAGAAGTCTTTAACAGAGCTTGAAGAGCTTGTAAATGTTAAAGGTTTAAATTTCGGAATGGATTTAAGCAAATATAAATTAGATAAAGATTAATTAATCATATTTTGCTCCTCGCACAAGTCGAGTTTGGTAGCAAGATGATAAAACAAATGTCATGAGACACGGAAAAAAAATAAATCACTTAGGTAGACAAACAGCTCACAGAAAATCAATGTTAGCTAATATGGCTTGTTCTTTAATAGAACATAAGCGTATTAATACAACGGTTGCTAAAGCAAAAGCTTTAAAACAATTTGTAGAGCCTATGATTACTAAATCTAAAGAAGATACAACACACAATAGACGTATTGTAATGGCTCGTTTAAGACAAAAAGATGCTGTAACAGAATTGTTTAGAGATGTAGCTCCTAAGATTGCTGATAGACCTGGAGGTTATACAAGAATTATTAAACTTGGTAATCGTTTAGGTGATAATGCTGATATGGCTATGATTGAACTTGTAGATTATAATGAAATTTACAATGCAGAAAAGAAAGCTAAGAAAACAACTAGAAGAAGTAGAAGAGGTGGTTCTAAACCAGAAGCTGCTCCAGTTGTAGAAACTAAAGCATCAAACGAAGAAGAATAAATGTTAATAAGCATTTAAAATATTAAGGATAAACTATTTTAGTTTATCCTTTTTTTTATGCAATTTTGTAAAACTTTTTTAGCGAACAAATGAAATATCAAAAAAGACAAAAAGCCATAATTTTATTAGCCGATGGCACTATTTTTTACGGTAAGGCAGTAGGTGGAAAACAAGGAACTTCTTTTGGAGAAGTTTGTTTTAACACTGGAATGACTGGATATCAAGAAATTTTTACTGATCCATCTTACTATGGGCAACTTATGGTAGCAACCAATGCTCATATTGGGAACTACGGTACAAATGAAGATGAAATAGAATCAGATTCTATAAAAATCGCAGGTCTTATTGTTAAAAATTTTAGTTATGAATATTCTAGAGATGCTGCAGATGGTTCTTTAGAAGATTTTTTAAATAAAAATAACCTTTTAGCAATTTCAGATGTAGATACGAGAGCTTTGGTAAGCTATATTAGAGACCATGGCGCTATGAATGCTGTTATTTCAACTGAAGTTGATAATATTGAAGGATTGAAGAAACAGTTGGCAGATGTACCAAATATGGAAGGCTTAGAGTTAGCGTCCAAAGTGTCTACAAAAGAACCTTATTATTATGGTGATGAAAATGCAACCTATAAGGTAGCGGCTTTAGATATTGGTATTAAAAAGAATATTCTTAGAAATATTGCAAGTAGAGATGCTTATATTAAAGTGTTTCCTTATAATTCAAAATTTGAAGAATTAGAAGCTTTTAAACCAGATGGTTACTTCTTGTCAAATGGTCCTGGAGATCCAGAGTCTTTAATAGAAGCTCAAGAAGTTGCTAAAGAGATTATAAAAAGAGATTTGCCTTTGTTCGGTATCTGCCTTGGACACCAGGTTATTGCTCGTGCAAATGGTATTTCTACATATAAGATGCATAATGGGCATAGAGGTATTAATCATCCTGTGAAAAATATGATTACAGGAAAAGGTGAAATTACTTCTCAAAACCATGGTTTTGCAGTGAATAGAGAAGAGGCTGAGGCACATCAAGATTTGGAAGTAACTCACGTACATTTAAATGATCAAACTGTTGCTGGTTTAGCCATGAAAAATAAAAATTGTTTTTCAGTTCAGTACCATCCTGAAGCAAGTCCTGGACCGCATGATTCATCATACCTTTTCGATCAGTTTATTGAAAATATAAAAAATAAATAATAATTATAAATCCTCAAAAAACAACGCTTTTTTTGAGGATTTTCTTTACTAAAACGTTGTAGACGTGTTTTTCAATATTTATTTAAAAACATCTAAAAATAAATAAGAAATAGCCGTAAATTTGAAGTAATAACAAGATTAAAAATAAACCAAATTATGAGTGTAATAATTAATATTCACGCTAGACAAATATTTGATTCTAGAGGAAATCCTACTGTTGAAGTAGATGTTGTAACAGAAAATGATGTATTAGGAAGAGCTGCTGTGCCATCAGGAGCATCAACAGGAGAGCATGAAGCTGTCGAATTAAGAGACGGTGGAAGCGACTACATGGGTAAGGGTGTTTTAAAAGCAGTTGATAATGTAAATTCAATTATTGCTCAAGAATTATTGGGTGTTTCTGTTTTTGAACAAAACTTAATTGATCAAATTATGATCGATTTAGACGGAACTCCAAACAAATCAAAATTAGGAGCTAATGCCATTTTAGGTGTTTCTTTAGCAGTAGCTAAAGCAGCAGCAGGAGAGTTAGGTTTACCTTTATATCGTTACGTAGGTGGTGTGTCTGCAAATACACTTCCATTACCAATGATGAATATTATTAATGGTGGTTCTCATAGTGATGCTCCAATAGCATTTCAAGAGTTCATGATTATGCCTGTTAAAGCTAAAAATTTTACAGATGCTATGAAAATGGGATCTGAGATTTTTCATAATCTAAAGAAGGTGCTTCATGATAGAGATTTAAGTACTGCAGTAGGAGATGAAGGTGGTTTTGCGCCAAACTTAGCTGGAGGTACTGAAGATGCATTAGAAACCATAGCAAAAGCAGTTGAAAATGCTGGATATAAATTTGGTGAAGAAGTTAAGATAGCACTTGATTGCGCATCAGCTGAATTTTATGAAAATGGTAAATATGATTACAAAAAGTTTGAAGGAGATACAGGTGTTGTAAGAACTTCAAAAGAACAAGCAGATTATTTAGCTGAGCTAGTTGCTAAGTATCCTATTATTTCTATTGAAGATGGTATGGATGAGAACGACTGGGAAGGTTGGAAATATTTAACAGAATTAGTTGGAGATAAAGTACAATTAGTTGGTGATGATTTATTTGTAACTAACGTTGAGCGTTTGTCTAGAGGAATTGAAGAAGGTATTGCTAATTCAATTTTAATTAAAGTAAATCAAATTGGTTCTTTAACTGAAACGATTGCAGCTGTTAATATGGCTAAAAATGCTGGTTATACTTCTGTAATGTCTCACCGTTCTGGTGAAACAGAAGATAATACTATTGCCGATTTAGCTGTAGCACTTAATTGTGGACAAATAAAAACAGGTTCTGCATCACGTAGTGACCGTATGGCTAAATATAATCAACTACTTCGTATTGAAGAAGAGTTAGGAGAAATTGCTTACTTCCCACAAGAAAAAGCATTTAAAATAAAATAAGAAAATTATTTTTTTAAGAAAGCGGTTATTTTTTTTAATAATCGCTTTTTTTTTTGAACAATATTACTGATTTGTTAATTATTAAAACCTTTACTAATCTTTTTCTTAAATCGGCACTAATTTTGTAAATTAGCTTCCCGCTAAACATAACAAATTAATTAAAAATATGGCAAATACTGCTTCTATAGAAATCGATGGTAAGAAACATGAATTTCCTTTACTTAAAGGAACAGAGAATGAAGTTGCAATAGATTTTAAAACATTTAGAACTGACACAGGTGGCGTTATTACTTTAGATCCTGGTTTTAAAAACACGGGTTCTTGCGAAAGTGCAATTACTTTCTTAGATGGAGAAAAAGGAATTTTAAGATATAGAGGGTATTCTATTGAAGAGTTAGCAGAAAAAGCTGATTTTTTAGAAGTTGCTTATCTTTTAATTTTTGGAGAACTTCCTACAAAAGAACAAAATGACAAGTTTCATGATGATATTAAAGCTGAATCTATTGTTGATGAAGATGTAAAAAAGATATTAGATGCTTTTCCTAAGTCAGCACATCCAATGGGTGTTATTTCCTCTTTAACAAGTGCATTGACGGCTTTTAATCCATCTTCAGTAAATGTAGAATCTGAAGAAGATATGTATAAATCAGTAGTCCGTTTATTAGGAAAATTTCCTGTATTAGTAGCTTGGACTTTTCGTAAGAAAGAAGGTTTACCTCTTGACTACGGTGACAATTCTTTAGGTTATGTAGAAAACATTTTGAAAATGATGTTTAGAAAACCTAATGGAGATTATAATCAAAATAAAATTTTAGTAGATGCTTTAGATAAGCTTTTAATTCTTCATGCCGATCATGAACAAAATTGTTCAACTTCAACGGTTAGAATAGTTGGTTCATCACATGCTGGATTATTTGCATCTATTTCTGCAGGTATTTCTGCGCTTTGGGGACCACTTCATGGAGGAGCAAACCAAGCGGTTTTAGAAATGTTAGAAGCTATAAAAGTAGATGGTGGAGATACTAAAAAGTATATGGCTAAAGCTAAAGATAAGCAAGATCCTTTCCGCTTAATGGGCTTTGGACACCGTGTTTATAAAAATTTCGACCCTAGAGCAAAAATCATTAAGGTAGCTGCCGATGAGGTTTTAGGCGATTTAGGTATAAAAGATCCTATTTTAGATATTGCTAAAGGTCTAGAAAAAGAAGCTTTAGAAGATCAATACTTTGTTGATAGAAAATTGTATCCTAATGTAGATTTTTATTCAGGTATAATTTATAGAGGTATGGGAATACCAACCGATATGTTTACCGTTATGTTTGCTTTAGGACGTTTACCAGGGTGGATTGCTCAATGGCGTGAGATGCGTTTACGTAAAGAACCTATTGGAAGACCTAGACAATTATATATTGGAGCAACAGAAAGATCGTTTGTGCCCATTGAAAAAAGATAAATAATATTTTATAATGTATTATTTAAGAGCTTCATAGTTTTCTATGAAGCTCTTTTTTTTGTTTATAAGGCGTTGTAATTAATGACTTTAATTTAATATTTTGTTTATTTTTAGTTTTAAAATGATAAATTCTTAGTTAAACTGAAATATTATTATTAATTTTTCAAAAAGTGAAATATATTTTTTACGTTTGTAAATGCTTAAATTAAATGTAAATAATGAAACATCACGGTTGCGTACCGTTGTTTTAGGAACTGCGAAAAGTAATGGTCCTACGCCAAAAGTAGAAGATTGCTATGACCCTAAGAGTATTGAACATGTGTTGACGGCAACCTATCCTAAAGAAGAAGATATGATTCTTGAATTAGATGCTGTAGCATCTGTTTTTGAAAAATATGATGTTACTATTTTAAGACCAAAAGTTATAGAAAACTGTAACCAAATATTTTCACGTGATATTGCTTTTGTAATCGAAAATAAGATGCTACGGGCAAATATATTACCTAATAGAGAAGAGGAAGTCGAAGCTATTGGGTATATATGGAATCAAGTAGAAGAAGAAAACCGTATTATTTTACCAGAAGAATGTCATGTTGAAGGCGGTGATGTCATGCCTTGGAACGATTATATTTTTATTGGAACATATTCTGGCATTGATTATCCAGATTTAATTACTGCTCGCACCAATATGGATGCAGTTATTGCTATTCAAGAATTGTTTCCTCATAAAATTGTCAAATCTTTTGAGCTTAGAAAGTCAAATACCAATGCTAAAGAAAATGCTTTGCATTTAGATTGCTGTTTTCAACCTATTGGAAAAGACAAAGCTATTATACATAAAAACGGGTTTTTAGTTGAAAAGGAATATCAATGGTTAGTTGACTTTTTTGGAAAAGAAAATATATTTGAAATTGATAAAGACGAAATGTACCAAATGAATAGTAATATTTTTTCCATTTCTGAAGATGTTATTATATCTGAAAAAAACTTTACACGCTTAAATACATGGTTACGTAAACAAGGTTTTAAGGTTGAAGAAGTTCCTTATGCCGAAATTTCAAAACAAGGAGGTTTGTTAAGATGTTCTACTATGCCATTAATTAGGGATTAATTTAAATATATGCAACAAACTACAAATACTATTTTAATGATTCGTCCTATCAATTTTAGGATGAACGAACAAACAGCCGTAAATAACTATTACCAAAAGGAATTGGCGGGCTTGTTACCAGCTGCTATTAATGCAAAAGCACAACAAGAGTTTGATGATTATGTCATAAAGTTAAGAGAAATAGGGGTTAATGTAGTGGTTGTAAATGATACGGATGAGTTTGATACTCCTGATTCTATTTTTCCTAATAACTGGGTGTCTTTTCATGAAAATGGAACCGTTGGCTTATATCCCATGTTTGCTGAAAATAGACGTTTTGAGCGTCGAGAAGATGTCCTTTTAAAATTAGAAGACGCTGGATTTTTAATACATGATGTTATTGATTATACAAGTGCTGAAGAAGAAAATGTTTTTTTAGAAGGCACAGGAAGCCTTTTGTTAGATCGGGTAAATCGTAAAGCATATTGTGCATTGTCACCTCGTGCAGATGAAGATTTATTCATTGAGTTTTGTGAAGACTTTGAATATTTTCCAGTTGTTTTTTCAGCAAACCAAACTGTAGAGGGTGAGCGTAAAGCAATCTATCATACCAATGTTATGATGTGTTTAGGTGAAACGTTTGCAGTTATTTGCTTAAGTAGTATTGATGATAAGAAAGAACGTAAAAATGTCATTACCCATTTAAAAGAAGACGGAAAAGAAATTATAGACATCACAGAATCTCAGGTTAATAATTTTGCTGGTAATATGCTACAAGTAAAAGGTGCTAATGATACTTTGTATTTAATAATGAGTGAATCGGCTTATAATTCATTAACAGCATCTCAGATACAAAAATTAGAAAAGCATACGGCTATTCTTTCTAGTTCCTTGAAGACTATTGAAGCTTGTGGGGGCGGTAGTGCGCGATGTATGATGGCAGAAGTGTTTTTACCTAAAGCCTAATGGTCTCCATTAGGTCTGGATTTTGGAAGTTGTACATAAAAGGTACTTCCTACACCTTGAGTACTTTCTACCCAGATTTTACCATTATTAAGCTCTATTAATTCTTTACAAATAGATAGTCCTAAACCAGTTCCTTTTTCGTTGTTGGTACCCATGGTAGTAAAAGAATTATTCTTAAATAGTTTTTCAATATTTTCTTTTGAAATACCAACACCCGTATCTGCAATACTTACAATACAACTACCATTACTAATGTGGTTTGCAATGGTAATGGAGTCTCCATTTTTACAAAATTTTAGAGCATTGGCAAGTAAGTTTTGAACAACAATTTCAAACATACTTCTATCGGCATAAGCAAAATCTCGTAACGAGTGATCTATTAATTCTATGCCTTTGCTTTCCATGCGTTGTTCAACAAGTTTCACTTTATCTTCAAAAACTTCTTGAATATCAAATAAAGTTGGTTTAGGCTCTAATGATTGCATTTGAGATTTAGACCAGTTTAATAAATTAAATAGCAATAATGAAGCATTGTTGGCATTCTCGCTTAATTCGGGAATTAAGTTGTCAAACTCTTCTCTAGTTAAAGATCCTTCTCTAAGTAAATCTATAAAGCCATTAATAGATGAAAGCGAGTCTTTTAAATCGTGAGATACTATAGAAAATAATTTATCTTTTACATTATTAACATTTTCCAGATGTTTGGTTTGTTCTGAAAAGGCTTCATTTTGTAATTCGATTTTAATGTTTTTTTCTTCTAATTCTTGAGTGTATTTTATATTATTATTTCTTTTTAAAAAAATAAGAACTAAAAAAACAGATACAATAGCTAATGCAGCTATTAATCCGTAAAAAATGAGCTTGTATTTATTAAAGAATTTTAATCCTTCAGCGTTAGTTGCTTTTTCTTCAGGTTGGATGAATGCTTCTTTATTATCAAAATTAGTTTCTAATTCTAGAGCATTAGAAACTTTTGTTTTTGTGTCTAAAGAAACCGTCTTTCTATTAAGGCTATTTTTTAAATCATAGTATTTGCGCTGCCAAATAAAAGCTCTGTCAAAATTACGTTTGGTAGAATCTAAAGCTTTCATTAATTTATAATGCTTTAATAACTCCGTTTTGTTATCAATTTTTTCAGCAATAGCTCCAGCTTGCAATAATTGCCTTTCAGCTAAAATTAATCGACTTTGTTTTAAGTTTAAATCACCTAGATTATTTAACGCAATTAGTAAATTAGGTTCGTTTTTAAAACGTGTATTTAAGTTGTAGCCTTCAATTAAATATTTAGAAGCTTTTTCATAATCGTTAAATTTTAAATATTCACCTCCAAGTTTTGGGAATATTTGAGCACGGATAGAATCACTAGCACCAGTATTACCCTCAATAACTTTTTCGTAAAATTCAATAGCTTTTCTGTATTCTTTTTTAATGGAGTATAATTCGGCAAGTTGATTGTTAGTTTGACTAATTCCTACAGCGTCATTAAGTTGTTCTTGAACCTCTAAGGCTTTTAAATTATAATCTATTGCTTGATCGTAGTCATGAATTTCATAAAAGGCTTTGGCTAGGTGGCTATAAGCTAAAGAAAGTTCTCTTTTAAGGCGTCTGCTTTCTAATTCTTTAATGGCAGATAGTAAGTGTTTTAATCCGTTAGCATAGTTACCACGCTTAATTTCTATTAACCCGATACTATTGTTTACATAAGCAACACCTAGAGTGTCACTTAATTGAATGAATAATTCTTTTGCTTTATTATAACCGCTGGTAGCATTTATATAATCATCTTTTGCAGCGTAAATTAAGGCTTTATAATACGTTATTTCGGCAATACCTTTATTGTAGTTTATACTTGAAGAGAGTTTTTCACTTTGAACAATATATTTTAAGGCTCTGTCGTATTCTTTAATTTCATAAAGTGATTTAATTAATAGTAAAGACGTTTCAACTTTTGTAGAATCTTGATTTTGAAACGCTAATTGTATGGAAATGCTGTCTATTTCCTTAGTTTGAGAAAAACCAAAGAATATAGATAAACATAATATAATTAAAGTAATTGTTTTCCTCATACAATCATTAGTATTACAGTGCTTTAAAATAAAATCATTTAGTGTCTTTATTTGAGGGAAATAAAGAAAGTCCTAATTTTATCCTGTAATCTATTATTAGTGTTTTTAATAAAACAAAAAAAATATTAATAGCTTTACTCAACAAAAGTTGTAAAAACGCTTATCAAAATCTAATTTATGGGTTTTACTACCAAAAAATTAGATGAATGGATAGGTCTATTTTTGAGAAAAAATCGACGAATAGATGAACGGCAAAAATCATAGGAAAACGACACTTTAGCCGATGAAATGCACATTGTTTTTTTCTTTTTTTTTGCATTTTATTTATTAATGATTTGGTTGTGATTTTAATGTAGGTTCAACTACAGATTGTATTGGCTTATAAAAGCTAATTTTTGCAACAAGGCATAAATAAAAGTTTTATCTTTGCTCACCTAAAAAAGTAACGATTAATGAGTCTTCAAGAAACCTTATCAAACCAAGTAAAACAAGCTGTTTTAACAAGTTTTAATGTAACATTAGAATCGGTAGAATTTCAAGCTACCCGAAAAGAATTTCCTGGCGATATTACTGTTGTTATTTTTCCTATGTTGCGTTTTGTGAAAGGAAATCCAGTACAAATAGGAGAAACTATTGGTAATTATTTGGTAGAGTTTGTAGAAGATGTAAAAGCGTTTAATGTTGTAAAAGGCTTTTTGAATATTGAAATAAGCGACTCATATTATATTAACTTTTTTAATGGCATAAAAGAAAATGAAACATATGGTTTTGTTTCGCCAAATGCCGAAGAAAAAGCTATTATGGTAGAGTATTCTTCACCTAATACTAATAAACCACTTCATCTAGGCCATGTTAGAAATAACCTTTTAGGGTATAGTGTTGCCGAAATTTTAAAGGCGTCTGGTAAAAAAGTATATAAAACTCAAATTATAAATGACCGTGGTATACATATATGTAAAAGTATGTTGGCTTGGGAGAAGTTTGGTAACGGAGAAACTCCTGAAAGTACGGGTTTAAAAGGCGATAAATTAGTTGGGAATTACTATGTAAAGTTCGATCAAGAATATAAAAAGGAAATTCAAGATTTAATTGCCCAAGGACAAACAGAAGAAGAAGCCAAAAAGAATGCACCATTATTATTAGAAGCTCAAGATATGCTTTTAAAATGGGAAGCAGGTGATGAAGAAGTTGTGGCGCTTTGGAAAAAAATGAACGGTTGGGTGTATGAAGGCTTTGCAGAAAGTTATAAAAACCTAGGAGTAGATTTTGATACCTTATATTATGAAAGTAATACCTATTTATTAGGAAAAGAGTTTGTTGCTGAAGGATTAAAAAAAGGTGTTTTTATTAAAGAAGCAGATGGTTCGGTTTGGTGTGATTTAACCGAAGACGGACTCGATAAAAAAATAGTACTTCGTGCCGATGGAACTGCGGTTTATATGACGCAAGATATTGGTACTGCTATACAACGTATTAAAGATTTTCCAGATGTTGGTGGTATGGTTTATACTGTTGGTAACGAGCAAGACTACCATTTTCAAGTGTTGTTTTTAATTCTGAAAAAGTTAGGGTTTGAATGGGCAGAAAACTTATATCATTTAAGTTATGGTATGGTAGATTTACCTAGCGGAAAAATGAAGAGTAGAGAAGGTACTGTTGTTGATGCTGATGATTTAGTTGATGAGATGTCGCGTACTGCTGGTGAGATTTCAGAAGAATTAGGAAAGCTTGATGGATACACAGAAGAAGAAAAACAAGACTTATATAAAACGATTGGTTTAGGAGCTTTAAAATATTACATTTTAAAAGTAGATCCTAAAAAACGTATTTTGTTTGATCCGAAAGAATCTATAGATTTTCAAGGAAATACAGGGTCTTTTATTCAATATACGTATGCCAGAATTCAATCTATTTTACGAAAAGCCAATGTAAAAGAGGCTGTTGCGCAAACAGTTGAAGATTTGCCATTACATCTTAAAGAGAAAGAACTTATTAAGCAATTACAATTGTTTCCAGAGGTGATACAAAATGCTGCTGAAAACCATAGTCCAGCTTTAGTGGCTAATTATACTTATGATTTAGTAAAAGAATTTAATTCTTTTTACCAAAACGTGTCTATTTTAGGTGCCGATACCGACAATGAAAAGTTGCTTAGAATACAGCTTTCTAATACGGTAGCCAATACCATAAAAAATGCGTTTAGCGTTTTAGGTATTCAAGTTCCTGAAAGGATGTAATTTTTGAGGTTTGTTTAGCGGTTTTGGATATGAAAAGTTGCGAGTTTTAAAAAGCAATTTTCCGATGTTTAAATTTAATATTAATTTGTTTTAGAAACATTCTATTTTACTGAATTAAGCAATTTTTATCTGCATTGTTAGGTGTAGGCTTTTATATTCTATTATCTGAATTCTTGAATTGTATCTTCATCTGTGAGTTGATGAAGTTCAAAATTATATTTATATTTAGTTTTAATCACTGATAGTAATTGAAATATTTCCACCTTTCTCTTAATGTCTAGATTATTGCCTAAAATTATATTCTCTATTTCAATTGTTGGATATAGTTCGAAATATTGGTTACTAATTTCTTTGTTGTTAATTTCTCTTTCTAAAACTGATTTTCTTTCAGTTAGGAATGTTTTAAAGAAGTATCTTACTTCATTATTTGCGGTAATATCTTCATAAATTGATTCGTGGTTGTGTTTATCATATTTTCGTTTCTTTTCGTTAAAAAAGAACCGAACTTCGTTTTCGGATAAATATTTATCTTGTTTATGAAACGCTAAAAATTCCATTATCCTTTCTGGGAATTCATCATAATAAAAACCATCATTTTCGACTCTAAATTTTTCAGCAAGCTCTTTTATATAGGTTATGTTTTTCAAACCCTCTTCTCCATATTGTACTTTACCTAAAAGAAATTTGAATATTTTATCATAATTTAATTTGAATTGAATAATAACTCCTTTTCCTTTATTGCCATATTTTTCCCACATAAAAGAATTTTTAAGAGTGTTTTCTGTTTTTAGGCAAGCAGATAAGGCAAAACAATTTTCTTTTTGGTCATTGATATTTTCTTCATTTGGTTTAAATGAGTCAATATCACTAAATATTTTAGAGGCGTAATGTAGTTCTTCAATGTCTTCAAAGTGTCTGAATTCAGATAATCTAAAAAAACCATTATTTAAAATACTTGTTAAAGCTTGTAATGAAGTAAAATGAATAAAAGATTCATCTATACTAACCTTGTAATTTGTATTGTCAAATAATCCTTTGTAATTAAACTTTCCTACTATTCTGCCTAAATGATAAGCTTGTAAATAGGTCGATTTTGGAAAAACTTTTTTAAAAACCTCTTTGTCAAATTTCTCCATTAATGGAAAAGCCGTATCAAAATTTAATATTTTTTCTCCCATTTTATTCTTTTATGATTTTTTAATACACTTATAGATAACTACTTGATATGAAATCGTTTTAATGTTTTTACATCTAATGTTAAACGAAGTTGGCGAATTTTTCTGATAAAATCAAATTAAAACCTTACTCTAAAACTTACATTAGGAGTAATACCTAACGACTGGTTTTCAACTTTGTTAACCGTATTCTCATCATCTAAAGTGTAGTAGGTGTTTATGATGTTTTTTTTGTTTAAAATATTCCAAACAGATGCGCCAATAGTAGCACGAGCTGTATCTGAAATGTAAAACCCATAAGTAGCAGAGCAATCTGCTCTTAAATAATCGTTTAAATTAGAATGATTTGGTTTTTGATAGATTATCTCACCTTCATTTACTGGATTATTAGCATCTGGTAATGTTGTAGGTTTTCCAGAATGCCAATTTAAACCTAAAGCTACTTTTAAATCTTTATAAGTGTAAGTGCCAGCAAAAGTTATAGCGTGCCTTATATCGGCATTGTTTGGGAATCGTTGTCCTTCATTTAAATCGTTAAACGTATAATTATTGCTACTGTAAGAGTAGGATATCCAAGTGCTAATAATAGTATTAAATTGTTTGTTTAGCAAAACATCAATGCCTTTAATGTTATAACGTCCAATACTGTTTACAAATTGATATTGGTTTTGAAATCCTTGACTCCTAGCTGTAATGCCGTCTACTTTTTTTATGTAGCCTTCGGCACTTATTAATAGCCTATTTTTGTTATAATGAATGCCTGCTGATGCTTGTTTACTTTTTAAAACGGGTACAGGATAAATGGTTTTAGTGTTGTTAACTACCACTTCTTTATTGTTATTAGCTAATACCCAGCGTCTGTTTTCTATCCCTAAAAAATCGTTTTGTAAATCAATAATTTGTGAGGTAGTCTGACTTTTAAATTCGCCTAAAATCTCAAGTCTAAAATAATTTAAAAACCGCTGGCTAAAGCTTAACCTTGGTTCTGCTAAAATTACATCAAGTTTTTTAAAATAGTTTAAGCGCCCACCCAATACTAATTTTGTTTTAGCATGGTTTGATAATAAGCTAGTTTCGGCATATATAGCATGGCTTCTTATAACTTCTTTTATATAGCTTCTAAAATTTGGGTTACTAACATCTTCTAGATTGCTAATACCAACTTCGCTAAATTGATAACCGCCATTAATTTTAAATTGGTTATTTGGGATGTAATTTATATCCATTTTAGCAGAACCATCATAGACTTCATTTTCTTGAATAAGACGTTGCTTGTTCAAAATATCAAAATTGGTAGCATCTAAATCGTAGTTAGATATATAAATTTGTGAGGTTGTAGATAAGGTATTATTCCAATCTCTTGTGTAAGTAATACCAATGGCAGAATTGCGTTGCGATAATTTGCTATTTAAAGCTTCATTTCGGTCATTAATAGTCGATTGTTCATCATAATTTAAATCGTTATAAATGTTTAAAAAGTGCAGTCTGACTTTATCTTTTTTAGTAATATCATATAAAAATTTGGCAGTAACATCGTAAAAATAAAACGATTCATTTTGAGAAATAAAATTGTCATTGTTTTTAGCTGTATTAAAATCGGAATCTTGAAAAATACGTTTCGAGTACTGCTCAAAGGTAGAGGTGTTTATGAGGTCGGTTATAGAGCGACGCGTCGATAATTGCAATTCGGTTTTTTTAGATAACGGAATTTTAGCATAGCCATCGGCATTAATTAAATTAAAGCCTAAACCTGCATTAAATTCGTTATCAATATTATCAGATAATCGCATGTCTATAATACTAGAAACACCATCGCCATATTTAGAGCGCGTTCCGTTTTTATAAACATTTACATGTTTAGTAGTATAGGGATTGAAAGCAGAAATAAGACCAAAAAAATGTCCAGATTGATACATTTTAATCCCATCCCATAATAGTAAATTTTGATCGTGTGTGCCACCACGAACATTAATATTCGATACGGTTTCATCGGCACTTAAAACACCAGGAAGTGCTTGAATGGTCTGTAATACGTCGGGTTCTATTAATCCTGGAAGAATACCAAAGGTTTCAGGATTTATGGTAATCGACCCGTCGTTAAGTTTTGTTATACCTGTAGTTAAATAATTATTCACTACAATTTCTTCTAATCTCTGAGTTTTAAATAATCTATTAGTGTTTTGTTGCGTTTTAATTACAACAAATCTGTTATTTATAAGTTCGAAATCTAAATTGGTGTCAAGTTTTAAAAATTCTAAAGCTTCTTGTAGGGTTAAATCCTTTTTTAAAGGTGTTGCTTTTTTGTCTTTAATAGTTTCATCGGCATACGAGAAACTAACATTATATGTTTTTTGAAGTGTTTTTAATAAGGTAATAAGCGGTTGCTTTTCTTCTTGAACGGATTGTGCTTTTAGGTAAGCATTATTCAAAAAAAATATTAAAATAATAATAGAAAAACGGATGTTTTTACTCACCTTTTAATATGATAGTATTATTGGTTTTACTATAAGTTAAATGTAAGGGTAAGGAAATAGATTTCAAAGCAACGTCTATATTATTGTGCATAAAACTCCCTGTAAATAATTGGTTAGAATCAATATTTACTAGAGTAATATCTACGTCATATTGTCTTTCAAATTCGGCAATAATCGTTTTGTATGGCAAACTTTTAAAGGTGCTTTCGTTATTTAACCACGAAGGTGTCGAGCGGTTTTCTTTTTCTTTAGCAATTATTTCCCCATCTATAATTAAAAAACTGTCTCCAGGTTTTAATTTCGTTTCATGAGTGTTGTGGGTAACCCCGACTAAACCTTCGTAGCAAATAACTTCAAAATAATTATCTCGTTGTTTTATATTAAATTGAGTGCCATAAACCGTTACGGTTCCTAGTTTTGTTATAACTTTAAATGTAGAGCCTTTTGTAACTTTAAAAAAAGCTTCACCTTGAAGTTCTACTTCGCGTTCATTTTTCCAATCTTTTTTATTAAAAGCTAATAACGATTTAGCGTTGAGGGAAACACTAGATGCGTCTGGTAGATCAATAGTTGTTTTTTGAGCTACCATAGTTGATATTGTAGTATCTATAGTTGTTATATAATAGTATAAACTAAAACAAATGGCAAGTATAGCAGCAATACGCATAAAAGGCTTAAACCAATGAGTTGGTTGTTGCTTTTTACTTTTTATAGTAGATAATACGGTTTCTAATTCTTTAGAGGTATCGTAATTATCTGCTTTAAAAGTTTGCAAGCTGGTGTCTAACTTTACTAAATCGTCATAGTCTTCAAGGTTTTTAAACGCTTCAAGTTCTAGATTATTTAAATTGTTATCTAACCATTTCGATATGAGTTTTTCTCTGTTCATCATTTGCTTATTCAATTATATAACAGTTATGTTTTATTTTTCCCTACCCTTACTTAAAAAAAACAAAAAATAAATTCCAAATTCCAAAATGCTACGCAGAGATTCATGGAGTTTTTACAGAGATTCACAGAGAAAAACTTTGAGTCTTAGTGACTTTGTGCGAAAAACAAAAGTTTAATTTTAATAACTTATAGGTCTTCAGTCTTCTGTCATTTTTTTTCTTCTTTCACAACTCTTTAATGTCTTTTCTCAATTTTTCCAAAGCCCCATAAATACGTTTTTCAACCGCTTTGGTCGAAATGTCTAAAATCTCAGCAATTTCTTTAAAACGTTTTCCTTCAATACGATTCATCATAAAAGCGACACGTTGCGCTTCGGTTAAATTCGCGAGTGCTTTTTGTAATTTATCATGATACTCACTTTCCTGCATTAAAAACTCAGGACTTTCGTTAGTATGCATTTTAGGTTTGGTTTGTTGATGCTTTAAAACTACTTTTTGGTGAGCAACTTCATTTAACATTAAATTATTTGCGGTAGTAAATAGAAAACTCTTTGCTTTATCTGGTGAAATCTTAGCACAGTTTTGCCATAATTTAACAAAAGCTTCTTGTACTTTATCTTTCGGATTTAATAAATCACCAAATTTATAGTATAAAAAGTTGTATAAATTTTTTGAGTGTTTATTAAATATAGAAGAAAACATGCGTTCCTCACAAATATTTTCATGTAGTTGTTTTCCCATTGTTGTTGGTAGTTGGTTGCACTCAAAAAAAACTCCTCATTGCATAGCATTGAGGTTTCTATTGGAATTGTCATTCTCGCGAAAGCGGGAGTCTAAGTAAAGAAATATAGATTTTACTTAATAATCCAAAAGCTATATTTTTTTACTAAAATAAAAAAAAAGGAGATAAAGGGTAGGAATTTTTAAAGTTATCCTGTTTTATATTCAAAAAGCTATGTTTAACCCAAATTCATTTATTATGAATACCAAATTGAGAACATTATTACTATTACCTTTTTTTGCCCTTTTAATGTTTACTTCTTGTCAAGATGAAGTAACAGAAATCACTCCACCAGCAGAGACAGAAGCACTTACTGCAACTTCAGAACTTACAACGTTAATGACTTCTACTGCTAAGTTAGATGGTTCTAAAGATAATATTATAGATAATGCGAGTTGCTTATCTATAGAGTTACCTGTTATTGTTATTGTAAATGGTCTTGAAATCACTATTGATTCTGAAGAAGATTATAAAGTTATCAAGGCCATTTTTGATGAGTTTGATAATGACGATGATAATTTAGACATTGTGTTTCCTATTACAATTGTTTCATCAAATTATGAGGAAATTGTTATAGAAAATCGTCTAGCTCTACAAGAACTAATTCAAGATTGTGCTGGTGAAAATGAAGAAGATGATGATATTGAATGTATCGATTTTCAATATCCATTAGCATTTTCAGTATATGATACAGCTTTTCAAGTTATTGATGTGAAAACTATTGAAAATGATAGAGCATTACATCGTTTTTTAGAGCGCGTTAGAAATTCTGAATTTTTAGCAAGTATTAACTTTCCTGTAACGATGCTTTTAGCCGATGGATCTGAAATTGTTGTAATTAATAACGAAGAATTGCAAACAACTATTAGAGAGGCAAAAGATGCCTGTGATGAAGATGATGATAATGATTATCATGATAACGATTTTGATAAAGAGCGTTTGGATGGATTATTAATGACTTGCTTTTGGGTGGTTCATGAATTTGAAAGAAATGATGATGATTTATTAGAGCATTATAATGAATATGCTATTCAATTTAAAGCTGAAAATATTGTAAAAATGCGTGCTAGAGGTGGCGACATGTTAACTGGTACATGGACAACTCGTGTAACAGATAATGGTGCTTTAATAAACTTAAAGTTTGATAATTTAGCAGACTTTACTTTAGAATGGTTTGTTTATGATTTAGGACCAGGTAGAATAAAATTATACCAAGCAGGTGGTAATAGAATTATTTTAAATAAAAATTGTGATGTTGTTATTGATGTTACTAAAGAACGCATAGAAAACTATTTACAAGAATGTTTTTGGAGAGTATCTCGCTTAAATATAAATGGATCCGATAATGAAAATGAGTATATAGGTACACCACTTAAATTCTTTCCAAATAACGTTGTTAAACTTAGAGTTAATGGTGAACTAGTAGAAGGAACTTATGAAATTGGCATTAGAAATGCTGGTTTTATTTTACAAGTTAATTTAGAAGGACGTCCAAACTTAAATCTTGAGTGGTTAATAACATTCTTAGAGTCAGGTTTAATTAAGTTGGAAAATGCGAATAATAAAATGGTTTTAAGAAGACATTGTCCAGATGCCGATGACGATTTAAAATTTATTGACAATGTGTTAATTAATGGAGAATGGGAAGTAGCTGCTTATCATAATAATGGTGTTAATAATCCGGAAAAATTCTATATGTATACTTTAGACTTTATGGAAACAGGTCGAGTTAAAGTTATAGATCCTAATAATGGTATTTTTAGTGGTTCTTGGTTAGCATATAGAAATGAAGGTTTACATCTTGGATTATTTTTTGGGAGTAATGCACCATTTAATGACTTAAACCATAGATGGAGGATAAAAGAAATTGCACAAGATAGAATTGAATTGAAAGACTATAATTCTACTGGTGAAATAGAAAGAATATTAGTGCTTGAAAAGAAAATATAATATGTTTTGGTAAAAAGGAAACCTTATCTTTTGGGTTGGTTAGGTTAATTTATAAGTTAAGTTTCCTTTATGAAGGTTGTCAAATTTATTTGACAACCTTTTTTTTATTAAAAATATTTGGGCGTTACCACTCTCGATAGCTATCGGGGTGGGGTCGGGCTTTCTTCTAAAAGTTTTGGCTCGATACTCGCCTCGCCAAAAGCTATCACTGTAAATGCAACGCATTCATGATTTCATTAATTTAAAATGTTAGCCAATGTAAAATCCCTAAAGCAAAAAGCAGGCTAACGATAAACTAACATTTTTTTATAAAAACCAACTTCATTAATACACTTCAAATCATTAACTTTGCATCTTTAAATTTATGAGCAGGCTGCTAACCGCAAACTGCCAATAGAAGACTGAAATATATGTTTAATAATTTAAGCGATAAATTAGATAAAGCCTTACACGTTCTTAAAGGACACGGAAGTATTACAGAAGTAAATGTTGCCGAAACTTTAAAAGAGGTAAGACGTGCTTTATTGGATGCCGATGTTAACTTTAAAATAGCAAAAGAGTTTACTGTTAGAGTAAAAGAAAAAGCTTTAGGTCAAAACGTATTAACTACGTTACAGCCGGGACAATTAATGGTTAAAATCGTAAAAGACGAATTAACCGAGCTTATGGGAGGCGATGCCGAAGGGCTTAACCTTTCTGGTACACCAAGCGTTATTTTAATGTCGGGTTTACAAGGTTCTGGTAAAACAACTTTTTCAGGTAAGCTAGCCAACTATCTTAAAAACAAAAAAACAAAGAAACCTTTATTGGTTGCCTGTGATGTATATCGTCCTGCTGCAATAGACCAATTACACGTAGTTGGAGAGCAAATTGGTGTTGAGGTTTTTAGTGATAAAGGAAATAATGATCCTGTAGCTATTTCTAAAGCAGGTATTGCTTATGCAAAGGCAAACGGATTTAATGTAGTTATTATAGATACTGCTGGTCGTTTAGCTGTAGATGAGGTGATGATGTCCGAAATATCTAACATTCATAAAGCTATTCAACCACAAGAAACTTTGTTTGTTGTAGATTCTATGACAGGGCAAGATGCTGTAAATACAGCAAAAGCCTTTAACGATGTTTTAAATTTTGATGGTGTTATTCTAACCAAACTAGATGGTGATACACGTGGTGGAGCTGCAATTTCTATTAAATCTGTAGTCAATAAACCTATTAAGTTTATTGGTACAGGCGAGAAAATGGAAGCTATTGATGTGTTCTATCCTTCTCGTATGGCAGATCGTATCTTAGGAATGGGAGATGTGGTGTCGTTAGTAGAACGTGCTCAAGAGCAATTTGATGAAGTTGAAGCACGTAAGCTTCAAAAGAAGATTGCGAAAAATCAATTTGGTTTTGACGATTTCTTAAAGCAAATTCAGCAAATAAAGAAAATGGGGAACATGAAAGACCTTATGGGTATGATTCCTGGAGCTGGAAAAATGATGAAAGATATAGATATTGATGATGATGCTTTTAAAGGTATTGAAGCTATAATTCATTCTATGACACCAAAAGAAAGAACAAACCCGTCAATAATAAACGCGAGCAGAAAAGTTAGAATAGGAAAGGGGTCAGGAACTTCTGTTCAGCAGGTAAATCAGCTTTTAAAACAGTTTAACCAAATGAGCAAAATGATGAAGATGATGCAAGGCGGTGGCGGTAAAAAGATGATGCAGATGATGCAGAATATGAAGTAGATTGAGTTAATATTCAGTAAATAAAAATAAATTTTGAGTTTGCGTCTTTACGATAAAAAAAATATTCGTGTATTCGTGGCAAAAACAGATAAAGCATGACAATTTTAGACGGTAAAAAAGTAAGTAACGATATAAAAGATGAAATTGCTGAGCATGTTAAAGCAATGATTTCTAAAGGCGAAAAAGTGCCACACCTTGCCGCCATTTTAGTAGGTACAGATGGTGCAAGTATGACCTATGTAAATGCTAAAGTAAAAGCTTGTGAGCGTATTGGTTTTAATTCTACACTTATAGATTTGCCAGATTACACTAGTGAAGAAGAATTATTAGGAAAAATAAATGACCTAAATAACGATGATGATATTGATGGGTTTATAGTGCAGTTGCCTTTACCAGATCATATTGACGAACAAAAAGTTTTAATGGCAGTAGATCCAGATAAAGATGTTGATGGTTTTCATCCAACAAATGTTGGGAAAATGGCTTTAGATTTACCAACGTTTTTACCTGCAACGCCTTATGGTATACTTGAATTATTAGAAAGGTATCAAGTAGAGACTTCTGGTAAAAATGTAGTAGTTATGGGAAGAAGTCATATTGTTGGTCGTCCAATGAGTATTTTAATGAGTCAGAAAAGACCAGCGGGAGATGCTACAGTTACCGTTGTTCATAGTCGTTCTAAAAATTTAGCTGATATCACAAAAAATGCAGACATTATTGTTGCTGCTATTGGTATTTCTGAGTTTTTAACAGGAGATATGGTAAAAGAAGATGTTGTTATTATTGATGTGGGAATTACACGTGTGCCAGATGCCACTAAGAAAAATGGATACAGGTTAGCTGGTGATGTAGAATTTGAAAGCGTAAGTAAAAAAGCAAGTTATATAACTCCTGTACCAGGAGGTGTAGGGCCAATGACTATAGCCATGTTACTTAAAAACACATTACTTGCTAGAGAAAGAAATTTGAAATAGTATAGAGTAAAATATAAATAAAAAACCTTGTGAATTAAAAATTTACAAGGTTTTTTGTTTTTTGAGACTTAAGTTAAAATCGTCTATCTTTTTTTTGCAGTTTAGTTGCTTTGTATTCTTTAGTAGAATCTTCTAAAAGTTTATTTAAATTAATAAATTCTTCTTTAGTAAGTTCTCTATATTCTCCAATAGGCATATCTAGATTTATATTCATAATGCGAACCCGTTTTAGTGTTTCCACTTCATAAGTTAAGTATTCGCACATACGTCTAATTTGCCTATTTAAACCTTGAGTTAAAATAATACTGAAAGTATGCGAGTTTATCTTTTTAACAGCACACTTTTTAGTTGTTTGTTTCAACTCTTCTAACAGAATGCCGTTACGCATGCGTTCTAAAAAGGTTTGAGAAATAGGTTTGTCTACCGTTACAATATATTCTTTCTCATGGTTATTGCTAGCCCTAAGAATTTTGTTTACAATATCGCCATCATCCGTTAGAAGAATTAAGCCTTCACTGGGTTTGTCTAACCTTCCAATAGGAAAAATACGTTTAGGGTAGTTTATAAAATCTATAATATTGTCTTTTTCAACACCGGTGTCGGTTGTACAAACAATACCAACAGGTTTATTAAAAGCTAAATAAACAAAAGATTCTTTTTTGTTTTCTATTTCTACGCCATCAACATGAACCACATCATTAGGGGCAATTTTAGTACCCATTTCAGGTATGACACCATTAATAGTTACACGTCCTGCTTCAATAAGTTTATCGGCTTCTCTGCGTGAGCAGTAGCCAACTTCACTTAAAAATTTATTAATGCGTTTTAGTTGATCTTCCATTGGGTAAAAGTACGATAATTTATGCCTTTAAAAAGTCTAAAATATGATTGTATACCTTTTCAGATTTTAATCCATGACCAAAACCAATGGTTCTAATGAGTTCAGAATTTTTGTAGTGTTTTGAGTAGTCTAAAGCATCTCTATATGAAATAATTCTATCTTTTTTATCATGAATAATAAGCCCTTTTGCTCGAATGTTTTTTGAAAAATTGGCGACAGAAAAGTACTCTGGTAATTGTCCAAAATGTTTTAAATAATAGGCATTCATTGCCTTTGAAACCTTTTTGTTATAAGCCATTACTTTAATGTAGTTGTTCACTAATCCACGAAAGTTAGAAGGTGCTCCTAACGATATTAATTTTTTTGTGGATAAAGCGCTATAGTTACTTAAAGAAATGGCAGCGGCAGTACCGCCTATAGAGTGGCCTATAATAATGTCTGTGTCAAATTTTTTAGCGACAAGGTGGATACATTCAGAATATAATACAGCATTAAATATTTTACTGCCCGAATTACCATGAGCAGGTGCATCAATAGCAATGATGTTGTAGTCGTGTTTTTTTAATAAATCTATTAAATCTTTCCATCTATAAGCATTGCTCTCCCAACCATGAGCTAATAAAATAGTATCTTTTTTTCCGCTCCAGCGATATGTTTTTATAGAAAAATCTTTATATGTAATATCATCTTGAACAGCAGATTTAAGGTAGTCGGCTTCTTCTCCACTTATTTTACCTTTCTTAGGTGTTGAAAATATTTTAACAGCCAATTTTGCAGCATATTTAGATGAAAAATAGCTAGTAAAGTTTATGGTGTGTCCAATTATTTTAGGGATATATTTACTCATTTAATGGTCTCTTTTTGCTAAGTTTATAGAAAAGGCAGGTGTACAAATAGCAATATATTCACATACTTCTGTAAACGGATTGGAATATTGTACTCGCGTATTTTTTTTAATTTTTATTGATTGTCCTGCTTCTAAAATAATAGTTTCATTTTCAATTATAAATTGTTTTTTACCGCTTATAATAAAGGTGTATTCGTCAAACTCTGGAGTTTGAAAAGGTTCGCTCCAACCAGCGGGTGCTTTCATGTGAGCAATACTAATTTGAGAGTTCCCATCGGTTGCTAAACCAAAATGTTCTTTTATAACTTTTCCATCGGTAGTAGGAACTACAAATGGGGTGTTTTGTATGGTGTATTTTTTTTGAGTCACTAATTTTAAACTTTTTGTGTTTTTTATTTCATGGGTTTTTTCTTTATCATACCACCTTTTAAATCTTTTACAACTCCCATTATTATGAATGCATTTCGATCAATTTTATCAATTTCTGTTTGCAGTTTTGCAATTTCTAATCTCGTTACCACCGTGTATATGATATCTTTATCATAACTTTTCCCGTTTTTTTCATAACCTCCTTTTCCCGAATAAATAGTGCAGGCTCTCCTTAGGTTTTCTGTAATCATTTTTCTTAAATCTTCATGTTTATTCGATATAATAGTAACACCTACATATTCTTCAACGCCATCAACTACAAAATCTACTGTTTTAGCAGCAGATAAATAAGTAAGAATAGCATAAAGTGCTATTTCAATAGATAAGATATAAGCTCCAACAGAAAATATTAAAATATTGATTAATAGTAATACATCTCCAATAGTTAATGAGAGTTTTCTACTTAAATATATCGCTAAAACTTCTGTGCCATCTATAACGCTTCCACCTCTCATGGACATTCCTATTCCTAAACCTAAAAAGAAACCACCAAAAACTGCAATTAATAGTTTGTCTTCTGTAATAATAGGGTAATTAATAAAGTGAACAACAAAGGCTAACAGTGTAATAGCTACTATACTTTTTAGTGCAAACTTTATGCCAATAGTTCTTGAAGCTAGAATTAAAAAAGGGAGGTTTACTAATACTAAAAGTAACCCCAATTCTAACGATGTTATATTTTTTAATAATAAGGAAATTCCAGTAGCACCACCATCTATAAAGCTATTTGGTAGTAAGAATCCTTTTAGCCCAAAACCAGCTGAGAACACACCTATTATAATAAAAATATATTCTTTTATAGCATGAGATATTTCAACTTGAAATTTTCTTGCTAAAGGAACTATCTGTTTTTTACTGATAGGTTTATTAGCTTGTTTTTTCTCAAGCCTTTTACGTGCAACATCGATTAGTAATTTTGAAAAAAGTGGATTCATTTTTTCGGATTAGTTAGAACTACTCCAATTTACGAAAAAATATTTCAGCTTTGCATTATCTGGAATATGAGTGGCTTCAACCTTTAAATTCATATCAAATCTTAGATTTGCAGGAAGTTCTTTTTTATCTATTACAAAACTGGCATTCAATTCATTAACAGTTATAAGGACAGCGTTAATTAAATTACTGATTTTTGAAATTTTATAGGTGCTTGAAACCTCTTTAAACGTGCTTAGTGTTGATATGTTTTTAGACGTTTTATAGCGTGGATCAATAATTTGAATGCTTTCAATAACCGATGTAGAATCTAAAGCTTGTTTTGGTGTAAGTATTAATAGTTTTTTTCCTCCTTTTTCAAAAACTTCTATATTATTTCTGCTTCCAGCGAATTCGTCTCCACTAATAAATTTCACAACAGAATCGTTGCTAAAAATAGTTTTTAAATCTTTTATTTGAGTAGAATCTGTTAAAACACCAATATGTTGTTTGCTAATTTCAAACGGATTTTGTTCTTTGTTACAACTTACTACTAATAAGGTTATGGCTAAAATGCCTAAAAATGAATGACGCATTAAATGGAGCTGTTTGTTAAGTTAATTAAATGCCGATTATCGACTTATTTTTTTATCACTTTAGTTAATATGCTAAAAACACTACGTATAAATGTAGCACTAGTAAGTACTTTTACAATAGGATTCATAGCGGTACTTTTTCTTCTTGTTGTAGAGTATTCACGTTGCTTAGATTGAGCTTTTTTAAGAGCTTCACGCTCTTGTCTTACTTTTTCTTTAGCTTCTTCAGTTTCAGCTAACTCAATTTTTTTATTAAGCATTTCATAAGCACTTTCTCTATCAACAGTTTTATTATATTTTTTTACAAGCTTAGAGTTAGAAAGCAAACTGCCTAATTCAGTTTCTGTTAAAACATCCATTCTACTCATAGGAGCGCGCATCATGGTTGCTGCTAATGGTGTTGGTCGTCCTTTTTCATCTAAAGCAGACACCAATGCTTCTCCAATACCTAGCGATGTTAATACTTCGGTAGTATCATAATACTCGGAGTCTGGATAGTTTTCTGCGGTTAGTTTTATAGCTTTTCGGTCTTTTGCAGTAAAGGCTCTTAAAGCATGTTGTATTTTTAAACCGAGTTGCCCTAAAACACCTTCAGGAACATCAGTTGGGTTTTGTGTTACAAAATATAAACCAACTCCTTTACTTCGTATTAATTTTACAATACTTTCAATTTGACTTAGCAATGCTTTTGAAGCTTCATTAAAAATTAAATGTGCCTCATCAATAAAAATAATAAGTTCAGGTCTGTCGCTATCACCTTGTTCAGGAAATGTTGAATAGATTTCGGCTAACAAACTCAGCATAAATGTTGAAAATAATTTTGGTCTATCTTGAATATCGGTTAGTCTCATGATATTAATATAACCACGACCTTCATTGTTAACTCTTAATAAGTCATCAACATCAAAAGAGGTTTCACCAAAAAACAAATCTGCTCCTTGTTGTTCAAGCTCTACAATTTTTCTTAAAATAGCACCTGTTGAGGCAGTAGATATTCTTCCATAAGCTTCTGTAAATTCGTCTTTACCTTCTTGAGTTGCATATTGCAATATCTTTTTGAAATCTTTTAAATCAAGAACAGGCATTTGATGGTCGTCACAATATTGAAAAATGACAGCAACAACACCTGTTTGTGTTTCGCTTAAATCTAAAATTCTTGAAAGAAGAACAGGGCCAAATTCACTAACCGTAGCCCTTAAACGAACACCGTCTTGTTCAGATAAGGTTAATATTTCAACAGGAAACGATTTAGCTTCAAAGGGAAGCCCTATTTTTTCGTGACGTTCATCAATTTTTGCGTGCCCAGGACTTGGTTGTGCTAACCCACTTAAATCACCTTTAATATCCATAAGTAAAACAGGAACTCCTTTATCGCTTAAATTTTCTGCTAAAACCTGTAGCGATTTTGTTTTTCCTGTCCCAGTAGCGCCAGCAATTAAGCCATGACGATTCATGGTTTTTAAGGGGATTTTTACATGAGCACCTGTTATGGTTTCGCTGTCTAACATAGCAGCTCCTACAGGAATAAAATCACCTTTTGTTGTATTACCTTCCGTTATGTATTTAAAAAAAGTGTCTTTGTTACTCATGCCAAATAAATTTGGGTAAAAATACAGGAAAAACAAGGAAGAAAAAAATAGACTTTTTAATTCTTATATCATACATAATAACGACACGTGTTTTTAGAATTGAAACTTAAAATAACTAAAATAATTTAAGTTATATGTATCTTTGCAAACGATGAATAAAGAGATACAAGAGTTAGTAGATAAAGGTGAAATGTTGCCTTTAATGGAGGAATTTTATACCATTCAGGGAGAAGGATTTCATAAGGGAACAGCGGCTTATTTTATACGTGTTGGTGGATGCGATGTGGGTTGTCATTGGTGTGATGTTAAAGAAAGTTGGAATGCCGATTTACACCCGCCTACAGATATTGCAAAGATTGTTGAAAACGCTAAAAAGTATAGTGATACTATTGTTATTACGGGTGGCGAACCTTTAACTTGGGACATGACAGCTTTAACAACACAATTAAAAACTGAAGGCTTACAAGTTCATATTGAAACATCTGGAGCTTATAAATTAACAGGTGTTTGGGATTGGATTTGTTTATCTCCTAAAAAAATGAAGCTTCCTACTAAGGAGGTTTATGAGAATGCTCATGAGTTAAAAGTGATTGTTTACAATAAAGATGATTTTCGTTTCGCAGAAGAACAAGCTGCCAAGGTTAATAAAGACTGCATTTTATATTTACAACCCGAGTGGAGTAAGCGAGATAAAGTGGTGCCAGAAATTGTAGATTATGTCATGGCGAATCCTAAATGGAAAGTCTCTTTACAAACGCATAAATATTTGAATATTCCTTAAATTCAGTATTCGGTTACTGTTATAAAATAGATAAAACAAAAAGTTCCGATAAACATATTCGTTTTTCGGAACTTTTTAGTTTTGCAAATTGCTAACTTATTTAGTAAAAGGTACAGCAACTCTTGTTGTTCCCCATCCTAAATGCATTGTGCCATCATCAGAAAATGCTATAGAAAAAGCTTCTAATAATTCTCCAGAACTTACTGGTGCAGAAACTTTAATAACATTGTTAGATTCATTGTAAGAATAAGCACCCCAAACATTAATATCTTTACTTAAAATGATTGTCCATTCTTTTTCTCCAGGAATTGTAAAAAGAGAATATTCGCCAGAATTTACAGGTTCACCAGCAATTTTCATGTCTTTGTATAATGTGATATTAGCAGCTTCATTTGCACCAGTTCTCCAAACTTTTCCGTTAGGAGCAAGTTTACTTAATTCACGTCCTTTAAGTTGAGGCCTGCTGTAAACTATTTTAATCAGTTTATTTGCGTCTTTATAATCAGTAGGAAATGCGGCAGCATCCATTGGGCTTTTATCCAATTTAGCAAATTTCTGAGCATTTACATTAATAGAAAATAGCATTACAAATGCTAAAGCGATGGTTGTTAAATAAGTTGATTTTGTCATAATTTTATATTTTTTTTAAAGATAAACTGAAACTGTCTTAAAGTTTTTATAAAAGTCGTTTAGGAATGTTAAAATTTATGTTTTATGTGCCTAAAAAAAGCTTCAGGATTAACTGAAGCTTTAAGTTTTATAATTAAGTTAAAACAATTATTTGCGGATTACTCTAACATTCATTTCTTCTACTTTTTTGTCAGATAAAGGAGAAGGTGAGCCAAATAATAAATCTTCACTAGTGCCTGTTTTAGGGAACGCCATAACTTCTCTAATAGATGCTTTTTTCTCTAAAATCATCATTAATCTATCAACTCCCCAAGCAATACCGCCGTGTGGTGGTGCGCCATAATGGAAAGCTTCGTACATAGTACCCACGCTTTTAAGCATTTCCTCTTTATTATAACCCATGTTTTTATAGGTAGCCTCTAATATTTCTGGTTTGTGAGCACGAACGGAGCCTCCTCCAATTTCGTAACCATTGAGTATTAAATCGTATTGTTGAGCAATGATGGTCCCAATTTCATCTTCTTTACCATTCATGTGTTTGTCAATATCATAGATCGCTGGCATAGAGAACGGGTTGTGTGTAAATGTCCAACGACCTTCATCTGTTTTTTCAAACATTGGGAAATCAACGACCCAAGCTGGTCTTAACTCTTTAGGATTAATTAATTTTAACATGGCTCCTAATTCTTGACGAACAGCGTCTAATGCTTTGTTAGCGGTTTCATAATCGGCAGCAGAAAAGAACACAATATCACCAACTTGAGCATTTGTAGCTTTAATAATTCCTGCAGCAATATCTTCACCTAAGAATTTAATTATTGGCGATTGTAAATCATTTTCATTTACAATAATATATGCTAAGCCACCTAAACCGTGTTGTTGAGCGGTAGCTGTTAGTTTTTCTATTTGCCCTTTAGATAAGCGTTTTTTACCTTGTTCTTCTTTTGAAACTTTAATACATTTTACAATACCACCATCATCAATAGGTTTGCTAAATACTTGGAAGGTGGTTTCTTTTACAATGGCAGTAATGTCTTCCATTTGTAATCCGAAGCGTAAATCAGGTCTGTCGCAACCATATTTATCCATAGCATCTTTATAGGTAATGATTTCAAACGGATGTAAAATCCATTTTTTACCATATATTTTCGATACGATGTTATTAAACATTTTTGTGTTTAAATCTATAATTTGCTGCATACTGGCGTATGCCATTTCTATATCTAACTGTGTGAATTCTGGCTGACGATCGCCACGAGAATCTTCATCTCTAAAACAGCGTGCTATTTGGAAATATTTCTCATAACCAGACACCATCAAAATTTGTTTGAATTGTTGAGGTGCTTGTGGTAATGTGTAAAAAGATCCTGCTTTTTTTCTTGTTGGCACAATAAACTCTCTTGCGCCTTCATCGGTTCCCGCTGTTAGTATTGGTGTTTCTACTTCTAGAAATTCTTGCTCGTCTAAAATATCACGCATCAATTTAATCACTTTATGACGATTAACTATAGCTCTTCGAACATCGTCATTTCTGTGATCTAAATATTTATATTGAAAACGAACAGATTCATTAGTTTTTGTCGCTCTTTTAATTTCGAACGGCAAGGTTTTAGATAGATTTAAAATATCTAAATCTGATGTTTCTAATTCTATGGTTCCTGCTCTAAGTGATGCATTATAATCATCTTCTTTACGTTGAACAACCGTTCCTGTAACTGTGATAACCGATTCTGGTTTCAACTTTACCAGATCATCTAGATTAGCGAAAGACTCTCTGCTTAAACGTACTTGGAAAATTTCGTTACTCGAATCACGTAAATCTATAAACATCAATTCACCATGGTCACGTACACTAGATACCCAGCCAGCAAGTGTTACAGTTTCTGAAATTGAACTTTCTGATAAATCAGATATTTTATGTGTTCTGTACTCCTCTTTAATGATTAACGGAATCTCTGGAAGTGTTTCTTCTGTTAAAGCTTTTGGTTCTTGGTTATTTGCTTTTTGAGCAGAAGAGTCTTTTATGTTAGACATTCCGTTTCCAACTCCGCCACTAGTAGCTACTGCATTAATAATTCCTTGGCGAATCACTTTTCCTGAAGCGCCTTTACCAATAATGGCAATGACTTTTCCAACTAGAATTCCAGCTTTTCCTTGGTTTCCATTTTTTATATCGTTGGCAACGGCTTCATTTTCAGAAATTACTTTTTGAATTGCTTCTTTAATCTGAGATTCCGAAATAGTATTGTCTTCAAAATACTTATTGTAATCAAAACTTCTATCTTTTAAATAGGAAGTAATTGCATTTTGAACTAATACAGATGTTATTTTTTCATCTTTAAAAAGCTGAAAAATTTCAATAAGATGCTCTATTCTATGTATGTCGGCATATTCATCGGCACCAATATTATTTACTAATGTTTTAGCAACAAAAGACGGGTCTCTTATTATATTATTTATAGCAATAAAAGTTTCTGAGCGTAACGAATCGGCTGTAAAAAATTTAGCGTCTTGTGGCAAAACACCCCCTTTTATTAAAATAGATTCTACGGCATAAGGAAGTGTGCTTAAATCTACATCAATAGATTCAACAACATCTTTGATAGAAACAAATGGCAAATCAGGTTCAGAAATAAAGCGGTAATCTGCTTCAAACTCTTTTTTACGCATGGTTTTGGTTTGCTTTAATTCAGCATCCCATAAAACCGTAGTTTGGTCTGGTCTAAATTCTTTATGCTCTAAAAAGTAGTTGAGTTGCTTTTCGACTTCTTCTTTTAAAGCATCAACCATAAACTTAAAAGAGTTTAGGTTTTTTATTTCGGTACGTGGATTTAATTTGTAGCTGTGTTTTTTACGAAGCGATACTGAAACATCCGATTTAAACTCTCCTTTTTCAAGATTAGCTTCGCTTATTTTTAAATTCTGAACAATACGCTGAATGTATTGCGCATAAGTTGAAGCATCTTCAATATGACGAATACATGGTTCTGTAACAATTTCAATAAGTGGTACTCCTGCTTTGTTAAAATCGACTAAAGATGTTTTCTTTTCGTGCATCAATTTAGCAGCATCTTCCTCAATATGAACTTGTGTTAAATTCACAGTGAATTGAGACCCGTCATTACGGTAACAAGAAACTTGACCGTCTGGAATAACGGGGTTATGAAACTGCGTAATTTGTATGTTTTTCGGGTTATCAGGGTATTCATAATGTTTTCTATCCCAGGAAATCACTTCGTTTTCAAAAGAAGATTTTACAGCTTTTCCAAAATAAATAGCCTTTGTTATGGCCTCTTTATTTATGGCGGGTAAAACGCCCATTTGTCCAGTACAAACTGAACAAATGTTTTGGTTTGGGGTATCTATTTCTTGATTTGGACAAGAACAAAATAACTTGGTTTTGGTGTTTAATCTAACGTGTGTTTCCAGTCCGATTACCAATTCTAAATCGTGGGCTTTTAAAGCCTCGTTTATTTGCTCTAATTCCATTATATCGTATCTTTTAAGAAGTTAGCAAACTTCAAAACAAGTTCGTCATTATTTTTTGCTGCTGTAATTTGTAACCCCGTTGCAGTACCTTGTGGTACAGTAAGCGTTGGTAATTGTCCTAGGCTAAAACCAACGGTATAAGCATCAGATAAATACATAGCATGTGGGTCTTTTAAACTATCGCCTATTTTTGGTGGAGTACTAGGTGTAACTGGAGAAAGGATGATATCTACTTCATTAAAATCATTGTTGAAATTTTCTGAAATCTGATCGCGAATGGCTAATCCTTTTAAATATATTTCATCTGAAAACCCTTGAGATAATACCTGATTGCCTCCAACAATTCGACGTTTGGTTTCTTCTGAAAAATTTTCTGAACGTGTTACTGCATAGGTTTCTTTTAAATTTTCAGCTTCTATTCTATTGCCATAATTGGTACCGTCTAAACGTGATAGGTTAGAGGCGGTTTCGGCCATAGCTAAGGTATAATAAGTAGAAACCAAAGTTTCAGATTCAAAGAAATCTAAAGCTTTTACTACAATGCCTTTTGCTTTTATTTTTTCAATAGTCGCTAAAAAATCAGCTTTTACTTGCGTGTCAATTGCTTCGCTTTCAATAAAGTTTTTGAAGTAACCAACGGTTTTAACGCTGTCGGAATTTAAAATTGAATCTTCGTTTATTTCCGCGGAAACGTAAGTGGTTTGGTCTTTAACATCTTTTCCGCTCATCACATTTAAAACAATGCGAATATCTTCAACAGATTTTGCTAAAGGTCCTACACAGTCTGTTGAAGATGCATATGCCATTAAGCCATAACGCGAAATTCTGCCGTAAGTAGGTTTTAATCCATAAATATTATTGTAGCCAGCAGGTTGTCGTACCGAGCCGCCAGTGTCGCCACCAATAGAAAATACGGTGTAATCTTTAGCAACGTTAACTGCCGATCCTCCACTAGAACCACCAGCAACGAGTTCTGGATTGATAGCATTTTTAACAGCGCCAAAAATGGTGTTTTCGCTAGAAGATCCATGACCAAAACTATCGCAATTTTCTTTTACAATAGGAATGGCACCAGCATCTAAAAGCTTTTGAATGGCTGTTGCTGTGTATGCCGATTTATAGTTTTTTAATAAATTAGAACTTGCCGTTGTATATGTGCCTTGAAGCATATACACGTCTTTAATCCCAAAAGGAATGCCTTCAAGTAAGCCTATAGTCTCTCCGTTGGCAATTTTATTATCAACTTTTGTAGCTAAATTTAAAGCTAAAGTTTCTAATAGAGAATTAACCGTGTTGTGGGTATTGTTTTTTAGCAAATCTAATTTTTGCTGTATCAAATCTATACAACGCACTTGTTTAGACACCAATTGCTGGTGTATGAGTTTTATTTGAGATTCCATAATTTTTACTCTTCAATAACTTTAGCAACCACTAAATAACCGTCTTTTTCTTTTGGGAAGTTTTCCTTAATGATTTGTTTTTCAGTTTCAGAACTTTCAATTACAATATCATCTCTTAAATCATTTAAAGACACACAATTATTATTAACATTATTAAAGGTGTTATTTGTTGAATTAGCGTTTTTAATAACTTCAAATAATTTATTCACAGCCTCAGATGGTTGTGCTCCTTTAATGCTCGACAATATGTCGACTGTCATAATTTTACTCATGCTTTTAAATCTTAATTTTTATAGCGGAAATTTTAGGTGGTAAAATTACGAAAGTTTTTATGGAGTTTATGTGTCTAAGTCTTTAAACTTAGTATAAAGGGAATGTTAGTGAATACTCTTTTAATATGTGTGTAAATTTCTAAATTTTATTATGAATTCATATAAAAACACAGTGTAAGTTGAAAATATGAAAGGGTGTTTGGTTTTTTGGTTTTATTAGTTTAATCTCATACTTGATTTTTTTTGAAAAAAACAAACGATTTTATGTTGAGCTAGTTGTTTTTTTAGTGAGTTTTTGGGATAATTACATTCAAAATAGCGTGTTTTAGCTGCTTTTTGGTTTTTATTTAATTATTGATGGGTGAAAACATGCCTAAATCCATTTTAAGGCGCTTTTTAGGTGATTTAAGACACTTTTCAGTAATTAACAAATGTTGATAATTATTATGTGGAATCGATAAAATACTTTTAAAATGAGTTTAAAATCCGTATATTTGTTAGTGATTGAAAATGATGCATAGGCGTCATTTTTTTATGTTATAAAACTAAACTTTAAATTATAGATATATAATAATATGAGCGAAGAAAAAGAAGTCTTTAACGAGCATAATTATTCGGCAGATAGTATTCAGGCATTAGAAGGTATGGAGCATGTACGTATGCGTCCTTCTATGTATATTGGAGATGTAGGTACAAGAGGTTTACATCATTTAGTTTATGAAGTTGTAGATAACTCGATTGATGAGGCTTTAGCAGGACATTGTAATAATATTACCGTTACTATTAATGAAGATAACTCGATTACTACAGAAGATGATGGTCGTGGTATTCCAGTAGATTTGCACAAAAAAGAAGGTGTTTCTGCATTGGAGGTTGTTATGACTAAAATTGGTGCAGGTGGTAAATTTGATAAAGATTCTTATAAGGTTTCTGGTGGGCTTCACGGTGTTGGTGTAAGTTGTGTGAATGCTTTGTCAGAAAGTTTAAAAGCGACTGTATATAGAAAAGGAGAGATTTGGGAACAGGAATACGAACGTGGAAAAGCAATCTATCCTGTTAAAAAAGTAGGAGAGACTGATAAAAGAGGTACAACGGTTACGTTCAAGCCAGACTCAACTATTTTTACTCAAACTTTAGAGTATAGTTATGATACGCTTGCAAGTCGTTTGCGAGAATTAGCATTTTTGAATAAAGGAATCACTGTTCATTTAGTTGATAAAAGATCTAAAAAAGAAGATGGTGAGTTTGAAGGAGAAACATTTCATTCAGATGAAGGTCTTAAGGAGTTTATCAAGTATTTAGATGCGACTCGTGAGCCATTAATGAAAGATGTTATTGCTTTCGAAGGTGAAAAAAATGGTGTCCCTGTTGAAGTCGCTATGATTTATAACACATCGTATGCCGAGAATTTACATTCGTATGTAAATAATATTAATACACATGAAGGTGGAACACATCTTTCTGGTTTCCGTCGTGGTTTAACACATACACTTAAAAAATATGCAGATGAATCGGGCTTATTAAAAAACTTAAAGTTTGATATTGCTGGTGATGATTTTCGTGAAGGATTAACTGCCATTATTTCTGTAAAAGTACAAGAGCCACAATTTGAAGGACAAACAAAAACTAAATTAGGAAATAGGGAAGTTTCTGCTTCGGTAAGTCAAGCGGTTTCAGAAATGTTAACCGATTATTTAGAAGAGCATCCGGATGATGCTAAAATTATTGTTCAAAAAGTAATATTAGCAGCACAAGCACGTCATGCAGCGCAAAAAGCACGTGATATGGTACAGCGTAAAACCGTTATGAGTATTGGTGGTTTACCTGGTAAATTAAGTGATTGTTCTGAGCAAGACCCTGCAAAATGCGAAGTATTTCTTGTAGAGGGAGATTCGGCAGGTGGAACGGCTAAGCAAGGTAGAGATAGAGCATTTCAAGCGATTTTACCATTAAGAGGTAAGATATTGAATGTTGAAAAAGCGATGGTTCACAAAGTTTTTGAAAACGAAGAGATTAAAAATATTTTTACAGCATTAGGGGTTACTATTGGAACTGAGGAAGATAGTAAGGCGCTTAACCTTTCAAAATTACGTTACCATAAAGTAGTTATTATGTGTGATGCCGATATTGATGGTAGTCACATTGCAACTCTAATTTTAACATTCTTCTTTAGGTATATGAAGGAACTTATAGAGAACGGACATATTTATATTGCAACACCACCATTATATTTAGTGAAGCGTGGTGCAAAAAAACAATATGCTTGGTCTGATAAAGAACGCGATGCTATTGTTTCGGAATTTGGAGATGGATCTAAAATACAACGTTATAAAGGTCTTGGGGAAATGAATGCTGAGCAACTTTGGGATACAACAATGAATCCTGAATTTAGAACCATGCGTTTAGTTCAAATTGATAATGGTACAGAAGCAGATAGAATTTTCTCTATGTTAATGGGAGATGAAGTACCTCCGCGTAGAGAGTTTATTGAGAAAAATGCTATTTATGCGAATATTGATGCGTAAAAGATGTTTTTTTAAATTTATTTAAATGTTTTTATATAAAAAGAGACTGCCTAAAATTTTAGGCAGTCTCTTTTATTATTAAATGGTTTTGGTACTCTTGCTCAAAAGGTTTATATCTTGTTATTTGAATTTAATAACATCAACTTATTTAAAATAATCCTAAGCCTACTTTTATATTTGGAGTAGAAACACGAGCTCTTGTACTAATAGTCTTTCTTCTTGGGTCGCTTTCATAATAATACCCATTATATCTGTAATAATAAAATGAAGCATGGTGATAATAATAATCACTATGATGACAATGGTTGTTACAATGGTCATAATGATTAGCGTAAGCATCTTTTTTACCTTTCATATAAGCTCGATAGGCTTTTCTGTCTTTTCGTTTTAAATTGTCTTCATACGCTTTTTGGTCTTTCCAAAAAACCTCTTCATCTGCTTTAGTTTCTGCGTTAAATTGTTGTTCGTATTTGGCATCTTCAGTAGCTCTTTTTTGATAATATGATTTTTTATCAACAAGTTTTTCGTTTGATACTTCAGTTTCTTGACTGTATAATGTAATCGAAGTTCCTATAATTATTACAAGCATTAATTTTTTAAGTGATTTCATAAGTCTAATTTTTTTAATTAATAAATAAGCTACTAATAAGCCTTCATTAATAAGACACTTTTAAAGTATTTTACCCTACCGTTTCTTATTTTAATTTAAAAAAATCATTTACCTCCGTTAGCCTTTAAATCGGCTAAACACTGGGAGTCCAGTTGAGGTGCAGAACTCATGTTTGCCATGTTAGAAATGTTTACTGCAGATTCTGTAGCCCAATACATTAAGCAATTTTCTACATTACAATGTTTTGGATGATCTTCATCTTCATGATTGCTTTGTAAATTTGTTCCAAGGTTTGTAAGTCCAAAAATATGTCCAAATTCATGATTGATAACTGTAGTTTCTAAAAGAGAACGACTTGGTTCGAGGGGGCTATTGCTTAGGTTTTTAATAGTTTCTTCGTAAATTACAAATGAAGTGTTCCAGTAAGCTGTTCCTAAAACAACCGTATTATTCGCTTCAGAATCCTTATCGGATTTTCCATCTGAAAAATAAGCCCAAACAGCAATTTTATCTGTTGTATTATAATATTTGCGTTGTTCTTTTTCTATATCTGCAATATCCTCAATACTATATACGTCCTTTCCTGGTGATGGAATAGCTCTTTTTTCAATGATTATGCCATCTGGTTTATAGGTTCTGTTTGTTAGAAACAATACAAAATTATCTATAGCTGTTTGAGTAGGTTCAAGGCCTTCTACATAAACCAATTCTATAATCATGTTTGTAAAGGTATCGTCTGATAATAAATCATTAGCAGAACTGCCAGTTGCTTGTCTATTTAATGATTTGTTAATTGTGTTGTTTGGAGTATCATCATTATTGTTTACTGGTTCATCTTTTGAGCAAGCGTTAATAAATACAAATAAGATTATTGCTATTAAAATTTTATATTTCATAATTTGTTTTTTTACTTAAAAACAGCTGCCTGATATAGACAGCTGTTTTACCATAACATATATTACAGATACTAACTTAGTTTATATTTGGGTTAAAACTAAGGTTATCGCTGTATTTGTTGTGCTTTGCATAGAGATTGAATTTTCAGAATAGCTAGTTACTTCCCAGGTCTGGTTTAATAATTCGAAAGCAGTATTTCCAGAAAATGTCAACGATAAAAATACTTCAAGCTCTGATGCTACGGTGTAGGTTCCTTCAATATTATTGGCAGTTGTATTTACTATGTTTTCAGCTTTACAACTTAAGTCGTTAGCAAAATCAATAGTGTAGTCTGCATAATCATTAGCGCTATTTATACTCGCATTTATAAAAGATTCAATTTTAAAAGTGCCTTCAACTAGAATGTCTTCTAAATTTTGTGCATTTTCTTCCGCCTCTTTCATAGCGTCATCATTAGATAGGCATTGTGTGATTTTAGTTTGTAAATCCATATCGCTTGAAATTTCTACAACAGTATTGCTTTGTCCTGCTAAACTAGCTGTTATTGGATAGTTTATGGCAAATAATTCATCATTACCAAAATTATTCATGTAAGTATATAGTTGTTGCTTAGATTCAATAATAATACTGCCAGTTTGTTCAAAGTTTAAGCTGTACGTTAAAATAGTAATTGGGAAATTAATATCTAGACAATTTATGGCGTCATCGGCATTTTGTTCAGCTTGTTCGCAAGCATTCATAAGTTCATCATATTCTATCTGATTTGTTATTTGTACTTCAGTGTAATTATTTAGCATTACTGAAAGTGGAAATTGAAACTCGATTGAATCGTTATCATTAGTAAATTCTCCAAGAATGTTTAAAACTAAGTTGTATTGAGATTCATTAATAATAGTTATTTCGGTATTATTTATTGTTGCAGTTACTGGTAATAAAATAGAAGAGCAAGACATCCCGTCTAAAAAATCGTCAAAACTACCATCATGCATTGATGAACGCTCAAGGTTATTTGCAGTTGGAGATTGAGCAGAATTGGTATTTGGATTTTGTCCGTTTTCACTATCAATTTCGTCTTGACAAGATGTGAAACTAAAAATTGATGTTAATAAGATTGCGGTTAATAATTTTAAATTTTTCATGATTAAATTTTTTTGGGTTATAAAGTTTTTCTTTTTCACAGCGATTTTTTTTCGCTTTCTATATTTAAGACCCTTAGCATTTGATTTACCCTATGGTTTTTTATTGTTTTTCATAAACAAACATGTAAGTGTATGTTTTTAAGATGATTACGACTTGTTTTTTTTATTCATATTTTTGTTGAATCATACTATTATATAGATTTATGAATAGCTCCAAACCTAAACTTTGCCAAGAATCATACTTTGATTCTTTTTACTTAGAACATATTCAGTCAGTTAATAATTTTGCTTATTACAAATGTGGTGATAAAGCAGCATCTTTAGACTTTGTGCAAGACGCATTTTCAAAAGTATGGGAAAATTGTTCTAAAATTGATTTTGAAAAAGCAAAGACGTATTTGTTTACTACCGTTAATAATCTTTTTTTAAACACGGTTCGTCATCAAAAAGTTGTGATGTCATATGCAAAAGAGTCTCCTTATGTTGATCAGACAAATTTAAGTCCAGAATATTTATTAGAAGAAAATGAGTTTAAACAAAAGTTGGAGTCTGTGATTTCGGATTTAAGTGAAGAACAAAGAGAAGTATTTTTATTAAATAGAATAGAGGATAAGAAATACAGAGAAATAGCAGAATTGCTTGATATATCTCAAAAAACAGTAGAAAAAAGAATGTCAGCAGCTTTAAAAATACTCCGTAAAAAAATGGAAGGCATAAATATTTAAAGAAAATTAAAAAATAACATAGGGTAAATAAATATATAGGTGTCTAATAATTGTAACGCATCAAATTAATGAGTAAAGAAAACGACATATTAAAATGGTTTAATGGTGAAATTTCTTCTGAAGAAATTAAAGAGTTATACCCTAATGAAGACTTTTCTGTTTTAGAAAAAGCAGGCTTTTATGCAAAACAAATAACTGTTCCTGAGGTGGATGCACAAAAGGCTTTGGCAGATTTTAAAACCAGAACTTTTAATAAGCAAGAATCTAAAGTAATACCTTTAAACTTTAAGTCGTTTTTAAAAATAGCAGCTATTTTTGTAGTACTGTTGGCATCATCTTATTTTTTGTTTTTCAACAATATAAAATCTTTTGAAACCCAAATAGCAGAAACAAGAGTGTTTAATTTGCCAGATAATTCTGAAGTTATATTAAATGCGCAATCTCATCTTACATACAATAAAAAAGAATGGAAAAATAATAGAACTTTGAATTTGGATGGGGAGGCTTTTTTTAAAGTGACAAAGGGAGAAAAGTTTACCGTTAACACGGCGGCGGGAAGTATTCAGGTTTTAGGTACTCAGTTTAATGTAAAAGAACGCGATAATTATTTTGAAGTTCAATGTTACGAAGGTTCTGTAAGCGTAACAAGTGATAAGGGTAAAGTTGTTTTGACTCCAGGTAAAACCTTTAGAATTATTAAAGACGAAGTGATTTTGGTTAAAGATTTTATTGCAGAAAATCCGTCTTGGATAGCTCAAGAATCATCGTTTGATAATGTGCCGCTTTGGCAAGTTATTGACGAGTTAGAAGTTCAGTTTGATATGTCTATTTCTGTTGAAAATATTAATACAGCGAAGTTGTTTTCAGGAAGTTTTACACATAAGGATAAAAACGTAGCCTTGCAGTCTGTAACGATTCCATTAAATTTGAGCTACAAAATTAATGGCAATAAAGTTGAGTTCTATAACTATGCTAAAAACTAAATATCTATTTATTGTTTTTTTATGTTTTAGTATTTTTTCTTTTGGTTTACAATCACAAGAAAAATTATCGATACTAGCTTTAATAAAGCAATTAGAAACACAATTTGATGTAAAATTCTCGTACACGGAAAACGACGTTAAAAATGTCTTTATAAACAAACCACTAGTTACGGATACTATTGAAGAGATAATAAGCAGTCTTAATGCTTCAACATTATTAAATTTTAAATTTTTAGACGATCGATACATCACTGTCTCTACTTTAAATAAGCGAATTAAAATTTGTGGTACTGTTACTTCAAAACTAAATAACAAACCCCTTTTAGGAGCTTCTGTTTATGTAAAAAACACTTCAAAAGGTGTTATTACGAATATTGATGGTGTTTTTAATTTTAGTAATATAACTGTAGATGAAACTATTATTATTTCATTTATTGGTTATAAAACAGCAAGCTTTTCTGCTAAAGAATTAATGTTGATTGATGGTCACTGTAAAACTATTGTTTTAGAGGAAGATATAGAAGAATTAAACCAAGTGTTAATTTCTAAATTTTTAATCACAGGCTTGCAAAAACGAACAGATGGTAGTACTGTTTTAAATACAAAGAAATTTGGCACGCTTCCTGGATTAACAGAGCCGGATATTTTGCAATCTATTCAAGCGTTTCCTGGTATAGAAAGCGTTAATGAAAGTGTTGCAAATATTAATGTGCGTGGTGGAACAAACGACGAAAATTTAATGATATGGGATGGTATAAAAATGTATCACTCTGGGCATTTTTTTGGACTTATTTCTGCTTACAATCCGCATCTTACAAATAAAGTTGTTGTAATAAAAAATGGAACTTCGAGTGAGTTTAGTGATGGAGTGTCTAGTACTATTAATATGTCTACAAAAGATGTTATTGGAAATGATTTTTCTGGTGGATTTGGCGCTAATTTAATACATGCAGATGCGTATTTTGAAATACCAATAAGTAAAAAATTGGCATTGCACGTTTCAGGAAGAAGATCTTTTACAGATGTATTTAATTCCCCAACTTATGATAATTATTTTGAACGCAGTTTTCAAGATAGTGAGCTTACCACAAATAGTGATAATATAACAGATGGTAATAGATCGTCAGATTTTTTCTTTTACGATTATACAGCAAAGTTGCTTTTTGATATTACTGATAAACATAAGTTTAGAGCCAATGTTATTGGTATTAATAATAATTTAGATTATACCGAAAGTTACCAAAATTCTGATGGAATAACTGAATCAAAAACGAGTAATTTAAAACAAGAAAATTTAGGTTTGGGAGGTCGTTGGGATGCAGTTTGGAATACTAAATTAACAACCCGTTTGTCTGCGTTTTATTCTAAATATAATGTAGATGCTACTAATTATAGGATTGAAACAGACCAAAGACTTACGCAGGCAAATGAAGTTTTAGAAACAGGAGTTAAGTTAAATACTTATTATAAAATTAATAATGTTTTTAAACTTTTAAGCGGGTATCAATTCAGCGAAATTGGTATTTTATACGAAACAACTGTTAGTGCGCCTTCTTATGATAGAGTTAAAAAGGATGTATTGTTAAATCATGCGCTTTTTAGTGAAATAGAGTATAGAAATAATACAACATATTTGCGATTGGGTGTTCGGGGTAATTACTTTCAAAAGTTTAATAAACTTATTCTTGAGCCACGTTTAAATTTAAGGCAAAAATTATCTCGTCATTTTGCTATAAAACTTCAAGGAGAATTTAAAAACCAATCTGCAAATCAAAAAATAGACTTTCAAGATGATTTTTTAGGTGTTGAAAACAGGAGATGGATTTTGGCTAACGAAAAAGAAATAAAAATTTCTGAAAGTAAGCAAGCATCTTTTGGGTTTGAGTTTAATCAAAATAATTGGTTGTTGGATGTAGAAGGGTTTTATAAATTAGTAGATGGTATTACGGCATCAAATCAAGGATTTTATAATAATTTTCAATATGTTAATGCAGAGGGGCGTTACAATTCAAGAGGTGTTGAGTTTTTATTGAATAAAACGGCAGATACTTATAGTACTTGGTTAAGCTATACTTATAGTATAAATGATTATGAATTTGCAAGTATTACGCCTTCTGTTTTTCCAAACAATGTAGATATTAGACATTCGGTTTCTTTGGCGTTTAATTATAATGTTTTAGAAAGCTTAGAGGCATCCATAGGTGGTATATGGCGTTCGGGACAACCATTTACAAAACCCATTGATGGTAATGAAACTGTTCAAGATGGAAATAATACCCGCATTAATTATGATGCGCCCAATAATGAAAATATTGATGATTTTATGCGATTAGATGCTTCAATTGCCTATGACTTCAAATTTTCAGAAACTGTTTTGGGTGTATTTAGAGTTGGTGTCTTAAATATTTTAGATAGAGAAAATACCATAAATAGATATTATGAGGTTAATCCAGAAGATACAAGTAAAGCTATTCAAATAAATAATAAATCTCTTGGTCTAACACCTAATATCAGTTTCAGATTAAATTTTTAATCATAAAACACACATAGCAATATCGTTAAAAAGCAATTTAAAACGATAAAGTGTTATTTGTGTGGTTTTTTTATTATATTTGTTCCATTCCATAATTCAAAAAAAATGAAAAAGACATTCCTACTTATCTTGTTGTGTATTGCAACAATTTCTTCAAAAGCGCAAAATGATTTAGATGCACTTTTGGCTGCTGGCTTAGATGATGCACAGCGTTTTGCAAGTGATTATTTAATGCCAGGTACCAACGGTTTAATGTATAGCATGAATGCCAATTGGTTTAATACAGCAGATGCGAAACCATTAGGCGGTTTTGAAATTTCTGTAGTTGCAAATGCTGCTTTAATAAAAGATGAGAACAAAATGTTTTTAATGAATGTGAGCGATTATAGTAATGTGCAATTTGTTGATGGCTCTAATTCTAAAATGGTAGCTACTGCTTTAGGAGAAAATAATCCAAGCATACGTGTTGAAATTACTTATGATGATCCTATTTTTGGAAATCAAACAGAGGAAATTGAATTGCCAACTGGTATTGGTTCAGGAAGTGCTAATTTATTGCCGTCAGCATTTATTCAAGGTGCTTTAGGGCTTAGTAAAGGTATAGAGGTTAAGGCTCGTTTTCTTCCTAAAATAGAAACAGATGATGTCGATTTAAGTATGTACGGAGCTGGTTTGCAAATGGAATTTACCAAATGGTTGCCAGCAGATAAATTATTACCAGTTGCTATATCGGGTTTAGTTGCATATACGCATTTAGATGGTTCATACGATTTAACAGATTCATCTGTAATAGAAGGTGAAAATCAACGCATAGAAAATGAAACAAATACTTGGTTATTACAACTTATAGCTTCAACAAAACTTCCTGTAATTAACTTTTATGGTGGTGTTGGTTTTATAAGTGGAAAATCAGAATCAGATATGTTAGGAACTTATAGAATATCTAACGGTTTAATAACATCAAAAAATATTGTTGACCCATTTTCAGTATCGAGTAAAGTTTCTGGGGTGCGTGGTACTATTGGTACAAAATTAAAATTAGGTTTTTTCAGACTTAATGCTGAATATCACTTAGCTGAATTTGATGCTTTTTCAGTAGGTATTAATTTTGGTTTTAGATAATTTGAAAAAAATCATCCCTTTAGGTTATAATGCCTAATAGTGGTTTAAGCATTTAAATTTATATAAAAAAATTAAAATAAATAATTGTTTAGTTTTAGTTAGTTTTTTTTAGTTATTAGTATTGAAAAAGTGTAAGATTTAATCTTGCACTTTTTTTATTTAGAGTATTTAAATTCGTAATTTTGCATGACTAAAGTCATAAAATTCAATTATATATATTATGAAATTTGAGCAATAATTATTTCAATTAATGTGGAAATTATTGATTCAAATTACATATACAAACAAAAACCAAATTAAAATTTAAATTATGAAAGTAACAGTTGTAGGAGCAGGAGCAGTAGGCGCAAGTTGTGCAGAGTATATTGCTATTAAAAATTTCGCATCAGAAGTCGCATTATTAGATATTAAAGAAGGCTATGCTGAAGGAAAAGCTATGGATTTAATGCAATGTGCCTCTTTAAATGGGTTTGACACTAAAATTACAGGTATTACTAATGATTATAGTAAAACTGCAGGAAGCGATATTTGTGTGATTACTTCTGGAATTCCTCGTAAACCTGGTATGACTCGTGAAGAATTAATAGGAATTAATGCTGGTATTGTAAAAACAGTATCTGCAAATTTAATAGAGTATTCTCCTAACACAATTATTATTGTTGTAAGTAACCCAATGGATACCATGACTTATTTAGTACATAAATCTACAGGTTTACCTAAAAATAGAATTATAGGTATGGGTGGTGCTTTAGATTCTGCACGTTTTAAATACAGATTAGCAGAAGCTTTAGAAGCTCCAATTAGCGATGTAGATGGAATGGTTATTGGTGGACATAGCGATACAGGTATGGTACCATTAACGTCTCATGCAACTAGAAATAGTATCAAAGTTTCTGAGTTTTTAAATGAAGAGCGTTTACAACAAGTAGCTGAAGATACTAAAGTAGGAGGGGCTACACTTACTAAATTGTTAGGAACATCTGCTTGGTATGCACCAGGAGCCGCTGTGAGTGGTTTAGTTCAAGCTATTGCTTGCGATCAAAAGAAATTATTCCCTTGTTCTACGTTGTTAGAAGGTGAATATGGTTTAAATGATATTTGTATTGGAGTACCAGTAATTTTAGGTAAAAATGGTATAGAAAGTATTGTTGATATTGAGCTAAGTGATGCTGAAAAAGCACACATGCAAGCTAGTGCAGAAGGAGTTAGAAAAACGAATGGTTTATTAGAATTATAGAATAAAATACCTTAAAATAGATATTTATATAAAGACTGTAGAAATACAGTCTTTATTTTTTTATATTTGGCACATGAAGAAAAGGTGGTACATAAGTACTTTAGTTGTTATTCTTACTGTTTTAGGAGTTGTTTTTCATGAACAAATTTCTGTACCCAATCAAGAAATTGTGTTGCAGTTTGCAAATGTTGATACAACTACTAATCAAGCTCAAAAAACCATTGCGATTGTAAAAAAACAATTGCAAGATTTAGGAGTTCAAAATATACAAGTAGCCGAGATTGAAAAAGGAAGCTTAAGAATTTCTTATTATAGTGATACAGATGTCGCTAGTATAAAAAAAACCTTTTCTAAAGAGAAACATATAATACTTGATTATGCACCTTTTAGTCAAGATAAAAACCCTGTCAAATCACCTTTAAACGACGATTCGTTTAGTTATAATATTGATGTTTTTGAAATTGATAATGGCAATCATTCAGATTTAGGATTCAATGGAAAGTATGTATTAGAACCAAAACCTAAAAATGATCGGTTTTTTAACCCTAATGTCTATTTATCTGCTAATAATATAGACATTTCAGAAAAAGATAGTATTATAAAAGTAGCCTATAAGATTCGTAGAAATATTACGATAACTATAGACAATGCGTTACACAAAATACCCGAAGTTAGAGCTGGCCCAATTTGCTAACTGGGTGATTTTCTTTTGGATTATAAACACTTCCCCAGAATAATTACAAGTATTCTTATAATTAAGATATAGTGTTCATTTTAATATAATGAAGCTATAAAACCTTATTTAAATATAAAAAATTGTCAAATTTAGAGGTAAAGCATATATTTGCCCGTTTTAAAAAAATTTGACCACAAAAAAATATAAAATGCAAAACAAAGGATTAGTAAAATTATTTGCGATTTTATTTGGTTTGGTAAGTCTTTACCAATTATCATTTACATTCAAAGCAAAGCAAATTGAGAACCAAGCAGAAGAAACTGCTATTAGTAAAATTCCAGATACAGAAGACGATTATCGTTCAAAGCGAAGTATGGAAGAAGCTAGCTATTTAGAAGCTATAGCAACCGATACTGTTTTTAATATTGGTATTGCTAAATTTACTTACAATGAAGTGAAACAAAAAGCCATGAATCTTGGTTTAGATTTAAAAGGTGGTATTAATGTTATTTTGCAAGTTTCAGTTAAAGACATTTTAAAAGGCTTAGCAAATAACACTAAAGATCCTGTTTTTAATAAAGCATTAGATGATGCATCAGAGCTTCAAAAGGATAGTCAAAACACCTATTTAGAAGATTTCTTTGTTGCTTTTGATAAAATAAAAGGCGATACAAAATTAGCTTCTCCAGATATTTTTTATACGAAAGCATTAGATGGTGAGATTAATGGAAATATGGCTGATGAAGAAGTTAAAGGTATTATTGAAACTAAAATAGATGAGTCTATTGTTTCTGCTTTTGAAGTATTACGTAAGCGTATTGATGAGTTTGGCGTTACATCACCTAACATTCAACGTTTAGGTAGTTCGGGACGTATTTTAGTAGAACTTCCAGGGGTTAAAGACATTGAAAGAGCAACCTCTTTATTACAAAGTACGGCGCAATTAGAGTTTTGGGATGCCTATAAAGGAGAACAGTTTTTTAACTTTCTAGGACAAGCTAATGAAGTATTAAAAGATGTAGTAGCGCCAAAAACCGAAACTGCAGAGCAAGAACCTAATGATGTTGAAGATGCTACCGATTCGGCTATTGATGACCTTTTAGGAGATGCAACAACTGATTCTACTGAAGTAGCAACAGTAAATCCAATTTTCGATTTAATTAAAGGACAAGGCTACCAAGGTGGACCAGTTATTGCAAGATTTGCAATAAAAGATAAAGAAACAGTTCTTAAGTATTTAAACATGCCACAAGTAAGAGCTTTGCTTCCTGCTGAAATGCGTTATGCGAAATTTGCTTTTGGTAAACCTAAAAAGAATAGTGAGATAGTAGATTTATATGCATTAATTGGTAATAGAGATAACACGCCAGAATTGAGTGGTGCAGTAGTTACTGATGCTAGAAATCAATTCGGTCCAACAGGAAAATCTGAAGTGTCTATGCAAATGAATGCAAAAGGGGCTAAGATTTGGGAGGAAATGACTGGTAAAGCATATTCTCAAGGCAGTCAAATTGCAATTGTTTTAGATGATGTTGTGTATTCTGCTCCAGGAGTTACTACAGGGCCAATAGCTGGTGGTAGTTCTTCTATATCTGGAGATTTTACACTAAATGAAGCTATCGATTTAGCAAACGTATTGCGTGCAGGTAAGTTGCCAGCATCAGCAGATATTATTTCTAGTACAGTAGTTGGACCTTCTTTAGGTCAAGAAGCTATTGATAGTGGTAAAATGTCTTTCATGATCGCTTTAGCGCTTGTATTAATTTGGATGGTTTTTTATTACGGAAAAGCAGGTGCATTTGCAGATGTTGCAATGTTATTAAACATTCTTTTAATCTTCGGTATTTTATCAGGGCTAGGAGCGGTATTAACATTACCAGGTATTGCAGGTATTGTATTAACAATAGGTATGTCGGTAGATGCGAATGTACTTATATTTGAACGTATTCGAGAAGAGCTTACTAAAGGTAAAGGACAAAAAGAAGCTATTAAAGATGGATTTAGTAATGCGTTATCTTCAATTTTAGATGCCAATATTACAACTGGTCTTACGGCTTTAATTTTATTTGTTTTCGGTACAGGACCAATTAAAGGGTTTGCAACTACCTTATTAATAGGTATTATGACTTCTTTATTTACTGCAATTTTTATTACAAGATTATTGGTTGATTGGTATGCTAATAAAGGAGGAAAGTTAGATTTTTCTACAGCAATAACTAAAAATCTTTTCAGAAATATAAATATAGAGTTCTTATCGAAACGTAAAATTGCTTATATCATTTCAGGAGTATTTATTGTATTAAGTTTAGGTTCTTTATTTACAAACGGATTAGATCAAGGCGTCGATTTTGTTGGAGGTAGAACTTATCAAGTACGTTTTGCACAAGATGTTAGTGCTTCAGAAATTTCGGCAACTTTGGCAGATGCTTTTGGTAGTGCTGATGCTAAAACTGTTGGAGATGCCAATCAGTTAAAAATTACTACTAAATATAAAGTAAACGAAGCTAGTGCTGAGGTAGATGAAGAAATAAGATTGAAATTATACAATACATTACAATCCCATTTATCAGGAGTTAGTTACGAAGATTTTATAGATTTAAATGATGTAAATAAACAAGTAGGTTTAATGGAGTCTTTTAAAGTAAGTCCAACCATTGCTGATGATATTAAACAAGCTTCTTTTTGGGCTATATTAGGGTCTTTAATCGTAGTATTCCTTTATATATTATTCCGTTTCAAGAAATGGCAATATTCTCTTGGTGCAGTTGTAGCTGTATTCCATGATGTTGTTATTGTATTGGGAGTGTTTTCGTTAACTTATAGGTTTATGCCATTTAGCATGGAAATAGATCAAGCATTTATTGCAGCAATTCTAACAGTTATTGGTTACTCTTTAAATGATACTGTGGTTGTATTTGATAGAATTCGTGAATTTTTTAACGAGCATACTTCTTGGAATTTTGAAAAAGTGGTAAATGTATCATTAAGCAGTACTTTAAGCAGAACATTAAATACGTCATTAACAACTTTAGTGGTATTGTTAGCTATCTTTATTTTTGGGGGTGATTCTATTAGAGGATTTATGTTTGCTTTAATAGTAGGAGTTGTAGTAGGGACATATTCGTCTCTATTTATAGCAACGCCAATTATGTATGATTCAGTGAAAAAGTTAGAAGATAAAAAGAAAAGTTAAACCAAATTCTTAACTTAATTAAAAAATCCTATCAACTTTTTAGTTGATAGGATTTTTTTTTATTCGTAGTTTGCAGAAATTTTTAATATAATTTAGAATAATAATAGAACTTAAAAAAATATGACACGTTTTATATTAGGAATTAATAAAGGTAGATTTTTAGCTATTAGTATAGGTGTTATCTATTTTTGGTTTGGGATGCTTAAATTTTTTCCGGAGTTAAGTCCAGCCGAAGATTTAGCCAAAAAGACAATAACTTTTTTAACAATAGGAGTTTTACCTGAAAATATAAGTATTGTAATGTTAGCAGTCATTGAAGTTATTATTGGCTGTATGTTAATCTTTAATTTAAAGATGAAAGTTGCAGTAACAGCAGCGTTATTACATTTAGTATTAACCTTTATACCATTAATATGCTTTTCTGAAGATTCTTTTACTAAAGCACCTTATGCTTTAACATTAGTTGGTCAATATATAATTAAAAATATAGTTATAATAAGCGCCTTACTTTTTATTTATCCAATAGAAAATTATAAAGTTAGAGATCTCTAAAAAATATTTTAATTCTTTATTTAATTAAGCCTTTCGTCTTCAGTATGATAGGTTTTTTTTGTTGATTAATTATTTTAAGCAGGTATAATTTTGAAAAAAATGAACTATTTTGGCGTTGTAATTGCTATGGGAAAATGAGTATTTAAATGTTTTTATAGTTTTTTTAGAATCTCTCAAAAAAAAGGTTTGTATGAAAAGTTATGAATTGTCATTTGGCGTTATTTCTATTTTAAATAGCAATTTAGCTGAAGTTATTGTTGGAGAGGGAATAGAGATGAATGAAGTTATGGTTGATGAATATCATGATTTTTTGCTTAATAATTTATCGCTTCCTATTTTGTTATTAATAAATAAAAAGAACTCTTACAGTTATACTTTTGAGGCTCAAATTAGTATAGGTAATTTGAAAGAGATTAAAGCTATGGCTGTTCTTATTGGTACAAGTGGCGGGTTAATGTCAACCGAAACATTGATAAATATTAATAAAGAAAATAATTGGAATATTAAATTATTTCAGAAAAGAGATCAAGCGTTAAATTGGTTAAATACGCAACATTCAGTTTTTGTTTCAAACGTTTTAGTGTCTCAGTAAAGTAAAATTGAGACAAATTCTTGTGCATCTCTTAATTAACCGTAAATTTGCACCTTCAAAAAACAAACCATGACTGAATTTATTAGAAAGATAATACCTAATGCTAAAGACGATGTATTAGCAGGTATTACAACTTCATTAGCCATGATTCCTGAAGTAGTAGCCTTTGCTTTTGTAGCTCAAATAGATCCTTTAGTTGCGCTTTCAGGAGCATTTATTATTGGCTTAATTACAGCTATTTTTGGAGGCAGACCAGGTTTAATTTCTGGTGCTGCAGGTGCCGTTGCTGTAATTTTTGTGCACTTAATTTCAGAAGGTCATGCTAAAGGTATGATGTTTGACACACCCATCGAAAATATGGGCTATTTCTATTTGTTGGCGGCTGTTATTTTAATGGGAGTCTTTCAAATAGGAGCAGGTTTATTTAAATTAGGTCGATTCGTGAGGTTGATTCCACACTCTGTAATGATGGGGTTTGTTAATGGGTTAGCAATCGTTATTTTTCTAGCTCAAGTACGTATGTTTTCTCATAAGAAGTTAGAAGTATCAGTTGAAGGTGTAAAAGAGTATATAAATATTCCTATGCAGGGTGCCGAGCTTTATGTAATGATAGGTTTAGTATTGCTTACTATGGGTGTTATATGGGTTTTACCAAAAATAACAAACAAATTGCCTGCAGCCTTAACGGCTATTCTTATTACAACAGCTATCGTTGTATTTGGAGGTATAGAAGTTAGTACTGTTGGTTCGTATATTATTGAAGGCGGAGGCAGTGGATTGAAAGGAGAATTTCCAACTCCAAATATAGACTTATGGAAAAATTTACCTTTTAATTTAGATACCTTAAGGTTTATTTTACCATATGCTTTTTTAGCAGCATCGGTAGGGTTGATAGAGTCTTTAATGACAATGAATTTAGTTGATGAAATAACTGAAACACGCGGTAATGGAAATAGAGAATGTCTTGCTCAAGGTGCTGGAAATATAGTAAGTGGGTTATTTGGTGGTACTGGTGGTTGTGGTATGATTGGGCAAACAGTTATTAACCTTAATGCTGGTGGTCGAGGGAGATTATCTGGAATTATGATGGCAGTAACCTTACTGACCTTTATTCTATTTACAGACAAGTATATTGAACAAGTGCCAATAGCAGCTTTAATAGGTGTTATGTTTATGATGGTAATAGAAACCTTTGCATGGTCTAGTTTTAGAATTATTAGAAAAATTCCAAAATCAGATGCTATAGTGTTAATTATTGTTTCTTCTGTTACTGTAATTTATGATTTAGCCATAGCCGTATTTGTAGGTGTTATTATTTCAGCATTAGTTTTTGCTTGGGAAAATGCTAAGAAAATTAGAGCAAGAAAACGGATTTCAGAAGATGGTAAAACCAAAACATACGAAATTTGGGGGCCATTATTTTTTGGTTCTATTCAGGCTTTTAACGAAAAATTCGATATTAAAAATGACCCTGAAAAAGTGGAAATTGATTTTGTCGAATCTCGAATAAGTGATCATTCTGCAATTGAAGCGATATTCAATTTAGTAAATAAATACGAAGCTGAAGGTAAAACAATTAAGCTAAAACATTTAAGCGACGATTGTAAAATATTATTGTATAAGTCGAGTCCAAAATTTAGAGAAGTTATTATTGAAGCTGTTGATGACCCACGTTATTATTTAGCCGAAAACCCTGAGGCTTTTACCAAAGGACTTTCAGAGTATAAATTTTAAATATTATATTATGTATATCATAAATGTTACTTACAAAGTTTCTTTAGATATTATAGACAAATATATAAACGAGCATATTGAATATTTAGATGAACAATTTACCCTCGGAAATTTTATTGCTTCAGGAAGAAAAGTTCCAAGAACTGGAGGTGTTATTTTAAGTAACCTTTCTAATGAAAATGAATTACTAGACATTATAGAAAAAGATCCTTTTAAGGTTCGTGATTTAGCTGTTTATGAATTTACTGAATTCATACCAAGTAAAACGTCGGAAGCCCTTAAGTTTTTGATAGATTAAACCATATGAAGTAAAGCTATCGCATTGGTCTTTTTAGTTGCTCTTTTACGCGCTCAAAAGATTTTTTACTAGCTCTTTCCCATTTATAAATTTTATGCTTTTTTCCTTTGTTGGCTTCACGTTTTTTTGAGGCTTCCCTTATTTGAGTTACCCAATGGAATCTTTTTTTTATGACTGTTTTAATGATTTCATCTTCAGGATCAATACGTTCTAATGCATTTAAAGCAGCAATAGAAACGTTTTGAACTTTATCACTTATCGCATCAAGAAGCACAGGGATAGATGAAGGTTTGCCAGCAAATTCTAAAGCTTCAGCAGCTAATTGTCTTGTTTTGTAGTTTCCAAATTTTAAAGCATACTCTAGTTTTTTAACATGATTATTCTGCATCCAAAAGCTAATAGCATTCTCAGATGGCTGAATTAATTTCAGTTTAAAAAGGATATATGCAATTTGGTAATACATAAATTTAAAGATGTAATCATTTATTAGTATAAAATAAATAAGAAACGTTACAGAATTTATGTTTATTTCACTCGCACACTATCAGGTACCAACTTAGTGTAATCGCCATTATTTTTAATGACATCTCGTACAATTGAAGAAGAGATATGCGATGTATTTGCGGATGTTAATAGGAATACGGTTTCAATAGGAGCAAGGTCTCTATTGGTATATGCAATGGCTTTTTCAAACTCAAAATCGGCAGGATTACGCAAACCGCGTAAAATAAATTCAACGCCAATTTCCTTGCAAAATTCAACGGTTAAACCTTCGTATGTAGCGACTTTCACTTTAGGTTCATCGGCAAAAGATTTTTCAATAAAAGCTTTCCGTTCTTCAAGAGAGAACATGTATTTTTTAGAGCCGTTTACACCAATGGCAACAATGATTTCATCAAAGAGTGGGATGCCACGTTTTATAATATCGTAGTGTCCTTTTGTTAACGGATCAAAAGACCCTGGAAATATAGCTCTGTTCATTTTTTAAAATTACAATTTTTATTTCAAAGCTTCTTCAATAGCATTATCAAATAAATCACTCATACTAATTCCTGCTGCGGCTGCTTGTTGTGGTAATATGCTTTCTCGGGTTAATCCAGGTACAGTGTTAACTTCTAATAAATGCGGTTCATTATCTTTAAAAATAAATTCACTTCTAGAAAATCCTTTCATTTTTAATACCTCATAAACCTTTTTTGCAGCGGTATTCACTTTAGTTTCTTGTTCTGTTGTTAAACGCGCAGGCGTTATTTCTTGTGATTTTCCTAAGTACTTAGCTTCATAATCGAAAAAATCATTTTCACTTACAATTTCGGTAATAGGTAAAACCTTTGTTTTGCCTTTATAGGTGATAACACCAACTGAAACTTCTGTGCCGTCTAAAAATGATTCAATAATAATTTCATCATCTTCTTTAAAAGCCACATCAATTGCATTTTTTAATTCCTCCTTTTTATGAGCCTTGGTAACCCCAAAACTACTACCTGCTTTATTTGCTTTTACAAAACACGGTAAGCCTACTTTTGTAATTATAGCATCTTCATTTATACGGTCTCCAAGGTTCAAGAAAAAAGATTCGGCAGTTTTTATTCCGTAAGGTTTTAAAATACTTAAACAATCTCTTTTGTTAAAGGTGACGCTGGCTTGGTACATATCGCAACTGGTTTGAGGAATATTTAAAAGTTTGAAATATCCTTGCATAAATCCATCTTCACCAGGAGATCCATGAATAGCATTAAAAACACAATCAAACGTAATTTTAGAATTGTTTAGTGTAACTGAAAAATCATTTTTATCAACCGTAAATTCAGCATTATTTGTATCTACATAAACCCATTTGTCTTTAAAAATATGGATTCTATAAGCATTGTACTTATCTTTATCTAAAGTTTCAAAAACAACGTTTCCGCTTTTTAAAGAGATTCGATATTCGCTTGAATATCCTCCCATAATAATGGCTATATTTTTTTTCATTAATAATATTTTGTTTTTCCCTCAAAGGAGGGGATCTTTAAAATTCTTCTTCTAATGCAGAAATATTTTTTAATTATACTCTATATGCATCTAAAACAAACAATAAATCGTATCTATTATTAGTTAAGCTAAAATATCATATATATTGCAAAAGAAAAAACAGTTCTGTTTTTATATATTTGCCTAATTGAAAATTCTGTAAATGAGTATTATTAAATTTTTTGCCAGTAAAACTTTTTTAAAGCAAATTTTGTTGGCCGTTGTGGGATTAGTTGTTATATGCTTTATCGCGTTAAAATGGTTAAATGTATCAACAAACCATGGCGATTTTGAGACTGTTCCTAATTTAACAGGAAAGTCTATTAGTGTGGCTAAAATAGAATTGAACGAAAATAATTTGGTTATGCAAATTCAGGATTCTGCAAATTTTAATCCAGATTATCCTAAGTTTTCGGTTATAGAACAAGAGCCACCAGCAGGGACAAAAGTAAAGGAAGATAGAAAAATATACTTAACATTAAATCCTTCAGGTTATAGAAAAATAGTAGTTCCAGATTTAAGAGAACGTACTTTTAGACAAGCTAAACCTACCTTAGAAGCTCTAGGTTTTAGAGTTGGTAAGCTTAGTTATGAGGATAATATTGGGAAAGATTTAGTGCTTAAAATGACTTATAAAGGAAAAACCATACAACCCGGTGATAAACTAGCCAAAACATCTGTAATAGATTTGGTGCTTGGTAATGGTAACAGACCATAAAATGGAAGATTATACACCACAATTACCAGACGAAGATAACCTCTACGAACATCATGCTTTTACCGTAGATAAGGGACAAACACCATTGCGTATAGATAAATACTTAATGAATTTTGTTGAAAATGCAACCCGAAGTAAAATTCAGGCAGCTGCTAAAAACGGAAGTATTTTTGTTAATGATGTTGTTGTAAAGTCTAATTACAAAGTAAAACCCTTTGATGAAATTAGAGTGTTGTTTGCGCATCCACCATTTGAAAATTTATTGGTAGGTGAAGATATTCCGCTTGATGTGGTTTATGAAGACGATGAGCTTCTTGTGGTTAACAAACCAGCAGGAATTGTTGTGCATCCAGGTCACGGAAATTACTCAGGAACACTCATAAATGCTTTAATTTATAGGTTTGATAATTTGCCAAATAACTCTAGCGAACGCCCTGGTTTAGTACATAGAATAGATAAGGATACAAGTGGACTTTTAGTAGTTGCTAAAACGGAAACCGCTATGGCACATTTGTCGTTGCAATTTGCTAATAAAACTAGCGAACGCGAGTACGTTGCTATTGTTTGGGGCAATATGGAAGAAGATGAAGGTACTGTAGAAGGCAATATTGGACGTCACCCAAAAAACAGATTGCAAAATACCGTGTTTTTAGATGATGAAGCCGATAAAGGCAAGCCAGCTGTAACCCATTACAAAGTTTTAGAGCGTTTGGGATATGTAACTTTAGTGTCTTGTAAGCTAGAAACTGGTCGTACCCATCAAATACGTGTGCATATGAAACATATTGGTCATACATTGTTTAATGACGAGCGTTATGGAGGTGAAAAAGTGTTAAAAGGTACCACCTTTACCAAATACAAACAATTTGTAGATAATTGTTTTAAAGTATTACCAAGACAAGCGTTACATGCTAAAACTTTAGGTTTTGTACATCCAAAAACAGGAGAGTTCTTAAAGTTTGATACACCTATTCCAGACGATATGAAAGAATGTATTGAAAAGTGGCGTACCTATTCAAAACATCAAGGCGCTTAGTTTAAAAGTTTTTTTGTGACACTCTTTAGCTTAATTTAAGTTGAGGTAATGCACAGCGTTTTAAATTTTTACATCAAACTCAAAACTGTATTCCATATTTCAGTACTTACAGGGATACCGTTTTTCAAATTTTTAGTGCGAGTTTGTAGGGTGCGTTCACCTGGGTAGTATATTTTATCTCCAGCGTGCATAGGTTCTACATCGTGTGTGTAATCAATAATTTCGTTAAGTAGTGTTTCTTGTATATTTTTATCATTGAATACTTCGGGTGCTATACATAAGAATATTTGGGAAACCCCTGTTTCAAATGCTTTTAAGCCCACTTTATAGGTAGAGTTTCCTGCGGATAGTAATGTTGCTAACATATCTAAAATCATTGAAAGCGCCGATCCTTTCCAGTAACCAATAGGTAAGCCACGCTCTTTTTTTAAAATTTTTTCAGGATCGTTAGACAGGTTGTTGTCTGCATCCCAACCACCAGGGTAGGGCAGTTTATCTCCTTTTAGTTTATACTCATTAATTTTTCCGAAAGCGAATTGAGAAATTGCCATATCAAGAACAATATGACCTGATTCCCGTGGTATTGAAATAATAAAAGGATTATTACCTATGCGACTATCTTTTCCGCCCCAAGGTGGCATATTAGGTTTGGTATTAGTAAAAAGTATAGAAATGCAGCCTGCATTTGCTGCTTGCCAACCGTATGTGCCTCCACGCATCCAGTGGTTGGTATTACGCAAGGCTACTAAACCCATCCCGTGTGTTTTAGCTAATTCTATAGCTCTTGTAGTGCATTTTGTAGCATTAATAATACCAGGTCCATGGTTGCCATCCCATCGTTCTATGCTGCCAAAGGTTTCAGCTTTTTCTGCTTCAGTATCAATTTTTATAATACCTTCTTTTACATATTTAATAAAAAGCGGCACACGATTAATTCCATGTGAATTCACCCCGTCTAAAGTGTTTTCTGCGAATACTCTAGCCATTAATTGAGCTTTTGATTCTGAAAATTTATACTTTAAAAGCAGTTTGTAAAGTACATCCTGCATTTCGTTAAATGGGATATTTACGGTAGGTTTTGTCATTAGCTTAATTTTTTGGTTACAAAATATTTATATAAAGGGAGTAACAAAGCGAAGTTAGTTTTTTTTAAATATATAAAGTAATGTGTTTTTTAATTAAGGAACCATAATAATCGTTTATTAAATCATAAAATTTTTCATTTTAAATAGCATGTTAGTTATATTTAACTAAATTATATTTGGTTTATGATAATAAAAGAAATTACACTTTTTACCAATAATATTGAAAATCAAAAACAGTTTTATCAAAATGTTTTAGACTTAGAATTGGTTTATAATTCCGAAGAAAAAATTTCTTTTAATACACAAGGAAGTATTTTGACTTTTGAATATAAAAAAGAAACAAAACCATCGCATATAGCATTTAATATTTACTCAAATAAAATTGAGGAAGCGCTGATTTGGCTAAAAAAACGTGTGCCTATTCTACCTGATGGTGAGCGCCTGATATCGGATTTTAAAAGTTGGAATGCTAAAGCTATTTATTTTTATGATGCCGATAAAAATATTATAGAATTTATTGCTAGAAAGAATTTAGGTTTGGTTGCTAAATCTGTTTTTTCACCAAAATCTATTCTCTCAATTAGTGAAATGGCTATAGCTACAACCAATATCGAAGGTGTTTATAATGCCATAAATAGTATAAAAGCAATTCCTGTTTTTGATGGCGATTTTTCTAGGTTCTGTGCTTTAGGAAACGATGAAGGATTATTTATTTTAATAAATAAATCTATTAAAAAATGGCATCCTACACAAGAGGTAGCTTATACATCCGACTTCATTATAAAAGGCGATTATAACTTTAGTTTTATAAACGGAGAGATAAAAGAATTATCGTAATTTAGATATTTTAAAAAATAAATAATAACTATTCCCATTTGTGGAATTAAAATATAAAAATTGAGATTTTCGCTTTCGCGGAAATGGAAAAATAAACTTACTTATGAAATTAGTATTGTCACCAGCAAAGTCACTGGATTTTGAAACCCCACTACCAACAACACAATATACCGAATCTAGTTTTTTGTCACAATCAGAACGTATTAATAAGCTACTTAAAAGTAAATCTGCTAATAGTTTATCAAAACTTATGAGTATTTCGGATGCTTTGGGGCAATTAAACTTTCAGCGTAATCAAGATTGGCAATTACCTTTCACTACCGATAATGCACGACCAGCCATGTATGCTTTTAATGGTGATGTTTATAAAGGGCTTGATGCATATACAATTCCACAGGAAAAAATAGAGACTGCACAAAATACAGTTCGCATTCTTTCTGGTTTGTATGGTTTGTTAAAGCCAACCGATTTAATTCAGCCTTATCGTTTAGAAATGGGAACTAAATTTCCTGTTGGAAGAAACAAAAATCTATATGAATTTTGGAAAGATACTATTACTAATGCCTTAAATGAAGAGTTAGAAGATAATGAGTTGTTTTTGAATTTAGCCAGCAATGAATATTTTAAAGCTATTGATACAAAAAAATTAAAAGTACCTGTAATTACTGCAAACTTTAAAGATTTTAAAAACGGTAAGTATAAAATTATTTCATTTTATGCTAAAGCGGCAAGAGGTTTAATGTCGCGTTACATAATTGATACTAATGCTCAAACTATAGATGATTTAAAAGGATTTAATTATGATGGATATGGTTTTAGTGAGCCCATGTCTACTGAAACCGATTTAATCTTTATAAGATAATAATATGCATTACTACCTAATATTATTGCTTCAAGGCTATTGTATATATCATATGTATAAAAACAGAAACCCATATTATTGGGTTTTCTTAATTATGTTTTTACCAGGAATAGGCTGCGCCATTTATTTAATAACTCAGGTTTATAATAAACGTGATGCTGAAAAAATTACTACTGAAATCACTCATATAATAAATCCAACCAAAAAGATTAATGATTTAGAAAAGCAACTTCAGTTTTCAGAATCATATCAAAACAGAGTGAATTTAGCTGATGCGTATTTAGAAATAAAAGATTATAATAATGCGATTTCACATTATTTAGAAGCTCTTGAAGGAAACCAACAAAACGATCTTTATGTTTTTAAGAAACTTATAGAGTGTTATTTTAATGTTGAAGATTTTGAAAAGGTTGTTTTATATGCAGAAAAAATAATTGACCATTCTGAATTCAAGAAATCTAGATCGCAGTTTTTATACGGATTAGCTCTAGAAAGAATTGGTAAAGTAGACGAAGCAGAAACTAACCTAAAAGCTATAGATGTACGTTACTCTTTTTATAACGAACGTTTAGTATATGCTAAATTTTTATTGAGTAGAAATAAAACCAAAGCAGGAAAAGAGGTGCTTGAAGAGATATATGCCGAGTCTCAGCATATGACAAAACCAAACAAGCGCCTTTTTAAATCAACGACACTAGAAGTTGAAAAGCTTTTAAAAGAAATGAATTAAATATTATTTTGGTGTAGCTTTATTGGTAATGCTAATTTTATTCTCAATAGATTGTTTCTTTTTAACACGTGGTCGTCGAGTACCAAAAGTGCCTCGATTTATTTTTCCGCGTTTTGTTTTTTTATCACCTTTACCCATAATTTATTGTGTTTTTAATTTACATATAAAATACATTATTTAACTGATATAAGCAAGAAAAGTGTTTAAACATATACATCCATATAAACCATTTATTCAATCTTCAACAACAAAATTAATAGTTGGAACATTGCCCCCTCCAAGATTTTCAACAGGAGACCTTTTAGAAAAAGATGTCGATTTTTGTTATGGAAGCTATTACAATTCCTTGTGGTTATTTATTGATAAAATTCATAATTTAGATTTGAGTTTTGATAATTCTGTTAAAGCTGTAGAAGAACGAAAACAATTTTTAATCAGTCATAAAATTGGTGTTTGTGATATTGTAGACAGTTGTGAGCGCGAGAAAATTGATGCTTCAGATTTAGGAATGAAAAATATTAAACTTCGTGATTTAGTTAAATATTTAAGACAGTATCCTAATATAGATACGCTACTTTTTACAGGAGGTAATAGTAAAAATGGTCCTGAGTATTTTTTTAGAAAACATATAAAAGATTATGGTTTAAGATTAGAATTAGTTTCTAATGAAATACCACGTATTCACAAATTTGAACTGCGTGCAGACGATAATTTTTCTAGAACCATAAAAACGGTGTCTTTAACCTCGGGTTCTGGAGCAGCTAATATCTCAATAAGTAGAATACCTTTATATAAACAGTTAAAAGCAAAGAATCCTAAATTTAATACATTCGATTTTAGAGTGATGCAGTATCGGGAATTTTTGTAATTACTTGAAGCAAACAGGAATAATTTCCCCTTTGGCTAAACAATATTTTTCTATGGCTTCCGCGGAAAGTGTTGCTGTATAATCTACTTCTTCAACCTTAAAACCAATATCTCTTAATTTATTGAAGTAATCGCGACCATAAACACGAACATGATCATATTGTCCAAATATTTTAGCACGTTCCTTTTTATCTGTAATACTATCATCTTCAAAAGTAGTTTCACTAGATAAGTCTTGAGGAATTTGAAAGATACCCATACCACCTGGTTTTAAAACACGATACATTTCTTTCATGGCTTTTGTGTCGTCAGGGATATGTTCTAAAACATGATTACAAAGAATCATATCATACGTGTTATCTTTAAAAGGCAGGTTGCAAATATCTGCTTTTACATCAGCAATAGGGGAGAGTAGGTCTGTAGTGGTATAATCTAGATTCTTTAGTTTTCTAAAACGTTTTAAAAAACATTGTTCTGGAGCAAAATGAAGTACTTCTTTTTTCGCAGAAAATAAATCAGTTTCATTTTTTAAATACAACCAAAGTAATCTATGGCGTTCTAAACTTAAAGTTGAAGGTGATAATACATTGTTGCGTTGAGTGCCATAGCCGTAAGGTAAAAATGTTTTGAAACTTTTACCATCAATAGGATCTGTAAATGTATTGCCTTTTAAAAAAAATGCTAAAATGGGACGAATAAGGTAGCTTAGCCTAATTAATAAAGGTCTCGGGATGGTGTTTAGAATTATTTTGAAGATTTTTTTCATAGTTGTTACACTGAGATTCTCTGAGTGACACAGAGCATCATAGAGTTTTACTCGTTTGTGTTTATGAACCTTTTAATACCGTTTTTTAAGAGTTTAGTTTGGAAGTTTAGTAATAATCCTAAAGGATAATTACCTAATTTCATATAAGTTAAGATTTGAGCTGAATGTACATCAGTAAATTTTTCAACTGTTTTTAATTCAATCACAATTTTATTTTCAACTAGTAAGTCAATTCTATAACCATGATCAAGCTTTATATCTTTGTAGATTACTGGTTGAACAACTTCTTTTTTTAGAGAGTAACCAAGAGATTTTAATTCGTGAAATAAACATTCTTGATATGCAGACTCCAGTAAACCAGGGCCAAGTGCTTTATGAACTTCGATGGCGGCTCCAATAATGTTTTCTGTAATCTTGTTATACATAGATGTTTTATTAGAAGTTGAGAATTCTCTGTGGATTTCAGTGAGCCTCAGCGAATCTCAGTGCGAGAGATTTACAGTACTAATGCCTCTTTTCGAAATTCATCTTCTTCATTAGAGGTAATACCTAAGGCATCATATATATAAGCAAATGTAGAAAGTAATTCTGGCTTGCCGTCAACAATAGCAACATCATGCTCAAAGTGAGCACTAGGTTTATTGTCTAAAGTGGTAATGGTCCAACCATCTCTGTGCTGTTTTATACGATGTGTTCCCATGTTAATCATAGGTTCGATGGCAACTACCATACCTTCAGCAAATTTCTTGCCTCGACCTCGTTTTCCATAATTAGGCATTTCGGGGTCTTCATGCATTTTTCTACCCAATCCATGTCCTACTAATTCTCTAACAACACCATAACCATGATCTTCACAATATTTCTGTATGGCATAACCAACATCGCCTACACGGTTATTTAATTTGAATTCTCTTATTCCTTTGTATAAAGATTCTTTTGTTACTTGAAGTAGTTTTTCTGTTTCAGAGTCAATTTCTCCAACAGCAAAAGTATAGGCATGATCGCCATAAAAATCATTTTTTAAAGCACCACAATCTATAGAAATAATATCACCTTCAACTAGTGGTTCGCTATTAGGAATTCCATGTACTACCTGAGTATTCGGACTCATGCAAAGGGTGTTTGGGAAATCGTAAAGTCCTAAAAAACCAGGGATAGCACCGTGGTCTCTAATATGTTCTTCTGCAATTTTGTCAAGTTGTAAGGTAGTGACGCCTGGTTTAATTGCTTTTGCAACTTCTCCTAATGTTTTAGATACAATTAAAGCACTTTCGCGCATTAATTCTATTTCTTCTCGGGTTTTTATAACTATCATGGTTCAAAAAATAATGGCAAAGATACTTAAAATAGAAAGAGTGACTACGCTTAGTTTTTGAAAGAATTACTTAAAAAAACTAAATAAACCTTTCTTTTTCTCTTTTATTGGAGGTATCGTGTTTGTTAGCATTTGATATATTTCTCCCCAACCTAAAAAACCACCAATATTTCTATCGTCTATAAATAAATCGGCATGAATTTTTCTGCTTACATTGTGAGTATATTCTTCTTCTGGAAAACTACTATTTACCGAATAGAAAAAGACGCCATTATCTTCACAGAATTTAACGGCGTCTTCTAATTTGTCTTCACATCTATAAGTCCATAAAATTAGACGATGCCCTTCTTCTTGTAACTTTTTCAAAGTGTCAAAAGCAAAAAGTATGGGCTTCCCTATTTTAGGATAAGCATCTTCAACTATAGTGCCGTCAAAATCTACAGCAATAATAAGTTGTTTGTTAAAGTTCATTTAAATTAAAGACTTGAGTTTCATACAAAAGTACAATAATTTCTTTTCAACGCTTTATATTAAAGGGAAACGTGTCATAGCTTTAGGTTGTTCAACTCCCATAAGTTTTAATATGGTTGGCGCAACATCACCTAAAACACCGTCCTTAATTTCTTTTAAATCGTTGTCAATTAAAATGATAGGCACAGGGTTTGTTGTATGTGCAGTGTTTGGACTGCCGTCTGGGTTAATCATCGTCTCACAATTTCCGTGATCGGCAATTAGTAGTGTTGTATAACCGTTTTCTAAACCTGTTGTTACAACATCATTTACACAAGCATCAACAGCTTCACATGCTTTAATAGCTGCTTCCATAATACCGGTATGTCCAACCATGTCACCGTTTGCAAAATTTAAACAAACAAAATCGGTTTCACCTTTTTTAAGTTCTTCAACTAGTGCATCTCTTAACTCGTAAGCACTCATTTCTGGTTGTAAATCGTAGGTCGCTACTTTTGGTGAATTTTTTAAAATACGCGATTCGCCTTCAAAAGGGGTTTCTTGTCCGCCAGAAAAGAAAAAAGTTACATGAGGATATTTTTCTGTCTCTGCTATTCTAATTTGTTTTTTGCCATTTTTAGATAAAACTTCACCAAGGGTTTCTGTTATATTATCTTTATTGAAAATTACTTTTATACCTTTAAACGCATCACTATAATTCGTAATAGTTACATAGTATAAATCGATTTTTTTAGTATCATATTCTGGAAAATCTTTTTGATTTAACATGTCTGTTAATTCACGCCCTCTATCTGTTCTGAAGTTGTAAAATATAACAACATCATCTTTTTCTACTTTGGCAATAGGTTCATTATTGGCATCTGTAAGAATTAGAGGTTTGATGAATTCATCAGTGATGTCCTCATCATAGTAAGATTGAATAGAAGCGGTTGCATTTGATGTTTTTGTACCAATACCTTTTGCAATAGCATCATAAGCTAATTTTACGCGCTCCCACCGGTTATCTCTATCCATGGCATAATAACGACCTGTAATGGTAGCTATTTTTGTGTTTGTGCCTTCAATATAGTTTTCTAAATCGGCAACGTAGCCTTTTCCAGATTTAGGATCTACATCGCGACCGTCTGTAAAAGCATGTACAAAAGAATTTACACCAGCTTTATTTGCAGCATCTATAAAACCTCTTAAATGACTTGTATGAGCATGCACACCACCATCACTTAATAATCCTAAAAAGTGTACATTTTTATTATTATCTGAAGCATATTTAAGCGCATCAACTAATACTTTTTCATCTTTTAAAGTATCTTTTTCAATAGCAAGGTTAATTTTTGCTAAATCTTGATATACTATACGTCCTGCGCCAAGATTCATGTGTCCTACTTCACTATTTCCCATTTGTCCTTCTGGTAAACCTACATGTAACCCATCGGTCCTTAAGGTTGCGAATGGATATTTTTTATATAAAGAATCTATAAAAGGTGTATTGGCATAATCGATAGCTGAAACTTTTGGGTCTGGTGAATTTCCCCAGCCGTCAAGTATCATTAAGATAACTTTTTTGTTCATTTTTTGTTAAATTTTAATTGCTAGACAAAGATAAAGAAGTTTGTCCTCATAAGGTGTATAAAACCTCTGAAAAGGCTAATATTTTAAGGGTTTTAGTAAGAATTTAAAAAATGAGTAATTACGTTAAAAGAATGTGAATTAAACGTTAAAAATGTGGTAAAAACTGTTTTTTGTGTAACAGTTTAAAGTTCTAATCGTCTCTTTAGTATATCAAAAAACGTAATCATTAATCAAATTAAAATCTTTCATCATGAAAAAAACAATCATTATTTCCGCAATCGCATTATGCTTTTCAATAGTATCAGTAAATGCAACATCTTTTAGCAAAACAGTAAACACAAATATTGAAGACTATTATTCTGTTAAAGTAAACTCATTTTGTGTTTCTATAGCAAAAGGAGATGTAGAGACCGTAAAAAAATTATTAGCTAGAGGAGAAAATGTTAATGAAAAATCTAATGGTATGACACCAGTTATGTACGCTGCAAAATATAATAGAACTGAGATTTTAAAACTTTTAATTTCAAAAGGAGCTGATTTAAAAGCTAAGTCGGATAAAGGTTTCACTGCTGCTAAATATGCGCAGTTACATGGCGCTCATGAAGCTAAAGTTATTATTAAAGAAGCTTTAGATGCTAAAAAGAAAAAATAATTATAAATTATATAATTGTTATGAGTTAGTCACTCGAAAAAGCCTTGATTTCAAGGCTTTTTTTGTTTTAAGACGACTCAACTTTTATGTTTTTTAGAGCTGTTTTTGGTTAAAATCAGCCTAATTATTAAGTTTTATAATGTTTTGTACATAATATAATGTAAACCAATATCTTTAATGTTAAAAGGTGTTCCAATTATTTGGTATCCATTTTTTTTGTAAAAGTTAACAGCTATTTCTCTAGCATGACACCAAATAGTATTCGTGCCTTCATTTTTAAGGTATAATTCTCCATAATTTAATATAGCCTTACCAAAACCGTAATTTTGAAATGCTTTTAAAATAGCCATACCTCGAAGCTGATATTGTGAAGTTTCTGAAATTAAATCATGATTGTTTTTTAAAAATGAGCAAACTCCAATTAGTTTGTCTTTTACAAAAAGACCTAAATGAATTGTTGTGTTTAGATTATCACCATCAAAAACACAAGACTCAATAGGTTTGCCTCCTCTTAAAACGGGGTGTCTTACTTGATGCGTTTCTTTAGCGTCAATTCTTTTTATTGAATACCCTTTTTCTTTTTTATTATATGATTGGTTGTTCATTTCTACGTAATAATTTCAAACTTAAACAAAATTATTTTTCAATTTGATAGAGATTATGAAATTATTTATCTTCACATAAAAAACAAATAATGTCATTTAAGTTTGAAATTATAGATAAGGAAAGTATAAACGCTGTGGTTCCTTTGGTTGAAAAGTTAAATAATAATAGAATTTCTTATGAGGTTTTAGAGCAACGTTTTTCTGAAATGAAAGATCAAAACTATGAATGCGCCGTTATTTATGATGATGATAAATTAATAGGTGTTTGTGGCTTGTGGTTTTGTACTAGGCATTATTCAGGAAGAAGTGTTGAGCCAGATCATGTTTATATAGATGAAGCTTATAGAGGAAAAGGCTTGGGGAAAGCTTTTTTTAAGTGGATTTATAATTATGTAAAAGAAAAAGGCTATGAATCTGTCGAATTAAATACCTATGTTGCTAACGCTCCGTCACATAAGTTTTATTTTAATGAAGGCTTTAAAATTTTAGGCTTTCATTTTATAAAAACCTTGTAATTTTTCTTGTATTATAATAAATAGATTATATATTTGTAACCGCTAATGCGAGAGTAGCTCAGTTGGTAGAGCGTCAGCCTTCCAAGCTGAATGTCGCCGGTTCGAACCCGGTCTCTCGCTCTTAAAGGCTTCATAGAAATATGAGGCTTTTTTTATTTTAATATATTTAGTTCTGTACTAGGTTCAACTTCATAAGGAATTTGATTATACTCAAAAATTCGTGCTGTTAATGTCCCTTTTAAAATAATAGAATCATTTTGTACATGTAGCCAACTGCCTTCTCTTAATCCAATAACTGGTTGCGTATTAAAATTATGAAATTCTTTAATTCTCATTTCTCTAGTCTCTCCCATGTGCTTACTATTAGTATCTGGGTCTAGATAATGCGGATTAATATTAAATGGAACTAATGCTAATGCATTAAAGCTTGGTGGGTATACAATAGGCATATCGTTTGTGGTTTTTATTGTAAGACCACAAATATTACTCCCAGCACTTGTGCCCAAGTAGGGCGTGCCATTATTAACAGCAGATTGTAAAGAAGTAATTAGATTGTTTTTGTATAATTGATAGGTAAGTACAAATGTGTTACCACCTCCAACAAAAATACCTTTAGCCTTTTTTAAGGCATCAATTGGGTTTTCATATTCATGAATGCCTTTAACTGTTTTGTTAATTTTTGAAAATGCGATTTTTACTATTTGTGTGTAATCGTCATGAGATAATCCACTAGGTCTTGCATAAGGTATGAAAAGTATTTCTTCAGTATTTTTAAAAAATAATTCTAAATCTTTTAAAAGATATTCTAGATAACCACTTCCATGTGTTGTTGAGGTACTTGCAATAATAATATGTCGCATATTTAATTCTTAAGAATAAGGATTGCAAATATAGTATATAACAAAATTTTATATATATAATAATACTAAAGTAAGTTTTAAGTGTTAAATTAGAGTAAAAAATAACATGAAAAAAATTATTACACTTTTTTTGATTTTGTCAGCATTAAATATGACCTCTCAAACTTTTAGTAGCATAGACGTGAAAGGTAAAATTATGGTTGAAAGTAATGATGTGGCAGGTATAACTATTTTTAATACATCTCTAAATAAGGGGACTATTAGTAATGAAAACGGGGAGTTTACATTAACTGTTAGACTACATGATATTATTGAGGTTAGCGCTTTACAATTTCAAAATATTAAATTCAAAGTAAATAAAGATATTATTGCTTCAAAAACAATGAAAATCTTTTTAATAGAAGAAATAAACAGGTTAGATGAAATTGTTTTGTTACCAAACAAATTATCAGGTAATTTAGAAGCAGATCTGCAAGCAACAAAATTGTTTAAGCCAAAGCTAGACGCTTTGTATTATGGGATAAAACATAAAGAAGAATTTGAATTTGAAAATGATAATAAAACAAAAGTAGATAATAAAGCTATACCCACACAGCATGTTACTATGGTTAACGGACTTAATATAATAAATGTGGTAGATCAACTATTATTACCATTATTCAGGTCAAAAGCTAGTAATAAAAAAGAAAGGGGTATTCCAGATGTTCCTGTAGAAGCTATTAAATATTATTTTGGTTCAGATTTTTTAGTTGATAATTTTGATATTCCAGAACATCGTGTCGAGGAATTTATAGCTTATGTAGAAAGTAGCGATTTTGATTTTTCATTGCTTAATTACGGAAATGAAATGGAGTTTTTAGAACTTCTTCATAGTAAAAGTATAGAATTTTTAAAGTTAACAAAGTAAGGTTTTAAAATCTTGGTTTTTTAAGAATGAAATACAGACAGAAGGTGTTTAGAAAATTTAAGTTCAATTATAGATTAATGTTTTTTGGAACACTTTTTGAAAACATTACATTCGTATCAAATATTAGAAGATGAAATTTTTGAAAGCTATAATATTATTTTGTTCACTATCTTTTTTTGCTTTTGAAGCCATTCACGATTATTATATAAGTACAACTCAAATAGATTATATTGAAGAAACACAATCTTTACAAATAACCTCAAGACTGTTTCTTTCTGATATTGAAAGTTTACTACGTCAGCGATATGATACAAATATCACTTTTGGGGAAGAACTCAAGCCTAAAAATGTTGACACCTATATTGAAAGTTATTTACGTGAAAAAATAAGTATAAAAATTAACGGAGAAAAAGTCGATTTTGATTTTATTGGTGAAGAGTATGATTATGATATAATGAAATGTTATTTAGAAATACAAGGTGTAAATAGCATAAATTCTTTTGAAATTACTAATAAAGTTTTGTTTGATTTAATTCAAGAACAGCAAAATATTATTAAAACAAAAATAAATTCCAAACAAAAAAGTTTCATTCTTACCGTTAAAGACACTATTGCAGTGTTAAATTTTGATTAATACTGTGTAAAATAACTTCAATATTTATTATTTTTGCGCGTTTTTAGTTGTGATTAGTAATGTCATTTTTGCTAAAGGCTAAAAGCTAAAGTTTAATAAGTAATAATAAAGATTGATAATGAAAAAATTAAAGTACTGCTTTCTTACGGTGGTTTTTATTTCTACAAGCATATTTGCACAAAATCAAGAAAAAGTAAAGTCTCAAGGACATACAGATCAGAACAAATTTAGACAAATGAAAGATGTTTTAGCAACTCCTAATGAGACTAGAACAGCTTCTGGCGCTCCTGGTTATGCTTATACACAACAAAAGGTAGACTATGTAATGGATATTCGTTTGGATGAAGATGAAAATAAAATTTTTGGTCATGAGGAAATAACGTATCATAATAATTCTAAAGATTATTTAGAATATTTATGGGTGCAGTTAGATCAAAATATGCGTGCAAGAGATTCTAAAACACCCGATGTTATGTCAGAAAGTTTTAATGCACCATTTGAAGGTCCAGTGAGTTTTACTAAAAATAATTTAAAAGAAAAGTTTGATGGCGGTTTTAATATAGAAGGTGTGAAAAACGGGGATGGTTCAGATTTATCATATACCATAAATCAAACCATGATGCGTATAAATTTAACAGAGCCACTAGCTCCTGGTGAAATATTTAAATTCAATGTTACATGGCATTATAATATTAATGATATAAATGTAGATGATCGTGGTAGATCTGGATTGGAAATTTTTCCAGATGGTAATAATAATTACACAATAGCTCAATTTTACCCAAGGCTTTGTGTGTATGATAATGTTGAAGGTTGGCAGAATATGCAATTTTGGGGTACTAGTGAGTTTGCTTTAGAGTTTGGCGATTTTGATGTAAAAATAACCGTTCCAGACGATCATATTTTAGAAGCAACAGGTGAGCTTCAAAATGCTAAAGAGGTTTTAACAAAACAACAACAAAAGCGTTTGGATGAAGCTAAAAAATCATTTAAAGACCCTGTATTTGTAGTCACTCAAGAAGAGGCTGAAATTGCAGAAAAGCTAAGAAGCACAAAAACAAAAACTTGGCATTTTAAAGCAAAAAGAGTTAGAGATTTTGCTTTTGCAACATCACGAAAATATATTTGGGATGCTATGGCAGTTAATATTAATGGTCGTACTGTAATGGCAATATCTTTATATCCTAAAGAAGGAAACCCGCTTTGGGAAGAACACTCTACAAGAGTTGTTGCCAATACTTTAGAGGAGTATTCTAAACTTACATTTGATTATCCATATAGTAAAGCAGTGTCTGTTCATTCAGAATGGCAAGGTATGGAATACCCTATGATTTGTTTTAATTATGGGCGTCCAAAGCCAGATGGTTCGTATTCCAGTCGTTTAAAAAGAGGTATGATTGGTGTAATTACACATGAAGTAGGTCATAATTTCTTTCCAATGATTGTTAATAGTGATGAACGACAATGGACATGGATGGATGAAGGTTTAAACTCATTTGTTGAAACTCTTGCAGAGTTAGATTACGATCCTAATTTCATAACAGGTAATTTGCCAAAAGATATTGTACCATATATGAGTGGTGATCAAAGTCACATTTCTCCTATTATGTCACAAGGCGATTATGTATATCAGTTTACTCCTAATGCTTATACAAAACCAGCTGCAGCATTATATATGTTAAGACATACTATTATGGGGCCAGAGTTGTTCGATTATGCTTTTAGAACCTATTCAAAACGTTGGATGTTTAAACACCCAACACCTGCAGATTTCTTTAGAACGATGGAAGATGCTTCTGCTATGGATTTAGATTGGTTTTGGAGAGGTTGGTTTTATACAACAGATGTGAGTGATATAGGAATAAAAGGAGTTAAGACATTTTACCTAACAGACAAACCTACTCAACAAGCTAAAGATGTCGCTAAAAGCTATAATATAAGTCTTGATGATTATAAAGGTAAACTTATTTACTATGCCGAAGAAAAATCGGGGGTTTTACCAGCAGATGCTAAGAATGTTTCAGATTTTGAAGTTTTAGATAATTACATGTCTAGCTTAACAGAAAAGCAAAAAGCAGAATTAAAAGACGCTCCAAATTATTTTTACGAAGTTACTTTCGAAAAACCAGGAGGTTTGGTTATGCCTATAATTTTACAGCTAACTTATGAAGATGGTACTAAAGAAAGAAAAATGTATCCAGCTCAAATTTGGCGCTACAATGATAATGAAGTTACTAAAGTTTTTAAAACACAAAAGGCTATTGCTAATTTTACAATAGATCCAGATTTAGAAACTGCAGATGTTGATACTTCTAATAATTTATGGCCAAGAAAAGTAGAGGAAAGTAGTTTTGATAAATTTAAAGAAAAAATAAAAGTATAATAGTCCTTTTTTATTAATCCAAAAGCCAACTTAAAAAGTTGGCTTTTGGATTTTATACTGTTAAAGAAAAATAATATTTCTTTATTCTCTTAAAACAACTCACTATATTTGTACTGTGATACAACAAGCTACATTTTTGTTTATTAGTGGTGCCGAAATAGCATTTATACTTTTTATTGTTATTATGGTTTTTGGCGCTGATAAGTTGCCCGAGATAGCTCGTGGTTTGGGTAAAGGCATGCGCACACTTAAAGACGCTACTAATGATATTAAACACGAAATCACTAAAACAGCCGAAAATAATGGTATAGATACCAGTATTACTTCCGATGTTAAAAAAGGACTTGATAAGGTAAAAGACGATATTGAGGAATTTACAGGATCAGTAAAGCGAAAATTCTAAACTGTACTATAAGTTAATAAAATCACTTTTGTGAGTTCTCATGTAAAAAGTGAGTAAGGTTTTTTTATAAAGTTATCGTTTTCTGCTAACGGTTAAACCATCTCTTATTGGGAGTAATACCGTTTCAATTCTAGGGTCTTCTTTTAAAAGTGTATTGTAGTCTAAAACTGCTTTAGTCGATTTGTCTTTGGGATCTAAAACTTCAATAACCTTCCCGTGCCACAACACATTGTCAGATATAATAATACCACCAGTATTTAGTTTGTCAATAATAGCATGAAAATAATTGACATAATTAGGTTTGTCCGCATCAATAAAAACTAAATCAAACGTTTTGTCAAGTTTAGGAATAACATCTAAAGCACTGCCTAAATGCTGATGAATTTGATGACCATATTCAGATTTATCAAAATATTTACGCTGAAAATCAACCAATTCCTCATTCACATCAATCGTGTGTATTTCACCATCTTTTTGCATGCCTTCTGCTAAACAAAGGGTAGCGTAACCCGTAAAAGTCCCTAGTTCTAAAATAGTTTTAGGGTTTTTTAATTTAGAAATCATACTTAATACACGACCTTGATATGGACCGCTAAGCATAATGGGTTGCAATATTTTTTGATAGGTTTCACGTGTCAATTGTTGTAACAATTCAGGTTCAGCTTCAGAATGAGCTACTACATAATCGTCTAAGTCTTCTGGTAAAAAGTACATTAAGATAAAATTCTATTAATTAGTTTTTGTTTTGCTGTTTCATCATCGCCACAAAGCCATTGTAGTACATTATCCTCCCAAATAGCATTGTATTCAGTTTGGTTTATAATTTTACGCTTCATAGCTAAGTCTAATATTTTTCCTGGGTAAGAAGATTGTTTACTGCTTTCCATTTCACCAAGCGGATAAGGATCATCAAGCCCCATAATGACTTGCTTAGAGCCTTGGTTTTTTATAAGTAATTCTAAGCCACCCGTATCATGTACTAAGGTGTCAAAGAAAATATTTTTGTGTCCAACAGCCTTTCTTGGGTGGTGTTTACCTTCAAATAAATCGGGTCTGCCATCAAAACCTTGAATACGTCGTCCTAAATTTATTTGAGCTAATTGTCCACCATGGGCAAAACACGTTCGCATATTCGGATATTTTTCTTGATATCCATTTAAAGTTAAAAAATGATAAGCATCCGCACATTGTGCTAGCATCCAAATTAAATGAAAACGCCACGATGTGTTTTCTAGTTTTATAAATTTTTCACCATCATATGGATGAATTTCAACAGCTAAATTATATTTATTGGCCAATTCAAAAATAGGTTCGTTTTCTTCATCAAAAATACAACGCCAAGTACCAATGGTATCCATGTAATGTGTTGGTAAGCATAAAAGCTGCATACCATGAGTTTCAACACAGCGTTCAATTTCCCAACAAGCACTACGTACAAAACCGGGGTGCACTACAAAACCACATGTAAATTTACTAGGGTTTTCATGTTGCATACGTGCATTAAAATCGTTTTGAAAGCGTAAGGCTTGTTTCATTTCTTCAACACGTAGCCCATTGCCGTATAGTTGCGATAAGTTTAAAACCACAGCATGGTCAATGTTGTAACGATCCATCCATTCTAACTTTTCATGTAGAAAGAAGCTAGAATCGGTAACGGGTCTGCTCCAATCTTTTTGAAGCATAAATTTTCGGTCTTTATCGACCCAAAATATGCCTTTTTCTTGCATGAAATCAGGTATCTCTTCAGGATATGGTAGTAAGTGAGAATGGCCGTTAATACGAAGTTTACGTTTCATCTTATTTCCTGAAAAAGCAGGAATTTTATTAAATAGAGTTCGTTTATTTTACGAATCTAAAAGGTTAAAATTATATAGTTATCTAAACTGTTATGTTGTAGCTATTAAATTAAATTTTTCTTTATCGATTATGAGATTCCTGCTTTCGCAGAAATTTATTGCTCAATCTTCACCTTCTTTGGTGGCTGCATCACCAAACCACAGTTTGGGCAACTGCGTTTGTTTTTATCACTGTAATAATTATCGAAAATTTTAGGCATATCGGTTTCAATGTTTTCTAACGTAAAATCTTCTTCATAAAGTTTTGTAGCACAATTTTCGCAAAACCAAAGTAATGCATCTCGTATGCCTTTAGGGCGTTTGTATTCAATGACTAAACCAATTGTGTTTGCCCCACGTTGTGGAGAATGCGGTACTTTAGGTGGTAATAAATAAATATCACCTTCTTTAATATGAACATCTTTAGGTGTGCCTTTATCAATGATTTTTAAAATTATATCGCCTTCAACCTGATAGAAAAATTCAGGAGTTTCATTATAATGATAATCTTTTCTGTTGTTTGGGCCGCCAACAACCATCACAATAAAATCGGCATCTTTCCAAACCACTTTATTACCAACAGGCGGTTTTAAAAGATGTCTGTTTTCTTCAATCCAAGCTTTAAAATTTAAAGGAGACACTAATTTACTCATAGTTATATGTTTTTGGCGTTTCCCTATCGGGTCAGGCTTTTCGTTATATCTTTCTGCGAAGCAGTCTCGAACTTGTTTCGGGATCTCATTATATACAACTTTTAGTTTCTAAAGGGCATTTCAATTATATAGCTTCACATAAAGGATGCCACTGCAATCCTTAACGCGCATTGTTCAATCTAATAAAATTACAATAAAAACGGGTGTTTTATTGTTAAAAAATCATCAAACTTTTATTTTTAGTAGCGGTTTAATCGAAAAAAAATCCACTAGACCTTTGCTTAGGAATTTCCTTTGATATTGTCATTCCCGTGAAAACGGAAATCTAAATGCAAAATTTTGATTTTTAGTTCTAAATGAAACCAACTAAATACTACTATAGTTTTGTCTTGTAGATAGTTGACTTTAATAAATTTTTTATTTCAATCCAGCAATTCTATCATCTTCTAAAATAGCATTTGTTTCTTGTTTTATTTTTTCTAATGTTGTTTTTAAATCACCATCTACTGTTATTAATTTATCTGATAATAGATTTAAAATAGCCTTGTCTTGTGCCCGACCTTTTAGCATGGCTTCTTGGTAGCCTATATCTTCATTAAAAGTTACTAGCGAATATTTTGAGGCATATTCCTTAGGAAATTCTTTTTCTAAAGCCATTTCTAACTTGCGTTTTTCTTGAAAAACAGGATGTACTACGTGGTCTTTCATTTCATGAAAATTGTCAATAGCTAAATCGGCAATAGCATCGGTATCTTTTTTTCGAGCTCTTTCATATGCTGTAAAAGTTGCTTCCCAGCTTTCAAGGTTTTGGTCTAATACGTTGTCAAACTCAACAACATCTTCAAACGAAGCATTCATGCCTTGTCCGTAAAAAGGTACAATAGCATGAGCGGCGTCTCCCATTAAAAGCGTATTTCCTTTATAATGCCAAGGCGAACATTTTATAGTTCCTAATGGAGCGGTGGGATTTTTAAAGAAATCGTCAATTAAGTTTGGCATTATTGCTAAAGCATCTGGAAATTCTTTTTGAAAAAATTCTAGAACAAGAACTTCTGTAGTTAGGTTGTTAAAATTGTATTCGCCTTCATCATAACTCAAAAAGAGTGTCACCGTAAAGCTTCCATCTAAATTTGGTAAAGCGATAAGCATAAAAGATCCACGAGGCCAAATATGAAGCGCGTTTTTATAAGCTTTATAATCACCATTTGCTTTTGGTAAAATACTGAGTTCTTTATAACCGTGTGTTAAATAGTCTTGCGAAAAGCTGAATAAGAATTTCTTGCCTAAATAGTAGCTCTTCCGCATAGCAGAGCCTGCTCCATCCGTAGCAATAATAACATCGGCATCTTCAATAAATTCATGTTTGGTTTGGTAATCTTGAAATAGAGCTGTTGTTTTTTCAAAATCAACCGATTTGCATTTTTTATTGAAATAGATATTGACGTTTTCATGTTTTTCAGCTTCATCTAATAACAATGCGTTAAGATCACCACGAGCAATAGAATTAATGTATTCATAATCTTGTCCGCTATAATTTGATAAGGACGTATTGCCTTTTTTATCATGAATCATACGACCGTTCATGGGAATACAGAGTGCTTTTACTTTATCTTCAATGCCAACCAGTTTCATGGCTTTATTGCCACGATTAGAAAATGCTAAATTTATAGAACGTCCTGCGCTAATATCTACTTTACGCAAATCGGGGCGCATTTCGTAAACAGATACATTGTATCCACGTTGCCCTAAACGTAAAGCGAGTAGGCTTCCACAAAGTCCTGCCCCTATAATGAGTATGTTTTGGTGAGCCTTTCCTAAATCCTTTCCAAAGGAAAGGACTTTTTTAGTTTGTTTTTCCATATTTTTTGCAAGTGAATCTATCTTAGTTTCTTCCCTTTGAGAAGGTTAGGATGGGCTTAATATATTTTTTAATTTTTCAACCAATCGATACACATCCTCAAACGAATTATAAAATGGTGTTGGCGCACAGCGTATCACATCGGGTTCTCTCCAGTCGCTAATAACACCAACTTCTGTTAATTTATCATGCAATGTTTTATCTGCATTTTTTACTTGAATAGATAGCTGGCAACCGCGTTCTTCAGGGTTACTAGGTGTGATAATTCTAATAGTATCTTTTCCTAATTGTTTTAAAAGAAATTCGAAATAGCCAGTTAGCTTTTTAGATTTTTCAATAAGGTTTTCAAAACCAACATCGTTAAACATATCTAAAGAAGCTTTAATAGCAGCCATTGATAATATGGGTGGATTACTCAATTGCCAGCCTTCGGCACCAGGCAATTGATCAAATTCATCACGCATGTTAAAACGGGTTTGTTTGTTGTGGCTCCACCAACCTGTAAATCGGTTGAGTTTTTTATTGTAAGCGTGTCGTTCATGTACAAAACAACCTGCTAAACTTCCTGGACCCGAATTTAGGTATTTGTATGTGCACCAAACGGCAAAGTCAGCTCCAGAATCGTGTAAATCTAGTGCCACATTACCAGCGCCATGTGCACAATCAAACCCAACATTACAGCCATGTTTATGCCCAAGTTTGGTAATGCGTTTTAAATCGAAATATTGTCCTGTGTAATAGTTTACACCACCAATCATAATTAGCGCTATTTCGTCGCCTTGTGCTTCTAAAATAGCTTCTAAATCGGCGTAATTTAATAATTCTTCGTCCTTTCTAGGTTTCCATAAAATTAATCCTGCTTTATCATCAAACCCATGATGGCGTAATTGAGATTCAACAGCATACTTGTCAGATGGAAACGCATCACTTTCAATCAATATTTTATAGCGTGCTTTGGTTGGTTGGTAAAATGATACCATCATAAAATGTAAATTTGCTGTAAGTGTATTCATTACAACAACTTCAATGGGTTTAGCTCCAACAACTTTTGCCATGCTTTCTGTTAAAAACTCATGATAAGACAGCCATGGATTTTTAGCTTCTAGATGCCCTTCAACACCTAAATTTGCCCAATCTTCAAGTTCTTGGTTTACGTAATATTTTGTTGATTTTGGCTGAAGACCGAGTGAGTTCCCTGTCATGTATATCAAATCATTTCCTTTTTTATCTTTAGGAATATAAAATTGATTTCTATACGATTTTAAGTCATCGTTTTGGTCTTGTTGCAAAGCGTACTCTAGACCTAATTTATAGTCGGACAAGGTGTGTGGTTTTTCTGTTTCTAACAAAAATAAGAATTATAAACTTAGAAATGAATTGGTAAATTCTACTAAATCAAAATATCCTTTTTTTGTATATTTAGTAAAAACTTAAAAAAATGGCTAAGATTAAAGAGTATTCAAATGGCGAAGTAACTGTAGTATGGGAAGCTGAAAAGTGTATACATTCAGCAATATGTGTAAAAGGTCTTCCTATGGTTTTTAGACCAAAAGTTAGACCTTGGGTTAGAATGGATGCAGCCTCAACAGAGGCTATAGTAAATCAAGTAAAATCTTGCCCTTCTGGTGCATTAAGTTTTTATATGAATAATAGAAATGATAAAACTGCTGAAATTTTAGAAACTAAGGTTGAAGTATTAGAAAATGGTCCTTTATTAGTTTATGGTACATTGAGTATTACTCATAAAGATGGATCTTCAGAAACTAAAAATAAAACCACTGCTTTTTGTAGATGCGGATTATCTAGTAATAAGCCTTTTTGTGATGGGGCACATGTTAAACATAATTTTAAAGGCTGATTTTAGATAAACTTATAAAAAGCAAAAGCGCTTCAACCATTGATTGAAGCGCTTTTAATATATATAGGCGCAAATGCGGAAAATTTTAATACAACTTTATATAGATAGAGTTTTAGTCGTACGTTGTATGTTTTAATTACATTAGAAATAAATAAATTTTTCATTTATAATATTTCAATCTTCGTGCCAAAGTTTACTCTAAAATCACTTTTACATTTGAGAATTTAAGATTCCAATCACTTGTTTCTTTTTTATGGTCTAAAGCTATTTTTAAACCATTAAAATTTTGATAGTTTTCAAACGTATTTACAAGTCCAGCTTCTGCTTGGTTGCCTTTTCTATAAGCCCATTCTTTAATAATATAATCATCGCCATAAAATATATCGTACGCATCACCAGGAGTGTAGCCACCTTCATTAGGATATGTCAAAGTGATTTTATTCATTTGGACTTTACTTATAGGTGCTTCGGTTTTAATGGGCTCTGAAATTGTTGCAGCAGTATCCCAAACTAATTGAAACGGAATTAACAACCAGAATTTATCGTTTGTAAAAGCTTTGTCGGCATTTTGAGAAATACTATCTAGTGTTTTTTTATTGTAATTTATGGTGTCAGTTTCTGTAATTAAGGTAATGTCGTTTGTTTTGGGTTTCCATGTCCAGTTTCTTTTCTCAAAAAATGTAAATTGAATTTCAGAAACATGCTTCCAGTTTTCAAAACCATGCGCATTTGCTATTTTTTGAGCTACCGAAATTTCTGGTTCAACGATTGTTTGCTCTTTTTTTTGTTTGCATGAAAGACAAAGAGTTGTAAAACAGATAATGAATAATAATTTTTGCATAATTTAGAATTTTTAGTAAAGATATAACTTGAAGATGGATACGAACAAAAAATATTTTGAAACCAATAAAGCCACTTGGAATAATAAGGTGAAAGAACATGCAAAAAGCGATATGTATGATTTAGAAGCTTTTAAGAGCGGGAAAATATCTTTAATGCCTTATGAATTAGATGCTTTAAGAGATGTAGATGGAAAATCGTTATTGCATCTACAGTGTCATTTTGGGCAAGATACGTTGAGTTGGAGCAGGATGGGAGCAAAGTGTGTTGGGGTAGATTTGAGTGATGAAGGTATTAAATTGGCACAAAATTTAAATGATGAATTACAACTAGATGCTAAATTTGTGTGTTGTAATGTTTTAGATACTTCAGAGTTTATAAAGGATACTTTCGATATTGTTTTTACAAGTTACGGTGTTATTGGTTGGTTGCCCGATTTAAAACCTTGGGGTAAAATGATTTCAGAGCGATTGAAAAAAGGAGGCACGTTTTACATGGCAGAATTTCATCCTATAGTTTGGATGTTTGATTATTTAGATGGGAAGCCAATTATGAAATATGGCTATATGCAAGACGATGTTATTTATGAGGAATATGAAGGTACATATGCTAATCAAGACTCTAAAATGGTGAGTAGGGAATATGGTTGGAATCATGGCTTGGGTGAAGTCGTGTCTGCTTTAACCGAAGCTGGTTTATATATTGAGTTTTTAAATGAATATGATGTAAGCCCGTATAATGTTTTGCCAGATTTGATTGAAACTGAAAATGGCATGTTTGTTACAAAAGATAAATTGTATCCTTTGATTTTTGAGATAAAAGCGACTAAGTTTTAGAGGGTTCGCTTAACGGGCCTTTATAAGGTTTGTACGTTAGGAAAATCGAAGATTTTTAGAAGGTTGCAAATAGTTTGTTGAATGTTTGTCGTTTGTACGAGTTCAAATTTAAGCATAAATTTTATGAGTTATTGGCAGTAGTTTTTATCTATATAATTCGGCATTATATTTTCAGTAAAATAGGTTTTCCAAGTTTTATTACTACCATTAGTTATTTGGTCAAAATATCCAGTAAAAATGTGAATAAATAACATTAGAAAGATACTTATTAGACCTTTGAAAGGTGATATCTTTATTTATAATTTTTTTGTTTTCCTTTGTTCCATTATCTCATTCAACAGAGACTCTTGTTTGAGAACTTTGTTAATTGTAACTAAATAAAGTATTAATTAAAATTCATTGTCTTTAATTTAGATAAATTTTTATATTAGTTTTTAAGTAAATATTTTTTGTTTTTAGTGTTGTGTTATTAATTTATTGGTTTTTAGTAATCATGGCTGATGAATAATAATATATATAGTCTTGGCTGCGTTATGGACATTGTTGAGAATGAACATAACGGGAATATTGAATAAGAATTCTTATATTTTAGTTAAATGGATAAGAGGTTTGTGTACAATTTGACCTCATTTTTAGATTAAGGATTTATTTATGAAGTATTTGTTTGGCGTTACTATTATCTGGGCTTTTTCGTTTAGCTTAATTGGTGTATATCTTTCTGGGTATGTTGATGCATGGTTTTCGGTATTGATGCGTATAGGTATCGCTACATTGATTTTTTTGCCTTTTTTAAGGCTTAATAAAATTAAAGCAGAAACAATTTACAGACTTACCTCAATTGGTGCGGTTCAATTGGGTTTGATGTATTGTTTTTACTTTCAATCGTTTAGGTTTCTTACTGTGCCTGAAGTGTTACTTTTTAGTGTATTTACACCAATTTACATTACTTTATTAAATGATATTTTAAGTAAGCAATTTCATAAAGGACACTTACTTACTGCTTTAATCGCTGTTCTAGGAGCTGTTTATATTCAATACTCAAGCATTAGTGAAAATGTATTTTTAGGTTTTTTGATCACGCAAAGTGCCAACTTTTGCTTTGCTGTTGGTCAAGTTGCTTACAAGTATTTATTAAAATCTATACCTGAATTAGAAAGTACACCAAAGCACACTATTTTTGGATTGTTTTTTATTGGTGCGTTTATAGTGTCGCTAATTGCTTTTTTCATTTTTGGCTCAACAGAAAAGATGCCAACCACACCAGTACAGTGGGGAATACTATTATACTTGGGAGCTGTGGCTTCAGGTGCTGGTTATTTTTTTTGGAACCAAGGTGTTGTTAAGGTAAATACAGGCTCGTTAGCGATTATGAACAATGCATTAATTCCAGTAGGATTAATTGTCAACCTTCTTATATGGAATAAAGAGGCAGATATTAAGAAGATTTTAATTGGTGGTAGTCTTATTTTCGCTTCCCTTGCGCTTAATGAATACATAAGTAAAAGAAATAAAGGAATATCTAAGTCTTTGTTAATTAGAAATGTAAAGGCTAATTAAGATTGGTTTTTCTATTCTTAGTTTAAATTACAGTCTTGACAAAATTCTAGCCATCTAGCTAAATATTAGTTATTATTTTTTTTTATACTTATGCAATAAGTCTAAAGGAATATGGCAATTAGAGTAGTCATTGGGGTGTAAGGTTAATCTATCTTGATGTTCTGCATCACTAGGTATGAAATTTGTTAAAGGAAGTACTTCAATAGCTATTTTTTTTATTGTTTTATTTTTATGGTTTAGTGTCTGTTCTACTTTCTTAATGCAATTTTTTGCCTTTAACAGATGATTTTGGTTATCGCTGTAGATGCCTGTTCGATATTTCTCTCCTATATCGTTTCCTTGTTGGTTGATACTATAAGGGTCAATGATTTCTAAAAAGTAATGAATTAAATCTTCAATTGAAACAATCTTAGAGTCAAAAGCTGTTTTGACACATTCTGCATAGCCATCATAGGCTGTTTTAGTGGATTTTGTAAAGCCATTAGCTCTGCCGGCTTGGGTCTCAAGGACCCCAGGTAGGTGTTTTAAGAACTCTTGTACGCCCCAAAGGCAGCCACCTGCAATATATATCGTTTCGATTGATAATATTTGTTCTTTTTTTGTCATTTTAATTACTGCTAACGTTTATGTATAAGGAAAGTTGCTTGTTTGTGTGCGAGGATTTTCCGAAGGAAAATCAGAAGCTAGCAAACGAGCAACTCACATTGGTTTAGTTAAAACTAGCAATTTTTATATACTATTTTGGCAATTCGTTTTATTATTTATTATCGAGTTCATCATTAATAAGATTTTCAATATTTTTCATTTCACTTATTAATTCTTTAAATGCCATTACAATTAATTTTTCATTATGGTTTTTTGTGAATTGAGCTGCTGCTAAGGATTTAATTATTTCTTTTGAAGAATTAATATTGTCACTAAAAATCTGCTTTTTTAATTCATCTTGATTTTTTAATAAAAAGAATAAATCTTCACCCATAAGTAAAGAAGCCAATCTATATCTTTCTTTATATTCTGTAATGAGTTCTTTGTTAACTTCAACGCGTCTGTCTTTATCTCGTTTTAAATTTAATATTTTGTTTCGAATCACTGGAGGAATTAATTTAATATCTCCAGTACTTTCAAGAGATTGAATAGTGCTTGTGTGAAAAAGAATATTTTTATAACTAAAATCTAATTTTAATAGATTTTGCGCAACTTCTTCAACTGTTAAGTTAGGCGTTTTGTAGCTTTTTCTATAATTGTTGTATTTTAAAATATTGGCGTTGTATATTGAAATGATGCTATTGCAATAATTAGTATCTTCTTTAAATTCGTCTAGTAGTTGTCCATAATATTGATGCCTTATTACATCTAGTTTTTTGTTTTCATTCCAAGTATTAATCTGTAGAGCAATTAAAATCCCAATGACCACAAGTATAATTTCTCCAATGGCGTATTTCAAATACTTTCCAGTTTTTCCTTTTGAAAGTAAGTCTTGTCTAATTTTTCTAAAGAATTTTATCATCGGTTATGGGTTGGTCATAATGTAGCACAGCGTTTATGTATAATGAAAGTTGCGTGTTTGTGTGCGAGGATTTTCCGAAGGAAAATCAGAAGCTAACAAACGAGCAACTAACTTTGGTTTAGCTAAAACTAGCACTTTTTTTTATACGGTGTAAGCATCAAGTTTCATTCTTTTTATTCAGTTTTCTTCTCTTCAATCGCTTCATAGATGCCTTCGGAAACGTGATCAGATGATTGGAGTATTTCATCAACATAGGATCGAAATTCTTCAAAAAATATTGATTTTCTTGTTTGCCAATAATATAGCATTCCTGGTTGATTTTTAACTCCTGTAATAACAACGGTTAGCGACTCTTGAATACTAGCATCAAGAGTTCCTTCTTTTACAAGAAAGTAGCTGTTTTGAAAAATCAAAAACATAGAATGTAAATTATAAATTGCTTGAATTCTTTGTTTTTTAGGTATAGAATCTGGGGTTGCCAAAAATTTATAGAATAATTCACTTGATTGCTGATTATTGCCAATGTCAGCATACCAAGAAGCCATTGCAGAAATTGTTGCAGTTGCGGTAGATGACCTTGTGGCTTTAGTATTTTCTTTGAACTGAAAACCTACAAATATTAAGGAAATAAAGATTGCAACACCTCCAAATATTTCGGCCACTAGAGCGATATTTTTTAATTTATATTTCATGATATTATTTGAGTTAATTGATGCTGACGGTTAGTATAAGGGCAGTAGCGGATTAAAATGCATCTGCCTTTCGGATAACAAGATACTGAATTTAACACAAAAACGGTTCGAGTTTCCATCCGAACCGCTATTGCTTTTATACATTGTTAGCAACTGTTTATTTATTCTTCATGTGTGAATAGTTTATTTACAATTTTCCACTTATCATTAACTTTAGCTAATGATAAGTAGTCATAATAATTATACCCTAACATGGGAACATGTAATTTGGCAATTGCGATTTTACCCAGTATATCTATACCTATGATTTTCATTTTGAAAGTCTCATTTAAATCTTTCGGGCTTTGTCTGTTTTTAACTCCTTCAAGGTATTCGTTTATACTTTTTAAACACTCAACACCTTTAATATCTCCATAGATAGCTACATTTTCATGAAAACAAGCTTTAAGTTTAGTTACATCTCCGTGAAAAATCCCTTCGAAATAATTAGTGATTATACTTTCTATTTCTTTTATACTTTCTTTATACATAATCTGTTTTTTAAATAGCGTGACCTACTGTATGACCTCCTGCTATGTTTATTGTTTCTCCTGTTGTGAAATTTGAAGTAGCCAAATAGTAAGCTGCTTCTGCAATATCAGTTGCTTCACCAATTCTGTTTAGCAAGTGTAACCCAGCTAAACTGTCAGCATTCTCAATTCCTATTTTTCCTTGCAATGGACTTCTGATAATTCCTGGAGCGATTGTATTAATCTTAATATTGCTTTTACCAAATTCAGCTGCTAATTGTCTTGTTAAAGAATGGATAGCACCTTTACTTGTTAATGGCGCTGTTGCTGGAAATCCATCTATGGCGTGTTCTACCAATACAGTTCCTATGTTTATTATAGAACCATTTTGTTGTTTTATCATTTGAGGGATAACTGCTTGAGAGGTAAAATATGTTCCCTTTAGGTTTACACTCCAATAAAGGTCTAAATCTTTTTCTTCAACCTCTAAAAAGGGTTTTGGAGCAAATACTCCCGCATTATTGATTAAAACATCTATAGAATTAAATTTTTCTAATGCCAGAGCAACAAGTTTTTGACCAGTATCTTGCTTGCTAATATCTCCGGCTAAGTAAATAGCATTAGAGGGAGAACCAAATTCTTTGTAAGCCCTTCTTAAATTTTCTTCATTTGAAGAGTTCATTACAACATTACTCTCTCGTTCTATAAAATATTTTGCAATTTCTTTACCAATTCCTGAGGATGCTCCTGTAATGATTACGGTTTTGTTTTTCATTTTCTTTATTTTTTAGTTCCTAAATATTGTTTCCCATTTACTCCCCAATTTGCTATAGGTACTTCATCAATAATTACATGGGTTGTTTGTGGATTTTTGTTGAGTATGTCAACTACTAGTTGTGTAGCACCTTCTATTAATTGACGTTTTTGTTCTTGTGTTACTTGTTCATTAGTAACTCTAATGTTAATGTATGGCATAACTTTTTGTTAAATTAATTGTCATACAAAGGTGATGTGAATCTAAAATTTTAGAAAGGAGGTTTGTCACTTCTTTGAAGTGATGTAGGTCACATTGAGTGATAATAGAAAGGAATAGAGTTATGAGTCTAATCTACTAAGTGTTTCTCTAGAGACACCTAAATAGGCGGCAATCATTTTTTTAGGAACACGTTGGAAAAGTTCTGGATATTGTTCAAGAAGTAAGTCGTACCTTTCCTTAGTTGAATTTTGTAACAATGACAGAATCCTATTTTGAAGTGCAATACGACCGATTTTACTTTTTTTAGCCCAAAAGCGTTCCATTTTGTGCATTTGAGCGGTTAGTTTGTCTCTGTTTTCGAATGAGATATATAGTAATTCACTATCTTCTACACAGTCGATAAAAGTTTTAGATTTGGTTTGTTTTACAAAAGATTCATAATCCGTAATCCACCAATTTTCCATTCCAAATTGGAGAATATGTTCTTTTCCCGTGTTGTCAACAAAGTAGCTTTTTAAGCAACCTTTTATTATCCAGTATTCTTTATTTGCAATTTCTCCTTCTTGAATAATATATTGATGTTTACGTTTATTGATTTGCTTAAAATGACTCAAAACAAAATCAAATTCCTCATCTGTAAGGCTAATTACTTCTTCTATATGTTGTCTTAGAGGATGTGTCATTTTAATTGTTGCTGACTTAAGGATATGAAAGCGTTTTAATGTTTTAAATTTAATGTCAAACGAAGGTAGCTGAAATTTTTTACAAAGTCAAGTTCAAGTATTTGTTGGAGGCTTTTTGAAAATTGAAATTCTAATGCCCTTTTTTTAATAATTCTTTAGGGAACTTTGCTTTAAACCTATTTAATCTTGGGATAGAAACATTTCTGATATAGCTATTGTTTGGGTGTAGCCTTTCATAGTTTTGATGATAGTCTTCGGCTTTCCAGAATTTTTGAAACGGATAAACTTCAGCTGCTATTTTAGCATTCAGTTTTTTAGCTAAGGCTTCTTTCTTTTTTAAAATGATTTGTTTTTGTGCCTCGTTTTGGTAGAAAATAATAGAGCGGTATTGCGAACCTATATCATTACCTTGTCCATTAACTTGTGTTACATTTTGTGATGCAAAGTAGACATCTACTAAGGTTTCAAAACTTACTACTTTTGGGTCGTAAATAACTTCAACAGCTTCGGCATGTCCTGTTCTTCCTGTGTTACTAGCCTCGTAAGTTGGGTTTTTTGTATGTCCGCCAGAATATCCAGAGATAGATTCTTCAACACCTTTTACACTTTCGTAAATGGCTTCTACACACCAAAAGCACCCACTAGCAAAATAAGCTTTTGCTTTTCCGTTTGTAATAGGTACTTGCACAGGTTCGGCATTAATTATGGCTTCTTGTTTTTTATTTGTTTGTGCCGAATTTTGGCAACTGAAAAATAGGACTAATGCTAATAATGGGATGATTCGTTTCATGTTTTTTCTTTTCTTAGACGAATAAATGTACGAAACCTTAAAATAGTTTGGTTATTTTGCCATGATGAAAATCCTCTTCAACTTCGCTCAGGATAAACTAAGCCTAAAAATCAAATCAATCTTAGGAAATTACTAAAGTACCATTCGACGCGGAATTACGCTCTTAAAGCTTTGCTTTGCTAACTGCTAAGTCCAAATTATTAGGCATAAAAAAAGCCTTCAAAAAATGAAGGCTCTTAATTTTATGTTTTAAAATGGACTATAGTTTAGAAAACATTTTTTCCATTTTTGCTTTTTGTTCTTCAGCTAAAGCAGCATCTACTAAAATTCTACCACTATGCTCATCTGTAATTACTTTCTTGCGAGAAGCAATTTCTACTTGTACTTGAGGTGGAATTGTAAAGAAAGATCCTCCAGAAGCACCTCTTTCAATAGCTACAACTGCTAAACCATTTTTAACGTTTTTACGAATACGGTTGTAAGCAGCAACTAAGCGTTCTTCAAGTTGTGTTTTGTAAACCTCAGATTTTTCAATTAAAGCATGCTCTTCTTTTTCTGTTTCAGCTAAAATAGCATCTAATTCACTTTTCTTGTGTTTTAAATGTGTTTCACGCTCTTTTAAACGCTCTTTAGTTCCAGAAATAACTTCTTTTTTCTGTTCTATTTGCGCTTTGAATTCTTTAATATGCTTTTCTGCTAATTCAATTTCTAATTCTTGAAATTCAACCTCTTTAGTTAAAGAATTAAATTCTCTGTTATTTCTAACATTTTTTTGTTGCTCGCTATATTTCTTGATTAAAGATTTAGATTCTTCAATTTGGTTCTTTTTACCAATAATATCGTTGTCTGTAACCTCTAAACTTGCAACAAGTTTTTCTAATCGTATATTTAATCCAGCAACTTCATCTTCTAAATCGCGAACTTCTAATGGAAGTTCTCCACGCACATTTCTAATTTCATCTATACGAGAGTCGATGAGTTGTAAATCGTAAAGCGCTCTTAATCGCTCTTCTACAGTTGCTTCTTTCTTTTTAGCCATACTTTAAAAATACTTAACAGGATTTGTATTTGTCTTTGATAAAATGATGGCAAAATTAGTAATTTTTTTTGTAAGATACGCTACTAAAAGGTTTTTTGTGAACTGCTCACTTTCATAATGTCCTATATCGGCTAAAAGAATCCTGTTTTCGGCCATAAAAAAATCGTGATATTTCAAATCGGCAGTTATAAATACATCAGCACCAGATGCTTTAGCGGCTTCAATGGCAAAACTTCCAGAGCCTCCTAGAACGGCAACTTTACTTATCTTTTTGTTTAGAAATGAAGAATGCCTTATGAACGGCGTGTTCATTTTAGTTTTTAAATGCTTTAGAAATGATAATTCGTCCATAGGTGTCGCTAATTCACCAATCATTCCAATACCTATATTCTGATTTTTGTTTTCTATGGTGGTAATTTCATAAGCCACTTCTTCATAAGAATGCGACTTAAATAAGGTTTGAATAACTTGATTTTCTATATGCTTTGGAAACGTTATTGATATTTTTGTTTCAGCTTCAACATGTGTTGTTCCTTTTACCCCTTTTGTTGGATTAGAATTTTCGTTGCCATTATAGGTGCCGTAACCTTCTACATTAAAACTGCAATTGTTATAATTGCCAATGCCGCCTGCTCCTGTGTTGAATAAAGCAGTGCGTAATTGTTCTGCCTCATCCTTAGGAACGTATGTTGTTAGTTTTTTTATGGTTTCGCTTTGCGGAATTAAAATATGTTTATTTTTTAACTCTAGCTGATTGCAAATCATATCGTTTACACCTTGTAAAGCATTGTCTAATGCCGTATGCATACTGTAAATAGCAATATCGTGTTTAATGGCTTTTATAACGACGCGCTCTACATAATTTTTGCCTGTAAGTTTTTTTAAGCCTTTAAAAATAATAGGGTGGAAGCTAATAATAAGATTACAGTTTTCTTTAATGGCTTCGTCTACAACCGTTTCAAGGGTGTCTAAAGTAACAAGAACGCCTGTTATTTTTGCGTTTTTATTACCGACTAAAAGTCCAACATTATCAAAACTTTCGGCGTATGATAAAGGAGCTAGTTCTTCTAAATAATTAATTATATCTTGGACAATCATGTGCTTTTTTGTTTGTATCAAAGATAAAAGATTATACTTTCACAAGTAAATTTTTATTTTTTAGCTGTCTTGTGTAATCTCAAATGATTTAAATATTGATTATATTCGAACCTTAGTATTTATAACCATTCCCGATTTCGTTATTGTGAAGTTAATTAGAAAAATATCTTTTCCTGTTATGCCTATTTATTATGCTATATCAAGTTTGCGAAATAAATTATACGATTTAGGTTTAAAAAAATCTACATCTTATAACATGCCTGTTATTTGTGTTGGAAACTTAAGTGTTGGTGGTACAGGAAAAACGCCTATGATTGAGTATTTAATTACGTTACTTAAAGCTGATTATAAAGTAGCTACATTAAGTAGAGGTTATAAAAGAAAAACAAAAGGATTTCAACTGGCTAATGAGTTTTCTACTGCGGAATCTATAGGGGATGAACCTTTTCAGTTCTATAATAAATTTAAACAAGCTGTTTTGGTTGCTGTTGATTCTGATAGACGTAATGGTATTGAAATGTTGCAAAAACAAAATAATCCTGAAGTTATTTTGCTTGATGATGCTTTTCAGCATAGAAAAGTAAAGGCAGGTTTTAATATTTTGCTAACAACTTATGCGAATCCGTATTTTAAAGATGTTGTTTTACCATCTGGAAATTTAAGAGAACCTAGGGCTGGAGCAAAACGTGCCAATATTATTGTTGTTACTAAATGCCCAAAGGAATTGGCTGAGAATGAAAAAAATAAAATTATTGAACTTATAAGTCCGATGGCGCATCAGCATGTTTTTTTTAGTTCTATTGGCTATGCTAATGAGGTTGTTTCTTTAGAAACTAAGATTAAAATAGATGATTTGTCCAATTTTACTTTGGTTACTGGTATTGCAAATGCGAGTCCGTTAGTTCATTTTTTAAATGATAAAAACTTAAATTTTGAGCATTTAAATTTTAAAGATCATCATGAGTTTTCTCAGGAAGATATTGCCGTTTTAAATAAAAAAGCATGTATTGTAACTACCGAGAAAGATTTTATGAGATTAAAACAATATGAGTCTTTAAAGGCTAAGTTGTTTTATTTGCCAATAACTACGGTTATTGATAATAACATGGAATTTAACACATTAATTAAAACGTTTGCAAATTCTTAAGCAAACTTGTTAGAATTATTAGCAAGGGCGTTGTAAAGTTTTTTCTCAAATTCTTCTTGCTTAAATGGTTTTGGAATAATGTCTGTAAACCCAGCTTCGTCAAATTCATGCATTTTATCTTCAATTGTTACGGCTGTTAAAGCAAAAATTGTTAATTCTTTATCAAAAGCTCTAACACGTTTAGTGGCTTCCATACCGCTTATTCCTGGCATATGAATATCCATTAGTACAATATTGTAGTTGTTCGCTTTTATCATCTCTACAGCGTCTTCACCATTGTCAATAATATCACATTTAAGATTCATTTTAGTAAGAATCTTTTTGGTAATCATTTGGTTTATTTTATTGTCTTCTACAACTAAAATTTTAACATTTGTTAAATCTAAGTCTTCGGCATTTCCACTAAAATAGGTTACTTTGTTTTCTTTAGCCTCTTCAACAGATGTGTATTCTAAAGGTATTTCAAAATAAAAGGTAGTCCCTTTTTCTAATTCACTTTTAACGTAGATTTTTCCTTTTAAAATATCAATTAATCCTTTTACAATAGAAAGACCTAAACCAGTACCTCCATATTTTCTGTTAATTTGAATAGAGCCTTGAGAAAAGCTTTCAAACATATTGTCTTGTTTCTCTTGGCTAATACCAATACCATTATCTTCAATTTCAAATCGAAGTGTATACGTGTTATCTTTTTGCTCTATTTTATAAATTCTAATCCAGATATCTCCATCTTTAGTAAACTTAATGGAGTTACCAATAAGGTTAATAAGGATTTGAGAAATTTTTAATTGATCGGCGATAAAGTTTTCAGGTAAATCTTTATCATATTCAAAATGAAGTTTAACATTATTATCGTTTGCTGAATTATTTAAAGCAAGAATAATATTGTTTATTTTCTTTTTTAGGTTGAACGATTCGGGATCTACATCTACTTTGTTTGCTTCAATTTTGTTAATTTGAAGGATGTCATTAATAAAAGTTAAAAGGTAGTCACCTGAAAATTTTAATGATTTTAAGTGTTGAACTTGGTCAGGCTTTGGGTTTTCTTCTAATAACATATTACTTAAACCTGTTACAGCGTAAAGAGGTGTTCGTAACTCGTGTGTAACAGTAGACAAGAAATTAGCTTTAGTTTTTGATGCTAATTCTGCTTTTTCTTTGGCAATAATAAGTTCTCCATTTTTTTTATGAAGCATATTATTGGTTTTTAATCTGATGTTGTTATTCTTGTAAAGTGACAAGGTTAAAAGCGATAAAATAGTAATTAAGGCAACACTTAAAATAGATGTTAAGGTGTTCAGGTTTTTATCTTCTTGTGATTCTTCTTTAGCCTTTTTGTTTTTTTCAATTTCAGCGTTCAGCTTGTTTTGTATGTCACTGTTTGTTGATGAATAAGCTATTTTTAAATTTCTTAGTGAATCTGATAGTTTTAAATGTAGCTTTAAGTAAATAGTAGATTGCTCATAATTCTCTATATTTTCGTTGATGTTACTTAGTACTAAATAGCCTTCATTGAGTACGCCTGCAAAATTGTTTTCTTTAGCGATTTGTAATCCTTCATTAGCATAGCTTATTGCTCTATTACTATCATTTAGTTTGCTATAAATAATACCTTGTTTTACAAGTGCTTTACTTTGGGTTTTTAAATCACCTGTTTTTTTTGCTAATGCCAAAGATTGATCAATTACAGACCTTGCTTTTCTGTAATTTTTTAAAAACATATAGGTTTTTCCTTCTTCAAGAAGTGTTTCAGCTAATTTTTTTTCTAAGCCTTCTTGTTGAAAAAGATTTCTAGCCGATTTAAAATAATCTGCAGCTTGAGTGTAATCTTCTTTGTTAACATATACTTCGCCTAAAGTTTTGTAAGAATCTGCTAAATTGGCATCGTCTTTTATGGTTCTTTGAATTTCAATTGACGTGTTAAGTGATGTTATAGCATTATCACTTTCATTATTAGTAAGTTGTAGTCTGGCTTTGAAGGTGTAAATAATCCCTAAACTTTCTTTGTTATTTAGTTGTTCGGCTAATTTTAAGGCTTCATTTAAGTTGTTTTGTGCTTCTAAATAATTATAATTTTCGAGAGCAGAATGAGCTTCTTCAATACGAAAGTTAATCTTACCTTGAAGTATTTCAGGATCATTATCTATCGATTTTTGGGCAGAAATACTGAAGCTAAATAACAGTATCGCTATGTATATGTAGTTTCTGATTTGGGTCATTGTCATTAAATCTTACCGACAAATATAATTATTTTATCGACAAAACACACTTTTTTTCCGTTAAATTGCATATTAAATCAATTATTCTTGAAGAATAGCCTGTTTCGTTATCGTACCAACCTATAATTTTTACCATGTTTCCTATAACAGATGTCATGCCAGAATCAAAAACACAAGAATGTGGATTTCCTACAATGTCAATGGAAACAATAGGGTCTTCAGTATATTCTAAAATCCCTTTATAATGTTTTTTAGAAGCTTCTTTAAACGCATTATTTATGTCTTCAATAGAAACAGTCTTTTTTACATTAAATGTAATATCAGTTAAAGAACCATTAATTACAGGTACTCTTATACCACATCCACCAATTACATCAGATAACTCTGGGAATATTTTTGTAAGCGCTTTTGCAGCTCCTGTTGTTGTAGGAACAATAGATTGACTAGCTGCTCTTGAGCGACGTAAATCTGGATGAGGTTGGTCGTGTAAACTTTGGTCGGTAGTATAGGAGTGTACCGTAGTTATGTATGCCTGATTAATACCGCAAAGTTTATTAATGATATCAATCATTGGTGCAGCATTGTTAGTCGTACAAGATGCATTAGAAATAATACTTTCAGTACCGTCTATAATTTGGTCGTTTACTCCTAAAACAATAGTTTTTATATCATCCTCTAAAGGAGGAACACTTAATATAACCTGTTTTGCACCGTTTGTAATATGATTTATTAAGTCTGAAGTTGTTTTGAATTTTCCTGTAGCTTCAATTACAAAATCAACATTAAAAGGCGTCCAATTAATTGTTTTTGGATGCTTTTCATTTAATAATGGAATTTTTTTGTCGTTTATAATAATATCATTGCCATGACTCGTAACCGTACCGTTAAAAATGCCATGAACACTATCGTATTTTAGTAAATGACTTAGAGTTCTTGCGTCTGCTAAATCATTTGTTGCAACAACTTCAATATTAGGATGGTCTTGCGCTAGTCTAAAAACGCGTCTGCCTATTCTACCAAAACCATTAATTGCTATGCGAATCATCTTTAGTTGATATGTTTTTGAGCATGGTAAGACGAACGCACAAGTGCGCTACTTTCTACATGACGAAAACCTAATTCTAAACCAATATTTTCGTATTCTTTAAATTGGTCAGGACTTATAAAATGTTTTACTGGTAAATGTTTTTTGCTTGGTTGTAAGTATTGACCAATAGTGACAATATCTACATGGCTTGCTTTTAAATCGTGAAGTGTTTCAATAACTTCTTCTCTTGTCTCTCCTAATCCAAGCATAATCCCCGATTTTGTGCGTCGTTGCCCTTGTTGTTTTAAATATTTTAAAACCCCCATGCTTCTGTCGTATTGCGCCTGTATTCTAACCTCTCGAGTTAAACGTCTTACGGTTTCAATATTATGAGATACAACTTCTGGAGCTACATCAATAATTCTGTCTATATGTTTTTCAATACCTTGAAAATCTGGAATTAAAGTTTCAAGTGTTGTTTCTGGATTCATTCTGCGAACAGCTTTTACAGTTTCAGCCCACATAATACTTCCCATATCTTTTAAATCATCTCTATCAACACTTGTTAATACAGCATGTTTAATCTTCATTAATTTAATAGATCGCCCTACTTTTTCGGGTTCATCCCAATCAACGGTTTCTGGTCGTCCTGTTTTTACGCCACAAAATCCACAAGAACGTGTGCAAATATTTCCTAAAATCATAAAGGTTGCAGTGCCTTCTCCCCAGCACTCTCCCATATTAGGGCAACTGCCAGAAGTGCAAATAGTATTTAGTTTGTATTTATCTACTAAACCTCTTAATTCTGTGTATTTTTTTCCAGTAGGAAGTTTAACTCTTAACCATTTTGGTTTAGCTTGACGCTCTGGTAATATATTAGATATTGTGTCTTTATTCATGCTGTTAAAATAATGCAGCAAAGATACGAAGTATTCTTTTAATTTTTTTATAAAGTGGTAAGATACCAAATACTAAAAACAATTAAAAAAGCAATACCTAACCAACTTAAAATATGAAGTTTTTTTGACGGTTGCCATTCTTTGGGAGTGTGTTTACTTGAAATTAATATGTAATTAATTATAGCAAAAAAAGGAGCTGTGATAAACGATAAAATAGTAGCCACTTTAATTAATAATCCCATTTCTGAAGCTAAAAACAAAAAAATAAAAACGGTTCCAATTGATAATAAAGCAATCCAGAAATTATAATTATACTTTGAAGACTTTTTAAATAATAATTGAGAGGTTTTTGCCATAGCTCTTGGAGAGGCATCTAGCGTTGTTAGTGTTGTACTAAACATAGTTGTAAAGGCAGCAATACCAATAATAATATATGCCCAATTACCTAAGCTAGTCGTATATATATTTATTAGTTGACTAGAAAAAACACCAGCAGAACTGCTAAATGTTTCTCCACTATTAAACATAACCAAAGCACCTAACATTAAAAAGCCAATACCTAGAATGATAGTGCTTAAATACCCCACATTGAAATCAAATAATATAGATTTCTTATTATGTTGTTTTGTGTTTTTGTTTTTTTCTATGGTCCATAAAGATTGCCATATAGAAACATCTAAAGGTGCAGGCATCCAACCCATAAAAGCAATTAAAAAGGTAATTTCTAAACCGTTACTGGGTAATATTTGCTGAAAAGAAATTGGAGTAGCATTCTGTTTTAATGCAATAAACACAGCTATAATAGTGCTTATAGTGAGTGTTATAACAATTACTTTCATTAATTTATCTAATAATTTGTACTTCCCAAGTGTTAAGATTGAAATACATATTACTAAAATAATAATAGTCCAGCTTTCTAAACTGACATAGTCTCCAAAAAGCGTAAAAGCGATGCCTGCAGTTACAATTGTTACAGCTGTTTGAATAGTAAACATGGTAGCAAAATTAAGAATGTAATAAATGGCTAAAACACCTTTACCTAATTTATTATAGCCATCTAGTAAGCTTTCACCTGTGGCTGCAGCATATCTTGCTCCAAACTGAAAAAAAGGATATTTAAATATATTTACTAAAATTAGTGCCCAAAGTAGTCCCATGCCAAAATCGGCTCCTGCTCTAGTAGATTGAACTAAATGTGATACACCAATGGCTGCACCTGCAAACAATAAGCCAGGACCTAAGTTTTTAAGTTTGGAAATCATTTTAGTTTTTCTGAATAATTTCTGCTAACAATTTTTTTGCACGTAACAGTTTTACTTTTACATTATTCATGGGTTCTTTAAGTTGAAAAGAAATTTCTTTATAACTTAATTCTTGAAAATAACGAAGGTTTATAACTTCCTGATAGTGCGGTTTTAACTTTTTAATATCACGGAGCAATTTTGCTAAATGCTGTTCGGTTATTAATTCATCTTCAGGAGATGGAGATTCATCCAAAATTTGATAAACCGATTTGTCATCATTAGAAATAATTTGAGAAATAGAATGTTTTTCTTTTCTCATTAAATCGATATGAATGTTTTTTGAAATCGTGATTAACCATGTTTTAAACTTGTATTTATCATCAAAAGTTTCAATTCTATCAAATGCTCTAGAAAAGGTTTGAATGGTTATATCTTCCGCATCATTTTCATTTTGAATGCGCTTTAATTGAAATCCGTAAACGGCATCCCAATAAGTATCTAATAAGAAATTAAATGCTTTTTGGTCGTTCGCTTTAGCGCGTTTAATAGCTTCTTCTATTTCCAAAAATTAGGTTTTGATATTAGATTGTTTATAAAGATAGTTAATTGCATTATAATTAGAAAAATTTCTAAAAACGGAAGCCAAATTAAAAGATCGGTTTCATTTAGCTTTTTTGAAGAAAAGCCAATAATTACATATTGAAATATAAGTCTGCATAAAAACAACCCTAAAACATATTGCCAGTTATAAGTTAATGTAAAAAGAAGTATAGATAGAATCCAAAATAAAAAATTAGAACTATAAAATAAAGTTAATATTATTTTGTGTTTAAATTTGTAATGTTTTGCTGTAGAAACATGACGCCTTTTTTGTTTAATCCATTTTTTAAAAGAGGTCTTAGGTATAGATTCTGTAAAGCTTGCTTTTGAAAAAGTAATAGCTGTATTCTTTTTATTAGCGACTTGGTTTATAAATAAATCATCATCACCCGAGCGAACTTTTATATGGTTTATAAAGCCGTTAGCATTGAAAAAAGTTTTTTTTGTGTACGCTAAATTTCGTCCAACGCCCATATAAGGTATACCCGTTTTTGCAAAAGAAAAATATTGAACAGCAGTTACTAAGGTTTCAAACCGAATGAGTTTATTTAAGAATGAATTTTTAATTTTTGAATAAGCTCCGTATCCTAAAACAATAGTTTTGTCATTATTAAAATGCGAACTCATTTCTTTAATCCAATCTTTAGAAACAGGCTTGCAATCGGCATCAGTAAATAAAAGAAATTCGTTTTTAGAAGCCTTTATACCTAGTGTTAAAGCATATTTTTTATTTCCCCAAAACGCTTCAATATTTTTAACATCAACAATTTTAATGTTGGTGTTTTGTTCAGCGAAGTGTTTCATAATTTCAAGTGTATGGTCACTTGAGGCATCATTGATTAAAACAATTTCAAAATTTGAATAATCTTGAGAAATTATAGAGGGTAAAAAGTTTTTTAGATTTTCAGCTTCGTTTTTAGCACAAATAATAACTGAAACAGGTATGTTTTGTAAAGTGCTTTTGTTTTGTTTAAGAAATGCAAATCTCCCGAAGAAAATAAAATAAAATAAGGCTTGAATAAAAACTACAACAATGAAGCTGTAGAAAATAAAATCAAGTATACTCATGAAAAATTATGAGTGTTGAGGTTCATTACAATCACTAAATTGATCTGGTGTTTTTCCGCAAAAACCACAAGCTTCTCCATCTTTGTTTAGCATAGGGTTTTGGCTAGCGCAAGTACCTGCAAATTTGCCGTCTTTTTTTGCCCAAATTTTGATAGCAATACCTGCAATTCCTATAGCTAATAAAACGATTGTAATTAAAAGAAGTTTCATATGTTTATAATTAGTGCTTTTTAAGTGTCACAAGTAACATCCATATTGTCATTCTTCTGTGTGACTAAGTTTTTAGTCTTGGATGTTTAAATTTTAAACAAAGATAATGCTTTTAGTTAAAAGGCAAATTAGTATAGATGGTAGAAATTTACGTGGCCTATTGTTTTTTTTATGTATCTTTTTGGTAATTATTTGTAAATTAATGTTCTAACTAATTAAATTATTTATTTTATGAAAAAATTATTTGCAGAATTTTTCGGAACCTTTTGGCTTGTTTTTGGAGGCTGTGGTAGTGCTGTTTTTGCAGCAGGTTATCCTGAGTTAGGTATTGGATTTGTTGGGGTGGCTTTGGCTTTTGGTCTAACTGTTTTAACTATGGCTTTTGCTGTGGGTCATATTTCTGGAGGTCATTTTAATCCAGCAGTATCTTTAGGACTTTGGGCAGGAGGTAAGTTTGAAGCTAAAGATTTATTGGGTTATATTGTTGCTCAGTTAATAGGAGCTGTAACAGCTGCTGGAGCTTTGTATTTAATAGTGTCTAATAAAGCTGATTTTACCACTATTGGTGGTTTTGCGGCTAATGGTTATGGTGAATTGTCACCAGATGGCTATTCTGTAACAGCAGCACTAATTGCTGAATTTTTATTAACCATGTTTTTCCTATTAATTATATTAGGTAGTACAAATGCAAGAGCTCCTAAAGGATTTGCTCCTATAGCTATTGGTTTAGGTTTAACTTTGATTCATTTAATTAGTATTCCTATAACTAATACCTCTGTTAATCCAGCACGTTCTACAAGTCAAGCTTTGTTTGCAGGTGTAGAATTTATTTCACAGCTTTGGTTATTTTGGTTGGCGCCTATAGCTGGTGCTATTGTAGCAGGGTTTATTCATAAAACTTTATTTGATAAAGAATAAAACAAGTGTAATTATAACATAAAAAAGCCTCATTTTACTAAAATGAGGCTTTTTTGAGTTTGTATCTTTTGTTTTTCTATTGTAAATCTATTTCAGCTACAGTATGGTCTAGTGAGGCAGTAGAATTTCCTCCTTTAGGTTCTATTGTAATATTTAAAGCTAATGCGTTTTCGGTATAAGGGATTGCTTTTAGCTGTCTATCTGTTTCACTTAAAATACCTAAACTAACCATTTTACCTTGTAACTCTGCCCAAATTTGGTAACATTGTTCTTCGGGTAGTTGCGGTAAAGAAACCACATCAATCATAGATGTTTTTTCTTTAGGATTTATATAGGCAACCGTTTTTAAGTTTTTTGCACGATTATTACCTTGCATAATATACTTGTACGTGTTAGGGTCATTAAGCTCTTTAAATTGTTGCATAATGTTGTCTAACTTTTTGTTATTCATTTCAATGTCACTTCTTAAATCAAAAATTTCATCTACAACCACTTGGTTTTCAGTAGATAGTTTTTGATTTTGTGTATAAAATGAGTAAGCAGTGCCAGCAAAAATTAAGGCAGCTACACTTGCAGCTACAGCAAATTTATACCATTTTTTATATTTATATGATGTGTTTAAATTTAAAACTGGCGACTCATCAAGTTCATCTAAAATATTATTTAAAATGCTTTTAGGAGCTTCAACAGCATTACTCTTTGCAACTATTTCTAAGTTGTATTGTAATGTGTTGTATGAATTCTGTACTTCTGGGTATTTTGAAATATAAGACTCAACCATTTCTGTTTCGGCAGAAGTAGTTTCACCTAGTAGATATTTTTCTAATAGGCCAGAATTTAAAAAATTATATATTTTCTCATTCATGACGTTATTTGTTAAGGATTATAAATTTTTTTTAATTCACGTAATCCAATTTTTAATCTCGATTTTATGGTTCCCAATGGAATATCTAATTCATCACTGGCTTCCTGTTGTGTCATACCCTCAAAAAAGAGTGCATTAATTACTATTTGATATTTTTCATCTAGGCTACCTAAATGTTTTTTTATGTCTAAAACATCTTCGTTTAAAGCGTTCGATGTTATTTTATATACGTTTGAAGTTTCTATTTGGATTTCTTTACCGCTTTTGTTTTTTAAAGACCTTGTTTTGTCTATTGCAGTATTGTATGCAATCCTATAAAGCCAGGTAAATAGTTTTGCTTTACTAGCATCATATTTTTTAGCATAGCGCCATATTTTTACAAAACTTTCTTGAAGAACATCTTGTGCAATCTCATCGTCCGTTATTATTTTTTTTATAACACCAAATAATGAGTCGGCGTAGTTTTCATACAATAGTGTTATGGCTTTTTTATCACCACGTTCTAATAAATAAACTATTTCTTTTTCTATAGCTGAAATCAAGGTAATATTGGTTTAGTATATGTTTAATTGTGACACTAGTTATATCAAAGTTAGAAATTTCTTTTTGATTATAAGATATTTACTTCGGCTTCAATAGATATATTAAATAGACGTTTAACAGTTTTTTGTATTAATTTTGAAAGATTTAAAATATCTTCACCTTTGGCATGCCCATAGTTTACAAGGACTAAAGCTTGTTTATTATGCACGCCATAGTCTCCAAAACGCTTGCCTTTAAATCCTGCTTTTTCAATAAGCCAACCTGCAGGAACTTTTACTTCGTTATCAGAAATTGGGTAACTAGGTATGTCTTTAAAATTTTTAGCTAAAATATTAAATTGTGATTTTGAAATTACTGGATTTTTAAAGAAACTTCCACTATTGCCAATGTCTTTAGGGTTGGGTAGTTTACTTTCTCGTATGGCTATTACTGCTTTTGAAACATCTTGAATTGTAGGTGTTTTTATTCCTGTAACTTCAAGTTGAGAAGCAATAGCTCCATAATTAATATTTAATTTGTGATGGCGTTTTGTAAGCTTAAAGGTGACACTAGTTATAATATATTGCCCTTTGGCTTCTTGTTTAAAGATTGAATTTCTATAGCCAAAATTACAATCAGCGTTATTAAAAGATTCTATTTTGCCAGTTTTTAATGATAAGGCTTCACATGAAACAAAATGGTCTTTTAACTCTACGCCATAAGCACCAATATTTTGAATTGGAGCTGTTCCTACGTTTCCAGGAATTAAAGACATATTTTCAAGTCCACCAAAATCATACTTTAAACACCATAAAATAAAATCATGCCAATTTTCGCCTGCATTGGCTTTAATTATGACGAAATCTTCATTTTCAGAAACAATAGAAATGCCTTTTATATTTAGGTGAATAACCAAAGCTTCTTGATTTTTGGTTAGTAGCATATTGCTACCTCCACCTAAAATAAGTTTGTTAGGATAGTCTTTAAGGGTTAAAACTTTTTTTAAATGATCTATACTAGAAACTGAAACAAAATAATCTGCTGTAGCATCAATACCAAAGGTGTTATATGGTTTTAATGATATGTTTTGTTTTATGTGCACTAGTCTTTATAAACTTTAAGGGCTTCTTTTAAAATGTTTACGGCTTTAATTAAGCTTTCTTTGTTAAGTACGTAAGCAATGCGTATTTGGTTTAAACCAATGCCAGGTGTTGAATAAAATCCACCAGCAGGAGCAACCATAACAGTTTCACCATCAACATCAAAGTCCTCTAAAAGCCATTGTGCAAAATTATCAGAATTTTTTATTGGTAATTCTACCATGCAATAAAATGCACCTTTTGGTTTAGCAATTTTTATACCTTCAATTTTTTGTAATTCTGTAATTAAAGTGTCACGTCTTTCAACATATTCAATTATTACATCATCAAAATAACTTTGAGGGGTGTCTAATGCAGCTTCACTAGCAATTTGAGCATATGTAGGCGGACTTAAACGTGCTTGAGCATACTTTAAAACGGTTTGCATAACAATTTTGTTTTTTGATACAAGACATCCAATTCTTGCACCACACATGCTGTAACGTTTAGAAACAGAATCTATTATAATGGTATGTTCTTCTAAATCTTCTAATTCCATTACAGAAAAATGTTTGTTACCATCATAAACGAATTCACGGTATACTTCATCTGCAATTAAAAATAAGTCATGCTTTTTCGCAATAGCACCTAGTTGCTTAATCTCTTCTTCAGAATATAAATACCCTGTTGGGTTTCCAGGGTTACAAATTAGTATAGCTCTGGTTTTTGGTGTAATCAATTTTTCAAATGTTTCAATAGATGGTAATGCAAAATTATCATCAATATTACATATTGCAGGAACTACATTAACTCCTGTAGCTGTTGAAAATGCTATATAATTAGCATAAAAAGGTTCAGAGATAATAACTTCGTCACCTGGATCTATAATGCTACTAAATAAAAACAAAAGGGCTTCACTAGCACCTACAGTAACAATGATATCTTCATGAGAAACATTAATGTTGTGTTTTTTGTAGTAAGCAGTAAGCTTTATTCTGTAGGTTTCAGACCCTTGAGATCTTGAATATGAAAGTATTTCTACATCATTATTTTTTACGGCTTCTAAAGCAATTTCAGGGGTTTTAATATCGGGTTGTCCAATATTTAAATGATAAATAGACTTGCCCTCTTTTACAGCTTGTTCTGCATAAGGTACTAGTTTTCGTATAGGAGATTCAGGCATTAAGTGCCCTTTTTTTGATATAGTTGGCATGCGTTTAATTTAAATGCAAATATTAAAAAATTATCTTAAAGTTTTTTTAAAAAACACTTATAAATGAGAAGACTACTCTAAAGATTCGTAAATTGATAGTATATAAATTGAATATTAAAAAATGAAAAATTTTTTCACTTTCATGTGTTTGGTTTTTTGTTTGAATAATCTGAGTTTTTCACAAGGTAAATTTATAATTCAAAATAAAAAACAATCCGATAAAATTAGTTTCAAACTAATTAATAATTTAATCGTTGTTCCCGTAGAAATTAATGGGGTTTCTTTGTCTTTTTTGTTAGATACGGGTGTTACAAAGCCTCTGATTTTTAATTTTTTGAATGTGTCAGATACTTTAAGATTATACAATACAGAGAAAATATTTATAAGAGGTTTGGGAGAAGGAGATACTGTAGAAGCATTAAAATCTAAGGATAATGTTTTCAAAATAGGAGATGCCATAAAATTAAATCAGGATTTATATGCTATAAATGATTCAAATTTGAGTTTTGCTCCTAGATTAGGTATTCCAATACACGGTATTATTGGTTACGATTTATTTAAAGATTTTGTGGTAGAAATAAATTATTCTAAAAGTTTTATAAGGATTGTAAATCCTGAAAAATATAAGTACAAGACGTGTAAAAAGTGTGAGAAACTTAATTTAGAATTTTATAGAAATAAGCCTTATATAAATGCGAGAATTAAAGTTGATAATAATAAAATTCCCATTAAATTATTAATAGATTCTGGTGGTAGTGACGCGTTATGGTTGTTTGAAGATAATTCTTTAGGAATTAAATCTCGTGATAAATATTTTCATGATTTTTTAGGACATGGTTTAAGTGGGAGTGTTTATGGCAAGCGCTCAAAAATAGAATCTTTTTATTTGAAAAGTTTCGAATTGAAAAATGTAAATGTAGCTTATCCAGATTCAAGTTATACTTTGCATGCAAGAAAAGTAAAAAGTCGTAATGGAAGTTTGTCTGGCGATATATTAAAACGATTTAATCTAATAATTGATTATAAAAAATCTACTATAACATTTAAAAAAAACAGCAATTTCAAAAATAAGTTTAGTTATAATAAAAGCGGTATAGAGTTAGCTCATGATGGCGTAAGGTTAGTAAAAGAAATAGATAATAAAATAAATTCGAGTATGACAAATAGTGCTGAACCTTCAAATAGCACAAAAATTGTTATTGATACTCAATATAAAATTTCTTTAAAACCAGCCTATACTATTGTAGAGTTAAGAAATAATTCGCCAGCACAAAAAGCAGGTTTGAAAATTGGTGATATTATATTAAGTGTTAACGAGAAACAAGCTTTTAATTATTCATTACAACAATTAATGCATTTTTTTTATGCAGAAGCAGGTAAAACCATAAAGTTAAAAGTAGATAGAAATGGCGTTTTTTTAACTTTTAAATTTCAATTAGAAGATGTGTTTAACTAAAAAAGGTCTAAACTCATGTTTAGACCTTTTTATAATTATTTAGTAAATGTTTTATTGTTGAACAATACTTTTATTCTTCTTTTCTATAATACTTGTACTAGTAGAATCAACGACTAAACCTTTAATTTTTAATGCTACCGTAGGGGTATCTGCATTGCTTATTACTGTAATAGTCTTTCTTATAGGGTTTACTCTATTAGTGTCATATTTAACTTGAATTTCTCCAGTTTTGCCTGGTAATATGGGTTCTTTAGACCACTTAGGAATCGTGCAACCACAGCTAGATGTAACTTTAGATATAATTAAAGGTGCTTTACCTGTGTTCGTAAATTCAAAAACACGTTTGCCATCAGAGCCTTTTTCTATAGTTCCGTAATCAATAGTATCAGATTTAAATTCAATTTTGGCGACTTTCTCCTGCGCATTAAGAGAAAAGCTTATTAAGCCAATAAATAAAATTGTAATTAAATGTTTCATATTTTTATAATTTATTGTTTCGTTTTCTAATTTTTCAATGTATAATATTTAATGTTTTTAGCTATTAAATATTAAGTTTTTTATATGCTAATTCATATCAAACATACTTACTTTTTCTACAACACGCAAAAATTTTAGACGTAATGCATGTTTCTTAGCATATTCAAGTCGGTTAAAAGTATGCGTAATTTTTGTTTATCTTCTTCATTTAATTGTTAAAATTTCAAATTATAATGTTTATTAAAAACAAAATTTTTAGTAATGCTCATTTCACAACAAAAGAAATATAAGTACTTTTGCACATCAATATTCAAAAACTATTCCAAAGCATGCAAATTCCATCAAAGTATGATGCAAATCAGGTAGAAAGTAAATGGTATAACTACTGGATGAAACATAATTATTTTCATTCCACACCAGATGAAAGAGAGCCATATACTATTGTTATACCACCACCAAATGTAACAGGAGTGTTGCATATGGGGCATATGCTTAATAATACGATTCAAGATGTATTAATTCGTCGTGCGCGTTTGCAAGGAAAAAATGCGTGTTGGGTACCAGGTACAGATCATGCATCTATTGCTACAGAAGCTAAAGTTGTTGCTAAGTTAAAAGAGCAGGGTATTGATAAAAACGATTTAACGCGCGATGAGTTTTTGAAACACGCTTGGGACTGGACACACGATTATGGTGGTGTAATTTTAGAGCAATTAAAAAAGCTAGGATGTTCATGTGATTGGGATAGAACCAAATTTACTATGGACGACGATATGTCTGAAGCTGTTATTAAGGTATTTGTAGATTTACATAACAAGGGGTTGATTTATCGTGGTTACCGTATGGTAAACTGGGATCCAGAGGCTAAAACAACCTTGTCTGATGAAGAAGTGATTTACGAAGAAAAGCAAGGTTTACTATATTATTTAAATTATAAGATTGAAGGTAGTGATGATACTCTAACGATTGCAACTACGCGTCCTGAAACCATTTTTGGTGATACTGCTATTTGTATCAATCCTAACGATGAGCGTTTTGAACACTTACGTGGAAAAAAAGCCATTGTGCCAATTTGTAATCGCGTGATTCCTATTATTGAAGATGAATATGTTGATGTTGAGTTTGGTACAGGTTGTTTAAAAGTTACGCCTGCACATGATGAAAATGATAAGAGTTTAGGTGATAAGCACGGTTTAGAAGTTGTTGATATTTTTAATGAAGATGCTAGTTTAAATAGCTTCGGAATGCATTACGAAGGTCAAGATCGTTTTGTGGCAAGAAAAGAAGTCGCTAAAGAATTAGAAGAAACAGGTGTTTTAGTTAAAACTGAAACACATATTAATAAAGTTGGAACTTCTGAAAGAACTAAAGCTGTTATTGAGCCACGTTTAAGCGATCAGTGGTTTTTAAAAATGGAAGAGTTAGTTAAGCCTGCTATTAAAGCGGTTTTAGGCGAAGATGCCGAAATTAAATTATTTCCAAAGAAGTTTGAAAATACCTATCGCCATTGGATGGAAAATATTCGTGATTGGAATATTTCGCGTCAACTCCTTTGGGGACAACAAATTCCTGCATACTTCTATGGCGATGGAAAAGAAGATTTTGTTGTTGCAGAAAATATTGAAGATGCTGTAATAAAAGCAAGAGTGGCGGCTAACAACCAAGAGTTAACAGCCAATAGCTTACGTCAGGATACTGATGCTCTAGATACTTGGTTTTCATCATGGTTATGGCCAATGAGTGTGTTTGATGGTATTCGTAATCCGGAAAACGAAGACATAAAATATTACTATCCAACAAACGATTTGGTTACAGGACCAGATATTCTTTTCTTTTGGGTAGCCCGTATGATTATTGCAGGTTACGAATATAAAGATGAAAAACCGTTTAATAACGTGTATTTAACAGGTTTGGTTCGCGATAAGCAACGTCGCAAAATGAGTAAAAGTTTAGGAAACTCTCCTGATGCATTAAAACTTATTGAAGAATATAGTGCCGATGGCGTTCGTGTTGGTTTATTATTAAGTTCTGCTGCTGGAAACGATTTAATGTTTGATGAGGCGCTTTGCCAACAAGGAAAAGGTTTTGGAAATAAAATCTGGAATGCTTTTAGATTGATTCAAGGATGGGAAATTGATGACACTATCCCACAACCAGAAACTTCAAAAGTAGGTTTAGAATGGTATGAAGCTAAGTTCCAAAAAGCCTTAGTAGACATTGAAGATCATTTTAGTAAATATAGATTGAGTGATGCTTTAATGGCTATTTACAAGTTAATCATGGACGATTTTTCATCATGGTTATTAGAAATTATTAAGCCAGCATATCAAAAACCAATTGATACTATAACGTATAAATCGGTAATTGAAGCTTTCGAGAATAATCTTAAAGTGTTACATCCGTTTATGCCCTTTTTATCTGAAGATATCTGGCAATATATTTCTGAAAGAACACCAGATGAAGCATTAATTGTTGCCAAATGGCCAGAAGCTAAAGCTATAAATGAAACCTTGATTACTGAATTTGAATTTGCTTCGGAAGTTATTTCAGGCATTAGAAACATTCGTAAACAAAAGAATATTGCGTTTAAAGATGCTATTGGTTTTTCGTTAATAAACAATGAAAAAACGAATACCACTTTCAATGGTGTTATTGCTAAATTAGGAAACCTTGAAAGTATAGAAGATACTTCGGAAGCTATTGAAGGCGCTTTAACTTTTAGAGTAAAATCTAACGAGTATTTTATTCCTATGGTTGGCGCTATTGATGTGGAGGCTGAAATTATAAAATTAACGGAAGAGTTAAACTATACTGAAGGTTTTTTAAAATCGGTACAAAAAAAATTATCTAACGAACGTTTCGTGGCTGGAGCTCCTGAGCAAGTAGTTGCTTCTGAAAAGAAAAAAGAAGCAGATGCTTTAGCCAAGATTGAAACTTTGAAAACTAGTTTAGCTAGTTTAGGGTAGTTTCGTTTAACGTAGGTATAAAGCAAGTAGGGCGCCAATACCTCTGTATTTTCGTCTTGCAATTAGCCAAGCTAAGATTTTTATCTTTATTTTTATCTAAATATCAAAATTTTAGCTTGGCGCTTTTTCAGATGACCACTACACTATCGAATTCCACTGAATGCCCTATTTGCTTTATACATTTGTTGTGCTTTCGTTCTCTGTTATAATGTACTATTTTAAAGTATCGAGCAATTTTTCGTATTCATCAATTTGATTTTGAATTTTTACTTTATCTCCAACAATGACAAGTGTCATATCCTTGGATCGCAGGTATTTTTTTGCCATGTTTTGAATATCCTTGGGAGTAAGCGAGTAAATTTCTTTTACTCTGTTCACCAAATAATCATCTTCAAGGTCATGAACATCTAAAAATACTAACTGTTCAATAATACCATTCGGTATTGAGTTACGTAATACAAATAATCCAGCTTCATAATTTTTGATACCATCAAGTTCTTTTTCGGAAGGAGCCTCATTTCGAAGACGTTCTATCTCCTTTGAAATCTCCTGCAAAGATGGACCGGTAAATTCTGTGGTTACATCGGCTTGTTCATACCAAATGGACGATTTATATTTTGCAGAAACTCGACTTCTCGGTGAATAAGTATAACCTTTATCTTCACGAATATTACTAGTTATTCTAGAACCAAATGAGCCTCCCAAAAGAGAATTCATCACGTCAACTGCGATGTAATCAGGATTGGACGGATCTGCCACAGGAAGCCCGACGAGCAGAGTCGATTGTGGGGCTCCAGGTCTATCTATTAAAGTTATTTCACCTTGCGTTACGGGTTCTCCAATACTATACTCGGATTCCAGCCCCTCTTTCCAATTAGTAAGCGCACCTACAGCCGCTTTCTTTGCCTTTTCAATATCAAATTTTCCTGCGATATAAATAGTTGTACATTTTCCACCAAAATTTTTGCCGTAGAATTCTTTAACATCATCTAAGGTATAGCTGTCTATCATTTCTTCAGTGGGAAAATATCTTCCATACGGATGATTTGGATATAATTGCTTGAAAAATTCCTGAGTCGCCAATGAACCGGGTTTTGTCAATTCAACACTTAAATTACGTTTCATGTCATTTTTCAATCTAACCATTTCAGATTCTGGAAACGCAGGATTGATAAGCACATCAACCATTAAAGCGATTGCATCCGGCACGAATTCGTACAAAACAGAGGATTGTATATTCGTATTATGAGGGGTTACAAATATATTTAGGTCGCCACCCATATTTGCCATTTTGTCTGCAATATCTTTGGCGCTCATAGATATACTTCCCTCTTGCATCAAATTACTTACTAAATTTGACATCCAAATCTTATCTATTTCTTCGTGAATATTACCTGTACTAACTGTAATTCGAACGGATGCCTTTGGAATACCACCATACGGTATCATTACTAATTTCACTCCATTTTCAAGTTGGAGCTCTTCTCTTTGTGGTAATAAGAAATTTTTTGGTTCAGAACCTGATGGGGGTGTCTCCTTTTCTTGACCAAAGCTAATACTGATTATTGCCAGACAAATTACAAATATTACTATAGTATTTTTCATGAGTATTATTTTTATAGTTTGGTTGAAGAAACTTGTGAGCTACCTAAAGGATTTACTGTTAGGATAGTTCGATTTGATTTTCTCAAAAATTCTTTTACCGTTTTATTCATTATTTTTGGAGTTATTTGTTTGAACTCTTTTTCGATTTGGTTAATCCGTGCTGGGTCGTTATCAAAAAGAGCAAAACTACAAAGTAAATCCGCTCGTCCCATACCAAAGTAATTACCTAAATCATCATATAGTTCAGATCTAATTTTAACGATTGCATTATCTATCATTTCCTGATTGACTCCTTTTTCAACTTCAGCAAGTACCTGATCAATTGAGTATATTAGAGAGTCCTCCGAAGTTGTAGCGTCGTAAGTACAATTAAACATCCATACCATTGGTCCATTATAATTAAACATGTTACCCAGATAGTTAATCCCTCCGTTAACATTAGAGGTGTAACCGTTCTCTTTAACTAGCTTTTGGGTCAAAAGGCTGTTATTTCCTTGTACTAGTATCTGATCCAATAACCCCATTGCATAATACTCAGGCGTATTTCTCTCTGGCATCTTGTAGGCTACAGCCGTTGCTGGTTTTGTAGCAAGAGAGTCATCTTTAGTAAACTTCTTCTCAATCTCTTGACGAGGTTCGGATATATCGGGTCGTTTGGGAAGATCTACACTAGGTATCCCTCCAAAATATTTATTGATCCATTCTTTTGCCTCTTCAGTTTCAAAATCACCGACAATTGATAATGCCGCGTTGTTGGGAGAATAGTAAGTAGAAAAGAAACTTTGAACATCTTCCAAATTAGCAGAATCCAAATCTTCTAAATCACCATAAAAATTGTGGGCATTATACCAGTTTTCGTTGGCATACTGAGGCATGTCCAACCAGGGGAAACCACCGTAAGGTTTATTAAGAACATTTACTTTTACTTCGTTCTTCACGACTCCTTGCTGATTGGCAAGGTTGTCCTGTGTAATAGCTAACCCCTTCATTCGATCCGCTTCAGCCCATAGTATCGTTTCAAGTTTATGAGAGGGTACAATTTCAAAGTAATTCGTGAAATCAAATCTGGTTGAGCCGTTGAGGACACCTCCATTTTGTTGGATGAGTTTTACAAACTCCATTTTTCCGAGATTCCGGGACCCCTGAAACATCATATGTTCGAATAAATGAGCGAAACCCGTTCTGTCTTTCGGCTCTATCCTAAACCCTATGTTATAATATACTGCAATCACAATGGTGGGGGCCGTTTTATCTTGTGATAGAATTACCTTAAGGCCATTCTCAAGCGTATAATAGTCCACTGGAACTTTAAAAGAACCAGATTCATTTTCCTTAGCTATCTTTGAACAACTGAGTAGAAACAGTAATCCCAATAGAAATACCTGAATTTTGATTTTCATAATAATGTAAGCTTTAGTGATATAAAAATTATTCTTTCGGTCATAATGAAGCACAACGACTTGATATGAAATCGTTTAATATCTAATGTTAAACGAAGTTAGCTAAAATTTCTGACAAAGTCAAATGGGTAAATGACTAAAAGTGTATTAAGAAGAAGTAGAAAAATGATAGATTCTATTATTGCTATTTAGTAACAACAATTTTTTGAACCGAGTTTGAGTTCTTATTATTCTCTATACAAAAAGTAATTGTTTACTATATCTATATAGTTTTGTTTAGCTTCATCTTCGCTAACGTTTTTAGCTTGAAATAAGGCATTTGTTTTAAAAGCATTAATTATGGGTTCTTTGCTTTTAGGTCTTCCATAATCGTTAGTAGCTTTTTTGTAGTAAGCATAAAGCTTTAATAAGGTGTCAGCAGGAAATGGTTCGGTATGCGCATTAACGCGCTTTACCGCCTCTTTGAATTCTATATCTAGTTCTTCTCTACTCATGAACTTCTGCAATAATACTTTCTCCACCTCTAACTTTTTGGTTAAGTGTTACTTTAATTTTGGTGTCTAAAGGTAAAAACAAATCCACTCTAGATCCAAATTTAATAAAACCAGAATCGGTTCCTTGTATGGCTTTATCGTTTTGTTTTGCATAATTTACAATACGTTTTGCTAAAGCACCTGCTATTTGTCTGTAAAGGACTTTACCGTAAGTTTCGTTTTCTACAACCACTGTGGTACGTTCGTTTTCTTCACTAGCTTTAGGATGCCATGCTACTAAATATTTTCCTGGATGGTATTTGCTAAATATAACATGTCCGCCAATTGGGTAACGTGTAACATGAACATTTATTGGAGACATAAACACGCTAACTTGCAAGCGTTTTTCTTTAAAATATTCCTTTTCAAATACTTCTTCAATAACTACAACTTTACCATCTACTGGAGAAACTACCTGTTTGTCGTTTAAAACAGTATGCCGTTTAGGGTTTCTAAAAAATTGGAGTATAAGTATTAAGAATACTAATAAAGTAATCATTATAAGCGTTTGCAACCATTCAGTGGAGATAAAATTATCTACTAGTAAAAACGAAGCAACTACGAATACAAATGTTGCAAATATAATTTTATGTCCTTCTTTATGAAACATAGGGTAAAATTCTTAAAAATAAATATATAAATGGTGCTGCAAAAATAATACTATCTAATCGGTCTAACAAACCACCATGACCTGGCATTATAACGCCACTGTCTTTAACTTGAGCTTGTCTTTTAAATTTTGATTCTATTAAATCTCCTAAGGTTCCAAACACACTAATAATAATGCTAAGTATAAGCCAATTTGTGAAATTTAAAGTCTGCGTGAAGGTAGCAATAAAATAGCTTGCAATACAAGAAAAAAGTAAGCCTCCAAGAAATCCTTCCACAGTTTTTTTTGGTGATATTTTTTCAAAAAGTTTTTGCTTGCCAAAATTTTTACCAACTAAATATGCAAAGGAATCGTTAACCCAAACTAGGATAAATGCACCTAATAAGATGTTAGGATTGTAGGATTCATAATAGTTTCCTATCAGAATTAAAAACACAAATGCTGTTGATAAATAGAAGGTTGTAAGCACAAAACGTTTAGAACTAAAAAGAGGTGTTCTTTTTTCTGAAAACAAGTCTTTAATTAAAAATAATTCTACAAATATGCTAAATACCATAAGTATTTGAGTAATTTCATCTAAACCCTTATTTGTTTTTAAAATTAATTGCCAATACCCAAAAACAGCAAAAAGGACTATAAAAATAATGTTTGGGATAAAACTTTTTAGATGAATTAATTTTTGAAATTCGTTGATGCTTATTAGTCCGAAAACAAAAAAGATTACAACTAATGCGTACTTGTTTTGTAAGCCTAGAATTAATAATGTAACATAAAGCAAACCAGAAAGGGATCGTATAAGAATTTCTTTCATCTTATAAGTCTTCTAAAAGTAATAGGTATAAGTTTTTAGCGCTGCTACCATAACTTAAGAAATCTTTATCATCACCAGATTTAAAGTGTTTAATGGTAGTGATATTTGTTGGTATTTTTTCTCGGTTATTAGATTTTATACTTCGCAGACCTTCACCAATAGTTTCGGTAATTTGGCTAGTTGTTGCAAATACAATAAAATTTACTGGAAGTTCTTGGAGTTTTTTTTCAAATATTTGTTTAGAAGAGATAAGTAATGACCCATCATTAGCAATTAAATTTTCGCAGGTAGTTAAGAAAAAAGTAGCATCGCTTATTTTTTTAGTTGCTTTTAAACTGGTTTTTTTAAATTTATTTTCAAGATTATTATCTAATAACAATGCTTTTTTATCTTCCCAATTATTTTCTTCAATGATGTTTTCTAAATTTTGAAATATTTCGTTTAAATTTTCGCAATACAAGAACTTACCACCATTAGATTTAAAGTTTATGGTAAACCTTTCATCTATTGGTAGTTTTATTTCGGGCATATATTTGCCTCTATTATCTGATTTTAGTTCTTTTTCAAATCGATCAGATTTGGAACCAAATATTTTTCTAAAAAGACTCATTTAGTTACCTGCTATTAACGGAATTCTCTAGGAATTTATCAAATATAAAAAATCTTAAATTAACGATGCCGTTAATTTAAGATTTTTACTTAAAGCTTAATAAAATATCTAAATATTTTATTCTTCTTCTTCAGCGTTTTTTTCTGCTACTTTATTGTATGCTAATTCTTTTTTGAATAATCGCTCTCCAAATATTTTTTCAAGGTTATCTTTAAAAATGACTTCTTTTTCAAGAAGAACTTCTGCAAGTTGCGTTAATTTATCTTTATTTTCTTCAAGAAGTTTAATTGCTCTTTGGTATTGCTCTTCTATAATAGTAGAAATTTCACTATCAATTAATTCTGCTGTTTGTTCGCTATAAGGTTTTGTGAAACCATATTCATTTTGTCCAGAATCATAATATGTTATATTACCAATTTTATCGCTAAGACCGTAAATGGTAACCATTGCTCTAGCTTGTTTAGTAACTTTTTCTAAATCGCTTAAAGCACCAGTAGAAATTTTATTAAATATAACTTTCTCTGCAGCACGACCACCTAAGGCAGCACACATTTCGTCTAGCATTTGCTCTGGTCTAACAATTAAGCGTTCTTCTGGTAAATACCATGCAGCACCTAATGAACGTCCGCGTGGTACAATAGTTACTTTTACTAATGGCGCAGCATGTTCTAGCATCCAACTTACAGTAGCATGTCCAGCTTCATGATAAGCCACCGCTTTTTTCTCGCTTGGTGTAATAATTTTATTTTTCTTTTCTAATCCTCCAATAATTCTATCAACAGCATCTAAGAAATCTTGTTTGTCAACTGCTTTTTTACCATTTCTTGCAGCAATTAAAGCGGCTTCGTTACAAACATTAGCAATATCGGCTCCAGAGAAACCTGGAGTTTGTTTTGAAAGAAAATCGGTATCTAAGTCTTTTGCCTTTTTTAATGGTCTTAAATGTACCTCAAAAATTTCTTTACGCTCACGAATATCTGGCAAGTCAACAAAAATTTGTCTATCAAAACGACCTGCACGCATTAATGCTTTATCTAAAATATCGGCTCTGTTTGTAGCAGCAATTACAATAACGTTTGCATTGGTACCAAAACCATCCATTTCAGTTAGTAATTGATTTAGTGTGTTTTCACGCTCATCATTACTTCCAGACATCGCATTTTTTCCTCTAGCACGACCAATAGCATCAATTTCATCTATAAAAATAATAGAAGGTGATTTTTCTTTAGCTTGTTTAAATAAATCTCTAACACGAGATGCTCCAACACCAACAAACATTTCAACAAAATCAGATCCTGATAATGAAAAGAAAGGTACTTTGGCTTCACCTGCAACAGCTCTGGCTAATAAGGTTTTACCTGTTCCTGGAGGGCCAACAAGTAGTGCTCCTTTAGGTATTTTTCCACCAAGGGTTGTGTATTTTTCAGGAAATTTTAAGAAATCTACTATTTCTTGTACTTCTTCTTTTGCTCCTTCTAAACCAGCAACATCTTTAAATGTTGTTTTAACCTCTGTGTTTTGATCAAAAAGTTTTGCTTTAGATTTTCCAATGTTAAAAATCTGTCCGCCAGCACCTCCGCCAGCACCACCAGACATACGACGCATAATAAAAATCCAAACACCTATAAGTAAAATAAATGGCAAAATGCCCATTAATAGGTTGCCCCATGGGTCACTATCTGTACCAAATATTATTTGAGTTTCAGTAGTTTGAGTTTTTTTAATTTCGTCTATTTTATTTTGAAAAATGGCAAGATCTCCAAATTCAAAACTATAGTTTGGTAATTTATTTACAGACGGAAAATATGTTTTGGGTATGGATTTTTTGTGTGTTTCTTTAGCCTCAGCATCATCAGTTAAGTAAACTTTGGCAACTTTTTCGTTAATTATTTCAACTTTTTCTACATCACCTTCTTCTAGATATTTAAAAAAGTCTGAAGATGTAATTTTATTCCCTTCTTCGTAGCCATTATTACTAAATAATTGAAACCCTAAGAAAAGCGCTATTAAAATACCATAAATCCAGTATGGACTGAATTTTGGTTTTTTGTCATTTATATTTTTTTTATCTTTTGCCATGTTTCTTTTTTAGTAACTCGTTTCTATAACTGTGGTTTTTGCATCCCCCCAAAGGCTTTCAATGTCATAATATTCTCTAATATGTTTTTGAAAAACGTGCACTACAACATTAACATAGTCTATCAATACCCATTCAGAATTTTCTAATCCTTCTGTGTGCCAAGGATTGTCTTTAAGTTCTTTACTGACTTTTTTTTGTATTGAATTAACTATGGCGTTTACCTGCGTATTTGAAGTTCCCTCGCAAACAATAAAATAATCACAAACCGTGTTTTCAATGTCCCTTAAATCTAAAATATTTATTTCTTTACCTTTAACATCTTCTATCCCGCTAATTATAACTGATATAAGTTGATCTGCGTTTATTTCTTGTTTCGCCATTAATTTTATTTAATTTGTGCAAAGTTATTATTTTTTTAGTTCTTTATACTTTAAAATAATCATAAGATTTTATAGTATCTAAATAACCTCTCTATGCCTATAATCAAACTTAATGCCATCGATTCTACTAATAACTATTTGCGGAAGCTAATTAATGAAGCAGATGTTGCCGATTATACAGTTGTAATGACTAATGAGCAAACGCAGGGTAGAGGTCAAATGGGTACGGTTTGGAGTTCTGAAAATGGTAAAAACCTTATGTTTAGTGTGTTTAAGGATTTAAATAAGTATGATGTAGAATTTCCTTTCTATATTAGTATGGCTTTTTCTTTAGCTATTCTTAAAACGTTTAAAACGTTAAATATTCCAGATTTGCATATTAAATGGCCTAACGACATTTTGTCAGCAGACAAAAAGATTTGTGGTATTTTAATTGAAAATGTCATAAAAAATAAACTAAACTCTACAATTATTGGTGTTGGAATTAATGTAAACCAAACTGATTTTAAGAATCTTCCAAAAGCTTCATCCTTAAAAAAGATTACAGGAGTTCATTATAATTTAGATGAAATTTTACAGCTTGTTATTAATTATACAAAAGAATATTCATCACTTTTACAGCAAGGGAAATATGAATTAGTGAAAAATGAATATGAAACTAATTTGTTTAGAAAAAATAAACCCTCAACATTTAAGGATGCTGAAGGTGCTTTATTTTCAGGTTTTATAAAAGGTGTTACAAAATATGGGAAACTACAAGTAATATTAGAAGATGAAATTGTAAAAAAATTCGATCTTAAAGAAATTACATTGCTTTATTAAATAGCTTTAGGAATACTAGAGACAAGTGTTTCAATAAATTTAGTAATCGGACCTTTAATCATCATTGACATCATTGGGTTAAAGTCTCCAGTAAATTCTAATTGAACTTCGCTAGATGTTTCATTAATCTCAATGATGTTTCCAACTAGAGAGAAATCTATTTTTCCGCCAGCAGCTCCAAAAACAATTTTATTAGGAGGTAAAACGTCTTTCTTTTCAAGAATAATTTCTGGCATTCCTTTTAATGCAAATAAAAATTTATTATCATCTAAAACTTCAAATTTGCTAATGTTTTCAGGCATTAAAGATTTGAAATTTTTAATATCAGCTAAAAAATTAAATATTTCTTGAGGTGATTTGCTAACGTTTATTTTTGGGGATTCTAAATTCATTTTTTATCAATTTGTTTAGTGTTTAGTTTTTTTAGTCTAAACAACTTCACATGTTTATATCAAATAGTGTTCCATTCACTTGGGTTAGAATTCCATTCAGATAAAGTCACTAATTCTTTTTCAGAAATATATTTAGTATCTAAGGCTTGCTCTAATAAGTTTTCATAGTTACTTAAAGTGTTTAAAGTAACGCCTTCTTTTTTAAAGTTTTCGGCAGCTACATCAAATCCATAGGTAAAAATAGCAACCATACCTTTTACATTTATTTTGGCTTCTTTGAGAGCTTTTACCGCATTTAAACTACTTTTTCCAGTACTAATAAGATCCTCTACAACCACAACATTTTGACCACTTTCAATAAAACCTTCAATTTGATTTTTGCGTCCGTGTCCTTTTGCGTCTGGTCTAACATAAATAAACGGTAATCCTAAATATTCTGCTACCAACATACCAATACCTATGGCTCCAGTAGCTACGCCAGCAATAACATCTGGTTTTCCATATTGTTTTTCAATATGTTTAGCCATTGTTTCGCGAACGTAATTACGAATTGTAGGGTAAGATAATATAATGCGGTTATCGCAGTAAATTGGAGATTTCCATCCAGAAGCCCATGTAAATGGTTCTTTCGGGCTTAGTTTTATAGCATTTACTTGCAATAAAACTTCAGCAGTTTTTTTGGCAGTTTCTTTGTTAAAAATCATAGTCACAAAATTACACAATAAATTAGTTTTATGTAACAGTTGATTATTAATAAAAAATATTTTTTTCAACATTTATTAGTTTGTCACTAAAAATGATATTTTTACCAAAACGAAATTGTTAAATACAAATTATGTATAAAGTTTTTGTTGGAGATAAGCCTATCGTACTAACAACCGTAGTTGAACAAGAAACTAATTTTAAGAATTATTTACTTGATACAGTTAATATTGGGAAAGTTATAAAAGAACTAAATAACTCGTCGTTAGATGAAGTTCGACTTATTCATAAAAATGAAGATAAGCTATTAAAAAAGTTTTTAAAGAAATTACCAAACGTTATTGCTGGTGGCGGAAAGGCGTTTAATGATAATAATGAAATTTTATTTATTTACCGAAATGACAAGTGGGATTTACCTAAAGGAAAAGCCGAAGGTAATGAAACTATTGAAAAAACGGCAATTCGAGAAGTTACTGAGGAAACTGGGGTTTCTGGGTTAGAAATAGTAAAACCATTAAATACGACTTATCATATTTTTAAACGTAACGGGAAACATAAAATTAAAGTAACTTATTGGTTTGAAATGAAAACCAGCTTTAAGGGCAATTTATATGCTCAAGAAGAAGAAGGGATTACTAAAGTAGAATGGCTTAATGACGCGCAAGCAAAAGAAGCTCTTGAAAATTCTTATGCTAATATTAAACTTTTAGTTTAATATTCTTTAATTGAAACAAAATAAAAAACGCATCGAGAAAATTAAACGTACCTTTGCAGCTTAATAAAAATAGAGGTGGTTTGTTTACTTAATAAATTGTCATCTCCTTCGCCTTAAAAAGGCTTTACCAAACAATTTATATGTCATTTAAATCATTAGGCTTATCTGAGGCCTTGCTAAAAGCTATTAGCAAAAAAGGATACACAACACCATCTCCAATTCAAGAAAAAGCGATTCCTCCTGTTTTAGAAGGAAAAGATGTTCTAGCATCGGCTCAAACAGGAACGGGAAAAACGGCAGGTTTTACATTGCCACTTTTACATATACTTTCTGAAACACCGAAAGAAAAATACAGACCCATTCGTGCTTTAATTTTAACGCCAACACGCGAATTAGCAGCACAGGTATATGCTAATGTTAAAGAATACAGCGAATTTTTAAATTTACGAAGTGCGGTCATTTTTGGTGGTGTTAACCAAAAGCCACAAGCAGCAACTATTCGACAAGGTATTGATGTTTTAGTAGCTACTCCAGGGCGTTTGTTAGATTTACAAAATCAAGGATTATTATCACTTAAGCGTGTTGAGATTTTTGTGTTAGATGAAGCAGATAGAATGCTAGATATGGGTTTTTTACGCGATATAGAACGTGTTATAAAATCGATGCCAGAAAAGCGACAAAATTTAATGTTTTCGGCGACGTTTTCTAAAGATATTAAGAAGTTAGCACATGGTATTTTAAATCATCCTGTACAGGTTGAAGCAACTCCAGAAAATACAACAGTTGATGCTATTAGTCAAAAAGTATACAGAGTAGCAAAAGGTTTAAAAACAGGATTAATTATTAAATTAATTTCTGAAGGTAATTGGAAACAGGTTTTAGTATTTACTCGAACAAAACATGGCGCTAATAAGCTTTGTGAAAAAATGAGTAAATCGGGTATTACAGCAGCGGCTATACACGGAAATAAAAGTCAGGGAGCAAGAACAAAAGCATTAGCAGGTTTTAAAAATGGTAGTGTTCGAGTGTTAGTAGCAACCGATATTGCTGCTCGTGGATTGGATATTCCTTTATTACCACATGTTATAAATTTTGAATTGCCGAATATATCTGAGGATTATGTGCATAGAATCGGTCGAACAGGTCGAGCAGGAGCCAGTGGTGAAGCTTTATCGTTAGTAAGTGCAGATGAAACTACTTTTTTAAGAGATATTGAAAAGTTAATTGAAATGAAACTACCTGTTGAAATAGAGGAAGGGTTTGAACCCGATCCTAATGCTTCAACAGAACCTGTAAAACAAGGACAAGGGCGTCAAAATAGAAATACAAGAAATTCTAATAGTTCTCGTGGTTCTAATACTAGTAGTTCAGACAAGAAGACTAATTCTAGACGACCAAAACGTAATACCGATAGACGTCATTAAAAAGCATGCAAAAGGTTTTAAAAGATAAAATTATTGAAGTTTGCGATAAAAAAATAGCACAAAAAGGTGAGCAAGTAGGCTTATCTTTTTATGCTTTTTTTGCAAATAAAAATGATAATCCAGAATTACTTATGGAAGCTGCTACTTGGTGGATTAAAACTCATAAGCTAGACCATTTTGAAAAGGCAGTAAAAATTAAAAATCTTGTGAATGGAATCTCAACCAAATAATCCGTTACACGGTATAAAACTAGAGCAAATTATTAACGATTTGGTAGTGCATTACGGTTGGGAATATATGGGTTACAACATAAAGATTAAATGTTTTACAGATAATCCTTCAGTAAAATCTAGTTTGAAATTTTTAAGACGTACTCCATGGGCTAGAACCAAAGTGGAAGCTATGTATTTAAGGATGCTGGAGAATAATAAGAAGTAGTTAGTTTTAAAACGGGTGCGTTTAACGGTAAATTGTATGAGTAGCGGTAGGATTTGCAGTAATTTTCTGTCTAACTACCATAAGAAGCCTCTAGAAGCGAAGCGAGTAAACCGCTACGTAGTTTGCCAGGGCAACAAACCTTGATATTTGCAACACCGTGCCATTACTTATACAAAATGTTATGATCAGTTTTTTCTTTACTACTACTCAATATCTCTTTCTCCAATAGGTTTTAGGTACCTTTTATCATATCCTGTAAAGAAATAAGGATAATTATCCCAAGGTGATAATCCTTCCATTCTAGGGTCGTTAGTCTTTTTTAGATAGTCAAATAACTCAATTTGCATTTTTTTACCTAAATCGGAATACTCAGGTTTTGATGCTAAGTTATTTAGTTGATAAGGATCATCTTTTATATTATACAATTCTGTTTCCGGACGTTTTGCCATTGATAAATCAAAATAATATTTGACTGATGGTTCATCGTTGTTTGAAATCAGATAATCGCGGGTAGGTCCAGCATCGATATCTCCATAGAAACCTTGATGAGGAGACAAAAAATCAGGGTCACCAGCAGGCCATCTATTCGGTTCAAAATTTACCATGTAGAGCCAATCACCTTTCTGAATAGTTCTGATGGGGTATGGCATTCCATCGGGGCGACAGTAGGTGTGACGTTCAAATGCTGTAAATACTCTATTTCTTGTTGAATCAATTTGTCCGCTTTTATTGGCAAGCATAACGTCCAGAAAGCTGTTTCCGGTAATTGCTTCTGGTATATCTATTCCAGCTACTTCAAGCAAAGTTGGAGCAAAATCAATAAAACTAATAAAATCTTCAATTTCTAAACCGGCTTTAATTTTATTTCCCCAATAAATAGCCAAAGGCAAATGCGTACCATATTCATAGCTGCTTGATTTGGCACGAGGGAAAGGCATCCCGTTATCAGCAGTTGTGATAATAATTGTATTATCGAGTTCTCCTGCTTCTTCAAGTATTTTGATCATTCGGCCTAGGTGGGAGTCGAACCATTCGATTTCATAGTAATAATCAGCAATATCGCTACGTACAACCTCGTTGTTTGGTAAAAATCCAGGAACCTCTATCTTTGAAATATCCATACCTGATTCTGCGCCGATACCTTGTTTGTATCCCCGGTGAGGTTCATGGCCGCCATACCAAAAAAAGAAAGGTTTTTGCTCATCTCTTTTTGAAAGAAAGTCTTTAAAATTACCTGAATAATCTATGTTAGAAATACCTTCGGGTGCGTCCATGGTGATACTGTTATAACTTTGGGCAATAGGTTTAGTTTGGAAAGGCTCCTCAAGTTTGGCAGGGCCATATCCTTTCCCTGTGAAACCAGTCTCATAACCATTTTGCTTTAATAACTGTGGGAATGTATTAAATTTTTTAGGTAAGGCTCCGAAAAGCAGCCCTCCCTCCTCAAGTTCCCAAATGTTTTTCCCGGTTAAAATAGATGCCCTAGATGGAGAACAGGAAGATACATTACAATAAGCGTTTTGAAACACTATCCCATTATAGGCAACTCTATCAATATTAGGGGTTCTTATTATTTTGGTACCTTGAAAAGAAGTGTGTAAAAAAGATTGATCGTCAGCAATGCAAAACAAGATATTTGGTTTTTTTTCAATTTTGGATTGACAACCTGAAAATAAAGACAGAATAACTATATAAGCAAAAGCGAAGCACATGCTGAATAAAGCTTTTGGTATTTTGTAGAATAAGTTCATTTTTTTCATAAAAAAAGTATTTTAAAAAGAATCATTTCTCAAATTGGGCATAATGACTTAGTAAGAAATCGTTTTAATATCTAATGTTAAACGAATTTAGCTATTTTTTTCTGACAAAATTAAGTTGATTTGTCTTAGTTTTTTCAACGCTTCTTAAATAATAAAACGAATTACTTTTCTGAATTTAAGCCTCTAACAGGGGTGCTGTATACTAGTATTTTTAGTAATTTGTCTGAATACTATGCGATTTATTGGTTTTTCATAAAACGTCTAATAGCGACCCATTGTTTTAGCATATCTCGGGCATCTTGAGCAGGGTAACCTAAAACTGTTTTGCCAGCAGCAACATCGCCAACAACACCAGATCCGGCTCCAACTGTTGCTCCAGAATGTATGGTAGTGTGGTCTTTAATAGAAGCGCTTCCGCCGATAATAACGCCATCTCCAAGAGTTACAGAGCCTGCAAGACCACTGTGTCCTGCCATAATACAAGAGCGTCCCATAATACTATTGTGTGCTATTTGCACAAGATTATCAATTTTACAACCATCGCCAATAATGGTTGAACTGAATTTGGCTCTATCTACACAAGAGTTTGCACCAATTTCTACATAATGTCCAATAATTACATTTCCTATTTGTGGTATTTTTACAAGTCCGCGTCCGTCATCACTTGGTCTGTATCCAAAGCCATCGGCTCCAATACTTACATTTGTGTGAAAAATACAATGACTACCAATAATACAGCGTTCTCTAATTACAGTACCAGACCAAACAACCGTATAGTCTCCAATACTAGTTTCATCAAACACACAAACATTAGGGTATAAAACGACACCGTTTCCTAATTCTACATCTTTACCAATATAGCAATTAGCGCCAATTTTACAACCATTACCAATTATAGCAGTATCATGAATAACAGCTGTTGGATGAATATCTACATCAAATGCTGGAGCAGGAGGATTGAACAACTCTAAAATTTTAGCCATGGCTAAATCGGCATTTTTCACCTTAATTAGCGCACGATTTTCATCGGGTTCAATTTTTAAATTATCATTTACAACAGCGGCACAGGCTTTAGAATCTGCCCAATATTTTACATATTTAGTGCTACCTATAAAAGTAATATGATTGCTTTTTGCGTTTAGTAATTGTTCTGGACCTTCAATTTGCTGATTAGTGTTTCCTATTAATTCTCCTTTTAATATGTCGTTAATTTCACTAATGGTGTATGATGTCATGTGTTATTTTAGGTTGTTTATTTGTATATCTGTAAAACTAACAGAAAAAAAATAGAAAACATGTGTTTTAATCTTCTATTCTGTTTTCATCAAAAGCTGATGGTAATAATTTAGGGATAAATTTAACGACTAAAGGTAGTAATAAGGCTCCGCCTGGTAACAAGAAGATAGCAAGACTAGGAATGGATTTAAAAATGTCTAAAAGTTGTTCTTGTACTTTTTTTTGTTCTTCAGCATTTAAATCTCTAATAGTAGATTGCGATATAAGTACCATAAGTTCTTTACTGTCTTTTAGTTCTTGATACAAGCGTTTGCTGTTTCTGGTAATTAATTTAATGACCATCTTACTGGAATTATTATAAAAACTCTGTACGATGTTTTTAGAACTTAATAGTGCAATATTGTTTTTGTTTACAGTATAAAACTCATTAACCGTTTTAATTGATATGTTTATTTGATTGGTGTTTAATTTTAAATCTGAACCTAGTTTTAGTAAAAAACGCTGTTCGCTTTCGTCTATAATTCTATCACTCCAAGATGCCATGCAAGCAATGTCTAAAACATAATGTGCTTCCTGCGAGTTTTTAACAAATGATATGGCTTTTTTATAATCGGTGTTAGTATTGTTTTGATATCTTAAAGACGCTTCAAAAAGTTTAATTAAACTATTATCATATTGATTTTTAGTTTTTTTTGAGTTTAAAACCTCTAGAGAAATAGAAGAAATTGAAGCTTCTAGATTTTTTATATAATCACTTGAAATGGTTCCTCTTTTTAAATATTCATTATACGCCAAAATATCTACATATAATAAGGCATTTATAATAAAGTAGTTGAAGTTCTTAGTTAAAAAATTATCATCAATTTGTATGCGTTTATGTAATATTTTTTCAAGTTGTACTCCCGATTTTTTACCGCCTATTAATCCTTGTAAAAATGAAAGTTTAAGCTCATTAATATCGGTGTAAAACCCTATAACACTATCTGTAAAATTAGTTTTGCTGTTAGATTTATGATGTGTATGTAGAAATGAAATGCATAAATTGGTTTTACAAAGTTCTTCTTCTGTAAAATCTTTTTTGTCTATTATATTTCCAATTATTTCTAAGTTACTTCCGTAAATAAATCCACATGCTCTTAAAGCATCATAAAACGATTCCTCATTATAATTAAATAATAAATCATCCTTACTGACTTCTTTAAGTAATTTGTTTATCCAACCTGAAGCTGATGGATTCATAGCTTTTATAATTTGTTATTGTAAATGTAATGTTTTAGGTATTTAAAATGCAAATAATTTCGTTAACAAAACTTTAACAAAACCGCTATTTCAATTTCTTCGTAGGTATGGTTGAGAGTGAAAATTTAACTAATACAAAAATCTCAAAAACATGAAAAATTTAAAAACAATTTTAGGAATGGGAATTTTAGCTGCGGCTAGTTTCTTTATTGTAGCAGCAGATCATATTGATGCGCCTGCTGTACAAGGTGGTAATAGTGATATTACCGATTTTTATGCCTTTCAAGGTAATAACACAGATAATTTAGTATTTGTAGCAAATGTGCAGGGGCTTTTAAGTCCAGCAGCTTCTGATGGAGCAATGTTTGATGAAAATGTTTTGATTGAATTTAATATTGATACTACAGGTGACAATGTTGAAGATTTGGTAATTCAAGCTATACCAAGAAATGGTAAAATGTATTTCTTTGGTCCCACAGCACCATCGCAAACGGGTTTAAGTAGTATGATTGAAACAACACCTGCAGTTGGAGGTGTAGTAGATATTACACCTTATGGTACAAATGCAATTACATCAACAAAAGCAGGTATGAGCTTTTTTGCTGGACCTCGTGATGATCCTTTCTTTATGGACTTTGCTCAATATTCTGAAATTATAGCAGGAAATGCTACAGGTTTTAACATGCCTGGTGCAGATACGTTTGCAGGTACTAACGTAATGTCTGTTATAGTTGAAGTACCAAAATCTATGATTGGTGGATCAGGGACTATAAAAACATGGGTAGAATCAAAAAGAAAATAATAGAAAACCATTTTAAAGAATATAATTATGAAAACTATAAAAAATATAAAAGTATTAGTAATTGCTTTAGCTGTTTCGCTAACTGTATTTAATTGCTCTAAGAACGAAGCTAATGATGATATGTATGGGAAACCTTTAGATTTTTCTGGAACATATACACAGGAAGATCAAATGGGTAGGCCAGCAATTAACACAGTATTTGTTTCTTCAGGAGATAAAGATATGTTTAATGTTACTGTGCCTTCTGCACAAAATGCAGCATTTCAGAATAAATTTGAAGCTCAATTACTAGCATTAAATCCAGATTATACAACAAATGCTTTAACTTTTGATGCTTCTACATTTACAGGAGCATTAGCAACAGATGTTTTAACGGTATCACTTGATGGAAAAACAACTTTTTTTGATGGTGTGAATGTTTTAACAGGTAGAGCATTAAATGATGATGTTATATCTGTAGAATTATTATTGATTTTTGGTGGACCTGATGGTTCTGAAAAGCCCAATTTAACAGATGATAATGTAGATGCAAATGATAAAACCTTTTTAACCTCATTTCCTTACTTAGCTTCCCCTTGGTAGAAGCCTTATATCAGAGTATGTCTATTTGATATACTCTGATATTTTTAACCTGCAAAACCTAACAAACAATTAATAATATATAATTATGAAACCTAACAATATTATAACAATACTATTATTGCTGCTTATTGTAAGTTGTAATGATACACCAAAAAAAATCACAAGTAGTACGGATTATAATGTGTATTTGAATGCTGATGACGATGAGATGTTGCAATTAACAATTGAAGATTACAAATTTTGGGAAAAAAAGCTAGAAAAAGAACCAAGTCAGTTTCCATATTTAATTAAAGCTGCAGCATCTCAATCTCATTTATTTAGTAAGACAGGGCGAATTGAGTTACTTATTGAGGCTGAAAACAAATTAATTAAAGCGAATAAAGCAACAAATTATAGTAAATCGGCCTATCTAAGATCTTTAGCTCATAATTATATATCGCAACACAGGTTCAATGAATCTTTAAAATTACTTAAAAAAGCAGAAGCAATAGGAGACAACTTAGAGGTTACCCAAAAAATGTTATTCGATGTGCATTTAGAATTGGGTAATTTCGAGTTAGCTAAAAGCTATTTAGATAAATTTAGTAACGATAATAGCGATTTCGATTATTTAATTCGTTTGTCTAAATGGTCAGATCATCGTGGAAATTTAGAAGCAGCCATTAAATATATGGAACAAGCTAAAGAAATAGCAGAATCTTCTAATTTGCCAGCTACAAAACAATGGGTTTATACAAACATCGCAGACTATTACGGACATGCAGGGAGAATTAAAGATTCTTATAATCATTATTTAAAAGCACTAAGCATAGATAATAATGATGCTTATGCGAAAAAAGGTATTGCTTGGATTTTGTATTCTTATGAGAAAAATGCTAATGAAGCACTCCGTATATTAAATAGTATTACAACATCGTACAATGCTCCAGATTATTATTTGTTAAAAGCTGAAATAGCTGAATTTCAAGGTGATTCAAATTTACAAGAAGAACAAATAAAATTATATAAATCTGCTGTACAAAATGAATTTTATGGTGATATGTATAATAAATATAATGTGCTTTTATATGCCGAAGAAAACATTGAAACAGAAAAAGCTTTAAAAATAGCACAAACGGAAATTAAAAATCGTCCAACCCCTCAATCTTATGATTTATTAGCATGGACTTATTATAAATATGGAGATGCTACCGAAGCTTTAGATATCATGGAAAAATACGTAGTAGGCAAAACCTATGAGCCAGAAGTGTTGTTTCATCTAGCACAAGTGTATAAAGCTAATGGTAAAAAAGACGAAGCTAAAAACCTAAAAAAAGAATTATTGGAAAGTGCTTTTGAGCTAGGGCCATTAGTGGCTTTAAAGATTAAAAATATATAATAACCAGAAAGTACGCCCAAATGAAAATCTTAAAAATATTTACATTTTTAATAGCTTCCCTTTTGGTTAATTTAAACTATGGCCAGCAAATAAAAGGAATGCTTTCTAACGAGTTTAACCAGCCTTTAGAAGCTGCATATGTTTATAATTTGAATTCAAAAAGTCATACGCATTCTTTAGAAAATGGTATGTTTATTTTGAATGAAACTAAAGCTGGTGATTCTATAAAAATAGGTTTATTAGGCTATAATAATAAAATTTTTGTTACAGATAGTTTAAGTTCTAATGCTAAAATACATGTTGTTTTATCTGAAAAATCATTTCAATTAGACGAGTTAGTTATTACAGAAGAGTTAAATGCTATAAGTACAATAGCACGATTAGATTTGAACACAAGTCCTGTAAACTCATCACAAGAAGTATTACGAAAAGTACCAGGACTTATAATTGGACAACATGCAGGAGGTGGAAAAGCAGAGCAACTTTTTTTAAGAGGATTTGATATAGATCATGGTACAGATATATCAATTTCTGTAGATGGTATGCCAGTTAATATGGTGTCTCATGCACATGGACAAGGATATAGTGATTTACATTTTGTTATTCCAGAAACGGTAAATAAAATTGATTTTGGTAAAGGACCTTATTACGCAAAAGAAGGAGATTTTAACACCGCAGGTTATGTGAATTTTTCAACAAAGGATTATGTCAAGGAAAGTTCTGTAGTATTTAGTGTAGGGCAATTTAATACATTAAGAACCTTTGGGATGTTCAATTTATTAGATAAAGTTATAAGTCAAAATGCATACCTGGCTATTGAATACTTAGCTGGAGATGGTCCATTTGATTCACCACAAAATTTTAATAGACTTAATTTATTTGGAAAATATGTAATGTTTACACCAAATAATGATAAACTTACTTTATCAACTTCACATTTTACTAGTCGTTGGGATGCGTCAGGGCAAATACCACAGCGTGCAGTAGATAACGGAAGTATTTCACGTTTTGGAGCAATTGATGATACTGAGGGTGGTTCTACATCGCGAACCAACTTTAATGTAGAGTTTGTTAAACAAGTTTCAGACGTAACAACATTTAAAACGAATACATTTTTAACACATTACGATTTTGAATTGTATTCTAATTTTACATTCTTTTTAGAAGATCCAATAAACGGAGATCAAATAAAACAAAAAGAAGACAGGAACATATTTGGAGTAAACACCGTTTTTAAAACTGAAACGTTTTTCGGTGATACTCCTGTAAATATTAATTATGGTTTAGGTTTACGGCATGATATTTCTAAGGATAATGAGTTGTCTAAAACCATAAATAAGAGGACTATTAATGAGCGTGTTCAATTAGGTGATATTAATCAAACGAATATAGATGCTTTTATTAATACAGAGTTTGAGTTTGGAAAGCTAATTATAGCACCAGGATTACGATTGGATTATTTTAAGTTTTTATATCATGATAAGTTGCAAAACGATGGAAAAGCAAGGTCTGATGCGAAAACTATTGTAAGTCCTAAATTGAATTTCTTTTACAATGCCAACATAAATTTACAATGGTTTTTAAAGTCTGGAATAGGATTTCATTCAAACGACACAAGAGTTGTTGTAACTAATCAAGAAGAAAACATATTACCAAGAGCCTATGGTTTAGATTTTGGTAATATTTGGAAACCATCATCGAAACTGATATTAAATTCAGCTATTTGGTATTTGTTTTTAGAGCAAGAGTTTGTTTATGTAGGAGATGCTGGTATTGTTGAACCGAGCGGAAAAACTCAACGTTTCGGTTTCGATTTGGGTATGCGTTATCAATTTAACGATTGGTTGTATTTTGATACAGATGCTACTTACACGAAAGCAAGGAGTTTAGAAGGCGCAAGTGGCGAAAATTTTATCCCTTTAGCTCCCGATTTTACAGTGTCAGGAGGTTTGTCTATTAAAGATAACAACGGGTTTTCAGGAGGAGTAAAATATAGATATATAGATGATAGACCAGCAAATGAAGAAAATAGTATAGTTGCAGATGGGTATTTTATTACCGATTTAAACGCTAATTATAGTTTTAATAAGATCACTTTAGGTTTAGTTATTGAAAACCTTTTTGATATTGAATGGAACGAAACACAATTTGCAACAACATCTAGATTACAAAATGAGTCACAGCCAGTTGAAGAAATTCATTTTACACCTGGCTCACCTTTTTTTATAAAAGGATCTATAACATATAAATTTTAATACATTAAATTGATATTCATTGAAATGAGGGGTTGATGGATAATGAATGCATTAATTAAAGTGGGTTTTTTGTTAGGTGAAAGCACTTGGTTACAGAAATGTAATTAGGTGCTTTTTTAGTATGAATTAATGTTTTTAGAGCCGCTAAATATTTATAACTATTTTATGATAAGATATTCTTGAAATATTAGAGATTTCAGGTGTTGTAAATAATAATTAAACAATTAACAATTCTCTTGTGTTTTTTGAAATAGTGTTTACATATAAAAAGAGTTATAAGCTAAACGTTGTATAGCTTATAACTCCTAAATTAAAATGTGTTACAAGTTTAAAACAAAAAAGTGAAATGCATATTTGTTTTTAAACAACACCTAATGTGTATAATTGCTCCATGGTTGGAGTTTCACTTCCTCCAGCAGGTTCTAAAGTTATACCAAAGGCTTCACTTTGGTTTACATTTTTAATTTCAAATATTTTATTAGCATCTGTTTTAAAATCATCAATAGTTCCTAAGCTTGTTGGTGTAAGTGGGTTTAGTGTTAACGACCATACTTGGTATACTTTACCTTCTGGTGGCTCAGGTAAACCTGCTCCATCTATAAATATTCGTTGCGCTGTTTTGTCCCAGTAAACTTTAGCATAGGTGTTTGCAAAAGAACCTTGACCAGCTAATGGGATTCTAGTAATATTATCATCGCGCAATACAGTAATTAAAGTATTGGCTTCTTCTAAACTATTTTTTGAGTTTGCTATTTGTGTTTCGAGCAACAATTGTTTTGTTTCAGCTACTTGTATTTCAGATTGTAATTTGTTGTTTTGGTTAACAGTCCAAAATACACCTGCAGCAAGTATAATAGATGCTGCCCAACCAGTATAAGTTACCCAGTTATATTTAGGTTTGGCTATAGAAATAACCTTAGTGTCTTTGTTATTAAAGTTTAAAACTTGTTTAATATTTTGTAGAATATGGTTGTTATTTCCACGAGAAGTAGCTGATGTTAACTTAATAATAGCAGCTTCAATTTCTAAAACTTCCTGAAGTATTTCAGGGTGTTGTAGCATTAAGGCATATACTTCTTCATTCTCTTTTTCAGAAAGTGCCCCAGCAACGTAAAGTTCTAGTATTCCAGATTCTATGTATGTTTTAATATCCATAATTAATTTAAAACCATGTTTCTTAATTCTTTAATACAATTTCTATTTCTCGTTTTAATAGAGCCTATAGGCATATTAAGAGTTTCTGATGCTTCAGATTGGGTGTAGCCTTTAAAATATAAAAGTTCAATAACTTCTTTACATTTATCAGCTAGTTTACCAACAAACTTTTTAATACCAATAGCATCAGTTGAATTATCTAAGCTTTCATGTGTTTCAATACTATCTACGAAAAAATCTGAGTTGAGGTTTTGTTTGGATTTTTTAAAACTTTTAGAACGTGTTTTGTCTATGGCTGCATTCCTCGATATATTTAAAATCCAAGTAAAAAAGCGACCTTTACTGCTTGAATAGGAGTCTGCTTTATGCCATACCTTTATAAAAACATCCTGCATGACTTCTTCAGCAATATCATGGTCTCTAACTATATTATATACAACGCCTTGCATACTGTTACTATACATATTGTATAAACTTTCAAAAGCTTTTTCGTCTTTTTGTTTAAACTTTTCTACAAGGATATCGATGTCCATAAAGTATTTTTAATATTAGTAGTTAAAATAAACTTTAACACTTAATATGATTAGTTTTTACGGAGATACGTATTTATTTCAATAGCAACATCTTCCCATGTTTTACTCACACCATCTGCTCCTTTATGTAAATCAAAACACACTTTGTTTAATGACTCTAAAGCTCCTAAGGCATTCCAGTCTTTAAGGTTCATGGTTCCTGTCATGCTAACACGTCTTCCTTCTGTTATTGTAACTTCTAAAGGTAAATCGTGGGTAACACCATTCATTGTAATACTTGCTAAATAATTGTTGTTGTTAACTTTAATAGTTCCTGTTATAATATCTGTGTCTATCATAGCACCAAAAAAGGAGGTTTTTATTTTACCATCTCTTGTATTAGTGGCATCATTTGTAAACACACTGCTAATAGGAATAGAAAAATTTAAATTATTTAAAGCTTCTTGAGGAGTTGTACCTGATTTATTTTCAAATTTTAAAATTTTAAATTCACCACCAACAGGTTTTTTTTCTGTGGTTTTATAGGCAATCCATTTAACAGATGTAGCTTCAGGTTTTGCAATGAATTTTTCTGAAGATGATGTTTCAATTACGGCATCAGTTTTAGGTGTTTTTTTTTCGTTTTTACAAGCGGTAATACTTAATATTAACGCCATTGCTAGAATAGGTATTCTTTTCATTTATTTTTGTTTTTATTTACTGTAAAGTTATGTAATAATCAACGGAAAGCAAATTTTCAATATGATATATATCATATTTTTAACTTTAACAATCTTATATTTTTGATTTTAAATGTTAGGTATGTTAAGTTCGTTAGTTAGTAAATATAATATAGCAGGACCTCGTTATACGAGTTATCCAACGGTTCCGTATTGGAATCAAGAGACTTTTTCTTTAAATAATTGGAGGCAATCTTTATTAAAATCTATTAAAGAGAGTAATGCAAAAGAAGGGATTAGTTTATACATCCATTTACCATATTGTGAAAGTTTATGTACGTTTTGTGGTTGTAATAAGCGTATAACAAAGCAGCATAATGTAGAAAGTCCTTATATAAATGCCGTTTTAAAAGAATGGCAATTATATTTAGAATTGATTGATGAAAAACCACTTATTAAAGAATTGCACCTTGGTGGTGGGACACCTACTTTTTTTAGTCCGGAAAATTTAGAAAAGTTAATTAATGGGATTTTAAAAGATTCTGAATTAGCTAATAATTATGAATTTAGTTTTGAAGGACATCCTAACAATACAACACGAGCACATTTAGAAGCGCTTTATAATGTTGGTTTTAGACGTGTAAGTTATGGTGTGCAAGATTATAATGAAACGGTTCAAAAAGCCATTCACAGAATTCAGCCTTTTGAAAATGTAAAACGAGCAACAGAATTAGCTAGAGACATTGGCTATACATCGGTTGGTCATGATATTATTTTTGGATTGCCATTTCAAACTTTAGAACATGTTAAGGAAACTATTTTAAAAACAAAAGCATTACTACCAGATCGATTGGCGTTTTATAGTTATGCCCATGTACCATGGATTAAAGGTAATGGACAACGTGGATTTAGTGATGATGATTTGCCAGCACCAGAGCTTAAAAGGGAGCAATATGAAATAGGTAAAAAATTGCTCGCTGAAGTAGGGTATATTGAAGTTGGAATGGATCATTTTGCATTAAAAACAGATAGTTTGTATCAATCTATGATACAAGGTCGTTTACATAGAAATTTTATGGGATATACCGCTTCTAAAACACAAGCTATGATTGGTTTAGGGGTGTCTGCAATTAGTGATAGTTGGTATGGGTTTGCTCAAAATGAAAAGAATATAGAAGATTATTATGAGTTGTTAAATAAAAATATATTACCTGTTTACAGAGGACATATTTTAAATGAAGAAGATTTAATTTTAAGAAAGCATATCCTTAACTTAATGTGCCAATTTAAAACGAGTTGGTCTAATAATTCTCTTTATTTTAAAGAGCTTCCAGAAGTTATTATGCGATTAAAAGAAATGGAAAAAGACGGATTACTTATTATTAATTCTAATACTATTGAAGTTACAACAAAAGGACAACCTTTTGTTAGAAATATATGTATGGCTTTCGATTTATTGTTACAGCGTAAACAACCAAACACACAGTTGTTTTCAATGACGGTTTAATTGAACGTAGATATATCAATTTTCGAAAATTGATATTTCCGTTAAAATGGCATTCTCATGAATGTGTGAAACTAAAAATAAATATTATGCAAAAAATTATTGTACCCATCGATTTTTCTGAATATTCAGAATATGCTTTAGAAACAGCGGCTAAATTGGCTAAAACGTATGATGCAGAGATTTTAGCGCTTCACATGTTAGAAATGTCCGATTTAATGTATACCGCCTCAGATGGACTTCAAAACGAAAAAGCGGCTTTCTTTATAAAGTTATCTGAGCAAAAATTTGAGAAATTCCTTGAAAAGGATTATTTAAAAGGTGTAAAAGTAATGCCAATAATAAAGCATTTTAAAGTTTTTGGTGAGGTTAATGAGGTTGCGGAAAAACATGATGCAGACCTAATTATAATGGGGTCTCATGGTACTAGTGGTGTTAAAGATTTTCTTGTAGGTTCTAACACAGAACGTGTTGTTAGAAATGCCGATATTCCTGTTTTAGTTGTTAAAAATAAAGTGAATCAAATTAATTTTGAAGTGGTTACGTTTGCCTGTGATTTTTCAGAAGAATGTATTAAGCCTTATATTAATGCAATTAACATGTTTGGTAAAATAGGTTCTAAAATGTACTTTATATATGTGAATTTACCTAATGATAGATTTAAAAGTTCTATAGAAATTGAAAGACGTGTTGTTAATTTCTTTACCAAAGCAGATGGTAATTTAGAACGAATGAAAGATGTACATTATGTATCTGATTATAATATTGAAGATGGTATTTTAAGCTTTTCAAATAAAATTGGAGCAGATATTATTGCAATACCAACACATGGTAAAAAAGGGTTAGCACATTTTTTTGAAGGCAGTATAGGAGAGGATGTTGCAAATCATGCAACACTACCAGTTATAACATTTAAGATTTAGTAAGTTTAATATTTTGGTGACTAATTTTTCTGAAAAAAAGAAGCTTTTTAATAAAAGAAGCTTCTTTTTTATAGTATAGATATGGCTAGTACATTAAACAAATTAGCTTTTGTTTTAAAGAAATCATTTTCAAGTGAAATAGCTTTAAGTTTAGCATCAATCAGTTTTGATTCTCTTGAGTTTACTAAAAACAATGAACTTTCTCCTAAGAAAAATTTACGTTCTTCTGCTGTTAGCATTTTTTTATAATCATCAACAATAATTGTTGTGTAATCGTTTTGCAAAACAAAAGATGCTAGTTCTTGCTTGATGGCATTTATTTTATTTTTAAGTATCACTTTTGTAGATTGAATTTCAAATTTGGTGTCCTGCAATTTTAATTTAGCTAATTTCAAATCGGCACGTTCTTTTCTTAAAAATAGCGGGAAGCTAATATTTACACCACTTTTATAAGCCGAAGTACTAAATGATCTTGAAACTTCTGGTGTTTGTGATAAAAAATTATACTGTAAATCTATTTTGGGTAATAAGTTATTTAGTTTTAAACGCTTTTCGATATTCAAACTTTGAAATTTATAGTCTAATGATTTTAATTTTGGATGATTATTTAAGTCTGTGTTTTCAATATCAAAAATAGAAGTATTTAAAACCGTATCAATAGTTTCAAATGTATTTAAATCTGGAGTTATACCTTCTTTAATTTCAATGGGTGTATTTTCATTTAGCCACAAATAATTAGATAGCTCTAATGAAGATTTTATAAATTTAATGTTTGATTTCTCTAAATTTAATTTTCTATTATTAAGTGCAATCCTAGCTTCTAAAGTATCAATAGCAGGTTTGTCTCCGATTTCATAACTTCTTTTTATACCATTAAAACGCATATCTGCATTAGCTAAAAAATCTTCATATACGCGATTCTCATTATAAGTTTTTAGCCAATTAAAATAGGTAATAGTAGCATTGTATAAAATAGTGTTTACTAGTAGTTGTCTATCTGCTTTAGCTTGATTGATAAACATTTTTGCTTGTTTAAGCATAGCCATACGTTTGTTTATTAGCATGCCTTGTGCAACTGACACGGAAACCCCAACACTGTATAATCCATCTTCCGGAAGTGTAGCTTCTGGATTTAAATAATAACCTGAGTTTTCTTCAAAATTCCCTTTTAATTCTACGCCGTACCAAGTTGGTATTTTAAACGAAGCATTTAATTTATTGTAGTATTCGGTATTTTTAAACTTTTTTCTGCCATAATCAACCTCTAGTTTTGGGTCGAAAGCACCTCGGGCTTTCATGCGTTTTGCTTCGCTTTCGTTAATAATTAAATTAGCTTGTTTTACAACGGGATGAAAAGTTTTTACATAGCCTAAATATTCAGATAGACTAATAACCGATAAGCTGTCTTGAGCAGAAAGGAAGCTACTTATAAATAAAAATATACTAGCTATATAGATTCTCATTTTTTGTCTTTTTTTGAAGCTGTTTTACTGTTGTTTTTTGGTTGGTAATAATTAGGAGGGAAGCTGTTAATTTGCCTCCATAATTCAAACCAAATAGGAACATCTTCTAACAGTGCAATAGTTTTTGCTCCAGAGCCAATACGTATGGCTTCTGGCCATGGTTGGTCTGTCTCATCTGGAGCCAGTAGAACTCTATATTTTCCATTATCACTAATAAACCGTTCGATAGCTACTACTTTTGCGCCGTAAGTACCGTAAGATACATTGGGCCACCCGCTAAATACTATTGCAGGCCAGCCATCAAATTGAACACGCACATACTCACCTTTATGTAAAAGAGGTAAATCTATTGGTTTTACAAACGTTTCAACAGCTAAATCATATTGAGCAGGCATAATACCTACAAGGGCTTCTCCTTCTTTAAAAGTGACACCAATACCACCTGTTAGTACTTTATTTATATATCCGTTTTGTGGAGCAGTTACAAAAAGTAAATCGTTACGCATTTTATAGTTTGTATAGGCGTTTTCTAATTTAGTAACTTGAGCTTGGGCGTCAAAGCCACTAGATTGAGCCGTATACATATCGCTTTGTGCTTTAGAAATTTTATCGGCATATTGTGCTGTAATTCTAGATAGTTCTATTTGTGCATTGATAACCTCGTTTTTACTAGCTAAATATTTGTTCTCTTGTGAAATTAGTTTAGCTTGAGTTGCTTGAAGTTTTAAACGTTTTTCTTCTACATCTTTAACCGCTTTTAAGCCTTCGTCTTGTAGTATTTGAGTACGGTTAAATTGGCGTTCGGCAATACTAATATTGGTTTTTGCAGCTTCTAAATCGATACTATCACTTTTTACTTTTAAATGCGATTGCAATAATTTGTTTTGTGTTTGCTGCATTTTTAATTTTTGTTCATTTTGTAAAGCAGAAACTTGTCGGTTTAAGGCTTGAACCTTGCTTTCGTAAGCACCGACCGATGAAGATTTTGCTACTATTTGAGTGTTCGTTCTTTCAACTAATTTATCATCAAAATAATCACTTTTTATTTCTGAAATTCTAAGAATAGTATCTCCTTTATTTACGTAATCGCCTTCTTGAACATACCAAGTTTCAATACGACCTGGTATTTGAGATTGTAGTGTTTGTGGTCGCTGATTTGGTTTTAAAGTTGTTACTAAGCCTTGTCCAGTAATATTTTGTGTCCATGGTAGAAAAAGCACAATAAACCCAATAGCAGCTATGACTAATAAAAACTGATTAAAACGTTTGTAGTAGTTCTTGTTAAATATGTTTTTAGCAGATTTAAAGCTTTGTAAATCTACTTTTTTATTTAATGTATTGTAAGATATATTAAGCATGGTTTATCTTTTTAATGGCACCTTTATCTAATTCAATAATTTGATTGCATTTAGTTTTCCACCGACTACTGCCACTAACAACTATTAATGCCCATGGTCTGTCTTTATGAGTTAGGTAATTGGTGATAGCATTAGTTTCTTTAGGATTAAAGCGGTCCAAAGCATCTTCTAAAATTAAAACACTTGGTTTTTTGAGAATGGCTCTAGCTAGTATGATTTTTTTAGATACCGTATGTGACATTTGTTTACCATCTGGATATAAAATAGTATGTAGACCTTTGGGTTGTTCTTTTATAAATTCCATTAACCCCACTTTGTCCATTACATTAAAAATTTCATCATCTGTTATGGTTTGGTTTCCAAAGGTTAAGTTTTCTTTAATAGAACCTTCAAAAGGTGTTTCTTCTGTTAAAGATAATCCCATTTGTGACCTATAATTGTTTAAAGTTAGGCTTCCAATGGGTAAGTTGTTAATGTATATGTTACCAGCTGTAGGTTCATTAATACCAGCTATGAGTCTTAATAATGATGATTTTCCTGAGCCACTTTCTCCAAGAATTAAAATTCTACTTTCTGAAGAAATATTAAAAGAAACGTTATTAACTATTTTTAAATCTCTATTAGGTACAGAATAAGAAACCTGATTTAATTCTATATTTACATTCTCATTAAAAATAGGGGTTTCTCCATCTTGTATTTCTAATTCTTTATCAACTACTTGTCCTATTTTTTCAATGGATGTTAATACATCATAAAAAGATTCTAGTCCTAGAATTAATTTTTCTACAGAGGCAATTACCAATAAAATAATGATTTCGGCTGCAACAAACTGACCAATATTCATTTCCTGATTTAGTACTAAAGCACCACCAATTAGTAGTAAGCTGGCTGTTACAATAACTTTAAAACTAATCATTTGAATAAACTGAATGATTAATATTTTAAAATGATTTTCTCTAGCTTTTAAGTAGTCATTTACTAAAATGTCGTTTTTGTTTATACCTAAATTGGTGCTTCCAGAAAGTTTAAAACTAATAACAGTTCTTGCAATTTCTTGAATCCAATGTGCTACTTTATACTTGTTTTTAGATTCGTTTAAACTGGTTTCAAGCCCTTTTTTTGCAGTAAACTTAAATACTATAAAAATTAATACTAATAATAGAATACCAAAAAGAATAAAAAATGGATGATAAAAGGATAGCAAAATAAGAGCAAATAATATTTGCAAAATGGCTGTTGGTACGTCAATTAATATTTTTGATAATCCTTTTTGAATGGTTAAAGTATCAAAAAAGCGATTTGCTAATTCTGGTGGATAGTAACTACGTAATTCCGACATTTTAATTTTAGGAAATCGATAACTCAACTCAAATGATGAACGCATGAAAATACGTTGTTGTATGGTTTCAATGATGCGTAATTGCATGAGTTGTAATGCTCCAGAAAAGGCAACTCCTAAGGTTACTAAAGTAACTAATACAATCCATGATGTTGATATTTGAGCTCCTTGAATTAAATTTATAATAGCTTGTATTCCTAGAGGTAGTGATAATGCAACTATTCCTGAGAATATAGCATAATAAAAAACTTGAAGTATGTCTTTTTTTTCTAGTTGTAATAAACCAATTAGACGTTGCCAAGGAGTCATGATTTGTTTTTTCATAGGTTCTATTTTAGGGCATTTAGTGTTAAATGAATATAAAAATCAGTTGGTGTTATTGGATTTTTACAATCTGTAATTGATATAAAATGATCTTTTAAAAAGTGTTGGTGTAAACTGCCTTCTAATATTGTACTTGCTAAACTTGAAGTATATTTATATTTCGGATTTACTTCTGTAATCATATCTCGTAAACGATAAACAATTCGCTTATATGCTAAAAAGTAACCTTCTTTATTCTCTTTGTCGACTTCTTTAGTTAAAAATGATTTAGAATTTTCATTGATGATAATACGGTTTAATATGGTTTCATTTATATATGAATAGTTACTATCTTCTTTAATGGTTCTAGATACAATTTCTATGGCGCGTTTAAGTTTTTCTGTAGTATCAGAAATATTATGCGTTTCAAAAACAAGTTGATACTCTGTCCAACTCCAATACCATGATGTTAAATACATAAGTAATTTATGCTTGCTTTCAAAATAGCGATAAATAGAACTTTCGTTTGAATTAATTAAAATACCTAGCTTTTTAAAGGTGAAAGCATCAAAACCAATATCGTCAATTAATACAATGCTCTGTTCTATAATGCGCTTACCTAATGCCGAAGATCCTGGGTCTTTAATGTAAATTTTTTCAGGTACTGTAATTCTTAAATTAGATAGTAATGTGTTCATTTCTGATATATATTTGCGCTAATATAATAGTAATACTATTAAAAATGAAAATAAAAGCATGTTTTTGTGAAATAATTAGCATTTTATTTTTTAGAAATCAGAATGAATATGTTCTGTTGAAAGGTGGAAGTTTATGTTTAGTGGCAGTTTATGCCGCTAGTAACCGTGTCATTAGTAAGGGTAGGAGATATATAAGGTATTCCTAAACCTAAACCACGAAGTATAAATAAAACTCCTATAATTATTACAAAAACAGGAATGGCTTTTTGTATGCGTTGTCTAGTTTTACCCTTTAAAAACTGACTAAAATAGATAGCGGTAGTCATTAAAGGTATGGTGCCTAAGCCAAATACAGCCATATATAAACTTCCACTTAAAGCGTTGCCTTCTGCAATGGCAGCAAATACAGCCATGTAAACTAATCCGCAGGGTAAGAAGCCATTAAGAAACCCAATAGTTAGAAACGTATCTGCTGTTTTTCTTTTTAAAGCCTGACCTAATGCCGATTTAACTTTGCTAATAAGTTTATAAATAGGTTTAGAGAAATTAAATTTGTTAAAGGTTTGTTGTGGAATTAAGACTACCAATATCATTAATACGCCAATAGCAATAGAAAGTTGTTGTTGAAACCCAAAAATGTAGAGACTTTTTCCAATAAGACCAAAAACAAAACCAATGATGCTATATGCTAAAAGTCTACCAATATGGTAAATAGTAATTTGTGATATTTTTTTGTAAGCATTTGTTCTGTTAACAGGTAACATAAAGGCAATAGGGCCACACATGCCTATGCAGTGAAAACTTCCTAATAGTCCTAAAACAAATGCTGAAATTAGCATATTAATAATTTATTGTTTCTTTGTATAAATAAGATTGGTTGTTTAATTGCCAGTCTATTTTAATGTTCCATCGACCATCTACCAAACGATTGTCAGGTATGAGCAAATAAGGTTTAGATAATGAAATAGCAGTATCAAAATCTAACTGTTTGTTAGATGGTCTATATAGGAACACTTTTCCTTTAATTTTTGTGTAATCAATATCATCAGGGAAATTAATAATTAATCCTTCTTCTGATTTTTTGTAACTGATGTTTTGGTTTAAATTATTAGCATTTGTTAACTTATTAATATCGTTTTGATAGTCTAATTCTTCAGCATAATAATCTTCAGTTACTAAATCATGACTGTATTTATTATTTACATTCATGGTGATAATAAAATACATGATAAAGCTTATAAATCCGATGAATGCAAGTACAATTCCTGTTCCCCAATTAATTTTCATGATTTTTATATTTTTTTAATTGCCTTGTTAGAGGAAATTTTTTTTAGTTATTTTTATTTAAATCTATAAGGTTTTTGAAACCTTGCAGGATGCTGCTAATTATCTATAACTCCTAGGGCCTAAAAAATTTGCAGTTGTAGTTTCAATAAGTTTATCATTTTGATAAATACCTATTTTAATTTTATTTCGATCACCAGATAAAGCCGAATTATTAATTTCAATAAATAAAGTGCCTTTGGCAATACCTTGACCTGGAACAACAAAACTATCACTAGTAGATACCAATTTTAAAGTGCCTTTATGTGATAATAATTTTAAACTTACATTATCTATATCTTTAGTTGTTTTGTTAACTAATTTATAAGTAAATACATTACTAATAATGTTGTTTTCTTTGTGTTCATATAATTGTCCTGGTAATCTTAAAACATTAGCCTCAACATCATTTCGTAAAAACAACATGCCTGTTAATAAACCTATTAAAATAGCAAGTACAGCAATATAGCCTTTTAATCTAGCTGTTAATTTAAAAGGAGCTTTTTTCTCAATATTGTCTTCACTAGCATATCTAATTAAGCCTTTAGGTAAATTGATGCTTTCCATAATACTGTCACACTCGTCAATACAAGCAGTACAGTTTACACACTCTAATTGCGTACCATTTCTAATATCAATACCTGTTGGACATACATGTACACATTGAGAACAGTCAATACAATCACCATGGCCTAAAGCTTGTCTGTCTTCATTTTTTCTGAATTTTTTTCTGCCTTTTTCGCCTTCACCACGTTTGTAATCGTAAGCTACAATAATTGATTTATTATCTAATAATACACCTTGTAAGCGTCCATAAGGACAAGCAATAACACAAACTTGTTCTCTAAACCAGGCAAATACAAAATAAAATATAGCCGTAAAAATAAGCAGAGAAATGAGGTTGTTTAAATGACTTAAAGGACCATCTGTAATGTATTGAATGAGTCTGTCACTTCCTATTAAATAAGCTAAAAACACATTAGCAATAATGAAAGAGATGATTAGAAATATAATTAGCTTTAATCCTTTTTTTCTAATTTTTTCTGCATTCCAAGGTTGTTTAGAAAGTCTAATTTGTTTCCCTCGGTCTCCTTCTATCCAATATTCAATACGTCTGAAAACCATTTCCATAAAAATGGTTTGTGGACAAATCCAACCGCAAAATATTCTACCAAAAGCAACTGTAAACAGTGTTATAAAAATGACGCCAATAATCATTGAAATAACAAACAAATGAAAATCTTGTGGCCAAAACGGAAAACCAAAAATGTTAAAACGACGTTCTAAAACATTGAACATTAAAAACTGATTGCCATTAACTTTTATAAATGGCGATAAAACTAGAAATGCCAATAAACCATAGCTAACCCATTTTCTATATTTATAGAATTTTCCACTAGGTTTTTTAGGAAAAACCCAAGCGCGTTTGCCATCTTTGGTAATGGTGCCAATAGAGTCTCTAAATGTTTCGTTTTCTGGCGTTTCCATTTATTTGGGTTTTAAAATAAGAACCAAGAATTAACGGAAGTTTTAGCTATTAATCGTGTTAATCCTTGATTCTATGCACTAATATTAGTGTTTTTTATTTGGTAACAGTTAACGAATCAGATTCTGTGGTGTTTGCATCAGGAGCTGTTTCTGTATTTTCATTAACCCAAAGATCTCCTTGTGGGTCTTTAGGATTTGCAGGAGTAGTACCTTGAAATGTTAAAACATAACTCGATACTTGAGCAATTTCTAATGGTTTTAATTGTTGTTTCCATGCAATCATTCCTTTTCCAGAACGACCTCCTTCACTAACAGTTTTAAATATACTTTTAATATCGCCACCTAATATCCAGTGTTTATCGGTTAAATTTGGACCAATGCCACCACCTCCGTCTGCCATATGACAAGCAACACAGTTAGTTTCAAAAATTGTTTTTCCAGCACTTAGGTCTGAAGCTTCAGTTAATAATGTAACGGTATTAACATCTACTAGATTTTTAGCTGTTTTTTTGTAAGCTTCAATGGCAGTTCGAGCATCGGCTAATTCTGTTTCTAATTCATCATACTGATTTTCTCCTTCAAACACATGGAATCTTAATAAGTAAACAGCTGCAAAAACAATTGAAATGTAAAAGGAATAAACCCACCAAGGCGGTAAGTTATTGTCTAACTCTTTAATACCATCGTAGTTATGGTCTAAAATAATTTCATGCTCTTCTTCTATTGGTTTATCAACACCTGCAAGTTTTTTGTATGTATTTGAAAACCATGTGAATTTAAACGACTTTTCTTTTTCTGCTAAAAATCGTGCTTTAGCTTCTTCATCTAATTTGTGAAGCATGATATTTTCTAATGCACCAATAATGGCTTCAATAGCAATTAATATAATAAGTACTAAAAATAAAAATAGTAATACAACAGGGTATTCAATAAAGGCAGGTTTTTCTCCAGAATCTATAAAGAATTCTACAGCTCCAAAAATAACAAAGAATGTTATAGGAACACGAATCCAAGATGGAATTAAATTTCTCATAATATATCGTCGTTTTGGTTGTCTAAAGGAATATTACTTACGGTTTTTATATAGTCTTTTTTAGCAGTAAACACCCATAAAAAGAGCACTACAAAGAATGTAAAAAAGATGAGTAGAGAAATTATGGGGTAAATTTCAATACCCGTAATACTCTCCATATAGTTTTTTGCAAATTTTAACATAGTTATAATTTTATGGTTCGTTTTAGTTTTGTGCTGATTCTACTTTAATATCGGTTCCTAAACGCTGCAAGTAAGCTATAATAGCTACGATTTCTCTGTTTTTCATCTCTACAAAAGAGTCTCCATTTTCTTCAGCATAATTTTTATCTGCTTGATAGCTTTTTACAAAGTCAGGATCGGAATAAAGATTTTCTTCTATTCGAGTACCTTGTGCTAACATATCTGCTTGAGCATTTGCGATGTCTTCTTCAGAATAAGGAACCCCTAAAGTTACCATCGTTTTCATTTTTGCTTCAATTTGCGACTTGTCTAATTCATTTATAATTAGCCAAGGGTAACGTGGCATAATAGAACCCGATGAGGTGCTTTGCGGATCGTACATGTGATTAAAGTGCCAGTTGTCTGAATATTTATCACCAATTCTGTGTAAGTCTGGCCCTGTACGTTTACTTCCCCATAAGAATGGATGGTCGTAAACATATTCGCCTGCTTTAGAGTATTCGCCATAACGTTCAACCTCACTTCTAAAAGGGCGAATCATTTGTGAATGACAACCAACACAGCCTTCTCGTATGTAAATATCGCGACCTTCTAATTCTAAAGGCGTGTATGGTTTTACGCTTGCTATAGTTGGAATATTAGATTTTACCATAATGGTTGGTATAATTTGTACAACACCTCCAATTAATATAGCTACTGTTGCTAAAATTGTTAATTGAATTGGTCTGCGTTCTATCCAAGTGTGCCAACCTTCGCCAGAAGTACGTTTTTTAGTAACACGTTCTAAGGCTGGTGCTTCGGCTAATTCGTTTTCAACTTTGCTACCTTGTTTAATAGTCGCTATAATATTGTAAACTAAAATTAACATACCTGTAAGGAATAATGTGCCACCAATAGCACGCATCCAATACATGGGTATAATTTCGGTAACAGTTTCTAAAAAGTTACCATAAGTTAATGTACCATCAGGATTAAATTGTTTCCACATACTTGCTTGTGTAAATCCAGCAACATACATTGGTAACGCATACATAATAATACCTAAGGTGCCAATCCAGAAATGAAGATTTGCTAAAGCTAAAGAGTATAGTTTTGTTTTAAATAGTTTTGGTACTAAATAATAAATCATACCAAAGGTCATAAAACCATTCCATGCTAAGGCACCAACATGAACGTGTGCAATAATCCAGTCCGTAAAGTGAGCAATAGCATTAACGTTTTTAAGAGATAGTGTAGGGCCTTCAAAAGTTGCCATACCATATCCTGTAATGGCTACAACCATAAATTTTAAAACAGGATCTGTTCTAACTTTATCCCAGGCGCCACGAAGTGTTAATAATCCGTTTATCATACCACCCCAAGATGGCATTAAAAGCATAACAGAAAATGCGACTCCTAAATTTTGAGCCCATTCAGGTAAAGCTGTATATAATAAGTGATGCGGTCCTGCCCAAATATATATAAAGATTAACGACCAAAAGTGAACAATAGATAGTCGATATGAGTATACAGGTCTGTTAGCTGCTTTAGGTACAAAGTAATACATTAATCCTAGGAAAGGTGTCGTTAAAAAGAATGCTACTGCATTGTGTCCATACCACCATTGTACTAAGGCATCTTGTACGCCCGCATATACTGAGTAACTTTTCATGGCGCTTACAGGTAACTCTAAACTATTAAAGATATGAAGTACCGCAACAGTAACAAATGTGGCAATATAAAACCAAATGGCAACATATAAATGGCGTTGTCTTCTTTTTAAAATGGTACCAATTAAGTTCCATCCAAATACCACCCAAATAACTGCTATTGCAATGTCGAAAGGCCATTCTAATTCGGCATATTCTTTAGATGTTGTAAACCCTAATGGTAACGTTATAGCTGCACCAACAATAATAAGTTGCCAGCCCCAGAAATTAATTTTACTTAGGGTGTCATTAAACATTCTTGCTTTTAATAAGCGCTGTGTAGAATAATAGATACCCGCAAAAATAGCATTTCCCACAAAGGCAAAAATAACGGCGTTGGTGTGTAACGGACGTAATCTACCAAAGCTTAGCCAAGAAATACCATCGGTTAAGTTGGGGAATAAAAACATGAAAGCTAGTAGTAAACCTACAAGCATACCCACAACGCCCCAAAGCATCGTGGCGTATAAGAAATTTTTAACGATTTTATTATCGTAATGAAACTGTTGCATTTCCATAGTTATAGTTATTGATCTTTTTTGGTTAGTATTGTTTTTTCGGAAGTCTCTTTAACAAGTTCGTCTTCAAATAGCATGCGAACAGATGGTGTATAGCTATCGTCATACTGTCCCTTTTTTACAGCCATAATAAATGCTATAAAAAAGCCAACAGCAACAATAATACTTATTGTTAGTAATACATAAATAACACTCATACCTACTTGAAGTTATGGTTCAAAATTACTTTCATATCATTTTTTAAAATATGACGATAGTCATATTTGATTTTTTATTCAAATTTTCTGCCCAAGATATTAGTAGCAATTGTTGTAAAAGCAACAATGCTAATAGAGCTTAAAGGCATTAGTATGGCTGCAACAACAGGGGCTAATTGTCCTGTAATAGCAAAATAGAGTCCGATACAGTTATAAATGAATGAAAGTAAAAAACTCCATTTAATTATTTTTATAGCTGACTTTGAAATGTTAATGTAATGGTATAATTGATTAAATTTTGAAGCGTCTAAAATGGCATCGCAAGCAGGGGAGAAAACATTGACGTTTTCTGAAATGGCAATACCAACATTGCTTTGAGCAAGTGCGCCTGCATCATTTAAGCCATCTCCAATCATTAAAACATTAGCGCCTTCACTTTGGTGATATTTTATATATTCTAGTTTGTCTTCTGGTTTTTGGTCAAAAAGCAGTTTTGTTTTTGTAGGTAGTAATTTAGTTAAATTTTCTTTTTCACCAGAATTATCCCCAGAAAGAATTACTAAATCAAACTCTTTTTTAAGGGTGTTGAATAATTGAGATAATCCTTTTCTATAGGTGTTATAAAATGTGAATTTACCTTTGTATGTATTGTTGGTGCTTACATGAACTGAAGTATTTAAGGTCGCTGTATGTGCAGAATGTCCAATAAAAGAGGCTGATCCCACTTTGATGTTTTCATTTTTATAGGATGCAGTAATACCTTTGCCTAAATGCTCTTCATAAGCGTCTAATGTTACAATGTCGTTCTGGTTTAAAAGTTGATACAGCGATCTGCTTAATGGGTGGTTTGAACCTCTTAGTGTGCTTTTTAGTAAGGATTCCTCATTTTTAGATAATTCTAACCCTTCGTAGTTTATTGTCGTTTCTTTATTAGCGGTAATGGTTCCAGTTTTATCAAAAATAATGGTATTTATTTTTGATAGTTGTTCAATGACGCTAGCATTTTTAAGGTAGAACTTTTTCTTTCCTAGAATACGTAAAATATTTCCTAAAGTAAATGGTGCTGCTAATGCAATGGCACATGGGCAAGCAATAATTAATACAGACGTGAATACATTTAAGGCTTTACTAGAATCGAACATCAACCAGAAAGAAGTTGCTAAAAATGCTATGGATAAAATAGTAATAGTAAAGCGTTTGCTAATTTTGTTAGTAATATTTGTAAACGACAGTTCTTTATCATTTTTAAAAACATCATTGCTCCAAAGTTGGGTTAAGTAACTTTGTTCTACCGATTTTAAAACATCAACTTCAATGCTTCCATACAATTGCTTGCCGCCAGCAAATAATTTGTCGCCAGATTGTTTTGAAACCGTTTTAGATTCTCCTGTAACAAAACTATAATCTATACGCGCACTTCCTTTAATTAGTATGCAATCAACAGGAATTAACTCTTCATTTCTAATTAAAAGTCGGTCGCCTTTCTTAATGTCATAAACTTGAATAGATTCTTCTTCGTTGTCATTCGTTATTTTAGTAATCCCGATGGGAAAATAGGATTTATAATCGCGTTCAAAAGATAAAAAAGAATATGTTTTTTGTTGAAAAAATTTTCCAAGTAATAAAAAGAAAATGAGTCCTGTTAGGCTATCAAAAAAGCCAGAACCTGTATTTATAATAATATCGGCTGTACTTCTTATAAAAAGTACGGTAACACCTACAACAATTGGTACATCAATGTTTAGAATGTTTGTTCGTAAGCCTTTGTATGCCGAAATAAAATAATCTTGAGCCGAATAAAAAACAACGGGTACTGAAAACGCAAACATAAGCCATCTAAATAGCGGTTTAAACTGTTCTAGCCAAAATTCATTAACTTGAAAATATTCAGGAAAAGACAAAAACATCACATTACCAAAGGCAAAACCAGCGACTCCTAATTTGTAAATTAAGGTTCTGTTTATGTGTTTTTTGCCAACGCTATAATCATCTAAGCTTATAAAAGGTTCGTAGCCAATACTGCTTAAAAGAATTACGAGTTCTTTTAATGATAATAACTCTATGTTAAAATTTATTCGAACTGTTTTCTTTCCAAAATTAACTATGGATGAACTTATATTAGGGTGTAATTTATTTAAATTCTCTAAAATCCAAATACAGGAACTACAATGTATATGCGGGATATATAAGGTAACTATTTGCGTGGTTGCATTGTTGAATTCTAATAGTTGTTCTACTATTTTAGTGTTTTCTAAAAAATTGTATTTACCTTCAATATCTTTAGGTGTTGCGCCAGGAGAATCTTGTAAATCGTAATAACAGCTTAAGTCGTTTTCAGAAAAAATTTGGTACACGGTTTGGCAACCATTACAACAGAATGCTTTATCATCAAAAGTGATTTTAGCAGAAGCTGCATCCAAACCACAGTGAAAACACGTGTTTTTACTCATTATTATTTGCTCATTTATACCTAGTCCAAAAGTGAAAAAAGATGTGCTTTATAAATATGATATTTATCATGTTTTACTTAATTTTACAAAACAAGAATATTTAATATGAAACATTGTAACCCATCTGTAAATCGGTATTTTAATTTAAAAATTCCTTTAAATAAAGGAGTAATATTTATAACATTAATACTTTTTTTTAAATCTTACAAATTTATTGGCTAATGTTTCAAAATGATGATAATGTTTTTAATGTGCTTTTTGAGGCTGTTTCAGAAGGAGTTATTGTAGTAGATAAAGACCAGAAAATTGTGGCAACAAATAAGTCTTCTGAAACTATGTTTGGCTACACTAAAGAAGAGTTAATCAATCAACATCTTAATGTTTTAATTCCTAAAACGTATCATGCAAATCATGGTGCCCATTTTGATGGTTTTATGAAGAATAAAGAGAGTCGGAAAATGGGACGTGGTAGAGACTTGTATGGTGCTCGTAAAGATGGTTCTATATTTCCTGTAGAAGCAGGTTTAAACCCTTTAGAAATTGATGGGGATGTTTATATAATGACTTTGGTTATAGACATATCAATACGTAAGCAACAAGAATTAGAATTATTAGAGTTAAATACGAAGTTAGAGAAAAAAGTACAGGAGCGTACTAATGAGTTAAGCAATACTGTTGAAAAATTAAAAATAGTAAATATTGACCGCGATGCCGAAATTAAGAAACGTATTGAAGCTCAAGATAAAATTAGTAGTGCACTTAAAAGAGAAAAAGAACTTAATGAATTAAAAACAAAATTCTTATCGTTAGTTTCTCACGAATTTAAAACACCTTTAAGTGGTATTTTAACATCTTCTATGTTGTTAAGTAAATATAAATTAACAGAACAACAAGAAAAAAGAGATAAGCATATAAAAACAATTTCAGATAAAGTACACTACCTTAATAATATATTAAATGATTTTTTATCTATTGAAAAATTAGAAACAGGAAAAATGAATTATAAGTTAACTACTTTTAAATTAAGCAAAGTAGTTAATGAAGTTGTGTATAATACGAATATGCTTTTAAAAGAAGGTCAGAAAATAAATTACCCAGAGAATATAGATGACATCTCTTTATATCAAGATGAGAAAATTGTAGAATTGGCATTATCAAATTTGGTAAATAACGCCATAAAGTATTCGTCTGAAAATACGGTTGTAGATATTAATATAAAACAAGATGAAACACATACAACGTTTAAAATAAAAGATAATGGTATAGGTATTCCTATCAAAGATCAAAAAAGTATATTCAATCGGTATTTTAGAGCAGAAAACGCCTTACTTGCTCAAGGAACAGGTATTGGACTTAATATTGTTAAAAGTCATTTAGAAAACTTAGGAGGTACTATAAGTTTTGTAAGTGAAGAAAATAAAGGAAGTACATTTACAATTATATTAAAAAATAAAGCCTAATAATGAAATATTCATGACTAAAATATAATTAACCTAAATGATGATTATATGGAAGTTACATCTGACCATTAAAAAGCGAATAAAAATAAATAGATGAAGAAAATATTACTGATAGAAGATGATGTTGTTTTAAGAGAGAATACAGCAGAATTATTAGAACTATCTAATTATGAAGTTATAACCGCACCCAATGGAAAAGTTGGTTCAGAAACAGCAATAAAATATTTGCCTAATATTATTATTTGTGATATTATGATGCCAGAACTTGATGGGTATGGTGTTTTAAAAACCTTAGCAAATAACGAAAGTACTAAACATATTCCTTTTATATTTTTATCTGCAAAAACAGAACGCAAAGATGTAAGAAAAGGGATGGATTTAGGTGCCGATGATTATATAACGAAGCCCTTTGAAGAAGAAGAACTTATAAGTGCTATAGAAAGTAGGTTGGCAAAGGCTGCTATCCTGAAAGATATTAGTGAAGAAAAAGAAGAGGTTGTTTCTGATGAAAATGATATTAGAACACTTAATGATCTTAAGAATTTTTTTGATGATAATGGGGATGCAGTAGACTATGTAAAAGGAGATGTTATATATGAGGAAGGTCAAAATTCAAATTATATTTTTTTAATATCTAAAGGTTTAGTAAAATCTCATAAGTTTGATGAGCAAGGAAAGGACCTAACAACGGCATTATATAAAGAAGACGATTTATTTGGTTTCACCTCATTTACTCAAAATACTGTATATCAAGAAACAACAACTGCCATAAAAGAAACTACGTTAATAAGTGTTTCTAAAAGTGAACTAAAAGAAGTGCTTAATAGCAATCATAACGTAACCTTAGAACTTATTCAATTATTAACAGAAGATCTTACCGATGTAAAAGACCATTTATTACAAATGGCGTATAGTTCTGTTAAAAAAAGAACAGCAAATACCATATTAAAATTTGCAGAAAAACTTAACAGAAAACCTGAAGAAGTTATTAGAATTTCTCGAAATGACTTAGCAAGTGTAGCAGGAATTGCAACAGAAAGTTTAATTAGAACACTTTCAGGGTTTAAAGATAATGGCATCATTGAGATTGAAGGTAGAAATATTAAAATTTTAGATTTAAATAAACTACAACAAGTTACCTAATTTGTTAAAAATAGGGCGATTTATGATATTGGTCATATTTCGTTAAGCCTCATGCATTTATTTTTGTTTTCTACAAGTAGATAAGCATGAAGAATATATTAATACCCACTGATTTTTCTGAAAACGCATGGAATGCGATTGAGTATGCACTCCGTTTTTTTAGTAAATCAACATGTAATTTTTATTTATTACATGTTAACACTTCAGATGTTTTAACATGTCATGAAGACACTCCTGTTTTTGATGATAATACGGTTTCAAGTGTTTTAAAAAATTCTTCAAAAAAGCATTTACAACAAACTATTAAACGCATAAATAAAAGACCTCAGTTAAACCCAAAGCATAGGTTTTATACTATTTTGGATAATAATTTTATCATTAATTCTATTAGAAAACAGGTTGCAGAAAAGAAGATAGATTATATTGTAATGGGAACCCGAGGCGCATCAGGTATTAATAAACTTCCAATTGGTAGTAACACAGGGAACGTTATTACGAAAGTAAAATGTACAACATTAGTTGTTCCAGAAAACGCCAAATATGTAACCATGAAAGAGATCGCGTTTCCAACTGATTTTTCGTTTTTCTATCCTGCTGAAACATTACAACCCATGACAGATATTGTAGAATCTTGTTATGCAGCAGTAAGAGTTTTAAATATTAAGAGAAATGGGGTTGAGTTAAATGAAGATCAACAAAAAAACAAAGCGTTTTTAGATGATTATTTTAATAATAACGAACATAGTTTTCACTTTTTAACTCAAAGTCATATAGAAGGTGCTATACAGGAATTTGTTAAAAGTAGAGACGTAAATCTAATAGCAATGTTAGCCAAAAATTTAAACTATTTTCAAAAAATATTATTTCATCCTAAAGTGCCAAAAATAAGTTATTACACCGATATTCCTTTTTTAGTTTTACATTAAATGAATATTTTTAACAGTGCATTTTAGTTAGTTTTATAAAACATCAAATTGGTTATGGGAAAGTGTGAACAATGCATAATTAAACAGTTTAATTCGCTTAAGTCTTTGAATAAAGAAGAGTTAATACGGATTTCTGGATGTAAAATATCGAAGGTTATTAAAAAAGGTGAAATTATTTTTGAAGAAGGTGAAATTATAAATGGTGTTTATTGTATTAGAAAAGGTATTTGCAAACTATCAAAATTAAGCGAAAACGGAAAAGATCAGATTGTTAAAATGGTTGTAAAAGGACAATTACTAGGTCAGCGGTCGCTTATAACTGAAGAACCTTCAAATTTGCAAGCCATGGCTTTAAATGATATGGAAGTTTGTTTTATACCTAAAAATGAAATAATTAGTGATTTACAAAGTAACTCTAAATTTTCATTTGATGTGTTAAAAGATATGGCACACGATTTAAAAGAAGCCGATAATATTATAGTTAATATGGCTCAAAAAACGGTGCGTCAACGTTTAGCTGAAACATTAGTTTATATTCATGATAGTTTTGGTGCTAATCCTGATAAAACATTAAGTATTTTATTATCACGTGAAGATTTTGCTAACATTGTAGGAACAGCAACCGAGTCTGCTATTCGTGTGTTGTCTCAATTTAAAAAAGAAGGCTATATTTCTACCATTGGAAAACAAATAAAAATTGAAAACTTAGAAGGTTTAAAGCGTGTAGAGTAGCTTTTATATAATTTACTTTTTATACTATAAATAAATCCAATTACATTAATTTATATCTTGTATAAGAATATTGTATTTTTATACAGCTATGAAAAACAATAAAACTTATAGAAAAGGCTTCGTGTTTAAAACTTATGAAGCACCTTATCAATCGCCATTTGATAAACTTTTTGAAATTTTTAAAGAGTTAATAACACATACTTCAGGCGATTTTGATGAAGCCATAGATTGGTTACGCGAGTTAGATAAAGAATATAAGCTTACCACAGCCGAATATACAATTGACGATTTTATTGAAGACCTAAAAAAGAAAGGCTACATAAAAGAAGAAATAAATCCAGATGGTAATGGAGATATAGTTATTACTGCAAAAACTGAACGCGCTATTCGTCAACAAGCTTTAGATAATATCTTCGGAAAAATAAAACGTAGTGGACAAGGCAATCATAAAAGTAAAAGTTCAGGATTAGGAGATGAGCATACAGGCGATTTTAGAGCCTATCAATTTGGAGATGCTTTAGATAAAGTATCGATGACAGAAAGTTTGAAAAATGCTCAGATAAGTAATGGTATTGGTGATTTTAGTCTTTCTGAAGAAGATTTGGTTGTAGAAGATACCATGCATAAATCTCAAATGAGTACGGTGTTAATGATTGATATTAGCCATAGTATGATTCTTTATGGAGAAGATCGTATTACACCCGCAAAAAAAGTAGCCATGGCACTTGCAGAACTCATTACAACGCGCTACCCAAAAGATACCTTAGATATTTTAGTATTTGGTAATGATGCTTGGCAAATAGAAATTAAAGATTTGCCCTATTTAAAAGTAGGACCCTATCATACCAATACAGTAGCTGGATTACAATTAGCAATGGATTTATTAAGACGTAAGCGTAATACCAACAAACAAATTTTTATGATTACCGATGGTAAACCAAGTTGTTTGCGTTTACCTAATGGCGAGTATTATAAAAACAGTAATGGTTTAGATGCACATATCGTTAATAAGTGTTATGCTATGGCACAACAAGCACGTCGTTTGCATATACCTATTACCACATTTATGATTGCACAAGATAGTTACTTAATGCAATTTGTTAGAACGTTTACTTATGCTAATCAAGGAAAAGCATTTTATACAGGACTTAAAGGTTTGGGTGAAATGATTTTTGAAGATTACGAAACAAATAGAAAAAAAGAATTAAAGGATAAAATAAGTTAAAAGTTGGTCACTCAAATAAAGATAAAATAGTGTGTCATATAGAGCGCAGTCAAGATATCTTAAAATATAAAAGATGAAAATAGAAAATATAAATACACTCGGAGCATTAAAAAATGCAGGTTATCAATCAAAATCTATAAAAGATGAATTAAGAGATAATTTAATTCAAAAAATAAAAAATAAAGAAACCACTTTTGAAGGCGTTCATGGTTATGAAAACACCGTGATTCCTGAATTAGAACGGGCCATTTTATCACGTCATAATATTAATCTTTTAGGTTTGCGTGGTCAAGCAAAAACAAGACTTGCACGGTTAATGTTAAATTTATTAGACGATTATATTCCTGTTGTAGAAGGTTCAGAAATTAACGATGATCCTTTAAAACCAATTTCACGGTATGCTACAGAGTTAATTAAAGAAAAAGGTGATGAAACGCCCATTTTTTGGTTACATAGAAGCGAACGTTTTGCCGAGAAATTAGCAACGCCTGATGTAACAGTTGCTGATATTATAGGCGATGTAGATCCTATTAAAGCGGCTAATTTAAAGCTAAGTTATGCCGATGATCGTGTCATTCATTATGGCATGATACCAAGAGCTAATCGTTGTATTTTTGTTATTAATGAGTTGCCTGATTTACAAGCAAGAATTCAGGTAGCTTTATTCAATATTTTACAAGAAGGCGATATTCAAATCAGAGGATTTAAATTGAGACTACCATTAGATATTCAATTTTTGTTTACAGCAAATCCAGAAGATTACACCAATAGAGGCAGTATTGTAACACCTTTGAAAGACAGGATTGGATCGCAAATATTAACACACTATCCAGTAGACATAGAAACAGCTAGACTTATTACAGAGCAAGAAGCTCGATTAGTAGAAAGTCAAAAACAAACTGTTATAGTCCCAGATTTGGCAAGAGATTTATTGGAACAAATTGTTTTTGAAGCTCGTGATAATGAATTTGTAGATGCTAAAAGTGGCGTTAGCGCGAGATTAAGCATTACCGCTTTAGAAAACTTATTAAGTACAGCAGAAAGACGTGCATTAATTTCTGGAGATGAAATAACAATACTACGTTTAAGCGATTTTGTTGGTATCATTCCTTCTATTACAGGTAAAGTAGAACTGGTTTATGAAGGAGAACAGGAAGGAGCGGCAGTTGTAGCTTATAATTTAATAGCAGAGGCAGTTAAAAGTTTATTTCCTGAGTTTTTCCCTAAGATTGAAAAACTTAAAAAACAAGATGATGAAAGTCCTTATGATGATATTATATCTTGGTTTTTTAATCAAAAAGAAGGTTTTGAATTGCTAGATGATTTACGAGATGAAGAATATAAAAACGTGTTAGATGCTATTTCACCTTTAGATGATTTATTGGGAAAATATCAACCTAATTTAACAATAGAGGATAGTTATTTTGTAAAAGAATTTGTGCTATGGGCTTTAGTGGAATTTAAGCAATTAAGTAAGCATCGTTTTGCAGAGGGTGTACAATTTAAAGATCCTTATGGAAGCTTTATAAGCGGTATTTAGAATTATAAAAAAGGAAGCCAATTAGCTTCCTTTTTTTATTTAATAAAGATGGTTTTTTTGTGTAAAACGATTAGAAAACCATTCCTTAAATTATGCGATAATAACATTTTTCAAATGCTAAATGTTTAAAAAAGGGAGGTGATATTTTATAATTTCTTATTCTACCTCTTTCAGTTTATCACATTAAAAATAACAATTAGAATAGGTTGTTTTTTTTGGATGTTAGCTATGAAAACTTTAAATTATGAAAAATCAATACTTTGCTTCAACAAAAAAAAATAAAAAAATATGAATAAAATTAAAGATAGAAATCAATCAAATATAAAGCTTCTTTCTTTTGATATTGATAACACATTAATTGATTTTCATACGCATAAAAGTAACTTTCATAAAACCTGGAATAAATACAAAACAAAAACAGATGTTTTACTTACTTATAATACTGGGCGATTAATAGACGATGTTCTTAATCTTATAAAAAAAGGTGTTTTACCCAAACCAGATTATATAGTTGCTGGAGTTGGTACTCTTATTTATGATTTTAATAATAAATGTATTGTTAAAGAGTTTAACGATGTGCTAGATGATGGGTGGGATTTAACAAGGGTTGAGGAAGTTATACAAAGTATAGAGCATCCAATTAGCGAGCAACCAACTAAGTTTCAGCATTCATATAAAAGAAGTTACTTTTTTCATGATGCTACTCAAGAATTAATATCAAGTATAGAGCAAAATTTTGCAGACGCAAACATGCATATTAATGTTGTGTATTCTGGAGAGAAATTTTTAGATATACTTCCTAAATGGGCAAATAAAGGCAATGCATTACAGTGGTTGCTTAAAAAATTAGATTTAAAGGCTGATAATGTTGTCGTTGCTGGAGATAGCGGAAATGATTCGGCTATGTTTAATATGGATGGTATTAGAGGTATTGTAGTAGCCAATGCACATGAAGAACTTTATAGGTTTACTAAGCATAGAGAGATGTATCATGCCGAAGGAGATCATGGCGATGGCGTTATTGAAGGACTTATATATTATGGGATATTACCTGAAGATGCCATAATAACAAGTGAAGACAATCATACCGATGATTATATTATTCAACAGGAATTAAATAATATAGCCGATGAAGATGATAATGAAAAATTAGAATTAATAAGAGAGGGTTATGATAAAGCGGTTGAAGCATTAAGAAAGAATATAACACCCTTAGGTTTTTCGGCTTGTTCGATAAAAGATAATGTGCCTAACGGAACCGATGAAAATTATCATAGCGTTTGGGCTCGAGATGGAGCTATAACAGTAATAGGGTCTTTATCTCTTATAAATGATGAAGAAATTCATCAATGTCAACGTCAAACGTTAATTACATTATTTGAGCATGTTTCTCGTAATGGACAGATACCATCAAATGTACGTATAAAAGATAATGTGCCAGATTATTCTGGGGTAGGAGGTATCTGTTCTATTGATAGTGGTATTTGGGTAGTTATTGCTTTTTACGAATATGTTAATGTAACAAAGGATATAAAATTTCTTCGAAAATATATTTCAGAAATCAAAGAAACCATGCGTTGGTTAGGGGCGCATGATAGTAATAATGATGCGCTTTTAGAAATTCCTGAAGCTGGAGATTGGACCGATTTGTTTGGAGGAAGTTATAATATTCTTTATGATGAAATTCTTTGGTATCGTGCTAATGTATGTTTCGGGCGAATGTTAGAAATGTTAGGTGATTATGAAGAAGCTGGTGAACATATAAGATGGTCGCAAGTTATTAAAAAAGAAATATTGCAAAACTTCTGGCCTTCAACACAGCAAAAATTGTTTCAATCGGTGTCTTTTGCCGAACGCCAGTTTACACTCGGAGATACCCCTTATTTAATTGCACAAACAACACCATTCGACTTTAGTTGGCGTTGTGATGTGTTTGGTAATGTATTAGCCTTTTTACATGGCGCTGTTGATGCTGAAAAGGCACATCAAACCTTTAAGTTTATGCTAGGTGTTGGTGTTAACGATCCGTATCCTGTTTCTAATGTGTATCCTGTTGTAACTCCAGGAGATCCGGATTGGAAACCATACTATACGGTTAATTTACTGAATTTACCAAATCATTATCACAATGGTGGGATTTGGCCTTTTGTTGGAGGGTTCTGGGTTAAGTTTATTAACAAACTAGGTCTTAGAGATGTTGCAATTTCAGAATTATACAAATTAGCGCTAATAAATAAAGAAGGATTAACAGAAGAATGGGAATTTACCGAGTGGGCACATGGTACCACTGGTAAAGCTATGGGTAAAGCATATCAGGCTTGGTCTGCTGCTCAATATATTTCTGCTTGTAATGACTTACATATAATAAATAAACTGACTAAAATATAGAACTATGAAATGAGCTTTAATACGTAATGATATGAATCAATAAGTTTCATGACAAATCACAGATAACCTAAAATAAAACAATAAATTTAAACATATGAAATCAATATTAATGATCTCTTTACATGGATATGTAGGAGCCAATGCAGAATTAGGAAAACCAGATACAGGAGGACAAGTTGTTTATGTTTTAGAACTTGCTGAACGTTTTAGTAGACTTGGAAAAAAAGTAGATTTAGTCACACGTCAATTTGAAAATCAACCTGAGTACGATCATGTAGATGAAAATTATAGTGTATGGCGTATTCCTTTTGGAGGAAAAAAGTTTATCCGAAAAGAAGATATGCACGACCACTTAAAAAAGTTTGTTACTAATTGTTTGGCAGCCATAAAAAAAGAAGGTAAAAAATACGATGTTGTGTATTCACATTATTGGGATGCCGGTTGGGCAGGACAAAAGATAGCTGAAGAGTTAGGCGTATCTCATGTGCATACACCACATTCAGTGGGTTGGTGGAAACAACATACTATGGGAAGTGATATGGATGAAAAGGTGATGGAGAAAACGTATCGTTTTAAAGAGCGTATTCGAAAAGAATACTTTGTGTATCAAATGTGTAATCATGTTATTGCGACAACGCTGCCACAAGTAGATTTGTTGACTAAGCAATATGATGTATTACCAAAAAACTGTACTATGATTCCTCCTGGAATTGACGAAAATCGTTTTTTTCCAGTACCTTCAAAAGAAAATGATAAAATTCGGGTCAAGTACGATATTCATCCTACAGATATCTTAACATTAGGGAGAATGGCACATAATAAAGGGTATGATCTTTTAATAAAAGCGTTGCCGACTGTTTTTGACCTTTGTCCTGAAGCTAGATTAGTTGCCGCTATTGGTAGTGATCAATCTGATCAAGATGATGAAGGTGTAGCAACCCTTAAGAAATTGGCAACAGAGCTTGGTGTTATGGATAAAATAAAATGGAAAAATTATATTGCCGATGAAGATTTAGCAAACGTATACAGATCTGCCAATATTTTTGCTATGCCATCTCGATATGAACCTTTTGGAATGGTTGCTATTGAAGCTATGGCATGCGGTACACCAAGTGTTATTACTGTTCATGGTGGATTGTACGATTTGATTGATTTTGGTAATCAAGCCTTGTTTGCAGACCCTCACAGACCTGTTGAGTTTGGAGCTATGATGGCTATGCCGCTTTTATACCCTAAAATGCGAAATGAACTATCTGTTGAAGGGGCTCGTTTTGCACGTCGTAATTTTGGTTGGACAGGTATTGCCAAACGTATGATAGAAGTTTTTAAAAGTTCAATTAATCAGCAAACCATGGAGTCTAATCTTTTTTACTAAAAAAAGAAAGATGAATTATAATTATTAAAATCAAATTTATGGCTAACATCGTTTGTTTTGGCGAAGTTTTATGGGATATTTTTCCAACATATAAGAAAATAGGAGGCGCTCCATTAAATGTGGCACTTCGGTCAGCATCTTTCAATAATGATGTGACAATGATTAGTGCTGTTGGAAATGATGATTTAGGTAATAAACTTATAGATTTCCTTTTAGAGAATAATTTAAATATAAGTTGTATTCAGGTTATTGATACATTTGAAACAGGCGAGGTTAAAGTCATTTTAAATGATAAAGGTTCTGCATCGTATGAAATTAAATACCCACGAGCTTGGGATAAAATAACTCTAACAAAAGCTTCTATAGCTGCTGTAAAAATGTCTGACGCTTTTGTTTTTGGGAGCTTAATTACCAGAGATGAGGTTTCTAGAGATACACTTTATAGACTTATAGAATTAGCTAAATATAAAGTGTTTGATCTTAATTTACGACCTCCTTATTATTCAAAAGAAGTTCTTTTGTATCTTATGAATAAAGCAGACTTTATTAAGTTTAATGATGATGAACTTTATGAAGTAAGTAAAAGTATGGGGTCCCAATATAATTCCTTAGAGCAAAATTTAAATTACATAGCAGATAAAACAAATACCAAACATGTTTGTGTTACTAAAGGAGCGCACGGAGCGGTTTTGCTTTATGATGGTAAGCTTTATTATAATAGTGGTTATCAAATAAAAGTTGCCAATACGGTTGGTGCTGGAGATTCTTTTTTAGGTTCGCTAATAAGTAAACTATTAAATAATATAAATCCACAAGAGGCTATAACCTTTGCTTGTGCAGTAGGGGCACTTGTTGCGCAAGAGGATGGCGCTAATCCCAACATCAGTTCTGCTAAAATAGATGCTTTTATAAATCCTTAAATTGTTTTTTTTTGTCTATTGTCTCATCATTTAACCAAAGAAATTAGAGTTTCTTAGTTTCTATATAGAAATTCTTATCTACTGTAAAGGTCACTATATTGTTTTCTAATTTTAATGTTTTCCAATCATTTTCAGGAAATAACCATTGTTCTTTATCATCAATTACTACTTGGACAGGCATATCAAATCCTTCAACAATATTAGTCCATCTGTATTTTAATTCTTTTTTATTAATTGAATATTCTAAAGTAGGTATTCTAATGTCTCTTAAATACTGATTAAAAAACTCGGTTAAATCAATCCCTGTTTCTTCACTTAAATAATTTTCAATTTGTAGGGTACTTACGGTTTGATGATAAAATGTTGTGTTTAAGCCACGTAAAATTTGACGCCATTTTTCATCATCTTTAACAAGTTGTCTTAGGGTGTGTAACATGTTTCCGCCTTTAGGATACATATCTCCAGAACCTTCTTTGTTTACATTGTAATGCCCAATAATTGGACGGTCATTTTTTATGTCTTTACGCGTACCAATAACATATTCTGCACCAGCTTGTTTACCGTAATAATATTCTACGAATAAATTTTCAGAATAATTTGTGAAACTTTCATGAATCCACATATCTGCAATGTCAATATAGGTTATGTTGTTGGCAAACCACTCATGTCCAGATTCGTGAATAATAATAAAATCGAACTTTAAACCCCAGCCAGTCCCCGATAAATCTCTTCCTAAATAGCCTTGTTTGTATTGGTTTCCGTAGGTAACCGAACTCTGATGCTCCATTCCTAAATAAGGCACTTCTACAAGTTTGAAACCATCCTTATAAAATGGGTATTGACCAAACCAATGCTCAAAAGCTTTCATCATTCTAGGGGCATCTTTAAATTGTTTTTTTGCTTTTTCAAGATTACTTTTTAAAACATAATAATTCATATCCAAATGTCCGCCTTGACCATCAAAAACTTCAGAGAAATGGGTGTAATCTCCAATATTAACATTCACACCGTAATTATTAATAGGGTTATCTACAAACCAAGAGTATGTTTTCGTGTCACCAATTTGTTCCACTTTTCTTAAACGCCCATTAGATACGTTCATTAATTTTGAAGGCACATTAACACTTATAAGCATGCTATCTACTTCATCATACATATGGTCTTTACAAGGCCACCAAACACTAGCACCCAATCCTTGACATGAGGTGGCGACAAAATGATTACCGTTTGTGTCTTTTTTCCATGAAAACCCACCATCCCATGGAGCCTTAATAGCTTCCTTTGGGTTGCCTTCGTAATAAACATCTAGAGATTGAATGCTTCCTATAGCTTGTTTGCTTTTTAGTTTGATAAAATGTGCATTACCATCATCAATAACTTGCAATGTGTCTCGATTTTGTGTCACCTTCGTGATTTTTAAAGGCGATTGCAAATCAATTTGCATGACAGAATTGTTTTCTAAAACTTTATATTGAATGGTGTTTTTTCCTGAAATATATTTCTCATCTGGGTTTACTTTAATATCTAAATGATAATACGTTAAATCCCACCAAGATCGTTCTGGGGTTATGGTTCCTCTTAATGTGTCTTGATGTGTGAAATTGTTTTTTTCGGAGAGTAATTCTTGTGCTTTTACAGATGTATAAGAAAATATCAATAAAATTATAAGTGATAAAAAGCGGTATTTCATTTCATTTTTTATTTGTCAATAAATTAATTGTAAAACATTTTAAAAGTTATTAAATGTTTGTTAAAATTTATTATTTTAATATCATTAAATTTCAAAAATCATGCCTTCAATAATAATATTTATGTTTTGTTATTTTTTAAATAGAAAATCTATGGTTTACTCTTCTTGATTCCCATTCTTTTAAATCATTATTAGAGGTTTTACTAAAATTCAAAACTTAAAAAAAAAAGCGTTTCAGAAGCAAATCCTGAAACGCTTTTAAAATTGAATTAGTCACTTTCCTTTTATTAAAAACAGTATTTGTTTTCTTTAATTACTTTGTTTGCAATAATATTTCTTAGCTCTATAATATTAGGCATATTTACATATTTTATATAACGTTTTAAGCCCATAAGCATCATGCGTTGTTCATCTCCTGTAGAGAACGAAATAATGGAGTGTTTTCCAGCTGTTTCAATAACATCAATGGCATGAAATAGGTTTAATTTAGCCATTGCTATTTGTTCTACTGCATTTTCTTCACCTTCTTTTTTAGCCATTTTTTCAGCACGTAAAATAGCCGATTCTGCTAAGTATATTTGAATTAAAATATCGGAGGCCGCTAGCATAAGTTGTTGATGTTGTTCAATTTTCTCTCCATATTTTTGTAAAGCAGCTCCAGATACCATTAAAAATAATTTTTTAAGATTTTTAATAATACTTTTTTCTTCTGAAAATAATTCTGAATAATCTGGTGTTTCAAAAGAAGGGATACCTGTAAGCTCATTGGCAACTTCAGTAGCTGGTCCTAGTAAATCGACATGACCCTTCATGGCTTTTTTAATAAGCATTCCAATACTTAGCATACGGTTTATTTCGTTGGTACCTTCGTAAATTCTTGAAATACGAGCATCTCTCCATGCCGATTCTATTGGGGTATCTTCAGAAAAGCCCATGCCTCCAAAAATCTGAATGCCTTCATCAGTACAATGTTGTGTGAATTCAGAAACAGCAACTTTTAAAACAGAACATTCTATGGCATATTCTTCAACACCTTTTAGTTCGGCTTCCTGGTGTGTGTCTTTTCCATTATTTTGTCGTAATTCTATACGGTCTTCTATGTTTTTAGCTGCACGATAACTTGCGGCTTCACCTACCCAACAATTGGTTGCCATTTCTGCTATTTTTTGACGAATAGCTCCAAAACTAGAAATAGGTGTTTTAAATTGAATGCGTTCATTCGCATATTTTACAGATTCACTAATGGTACGACGTTGTGCATCTAAACAGGCTGCTGCTAATTTTATTCGACCTACGTTTAAGGCGTTCATAGCAATTTTAAATCCGTTTCCTCTTGTAGAAAGCATATTTTCAACAGGTACTATAGTGTCATTAAAAAATACTTGACGTGTAGAAGAGGCACGAATTCCTAATTTATGTTCTTCCTCTCCCATAGTTATCCCATTTGGGGTATTGGAGTCATATTCAACAATAAAACCAGTAATATTTTTATCATCTTCAATACGCGCAAAAACAATCATTAAGCTACAAAATCCAGCATTTGAAATCCACATTTTCTGCCCCGTAATGCTATACGATTTTCCATCAGCAGATAAAACAGCTTTTGTTTTTCCAGAATTGGCATCACTACCAGCACTAGGTTCGGTTAAACAATATGAGCCAAACCATTCGCCAGTCGCCAATTTTGGTACATATTTTTGTTTTTGTTCTTCGGTGCCATATAAAGTAATAGGCATGGTTCCAATCCCTGTATGTGCGCCAAAGGCTGTGCTAAATGAACCTGTGGCTCCAGAAATATAGTCGCAAACAAGCATGGTGTCTACAAAACCCATACCCATGCCGCCATATTCAACAGGTACAGAAACACTCAAGAATCCCATTTCTCCTGCTTTTTGCATACAAGATTCAGTTAAAGCATAATCTTTTGCTTCAAAGCGCGCTTTATTTGGCCAAAGCTCTCTGTCTACAAATTCTGTGACAGCTTCTTTCATCATGAGTTGTTCCTCATTAAAATCTTCCGGTGTAAAAATGTCTTCGCAGTTTGTTTCTTTAACTAAGAATTGACCGCCTCGTAATAAATCTTTTGCCATAATGAGCCCCCTCTAACTCCCCCAAAGGGGAAGAACTGTTATGGGGTGTGTTTTTAGTTAAACTTTGTTTTAAATTTTCTGTTTTTCTGTAATTATTTCCTTCTTTTTGATGAGGTTAGGTGGGCATTAGTTTAAAAATTCAAAAATCCCACATGCACCTTGACCTGTACCGACACACATGGTAACTGCACCGTATTTTCCTTGCATATTCCGTTTTCTCATTTCATCAAAAAGTTGGACGGATAATTTAGCTCCCGTACAGCCAAGGGGATGCCCTAATGCAATAGCACCGCCATTTACATTAACGATATCTGGGTTTAAATTTAACTCTCTAATGACTGCTAAAGATTGAGAAGCAAAGGCTTCATTAAGTTCAATAAGATCTAAATCATTTTGTTTTAAACCTGCTTGTTTTAATGCTTTTGGAACGGCTTTTACAGGGCCAATGCCCATGATACGGGGTTCTACACCTGCTGCTGCATAATTAACCAATCGTGCAATGGGTTCTAAATTTAATTCTTTAATCATGTCTTCACTCATTACCATAACAAAGGCAGCGCCATCACTCATTTGTGATGAATTTCCAGCAGTCACACTTCCGCCTTGAGCGAAAACAGGACGCAGTTTTGCTAGAGCTTCTAAGCTTGTACCTGCACGAGGACCTTCATCTTTCGTAACAATGTAGGATTTCGTTGTTTTTTTACCGTTTTCATCAATGTAAGTTTGTTCAACATGTATAGGAACTATTTGATCTTGAAACCTGTTTTCGGCTTGTGCCTTTAAAGCTTTCATGTGTGAATTATAAGCAAATGTGTCTTGGTCTTCACGAGAGACTTTAAATTGATTTGCTACGGCTTCAGCTGTATTTCCCATACCCCAATAATAATCTTCATGACCAGCTTTTACTGTATCATAATTTAGTTCGGGTTTAAAACCTGTCATAGGGACAGAACTCATGCTTTCAGATCCGCCAGCAATAATACAATCTGCCATTCCTGCTTGTATTTTAGCAGTAGCAATACCAATGGTTTCAATACCAGATGAACAAAAACGGTTTACGGTTACTCCAGGGATATCAACAGAGTTTAATCCAATTAGCGAAATAAATCGAGCCATGTTTAAACCTTGTGCACCTTCAGGCATCGCATTACCAACAATAACATCGTCAATTCTAGAGACGTCAAGATTAGGTAATTCTTTCATCATGTGCTGGATGGTTTCTGCACCTAATTCGTCTGCACGTTTAAAGCGGAATACTCCTCTTGGTGCTTTTCCAACGGCTGTTCTGTATGCTTTTACTATATATGCTTGTTTCATTTTCTTTAGTTTCTTAATGGTTTTCCTGTTTTTAGCATATGTTGTATTCTTTCTAGCGTTTTACGTTCTGTACATAAACTTAAGAATGCTTCTCGTTCTAAATCCAATAAGTATTGTTCGCTTACTAATGTGGGTTCTGATAAATCACCACCAGCCATTACATAAGCTAGTTTATTGGCGATTTTATGATCGTGTTCGCTAATAAATCTAGAAGCTTCCATAGCATCGGTTCCTACTAAAAACATGCCTAAAGCTTGTTTTCCAAGTACTTTTACATCCTTACGTTTTATAGGTTGTGTATAGCCAGTTTCTGCTATTATTTTGGCATACGCTTTAGCTGTTGCTATTTGTCTGTCTTTGTTAACAACCACAACATCTTTCCCTTTTTGTAAAACACCCATATCAAAAGCTTCATAAGCAGAAGTGGCTACTTTTGCCATACCAATAGTTAAAAAGTATTCTTGGAGTGTGTTTAGTTCAACATCGCCTTTTTTAAAGGAATCTGAGGCGCGCAAAGCCATTTCTTTTGAGCCTCCACCACCAGGAATCACACCAACTCCAAACTCTACTAAACCAATATAAGTTTCGGCAGCTACCACTACTTTATCGGCATGCATTGACAATTCACATCCACCACCTAGCGTCATGCCATGAGGTGCAGAAATGGTTGGAATTGCTGAATAACGCATACGCATCATGGTATCTTGAAAGTATTTAATAGCAGCATTTAATTCGTCATATTCTTGCTCGACTGCCATCATGAAAATCATACCAATATTAGCACCAACCGAGAAGTTTGCAGCTTGATTACCAATAACTAATCCATGATAATTTTTTTCAGCTAAATCTATCGCTTTATTTAATCCTGCTAGCACATCACCGCCAATAGTATTCATTTTAGATTGGAATTCACAGTTTAAAATACCATCTCCTAAATCCTCAATTACAACACCTGAATTTTTAAAGACTTCATTCGATTTTCTAATATTATTTAATATAATGAAGGCATCCTGACCTGGAATTTTTTCTTGTGTTTTCTTCGGAATATCATAGGTATACGTTGCTCCATCTTTTATGGTATAAAAGGAATGGCTTCCAGAAGCTAGCATATCGTTTACCCAAGCAGCAGGTTCTAAACCTTCGGTTTTCATTATTTCAATACCTTTTTCAATACCAATAGCATCCCAAATTTGGAAAGGCCCATGTTCCCATCCAAAGCCAGCTTTCATGGCATCATCAATTTTATATAATTCGTCTGTTATTTCTGGGATTCTGTTTGAAACGTAAGCAAACAAAGCAGCAAAGCTCTTTCTGTAAAAATCACCTGCTTTATCTTTTCCATTTACTAGAATTTTAAAACGGTCAACAACCTTATCTACTTGTTTGGTTAATTCTAAAGTTGCAAATTTTGCTTTTTGTGCCGATCGGTATTCTAAAGTATTTAAATCTAATGAAAGAATTTCTTTTTTGCCATCAGCAGTAACCTGCTTTTTATAAAAACCTTGTCCAGTTTTACTTCCTAGCCATTTATTTTTCATCATGGTATTGATGAATTCAGGCAGTTTAAACAATTCTAATTGTTCGTCTGCTTTACAGTTTTCAGCTATACCATTGGCTACATGCACTAAAGTGTCTAAACCAACAACATCAACAGTACGAAAGGTGGCCGATTTTGGTCTGCCAATAACTGGTCCTGTTAATTTATCGACTTCTTCAATAGTTAAGCCCATATCTTTAATAGCATGAAATAAACTCATGATACTAAAAATCCCAATACGGTTACCTATAAAAGCGGGCGTGTCTTTTGCTATAACTGATGTTTTTCCTAAAAATTGTTCGCCATAACCATTTAAAAAATCTAGTACCGAAGCATCTGTTTTGGGACCTGGTATAATTTCGAATAATTTTAAATACCGTGCTGGGTTAAAAAAGTGTGTGCCACAGAAATGTTTTTGAAAATCTTCTGATCGTCCTTCGCTCATAAAATGAATAGGAATTCCGGAAGTATTTGAGGTTATTAAAGTACCTGGAGTTCTATATTTTTCAAGATTTTCAAAAACTTGTTTTTTTATGTCAAGTCGTTCTACAACGACTTCCATTATCCAATCTACATGAGCTACTTTAGAAATGTCGTCTTCAAGGTTTCCAGTAGTAATTCTATTAGCGAATTTTTGATGATAAATAGGGGAGGGCTTTGATTTTAAAGACGCTGCTAATGCATCGTTTACTAAACGATTTCTAACCATCTTGTCTTCTAAAGTTAAGCCTTTAGCTTTTTCTTTATCATTAAGTTCTCTTGGAACAATATCTAGTAATAGTACATCAACTCCAATATTAGCAAAATGACAAGCGATACCGCTTCCCATAATTCCAGAACCAATAATGGCTACTTTTTTAATTATTCGTTTGCTCATCTTTTTTAAAACTAACTAATCTTTTTGATTGTATATTTTCTTATTTGTAACCATATCGTTTATAATTTCAGCTACTTCATAGAAATGGTTTAATTGTTCTTCCGATACATTATTTCTAATAGTATCGTTAAATATTAAAACTTTATCTCTTGAAAAGTCCCTTTTTTCACGACCAAATTCTGTTAAGCGTATAATAACACCTCTGCCATCTTCTGGGTTTGGGTGTCGTTCTATTAACTTCTTTTTTTCCATGGTCTTGAGTATGCGAGTTAAGCTTGTTGCCTCCATACCCATTTTAGGACCTAATGCTGTTGAAGGTGTTCCTTTTTCTGGGTCTATGCTTAATAATGTAAACCCTGTAGCCATGGTGCTATCAATTTTTGACGCTTCTTCATTATACATTTTTTGAACGGTAAGCCATGTCGTTCTAAGAACATAATCAATTGTTTTATCTTTCATATTGAGAGGGTTGGTGTCCTCAAATATAAGAAAATTTATTATGCATGCATAATAAATGAAGTAAAATTTAATACTTATTATTAGAAGAATAAATGCTTTGAAAAAAATAAAGATTCTTTAAGATTAAGATCTGTATATTTTTTCAATAAGATCGTGGTATATAGATTTTATAACTTTACGCTTCATTTTCATTGTAGGCGTTAAATGCCCTGCATCAATAGACCAAACATCGGGTGTTATTTCAAACTTTTTTATTTGCTCCCATTTTCCAAAACTTTTGTTTGCCGCATCAATTTCTTCTTGAATACGTTCTATTAATTTAGGGTTGGTAATAATATTGGCGTCTGATATATAATCTATATTATGGCGTCTTGCCCATTCTTTAACAAATTCATAATTTATTTGAATTAAAGCAGCAGGCATTTTTTCACCTTCTCCTATAACCATGATTTGATCTATAAACCGCGATTGTTTAAATTTGTTTTCAAGTAAAGCAGGTGCTACATATTTTCCGCCAGAGGTTTTAAACATTTCCTTTTTTCGGTCTGTTATTTTTAAAAAACCTTCTGCATCTATTTCTCCTATATCCCCAGTATGAAAATAATCGCCAGTCATAACGCTTGCTGTTTTTTCTATGTCTTTATAATAACCCATCATAATGTTTGGACCTTTCACTAAAATTTCACCGTCTTCTGCAATTTTAACTTCTACACCGTCAATGACTTTGCCTACATAACCAATTTTCCAATTATTATTTCGCACATCACTGGCTGAAACACCAGGAGAAGTTTCTGTAAGGCCGTAACACTCCATAATAGGCATTTTGGCTGCACCAAAAATCCTTCCTAATCTTGGTTGAAGCGCAGCACTTCCAGAAGCCATAAATACGATGTTGCCACCCAATGCTGCTTGCCATTTGCTAAAAATGAGTTTTCTGGCAAGTTTTAGTTGTAGCTCATAAAACCAACCATTTTTTTTATATGGTTTAAAATCGGAACCTAATGCTACAGCCCAATAGAATAATTTCTTTTTAATACCGGTTAGATTCGTTCCTTTTTCCATTATTTTCTCATAAACCTTTTCTATGAGTCTAGGAACCACAGTCATAGTTGCTGGTTTTATTTCTTTAGCATTATCACCTATTTTGTCTATAGCTTCGGCATAATAAGTTTCTATGCTGCCATATTGATATAGATAGGTAAATACACGTTCGAAAATATGACATATTGGTAAAAAACTAAGTGCACGTTCACCATGAGATAACGGGAATCTTTTTTGAGCAGATAACACATTAGAAACAATATTATTATGAGATAACATAACCCCTTTTGGTTTTCCTGTTGTTCCTGATGTATAAATAATAGTCGCTAATTCATTTGGTTTAACAGCATTTTTTCTTGCTTCAACTTCTTTTTGATTTTCATCAGATGTACCAAGTTCTAATAATTCAGAATAGTGTTTGCAGCCTTTTATTTTATCAAAAGAATAAACGTCTTTAAGTTTTGTTTTAGATTTTATCTTGTTTACTTTTTCTAAAACTTCCTCATCTGAAACAAAACAATAAATAGATTCACTATGATTAATTATATACTCATAATCTTCGGCACAAATAGTCGGGTAAATAGGAATGTTTTGAGCACCTACCTGAAGTACTCCAATGTCTACAATATTCCATTCTGTTCTATTAGTAGAGGATATAACAGCAATTTTATCATGCTTATTAATTCCTAGTTTTAGTAAAGCCCGACTTATCATATTAGCTTTATCAACATATTCTTGTGTAGATGTCGATTTCCATTCACCATTATATTTAGTTGAAAACGCTTTTTCTAAGCTATGGTTTTCTAGCTGATGATATGGAAAATCAAAAATCCTAGTAATGTCTGCCATTATTATTTGATGAGTTTCTAGTTATGCAAAGTATGAAATTAAATAGGATTTTCAAATCACTAAATTGATAGCGCTTTTTTTAGTGTTATGGTTGGAAGATATTAAATTATGTGAAAAAAATATAATTTAGAGGTCTTTTTTATATGAAAAAAAATGAAAAAAGTAATTTTTATATATTCTGTATTAGCTAAAAACTATACAATATTAACCCTATTTAAAATAATATAAAAAAAGTAAATATTTTTAATTTTTCAATTATCATATTTCAAACGTTTTCGTAAAGTAATCCTTTAGTAGAAGGTGTTTAGGGAGATTAAAGCTGATATATATCAGCTTTAAGATTAAAGGTTAATTCTACTTTTGATGCAGTAAGAATAAATTAATATTCGTAATTGATAATTAAGGTAAAAATGGAAGTTAAAAAATTTAAAAGTGGACTTTGGACAAAACAAGTCGATGTTAGAGATTTTGTTATAAATAATATTACCCCATATAGTGGAGATGACCAATTTTTAGTTGGTCCAAGTGTGAAAACAGAAAAATTATGGGATATATGTAAAAGCGCAACACAAAAAGAACAAAAAAATAATGGTGTACTATCTGTTGATACTGAAACAATTTCTACTATTAATGCCTTTAGTGCGGGTTATATTGATAGAGAAAATGAAGTAATTGTTGGTCTTCAAACAGATGAATTATTAAAGAGAACGATGAAACCTTTTGGAGGTTTTAAAGTGGTTCAAAAAGCATTGTCAGAACATGGTGTGAAGCCAAATGATGCATTAACAGATTTGTTTACCAAGTTTGTTAAAACTCATAATGATGGTGTTTTTGATGCCTATACTACAGAAATAAAAAAATTCCGATCATTAGGATTTTTAACTGGGTTGCCAGATAACTATGCAAGAGGTAGAATTATTGGAGATTACCGTCGTATTGCTCTTTACGGAATCAATTTCTTAATTGAAGCAAAGAAAGCAGATTTAGAAAACTTGGGAGGACCAATGACTGAGGCTGTTATTCGTTTACGTGAAGAAGTTGCAGAGCAAATTAGATCATTAAAAGAAATTATTGAGTTAGGTGCTAAATATAATTTAGATCTAGGTCGACCTGCTGAAAATGCTCAAGAAGCTGTACAATGGACCTATATGGGGTATTTAGCTGCGGTTAAAGAACAAGATGGTGCAGCTATGTCTTTAGGAAATGTATCAACATTTTTAGATATATATATTCAGAATGACTTAGAAGAAGGCATCATTACAGAGGTAGAAGCTCAAGAATATATCGACCAGTTTGTTATGAAATTGCGTATGGTTCGTCATTTAAGAATGGAAGCATATAATGAGATTTTTGCTGGAGATCCAACATGGGTAACAGAAGCTATTGGAGGTATGTTTTCAGATGGTAGAACTAAAGTAACTAAAACATCATTTAGATTCTTAAATACCTTATATAATCTAGGACCATCACCAGAACCAAATATTACGATTCTTTGGTCTGAAGCATTACCACAAAATTTTAAAGATTATTGTGCAAAAGTTTCTATTGATACGTCTTCAATTCAGTTTGAAAATGATGAATTAATGAGAACGAATCGTGGATCTGATGATTACGGAATTGCTTGTTGTGTTTCTTACCAAGAATTAGGAAAATCTATTCAGTTTTTTGGAGCAAGAACCAACTTAGCTAAAACCTTATTATTAGCTATTAATGCTGGACGATGCGAAAATACAGGAACTTTAATGGTTGAAGGTATTCCAGAATATACAGATGAATATTTAGACTTCGATAAAGTAATGGCTAACTTTAAAGTGGCTATGAAAGAAGTGGCTCGTGTTTATAATGATTCTATGAATATTATTCATTACATGCATGACAAATATTACTACGAAAAAGCTCAAATGGCTTTAATTGATACAAATCCAAGTATAAATATTGCTTATGGTATTGCCGGATTATCAATTGTTGCCGATTCGCTTTCAGCTATTAAATACGCTAAAGTAAAACCAGTTAGAAACGAAGAAGGATTAGCAGTAGATTTCGTAATTGACGGCGAGTTTCCTAAATACGGAAATGATGTTGACGGTGTAGATGAATTGGCTGTAAATGCAGTAGCAGATTTTAATAATGAATTAAAGAAACTACCTGTTTATAAAAACGCAGAACCAACAATGTCTGTATTAACTATTACATCTAATGTTGCATACGGTAAGAAAACTGGAGCGACTCCAGACGGTAGAGCTAAAGGTGTTCCTTTTGCACCAGGAGCAAATCCAATGCACGGTCGTGATACACAAGGAGCGATTGCTTCTTTAAACTCGGTTTCTAAAATTAAATATACCGATTCTCAAGATGGTATTTCAAATACCTTCTCAATGGTACCAAAATCTTTAGGTGCTAACCAAGAAGAACGTATAGAAAATTTAGGAACCATTCTAGATGGTTATTTTTCTAAAAATGCACAACACTTAAATGTGAATGTATTAAATAAAGAAACCTTATTAGATGCTATGGAGCGTCCAGAAGAGTATCCTCAATTAACTATTAGAGTATCGGGATATGCGGTAAACTTTGTTCGATTAACTAGAGAGCAACAGTTAGATGTTATAAACCGTTCGTTCCACAAATCAATGTAATTAATTATTTAAATAATTTTAAGCATCTGATAGATGAAGTTTTTTAGCTTTTCTATCAGATGTTAATTTTTAAAACACTGCCTTATCGAAACTCAAGCAAATTTTTTAAGAGTACATTCTATTGAAAGCTTTGGAACACATGATGGTCCAGGTATTAGAATGGTTATATTCTTGCAAGGATGTAAGTTAAAATGCTTGTATTGCCATAACCCAGATTCTATTGATACCCATGGTGGGAGCGATTATCCTATAGAAGAATTAGTTGAAATGGTCCTTAAAACAAAACCTTATTTTGGGAAAAAAGGAGGCGTAACCGTTTCTGGAGGCGAACCATTATTACAGGCAAAAGCTTTAATCCCTTTTTTTAAAAGGTTAAAAGAAGAAGGAATCCACACTAATATTGATACTAATGGACGCATATTAAATCATTTTTCACAGGAGTTGTTAGATGATTATGCCGATTTAATCATGCTAGATATTAAGCATATGACTGAAGAAGGTTATCAATATATAACTGGTAATCCTAATAAAGATACAGGTCTCAAATTTGCTAAATATAGAGAAGATTCTGGTAAAAAAATGTGGTTACGATATGTGTTAATTCCAGGAATCACAGATAAACCAGAATTATTACATGTTTTAGGAAATCATTTTAAAGATTTTAAAACCATAGAAAAAATTGAAATTCAGCCATACCATAAATTAGGAATTCATAAATGGGAAGCCTTAGGTTGGAAATATGAGCTTGAAGATGTTCGCGAAAATACAGAAGAAGAAATTGCTACTGCTTCAAAAATTTTAAGTCAATACTTTAAAGAAGTAAAACACAACTAATACGCTGTTTTTAGCATTATAAATTCAAAAAAAATTAAAACAACAAATACCTTATTGGTTTTACATGGGGTTTATTATCGCTTCTTTAATAAAGAAGTGCCATGTATCTTCAATTAAAAATAGTAACAAACTAATTTCTCGTCCGAAAAAATAATACATGAAAACTTATAAAGAACAGCATAAACCGGCTTCAGATTTTGAGAGTCGATCAGATTACCTAGATCATGAATTGCAAATAATGAAACCTAAAAGATTCAAATTAAATCTTCCAGGAAGAGATTTTAGGTTTGAATGGGAAGATTTAGTGCCAGCACTTGCAGGAACTCTTGGTATTATAGCTATGTATTCGTCAGTAATGATGGCTTGGGCTAACGGTTTAACCGAAGCTTGGGATCACATTACACTAGGGAAGGAATTTGCTATTGAGGTATCTAGAGTGGAGATGATAATTCCTGCCTTTTTGTTTGTTATTTTGGCTTCTGGGTTTTTTAATCCTAGAGCAAATTTAGCAGGTAATCATGGACCTATGATTCCGCTTATTGCAACAATTGCTTTAGCAGGAGCGCACCCTTTAGCTTTAGCAATCTTAATTGGTGTATTTGGACTCTTACTTAGTTATTTTAAAGGTGGATCTCGCTTAGTAAATTTAACAAGTAAAGGCGTTGCTGGTGGATTATTAACCTTTTTAGGTTTTATGGGAGCAATAAGTCAAATTAAAACCATTCAAAATTGGGGCATGGGACTTGAATCAACAGCTGTTGAAGCAGGATCTATGGGTTATTTAGCCTTAATTATTTTAAGTTTTACAGTAATTTTATACAGTTTTCTTGCTCGAATAGATAAGCGTTGGTTAGCTATTCCTGCTTGTGCAATTTTAGCTTTAGCTATTGCTTTAATTGGAGGCGCTGGTTTTGATCTTCAAATTACAACAGAAATTGGATTGCCAAATCTTAATCCAGCATATTGGTGGGGAAGTACAGATGAAGGTTGGATGCTAGGTTTACCTAAAATGGAGCACTTTATTGCGTCTTTACCTTTCGCCATTTTAGCGGTAGCAATGTGGTCGCCAGATTTCTTAGGACATCGTATTTTTCAAGAAATGAATTACCCAAAGAAATCAGAGAAAGTCTTAATGGATGTTGATGATACTATGACCATGTGTTCAATCAGACAAATGGTTGGAACAGCTGTTGGTGGTGGTAATATTACATCATCTTGGGGTACTTATTTAATTCCGGCTGCAATAGCAAAAAGACCTATTCCAGCAGGAGCTATTCTTCTAGGTTTAATGGTTATGGCAGTTGCTATTTTAGGAAGCCCGATGGATGTAGCTGTATGGCCGCCAGTAAGATGTATTGCGTTACTTGTTGGTGTGTTTTTACCTATGATTGAAGCTGGTATTCAAATGATTAAAAAAAGTTCATGTGCACAAGCTGCCGGAGTTTGTGTTTTTATGGCTATGGTAACAAATCCAGTATTGGCTTGGGCTTTAGCTATGTTTTTAGATAATAATGGTTTAATAGGCGATAAAGATAGAGCTAAGAAGTTATCTGTTATAGATAGGTTAGTTATTCCATTGACTATACTCATTATTTGCGTTGCAGCAGTTCTTGTAGTAGGAATGCTTAGAGGAAGTTATGGTATTGAATCTTTCTTGTAATAAAAAATACAGTATTTAGAGTTTGTATAAAAAATTGAATGCTATTATGATAAACAGATCTGAAGCTTCATAAATTGGTTAACTATAAATCCTAAAAACCCCAATTTCATTTATTTGAAATTGGGGTTTTTGTTTTTATATAAAAAATAAAAATAATATATTATATGATTTATATCATTGAAAATCATGTGATTGTAATATAGTTTTATAGATAGTCTAAAATTGAAATTCATAAATTTTTATTAGAGTTTTAAATGAAGGCAAAATCTATTAACTATAAATATTATGGAACTACTAGAAGAAGCAAAAACAAGAGTTTACAGATTTGGAAATAAATCGGCTGACGGAAATAGTGAAATGAAAAATTTACTAGGTGGTAAAGGGGCAAATTTAGCAGAAATGAGTGCCATAGGTATTCCTGTTCCACCAGGATTTACGATTACTACAGAAGTTTGTACAGATTATAATTTACTTGGAGAAGAGGCTGTTTTAAGCATGATAAAAGAAGAGGTGGAAGCGTCTATTGTAAATATTGAAAGGTTAATGGGAACTAAATTTGGCGACAAAAATAATCCGTTACTGGTGTCTGTGCGTTCTGGCGCAAGGGTTTCTATGCCTGGGATGATGGATACTGTTTTAAATCTTGGTATAAACGATGAGGTTGTTTTAGGATTAGCAATAAAAACTAAAAACGAACATTTTGCTTGGGATTCTTACCGACGTTTTATTCAAATGTATGGCGGAGTGGTTTTAGGAATGAAGCCTGCTTCAAAAGAAGATATTGATCCGTTTGAAGAAATCATGGAAAACCTTAAAGAGAAAAGAGGTATTTATTTAGATACAGAATTTTCTATTCAAGATTTAAAAGATTTAGTTTATGATTTTAAAGATGCTGTTAAAAAACAAACAGGACATGATTTTCCGATAAATCCTTGGGATCAACTTTGGGGAGCCATTATAGCAGTTTTTAATAGTTGGAATGGTAATAGAGCTATTTACTACAGAAATATGCATGGGTATCCAGAAGATTGGGGAACGGCTGTGAATGTACAAGCTATGGTATATGGAAATATGGGCGACAATTCGGGTACAGGTGTTTGTTTTACACGTGATGCTGGAACTGGAGAAAATGTTTTTAATGGTGAATATTTAATAAATGCTCAAGGAGAAGATGTAGTTGCAGGCGTAAGAACACCACAGCAAATTACTAGATTAGGATCGAAACGTTGGGCAACATTAGCAAAAATTGAAGAGCAAGATAGATTCGAAAATTATCCATCATTAGAAGAATTAATGCCTTCTATTTATAAAGAATTGGATGCATATCAGCAAAAATTAGAAGGGCATTATCGCGATATGCAAGATATGGAGTTTACTATTCAAGATGGCAAACTTTGGATTTTACAAACCAGAACTGGTAAACGAACTGGTGCTGCTATGGTAAAAATAGCTATAGATCTTTTAAAAGAAAATAAGATTGATGAAGCAGAAGCGTTATTACGAATAGAGCCTAATAAACTAGATGAATTGTTACATCCCATTTTTGATCCTGATGCTTTAAAAACGGCTCTTATAATTGCACAAGGCTTACCTGCTTCTCCTGGTGCTGCGACTGGAAAAATTGTTTTTTTTGCAGATGAAGCCAATAAATTCAAGACTAGTATTTTAGTCAGAATTGAAACATCTCCTGAAGATTTAGAGGGTATGAATATTGCTAAGGGTATTTTAACTGCTCGTGGTGGTATGACCTCGCATGCCGCTGTTGTTGCAAGAGGTATGGGGAAATGCTGCATTTCTGGAGCAGGAGCTTTAAAAATTAATTATAAAAAGAGAACACTTACAGTAGACGGTCATGAATATCATGAAGGTGATTGGATTTCTTTAAACGGTTCTACAGGTAATATAATTGAAGGGAAAGTTAATACCATAGAGCCTAAATTAACAGGTGAGTTTGCAGAAATCATGAAACTGTCCGATAAGTATAGTGTTATGAAAGTAAGAACCAATGCCGATACCCCAAAAGATGCTCGAGTTGCACGGAGTTTTGGTGCACAAGGTATAGGTTTAACCAGAACGGAACATATGTTTTTTGAAGTTGACCGGATTAAAGCCATGCGAGAAATGATTTTGGCAGATACTGTAAAAGGAAGAAAGCTAGCTTTAGACGAATTATTACCCATGCAGCGAGAAGATTTTGAAGGTATTTTTGAAGCTATGGCAGGTTTACCAGTAACCATTAGGTTGTTAGATCCACCTTTACATGAATTTGTACCACATCAGTTAGAAACTCAAAGAAGTTTAGCTGAAGATATGCATATTTCATTAGAAGCCGTAAAAATAAAAGTGGCCGAATTAGAAGAGTTTAATCCTATGCTAGGACATAGAGGTTGCCGTTTAGGTATTACTTATCCTGAAATTACTGCAATGCAAACCCGAGCAATTATTGAAGCCGCTTTAAATGTAAAAGCAAAAGGTAAAATTGCTATTCCCGAAATCATGGTGCCTTTAGTAGGAACAGTTAAAGAATTTGAAGTACAAGAAGACATTATTAGAAATACAGCGCATACCGTTTTTAAAGAAAGAAATGATAGTATAGATTATTTGGTAGGAACCATGATTGAAATTCCTAGAGCAGCTTTATTAGCCGATAAGATTGCCAAACGGGCAGATTTCTTTTCATTTGGAACAAATGATTTAACTCAAATGACTTTTGGGTATTCGCGTGACGATGCTAGTAAATTCTTGCCTGTTTATCTTGAAAAAGGTGTTTTAAAAGTCGATCCGTTTGAAGTTTTAGATCAAGAAGGCGTAGGGCAGTTGGTTAAGATAGGAACAGAACGCGGTAGAAGTATAAAACCTAATTTAAAAGTTGGAATTTGTGGCGAACATGGTGGCGAACCTAGTTCGGTAGAATTTTGTTATAATGTAGGTATGAATTATGTGAGTTGTTCGCCTTATAGAGTACCAATTGCAAGATTAGTTTCTGCTCAAGCAGTAATAAAAGAAAAGGTATAGTGACTAATTCTTAAATTAAAATCCCTGATGTGTTTTAATACGCATCAGGGATTTTTTGATTTATATAGGTTTGAAACTATTTGTTTTCAATCCAAAGTCTAGCATTTAAAAATCCTTCTAACCAAGGTGTTACTTCATCCTTACGTCCTTCAGGGTAGTTTGCCCAGTTCCATTGGAAGGTAGAACGCTCAATATGTGGCATGGTTACTAAATGACGACCTGTTTTATCACACATCATAGCGGTGTTAAAATCAGAACCATTTGGGTTGTGAGGGTATCCTTCATAACCATATTTAGCAACAATTTGGTATTTATCTTCACCGTAAGGTAAATTAAATTTTCCTTCACCATGAGAAATCCAAACGCCTAAAGTACTTCCAGCAAGCGTTGAAAGCATTACCGAATTATTCTCTTGAATTTTAACTGATGTAAAAGAACTTTCGTGTTTATGCGAATCGTTATGAAGCATCTTACCATGAATTTCATGATCAGGGTTAATTTCTTCTAATTCCATAAACAATTGACAACCATTACAGATTCCAACAGATAACGTATCTTCTCTTTCAAAGAAATTCTGAATCGCCTTATTTGCTTTTTCGTTGTACTTAATAGCGCCGGCCCAACCTTTGGCAGACCCTAAAACATCGGAGTTGCTAAAACCTCCAACAGCACCTAAAAATTGAATATCTTCTAGAGTTTCACGACCCGAAATTAAATCGGTCATGTGTACATCTTTTACATCAAAACCTGCTAAATACATAGCGTTTGCCATTTCGCGTTCAGAATTACTTCCTTTTTCACGAAGAATAGCTGCTTTTGGTCTTTTTCCGTTTATTTCTGGCAGTTTTCCAGTAAACTGTTTTGGGAATGTATATTGAAGTGGCTGATTTTTATAATTATCAAAACGGTCTTGTGCTAAACCATTTGCTGTTTGTTTTTGATCTAATAAGAACGAGGTTTTATACCACACATCTCTTATTTCGGTAACATCAAAAGCAAACGTATCATCATTATTTTTAATGGTGATTTTTCCAGAATTGTTAGCGGTTCCTATATTGAAAAATTCAATATTGTTTTCAGCTAAAATGTTTTCAATAGATGCATCAGCCTGAAAAACAATACCCGAATTTTCAGAGAATAATACTTTAATTGAATCGTCTTCTAGTAAAGAAGAAATATTGTAATCTGCTCCTAAATTCACATCAGCAAAACACATTTCTAATAAGGTTGTAATTAATCCTCCAGAAGCCACATCATGTCCAGCAGAAATTTTATCTGCTTTGATTAGATTTTGAATGGTATTAAACACGTTTTTAACAAAAGCAGTGTTCTTTACATCGGGAGCATCGTTTCCAATGGTGTTTAAAACCTGATTGAAAGAACTTCCGCCTAGTTTAAAATCGTCTTGAGAAACATTTATATAATAAATATTTTGTCCGTTTACCTGTAAAACAGGTTCTACAACTTTACTGATTTCATTACAGTTTCCTGCAGCCGAAATAATAACGGTTCCAGGCGCAATAACATCTTCATTAGGATATTTTTGTTTCATTGATAAGGAATCTTTCCCTGTCGGCACATTGATTCCTAAATCTATAGCAAATTCTGAAACAGCTTCTACAGCTTTATACAAACGCGCATCTTCACCTTCATTTTTACAAGGCCACATCCAGTTAGCAGATAAAGAAACAGACGTTAAATTATCTTTTAATGGTGCCCAAATAATATTGGTAAGCGATTCTGTAATGGCATTTCTACTTCCTGCTTCCGGATTAATTAATGCCGAAATAGGTGCATGACCAATAGAAGTCGCAATACCTTCTTTTCCTTTATAATCTAGTGCCATAACACCTACGTTATTTAAAGGAATTTGTAAAGGTCCTACACATTGTTGTTTGGCAACTTTACCACCAACACAACGGTCTACTTTATTTGTTAACCAATCTTTACAAGCAACAGCTTCTAATTGTAACACTTGCTCTAAATAGATTTGTAAATTCTTGGTTTTATATCTCGGGTTTTTGTAATTTCTTAAAACCGTTTTGTCTGTTAAAATAGTTTTTGGCGAACTACCAAACATATCTTCCATGGCTAAATCCATAGGTTTATGTCCGTTGGTTTTAGATTCAAAAGTAAATCTATTGTCTCCTGTAACATCACCAACCGTGTACATTGGCGAGCGTTCGCGTTCTGCAATACGTTGTAAGGTATCAATATGCTTCTCGGCAATCACAAGTCCCATACGTTCTTGAGATTCGTTACCAATAATTTCTTTATCAGAAAGTGTTGGATCTCCAACAGGTAAAGCATCTAAATCTATCTTTCCACCCGTATCTTCAACTAGTTCTGATAAGCAATTTAAATGTCCGCCAGCACCATGATCGTGAATAGACACAATAAAGTTTTCTTCACTCTCTACCATACCACGAACGGCATTGGCAGCACGTTTTTGCATTTCCGGGTTAGAACGTTGTACAGCGTTTAATTCGATACCTGATGCAAATTCGCCAGTATCGGCACTAGATACCGCAGCACCACCCATACCAATTCTATAATTTTCACCACCAAGAATGACTATTTTATCGCCTTCTTTTGGTGTGTCTTTTAAAGCCTGTTCTTTTTTACCATAACCAATACCTCCAGCTTGCATAATTACTTTATCGAAACCAAGTTTTCTTGATTTTGAAGTGCTTGCCGAATCATTCTCAGCATGTTCAAAAGTAAGTACCGAACCAGTAATTAAAGGTTGTCCAAATTTATTTCCAAAATCGGATGCGCCATTTGATGCTTTAATTAAAATATCCATTGGCGTTTGGTATAGCCAATCTCTAGCTTCAAATTTTTGTTCCCAAGGTCTGTTTTCTTCTAAACGTGAATACGAGGTCATGTAAACCGCTGTTCCCGCTAGTGGTAGTGAGCCTTTTCCACCAGCTAATCTATCTCTAATTTCACCACCCGAACCTGTTGCAGCACCATTAAAAGGCTCAACTGTAGTTGGGAAATTATGTGTTTCCGCTTTAAGCGAAATAACCGAATTAAAATCTTGTGTAGTATAATAATCAGGAATATCGGCACGCTTAGGTGCAAATTGTTCCACTTTAGGGCCTTCAACAAAAGCCACATTATCTTTGTACGCCGAAACAATGGTGTTAGGGTGTGTTTCAGATGTTTTTCTAATTAATTTAAAAAGCGACGTTGGTTTTTCAACCCCATCAATAACAAACGTTCCGTTGAAAATCTTATGACGACAGTGTTCTGAGTTTACTTGCGAAAACCCAAATACTTCAGAATCGGTTAACGGTCTATCAATTTTTTTTGCAACACCTTCTAAATATGCTACCTCTTCATCGCTTAACGATAAGCCTTCCTGTGCATTGTAAGCTGCAATGTCTTCAATATTAAGAATAGGTTCTGGTTTAATATCGATGGTAAAAGAGTCTTGATTCAGTCCTTTGAATTTCTCAGAAATCATCGGGTCAAAATCTTGAAAATCTTCAGGAATAGCTTGAAATTCTTCAATTCTAATAATATCAGAAATTCCCATATTCTGGGTAATCTCAACCGCATTGGTACTCCAAGGCGTTATCATAGCCGCACGCGGTCCAACAAAAAAAGCATCTAGTGATGCTTGTTCTATTTTAGGTTGGTCACCAAATAACCAAACTAATTTTGAGATGCTCTCAGTTGATAATTCTTTTGTTGTTTGAACAGCAAATACCTTACTGGTTACGTTTCCAAAGAAATGAATCATTATATCTTGATTTGTTTGTTTAAAGAAAGTGCAAATTTACTTCTTTTTAGTTGAATTTCACGCAAAAATATTTATCCTAAGCAGAGAGTTATTAAGGGGTTTTAAACAGGTGTTTTTTGTTCTGGGCGTTACCCCGAAAAAGGGGGCGCAAAGCTCTTAAAGAAAAGGAACTTGAACTTGAAATATTAAAAAAGGCCGTGAACATCTTTTAGTTCATTGTTTTTCTATTTTAAATTAAGGGATTCATGAATGCTTCGCATTTCCAAGAACGATGGGAAATCTATGCATTTATCAGCTATAGCTTATAACCTGAAAAGGTATTTAAAATTCACCCAAAAAAGAGTGAAAAGTGGAGCAGGAATGCTTGCTTTATTTTTTTAGTAAAAAACAGTGTGTACAAGTTCGAAAAGTTGTTTTTAATGACCCTTAAAATAGTTAATTATAAAGTGATCTGAAAAAAGAAACGTCCTTAAAAGGCAGTTATAGAAGTCTGTTTTTTATAATTTAGTGACTTGTGCAACGGTTACCAGTGTTGTGCATCGTTATTATATGAAATTGCTTTTATGGTTTTTAGCATTCCAGTCTATATTAATAAATTGCTTTAATCAATTGCAAGAAATCTTCATTTAAAACATAATATTTAGTGCGTTAAGACATCGTATTCGTCCAACAATAAAAAAAAGATGATCTGTTTTGGTATAATATACGTATGTTAGTTAAGAGATAATACTAACTTAAACTTAAAAACGAATGAAAACTGTATCAAAATTATTAGCTATTATATTCCTTATGGGATTTGTAGCTTGTAAAGACACAAACAAGGAGGAGGAGGAAACTCTTGCGGCAATTGAAGAAATCGAAACTATTGAAAAGGAGTTGGAAGTGATTGCTGTAGATATTGAAAAGAGTGTGAAGGACTTAGAGGAGGCTTTGAAAGAACTTGGAGATGATCTTAAGGAGATAGATAATTAATAGATAAAGCATATTAATTATACTGAATTACAGGTATATTATTATCATAATTATTAATACAAAATTTAAACAAATGAAACATTTAAAATATATCATTTTAGCTACAGTTTTTATTATTTTAGTTGGACAACAAGAAATACACGCACAAGGAGAATCTAAAGTAGCTAAAGAAAAAGTCGAACAAAAGAAGCAGTCTATAGAGAAAGAGATAAAGGAGGATATCAAGAATGTAAGAGAGGATAAAAGAGAAGAAATGAAAACTTTGCGTGATCGCTTGAAAAAAGCTTCAACTGATGATGAACGCGAGGCTGTTCGAGAAAAGATGAAGGAATTAAGAGGTGATGTTAAAGAAGACATTAATGTATTGAAGGAAGATCTTCATGATGAAGAATTAGAGAAAGAAGCAAAATCTATACTCAAACAGGAAGAAAATGCAAAAAAGAATAATAGCAAAGGTAATGCTTACGGTAAAAGTAAAGGTGAGCTAAAGGGTAGGGATTTTGGTCTAGCTCGTGCTGCAGAAGCGAAAGCAAAAGTTAAGATATATGAAGAAAGACTAGAAAGAAACGATGAGGTTGTAAGAAAAGGTAAAACCAAGATTCTGCAAGCAAAAGAGCGTATCAAAAAGGCTAAAGAAGATAAGTCAATTACTGAAGAAGAGATCAAAGAAAGGGAAGAACGTATCAAAAAAGCCGAAAAGAGAATAAATAATTTAGAGGAAGCAATTCAAGGGGCTAAAGAAAAAATGAAAGAAAAGAAAGAACAGCTGTCAAAAGTTTTGCTTAAAAAAAATAATTAATTCATATTATCTAATAAATATAAAGGGCATTACTGTTGTAATGCCTTTTTTATATAATAAATAATTCTGATTATTTATTATAATTATTGTGAGTTTTTTCAAATTATGCACAACGGTCTCGTAAAAAAATAGTTGCGTGTGTTAGCACTTAACCTTGTAAGTACACACCAAACTGAAAATCCGTAAGGATTTTCAGAAGTAGGCGAGAACAAGCAATTACTTATGGCTATTGTTGTGCTTTCGTTATTTCTTTAATTTCTTATTAATTAATTCTATAATTGAATTTATTTCCTTTTGCATTTCTTCTAATCTCCCTTTGGTTTCTTTAAGTGATAAATATTTCCAGCGGTGTATTCCTTCATAAACTAAAATCAACATTCTTAAATTTTCATCTATATTTAAGAATTCCTTCATTTTTGGTTGATTTTCTAGTCTTTTTGGTAACGTTGTTGATCCTAACAAACGACTTAAATTTTGAGTGATTTCACTCTTTCCGTCATCTGTATCTTCAAAACGTTTTATACTGAGGGTTTGTAAACGTTTTAGGTCGATTAATCTATTTCTTATATTAGAAGGAATTAATCCAATATCACCAGTGCTCTGAAGTGATTCTATAGTATTTGTATTAAATGTCAAAGGTGGGGTTTCCAGATCGAGTTTGGAAATCTGTTCATAAAATTGAATTGGGTTTAATACCTCTTTGTTATATGCTTTTGTATATATATTATATTCATTTAGATAAATGCTAGACTCTTCAAGGTAGTGTTTAGAAAATTTAATATCACTTTTCAAGTCGTCTAATAATTGTCCATAATATTCTTGTGTCTTTTCGGCTAATTTTTGCTTTTCATTCCAGTTATTAATTTGAAGTGCAATTAATATTCCAATAACAACAAGGACTATTTCACCAATGGCATAAAGAAGATATTTACTGAATTTGTTTTCAGTCAACATTTTCTGTCTTATTTTTCTAAAGAATTTTATCATTGGTTAGCTGTTGGTTATAATGAAGCACAACTCGTTATATAATTACTTTTATTGCTTATATTTCGTAAATAAGTCAGGATATAGTAAGTGTTTTGCTACTGCTATCCTGTAAATATAATTAAATTTTCTTACGAATTTATGTAATAAAACTGACGATTATATATGGAAGTTTGTTTTAATACTCTTGTTCATGAATTAATAAAACTAAAAAAACCGAAGCCCATAGACTTCGGTTTTTCAATATGTAAAGGTATTGTGTTAAAACTAGTGTTAAGCTTTACGCTCTAACAACGCCATATAAAATCCATCAAAACCAGATTTATGTGACAGTACTTTTTTATCTTTTACAAGTGTGAAATTTTCACCTGCTTCCGATTTTAAAAAGGTTTCAACTTGGTCTTGGTTTTCAGAAGGTAACACCGAACAGGTCGCATACACCAGCTGTCCGCCAGCTTTAACCATTTTAGAATACTGTTGCAAAATCTCTTGTTGTGTTTTTTTTATTTTTTCAATAAAGTCTGGTTGTAGTTTCCATTTAGCATCCGGATTTCTACGTAACACACCCAATCCAGAACATGGTGCATCAATTAAAACACGATCGGCTTTATCGTAAAGTTTTTTAATCACTTTAGTCGATTCGATAACACGTGGTTCTATATTATGAGCCCCGTTGCGTTTCGCACGACGTTTTAATTCGTTCAATTTATTGCCATAAATATCCATAGCAATAATTTGACCTTTGTTTTCCATTAAGGATGCTATATGCAATGTTTTTCCGCCAGCACCTGCACAAGCATCAACCACGCGCATACCTGGTTTTACATTTAAAAATTCGGCTACTAATTGTGATGAAGCATCTTGTACTTCAAAATGGCCATTTTTAAAAGCTTCAGTAGAAAATACATTAGCACGTTCTCTTAATTTTAACGCATTTGGGTAGTTATCTATAAAATCGGTTTCAATATCTAAATCGAATAATTCTGTTTGTAGTTTTTCTTTAGTGGTTTTAAGGGTATTTACTCTTAAAATAACATCAGCTTGTTCGTTTAGTGCTGCAATTTCTTTACTCCAAATAGCATCGCCTAATTCTTTTCTACCCAGTTCATCCATCCAATCTGGAATAGATTCTTTAAATCTTCTGGTTTTTGAAAGTTCATCAAAACGCCCTTTTATTTTACGTAACGGTGTACCTTCAAAATATTTCCAATCTGGTAATTTAATACCTTTCAGCGTAGCCCAAACAGCAAACATACGCCACAGGTTATCTCTGTCAAACGGTTCTTTTACTTCAGCAATTTCAGCATATAAACGTTTCCAACGTACCATATCATACGTAGTTTCGGCAACAAAACCGCGGTCGCGAGCGCCCCAACGTTTATCACGTTTTAGGAGTTGTTGAATAACTTTATCGGCATACTTTCCTTCGTTAAATATTAATGTTAAACCATCAATAACTGCAAAGCATAAATTTCTGTGTAATCGCATCGTGTGTAAATAAGGCTGCAAAGTTACGTTTAAAATGTTGATTTGTTAAATCGTTTATCTGTTTATTCATTTGACTTATCTATTTTTATAAAAATTTGAAATTTATGAAGCGCATTATGCTATTGTTATTAATTACAGTTTTCTTTTCTTGTAAAAAGGAAAATCAATTTATTTCTAGAAATATTAAGTCTGTTACGGTAGAAACCATTTTACAAGATTCCTTATTAAGTATTCGAGCTATTGATATATTGAATGATAAGAGTTTGGCTTTTGCAGCTAATAATGGTGCTTTCGGCTTGTATAATCCGAAGACAAAATTGTGGCAGACCTCAGTTCAAAAGTATGATACGTTAAACTTACATTTTAGGGCGATTGCGCATACAAGTACTGATTTTTTTATGCTAAGTATTGAAAATCCCGCTTTATTATTCAAAACTGGAGATACAGGAAAAATGGAACTGGTTTATAAAGAAGCTGGGGCAGGTGTTTTTTATGATGCTATAACTTTTTGGAATGATAACGAAGGTATTGCGGTAGGCGATAGTACGAATGGCTGTTTATCAATTATTATAACAAGAGATAGTGGGCAAACATGGCAAAAACTACCATGTGAGAACTTGCCAAAAGCCGAGACAGATGAAGGTGCTTTTGCTGCAAGTAATACCAATATTAAAGTACTAGGAAATAAAACATGGATAGCTACTACAAGTGGCAATGTGTATTTTTCTGAAGATAAAGGGGTGTCTTGGGACGTTGTAAACACACCTATAGTGCAAGACAAAGCCACCGAAGGTATTTATTCCATTGATTTTTATGATGAACAAAACGGTTTTGCTATTGGAGGCGATTATACAAATCCAGATGTAAATGCTACTAATAAAATAAAAACAACAGATGGTGGAAAAACTTGGATTTTAGTGGCTGAAAATCAAATTCCAAATTATAAAAGTTGTGTGCAATATATTCCGAATAGAAAAGGGAATGAGTTGGTTGCTGTTGGTTTTAACGGTATCGATTTTAGTATGGATTCTGGTGAGTTATGGAAGCACATTAGCGATGAACGTTTTTATAGTATTCGATTTTTAAACGATTCTGTGGCGTATGCTTCTGGAGCAGAAAGGATTTCAAAACTTACTTTTAGAGAATAAAAGAGGAGCTAAATAGCTCCTCTTTTATTATTCTGGTTTTTTACGGTTTTGTCGCATTTGTTTAAAATGTTCAAACAGTTTCTTTTTAAAATCTTCTTCAGATATTTTTAGCAATATTATTTTTTTAGGAGATATTATTTTTTTGAGCTTGCTAATAAGCTTAGTATCTTCATCGTGTAATTTTTTTTCTAAATCAGATAATTGATTTAAAAGTTCAGTAGCTCTTTCATTAGACATGGTAGCGATATCCTGTTTTATTTCATGCCTAATTTTTCTAATATCAGAAAATTTGATTTTTATTGTTACATCATCATAAGCATTATAAATAGGCCAAAATTGTTGTGCTTCCTGTTCAGTTAATTCTAGTCTTTCTGTAATAAAAGACACTTTAAGTGCTTTTATTTTATCTCTGCCTTTTTGGGCAAATGTGCTTAATGATAGTAACAGCACAAATAATGGGAGTATAAATTTTTTCATTTGTTTATAATTTTTGTTTTATTCAAAATATAAATCTTCAACGTCTAGATGATTTATTAAGTAGGTTTCAATATTGTTTTCATTAAAATCAATTTCTATAAAATCAGCATTATTGAGCTCCTCGGTTGTTAGTAATGATGCTATTTCGTAAGAGTCTAAAACATCTTCGCTCATCATGTAATCTTCAACCGTTTCAGTATCTAATGACGCCCAAGTAGTGGTGTTTTTAAAAATTGATAAATTAAAAAGTAATAACACAGCTGCAGCAACACTGGATATGTAAACGAGGTTTCTTTTATTAAATATCGATATTACTTTTGGTGTTTTTTTATTTGAGGTTTTTTCAATAATACGGTCTTCCAAAGTTTCAAAATAATCTTTGGGTGTTTTAAAACCAGAAACACTAGATAGTTCTTTAAGTTTTATTTCACTTAAAATAGAATCTTCAAGAGTATTAAAGTAATCTTTAGGTACTTTAAATCCAGTTTCGTTAATATTATTTATGTTCTTTTTTTGCATCTTATTAATAAGACTATTTTTTTTGTTAAAGGTTTAATCTTTAGTTAAATAGATTTCTATTTTTTTTACGGCGATATGGTAGGATGCTTTTAGAGCACCTTCGCTTGTTTCTAAAATATCTGCCATATCTTTATATTTTATATCTTCAAAATATTTCATATTAAAAACCAATTGTTGTTTTTCCGGTAGTGTTGCTATCGCTTTTTGCAATTTTAATTGAATTTCACTGCCTTCAAAATATACATCGGAAGTTAAATTGTTTATGGCTAATTGTTGTACTTCTTCATTAGTTGTTTGTAATCGTTTTGCGTTTTTATTTATGAATGTTATAGACTCGTTAGTTGCAATGCGATACATCCATGAAAAGAGTTTGCTATCTCCTTTAAAGTTATGAATATTTTTATAAATTTTTATAAATGTATTTTGAAGCACATCATCTGTATCGTCATGCGACTTTACAATATTACGGATGTGCCAATACAAGCGTTCTTTGTAAAGTGTTATTAATACACGAAAGGCTTGTTCTCTTTGGCTTTCTGATTTAAGTTGTTCTATTAATTGTACTTCGTCAGTCACAAAAGTAGTTTCGTTTTAGACTACTAAATATACTAAAAGTTTAACCTTAATTATTTTTAAAACATATAAAAACCTAAGTAGTTGTTATTCAGTTACTTGAAATATAAAAGATCGATTAAGTGTATTTAAAATTCGATTAAACGCATTTTTTCTTGTCAGAAATGTTTATTTAATATATATTTGTATCAGAAACCTACTTATGTTGTTAGTCGTCCCCAAGTCTAACAAGAACAAAAAAAAGGATAGAAACCCAAATCTCTATCCTTTTTTATATTTTATACCTTTTGTAATTGTTTATTCGAAGCTTTGCATATCTACTAATTTTTGATAAACACCTTTTTTATCAATTAGCTCATTATGCTTTCCTTGTTCTACAATTTCTCCTTTATTTAGGACTACAATTTCATCGGCATTTTGAATGGTAGAAAGTCTATGTGCTATAACAATAGAAGTTCTGTTCTTCATCATATTTTCTAATGCTACTTGTACTAAGCGTTCGCTTTCAGTATCTAAAGCAGAGGTTGCTTCATCTAAAACCATAATAGGAGGGCTTTTAAGAACAGCACGCGCAATACTAAGGCGTTGTTTTTGTCCGCCAGAAAGTTTGTTTCCAGAGTCTCCAATATTTGTTTCAATACCTTTTGGTAAATCTTTTACAAATTCCCAGGCATTAGCAATTTTTAGAGCGTCAATAACGTCTTCATCGGTAGCATTCTCTTTTCCTAATTTCAGGTTGTTTTTGATGCTATCATTAAAAAGGATAGCATCTTGGGTTACAATACCAAGTTGACTTCTTAAAGAGCTTGTTGTTAAATCTCGAATATCAATACCATCAATTAAAATATTGCCTTTGTTTACATCGTAAAAACGTGTTATAAGATTAGCGATGGTAGATTTTCCACTTCCAGATTGTCCTACCAGAGCAACAGTTTTTCCTTTTGGAATTTTTAAAGAGAAATCTTTTAAAACATACTCATCTTGATATTTAAAAGAAATGTTTTTGAATTCAATTTCAGAATCAAAACTATTTTTTACAATGGCATTGTCTATGTCCTTTAAAGGATTTGGTGTATCGATAATTTCTTGAATCCGTTCTGCAGCTGCACCTCCTTTTTTAATGTTGTAAAGACCACGAGAAATCGCTTTAGCAGGTGTTAAAATGTTATAAGCCAATCCCATGTATATTATAAAACTACTACTGTCTAGAGCTAGATTAGGGTCTGCAGTTAGTACCAGATTACCACCATACCATAATATTACAGCAATCATACAAATACCTAGAAATTCGCTGGTTGGTGATGCTAAGTTCTGTCGATTTAATAGTTTGTTAGAAAAATGATAAAAACGCATGGTAGATTCTTGGAATTTACCATTAAAATTCTCTTCAGCATTAAATCCTTTTATAATTCTTAAGCCCGTTAGGGTTTCCTCTAAAGTAGACAAAAAAGTCCCTTGTTCTTTTTGAACACGATCGGATTTTCGTTTTAAACTTTTACCAATTTTTGATATAATAAAACCCATTATAGGAATAAAAACAAATACAAATAAGGTTAGTTTTACACTTATTATAAGCATTGCCGTTATAGTAAAAATAATAGTTAGTGGTTCTCTAACAATAAGTTCTAAAACAGATAAAAATGAATATTGTAAATCTAAAACATCACTAGTAACACGCGATAAAATATCTCCTTTTCGTTTTTCAGAAAAATAAGAAAGCGGAAGTTCTACAGTTTGTTTATATACTTTGTTTCTAAGGTCTCTAATAACACCATTTCTTAAAAACACTAAAAAATAATTAGCTAAATAACCTGAAATGTTTTTTAATAAGAACATCACAATAATAAGTCCGACAACGAGTATAAGTGCTTTAGAATTATCGCCACCAGTAAACTGATTCATTTGATATGCTAAATAATCTTCAGCAAAATCCCCGAGTTTTGAAAATTCTATATTCGATGAAAATACGGGTTTAATTGATGGTGCAATTTTTTCTTTCTTAAAAATAACATCCAGCATGGGTTTTAAAGCCACAAAAGATAAGGTGCCAAATAAAGCAAAAAACACATTAGAAATAATGTGTCCTATTGCAAACCTTTTGTATGGTTTCGCATACTTAAGTATGTTATAAAAATGATTCATTAAATGAGTTTCATGTCTTTTAAAATATCCTCTGCTTTAGTGTCTAGTAGAGTTTCTGTTTGCTTGAAATTTTCAACAGCATCTAATTTTGTATTGACGCTTACGTAGAATTTTATTTTTGGTTCTGTTCCACTTGGTCTTAAAGCAATTTGACTTCCATCTTCAGTATAATAAATTAATACGTTAGATTTTGGAATATCAATAGTGCTTTCTTCACCAGTTAACATATTTTTAGAGATTGATAAGTCGTAATCTTCAAACTTAACCACTTTAGAGCCATTAATCTCTTTTAAAGGCGTTTCTCTGGCATCAACCATCATTTGTTTAATTTCTTCTGCGCCTTCAATACCTTTTTTAGTTAAGGAAATTAATTTTTCTTTGTAAAAACCGTGTTCAGTATATAAGTTTAAAAGTTCGTTGAAAAATGAACTGCCTTGAGATTTTGTTATCGCAGCAATTTCGCAAGCTAAAAGGGTAGAGGTCACGGCATCTTTATCGCGCACAAAATCGCCTACCATGAAACCAAAACTTTCTTCACCACCACCAACAAAGTCCAGCTCTGGGAAATCATGAATTAGTTTAGCAATCCATTTAAACCCTGTTAAAACTATTTTACTTTCTACGTTGTAAGCCTCAGCTAATTTGCTAAGCATTGGTGTAGATACTATCGTTGAAGCAATAAACTCTTTGCCTTTAATTTTGTTTTCTGCTTTCCATTGTTTTAATAAGAAATCAGTCATCATGAGCATGGTTTGATTTCCGTTTAAGAGCTGTAATTCATTATCTGCATTACGAACCGCTACACCTAATCTATCACAATCAGGATCGGTTCCAATAACAATATCAGCATTCACTTTTTCAGCTAATTCTAAAGCCATTTTTAAAGCTGCAGGTTCTTCTGGGTTTGGCGATTTAACTGTTGGAAAATCTCCGTTTGGAACTTCTTGTTCTTTTACAATATGCACATTTTTATAGCCTGCACGTTTTAAGGTTTCAGGAACTGCTGTAATAGATGTACCGTGAAGCGATGTAAACACAATTGTTAAATCGTCTTTTGCAGCATCAGTAGCTCCTACACATCCGTTTTTAACAGAGGCATCAATAAAAATATTATCAACATCTTCTCCTATATATTTTATTAGACTATTATTGGCTTCAAATTTAATATCGGCATAATCTAAAGCATTAATCATATTAATAACAGCACTATCATGCGGAGGGACTAGTTGTCCACCATCTTGCCAATAAACTTTGTAACCATTATATTCTGGTGGATTATGAGATGCTGTTAAAACAATACCACAGTGGCAGTTTAAATGTTTTACTGCGAATGATAATTCTGGAGTTGCACGTAAATCTTCAAACAAATACACTTCAATCCCATTTGCTGAAAACACATCGGCAACCACTTTTGCTAATGTTTTACTATTATGTCTACAATCGTAAGCAATAACAGCTTTGGGAGTTTCGTTAGGAAATTGTTTGTGTAAATAATCACTTAAGCCTTGCGTACTTTTTCCAAGGGTATATTTATTGATACGGTTGGTGCCTACACCCATAATGCCACGCATACCACCAGTTCCGAATTCTAAGTCTTTATAAAAACTTTCTTGAATATCTTCAGGGTCATTAGCAATACTACTTTTTATAAAAGCTTGCGTGTCTTCATCAAATGTTGGCGTTAACCAGCTGTTAATTCTGTCTAAAATTTTTGGTTCAATGTGTATCATAATGTCTTAAAAAATATGCTTCAAAAGTAAGCAATTGTCAGAGAATAATTTAAAAAATAGTTTTCGTATTAACGAATATCAAGCTGTTTTTTTAGCTGTTAATTTAAATTTAATTCATCTTTAACCAAATATCGTTTTTTGTCTTGTTTGGTACGTAATATAATTTCGCCTAAAAATCCAGCTACGAAAAATTGTGTACCAATAATCATGGTAACTAGTGATATATAGAATTGAGGGCGTTGTGTTATAAGTCGTCCAGAAGGATTTAAAAATAATTTATCGACACCTAGATAGGTTGCAAAACCAAATCCTATTGCAAACATAATAAAACCTAAAGCTCCAAATAAGTGCATGGGACGTTTACCAAAACGCGATAGAAACCATATGGTAATGAGGTCTAAAAAACCGTGAATAAAACGATCCATTCCAAATTTGGTTTCGCCATATTTTCTTGCTTGGTGTTGAACTACTTTCTCTCCAATTTTTGTAAAACCAGCATTTTTAGAGAGTACGGGGATGTATCGGTGCATTTCGCCATTAACATCAATCTGTTTAACAACATCAATTTTATAAGCTTTTAGTCCACAATTAAAATCATTTAATTTAACACCAGACGTTTTTCTAGCAGCCCAATTGAATAATTTTGAAGGTAGGTTTTTTGAAATAACAGAATCGTAACGTTTCTTTTTCCAGCCAGAAACCAAATCGAAACCATCATTTACAATCATATAATATAGTTCTGGAATTTCATCTGGATTGTCCTGTAAGTCGGCATCCATAGTAATAACGACATCTCCTTTAGCTTTTTCAAAACCCGCATGTAAGGCTTGTGATTTTCCGAAGTTTTTTAAAAACCGAATACCTTTAGTGTTTTCGTTTTTTACTGATAATTGTTTTATAATATTCCAAGAATCATCAGTACTGCCATCATCAATAAAAATGATTTCATAAGAAAAATGATTGGATTGCATGACTTTAACAATCCAATCGTGTAATTCGGTTAAAGAGTCTTGTTCGTTAAGTAGTGGTATAACTACAGATATATTCATCTATATATTTTCAAATAATATTCAAAAATACTGAATTTATTCTGCGTTTGGGTTACTTTTTTTCATAGCTGCGGCAACTAACAATCCTATAATCGCAAAAAAGATGATACTTTGAGCTAAAGATTTGAGCTGAGTACCTAAAGCAAAGGTGTCTTGACTTTCAATTTTATTAACACTTTCAGCAATAGCTTCTACAGGAGCATTCATACTTCTCATTAAATCTTCAGTATTGTTAATTAAAATGTTTTTTATTTCTATTGCAGCATCAGGGTCAATAAAATTAAAAAGGATAATTGAAACAAATGTGCTAATAATTATTCCAATAGAAACAGTTATGAAAAATGAAGAAAAGGCTTCTTTAAAAGAAAGAAAACCATTAAATTGGGCTTTGATTTTTGCGGTAGCAACAATTCCAAAAATTACAATAGCTAATGGCAATATTAAAAGCATAGCCCAATAATTCACTAATAATCCTAGATTTATAGCATATCCAATAAGTGTATATAAAGACAAACCAATGCCTAAATATAAGCCATAATTAATTGCGATAGTTTTTAAAGATTTTTCCATAATGTTTTTGATAATATTGTTAGTTGACTAGTTAGTAACCAAAGATAATAAAACGTTACATTTGTAATGAAAATAAAAAATATTAAAAAGTGTTGTAGATTTATAAAAATTAGTTAAATTTGCACTTCCAAAATTGAAAAGAATTAAAGCATTTAGCGATGAGAAAAGGTATACACCCAGAAAATTATAGAATAGTAGCATTCAAAGATATGTCTAATGAAGATGTGTTTTTAACAAAGTCTACTGCGAATACAAATGAAACTCTAGAGGTTGATGGTGTTGAGTATCCATTAATAAAAATGGAGATTTCAAGAACATCTCATCCTTTTTATACTGGTAAATCTAAATTAATAGATACTGCTGGTCGTATTGATAAATTCAAAAATAAATACGCGAAGTTCAAAAAATAAGTTTTGCGCTATAAAATATTTTAAAAGCCTTTCAGTAATGAAAGGCTTTTTTGTTTTATACAATTAAACTATTTTTGATTAAACTAAAGTTAATTAGTTAAGGTTTGGAAAACTTTTAACTTTTAACTTTTAACTTTTAATTTTTGTATGAATTATATCCTTTTTGACGGACCATTTCGCAATAACTTATTGCCTTTTACATATACTAGACCTGTTGCAGATATTAGAGTGGGGATATTAACTATTAGGGAAAAGTGGGAAACTTTTTTAGGTGCTACCACCACGACGGTTACCGAAGATTATTTGTCTGACAAATATCCTATGGTAGAAATGGAAGAGAATGTTATGATCAATGCATCATATTTACCAAATTCTGAATTAGTTAGTATTGTAAAAGATTTAAAAGAAAATCAAGTTGTTTTTAAAGGAGAAGATATTATAGCTTTCTTCGCAAAAGAATCACAAGAGGATATTGATTTTGATACATTTGATGCTATAGAGTTTTCCAGTGATATTATTAAGATTGAAAATACTTGGGATATTTTTTCTAAAAATGGAAAGGCAATTCAAGAAGATTTTGATTTAATTACTGAGGATGAGATTTCTCAACCAATCCCAGAAAGCAACAACATAATTGCCCCAGAAAATATTTTTATAGAAGAAGGGGCTTCGTTAGAATTTACAACACTTAACGCGTCTAATGGTCCTATATATATAGGGAAAAACACATTAATAATGGAAGGTGCTCTTATTCGAGGACCTTTAGCTTTGTGTGAAGGTGCTGTTGTGAAATTAGGGGCTAAAATTTATGGACCTACTACAATTGGCCCTCACAGTAAAGTTGGTGGAGAGATTAATAATACCGTTATTTTCGCCAATTCAAATAAAGGTCATGATGGTTTCTTGGGAAATTCCGTTTTAGGTGAATGGTGTAATTTAGGTGCAGATACCAATAATTCTAACTTGAAAAATAATTATGCCGAGGTTAGGCTTTGGGATTATCAAACTGAAGGCTTTGCAAAAACAGGATTACAGTTTTGTGGACTCATGATGGGCGATCACAGTAAATGTGGAATAAATACCATGTTTAATACGGGGACTGTTGTGGGGGTTAGTGCTAATATTTTTGGAAGTGGTTTTCCAAGAAATTTTGTACCAAGTTTTAGTTGGGGCGGAAATAGCGGTTTTACAACCTATTTAACTAAAAAATCTTTTGAAGTAGCAGAAGTCGTTATGTCTAGACGTCAGGTTGAATTTACCCAACAAGATAAAGATATTTTAGAACACGTTTTTGAAGAAACAAAGAAATATAGACGTGAATAGTTTGGTTTAATGTGTTGGTGATTAGGTGTGTATTTTCTTTTTCGTTAAAGCGTAAATAAGAGAAAGGTTGCGATGACGTTTATTTTTTTAAATTGAATTAATTTTTTTTAACCCGTTTCAAATCCAACATATTAATCGGGTTTATTCCTAAGCCTTTTACATTTTTTCTAGTAAAACGAACCACTTCATCATAATATAAAGGCACCATGATTGCTTTGTCCATGGCTAAAGAATCTATTTTTGTGTATAAAATTTTTCGTTTTTCAATATTAGTAATGGTAAATGCTTTATTGTATAAACTGTCGACTTCATCACTTTTATAGTGGAAATAATTAGATCCATTTGGGGCGAAATTTTTACTATAAAATATCGATAGATAATTTTCGGCATCTAAATAATCAGCAATCCAAGAACTTCTAAACATATCTACTTTTCCGTTAGATCGAGCACTTCTTAAAGTGGCTTCTGGCATCACATCAACATGAATAGTAAGTCCGGTTTTTTCAAGTTCTCGTTGTATAAATTCACAAAAACTTAAGTAGTTGCTTGTTGTTGTTAAATTGATTTCTGGATTGTTAATTCCGCTTTCTTTTTTAAATTGATTAACGAGTTGTTTTGCTTTTTCAGGTTGGTAAGTATATCCAATAGATTTATCATAACCTGCAAGACCAATAGGTATAAAACCACCATTGGCGGGATTGCCAATACCATTTCGTAAATAAATCATCATTTTTTTTCTATCAAAACCATAGTTAATGGCTTTTCTTATGAGTTCAGATTGTATTTCGGGTGTTTCAGAATCTAGATAAAAACCTAAATATTCAGTATTTAAATAAGGTCCCCGAATCATATTAACAGTTTTAGAGTATGAATCGCGAAGTCTTCCATCTGCTGTTAATAATTCATCTTTATATGAGGCGTCTAGGCTGTTTAAAAAATCAAGATTACCTTGTATAAATTGTAAAAATTCACTTTGCTTATCTGGTAAAAATGTAATGGCAACAGCTTCTAAATAGGGTAATTGTTTTCCGTTTTTATCGTTTTCAAAATAGTGTTCATTTCTTCTGAAAACAAGTTTTATGTTTTCTTCCCAACGTTTAAATTTAAAAGGGCCCGTGCCAATGGGTTGCGATCTAAATTCAGTCCCATAATGTGCAACAATTTCTTTTGGAACCACCGAGCAATATTTCATGGTAAGTAACCCTATAAAAGCAGGAAAAGGTTGTTTTAGAGTTATTTGAAAAAGGGTGTCGTTTATTGCTTTAAAATCTTCTACTTTATTTAAGACCCAACTACCTGGAGCTGCCAACTTTTCATGTCTTAAACGATTCAAACTGAATTCAAAATCGTCTGCCACAACGGTTCTTGTAGAATCTTTTCCAAATAAAGGGTGTTTATGAAAATAAACATCGTTTCTCAATGAAAACTGATAGGTTTTTCCATCATCGGAAATCGTCCAGTTTTTAGAGATGCAGGGTAAAATATTTAAAGCACTATCTAACTGTACTAAGCCATTAAATATTTGATTGCAAACTGAATTGTCTTGTAGTGTTCTAGAAAAGGCAGGGTCTAATGTGTTTATATTGGCGTATTCGTTATAACGAAAAACAAGTGTATCTATTTCTTTTGACTCTTTATCAGTACAAGAAACATTTAAGAAAATAATAAAAACACTAAGGATTTTTAATGCTTTTAAATGAATATTATGATTTTCTGTCACATTAATGTGTGTTTAGGTGTTTCAAAAATAAAGGTTTTATTGTCTATTTCTAATTATTTTTAAAAGTTAAAAAATTAAATGTGACTTTTTAAAAATTGCTGTGTCTTAAAGTTGGGTGATATTGCTATTATCAACAAAATGATTTCTCTCATACTTTGTTTAATTGTAATATTTTGGTTTTATAAAGAGCGTTTCAACTTGAAACGCTCTTTTTTTTATTAAATTTGCACCGTTTTTATACAAGGAATGAATTCTAAGAAAAAAGTCGCATTTTATACATTGGGTTGTAAACTCAATTTTTCAGAAACATCTACCATTGCTAGAAATTTTAGTGAGGAAGGTTTTGATCGTGTAGATTTTTCTGAAAATGCCGATATTTATGTTATAAATACCTGTTCGGTAACTGAAAATGCCGATAAACGTTTTAAAACGATAGTAAAACAAGCTCAAAAAGCAAATGCAGAAGCTTTTGTGATTGCAATTGGTTGCTATGCACAATTAAAACCTCAGGAATTAGCAGATGTAAATGGTGTGGATTTAGTGCTTGGTGCTACTGAAAAATTTAAGATAACCGATTATCTTAATGATCTTTCTAAAAACGATTTAGGAGAAGTCCATTCTTGCGAAATTGAAGAAGCCGATTTTTATGTTGGGTCTTATTCAATTGGCGATAGAACTCGTGCATTTTTAAAAGTACAAGATGGCTGCGATTATAAATGTACTTATTGCACCATACCGTTAGCACGTGGTATTTCAAGAAGCGATACGATGAGTAATGTTTTGAAAAATGCTAAAGAAATTTCGGAACAAAACATCAAAGAAATTGTTTTAACAGGAGTAAATATTGGGGATTATGGTAAAGGAGAGTTTGGAAATAAAAAACATGAACATACGTTTTTAGATTTAGTTACCGAGTTAGATAAAGTTGAAGGTATTGAACGTTTACGAATTTCTTCAATAGAACCCAATCTATTAAAAAATGAAACTATTGATTTGGTTTCGAAATCTAGAGCTTTTGTACCTCATTTTCATATTCCTTTACAATCGGGGAATAATGAAATTCTTAAAAAAATGAAACGCCGTTATATGCGAGAACTGTATGTAGATAGAGTTTCAAAAATTAAAGAAGTCATGCCACATGCATGTATTGGTGTAGATGTTATAGTTGGCTTTCCAGGAGAAACAGATGACCATTTTTTAGAAACATATAATTTTTTAAATGAGTTAGATATTTCTTATTTACATGTTTTTACGTATTCTGAGCGTGATAATACGGAAGCAGCAGAAATGGATGGTGTTGTAGCAAATAATGTAAGAAGTAAACGTAGTAAAATGTTACGAGGTTTATCGGTTAAAAAACGACGTGCTTTTTATGAAAGTCAGATTGGAAGCCATAGAATTGTTTTGTTTGAAAGTGAAAATAAAGGAGGTTACATTCATGGTTTTACTGAAAATTATGTAAAAGTTAAAGCGCCATGGAATCCTGAATTAGTAAATACCTTACATCATGTAACACTCAATAATATTGATGATGACGGCTTAGTTCGTTTTGATTTTTTGAAAAACGATGTCTTAGTAAAGTCGTAGAAAACTCCTTTTAAGTTGATTTAATTGAGTTTAAACGATTTTTTTTGATGTCCTTGATATACTACTGTAGGTTTGGGTAACCTAAATTTTTTGAAACTAAAAACCCAAATCTATTAGTTATGAAAAAACACCTACAGTTATTAACGACTTTAATTGTTATTTCCTTTTTTGCATCTTGTTCTACAGAAGAAATTAATCAAGATTCTAATATACTTGGTGTTTGGGAATCAAGTGATTTAAGTGCAGATTCTACAAAAACACAAACATTAGTATTTGGCGATAATAATACAGGATTGAGTATTCAATCAAATGTATATAGTACTAGCGAGACTACATCAAGTGCAACAGCTTTTAAATGGCAAGCAAATGATGAAGTAATAACACTTGTTGAAGACGGGATTTCTCAAAAAACGTTTATTCTAAATTCAGAAGGACAACTTATTTTAAGTAGTTCTCAAGATTTACGCTTAGAAAAAGTATCAGATGATTATTCAAAATATTATTAATATAGAATGTGAATAAAAAAAAGCCAAAACTATTAGTTTTGGCTTTTTTTATTGTCTTTTTTTAAATTAAATTCTAACGCCTACGGGTAACATGCGTTTGTACTTTCTGTTACCTCTTACAAATTTCGCAATTTCAGGACTGGTAGGAACCACACTTAAATTTCTAGCTTCAATTTGTTCAAAAACAACAGCTAAAAATTCTTTGCTAAAATCTTCATTTTTAATACCTTCGGGAATAATAAGTTTAGTTAAAAAAATCTTTCGTTCCTGAAGAGAATATTCAATTTTTGCTAATTGATTGTCAATTTTTATTTCAAACTGACGTAAAAAGTCATTGTCTATTAATTCAGCAGCATCAATCATAATTGTAAAAGTTTTATTTCAATGGAATCTAATTAGCGAATACTAATTTAGTAGCTTTGTATTGCAAAAATACAAAAAAAAATCAGTAAAGTAAAGTAAAAATTAGGTTAATGCCTTATGGGTCAAGAGATAATACATGTTTACTTAATGCCAGGAATGGCTGCTAGTCCGAAAATTTTCGAATATATTAAATTACCAGAAAGTCAATTTAAAATGCATTACTTAGAGTGGATTGTACCTTTAGATGATGAGTTGTTATCAGATTACGCATTAAGAGTCTCTCAAAATATTAAACATGACAATATTGTTTTGTTAGGAGTGTCATTTGGTGGTGTATTGGTTCAGGAAATAAGTAAGTACTTAAAGGTGAATAGGTTAATAATTGTTTCTAGTGTAAAGTCTGTACATGAAATACCCAAACATATGCTATTAGCAAAAGCGACAAAAGCATATAAATTAGTGCCAACACAATTGGCAAGTAATATTGATGTGTTTGCTAAATATGCATTTGGTAATGTTGTTTCAAAGCGATTAGAATTATATAAAAAATATTTATCTGTTAACGATAGTAAATATTTAAGTTGGGCTATTAAAAATATGGTGTGTTGGAATCAAGAAAAGCCTAATCCTGAAATAGTGCATATTCATGGCGATAATGATGCGGTATTTCCTATTAAGAATATATCTAATTGTATTTCAATTAAGAACGGAACACATATTATGATTATCAATAAATACAAGTGGTTTAACGAAAATTTACCTCGCATTATTTTAAACGACTAGGGGGAGTCAATTCAATTATTTTTTTTAACTTTAAACAAAACTTATTAAAGATGAAGATAGTACAAAAAGCCTTGGCGTTTGTGGGATTATTAAGTTTATGTGCCTTATTTATTTATGCCCTACAAGATGCTCCAACCGATGAAAATTTTGAAACCAAACTTATAAACGATTATAATGTTTATGCCCTTCAAGTTCCTGAGAATTTAGACTTTTCTGGAGAATCTATACCGCTTAAAAATCCGGATATTTTAGAGCGTATGGATCGAGAATTATTGGTAAATACTTATTGGCAGTCTAACGGTTTGTTAATGTTTAAACGCGCTAAAAAATATTTCCCGATAATGGAACCTATTTTAAAAAAGCATGGTGTTCCAGATGATTTTAAATATTTAGCAGTTATAGAAAGTGGCTTAACAAACGCTGTGTCTCCAGCAGGAGCAAGAGGGGTTTGGCAAATAATGCCAGCAACAGGAAGAGAAAATGGTTTAGAGATAAACGATAATGTTGATGAACGGTATAATTTAGAAAAGGCTACCGAAGTTGCTTGTAAATACTTATTAAAATCTAAAGAAGAGCTAGGGTCTTGGACACTTGCCGCTGCTGCATATAATGCAGGTAATTCAGGTGTTTCTAGACGTTTGGAAGAACAAGGTGTTACTAGTTATTATGATTTGTTATTGGGAGAAGAAACGGGGCGTTATTTATTTCGAATTGTAGCTTTAAAAGAAATATTGTCTCATCCATCAAAGTATGGTTTTAATTTTAGAGACAAAGATTTGTATAATAATGTGCCAACTTATAAGGTTGAGGTAGATACTGCTGTAACCGATTTTTCAAAGTTTGCTGAAAACTTTGGTATTAATTATAAAATATTAAAACTTCATAACCCTTGGTTACGGGAGCCACATTTAAATAATAAATCCAGAAAATTATATACTATTGATATTCCTAAAGAAGGGTATTATCAATAGTAATTGATATGCTAGAATTTGTAAAGAATAATTATTGGATTATACTTATTATTTTTAACTATGTGGTTGCGGTGTCTGCCGTAGTTACAATTCTACTTAAAAATATTAACCCTACAAAAACACTAACCTATATTATAGTTTTAGTGTTTTTTCCGTTTTTAGGTATTGTTGTTTATTATTTGTTTGGTCAAGAATACCGAAAAAATAAAATATTTAACAGAAAGCATATTCTTAACAAAGAAATTATTCAATCTATTAATAAAGAATTAGAGTTTAATAAAAAAGAGTTAGAAAAAGTAAATCAATATCTAGACGAAAAAGTTAAACTAATTAAATTACTTCATAGTAATGAAAATGAACCATTAACTTTAAATAATGAAATTGAGATACTTAAAGATGGAGATATTAAATTTGAACGCTTATTAAATGATATTAAATCGGCTAAAAATCATATTCATTTAGAATATTATATTATTAGAGATGATAATATAGGAGGTGAGTTACTTGATTTAATTTGCGAAAAAGCAAAAGAAGGTATTGAAGTAAGACTTAGTTATGATGATGTAGGAAGTGAAATATCAGGTAAGATGAAATCTAAATTATCACATTCAGGGGTGTTACATTGTTCATTTATGCCAGTATTGTTTTCAAGGTTTACTGGAAAAATGAATTATAGAAACCATAGAAAAATAGCAATTATCGATGGTAAAATAGGGTATGTTGGAGGTATTAATATTGGAGATGAGTATCTTAATAAAAATGGGACAAGTTATTGGAGAGATACACATTTAAGAATAATAGGTGATGCCGTTAAATCGCTTCAAATTCATTTTTTAACAACTTGGGATTTTGTTTCAGGAAAGAAAATAACCATTTATAAGTCTTATTTTCCCGATGTTGAGAAGAAAAATAATCAAATTGGTCTGCAAATTGTTGCAAGTGGTCCAGATACAGATTGGGCTAATATTATGGAAGTTACTTTAACTGCCATTATTACAGCTAATGATTATGTATATATAACAACACCTTATTTTGTGCCGAATGATGAAATGATAACAGCATTACAAATAGCTTCAAAAAGTGGGGTAGATGTTAGACTTATAATACCTGAAAAATCAGATTCATGGATTGTGCAGCATGCTTCTAACTCTTATTTAGATGATTTGTTAAAAGCTAACGTAAAGGTTTATAAATACAAAAAAGGATTTGTACATGCTAAAACTATGGTTATTGATGATATATTTTCTAGTGTTGGAACCTCTAATTTAGATTATAGAAGTTTTAATATAAACTTTGAGATAAACTCTTTAATTTATAATAAAGAAAATAGTAAAACTCTTAAACAGCTTTTTTTAGAAGATATTAAAGCGTGTCAAGAAGTGAATTATAATACTTACTTGAAGCGTTCAAAATTTGATAAAGTAAAAGAATCTTATTGTAGACTTTGGTCGCCGTTAATTTAACCTCTGCGTTTCTGTGCTCTTAAAGAACCTCCAGTACCATAATGTTGATTTGGCATTTGAGAACGCTTCATGTTTTCTTTCATCATTTTAATCTGGTCGGTTAACATACCTTGCTTATCTAATTTTTGAGCTTCAGATAAAAGTTTTTGAGCTTCTTGTTTTCTACGTTTAGAAAAAGCAATACCAGATAAATTCAATTTAGCCATGGCTAAATCATGATCCATAGATAAACCTAAAGAAATGGCTTTCTTAAAATACTTTTCGGCGTCATTCATATTACTTTGAGAAACCATGATGCCATGTAAATAATTATAATAGCCTTGTTGTTTGGTTACTAAAGCGGTTTCAGGGTTTTTAATTTTATTTAGCCACTTTTTAGCACCCTCAAAATCTTGCTTCCTTAATCTTAAAAATGCTAGTAGTATAAATTCATTTTTAAAATAAAGGAATATAAAAATTAAAGAAAGTAAAATAAACATAATACCGTTACCTATATTACCTTCAGTAAATTGATAAACAGCGTAAGCAATAATACCAGCTGCAATAATAAGTTTTATGATTTTATTGTACATTTTTATTTAGTTTGATGTGTGTTATAGACGTACTTTTACGTTTAAATTAACGTCACTTTTAATTTAGATTACAAAGAAACTAAATTTTTATTAAAAATAACTTATACCTATTAAACAAAAAATAACGGATTATCCCAAATAAATAGAGGTGTTTCAGATTGTTTTTGGGTGTGAAAATTAATTAAAATTTTTTTTCTAAAATGATTTGCAAAGTAATAAAGGCTTTGTATATTTGCCCTCAGTTTTGGAGAAGCGCCAAAAAACAAAAAAAATACATTTCAGATTTTAAAGACATAAGATAATGAGTAAAAGAACATTTCAGCCATCAAAAAGAAAGAGAAGAAACAAACACGGTTTCAGAGAAAGAATGGCTTCTGCTAATGGTAGAAAAGTTTTAGCACGTAGAAGAGCTAAAGGAAGAAAAAAATTATCTGTGTCAACTGAATCTAGACATAAAAAATAATGATTAACAATTGTTTATAATTTAAAGGTGTTACTTAAGTGTAACGCCTTTTTTTATATCTACGGATCAACTATTTTTGTAAAAAATTATAATTCAATATATAAACAGTAAAAATGCCAAAAAATCCTAAACTTAAATCTATTTTAATAATTGGGTCTGGGCCAATAGTTATTGGACAAGCCTGTGAATTTGATTACTCTGGTACACAAGCTTTAAGATCTTTAAGAGAAGATGGAATAGAAACTATTCTTATAAATTCTAATCCAGCTACTATTATGACTGATCCGTCTATGGCAGATCATGTATATTTGTTGCCTCTTACCACAAAGTCAATTATTAAAATCCTTAAAGAACATCCACAAATTGATGCCGTTTTACCAACAATGGGTGGTCAAACAGCTTTGAATTTATGTATTGAAGCTGATGAGAAAGGTATTTGGAAAGATTTTGATGTTGAAATTATTGGTGTTGATATTGATGCCATAAACATTACAGAAGATAGAGAGCAGTTTAGAGAATTGATGCTTAAAATAGGTATTCCTATGGCACCTCAAGCTACTGCTAATTCTTATTTAAAGGGGAAAGAAATTGCACAGGAATTTGGATTTCCTTTGATTATTAGAGCCTCCTTTACTTTAGGTGGAGCAGGAGCCTCATTTGTTTATAAAGAAGAAGATTTTGATGAATTATTAACGCGTGGATTGGAGATTTCTCCTATTCATGAAGTTATGATTGATAAGGCCTTAATTGGTTGGAAAGAATACGAATTAGAGTTACTTAGAGATTCAAATGATAATGTAGTAATTATTTGTTCTATAGAAAATATGGATCCGATTGGGATTCATACAGGAGATTCTATTACAGTAGCTCCAGCAATGACTTTAAGTGATAGAACTTTTCAAAAAATGCGTGATATGGCCATCCATATGATGCGTAGTATTGGTGATTTTGCTGGAGGTTGTAATGTGCAATTTGCTGTGTCTCCCGATGAGAATGAAGATATTATCGCTATTGAAATTAATCCTCGTGTATCACGTTCTTCTGCATTAGCAAGTAAAGCTACTGGTTATCCTATTGCAAAAATAGCAGCTAAATTAGCTTTGGGTTATCATTTAGATGAATTAAATAATCAAATTACAAAATCTACGTCGGCATTATTTGAACCTACCTTAGATTATGTGATTGTAAAAATACCGCGTTGGAACTTTGATAAATTTGAAGGTTCTGATAGAACTTTAGGTTTACAAATGAAGTCTGTTGGTGAGGTTATGGGAATTGGACGTTCGTTTCAAGAGGCATTGCACAAAGCAACACAATCACTCGAAATTAAGCGAAATGGTTTAGGAGCCGACGGAAAAGAAAATAAAAATTACGATCAAATTATAGAAAAATTAACTCATGCTTCTTGGGATCGTGTGTTTATTATTTATGATGCCATTGCTATGGGAATTCCGTTAAGTAGAATTCACGAAATCACAAGAATTGATATGTGGTTTTTAAAGCAATATGAAGAGTTACATTTCTTAAGAAATGAAATTTCAACCTTCACTATTGATACTATAGAAAAAGATTTATTACTAGAAGCAAAACAAAAAGGTTACGGTGATAGACAAATAGCGCATATGCTAGGTTGTTTAGAAAGTCAAGTGTATAGTAAGCGTGAGGAACTTGGAGTTAATCGTGTGTATAAATTAGTAGATACATGTGCAGCCGAGTTTGAAGCAAAAACACCATATTATTATTCAACTTTTGAAAGTGATATGGAAACTGCAGATGGTAACCGTTATGCCGATAACGAAAGTATAGTATCAGATAAGAAAAAAGTTATTGTATTAGGTTCTGGTCCAAATAGAATTGGTCAGGGTATCGAGTTCGATTACTGTTGTGTTCATGGTGTTTTAGCTTCGGCTGAATGTGGTTACGAAACAATCATGATTAACTGTAATCCAGAAACAGTTTCAACTGATTTTGACACCGCTGATAAATTATACTTCGAACCTGTTTTTTGGGAACATATTTATGATATTATTAAACATGAAAAACCAGAAGGTGTTATTGTACAGTTAGGTGGTCAAACAGCTTTAAAGCTTGCTGAGAAATTAACTAAATATGGTATTAAAATATTAGGAACTAGTTTTGAAGCTTTAGATTTAGCTGAAGATAGAGGTTTGTTTTCTAACTTATTAAAAGAAAACAATATTCCTTACCCACAATTTGATATTGCCACTACGGCAGATGAAGCTGCTGCCATTGCAGATGTGTTAGACTTTCCAATATTAGTACGTCCATCTTATGTTCTTGGAGGACAAGGGATGAAAATTGTTATTAATAAAGAAGAACTTGAAAAGCACGTTGTTGATTTGCTTAGTAGAATGCCAGGGAATCAATTATTATTAGATCATTATTTAGATGGTGCTATTGAAGCTGAAGCTGATGCTATTTGCGATGGAGAAGATGTTTACATAATTGGTATCATGGAGCATATTGAGCCATGTGGAATTCATTCTGGAGATAGTAATTCACTATTACCACCATTTAATCTTGGCGATTTAGTGATGCAGCAAATTGTAGATCATACTAAAAAGATTGCTTTAGCACTTAATACCGTTGGATTAATAAATATACAATTCGCTATTAAAGACGATACGGTTTATATTATTGAAGCTAACCCTAGAGCATCTAGAACGGTTCCTTTTATAGCAAAAGCTTATGGAGAGCCTTATGTAAATTATGCAACTAAAGTGATGTTAGGAGAAAAGAAAGTTAAAGACTTTGATTTTAATCCTAAATTAGAAGGGTACGCTATTAAACAACCCGTATTCTCTTTTGATAAATTCCATAATGTAAATAAAAAACTTGGTCCAGAAATGAAGAGTACAGGAGAAAGTATTTTGTTTATAGAAAGCTTAAAAGATGATGAGTTTTACGATTTGTATTCAAGACGAAAAATGTATTTGAATAAGTAATAAATACAGATATTAAATGAAATAAAAAAGCCGCTTTAAGCGGCTTTTTTATTGTTATTATTTCTTTTTAAGTATAAAATCAAAAGATACATCTATATCTTCAGAAATTTTACTTTTTACAATTTTAGGAATTTTGATATCATAATCTGATGCATTTGTTTTAAATGTTCCAGAAACAATAATGCTCCCATCTTTAATTGAGATATTGAAAGGAGTAGAATCTAACTTTTTTGTTTTGCCATGAAAAGTAAGTAAGCCACTGCAATTAAAACGAGTAGGATTATTCGATAATTTAGTTATAGAAAAATCACTTATTTTTCCTTTAAAAGTAGCTTTTGGGTAGGTGTCTGATTCGGCATAGTTTTCATTAAAATGTTCTTCCATTAAAGCATTTTTAAATCTGAATCCTTTTACTAATATTAAGGAAGCGAATTCTCCATTTTCTGTATTGATAATTGCTGTTACAGAATTATTAGTAGCTTTAACTTCTTCAAAAGAAGGTACAGAAGCTTCAAAAGTTACATGCCCCGTTTTGGTTAAATATTTTCCTTGGGCAAATACATTCAAGCTAATAAAAGCTATAACATATAATAGTTTTTTCATAATTACTTTGTTTAACTTAATATGTAAATCAAAAATACTGCCAAAATTAATTTTCCAAAAGACCATCGTCTTTCCATTGTTGAATCAATTCTCTTGTAGCTAATGGCATTTGTCCAGTTGGTGGCATCACAGCAGATCCAGAATTGTTAATACGAGTTAATATTGAATTTATACTACTTTTAACTTGAGTGTAAGTTGTAAATGAAGTAGGAGCGCCTCCTGTTGGTGGTGTTCCATGACATTGAATACAATTATCGTTTATAATGGTCATAATATCTGTATCATAAGTTATTATGGCAGTTGGATCTGGATCTTGAGTAGGTTCTGAAAGATCCTCAGTGCTACTGTTAGAACAGTTAAATAGAATTATTGCTGTTGTAAATGTGTAAAGTAAATTTTTAGATTTCATAAGTTCATTTTTAGGGGGTAATTTAAATTTTTTTTTAGAATCTTCGGCTTAAATTAAAGCCGAAATAAATATTTCCATCACTCCAATCTCCTGATGCTTGACCTAAAAATCCATTGGTATTCATAGGTTGAGCATTAGTAAAGTGCATTTGGAATACGTGTCCTCCAGTTTCTAAGTCTATACCAATAGATAACGGGTTTTTAAAAGGGGAATTGTCGGCTCTGTTTAAATGATAACCATAATCAGCATTTAAAGACCAACGTTTGTTAAGTTTATAACGTCCGCCAAAGCCAATTGCATATTGTGAATTATCTTGATTATCCATAACTACATAATTATCATGAAAAAAAGTAGGAGCCAATTCAAGTGAAAAATTGCTGTCAATTTTTCTAGATATTAGCAATTGTGCAGTATATCCTATACGGTGTTTAAATTCAAGCAAAGGTAAATTCGCTTTTTCTAAAGCAGTATTAATTAAAATAGAATTGTAGCCTACAACCGTAAAAGGAAAACCACCTTCTTTTTGTCTTAAAAGTTTATATTTTAAGGATACATCATAAATTTTTAAGAAAGAACTTCTTGAAACACCAATGTTGAAATTATCTGTAATTCCAAACACAAAATTTAATCGTGTAACCGCTTCATCTAGTCCAAAAAAGGTGTCAATACCATTTTTAAGACTTCCAAATCGATGAGATACTATAAATGTAAATTCTTTTTTAGCTACTAATTTTGTGGATTCAAAATTTACAATTTTTAGGCCTTTAAAAGCTGCTGTTGCGTATTCAGTTCCTGTTGAATCACTATCAATTTCATTTAATAAATCATCTTGAGAGTAGGTAAATAAAGGTAGTAATAAGAGAATAATTAAGAGGTTTTTCATTATATGCTAAAATTTGGTTTGTCCAAAAATAGCTTTTTTTTTTAAATTATTTTTTTATAAATTTTTTGGTATTTGTTTTTCCTTCAGAAGATACTTTAATTAAATAGATGCCTTTACTCCATGAGGAAACATCTATTGAAGCATTTAAATTAGAAATAGATTTATTAAATATTTGTTTTCCAAAAACATCAAAGGCATTAATTGAAGCATTTTGAATAGTGTTTGGTAATACTATATTTAATTTTGATGACGCAGGATTAGGGAATAAGCTAAAATTAGAAGCTAAGTCATTCTCGTTTATATCAAGTGTAAAACCACTAGCGGTAGCACCTCTATTAGTACTGCCATGATATTCTAGATTAAATGTAGTGTCATTACCTCTAGCCCAAACTAAATTTATTGAAGTATCAGAAGTGCTAAAAATATAGTCATTAGTTTCACCTGTATTTAATGCTCGAGTAGCAACTAATGTTCTCTTGCCAGAAGTAATTTCATTTGAACTTACAGTCCAATCTTGATTGTTGTCAAGTGTTGGTATGCTTCCTATGCCTATAAAAGTTCTATCAGTCAATTCGGAACCCGTAAATATTACAACATCTTTATTTGATGTCATTGAACTTGCTCCAAACCCAATACCTAGCCATCTATCACTAGGGCCAATTAGTGTTAATGTTACTTCAGAAGATGTAATATCTATTTGTGCTGTGTACTCTAAACCAGTAGTGGACGATAAATTTATAACTCCTGTAGAACTAGTTTGTGAATAGGAAATCATGCCTATTGTTAAAATGAATAGAATTAAATTAATTTTTTTCATGAGTTTATTTTTTTAAGAGGGTTAGTAACTCTTGATTTTTATTAATAAGAGCATAATCGTAAGCCGATTTTCCATTGTTGTCTTTAAGGCTATGTTTTGCTCCTGCTTTTACTAATAATTTAGCAATATCTGTAAGTTTAAAAAGAACGGCATAGTGTAATGCTGTTGTTCCATTTGGATCGGCAATATTAGGGTCTGCTTTTTTATCTAATAAAATTTTTGTAATCTTTAGGTTTCCTTTTACAACAGCTGCCATTAAAGGGGTGCCATAATCACTAGAACCATTAATATCTTTTACTTTGTGGACTAAAAAAGAAACGATATTATCATTCCCATGGTAGCATGCTAAAATTAAAGGAGAGTACCCTGAGTTATTGGTTGTATTGATAATATCTGGACTTTCATTATATAGCTTTAATATTTCTTCAACTGTTCCGTTTCGGCAAACATCATATATGTCTTTTTGTGCATATAATGAAGAACAGAAAATGAATAGTATTAGAAAGTAATTCTTTTTCATTTTTTTAGAATTGTACATTGATCTAGTTTTACTAGCTCTAATAAATCATCATAACCTATAACCCTACCTTTTACTATAATTGGAGAATTGTTTTCTAGGATATTTTGAGTATTATTTAAAAGTAGGCAAAACACCTTGTCGTCTATAGTAAGGTTGTCAGAGTTTTTCTCTGTAATAGATCCGTTTATTTCAATGGTTTTGTTTAAATATTTTTTTTCTGAAGCATTGGGATTTATAGAAAATTCATTTAAAAGAGTAGTAGCGGTTAATGAAAAATCAGTTTGCTCAGAATTTATATCTCGATGATCTTGATATAAGTAGTTGTAACCTATTATAGTTAGTAAAATTATAAAAATAAATATAATTATTTTACGCATTTTTAACAAAGGTGTTTAATGGAACCTTATAAAAATACGTAATAATTTATATTATTCTAAATCTATTTTAACATTTTGTGTTTTTATGGATTCAATATGTTCCTCAATTTTAAATTCTGAGGACTTAAATTTATTAGATCTTGTTTTAGCTTGTTCTTGTCTAGTAATACTCCTAGCAAAGCGTCTAACACCTTGTTCGTCATCTAATATAATACCTGGAACAGGTACGTTTTTACCTTGCTCATCTTTAGCAACCATAGTAAAATAAGAAGAATTACAGTGCTTCTTTTCTCCTGTTTGTATGTTTTCTGATTCTACACGAACACCAACAACCATAGATGTTCTACCAGTATAATTTATTGAAGCTTTTAATGTAACCAGTTCTCCAACTTCAATAGGGTTTAAAAAATCTACTCTATTTACAGATGCTGTAACGCAATAATGTCTAGAATGTTTAGAGGAACAGGCAAATGCTATCTGATCCATTAAATTTAAAATATAACCACCATGAATTTTACCACTAAAATTAGAGTGCGCAGGTAGCATTAATTCTGTAATAGTAACTTGTGATTCTTTAGGGTGCTTAAACATGGGTGTTTTAACTTTTAATTATTTTACAACAACTAAAGTAGTAATATATTTTCCTGTATAAATCAGTGTATTATCATTTTTAGTAAGTTCTAAAATTTTTCACTAAAAAATAATAATTTTAATAATTATTAGTACAAGAATTGTTTAATACAGTAATTAGGAAAGCACTATATAATTAAAATTCTATTCTTCTTCGGCTCGTTTTATAATAGCTTCAGGTAGTGATTTTTTTGCTTTGGCTCCCATTTTCTTAAGTTTTTCAACACTAGTAATCAGGTTCCCTCGGCCTTCAACAAGTTTATTCATAGCTGCGGAATAATCACTTTTAGCGGCATCAATCTTTTTACCAACACCTGTTAAATCACTTACTAAACCTTCAAATTTGTCATATAAAGCACCTGCTTGTCTAGCAATTTCAATAGCATTCTGTTGTTGCTTTTCATTATTCCACATAGAATCAACGGTTCTAAGTGTCGCTAGAAGGGTAGAAGGCGTTACAATAACAATATTTTTCTCGAAGGCTTTGTTATAAATACTATTGTCTTCATTTACAACCACTGCAAAAGCGGGTTCAATAGGTATAAACATGAGTACAAAATCGGGAGATTCTATATCGTATAAATCTTGATAATTTTTTTCCGAAAGTTGATCAACATGCCTTTTTATAGAGTTAACATGTGCTTTTAAATACATGCCTTTATCATCATCGTCTGCATTTACCAAACGCTCGTAGTCGGTTAAGGATACTTTGCTGTCAATAATCATTTTTTTACCGTCGGGAAGGTTTAAAACCACATCGGGTAATACACGCGAGCCATTATCTAATGTAAAACTTTGTTGTACAAAATACTCTCTGTCTTTTTCTAGTCCCGATTTTTCTAACACACGTTCTAAAACCAATTCACCCCAATTTCCTTGCATTTTACTATCGCCTTTTAAGGCTCTAGTTAGGTTAGTGGCTTCTTTACTCATTTGTTGGTTTAAGTCTTTTAAACCTAAAAGTTGCTCTTTTAAAGCCGAATGCATACTGATACTTTCCTTTTGAGTTAAATCTACTTTTTCTTCAAAAGTCTTTATTTTTTCTTGTAGCGGATTTAAAATATTTTTAATGTTTTCTTTATTCTGAAGGGTGAATTTTTCCGACTTTTCATCAAGTATTTTAGTAGCTAATAATTCAAAATCTTTACGCAATTGTTCTTGTCGTTCCTCTATCTCGGCATCGCGTTTTATGTTTTGTTGTTGCAGGTTTTCGTATTCGGTGTTTTTCCGTGTTAATTCTGAATTTAATAAATCTTTTTCACGACGAATATCTTCACGTTCGCCTTCAGTTTTATTTAAAATTTGTTTTAAATCTTCAATAGTAATACTCATTTGGTTTTGACGTTCCTCAAGAGTGCTTTGGTTGCTTTTACTTTTTAGTTTAGTAATAGTCATACCAATATAAGCGCCTATGCCGCCAGAAACTAATATTGCGAGAATAAGAATAAGGTTGTCGTTCATTTTAAAATAGAAATTTAATCAAATATAAATGTTTTGATATGAAGACGAAAGATGGAAGGTATAAGATTTATACATTTTACTTCTTCACTCTAAAACTGCCTGTTTTTTCATCAAAAGCAATTAAATCATTTGGAAATAATGTGTTGAATGTGCCTTTAGAAATTAAGCTGCATGGGTCGTTCATAACAACTTCATCTTTATTCATAACAATTAAAGTATCACATAATTGAATAGCTAAATCTATTTCGTGCGATGAAAATAAGATGGTTTTACCAGTTTCTTGGGCGAGTTCTTTTAGTAGTTTTAGTATATAAGCTTTGTGATACATGTCTAGATGTGTGGTAGGCTCATCTAAAATAATTAAATCGGTGTCCTGCGCTAAAGCTCTTGCTATTAAAGCTTTTTGTAACTGTCCATCACTTAATTCATAACATTTTTTATCTTTTAAACCTTCAATATTTGTTTGTTGTAATGCTTTGTAAATGGCAGTTTTATCTTTTTTAGACAAATTACCAACCCAGTTGGTGTAAGGTTGTCTGCCCAAGGCAACCAATTCTAATACCGATAAATTTTTTGATGCAATTGGTTCAGTTAAAACCAAACTCATTGCTTTAGCTAAATCTAATGATGCGTATTTAGAAATATCTTTATTATTAATAAAAATTGCGCCTTCAAGTGGATTTTGAACTTTAGTCAAAGTTCTTAATAAAGTAGATTTTCCAATACCATTACCTCCAATAAGTCCAATTAATCCACCTTGATGTAATTCAATGTTTATGTTAGAAGAAACAAGCGTTTTTCCTTTTTTAGAGGAGTAGCCTATAGATAGATCTACAGTTTTAAGAACGATATTTTTATTGTCTAGTTCCATTAAAACATCATTTTACGTTTCCTAACCAATAGCCAGATAACAACAGGGGCTCCAATTAGAGAGGTTATAGCGTTTATAGGTAATGTGTAGTTACTAGTTGGTAATTGTGCAATGCTATCACAAATTAGCATAACAATGGCTCCTAATAAAAAAACGGCTGGTAGTAATATTTTATGATTTGACGTGTTAAATATTTGTCTAGTCATGTGTGGTATCGCTAAACCTATAAAAGCAATGGGCCCTACAAAAGCTGTAATAGTACCAGCTAGTAAACTTGTTGAAATTATTAGTAATAATCGACTTTTTTTTATGTCTAAACCTAGGCTTTTTGCATAATTTTCGCCAAGTAATAACGTGTTTAGTGATTTTATAGAACTTAAACTTATAAGTATTCCTGCAATGTAAATAATGAATAAAACCAGAAGTTCTTCCCAAGTTAAATTACCTAAACTTCCAAATCCCCAAAAGATATATTGTTGTAATTCTTCGGCAGAGCTAAAGTAAGATAGAACACTAACAACTGCAGAGGTTATACTTCCAAACATGAGCCCAATTATAAGAATGCCCATGGTGTCTTTTACTCGAGTCGATACAATAACTACGGCAAGCAATACTAAAAAACTACCAAAACTAGCTGCAATAACGGTACTCCAATTAGAAACTAATATCGTAGCCAAAAAACCACCAAAAATAGAAGCTCCCATAATGGTTAAAGCGACACCTAAACTTGCTCCAGATGTAATACCTAAAACAAAAGGGCCGGCAAGCGGGTTTCTAAATAGTGTTTGCATCATTAACCCCGAAACACCTAAGCCAGAGCCTACTATAATGGATGTAAACGCTTTTGGTAATCTGTAGTCTATAATTATATGTTGCCAAGAGTTGTTTTCTAATGGTTCAAAAAAACTTTTAAATATCTCTGAATTAGGTATAGAAATTGACCCTAAACTAATATTAATAAAAAAGCACGCCAGAGTAGCTAAAGCTAATAGGATGAATGCAATTTTATATGATTTAGTGGTTTCCAATTATTCTATTGTCTTAAAAAAGAAATATTCATATGTTGGTAGTAGTTCAGGGTGTGCAATTTTTATAATATCTTTTAAAATTAAATCGGGACGCATCGGCCCTAATTCATAATACATAAGACCTCCTTTTGAACCAATTTTATTTGTGTATGTATATGTTTTATTGTTTTTAAAAGCTTCAAAATAACTATAACCATTGTGATTAGAAAGCATTTCTTCTTTATTTTTAAAAGATCCTGCACCAATCCATAAGTCTGCTTTTTGTCCTTTTTCTAAAACATTTTCAAAATTTAGTTGAAGACTTCCAGTAGATTGGTCGTTTTTCCAAAGATAATTAGTATTGGCATCTTCCAAATATTTTGCAACAAAACTATGTCCTCCAGGAATATTCCATACATCTTTAAATAAAGATCCAGATATTACGGTTGGGATAGTTTCTGTTTTTTTAGCAAGTGCTTTAGCTTCTAAATAATCAGTTTCAATTTTATCAAAGATCACCTTTGCTTCTTCATCTTTATCAAAAAAAGCAGCTATAAATTTTATCCATTCAGAACGTCCTAAAGGATGTTGCTCTGTCCATGCACCATCTAAAACAACAGGGATTCCAAATTTTTCTATTTTATTTAAAGATTTGTCATTACCATTTACAGAAAATCCAATAACCAACTCAGGATTTATGTCTAAGAGTAATTCCATATTAATTTCTAAATCGTTATTTAAATCTTTTACTTTTCCTGATTCAATTAGTTGTCTTGTTTTTTTAGATGAAATATAATCTGTATTAGGAAATCCTACTAACCTATCTTCTATATTCAAATATTCTAATACAGGAATATTTGTTGTAGACATGACAACAACTTTCTTTATTGGAATTTTAATTACAATGGTTCTGTTATCATGTTCAGGAATGGCTTGTCCTTCTTTTATTAAAATATATTTATAGGTTTCCGTACTTTTAGGCCATGCAGAAGTGACTATAATTTCTTTATAATCGCTATGGTTGTTTATGGAGAAACTTTTAGCATATTTAATGTTTTGAGAAACGATCTCAGTCGTTTTTGAATCTACTGTCTTGGTGTTTGTTTTCTCTTTGCATGAAGAAAAAAACATACAACTACTTAATAAAATTAGTATATAACGCATCTAAAAAAAATATCTGTCAAAGGTCATTATTTTTTTTGTAATAAAGTCAATATAAAACTACTTTTGAGTATTTAAAATACTTTCTAATGAATTTTTTGTGCTCTTGGAGTGGAGGTAAAGATAGTTGTTACGCTTTTTATAAAGCTATTCAGCAAGGGTATAAACCAACGGTGCTTTTAAATGTTATGAATGAGTTTGGAGACAGATCGCGTTCTCACGGCATACCTAAAAATGTTTTAGAAGCTCAGGCTGCAGCTTTAGAATTACCTATCCATTTCTTTAGTAGTACATGGGCAGATTATGAAGTAAAATATATTGAGACCTTAAAAGCACTTGTTAAAGATTATCCTATTACATATAGTGTTTTTGGTGATATAGATATTGAATCGCACCGATCTTGGGAAGAGAAAGTCTCTACAGCAGCAAACTTAGAGGCTGTTTTACCGCTTTGGCAAGGCGATAGAAAACAATTGGTTATAGATATGATAGAAGCCGGATTGGAAGCTATGATTGTATCTTGTAACGAAGTTCTTGGTCCAGGGTTTTTGGGACGCATTATTGATGAAGCTATAATTACTGAGTTTGAAGCTTTAGGAGTTGATGCTTGTGGTGAAAATGGAGAATTTCATACGTTAGTTGTAAACGCACCATTTTTTAAAAACCGCATCGAGGTTGACATAGAAGAAAAAGCTAAATCGAGTAATTACAATTTTGCGAACTTAGTTCTTAAAGTGTAATTTCTGTAATGAGTTTTAAAGTTTCGTTTTCTCTCTTTAGCAGAAATACATCACCGTAGTTAATTTTAATGTTGAATGACTCTTTCAGCGGAAGCTTTAAAAGTTTAGCAAGTATGGCTCTTATTGGTCCAGCATGAGATATAATTATTAAGTTCTGAATACTTTCTGAATGTGTGATTTCTTCAAAAAAAGCATAAACTCTTGATGCTAATTGTATATACGATTCGCCATTAGGGACAGCAACATTTACAAAGTCTTCCATCCAAGAATTGCTATCTTTTTCTGGTATATCGTTCCAAGCTTTGAGTTCCCAATCTCCAAAATTTAATTCTTTTAAGCGATCGTCAAAAAGGATATCATCGTTAAACTCTTTTGCTAATAACTTACAACGTTTTAGAGGGCTCGATATAACCTTGAAGTCTTTTTTTGTTTGAATTTGATTCGAAATAGCCTCGAACTCTTCAGTGAAATTTGATTTTAAATTTAAATCACTTTGACCGTAGCAAATCCCCTTTTCAATATCGGGTGTGGTATGTCTTATTAAATAAATTTCCATAGAGCAATTGCGCTTAAATAAAAAACAACTTCGCTTAATTGTTGAACAGCACCTGCACAATCTCCAGTTTGTCCGCCTATCCATTTTTTAAATTTAGCACCTAAAAAGACTTTTGCTAAATAACACGGAATTAATGTTAAGAGAATAAAAGGTGTTTTAAAAAGAGAGTAGAGGAGCTAACCCAAATAAAGCACTAACAATAACCATACTTAACGTAATGTTTTTAGCAGCAGGTTTTGCTTTGCTATCGTCTGTGTCTCTTACATATGGGTGTGTATAAATTAAAGTGGTTGCTATAAAACGGCTAACGCTATGTCCTGCAATAATAGTTAAAGGGATTAGATGAATAGGTGTTTCTCTTAAAGCTGAAAATTTAACAGCAAGAATTAAAATTAGTCCTGAAACGCCATAAGTTCCCAGACGAGAATCTTTCATAATTAATAAAATTTTCTCTTTTGTCCATCCGCCTCCAAAGGCATCACACATATCAGCAAATCCATCTTCATGGAAAGTACCTGTAGCATATATGGTAGTAACTATACTAAGTAGTAAGCTTATTTCAGTAGAAAAAATAAAAGAGAAAGCATAATAAATTAAAGCACCAATACTTCCAACGATAATACCAACTAGCGAAAAATATTTTGCGCTTTTTTGTAAAAACTCTGGTCTATGGTCTACCCATTTAGGACAAGGTATTCTAGTAAAGAACATAATAGCTGTTAAGAATATTTGGATTTCTTTTTTCATTGTTTATTACTTTTCAATTTCACCACTAACTCTAGCACTTTCAAAACTTGCCATATTATTTAAAAAATCTACCGAAGCTTTTAATAGTGGTATTGCTAAAGCGGCTCCTGTGCCTTCTCCTAGTCTTAACCCTAATGATAATAGTGGTTTAGAATTAAGGAAGTCTAATATTTTAGTATGACCTTGCTCGTTAGAGTTATGAGCAAATATGCAGTAATCTAATACGTTTTTATTTATTGCTTGTGCAGCTAAAAGAGCCGAAGAAACAATAAAGCCATCAATAACAATAACCATTTTTAATTCTGCTGCTTTTAAAATAGCACCACAAAGCATGGCTATTTCAAAGCCTCCAAAAGTTGCTAAAGCTTCTTTTGAATTTTGCGGTTTGTGCTTTTTAAAAACTTCAGAAAGGATGCTACTCTTTTTATTAATGCCTTCTGAATTTAGACCGGTACCCGAACCAACACATTCGGCAATTGGTTTATTCATAAAATAAGCCATAAGTAATGAAGCTGATGATGTGTTGCTTATTCCCATTTCTCCAAAACCTATAGTATTACAGTCTTCAGAATGAATTTGGCTTATAATGTTACCAGATTTCTCCATAGCATCTTGACATTGTTGTAAGGTCATTGCAGGTTCGTCTTGGTAGTTTTTTGTTCCAAATACTGTTTTAGAATTAATGATGTTTAAGTTGTTTTCAAAGTTATGATTAACGCCTGCATCTACGACTTTTAAATTAATGCCGTTAGTTTTTGTAAGTACATTTATAGCAGCCCCTCCGTTAATAAAATTATAAACCATTTGAGCTGTTACTTCTTGGGGAAAAGGATTGACTTCCCCTTTTTTAGCAATGCCATGATCTCCTGCAAAAACAACAATGGTTGGGTTGGATATTTTTGGGGTTTCAGTATTTTGAATGCAGCCTATTTTAAAAGCTAAATGTTCTAAATCGCCTAAAGAACCTAAAGGTTTTGTTTTTAAATCAATTTTTTTTTGAAGTGTAATTTCTAATTCTTGATTTTTAATTGAGACAATATTTTCCATGCGTATTATTTAAGAGTTAATGGTATGCCAGAAACCATCAAGGTGGCTTTATCGGCATGTTTAGCTATATGTTGATTTACCCAACCTTGTAATTCTGTAAATTTTCTACCAACTTCTGTTTGTGCATGTACACCCATTCCAATTTCATTAGAAATTATAATTATAGTAGCATCAATATCTAGTAGTTTATTAAATTCTATTTTAGCTAATTCTAGGCATTTTTCAATATCGTTTTTGGTGTCAACATAAAAATTGGTAAGCCAAAGTGTTACACAATCAATAACAACAATATCTTTGGGTTCTATAACAGAAGCTAATACTTTTTCCTCTTCAATAGAAGTCCAGCGTTCGTCTCTATCTGCAATATGTCTATCAATACGTTTTCTGTGATCATCTCCCCAAATGCGAGATGTGGCAACATATTTTGGTGTACTTGAAATTGATAATGCTAAGTTTTGAGCATAACTACTTTTGCCAGAACGTTCGCCTCCTGTTATATAATAAATCATAAATTATGTGTTGTTGATTATTGGAGACAAAGGTTATTATTTTTTTAATAATTAAGCCATAAAAAGTTTTTTGATTATAAAATTCGTGGTGCTTTTACTGCCAATTTTTGGTCTTACCCCGTGTTTATACTAAGGGAATTAAAATATTTGTTAAAACAAAAAAAAGAGATATTTGTATTTCATAAGTAGGATATGATAATTGTTATTTTTAGAAGTTTTATTGCTCGTTACTTTTGACAAAAATATTTAACTATGAGAAACGGTTCTAACTTAACTATTTATATAGTAGTAGGCGTATTAATAGCTCATTTTCTTATAGGTTTTATTTACCTTATTTACCTTATTTATAAGATGAATAAAAAAAGTAAAGTTTATCAGAATAGTTAAATTAAAACAATTATTTTTGCACAGAATTTGGTTTTGTTCTGTATTAAACTGAACAAATTAAAAGGGAATCTGGTTAAAATCCAGAACTGTTCCCGCAACTGTAAGCTCAGTCCTTTAATTAGGATGTTTAATAGTATACTTCAAGTCACTGGATAATTATCTGGGAAGACATCTATTAAAACGCAAGTCAGGAGACCTGCCTAATTCGAAACAAATAAGTTAAACTTTCGGGGTAAAAGTTTGCGTATGATAACACATACCATCTCGATTAATTATTTATTAAAATGAACAAAAAAACAAATGTTTTAGGTGTACTATATTTTGGTATATCTATGTTTGGATTTGCGCAACAGCAAGTCGATTCAACAAAAGTAGAACAACTAGATGAGGTTGTTGTTACAGATTCTCGTTTTGAATTAAAGCGTGAAAATTCAGGAAAATCTGTTATTAAAATATCAAGAGTTGATATTGAAAGAAATCAAGGACGAACGGTTTCAGAATTAATTAATGCGCAATCAGGTATTGAAATTAATGGTAGTAGAAGCAATGCAGGACAGAACTTAGGTGTGTATGTTCGTGGAGGTCGTAATCGTCAAGTTTTAGTTTTAATTGATGGTGTTCAAGTAAGTGATCCTTCACAAATTAATATTGAATATGATTTTAGACTTTTAAACTTAAATCAAATTGAGTCTATTGAAATAATTAAAGGGGCAGCAAGTACTTTGTATGGAAGTGGAGCTGCATCTGCAGTTATTAATATTACAACTAAAAAGGCTAATGCAAAAAAAATTAGTGCTGTTTTTTCTTCAAGTTTTGGAACAAATCAAACGGAATCTGATCAAAATTATAATATTGACGATTTTAATAATAGTGTTGCATTAAGCGGAACTTTAAATAAGTTTACATATCGTGCAGCATTTAGTAATCAATTTTCTGATGGTCTTTCTGCGGCAATTAGCGATAATAATGAGAAAGATGTTTTCAATAAATATGGCCTAGATGTTAATTTAGGTTATAGGTTTAGTAATGCTTTTTCTTTAAATGTATACGGGAATTTTACGGATACAAAATCAGATATTGATGGATACGATTCTAATTTTGCTTTGGTTGATACTGATGATGAGTTTAATAGCGAACAATCTCGAGTAGGTGTTTCATCTAAATTTAAATACAGAAATGGTAGTATCAATTTGAATGCAGCATATAGTGAGTATGATAGAGAATTTATTTCTATTTATCCATCAGCATATAAGTCGAAAAATTATGTGATAGATGTTTTTAATAAATATGTTTTTGATAAAATGTTTTATACTATAGTTGGTTTAAATGCGATTGAAAATAAGGCAGTATTTGCTAATGATGTAAGGTTTAATATTGTTGATCCATACGCTAATTTTGTATATGTTTCAGATTTTGGATTGAATGTTAATGCTGGAGCGCGTTTGAATAATCATAGTGACTATGGATCTCATTTTGTATATAATTTAAATCCATCATTTACTATCAAATCTGATACAGATAGTTACACAAAGGTTTTTGGGTCTTTTAGTACATCTTTTATTACACCTTCTTTATCTCAATTATTTGGTAATTTTGGAGCTAATCCAACTTTAGAACCAGAAGAAAATAGAACTATAGAAGCTGGAGCAGAATTTAAATTAAATACTAATTTAAGAGTTACAGGGCTTTTCTTTAATAGAGAAGAAAAAAACACGGTATTATGGCTTAATGGAGGCTATTCTAATGCTACAGATGTGTTACATGCACGTGGTGTAGAAGTTGAGGTTAAAGCAACACCTATTGAGAATTTATCTGTTACAGCTAATTATACATTTACCGAGTATAAAGAAAGTTTAGCAAGAAGAATACCGAAGCATAAAACTAATTTACAATTAGGGTATGATTTTTCTAAAACTACTTTTGCTTCTTTGTCTTACCAATATACTCATGATAGATTTGAGAATAGTTTTGTACCACTTTTAGATAGCTTTAGTTTGGTTAATTTATATGTAAGCCATACAGCTATGAAAAATAAAATTAAGTTTTTTGCAGGACTTGATAACATCTTAAATGAAGATTATGAAGATGTCCCAGGTTACGCAACAAAAGGTAGAAATGTTAGACTAGGATTTCAATTGACTCTATAGTGAGAGAATAAAGTCAGTTTTAAATGCCGCCATCTGCTATTTGGCGGCATTTTTTATGGAATTAAATCACAATACCAAACACCATATTTTTCAGAGTCACTTTTACAAATAGAATCATCATCAGATTTTGGTGTGTCATACTCACGATATACTTTTTCACCTATAGAAAATGTAATTGGGCTTTTAAATAAGGGGCCATCAAAACAAAAGGTATGAAACTCTCCATTTTCGCCACAAGGATCAACACCTTCTGGTAAATTATTTATAAAGTTTTTATCAATTACAGTACCTACAAAATCTTCGCCAAAATATTTTGAATTTGCACAAACAATAATGGTTTTAAAGCCTAAATCTAAAAACTCATTAAGCAATTCTTTAGTGTCTCGTTTCCAAATAGGGAATACAGCTTTAAAACCTTGTTCTTCTAATTTTTTCTCTCTGTAAATTCTTAAATCTTCAAGAAAAATATCGCCAAAAGCACTATGAGTAAAACCGTCAGTTTTTAATCTTGAAACCGTTTTTAGCATTTTTTGCTCATAGACCTCCATACTGGGCATTTCTGGTAATTCTATAAGACTAGATTTTATGTTAATAGCAGTTGTTTGAGCAAGCAATAGTTCTTTTCTCAGTCCGTGCATAGACACTCTGTTGTAATGGCTATTTACTGTTGTAATTAATTCGTCAACCGAGTAACGATTATCTTGTAATAAGTGATAAAGTGCTAAAGCGGAATCTTTTCCAGAACTCCAATTGAAGTAGGTTTTTTGTTTTAACATAGGATGTTTTACAAGTTGGGTTTTTAATTATTATTAAAAAAATCAGAATCTATATACATTTCTTGTTCAAATTTCTTTTGAGATGTAAGCTCTAAGTTTTTAGTATTGCTTTGTTTTTTTATGCTTGATGTTTTTGAAGAAAGCCCTCTTATATCATCAAGTGCCGCTTTTAGAACTACTTCGTTTTCATCTCCAAAAGGTAAAATATTATTCCAATATTCATATTCCAACACTTCAATATCTGGTGTGAAACCTGATGTATAATCGCTTTCTCCATTTTTATTAAATATTTGAAAAACGATGGGTTGCATGGCATTTAAATGACTAGGATTAGCGGATGCTCTATCTTGATAATCTGAACCAGGAGAATCGAATAACATGATGGAACCAACGTTTTTACCATAAGTGGTAGAACCAACGGTTTTTACAGCATTCATATAAGGTCTTAATCCATTTATAACCATCTCACTTGCTGATGCCGTATTGCGAGATGTTAAAACGTATAAATTATTAATTGTATTTAATCTATTAATAGCTTGAGTGCCTATTTTATTATCATTTGCATCATATACATTTAATGTATTTGAAAAAAAGTAAGAACCACTACTATTAGTGTGTTTTGAATTAAATTCTAGACTAGCAAACTCTTCTTCTCCAGCATTAGCATAAATCATACTTGATAAATATGCCGATGTGCCAACAGAACCTCCTCCGTTTAATCTTAAATCTAGAATTAATTCATCTATATTTTCAGACTTGAAAAAAGAAAAAGCATCATTTAATTCATCATTATATGATGTTCTAAATCCATTATACATCAGATATCCAACTTTTTTACCGTTTATGTTATCAAACATTTTTTTTAAATAGACAGGGTTTTCAGATATAACAGTTGATGTGATGGTTTTGTCTTCAATAGGAGTTAAAGTGCCTCCGCTTTCTGAAACAAAAGAGAGTGTTATAGTTTTATTTGATAATTTGCTTACAACATTATCAAAATTAGAGGTGTTTATGGTTGTTCCATCTATACCGTTAATAATGTCGCCTCTTTTAATATTGGCGTTGCTAGCAGGAGAATTATCGGCAACATACCTAACATATATAATAATATCTCCACTATTGTTTATTTGAACGGACTGTAATTTAAAACCGAAAGATGTTGAAATACCTTGAAATTCTTGCAACTGTACAATGTAATCGTCTATAAACCAAGAAAATCTATCAGTAACACCATAATCAAATCTTAAGCTATTGAAAAAATCTTCTGGATTTTTAATTTGATTTAAAAAAGCATTGTATTCACTTGTATTGTCATCTTTTGTGTCAGATAAATCAGGAACGTTAGATTGCCAATTGTACCAAGAATTCATGCCTTTCCATATAAAATCATTTATATCAGTAAAAGATGCAGGTTTTGTGTTATCATCATGGTCTTTAAAACAGCTTACAGTGCTAATGGTGACTATGAAGATTAGAATTAGGGCTTTTAAATTTTTCATTTACTTTTTTAATGTTGTGTACATGCCTTTTCCAAGAGGAGTGAAATCTTTTGAATCAGCTACGTTTTTAAAGTCAACTCCAAGGAAAGATTTGGATTTAGTACTTAATTTAGTTGTGGAACCTGTAATTAAGGATAATGCTTTTTCTAAAAAAGGTTCGTTTACATCTCCTAATATCCCTAAATTAGTTAGGTTTTCACCTTCACCACTACCAGAAGCTGTATTATATGTTATTAGATAATCAGGAGTTAAACCATTATAATAATCTGAAACACCATTTACATTTGCCGATTTAAAAACTAATGGTTGCATAGCATAAGTATGATTCGGGTTTGCATTTTCTCTACCATAATTTGAAGAATCATATAAGGTAACAGATCCAGTATATTTACCCGTAGTTGAGGAGCCAATTTGTACAACATCAATATATGGTCTAAGACAGTTTATTACTAATTCACTTGCAGAAGCCGTTCCTGAAGTAGTTAAAACATATACTTTATTTAAATTAAGGGTGTTTATTGGAGAATCATCTAATAAAGTACTTGTAAAGCGGTTTATTAAAGATTCTGCATCATTTGCTTTAAGATAATCTTGATATCTTTTATTCCAAACTTCAGTTGAGAAAACTTTGTCTGTAAATTGACCTGTGATCATGCTAGATAAAATAATAGCAGAGCTAACTCTTCCTCCTGGGTTATATCTTAAATCTAAAACTAATTCTGAAATACCTTGACTTTTTAATTCAGCTATAGCTGTATTTAGTTCGTCATCAAAATCTGCAATAAATTGATTATACATTAAATAACCAACTTTTATAGCACCAGCAACAATAGTTTTATTTATTAATATAGGGTTTTCAGTAAAATTTGTTTTCGTTAAAGCTATTGTTTTTCCGTTTAAAGCTATTGTATTATTTGTAATATCAGCAAAGCCAAGAGTGTAAGAGTCATTACTACCAAATAATAAATTGGAATAATTATTCAGAGTTAATTGTTGTCCATCTACAGTTAAGAAAAACTCACCTCTACTAATATCTTTGGTTGAAGCGTCAGAGTTGTTTGCAATATATCTTACGTATCCAAACACATCATCAGATCCAGACAATCTAACTAATCCAAAATCTAATCCATTAGATGCTGAAGTTCCAGAAAAAGAATTTTCTAACTCAACATAATCATCAACTAAATAGCTAAATTTATCTACAACGTCTATTTGATATAATAAGCCATCAAACAAATTTTCAGGTATGTTATAACTATTTAAAAAAGTATAGTAGTCGTCTTGTGTAGCAAACTTGTTATCGGCTAAATTAGGAACATCTTCTTGCCATAAATATATTTCATTTAAGCCATTCCAAATAAAATCGTTTATTTCATTATTTAAAGTTATTGGTGCAACTTCTTCTGTTATTATTTCAGGCTCTTCAAAATCACCATCATCTTTTTTACTACAATTTGATAGAAAAATTGAAATGAATATTATTGATAATAGTTTTAATAGCAATTTTTCTATTTTCATAGTATTTTTATTTATTAATCATTAACGGTAAAAATAGAAACAATATTTTAGAATAAAAATATTTTGTAACAAAACAGAACGTGCATCGTCGTAATATCAAATAGCCTTAATATTGTTGTTTTAAACTAAACCAAACCAAAAATGACTCAGACTGAGTTTTTAAATATTGTAATGCCTTTTAAAGATAAAGTCTTTCGTTTAGCAAAACGATTACTGGTATCTACTGAAGAAGCTGAAGATGCAACACAAGAGGTTTTGTTGAAGTTATGGAAAAATAAAACGAAGATGCAAGAATATAAAAATGTAGAAGCATTTTCAATGACAATGACTAAAAATTTTTGTTTTGATAAGTTAAAATCTAAGCAAGCACAAAATTTAAAAATAGTACATAGTAATTATGAAGATGGTAATACACCGTTGCAAAAACAAGTTGAGTTAAATGATAGTGTAAATTGGGTGTCTAAAATAATTGAAGACTTACCAGAGCAACAAAAAATGATTATTCAACTAAGAGATATAGAAGATTACGATTTTGATGAGATTGCAAAAATGTTAGACATGAATAATACGGCGGTACGTGTAAACTTATCAAGAGCAAGAAAAACAATAAGAGAAAAATTAACTAATACACATAATTATGGTATTAAATAATATAGAAGAATTACTAGAAAAGTACGAGAACGGAGAAACAACACTAAAAGAAGAGCAGCAGTTAAAAAACTATTTTTCGCAAGAAACTGTAGCTCCACATTTAGAAATGTATAAACCGATGTTCACCTATTTTTTGGTAAACAAACAAGAACAATTTACTAAAGACATTCCATTAAAAACTAAAAAAGTGTTTAACTATAAGTGGATTTCTGTCGCAGCCGTAGCTGTTCTTATGTTAGGGATTTATTTTAATAGACCTGTTGATTCTTGTGAAGCAGATTTAGTAGGTACATTTTGTGAACCCGAAGATGCTTATAACGAGGTAACAAAATCGTTAGCAATGATTTCAAGCCATTTTAACAAAGGAACTTCTACTGTGGGGTATTTAAATGAAGTAAATAAAGGAACATCAACACTAGGATATCTTAATGAAATTGAAAACACAACAAGTATAATTTTTAAAACAAATAATTAAATAACACAATTCTTAAAAATAAATAAAATGAAAAATAAATTAATAGTATTCGTAATGGCAATCATGTTATTGCCTTTAACAGGAATGGCTCAAAAGGATATTTTTGAAAAATACAGTGATAATTCTGATGTGACCTTTGTATCCATTAAGCCAAAAATGTTTCAAATGATAGCAAAAATGGGCATTGATATAGATGATGCTGAAGCGAAGGCTTACATGGATATGGTAAAAAGTATTACCAGTTTTAAAACGATAGTAACTGATAATAAAGGAATATCTGCTGATATTTCAAAATGGGTAAAATCACGATCTAGTGCATTAGAAGAATTAATGGAAGTTAAAGATGATGGTACCGAAGTGAAATTCTATATTAAAGAAGGTAAAGATGCCGATCATGTTAAAGAGCTTTTAATTTTTGTTAATGGTATAGATAAAGCAATGAATGGGCAAGGTGTTGAAATTAATGGAGAAAATCGTAAAATAGAAACTGTAATAGTATCGCTTACCGGAGATATCGATTTAAATGAAATTTCTAAACTTACCGATAAAATGAATATACCAGGCGGTAAACATTTAGAGAAAAAGAATTAATAACAGAAAATCATCAATCATGCAACGAACCATCAATCAATTAATTTGCACCTTATTTGCTATAGCTATTTTAGTTAGCTGTAGCAGTGGTGTAAGTTTACAAACTTATTTTGTAGATAAACAAGAGGCTAAAAATTTTATTTCACAAGACGTTCCATTGTCTATGATGAAAATAGATCAAACTAATTTTACCGAAGCACAAAAAGACGCTTATAATTCAGTGAGCAAATTGAATTTTTTAGGATATAAAGCTGATGAAAATAATGCTGAAGCTTTAAAAGTTGAAATAGACATAGTGAAAACCATTTTAAGTGATGCTAAGTATAACGACCTTGTAGAGTTTAGTGATAAAGGGCGTAAAATATTAGTAAAATATATTGGAACAAATGAAGAAGCAGATGAAGTAATTATTTTTGGAAGTTCTAACGAATTAGGGTTTGCAGTTGTTCGTGTATTAGGAAATAATATGAGTCCAGATAAGATGGTAAACTTAGTAGGAGCTATACAAAAAGCAGGCGTGGATGAAAGTCAACTTAATGATATTATGAATTTCTTTAAATAAAGTAAATTATAGATATCAAATAAAAAAAGGTTTACCATTTGGTAAACCTTTTTTTATTTGATATCCTTTTCCTCCTCTTTTGAGTTTTCTTTTGTCAAAAAAAGATTTATAATTATAGTAAAAAAAACAAGAGTTAAAATAGTTAAAACAACAAAATTGGTTAAAATTTCTAAAATACCACTAACAAAAATTCCTCCAGCCATGACGCCACAAAGAAATAAAGATTGCTTGTCGTTTAATATTGTCATAAAATTTTAAATTCCAGTATAATTACTAGGAGTAATACGTTTTAATTCTTCTTTTATTGTATTTGAAACCTCTAAAGTATCAATAAAATTTGAAATAGAATCTTTGTTTATTTTAGCATTAGTTCGTGTTAAACCTTTTAAAGCTTCATATGGATTAGGGTATGCTTCGCGTCGTAAAATGGTTTGAATCGCCTCTGCAACTACCGCCCAATTGTTTTCTAAATCTTCAGCAAATTTACTTTCGTTTAATAGTAATTTATCTAAGCCTTTTAAAGTCGATTTAAAAGCAATTAATGTATGTCCAAAAGGCACGCCAATATTACGTAAAACCGTACTATCGGTTAAATCACGTTGTAATCTAGAAACAGGTAGCTTTGCCGATAAATGTTCGAAAATAGCATTTGCAATACCTAAGTTGCCTTCGCTATTTTCAAAATCGATAGGATTTACTTTGTGTGGCATCGCAGAACTGCCAACTTCACCTGCTTTAATTTTTTGTTTGAAATAATCCATAGATACATAGGTCCATATATCTCGGTTTAAATCAATAATAATAGTATTAATACGTTTTAATGTATCAAATAAAGCCGCCATATGGTCGTAATGCTCTATTTGCGTTGTTGGAAATGAGTGATGTAATCCTAATTTTTCTTGTACAAAACTACCACCAAAAGCTTTCCAATCTATATTTGGATATGCTACATGATGCGCATTAAAATTACCTGTGGCACCACCAAATTTAGCAGCACTTGGTATATCATTTAATAAATTAAATTGTTCTTCAAGGCGAACAACAAAAACTTCAATTTCTTTACCTAATCTGGTAGGAGAAGCTGGTTGTCCATGAGTTCTTGCAAGCATTGGGATGTTCGCCCAATCTTTAGTCAATGATTTTAATTTTTCAAGAATAATTGAATATTCAGGAACATAAACATCATTCATAGCTTCTTTAATACTTAAAGGAATTGCTGTGTTGTTTATATCTTGAGAGGTTAATCCGAAATGGATAAATTCTTTATATTCAGATAAGCCTAAACCATCAAATTTTTCTTTAATAAAATATTCAACCGCTTTAACATCGTGGTTTGTAACACTTTCAATCTTTTTGATAGCAAGCGCATCTTCAGTTGAAAAGTCTTTGTAAATAGCTCTTAAATCTTCAAAAATGGCAGGATCAACAGTTGCAAGTTGAGGTAGCGGAATTTCGCAAAGCGAAATAAAATATTCTATTTCAACTAAAACACGATATTTTATTAATGCTTCCTCAGAAAAATAAGGTGCTAATTCGTTTACTTTACTTCTGTATCTTCCATCAATAGGAGAGATGGCGTTAAGTGGTGATAATGACATGTGTTATTTGGTTTTTTAAGAAGTTGCAAAGATAGTTTTTTTAGATAAAAGACAGAAGACTGAAGCTTGAAGTTTTTTAAGTGATATTCGAGACTTGAAAATTCAGTTTAATTCGTTTTTTATCATTTAGGTATTAACTTGATTACTTTTACTGTTTTTTTAGCCATTAATCTTTTCTTTTTTAATTTTATAAAGTATTTGTTTTGCACGTGCTTTAAAAGCGGCACTTTGTAAAGCAAAATCCTGTTCTAAAATTAAAACTAATTCGGGATGAATCCAATCATACTCTTTGCCAAGTATATAAAGCGTTGTCATGCTGTAAGCTTTTGGCGCTACTTTTTTATCATTAATCATATAATCAAAACACACTTCTATGATGCGTTCTTTGTGTGTTGCTGTTAATGCTTTTTTAATTTGATTGTCTTGTTTTGAAGTATGTGATTTGGTAATTAATTCGCAAATTTTAGCAACTGGTCTTACTGCAGAGTCTAAATGTATTTTATGCATCTGTTCTGTAAAATCATCTAAATGAGGAATAATCGTGTTAATATTGTTACTACACATAAATTCAAAAACCCAAGCAGCTCGTGGAGATGTTTTATCATCAACTCTAAAAAGTATATCTAATAATTTAGGAATCAAGTCAGGGTTCTTAATCATTAAATTGGCGTAATGTAAACGTTTTTCACGCGAATGATTGACGTAATTTAATTCTTCATAAAGTTCTGCTGTAGTCAAATGAATTTTAGTATTTTTAAACTATAAAATTACAAAAATGAAAATAATAAAAAAGTCGCTTTGGGTTTTGTTAATCGTGTTTTTAATGTCACAGTTTTTCGGACCAGAAAAAAACCAAGGCGATATAGCTTCCATTAATGCTTTTTTAGAAGAAACTAATCCACCAGAAGATGTGAAGCTTATTTTAAAAGAAACGTGTTACGATTGTCATAGCAATGTTACTAGATATCCTTGGTATAATAATATAACGCCTGTTAATTATTGGCTAAATCATCATGTTGAAGAAGGGAAAGAGGAGTTGAATTTTTCTAATTGGATAGGGAATTCGGTAAAGCGAAAAGATGATAAATTTGAAGAACTTATTGAAATGGTTGATGACAAAGAGATGCCTTTACCTTCGTATACTTGGACACACAAAGAAGCAAAACTTACTGATGCGCAAATAGCTTCCGTTGTTAATTGGGCTAAACAGGTTAGAATGAAATATAGTTTAATGCCTAAGCCAGAATAAATTTAAATTTGTGTCAAGTAACCCAATGCAAAAAAAACTATTAATTATTGGTTTTGTATGGCCAGAGCCTAACAGTTCTGCTGCTGGTAGTCGTATGATGCAGTTAATAGATGTATTTCGATCTTCTGATTATAAAATAACTTTTGCCAGTACTTGTGCTAAAAAAGATAATGCTTTTAATCTAGGTGATATTGATATTGATGAAGTTGCTATTGAATTAAATAATGCAAGTTTTGATGGATTTGTAAAAGAATTTAACCCTGATGTTGTAGTGTTCGATCGCTTTATGGTTGAAGAACAATTTGGTTGGCGCGTTTCAGAACAATGCCCCAATGCTTTAAGGATTTTAGATACCGAAGATTTACACTGTTTAAGAAAAGGAAGAGAACAAGCGCTTAAAGAAAAATCTGTTTTCGATAAATCGTATTTGTTTAATGATATCGCAAAGCGAGAAATAGCAAGTATTTATAGATGTGATTTAAGTCTTATTATTTCAGAAGAAGAAATAGAGATATTAAAAAATCAGTTTAAAGTAAGTACTCATCTTTTATATTACTTGCCTTTTTTAACCGATATCATTTCATTGGATACCAAACGGAAGTTACCAAAAATAAAGGAAAGAGCGCATTTTATAACTATTGGAAACTTTTTACATGCGCCAAATTATGATGCGGTGTTATTTTTAAAAAATGAAATTTGGCCTTTAATTAGAAAGAAACTACCACAAGTTGAAATGCATATTTATGGTGCATATGCTTCCGAAAAAGTACTTCAATTAAATAATACAAAAGAAGGATTTATTATTAAAGGGTTTGCAGAAAATGCCAATTTAGTGATGCAGAATGCTAAAGTATGTTTAGCACCTTTACGTTTTGGGGCAGGTTTAAAAGGGAAACTTATTGATGCCATGTTAAATGGAACACCTGCTGTTATGACATCCATAGCTGCCGAAGGTATGTTTGGTGGATTTGAGCCAAACGGGTTTATAGCAGATGATGCTGAACAATTTGCAAATAAGGCTATTGAATTATATACGAACAAGATTTTTTGGAATGGTAAACAAAAAAATGGATTTATCATAATGAACGCACGTTATGATAAACAACTGTTTATTCTAGATTTTATGTTTAAATTAAATTCTATTTTAAACAACTTACAAATACATCGGTTAGATAATTTTACTGGTCAAATGCTTCAACATCATACCATACAAAGTACTAAGTTTATGAGTAAGTGGATTGAGGAGAAAAATAAAAATTAATTAAGCTTCAACCTCACGCTTTTTAATTTTTCTATATATAAAGCTATTAAAAATGTTACGTTTTGCAAAACGTGTTAATTTATCAGACTGGCAAAGTTTAATGTACAAGGCTTTATTAACGCCAAAGTATTCATAAGTATTACCATCTAAAAAGGTTATTTCTAATAACATACCTTTATGTTGCCAATCCATTATAGGAGATGTAATAGTGGTATTATAATCCTCTAAATTAGCAGCCTTAGTTTCTGGAGCAATACTTACTAAAAAATGATACGCATCAATAATTTGTCGGCTTTTTAATTCGGCTTCAATAGCTTTATCATCACCAGCTTGAAACTTATCAGGATGCCATTCCTTAACTAAATTTCTGTATGTTTTTTTTAGTTGTTTCAGTTCAATGTCTTTTTCAACATTAAACAATTTCTTGTATTCATTAATACGCTTCATTACCCGACTTTTTTCAAAATAAGGCGCGAAGATAGTCTTTATAAAATACTGAAAGAGAAAAGATTGTTATAAATATGTTTTTTCTTTTTACTAACGTGCTTTTTTCTAGCTTTGCAGCTTTAAAAAAATAGACTATGATTTCAGTTGATGCTTTGGCAGTAGAATTTAGCGGACAAGCCTTGTTTAGTGATGTTTCATTTACTATAAATGAGAACGATAAAATAGCTTTAATGGGGAAAAATGGCGCCGGAAAGTCGACCATGATGAAAATTATTGCTGGTGTACAAAATGCAACTCGAGGGCATGTACGCTATCCTAAAGATGTTATTATTGCGTATTTACCACAACATTTACTAACCGAAGATAACTGTACTGTTTTTGAAGAAGCTTCAAAAGCATTTAAGCATGTTTTTGAAATGCGTGACGAGATGGAACGCTTAAATAAAGAATTGGAAACTAGAACCGATTACGAATCTGACGATTATATGAAGATTATAGAAAAGGTTTCCGATTTAGGTGAAAAATTCTATGCTTTAGAAGATGTAAATTATGACGCTGAAGTAGAAAAGGCGTTAGGAGGTTTAGGTTTTAAACGCGATGATTTTACACGTTTAACAAGTGAGTTTAGCGGGGGATACCGTATGCGTATTGAATTGGCTAAAATTTTATTACAAAAACCAGATTTAATTCTATTAGATGAGCCTACCAACCATATTGATATAGAATCGGTTATTTGGTTAGAAGATTTTTTATTGAATAAAGCCAAAGCCGTTATGGTCATTTCTCATGATAAAGCGTTTATTGATAATATAACCAATAGAACTATTGAGGTTACTATGGGACGTATTTACGACTATAAAGCTAACTACTCTCATTATTTGCAATTGCGCGAAGAGCGTCGTGAGCATCAAATTAAAGCGTATCAAGAACAACAAAAGTTTATTGCTGATAATATGGCTTTTATAGAGCGTTTTAAAGGCACATATTCTAAAACCAATCAAGTGAGTTCAAGAGAGCGCATGTTGGAAAAACTTCAAATTATAGAAATTGACGAAATAGATAATTCTAGCTTAAAATTGAGGTTTCCACCAGCACAACGTTCAGGAGATTATCCTGTAACCGTTAAAGAGTTGTCTAAATCGTACGACCAACATGTGGTATTTAAAAATGCCAATATGTCTATTGCACGTGGCGAAAAAGTATCGTTTGTTGGTAGAAATGGTGAAGGAAAATCAACCATGATAAAAGCCATTATGGGAGAGATAGATGTTGATGGCACATGTAGTTTAGGTCATAATGTAAAAGTGGGTTACTTTGCGCAAAATCAAGCATCATTATTAGATGAGAATTTAACTATTTTTCAAACGGTTGATGAGGTTGCACAAGGCGATATTAGAACGCAGATAAAGAATATTTTAGGGCGTTTTATGTTTAAAGGCGACGATATTGATAAAAAAGTAAGCGTGCTTTCTGGTGGAGAAAAAACCAGACTTGCCATGGTGAAATTACTTTTAGAGCCAGTAAATTTGTTAATTCTCGATGAACCTACCAATCATTTGGATTTAAAATCAAAGGACGTTTTAAAAGAAGCGCTTTTAGATTTTGATGGTACCCTAATTTTAGTATCTCACGACCGTGATTTTCTACAAGGGCTTTCTCAAAAAGTATTTGAGTTTAAAGACCAACGCGTTATTGAGCATTTTGAAACTATTGATGACTTTTTGATAAGAAACCGTATTGAAAACCTAAAAGAGATTGATTTAAGGAAATAATAAGAAAGTTTTCCTGAGGTAAAATATGGGCTGAAAGTGAAATAGGGAAGGGAAGTAAGTTTGTTTTTACGTTTCCAGTCAAGTAAGCTATTGACCTTGTTTTTTTTAAGTTTTTTATGATTCCTTTTAGCGTCGTTTATTTGAAACCTTTAGCCCATGCTCTTAAATATATTCATAAGTTAAAGCATTTAAAAACAAAACATAAGTAGGTGTTGTTTATGCAACTTTCTATATGCACGTTTTGAAACTTAGACAACTTTCGGATTACATGCCTTTTGATAATCAACAAACAGATCGATTTAAATAAAAAAACAACTTTTTAGTAATCATTAATTTAAATAGAAGTCATTTAAATAATGCCATGATGCAATATGTAGATTCCAAAAGCTAGAAGCTTATTTTGGTTGGATCCTAATTGGTCTTTATAACTAAACAAATATTTTTGAATCAAATCGTTTGATGTAAAAATTAATTTTAACAGGAAAAAGTTTGATACATTTACTGAAAATGAAATTGATTACTGTTTTAGCTCATGGGAAAAGGACTTATAAGACAAGATAAAACTTGCCTTAACTGCAATTATATGGTTGAGGAACGCTTTTGCCCAAATTGTGGACAAGAAAACACGGAAACACGAAAAAGCTTTTATCATATATTCAGTCATTTTTTTAAAGACTTTACCCACTATGACAACGCATTTTGGAGAACCATTTATAATTTACTATTCAAGCCTGCTGTGTTGTCTAAAGCCTTCATGTCTGGTAAACGTTTATATTATTTAGACCCCATTCGACTTTATATTTTTATCAGTTTTATTACCTTTTTTATAATTTCAGTTTTTCCAAATGAAATTGAGGATATTAAAACCTCCTCAAAAGAAAAATCTTTAAGCCAGACAAATATTCCTTCTATCGATTCATTACATATTGAAGAAAGGGGGATTGATGGTTTAACAAAAATGGGGATGATTTCTCAAGAAAATAATGACACTATTAAAAAGCTGCTAAAGGAAACTAAAGAGATTAATTCAAAGGGTATTATTAATTTGGGTTTTGAAAACATTAATGAGTTAGATTCTTTGCAAAAAAATGGTGCCGATAACATCGAGGTGAACTCAGTAAAAAATTACGTGCTTAAAAAGTGGCTTACAATAGAAGAAGAGCTTACAGAGGAGGAGATATTTGAGCGATTTTCAGAGTCCTTTAGTCATAATTTGCCAAAGGTGTTGTTTATTTATATGCCCATATTTGCTTTTATTTTATGGCTCTTTAATAATAAAAAAAAATATTATTATTTTGATCACGCCATATTTACGCTTCACTATTTTTCTTTTCTACTTATAATGATATTAGTAATTTTCTTTATAGGTAAATTAAAGCCATTATTAAGTATGTCTCCTGTTTTGGGTTGGGTTCATTTTAGTTTGAAAACATTAGGCATTTTATTTATGTTTTATTATTTTTTTCCTGCTCACCGTCTTTTCTATGGGGACAAGTTTTTCCTTTCTTTTATTAAAAGTGCATTGGTTTATTTTATTAATCTATTTGTTTTTAGCGTCATTTTGGTATTGTTTAGCTTGCTTACCTATTTGAATTTAAAATAAATTCTAGATTAGATATAATATTTATTTTCGTTATTAGATTCAAAAAGCAGCAAATAACCCAACCATCAATAGAATAAGACAATACAGAAATATTATAAATCTACAAGAAGCGCAATAATAGGTTATAGTTTCAATACTATAGTTTGATTCCTTGTTTATAAATCAGATTGAAAAGGTTAAGTTCATTTATTTAAGGGAATCTGATAAGTTTTTATTTATCAGAAAATAAAGTTTATTAGTTAGCTACAACAATTCTTTGTAAAGGTGCTAACCTAAATATCCAGATATGAGGAGAATTTTTATTATTGTATTAATAAACATTAAAAAGCGATAAGGTTATTTCATTTATGCGCCATCTTCAATACGTTCAACCTTGATTAATTGTTGTATTGGAAAAACAGAAGGTCCAAACTGGTTGTAAACAGCAACATCGGCAGCATCATGCCCATAACCAATAGCAACATAACCGCCTTTTGGTCTTATCTGGGTGGCATCGAAAGTGTACCAACGTCCGCCAACATAGGCTTCAAACCATGCATGCATATCCATAGGTTGTAAATTATATAAATAGCCAACTACCATCCGTGCAGGAATACTAAGGCTTCGGCATAAAGCAATGCCTAAATGAGCTAAATCTCTACACACGCCAGATTGCTTGTAATTAACTTCGATAGCCGAAATAGGGTAGTCGCTACTTCCTGGAATATAACTTATATTATTGATTAGCCATGTTTCAATAGCAGCGACTTGATCATAACCAGGTAATTGGTTTGCTGTGATATTGGAAGCTAAATCGCTAAACCTGTCCGATTCGCAATATCGGCTTGGTAATAAATAACTAAGTATGTTGTGTGGCAAATTTTGTATTTCTACAAAATAAGCACCTGGACATACATCTACAAATTCAGAAGTTTTAACATCGGCTTTAGTTTGTATAGAAAAGAATCCCGCAGGAGCTATGAGTTGCTGACAAAGATTTCCGTAGTTATCTGTAAATTCAACTACTGGGATATTTGGTTTAATTTTAAACTCATCTCGTGCCAGCCATTGTTCTGCGCCGCTCCTTGGTCGTAGCATTAAAATAAATGGCGTAGGCACTTCTATATCAAACAGTAAGTCGCAACCAATTCGTAACCACATAAATTTATGTTTAAAGCATTATTCCAAAGCTAAACGATTAAATGGAGATACAGGGGGAGTTTGTATTATTTAAATGTGATATTAGGTATTAAAACAAATACTATAAATTACATGTCCATTTATTGAGTTACTCATAATTCTAAAACCTTTTTTATCCCAATTATAGTATTTTTGGTAATGAGCTTTAGTTTTTTTAAAATTATTAATTAGATGGTTTTCAAGTTGATAAAATAATAAACAATTTTAGATGATTAATGGCCTAGAGAGTAACTAATAATGTTGGAATAGTGCAAAATAGTTGAGGTAATTAAAAATGAAACTTGGTGTTTATAAAAAAACGACCTAACTTGGAAGTAAAAATTTAACCTATTTATGGCCAAATCTGAATTCTCTGAGAGAAGAATCAAGCTTGTTTATGTACTTTCTTTGTTTACAACTGGATTATCTTTAATTTGGTTTTTTGTAATTTATAACTTGGGCATGCACCAATTAGCCAATTATATTGGATTGGCTGTACTTCTTTTTGTTATTTCTGCTATAATTACCAAAAGAGGATATATTACAGTTGCTCGAATTATCTATATGTTAGCATTTGTTTTAAGTGTGTCTATGACCTCTTCATTTGTTGGGAGAATGGGAAGTGTAGAGTTTATTTTAATGTTTGCTTTAGGGTTGCCTTTTTTAATATTTTCCTTTAGAAGGGAAAGACATTATATAACTATATTTTCATTCTTACCTATTCTTTTCTGGGTGCTTCTTTATTTATCAGATTTCAATTTATTCACAAACACTCATATGGACCCTGAAGTGGCAGGAAGGGTTATTTACCCTATATCTATTTTAAGTACTTTAGGTTTGGTAACGTATCAATTAGTCTATTTTTCATATTTAAACATAGGTTATTATGAGAAAATATATAGTAAAAGAGAAGAGGCTATTGAAGCATCTAATGCAAAATCACGGTTTTTAAGTACTATGAGCCATGAGATAAGAACACCGCTTAATGCTATTACAGGACTTTCACATATATTGGGAGATAGTAATCCGCGTCCAGATCAAAAGGAAAATATTGAAGCTTTAAATTATTCTGGGAAAATACTACTGAGCTTGGTAAATAATGTGTTGGATTTTAGTAAAATGGAATCCACAACTATTGAATTGGATCCCATACCTACCAATATAGAAAAAGCTATAAAACAAATTAAAAAAATACACGAATCTAGTTGTTTGCGCAAAGGGATTAGTATGCAGTTGAACATTGATAAAAATATACCTATTGTTTGGTTGGATATAGTAAGGTTTAATCAAGTTATAAATAACCTTGTTTCTAATGCCATAAAGTTTACTGAAGAAGGAGGGGTAACTTTAAAAATTTCTAAAATATCTGAAACAAATACAAGTATACGTTTGTTAACTGAAATAACTGATTCTGGTATTGGTGTAGCACAAGAAGATCAAGAAAAAATATGGGAAGTGTTTACTCAAGCTTCTAGTAGTACTAAGCGTTTATATGGAGGTACAGGCTTAGGGCTGCCTATTGTAAAAAGTATTGTGGAAGCATTGGGAGGTAAGGTGAAAATTGAAAGTAAATATGGAATAGGGAGTCGTTTTTATTTTGAATTGGAGATGAAACTTGCTTCAAATCAGGATCTTCACGAAATTAAGCAAAAAAAAGAATATAACCTTGAGGGTAAACACGTGTTGTTGGTAGAAGATAACCATATTAATGTCATGGTTGGAAAGCAGATATTGGAAAAATCTAACATAGAAGTTGATGTTGCAGTTAATGGACAAATAGCAGTAGATATGGTACAGGAGCATCATTATGATTTAGTGCTTATGGACATTCAAATGCCAGTGATGGATGGTTATTTAGCTACAAAAGAAATACGGAAGTTTAATACAGATTTACCTATTCTTGCACTTTCAGCCTCTGTTTTTATGGAAGTTAAAAATAAAATCATTACTAGTGGAATGGATGGTTTTATATATAAACCATTTGAACCAGATGACCTTCTTGATAAAATAGACAAAGCTATTAATAGGGGTGTTGTTAAATAATGTCAAACACGCAACAACTCAATCATCTTTTTAACTCCTAAAGTAGCCGTTTCAGTAATGACCGTTATATTGTTTTTACTTGTAATAGCTGGTTTTGGATCTATAAAATAAATGGCGTAGGTGCTTCTATGTTAAACAGTAAGTCGCAGCCAATTCAGTAACCACATAAATTTATGTTTAAAGCATTATTCCAAAGCTAAACGATTAAATGGAAATACAGGGTTTAAATGTGATATTAGGCATTAAAACAAATATTATAAATTACAGGTCTCTTTTTATTTTAATACTTGATTTTTATACTTTTAAAAAAGTTGCTTTTCTAAATGAGGATAGCCTGTTTCACGATTTTGAAACCTAAGAATGTTGTTTTTTACAATAATGCCTTTGTTTATATTAATAGCATTTTTAATGGTGTCATTTTCATACCATTTATCACGACCACTTATTACAGATGGAACATGCACTAATAAGGCTGCCGAAATAGATCTAGAAGCACTTTCCCAATAATAACTTGGTGTATGGTCTACGGCATAGTAATCAATGTTATCTACTGCTATAATTGGGTTTTTAAAAGTAGTAGGTTTTGCAAAATAGAAACCCATACCTTCATCGCAACTTACATCTATAATTAAGGTACCTGATTTAAGGCTAGATTTTTCACTTTCAATGACATAGTCAATAGGGTCATCGGTATCTTGGTAGGTGCCATTAATTATAATTTCAGATTCATTAATTAAATCTAATAACGGGCGTTCTGTTCCATCGTGTTCTACAACTATCAGCCTAGGTTCATTGTCTTTCCCTTTTTTAATTCGGGTGTAGTTTACATTTAATACTTCTTCTCTTACTTCATGATCTGGTCTTTGAATACAAATAGTAATATCTCTAAACCCATGGGCTTTTAGCGCGTAAATAGCACCTCTGCTAACAGCTCCAAAACTAAATATAATGACTTTTCTCTGATTGCCATAATGACCATCTATACCCTTTAATTGCAGCGCATGAATAACAGCGCAATATCCAGCCATTTCATTGTTTTTATAAAAGGTGTGCCTGCCCATTTGCCCGTTAGGAGTCCAAACATACATGTCTTCAAAGGCTATTAAAGTCAGTTTTTTATCAATAGCAATTTGTGTTATGTCTTTTTGTTGTGCACAATGCGAATATCCCCATATAGTGCCACCTTCTTTTAATTCTTCTAAATCGCTTAAAATGGGTTTTGCTATAATAGCAGACCCAATATTTGATAAGATATCTTTTCTTGAAGCTATACCACCAGTTTGTTTTTTTATGGTTTCATCGCTTATATTAAAAGGTTTGCCATAGCCTTTTTCAAAAATTAGTTGTTTGCGTATGTTATCTGGAAGTCTGTTTAAATGTTCTGGGTGAATAGGAACTCGTCTTTCGTCTTGTTTTTTTGAAGTGCCAATAACACCCATGCTTAATAAGATCATACTATTTTCTTTTTTAATGGAAACCCAATGCCAATCAATGAAATTAGCTAAACGAGAGGTTTATAATGTTATTAATAATTGGTTTTCTAGCAATCAGTCATTAGGTTGATTGTTAGTTTTATTAATCAGAAAAGAGCTTTTGAAAGGAAAGTCTTTATAATTCGCTAATGAATTGCGAAAAGGTAATTAATAGGAATGTTTATAGTATTCATTCTCAAAGATAAGCTATTGAAGCTCATTTTAATGAAGTATATGGGATTTAAAAACAAGTTGATTTTAATTAGGATTTTAGTGTTTTAATTTGTCAGAAAAATTACATAACTTCGTTTAGCATTAGATATGAAACAATTATGCTGAATTTATTTCAGTGTTAAAACGATTTCATATCAAGTCGTTAAACGAACCATCAAAATAACTCTTTCTAACCTTAAAGCATCTGTATAACCTTTTTTATGCCTTCTGTGGCTTTTTCAGGAATTACAGTTAAATATTGATTGCTTTCTATATTCGGTTTGGGATCGATAAAATAAGTAGGAGTGTTTTCGGGTACATAATGCATCAAACTAGCTGCGGGATATACTTGCATGGAGGTGCCAATTATTATAAGAATATGGGCAGTTTTACATATTGTAACCGCTTTTTCTATCATAGGAACATCTTCTCCAAACCACACAATATGTGGGCGTAATTGGTAGCCATTAGAGTCGGTGTCGCCTAAAACTAAATCGGTTTTCCAGTCTTGAATATCGTTGGCATTAAAAGTGCTTCGAACTTTTAATAATTCGCCATGTAGATGAGTTATATTGGTGCTTCCTGCACGTTCATGCAAATCATCTATGTTTTGAGTTATGATACTTACTTTAAAATCGTTTTCTAGTTGCGCTAAACCGTAATGTGCTTGGTTTGGGTTGACTTCAAACAATTGTTTTCGGCGTTGGTTATAAAAATCTAAAACTAATTCTGGATTGACAGCAAAACCTTCGGGTGTGGCTACTTTCATAACATCATAACCTTCCCATAAACCATCGGCATCTCTAAAGGTTTTTATACCACTTTCTGCGCTCATGCCTGCGCCCGTAAGTACAACTATGTGTTTCATGAAATAAAGATACCTTTTTTTTATTTCCGTAAAAGCGGAAATCTCATCATTTTTATTTGTGATTATATTTGAATTCTTAAGACATTTCAACATGACTAGAAACCTTTGCTGCAATACCGTAACTATTTATTATTTTTGAAACATGATTGATTTGGAACTTTTAGAACATTTAGAAACCTACTTAACCGACTCTCGAAAAGATAAATTTTTAAAAGTACTGCAACAGCGTACCAAGCATTTTACTGTGGCTACCGAAGATGTTTATCAATTACATAATACCAGTGCGGTAATGCGTAGTTGCGATGTGTTTGGAATACAGGAAGTCAATATTATTGAAGAGCAAAATTCTAAGCAAATTGATAGAGAAATTGCTATGGGCGCTCAAAAATGGGTAGATTTAAATAGGTATACTCATGTAAAAGATTGTATTTCAGATTTAAAACAGAAAGGCTATCAAATTGTTGCTACCACACCACATACTAATGATTGTTTGCTGCATGAATTTGATGTAACTAAAAAGGCTTGTTTTTTCTTTGGTAGAGAAACCGAAGGGCTTTCGCAAGAAGTGTTGGATGAAGCCGATGTGTTTATGAAAATACCTATGGTTGGTTTTACTGAAAGTTTAAATATATCTGTAAGTGCTGCTATTATTTTACAACATGTAACAACAAAGCTAAAGCAAACTAATATAGATTGGCAACTTACTGAAACGGAACAATTAGAAAAACGATTGGATTGGTGTAAAAAAACAATTAAGAGTTATGATGATATTGTTGAGCGTTTTTATAATCAATAATATTATAACTTGAAATTAATTTGTAATACTGTCTTTTTTTGATTTTTCTACAATTTCTAAGAATTCTTTACTACAATTAAATAAACTATCTAGAAGAATAACGCGGTTTTCTTTTTTGAGTAATTGTTTGTCAATTTGTTTGACATCGCAATAGTCAAAGAATAAGGGTTTATAAGCTTCTTTTATTTGTAACTGATTAGTTAATAGATTTTTGTTAAAGAATTCATCGTTTTTAAAAAGGGAATCAAAGGTTTTGTATGTAGCTGTAATGAAAGGAGCGTCTTTCTTTTTTTTGATTTTAAATAGTTTACCAATTAGACCTGCAATTTTAATGAAGTCTATATTTCCACTGGGTGGTGGATGGTATAAATAGGGTCTGTTTTTCATGTCGTTTTTCATTTGTATACTAAATATTTTGGCATATATTTTGGCATTAAATATTACTACTTCACGATTTTCACTAAGTAAGACTTCATCTAGAGCATTAACTATTTTTTTTAGTTCGAATACATTGGTTTCTTTCAAATGGTTTTCTGTAAGTTTTACTTTCTTTTCTTTATGAAATAGTGAAGAAAGAATGACAGTATCGTTAACAGAAGCTTGTATTTTAAAATCGCCTTTGTCATCGGTATAAGTACTTGTATTATTAGAAATATTAAAAATTTTAGCTCCTTTTATGGTAGATTCTTCATCGTAAATTTTTCCAGTAATATTTTGAGAAATAACAGTTGTTGGTAATATTAATAAGAGTAGTAGTTTAATTTTGGTGGTCATAAACAATCTTATAAGTGTTTGTTTATCAAATTAATGTATAATTTTTTTTCAGGTTAAATATTTAAGATAGTTTAACACGTACCTTAACTAAACTTTAATAGATGCTGTTAATGTATAGGTATAAAAAAAGAGACCTTAGTTAAAAAGTCTCTTTTTAGTATATTTAGATTTCCGTTTTTTTGGGAATGACAAGTTCATCGGAAACCTCTAGGCACAGCCTTGAGGAATTTCTTGCGATTAAATCTTCCGACTTCGACCTCTACTTAAAACTTTATATTCTTCATAGCATTCGCTTATAGCATCAAGTATTTGTAAATCGTTAGCCGTTTGTATAAACCCTTTAGAGTAATTACAATGGCTTACTATTTCGTCTAAATCTACACGATCTACTTGAAGTAAAACGGTTAGCATTTCTCTATCAAAGCGAGAGGCTAGTAAGTTTCTAATTTCATCATCTTCCTTCATCTTTTTAAGCTTACGCAACTCATTTGGTTTTTTACCAAACATGCGGTGTAAAAAGTCGGCAGGATTAAAAATAGAGCCTATAATTTTACTAACAGTTCCTGGAGAACTCGCTTCGTAACCTGTGCTTAAACCAGAAATACTATAGCGGTAATTGTTATTAATAATAGGTACTTGTTTAATGTCTACTTCTAAATAACCCGTAAGTTTTAATTGATTTACAACCACTTCTTCAAGTGCAAGTGCCAATTCTGTTAATTCAATATTAGAGCTTCCAAACTTTAACCAGTCATTAGTAACTCTTACTTTTATAGATTTAAATCCTAAATAAGAAAAATGTAATGTATCGTTTGCTTTCGCTGAAATTTGAAACTCCCCTTTGTTGTTAGTTGTTGTACCAACAACCTGATTAAGGTTTACAATATTTACATTTTCTAAAGGCGTATCATTTGAAGAATTAATAACAACCCCTAAAACTTTATCGGCTTCTTGCGCCATACAAAAAGCAGAAGTAAATAAGAGTATAAATAGGAGCAGGTTATTCTTCATAAGATTGTCTTTATCAACGCTAATTTTGTTATAAAAGTACTAAACAAAACAACAAAATAGCGTCAATAAGTTTTATTTTGACTTAAAATTAACATAAAAGTTTTATGTTATCTACGTGAACGTCTTGGTCTGTCTGAACCAGAATTACCTGATTTTGAAGCAGAACTAGAGCGTCTTTCTGATCTATTAGGTCCAGAATTGCTAGATTTAAAATCGCCACTTCTTCTTCCAGAATCACTTTTAGATCCAGAACGTCTTTCTCCGCCACCACGTTTATCATCACGACGTTTGCCGCCACCACGTCTGTCGTTGCGTCTTCCACCACCACCGCGGTTTTCTGAAACTTCAACATTTACAAAACGTCCTTCGTGTTTATAATCTGTAAAGAACGCAAGTACTTTTTCTTTTTGTTCGTTTTCAGTATTAAAGAAAGAGAAACTCTCTTTTACTTCTACTTTAAAAACATCATCTCTACCAAGTTCAAGAACTTCTTTTAAGAAGTCTTTTAACTTCATCCAATCGAAGCCATCTTTACTACCAACGTTTATAAAATAACGTGTAGAATCAGAATTTCCACCAAAATCTCTACTGCTTTCACGACCGCCTTCTCTATCTCTAGGACTTTCAGAAACATTTAAGTTTTTAGATTTTTGATAGTAATTATAGAAACGTGTGAATTCTACCGAGAAGAATTTTTTAATCAATTCATCTTTATCAGTATCAGCAAACAATTCGTTAATACTAGTTAAGTGTTTATCAATTTCATGATTAATTTCTGTATTGTGAATTTTATTAGCTAGCGACATTAATTGTACTTCGCAAATATCGGCACCATCAGGAATCTCTTTTTTGTCAAATTGTTTTTTTATAATACGCTCAATACTTTTTATTTTGCGTACTTCACTTTTTGATACAATTACCATAGAAACCCCTGTTTTTCCAGCACGTCCTGTACGTCCAGAACGGTGTGTGTAAGTTTCAATTTCGTCTGGTAATTGGTAGTTTATAACGTGTGTAATATCGTCTACATCAATACCACGAGCAGCAACATCAGTCGCTACAAGCATTTGTATTTGTTGATTTCTAAACGATTTCATAACCATATCACGTTGATTCTGACTTAAATCGCCGTGTAAAGCGCCAGCGCTATAACCATCTTCAATTAAGTTCTCAGCTACTTTTTGAGTATCACGTTTTGTTCTACAGAAAATAACAGAAAATATATCAGGATTAGCATCCGATAAACGTTTTAAAGCTTGGTAACGGTCTCTAGAATTAACTAAATAGTATTCATGAGAAACGTTGCTTGTACTTTCATTTTTATTTCCAACAGTAATTTCCTGTGGGTTAACCATGAATTTTTTAGCAATAGTTGCTACTTCTCTTGGCATGGTTGCAGAAAATAACCAGGTATTTTTTTCTTTTGGTGTGTGAGAAAGAATATCAGTAATATCTTCTTTAAAACCCATGTTTAGCATTTCATCAGCTTCATCTAAAACACTGTATTGTATTTTAGAAATATCAACCATACGTCTGCTAATCATATCTTTCATACGACCAGGCGTTGCTACAATAATTTGTGCGCCTCTTTTAACGTCTCTTGCTTGATCTGAAATGCTCGATCCACCATAAATAGCAACTACATTTAAGCCTTTACAGTACTTGCCGTAAGCTTTAATTTCATTGGTTATTTGTAAACAAAGCTCACGTGTAGGCGATAAAATAAGACCTTGAGTTGTTCGGCTATCAATATCAATTTTTTCTAACATAGGAAAACCAAAGGCTGCTGTTTTACCAGTTCCTGTTTGTGCTAATGCTACTAAATCGGTTTCCGATTCTAATAAAATTGGGATTGCTTTTTCTTGTACTTCACTTGGTTTAATAAATCCTAAATCAGTGATAGCGCGTAAAAGGTCATCATTTAGACCTAGTTCTTGGAATGTGCTCATTCTTGTATAAGTATTCGATTATGTTATGTGGTGTTACATAAAGAAGCGAATCGACATACTTAAACATTAAACTTCTAGTAACACATCCTCACTCTGAGGAATTTAAACCCATTTGCTGAGTTTCAAGCGGCAAAGATAAGCTTTTATTTGAATAAACAATTTTTTGGCGTTTTAACACGCGTTCTGCTGTATCTTTTTATTGTGGGATTCCTGCTTTCGCAGGAATCCCACAATAAAAAGGATGCCGCTGTCAAATACGAAGTATTCACGATTTCCGAATTATTAAAATAAAATACATGAGTAATTGTTAACGCACTTATCCGCTAGTTAATAGTAGTAATTAGAGGTGTTTTTCTTTTTGGAGAGGTTTGTTTAACGTTTGTGTATAAGAATAGTTGCGTGTCTAAGCACCTAATTTAGCAAATGCAAACTAAATAGAAAATCCACGCGGATTTTCGTAAACAAGCTCGAACTAGCAATTAATTTTATACTTTGTTGGCGGTAGTGTTTATTCCCAGCAGTTATATCTATTTGCCAATTATCCTCCTTCTATGTTCCATACCCCATTCGGCAATAGTACTAGTCAAATTTTTAAGTGTTGAGCCGTACTCCGTTATTTCGTATTCTACAGTTACAGGTTGAGTGTCTAATACGTTTCTTATAATGAGTTGATTCATCTCCAATTCTTTTAATTCTCGACTCAACATTCTGCCCGATATTCCTTTTACCTCTCTTAATAATTCAGAATAACGCATTTTTTTATAGCAAAGGCATGCGATAATAGATACTTTCCATTTGCCATTGAGGATATCCATTACGTCGTGAATTGCTAAAATGGTTTGGCTACATTCTTTTATTGCTTTTATTTCTGTTTCCATAATAAGTCACTTGGTTACTCGAATGTTACTATTACTTTTTGGCTGTAAGTTACAAAAAGTAACCTTAGATACTTACTTTTGACCTATAATTTTAAAAGAAAATAGTAATGAAATTAATAGATGATTTAAATTGGCGGTATGCCACAAAAAAATTCAGTCCCAAAAGAGTTGCAGATGAAGATTTGGAAAAAATAGTTGAAGCGATCAATCTTTCTGCATCTTCAGTAGGAATACAACCATATCGACTTACAGTTATAGAAGATTCAAGTTTGAAAAAAGATTTGGGAAAGAATTCATTTAATTCTCAAATAGCCGAAGCTTCACATCTTTTGGTGTTCTCTGCATTTACATCCATTAAGCAGGAACATATAGATCAATATATTAAGTTAGTTGCTAAAGTAAGAGAAACACGAATTGAAGAATTAGCTGATTTCAAAAATTCCATAAGTACTTACCTTTTAGCACAAACTGACGCTGATAATTTCAATTGGTCAGCGAAACAAGCATACATAGGTCTAGGGACGGGACTCATTGCTGCAGCAACATTAAAAATAGATTCTACTCCAATGGAAGGTTTTGATGCAGGAAAATTTGATGAATTATTAGGTTTGAAAGAAAAAAATCTCAAAAGTGTTGTTACCCTCGCATTAGGGTATCGTGATGAAGAGAATGATTATTTAGCCAATCTGAAAAAGGTTAGATTACCAATAGAAGATTTTTCGACAAAGGTTAGTTAATTATAAATAAGGGATAAGCTACTTGAACAAAATCAGGTAGCTTTTTCAATCATTTACACCAAGTTTGCGAGCAGCTTTGCATTACGTCCAACTGTTTCCTGTATATGAAATCGTTTTAATGTTTTATATCAGATGTTAAGCGAATGTAGATGAAAATTATTACAAAGTCAAATTCAACCAAAACAATACCATTTTTTGCTTTGTACAACACGTATTATGCGATTTCTCCTAGCGTCGAAATCACTCAGAGACTCAAATTATTAAAACTATGATATTAGATTTTTTTTGCACAATAACGGAATCATCTGCCAAGGTTATTGATACAAACAAAAAGTAGTTCTGTTTGTCATGTCGAAATGAGGTACGATTGAGACATCACATAAAGAAATACCTAACACCTTTGAGCAACAAGCATCATGAGATTTCTCCTAGTGTCGAAATGACATAGAGGCTTTTTATAATAACCTAATCACTTTATCTAATATAGGATTCCTATTGTCTGGATTCCAAACAGCAGATAGTACCGTTTTTTGGCGAATTTTAGTAAGTTCTATAAATTTTATGTTTGAATTATTTTCGGTTTTTAATGATTTAGGCACAATAGAAATTCCGAAATTGTTTTCAACTAATTTATAAATAGAACCGGCGTGAATGGTATTATGAGATACTAATGGGCTGAATCCACTATCGTCAAAAATACCCATCACTTTTTCATAATAGGAAGCGCTGTATTCGGGATCGAATAGTATAAAATGTTCATTTTTTAGTTGTCCCATGTTTTTAAAATTAGAAGCATCAATGGGATGATCTTTAGGTAATACCAAACAAAACGATTCTTTTAAAACAGGATAGCTCTTTAAACCTCTAGGAATGCGTTCTAAACGAACAAAACCAATATCGATATCTTGAGAAAGCAAACCTTCAATTTGTTTTTGGTTATCCATTTCTTTCAAACTAAATAGCACATCTGGATGGTTTTTAGTGAATTGTAATAATAAATCAGGAATGATTTGCTGCATAGCAGATCCTACATAACCAAAGTTTAGCTGACCATCTTTACCAGTTTCAAGTAGTTTAGCATGATTTAAAATGGTTTCTAAGTTTTTTAAGTTTTTAGAGAGTTCTTCTTTTAAGTATAATCCAGTATGCGTCAGTTTTACTTGTCGGTTATGGCGTTCAAATAACTTCATACCCAATTGATCTTCCATTTCTTTTATTTGTCTACTCAATCCAGGTTGAGAAATAAAAAGGGTTTCTGCGGCTTTTCTAAAGTGTAATGTGTCTGCTACAGCTAAAAAATATTTAATATGTCTAAACTCTATTTGATAACTCATAGTTATTAATAGTTTTAATTAATGGTCTTGTTAAGCATCAAATTTATCGATAATTTTGTTTAAAACGGAATAGTACTCAACTTATTATAAATTAAAAATGTTTACATACGGAATTGATATATTAACAGTGAATAAAGTCATGGCAATTGCTAATGGCTCATTAAAGGCATCACTGTCTGATTACGCAAAATCAAAAATTAATGATTGTAGATCAAAAGTTGAAATTATAGCCAATGGTAATAAAGCTGTTTACGGAATTAATACGGGGTTTGGTCCTTTGTGTGATGTGCAAATTACTCCAGATGAAACAAGTACACTTCAAAGAAACTTGCTCATTACACATGCTGTTGGAGTAGGGAATCCTATAGCTAAAGCATTATCTAAAATTATGATGATTTGTAAAGTGCACGCTTTAAGTCGTGGGTTTTCTGGTATTCGATTAAAGGTTGTAGAGCGTATCATTTATTTTATTGAACATGATTTGTTGCCTGTGGTTCCAGAGCAAGGATCGGTAGGAGCTTCGGGCGATTTGGCACCATTATCACATCTGTTTTTACCATTGATAGGCGAGGGGGAGTTTTGGAAAGGAAATGATATTGTTTCAGCTAAAGACGTTTTAAAATCTCATGATTTAGAGCCTATACAATTAGAAGCTAAAGAAGGCTTAGCGTTAATAAATGGTACGCAGTTTATATTAGCTCATGCTATAACAGGTTTAAATAAAATGGCTTATTTATTAGATTTAGCCGATGTTGCCGGTGCCATGAGTTTGGAAGGTTACCAAGGAAGCGAATCACCTTTTAAAGAGTTACTGCATAGTATTCGCCCATTTAAAGGCAATTTAAAAGTTGCCAAGCGTATGCGTATGTTGTTTAAAAATTCTAAGAATATTAAATCGCACGAAAACTGTGCGCGTGTTCAAGATCCGTATTCTATGCGTTGCATTCCGCAAGTACATGGCGCTTCAAGAAATGCTTATTATCATTTATATGAATTAGCAGAAATTGAAATGAATTCGGTAACCGATAATCCTATTGTTTTAAGTGAAACGGAGGCTATTTCTGGAGGGAATTTTCATGGACAACCTTTAGCTATGGCATTAGATTATTGCTCAATAGCAGCTTCAGAATTAGGAAACATTGCCGACAGGCGTTGTTATTTGTTGCTAGAAGGTAAGTATGGTTTACCACGCTTGTTAACAGCAAGTGGCGGTTTAAATTCAGGATTTATGATTCCGCAATACACTACAGCAGCTTTAGTAACTGAAAATAAATCGTTGTGTTTCCCGCCTTCGGCAGATAGTGTTCCTACCTCATTAGGACAAGAAGACCATGTGTCTATGGGAAGTATTTCTGGGCGTAAATTCAATCAGATTTTAGGGAATATTGAAAAAATCCTAGCCATCGAACTTATGTATGCGGCGCAAGCCATGGAGTTTAGAAGACCGAATACGTTTTCTGAAATTATAGAAAATAACTTTAAGATTATAAGAGATAAAATTGATAAGTTAGAAGAAGATCGCATTCTTAAAGATGATATTAATGCATTGATTATGATGGTTAAAAATCAAGTATTCATTGTAAAATAAAATTAGTTATGACATTTAAAGAACAAATTTTACAAGGTATTCCAAGTAAATTATCAGCTAAATATATATATCCGTTAGATGTTAATAGAGCTCCAAAACGAAAAGATATTTTATCTATAGAAGAAAAACAATTAGCTATTATAAATGCGTTGCGTTATTTTCCTAAAACCTGGCATCAAGAATTAGCACAAGAATTTTCAGAAGAGTTGAAAGCATTTGGTAGAATTTATATGTATAGATTCAAACCCGATTATGATATTTATGCAAGATCTATTTCAGAATATCCTGCAAAATCGATGCAAGCTGCTGCTATTATGCTCATGATTCAGAATAATTTGAATCCAGCAGTGGCACAACATCCTGAAGAATTAATAACTTATGGAGGTAACGGTGCCGTTTTTCAAAACTGGGCGCAGTATCTTTTAGTGATGCAATATTTAGCAACTATGACTGATGAGCAAACACTGCATTTATATTCAGGGCATCCTATGGGGTTATTTCCATCGTCTAAAAATGCACCTCGTGTTATTGTTACCAACGGGATGATGATTCCTAATTATTCTAAACCAGACGATTGGGAGAAATTTAATGCTTTAGGGGTTACGCAATACGGACAAATGACGGCGGGTTCCTTTATGTATATTGGTCCTCAGGGAATTGTACACGGAACCACCATTACGGTAATGAATGCGTTTAGAAAAATATTACCAAAAGGAGAAAATCCGAATGGAAAAATATTTTTAACCGCAGGCTTAGGAGGTATGAGTGGCGCTCAGCCAAAAGCAGGAAACATTGCTGGTTGTATAACTATTTGTGCCGAAGTAAATGCTAAAGCAGCTACAAAACGATATGAGCAAGGTTGGGTGGATGTGTTAATTGACAGGATGGATGATTTAATCACTAGAGTAAAGCATGCACAAGCAACTAACGAAATAGTTTCAATCGCTTACATTGGAAACGTGGTTGAAATTTGGGAACGTTTTGATGAAGAAAATATTCATATTCACCTTGGATCAGATCAAACATCATTGCATATTCCTTGGACTGGTGGTTATTATCCTATTGGTATTTCTTATGAAGAATCCAAGCGTTTAATTCGTGAAGAACCAGAGATTTTCAAAGAAAAAGTACAAGAATCGTTGCGAAGACATGCAGCAGCAATTAACAAACACACCGCAAAAGGAACGTATTTCTTTGATTATGGAAATGCCTTTCTATTGGAAGCTTCAAGAGCAGGAGCCAATGTTATGGCAGAGAATAATATCGATTTTAAATACGCATCTTATGTGCAAGATATTTTAGGACCTATGTGTTTCGATTATGGTTTTGGTCCATTCCGTTGGGTTTGTGCTTCAGGAAAATCAGAAGATTTAGATATTACAGATGATATTGCCGCAACTGTGTTACAGGATATTATGGAAAGCGCTCCTGATGAAATCAAGTTGCAAATGCAAGATAATATCACTTGGATTAAAGATGCTAAAAAGAATAAGATGGTGGTAGGTTCACAAGCTCGTATTTTGTATGCTGATGCCGAAGGACGTTCTAAAATAGCCGAAGCATTTAATAATGCGATTGCTGAAGGTGAAATTGGTCCTGTAGTTTTAGGGCGCGATCATCATGATGTTAGCGGTACCGATTCGCCATACAGAGAAACTTCTAATATTTACGATGGGAGTAAATTTACAGCAGATATGGCTATTCATAATGTTATTGGCGATAGTTTTAGAGGCGCCACATGGGTGTCTATTCACAACGGTGGTGGCGTTGGTTGGGGTGAAGTTATGAATGGTGGTTTTGGGATGCTCTTAGATGGTACAAAAGAAGCTGAGTCTAGATTAAAAAGTATGCTATTTTACGATGTGAATAATGGGATTGCCCGCCGTAGTTGGGCTAGAAATGATGAAGCTATTTTTGCAATTAAACGCGAAATGGAACGTACACCAAATTTAAAAGTAACTTTACCTAATCTTGTTGAAGACGACATTTTAAATAACTTATTTTAATGGCAACACTTTTTAAAAATATTAAAGAATTAATTCAGGTTCATGAAGCATCGATAGCTTTTGTTTCAGGAAAAGATATGAATGTGCTACCTACTATTAAAGGTGCCTTTTTAGTGGTTGAAGATGGATTGATTACAGATTTCGGAACGATGGAAAATTGTCCAAGCAATGATTTTTATGAAGTCATTGATGCCACAGGAAAAATGATTTTACCTGCTTGGTGCGATTCGCATACCCATATTGTGTATGCTGGTAATCGTGAAGGCGAATTTGTAGATCGTATTAAGGGGCTTTCTTATGAAGAAATTGCTAATAATGGTGGCGGTATTTTAAATTCGGCTAAAAAACTTCAAGAGACTTCGGAACCTGATTTGTACGATCAAAGTAAAGCACGATTAGAAGAAGTGATGCATCTAGGTACAGGTGCAGTCGAAATTAAATCAGGTTACGGACTAACCTTAGAGTCTGAGTTAAAAATGTTGCGTGTCATCAAGTGTTTGCAAGAGAATTATCCCATAGAAGTTAAAGCTACTTTTTTAGGAGCTCACGCTGTTCCTGCAACTTATAAAAACGATAAGTCAGGTTACTTGTCATTACTAATTGATAAGGTGCTACCTAAAGTAGCCAAAGAAAACTTAGCCCAATACATCGATGTTTTTTGTGAAACAGGGTATTTCACAGTTGCAGATACCGAGCGTATTTTAAAAGCAGGAAAAAAGTACGGACTTACTCCTAAAATTCATGTCAATCAGTTTACAGCTATTGGAGGCATACAAGCTGGGGTAAAATTCAATGCGCTTTCGGTAGATCATTTAGAAATTATGCGAGATGAAGATATCAATGCTTTAAAAAACACGACAACCATGCCAGTAGCTTTACCAAGCTGTTCGTATTTTTTAAGTATTCCGTATACGCCTGTAAGACAAATGATTGATGCAGGATTGCCTTTGGCATTAGCAACCGATTATAATCCTGGTTCTGCACCTTCAGGAAATATGAATTTTGTAATATCTACGGCGTGTATAAAAATGAAAATGACACCCGAAGAAGCCATAAACGCAGCCACTATTAATGGTGCTTATGCAATGGGCTTAGAAAATAAATTAGGTTCTATAACTAAAGGAAAACAAGCCAATTTAATTTTAACTAAACCCATTAATTCTTATGGATTTATTCCCTATGCTTTTGGGAATAATCAAATAGAAAGCGTCTTTATAAAAGGAAAAGAAATTATTTAGTTTTTGGGTGTTTTAAAGCGCTTTTCGCTATATCTTTTTATTCTGTCATTCCTGCCTTTCGACTACGCTCAAGATAAATTATGGCAGGAATCCCACAATAAAAAGGATGCCGCTGTCAAATACGAAGCATTCACGATTTCCGAATTATTAAAATAAAAAATCACTTTACTTTGTGCCTTAGCGTCTTTGCGTGACAAGTATTATGTGATTGCTCCTTATGTCGAAATGACACAAAGATTAAAATAAAACTCCGAGAGTCTCTGTGAAATCTTAGTGAATCTCAGTGTTAAAATATTCGTTAATTATTAGATGGTTTTCAAAACTTAGCATCTTTACGTGCTATATTGTTATGTGATTTCTCCTTGTGTCGAAATGACAGAGGGATTCAATATGATTATTTCCTCAAATTCCTAATTCGTTCTAAAAGTGTTGGATGTGAATAATGCATAAATACATACGCTTTATGCGGTGTTAAATTACTCAAACTATTTTTTGATAATTTTTTAAGCGATGTAATTAATGGTTCTGATTTAAAGGTGTTTTTAGCATAATCATCGGCTTGGTATTCGAACTTTCTAGAAAACAGATTCATAATCAACCCCGTAATTTCCGAAATAGGCGAGTAAAGTAATCCGAAAGCAATCAATCCAATATGAAAACTAGGAATTTCAACACCTAAAGCATTTGATAATAACGGATTTGAAATAAACAATGATAAAACAAATAAGGTTAATCCCGTTAATAAAATAGAAGCAAATAGATTGAAAATAATATGTTTCTTTTTATAATGTCCTACTTCATGCGCTAAAACAGCAACAATTTCATCCTCATCTAAATCATTAATTAGAGTGTCATAAAGCGTTACTCGTTTTTCACTTCCAAAGCCAGAAAAATAAGCATTGGCTTTGGTGCTACGTTTAGAGCCGTCAATTACAAAAATCTTATCTAATTTAAAGCCCACAGTTTTAGCATATGAGGCTATTTTATCGCGCAAGGTTCCAGCTTCTAAAGGTGTTTGTTTGTTAAATAAAGGGACAATAAGTTTGGAATAAAACATATTCATAAACAAAGTAAAAACAGCAACTAAAGCCCAAGCATATAGCCAAAAATTGGTTCCTGTAACTTGGTAAAACCAAATAATGAGTGCTAAAATTCCGCCACCAACAATGGTCATCATGAGCCAGCCTTTTATTTTGTCTAAAAAGAACGTTTTAATGGTTGTTTTATTAAATCCAAATTTTTCTTCAATGACAAAGGTGCTGTAATACGAGAAAGGCGTGGTTAGAATATCGCTGCCAATCATAATAATTCCAAAGAAAATTAAAGCGATTAGAATGGGGTTCTCAGAATAACCTCTAGCTATATTGTCTACAAATTCGAAACCATCAAAAAATAGAAATCCTAAGGTTAATACAAGTGAAAATGTAGAGGTTATAATTCCGAATTTATATTTTGTAGCTTTATAGTTTTGAGATTTTTTATACTCGGTTTCATCATAAACATCCTGTAACTCTTTTGGGAGTGTATCGTTGTAATGTTTCGCGTTTAAGGCATCTAAAACTTTATCAACGATAAAATTGATGATGATTATGGTGATTATGATGTAAAAAATAGTGTTTGCTGTCATGTTATAGTTTTTATAGGTCTTCGACTGCACTCAGACTGACATTGTAATCACGAGAAATTTTATTTAAAATCCCGTTGTCTTTTCGCTTCAAAAATAAGAATTCCTGCTGCAACCGATACATTCATAGAGTCTATTTCTCCCTGCATGGGAATAATAATATTTTGGGTAGCGTTTATACGCCACTCCTCACTTAAACCAGTCGCTTCTGTACCAACAACAATAGCCGTTGGTTTTGTGTAATCTTGCGTGTGATATGCAACAGATTCCTGTAAAATAGCAGCATAAATATTTATATTTTTCGATTTTAAAAAGCTAATAATTTCTGTAGTAGTTCCTGTAGCAATTTGATTAGTAAATACACAACCTACACTAGAGCGAATAATATTTGGATTGTATAAATCGGTTTTTGGGTTGGCAATAATAACGGCATCTGCATTAGCTGCATCGGCAGTTCTTAAAAGCGCACCAATATTTCCTGGTTTTTCTGGAGCTTCGGCAACTAAAATTAAAGGGTTTTTAGTGTTAAATTTTAAATTAGATATAATGTGTTCTTTACTTTTAGCAATAGCTAAAACTCCTTCGGTTGTATCTCTATAAGCGAGTTTTTCGTAAACCTCTTTTGATATTTCAATGAGGTTTGTTTGAAGAGTTATTAAGTTGTTAAGTTGTTCTAAAGAAAACAATTCAGGATAAAATAAAACAGTTTCTATTTCATAGTTTCCTTTGAATGCTAGCGAAACTTCTCGTTCGCCTTCAATTAAAAATGTGCCACTTTTTTTACGCTCGCGCGATTTGTCTTTTAATTGAACCAATTGCCGAATAAAAGGATTTTGTATGCTGGATATTAATTTTGTAGTCAATTATTTACTAGTTTTGTTTTGCAAATTTACGGTATTCTGATATATCAAGAACATAAGCCGAAAATGGATTAAAAAAAATATTTAGATATACATATAAACGATTGAAAAAATAATGATATACTGATGAAAATAAAAATTACGTTTATATTTATTGCATATTTGTTATTAACAGCTTTTGCTCAAGCTCAAGGGCCGCCAGCACCTTGTGGATATTTTACAAAATATGCCTGTGATGATAATAATGACGGTTTTACGTCATTTAATTTAATTGAATTATTTCCTTTCAATACTTTTTGCCCTTATAGTACAGGAGATGTCGTAGAAGAAGATTATCATTCTATTGTATATTATGAAAGTAGAGAGGATATGAATAATGAAATTAATCCGATTGCCAATCCTGAAGATTATATAAACATATCAAACCCACAAACTATTTTTTATAGAGCAAATGCTTTTAATATAAGTGGGATTTTTGAATTTCTAACTGCTGAAAATATAATTGAAACATCATTATTAGTACCGCCAGAATCTCTTCTATCGAATTATGATAATGATTCTGATGGATTATCAATTTTTGATTTAACTTCTGTTGATGTGTTTTGTAATTCAAATGATAAAAATAATTATTCGGTTAGTTATCATTTAACTTATACAGATGCTAATTCTGGAGCTAATCCTATTGTAAATCCTTCAACTTTTAAAAATACTACTAACCCTCAATATATTTATGTAAGAGCAGTACATAATACTAAAGGTAATATTGAAACAACAAATTTTATAGTAAAAGCTTTGTTTGCTGTTGCTAATCCTATTTCTGATGTTTATGTATGCGATAGTATAGATAGTTTTGATTTGACTAGTTTAGATAATACAGTTTTAGGGAATCAAAATCCTAATGACTTCACAATTTCATATTATTTATCTAATGCTAATGCTGAAGACAAAACAAATGTTTTGTCAAATATTTTTGAAACTTTAGTAGATGTAACTATTTTTTGTCGAGTTGAGGAAAATACTAAAAGAAGTTATGCTATAACATCTTTTAGTTTCTATATTTCTAAAACCTCATTTATAGCTCCTTTAGAAGCATATGAAGTTTGTGACGATGATGGAGATGGTAAAGCAACTTTTGATTTGGCTTCGATTAGAAATAAAATTATCCAAGATGCTAATTATAACTATTTCGATATTGCGATTTATTTAGATGCTAGAAATGAAATTTTTATCTCAGATCAGGATAGTTATATTAATATAACAAATCCACAAACCATTTACTTTAGTGTTCAAGATTGGGGAGGTCGTTTTGATTGTTTTACTATTTTGCCATTAGAATTAGTTGTTCAAGATTGTTCAACAAAAGGTGTGATTGAAATAAATGCTTTTTATGATGCCAATACTAATGATGGTTTTGAGGCTAACGAAATCAATTTTTTAAACGGAACACTTACTTATGAGGAAAATAATGATGGCGTACAACATAATTTATATTCGTCAAATGGCATTTTTAATATTATAAGTGATGATGACACTAATACTTATGATATTAGTTATGATATAAATAATGAATATGATTCTTGTTATAATATTACAACTACATCTTATGATGATATAAGTGTAATAAATGGTAGTACAGTAAATTATAACTTTCCAATTAATAAAGTAAAAGATTGTGGAGATATTGCACTTTATTTAACGTCTTACGCATCACCAAGACCTGGGTTTGATTATTTCAATCGGCTAGTAATTGTAAATAAAGGTTTAGAAACTGTAACTTCTGGTTCTGTTGAATTTACGAATGATTCCTCAGTGACTTTCAAAAATGTTTTGGGTATTGATTCTGGGAATTCTGTAACAAATACATCAACAGGATTTAGACTTGACTTTGTCAATTTGCAACCAAACCAAAGTGAATATGTAAATGTAATTATGAATGTTCCTGTTCCAACAAGTTTAGGGACGGTGTTAACTAATACGGTTGCTTATTCTGTTTCCGATTTAAATATTGAAAATAATAAATCAACGCTTTCAGAAGTAGTTATAGGTTCATACGATCCAAACGATATTGCAGAATCTAACGGACCAGAAATTCTCTATGATGATTTTACAACCGATGATTATCTCTATTACACCATCAGATTTCAAAACGTAGGAACTGCAAGCGCCATAAATGTATCAATTGATAATGCATTGGATGCTAAGTTAGATAAATCAACCATTCAAATGCTAAATGCTAGTCATGACTATGTGTTTAGAAGAACGAATAATCTATTAAATTGGAAGTTTGATAATATTCACCTGCCAAGTGAAGATATGGATGAACCAGCAAGTCATGGTTATGTATATTATAAAATCAAACCATTAGCTGGTTACAAAATTGGGGATGTAATACCTAACACTGCTGAAATTTATTTTGATTTCAACCCAGCCGTTATAACTAATACTTATAAAACAGAATTTGTGGCAACACTTTCCAATAAAAAGATTAGTGATTCAGAATTTTCAATTTCTCCAAACCCAGCAAATAATTCAGTAGAATTGAGTTTTGGTAAAGTGAATATAAGCAGCATAAACGTTAAGATCTATAATATTCAAGGAAAACAGATTTTAAAAGCATCTAAAACACTTCAAAATAAATCTGTGATTTTGGATGTTTCTAAATTAAAAAGCGGACTTTATTTTATAAAAGTTAGTGATGGTATTTCAGTAACAACAAAAAAACTTATAATAAACTAGAGTGTTTTATTATCAAAATAATTAGTCAATAAAGCTACTACATAACTATAACTTTCCATGCCTTTATTCTGTTGATTCGCTTTTAAAAAGTTACCATAAAATAGTTTAAAAAATGGCTCGGTAGGGTTTTGATGTGCTTCCCAAAAGTCACGCGATTCTTTATAGTTTTTTAAAATACCTATGTTAACATCTGCAATCAGATCCTCATATAAACACGAATCTCGTCTGTAAATTTCGTTCAAACAAAAGCGTAAAGCAAAGGTGTAGCCCGCATATTTAAAAAAAACATTGTCATGGTTTATAGCTGCTAAACATCCAATAAAATTAGCTTCGTTTTCGGCAGCATAACCCAATTGATGCGCCATTTCATGAGTTGTTGTGGTGGGGAATTTATAATCAGGAATTAAGGCGTTTACCTGAGCTTCGTTAGTTAATGGATTTAAATAACCACTAAACCCCATATAGGTTAGCGGATAACTAAATAGCGATTTTTTAATGCTTCTTGGTTTATATTCTAAATCAGGAAATACTTGTTTTAAATTTTCATAGCCTTCTAGAGCAAGTTTAAAAGTCGTTCTTTTACTAAAAGGGATCTTAACTTTAACGGTGTCATTTTTTGTGATTTCTAAATGAATTTTATTCGAAGATTCTAATAATTTTTCGGTAGCACCAATCAGTTTTTCAGTGGTGTAATTTTTGTTTAAATTTAAATTTTTATGAAGCGGTAATCGGTAATAATTTAAGCCCCAAAATAAATGAAAGGCAAAATAAATAATTGATAAAGCAGAAAACACATCAATAAACCAAAATTTTGTGTCTTTGCGCAGTCTTTTTCTATTTATAAAAAACCATCTTACGCAATAAATAATAGCAAGCGTATAAATTAAATCGCCAAACGAAAAAGGCATCCAGCCTAAAACATATCGAAATATTTTCGAAATAAAAGGATATAAACCATTACTGTAATAATTCTCAATAAATTCCGGGTAATTCGATAGTAACCTGACTATTAAATATTGCGGAATTAACAGTAAAGCAATAATGGTTTTTTTCTTTTTCAACATATTTCAAAAGTAATAAAATGTTTATTAATCCTGATTAGATATGTTACCTTTGTAGAACCTAAAAAATAACTCATGAGCTCAGAAATAAGACAACTTCAACCGCAAGAACTTTGGAATAAATTTGCAGATTTAAATGCTGTTCCGCGACCTTCAAAAAAAGAAGAACGCGTCATTGCTTTTATGAAAGATTTTGGTAAAAGTTTAAACCTTGAAACCATTGTAGATGAAGTTGGAAATGTTATTATAAAAAAGCCAGCAACGGTAGGTATGGAGGATAGAACCACTGTTGTATTGCAATCGCATTTAGATATGGTTCATCAAAAAAATAACGATACTAATTTTGATTTTGATACTCAAGGTATCGCTATGTATGTTGATGGCGATTGGGTAAAAGCAAAAGGCACCACACTTGGAGCCGATAACGGTTTAGGCGTGGCTACCATTATGGCAATTTTAGAAAGTACTGATATAGAACATCCAGCTATAGAAGCCTTATTTACTATTGATGAAGAAACGGGGATGACAGGTGCTATGGGCTTAAAAGGTGGTTTGTTATCTGGTGGGATTTTATTGAATTTAGATACAGAAGAAGATAATGAAATTGGTGTTGGTTGTGCAGGAGGCATAGATGTAACTGCAACCAGAAGTTATGAAGAAGAAGAAACACCTGAGTTTAAAATTGGATTTACTATTACGGTTAAAGGTTTACAAGGAGGACACTCAGGCATGCAAATTCATGAAGGTTTAGGGAACGCTAATAAAATTATGAATCGTGTATTATTTGATGGTTTTGAAAATTTTGGATTGCGAATTTCAGAAATTGATGGTGGTAGTTTGCGTAATGCGATTCCGCGAGAAAGTCATGCAATTGTGGCTATTGATGCGATTCATGAAGCTGCCTTTTTGTTAGAAATGAAGCAACAAGAAGCTATTATAAAAACGGAGTTAAAAACCATGGAACCAAATTTAGAAATTGTTGTTTCTAAATGTGAGACCCCTGAAAAAATAATGGATTTAGGTGTTCAAGAAGGTTTAACAAGAGCCATTTATGCTGCGTGTAATGGTGTATACAGAATGAGTGCAGATATTCCAGATTTGGTAGAAACATCTAATAATGTGGCACGAGTAATTGTTAAAGATGGAAATATTAAAATAGGATGCTTAACACGTTCCTCGGTTGAAAGTGCTAAATGGGATTTAGTAAATACACTTCGTGCAACGTTCGAGCTTACAGGTTGTGAAGTCGATGCTTCTGGTGATTATCCAGGGTGGACACCCAATATGGATTCTCCTATTTTAAAAGTGTTATCAAAGATTTATAAAGATATGAACGGGGAGGAGGCTCACGTTGCAGCTTGTCATGCAGGTTTAGAATGTGGTATTCTTGGAACCAATTATCCAGAGATGGATATGATTAGTTTTGGACCAAACATAAAAGGTGCACACTCACCAGATGAACGTGCTCAAATTTCTTCTGCTCAAAAATATTGGAAGTTTGTTTTAGAGATTTTGAAACAGATTCCTGTTAAATAGAATTAGAGTTTTTAGAATAAGCAAGAATAAAAAACAACTGATAACTTTGATTATCAGTTGTTTTTAAATTTGTATACTTTTTGTTTTTCCGTTTTTTGTAATAATGGCAAAACTTCCTTCAATTGTCATAGTATCATACTCGCAAGGGATTATAGTTTTTCCATCTAGATTCATCAATCCATGTTTATTGTGTTTTGAGACAAATACAAGATTATTTTCAACTTTAAATTTGTCATACTCGCAAGGAATTATTGTTTTTCCATCCAGATTCATTAATCCATGCTCATTGTATTTAGAAACAAAGACAAAACTTCCTTCGATTTCAAATCTGTGGTATTCGCAAGGAATGATCGTTTCTCCGTCTAGATTCATCAATCCTTTTTTATTTCCATTTAATGTAACAACAAAGCCTTCTTCAATTTCAAATTTATCATATATACATGGAATGATTGTTTTTCCATCTAGATTTATTATTCCATACTTGTTGTATTTAGAAACAAAAATGAAACTTCCTTCAATTTCAAATCTATTATATTCGCAAGGAATAATTGTTTCTCCATCAAGATTCATTAATCCTTTTTTATTTCCGTTTAATGTTACGATAAAACCTTCTCCAACTTCAAACCTATCATATTCGCAGGGAACTAATATTTTACCACCAAGAGTAACCAAACCATGCTTATTGTTTTTTGTAACAAACACATAATTTCCTTCGATTTTAAATTCGTCGAAGTCCTTGGTGTAATTAACTTTTCTGTGTTGATTTTCTAATTTAGTATTCTGTTCTTTTTTAGGGTTTTTGTCTTGACTTTTTAATACGGTTTCCTCTTCTTTTTTAGGTGTTTTAGATTGTGCATCAATACTAAATATGTTGATGCATATAAACGTTAATATTAAAATAGAAGTAGATAAGATTGAAATTTTTTTCATTGCATTTGTTTTAAAATTAAAGAGATCTTTTACATACCATAAAATAGTATGGCTTTTCAATTTTGAATTTTGATTTTCAGTTTCGAAAAAGTCAACTCCTAAAGTTTTAGAAATAATTTTAATAGTAGAGCTTCTTGGTTTTACATTTCCAGACTCAATACGCTGGATTGTGCGTGTAGTAATATTACATTTTTCTGCAACATCTGTTTGTGTAAGACCTCTAGCTTTTCTGATTTTAATTAGTTGTTTTCCAAAATCTAGTGTTTCCATTCAAAATGAATTTTAAGTAAAATTATCTGCAATCAATAAGCAATCCAAAAATCAATGTTGTTTTATGCACGACATTTACACGACACTTGATTATAAGTATTGTTAATACTGGGTTTTTGTTGAAAAATGTATGCTGTAATAACTTCCAATCATTATCGATTAGCTGATATGAAATCGTTATCTATTCGTTGTTTAACGAAGATAGTTGTAATTTTAATTAAATGAAATAGCTTTACCTAAGTTGTTTCAACCCTTCATAAATTACAATGCTTACGGCATTTGCTAAATTTAAACTTCTAACATGGTCGCTATATAAAGGGATTTTGAATAGTGAATTCTTATAAGTTTCGTTAATAGATTTAGGTAAGCCAACCGATTCTTTTCCGAAAATTAAAAACATGTCATCTTCAAAAGGAATATCCCAATGGCATTTATTTCCATGACTGGAAAGAAATGCCATTTTTTTGTCTTTGTTTTTATTAAAGAAGTCATCAATATTATCGTAATAAGTAACAGGTAAATGTTGCCAATAATCTAAACCAGCACGTTTTAAACGTGTGTCATTAATTTCAAAACCAAAAGGTTTTACAAGGTGTAAATGAGAACCAGAAGCCAAAGCTAATCTGCCAATGTTACCAGTATTGTTAGGTATTTCGGGTTCTATTAAAACGATATTAAGCGTCATTTTTTTTGAATATTTTTAGAAAAATAATGAGTATTAATAATACAAAAGGGAAGCCATGGAGTAATGTGTCAAACCAATCCATTAGTTGCATGTCTTTTGCTCCACCAATAATCCAGCGTAGTTTGCCAACAATATGAGGTTCTGGGGTAAAAGGAGCTAAGCCTAAAGATAAACAAAGTAAAACAATGAGTTTCCAGTTTTTTATTAGTGCCATATTCATATAATACAAAGGAGTTATAAAATCAAAAACCTATTCTAAACAGAATAGGTTTTGTTTTATATTAGTTGAAATATTATGCTTCAACTTGAGGCTTTCCTATTTCGTCAATTTCTAATGAGTTTTCAATTTTTGGGTCTGGTCCATATTGATTTGGACCTTTATCACCTTCGGTTACAAATAATACAAAAAGCCATATTCCACCTATAAATGGAATTAATCCTATTAAATAAAACCATCCACTTTTACCAACATCATGAAGTCTTCTAACACCTACAGCTAAACTTGGAATGAATACACCTAAAGTATAAATAGCATATAAGCCGAATAAGGCAGGAGTATCTGTTGCACTTGCAATACCGCCAGAAATTGTTGCAATTGCTATAATAAATATTGCATTAAATAATACAAACATCCAATACTCTTGGCGTCTTGCCCTTCCGTTAAAATTAGCGTAGTTGTCTCTTACTACTTTTAAATACCATTTCATAAATTTTGATTAGTGATTATTATAAATCAAATATATTTAATTTAAGATATTATTTACAAATTTATTAATATTATTTATGCCTTCATTTGTGACATGCTTTACAAAAGCACTTCCAATTATAGCGCCTTTTGCATATTTTGTAGCTTGGGTAAATGTTTCGTTGTTACTAATACCAAAACCAATAACTTGAGGGTTTTTCAGGTTCATATTTGCAATACGTTCAAAGTATTGCGTTTGCTCGTCTCCAAAACCAGATTGAGTTCCTGTTGTACTTGCGCTACTTACCATATATATAAATCCGTTTGAAATAGAATCGATATACCTGATGCGTTCATCACTTGTTTGTGGTGTGATTAAAAACACATTAATGAGTCCGTATTTTTCAAAAATAGCTTGATATTCTTCATGATATACATCTACTGGTAAATCGGGTATAATTAACCCATCAATACCAATTTCCTGACATTTTTTACAGAAAGCTTCAACACCGTATTGAAACATAGGGTTAAAGTATCCCATGATGATTAAAGGAATTGATACGTTCTTACGAATATCTTTTAATTGATTAAAAAGCACTTCAGATGTCATGCCGTTTTTTAAAGCTTGAGTGGAACTTGCTTGAATGGTTGGGCCATCTGCTAAAGGGTCGCTAAATGGTAAGCCAATTTCAATCATATCGACACCATTTTTTTCTAAATTTTGAATGATGGAAACGGTATCATTCATACTTGGATAACCAGCTGTAAAATATATAGACAGTAACTTTTTGTCTTCTTGTAATTTGGTGTTTATTCTGTTCATTGTAAATGAATATTTTTTCATTCCCTCGAAGGAGGGAATTTTTTATCTTTTTTGTTATATATATTCTGAAAGATCTTTCCAATCAGGATTTAATCCATTAATTAAATTAATCTTCCATTCTCGATTCCACTTTTTTATTTGTCGTTCTCTTTTGATAGAATTATTAACGTATTTGGTTGTTTCAAAATAGACCAATTTATCAACATTGTATTTTCCAGTAAATGTTTTTAAATTATTGTTTTTATGTTGAACTAATCTAGTTTTTAATTGTTTTGTTCGACCAACATATAATACTGTATGGTTTTTATTTGTTAATATGTAAACGTAATGAACATCCATTATTTTATTATGATATTTCCGCCTTCGCGGAAATGAAAAAAATAAAAACCTTAAATTTTAAAATATTCTATATAGTTGTTCAAATCCTTATCACCACGCCCCGATAAACTCACTACAACAACATCTTCAGGTTTAAAGGTTTTTTGTTCAAAAATGGCTAAAGCATGTGAGCTTTCAATAGCAGGGATAATACCTTCTAGTTTACATAACTCTAAACCAGCATTCATAGCATCGTCATCTGTAACGGCCATAAATTCGGCACGACCTGTTTTGCATAAATGGGCATGCATAGGACCAACACCTGGGTAATCTAAGCCAGCTGAAATAGAATAGGGTTCAGTAATTTGTCCGTCGTTAGTTTGCATCAACATGGTTTTACAACCGTGAATAATGCCTTCTTTTCCTAAAACAGAAGTTGCTGCACTTTCGCCAGAATCTACTCCTAAACCAGCTGCTTCTACGGCAATAATTTTAACATCTTCTTCGTGTAAATAATGGTAATAAGTACCTGCAGCGTTACTACCACCGCCAATACAAGCTACAACATAATCAGGATTTTCTCTACCTTCTTGTTCCTTTAATTGCCATTTTATTTCTTCTGAAATAACCGATTGGAAACGTGTAACCATATCAGGATAAGGATGAGGCCCAATAGCAGAACCAATAATATAATGTGTGTTTACAGGGTTGTTAATCCAATCGCGAATGGCTTCATTAGTAGCATCTTTTAAAGTTCTACTTCCTGATAATGCTGGTACAACCGTTGCTCCAAGCATTTTCATACGTGCCACATTTGGTGCTTGACGTGCAATATCAATTTCTCCCATATAAACAATACACTCTAAGCCCATTAAAGCACAAACCGTTGCAGTAGCAACACCATGTTGTCCTGCTCCCGTTTCAGCAATAATACGGTGTTTCCCTAAACGTTTAGCCATTAGAATTTGACCAATAGTATTATTTATTTTGTGAGCTCCTGTATGATTTAAATCTTCGCGCTTTAAATAAATTTTGGTATTATACTTTTCTGAAAGACGTTTAGCAAAATAGAGTGGAGAAGGGCGTCCCACATAATCTTTTAAAAGTTGATCGAACTCCTTTTTAAAATCAGGTTCTGCCATAACTTTTAGATAGTTTTGGCGTAATTCTTCTACGTTTGGATAGAGCATTTCTGGTATGAATGCACCTCCAAATTCGCCGTAGTATCCTTTTTCGTTTACGTTGTAATTCATAATTTCTATCATTTCTGCAGAGGCAGAAATCTGTTTAATTTATGTTTTATTTATAATCGATTCCGTATCAAGTGCGGAATGACAAGTTTTGTTTAAATTCTTTTAAATCTTCTATGTTTTTTAATCCGGGTTCTATTTCAAATTTGCTATTTACATCTAAAGCATAGCAATGCTTTGAAGCTTCGCTCTGTTGAAATTTTTTAATATCTTCAATTTGATTTAGTCCAATACCGCCGCTTAAAAAGAAAGGAGTAGTGGACGGGTAGTTATTTAAAACAGTCCAATCGAATGTGTATCCGTTGCCTCCTGGAAGTTTTCCTTTGGTGTCAAAAAGGAAGTAATGAACAATGCCTTCATAGGGTTTTAAAACACTGAAATCGAATTCATCTTTTATTGAAAATACTTTAAAGATTTCAATATTTTTGGATTGTAGTTCTTTACAATATTCAGGCGATTCTTCTCCGTGTAATTGAACAGCTTGTAAATTGTGCTTTTTTATTTTATCGAGAACAAACTCTAAATCTGCATTAACGAAAACGCCCGTTTTTTTTATTGATTTTGGTAATTCAGGAATTACAGTGTCAAAATTCCTTGCAGATTTTTCATAAAATATAAAACCAAGATAATCTGGTTGCAAAGCTGCAACGTGTTTGATGTTATCTTGATATTTCATGCCGCAAACCTTTAGTTTCATCTTTTCTGTCATTCCTGCGAAGGCAGGAATCTATTTAATTTTAGTTTATATTTATAATGGATTCCGCAACAAGTGCGGAAAGACAAACTTATTCTTCTAATTTGTTTATAAATTCTGTTGCACTAGCTCCAGGATTATCCGTTTTCATGAAATTTTCACCTATTAAAAACCCTTGGTATCCGTAAGGTTGTAATTCTTTTATGGCTTCAATGTTACTAATGCCGCTTTCAGAAACTTTCACAAAGTCATTAGGGATTAATGTACTTAATGTTTTACTAGTTTCTAAACTGACATCAAACGTTTTTAAGTTCCTGTTGTTTACGCCCAACATATCTAAACTAGGCATGATAGATTTGTGTAATTCTTCTTCGTTATGTACTTCTAAAAGTACATCTAGATGTAAGCTTTTTGCAAATTCTGAAAATTGTTTTATTTCATCTCTAGTTAGAATGGCCGCTATTAGCAAAATAACATCGGCACCGTATGCTTTGGCTTCTAAAAGTTGGTACTCGTCTATGATGAACTCTTTACGTAATAATGGTAAACTACAACTTGCTCTTGCCGTTAGTAAATCGTCTAAAGAACCTCCAAAATATTTTCCATCTGTTAAAACAGACATCCCACAAACACCTGCGTTTTCATAACCTTTTGCAACATCTTGAACGTTTAAAGTGTTATTAATTACAGATTTTGAAGGTGAACGTCTTTTATGCTCTGCTATAATTCCAGATTTGCTGTTTCGTAAGTTTTTAGCAAGAGACACGGTTTGTCTTTCAAATAAAACAGATTGTTCTAATTGAGATGTTGGAATGAGTTGCTTTCTTAGGGCTACTTCATTTCTTTTATCTAATGTTATTTTGTCTAAAATATTCATGTTTTTAATTTATTTCTGTTCATTTTGTCTTGATACAAAACGAACCAAAAAATCAAATCAATCTGATGAAATCCCTGCGGAACATTCGTTCATGAAATTTCGTGCTTAAAGCTTCATTTCTCCGCTCATTATTTCTGCAGATTGATGTTTCCGATTTCATCGGAATTTAGGACTTCTATTTTTGCTATTGCTTTTGTTAATCCCAAATTATTATTTTCTGTTTAATTTTCACGACTAAGTTACTGTTAACTGAAAACCGTGACTGTCAACTTTATTGACTTAATTCAATTAATTTATCTAAACTTGCTTTTGCTTTTCCTGAAAACAAAGATTCTTTAGCCATTTCGAAACCTTCTTTATGACTAATTTGTTTGGTGGTTGCTATGGCTAGTCCTGCATTTGCACATACGACATTGCTTTGTGCTTCTGTGCCTTTTCCGCTAATAATATTTACAAAAATATTAGCTGCCTCTTTAACCGAATTCCCTCCGAAAATAGCCTCTTGTTTTATTTGTGATACCCCTAAATCTTCTGGTGAAAAAATAATTTCTGACTGATTAGATACAATTTTAGCCTTTCCTGTTAATGAAATTTCATCATAACCATCTAAAGCGTAAACAATATTATAATTCTTATCTGTATTTTGATACATAAAGCTATAAAGACGTAACAGCTCTAAATTATAAACGCCCAACATTTGATTTTTAGGGAATGAAGGATTTACCATAGGACCTAGCATATTAAAAAAAGTTTTAACACCTAATTCTTTACGAATAGGAGCAACATTTTTCATAGCTGGATGAAAAAGTGGTGCATGTAAAATACAGATTCCTGCTTTATCTAAACACAGCTTTAAAAAATCTTCGTTATTAGAGAATTTAACACCTAAAGATTCCATGACATTGGATGAGCCAGATGTAGATGATACCCCGTAATTTCCATGTTTAGAAACATGAACACCGGCACCTGCTGTAATAAAAGATGACAGTGTAGAAATATTGAATGTATTTTTACCATCTCCTCCCGTTCCTACGATATCAATGGTGTTATAATCGCTTAGGTTTATAGGAATACACAATTCTAAAAGCGCATCTCTAAATCCTTGTAATTCTTCAATAGTAATGCTTCGCATCATATAAACTGAAAGAAAACATGCAATTTGACTTTGGTTATACATATCATTTGATATGTTAACAATAACTTGTTTTGCTTCTTCGCTAGAAATGGTTTCGTGATTTATTAATCTGTTTAATACGTCTTTCATAGATAAATTAACTGTTAATCCAGTTTTCTAAAATTTTCTTACCATCTGGTGTTAATACCGATTCTGGGTGATATTGCACGCCTTTTACATCATATTCTTTATGTCGTAATGACATGATTTGTCCGTTTGCATCAAAAGATGTAGCTTCTAAACTATCTGGTAAATTAGTATTTACTACCCAAGAATGATAACGACCTACTTCAATGGTTTTTCCTAAACCATTAAATAAAGCTTCGTCATCGACACATATGGTTACATTGGTTGCTACGCCATGATAAACATCGTCTAAGTTAACAAGCGATCCACCAAATACTTCACCAATAGCTTGTTGTCCTAAGCATACACCTAAAATGCTTTTTGTTGGCGCATATTTTTTAATAATTGCTTTTAATAAACCTGCTTCATCTGGAATACCAGGACCTGGTGATAATACAATTTTTTCAAAAGGTTCTACGTCTTCCAAAGCTAATTTATCATTTCTTACAACGGTAACATCACAATTTAAATCTTCTAGGTAATGTACAAGATTGTAAGTGAAGCTATCGTAATTGTCTATAACTAATATTTTTTTCATTTTTTTGTCATTCCTGCGTGGGCAGGAATCTGTTTTTAGTTAATCTTTTATAATTCTGTTCATTTTGCCTTAACACAAAACCCTTTAACTACGCTCAGGATTACCAAGTTAAAAAATCAAATCAATCTGATGAAATTCCTGAGTAACATTTGCTTTCGGAATTTGACTTTCTTCTATTTTATTTTTGGTCCTCAAATTGTTCTTTTAATTTTCTTAACTGTCAGTACTGACAGAGAACTGATTACTGCCAACTGCGGACTTGCTATCTTAGCTTCATAAGTTTAAATATCTTCGGCTACTTTAATTGCTTTGGTTAATGCTCCTAACTTATTATAAACTTCTTGTAATTCATTTTCTTGATTAGATTTTGAAACCATTCCAGCACCTGCTTGCCAATTTAGTTTATGATTTTTACTTAAAAAAGTACGAATCATGATGGCGTGATTAAAATTACCATCGAAATCCATAAAACCAATAGCACCGCCATAATAGCCACGGCTTGTTTTTTCGTATTGTTCGATAAGTTGCATAGCACGGTGTTTAGGAGCACCGCTTAAAGTACCTGCAGGAAATGTATCTGCCACCACTTGCATGGTTGAGGTTTCTTTATGTTTTTGCCCTGTAACTTTACTTACTAAGTGGATGACATGCGAGAAAAATTGAACTTCGCGATAGGTGACAACTTTTACCTGACTACCATGGCGACTTAAGTCGTTTCTAGCTAAATCGACTAGCATGACGTGTTCAGCATTTTCTTTATCGTCATTTTTAAGTTTTTCTGCTAAAATTTCATCTTTATGATCGTCTCCAGTTCTTTTAAATGTTCCTGCAATAGGGTGGATTTCGGCTAAACCATCATCTACGATAAGTTGTGCTTCTGGAGAACTTCCAAAAATTTTAAAATCGCCATAATCAAAATAAAATAAGTAAGGAGATGGATTTACACTTCTTAATGCACGATATACATTAAAATCGTCTCCTGTAAATTCTTGAGAAAAACGTCTTGATAATACCAATTGAAAAACATCTCCACGTTGGCAGTGCTTTCTAGCCAATTCAACTTGCACTCTAAATTCATCATCGGTTAAATTTGAGTTAATCGCTCCTTTTGAATTAAAGTTATATGAAGCGAAATTTTGAATGTTTATAAGTTTATCAATGTCATGAATATTATTTTCGGTGTCTTCGTAACAGTGCGCAAAAATATAGGCTTCATTTTTAAAATGATTAATAGCAATTATGTTTTTGTAGACGGCGTAATATACATCTGGAATGATAACAGAATCGTCTTTTTTGCTAATTTCTACGTCTTCAAAATATCTAACAGCATCATAAGCGGTATAACCAAAAATACCATTGTTAATGAATTTAAAATTTTCGTCAGAATTGACATCAAATTTTTTTGTGAATTTATGGATTTCATTAGCAACATTAATATCTTCTGTGATGTTTAAAGTTGTTGAACTTCCATCTGGAAAGGTTTGAGAAATAACCTCATTTTCAATCTTTATGGTAGCAATAGGATTGAAACAGATGTATGAGAAGTTTTTATGACTTCTGTGGTAATCTCCACTTTCTAAAAGAATACTATTGGGGTATTTATCACGTATTTTATAATAAACAGAAACAGGTGTAATGGTATCTGTTAAAATTTTTTTGTGATGCGTATAAAGACTGAATTTTTCCATTTAATGTTTTTAATATTTTCGCTTAAGCGAAAATGAAAATTATTTTAATATAAAAAAAGGCTTGTCGTGAATGACAAGCCTTTTGGATATTTTAAGTTTTAAATATACTAGGATTTTACTTCACGAACATTAGTTTCGAAAGCACCACCACCAAGTATTATTTAAAATTGTATTCATTTTTTGTTTTTTTACTGGTTCAAATATAGAAATGAAAATATAATTACACAATACTTTGATGTGTTTTTTATCTAAAAGTTTGTTAAAGTGTTTTTTATGCAATACACTATAGGTTATTTTTATGATTATGAAACTAAAGATATTATTTGTTGCCATTCTTATAATGGTTAGTTGTATAGACAAAAAAACAAATCAGGATGTTGCTGTTAAAACGAATGTAGAGTCAGTAATTGATAATGCTAATGTAGGTAATACTGATTTAGAAGTTTATGATTTTAATGGTTTTAAAAAGTTTTTAAACAAGAGTGATGATACTATTTATGTGATTAATTTCTGGGCAACTTGGTGTGCGCCTTGTGTAAAAGAGTTGCCTTCATTCGAAAAATTAAATGCAAAATATGCTAATAAAAATGTTAAGGTAATTTTAGTAAGTTTAGATTTTCCGCATTTATATGAAAAGAAATTAAAACCTTTCATTATAGATAATAAATTAAAATCTAAAGTGATTGCTTTAGATGATGCTGATATGAATACCTGGATTCCTCAGGTCGATGCTTCGTGGTCTGGCTCTATTCCTGCCACTATTATTTATAAAAACGATACAAGAAAATTCTTTGAGCAGTCATTTTCATTTGAGGAATTAGACACCGAATTAAAATTATTTTTAGATAAAAACAATTAAATATAAAAAGATGAAAAAAACAATTAAACTATTATCTGCTTTTGCAATTCTATTATGTGTTAGTGCTTTTACAATCAACAAACCAACTCCTAACGATGGTTATAAAATAGGAGATGTAGCTGCGGATTTCTCACTTAAAAATGTAGATGGAAATATGGTGTCTTTATCAGATTATAATGATGCTAAAGGGTTTATTGTAACTTTCACTTGTAATACTTGCCCTTTTGCGGTGGCTTATGAAAATAGAATTGTTGCTTTAGATAAAAAGTACGCCAGTAAAGGCTATCCTGTAATTGCAATAATGCCTAATAATACAGATATAAAGCCAGGAGATAATTTAGAAGCCATGAAGGATAGAGCAGAAAGTAAAGGTTTTACGTTTCCTTATTTAATAGATGAAGAGCAAACCGTTTATCCTAAATATGGCGCAACTAAAACCCCACATATGTTTGTACTTCAAAAATCAGATAAAGGAAATGTCGTAAAATATATAGGAGCTATTGATGATAACTATAAAGATGCTTCAGCAGTAACAACTAAATATGTAGAAGCAGCAGTAGATGCTTTACTTGAAGGTAATGAAGTGAAAGAGAAAGAAACAAAAGCAATTGGATGCTCAATTAAGGCCTAATTATTTGAAATTTTATAAAAAAAACTGAAGAGTAATACTTCGGTTTTTTTTTCGTCTATAGTTTAAGAAGTATTAATTTTGTATAATACAAAATTATTTAAAAACAATATGGAAGATTTAACACAGGAAGAATGGTCAGAACAACTAGCAAACGATGATAATGCGGTTGTATTGGATGTTAGAACAGATGCAGAGGTAGCAGATGGTATTATACCAAATGCTATTCATATAGACATTTATAAAGGTCAAGATTTTATAAATGAAATAGAAGAGTTAGATAAAAGTAAAAACTATTATGTGTATTGTCGTTCAGGAAACAGAAGCGGACAAGCATGTAATATTATGGAGGAACTAGGTTTTGAAAACGCATACAACCTTGAAGGTGGCATGTTAGAATGGACTGGAGATGTTGTCGATTTAGATTAAAACAAATCTCATGAAATATTCATAACTAAATTTTCTATACCCAAGGAAATGATTAAATGAATGTTACATGTGACCGATAAAAAAACAATAATTATAAACACATGAAATATTTAGTTCTCTATTTTTGGATTGTAATAATTAGTTTAGGTTCAGGCTGCAAAAAGGTTTCAAACCAAGAATTCGTAAAAGTTATTTCGCCTAAAGAGATGCAAGTTTTTTTAGAAGTTGATTCAGTTCAGCTAATAGATGTTAGAACGCCTAAAGAGTTTAGCGAAGGTTTTATTGATAATGCTCAAAATATAGATTTTTTTTCTCCTACGTTTAAGGAAGAAATAAGTAAACTAAATAAATCGAAACCAGTATTTGTTTATTGTAAATCTGGAGGACGTAGTGGTAAAAGTGTGAATGTGTTTTTGGATGCTGGTTTTACTAAAATATATGACTTAGAAGGTGGTTTTTTAAATTGGAAATCTCAAGGACTTAGAACTGTAAAATAGATAAGTTGTTAATAAATTAATGTTATTTTTAATGTTTTTTAAACTTTTATCTTTTTTTTAAGTAATTCACCTTTTATATTATAATTGAAAGTTTCTTTTTTTTAATTTTACATAAGTTTTATTAAGCAAATGTTTTAGCCTAATTAATAGAATTATAATTATTTAATTTAAAAGAAGATATGGAAAACGGTTATGTAATATTAGGAATAATTGCCTTGTTATTTTTAAGTATGTATGGATATGCTTATTTTTCAGTTTCTATTGAAAAGATTAGGCAAAAAAGAGAGGCTAAAAGATTAGTCGCAAAAGAAGAATTAAGAAAACAAGAAAGACTTGAAAAGCAAAAAATAATTGATGAGAAGGTTAAGAAATTTAATGATCGTAAAGAAGAAATTCATCATGAGTTAATGCTTTTAGAAAAAATGAAAAATAAACAGAAGGTTAGTTAATACTTTCGTTTTTTAAATACATTTAAAAACCATCTAAACATATATGTTTAGATGGTTTTTTTTATGCTTAATATTAAAAATTCAGATTAATAAAATAATAATCGTTTTATTTTGCAAATTATTTTATATTTTTGACAACCAGAACAGAACAGAACGGTTGTCATGAAAATTAATTTTGATATAAATATTAATAGTGAGATTCCAAAGTATCAGCAATTGGTAAACGCTATAAATAATGCTCTTGCTAATAATACATTATCAAGTGGTGACGCTTTACCTTCTGTTAATGCAATTTGTAATACCTATAGCTTGTCTAGAGATACGGTTTTTAAATCATATTCTATTTTAAAAGAGCAAAATATTATTGAGTCTGTGCCAAATAAAGGGTATTATGTTGCAAATGATACTAGGAAGGTGCTTTTGGTTTTAGATACTTTTAAAGCATATAAAGAAGTTTTGTATCATTCATTTGTCAATAATTTACCAAAGAAAGTTATTGTTGATGTGCAATTTCATCATTATAATATTAATAATTTTAAAACTATTATAAATAATAGTAAGGGGAAGTATTATAAGTATGTTGTTATGAGTTTCGATAATAAAGAAGTTTTTAATGTATTATCTGAGATTGATGATAGTAAGTTACTCTTAATAGATTGGAACATACATTCTAAACCTACTAATAATTTTGTGTTTCAAGATTTTGGAATGTCATTTTACAAATGTTTAGAAGACGCTAAAACAGTCTTTAAAAAATATAAAAAGATAGTTTTTGTATATCCAGACTTTACTTATCATCCCATAGAAACTATAGCTTATTTTAAAAAGTTTTGTGAAACGCATCATTTAAAGTTTAAGGTTGTTACAGAAACAAACAACTTTAATATTAAAAAAGGAGAAGCGTATATAAGTGTAAGCGATAGAATATTAGGTGTGTTTTTAGAACAAAGTCGAGAGCTAAATTTAGAACCAGGAACAGATGTAGGTTTTTTGTCTTACAACGAAACACCCATGAAAAAATTTATATATAAAGGTATATCTGTTATTTCAACAGATTTTAAAGAAATAGGAAATAAAACTGCAGAGTTTATTAGCAACGATGAAACGATGCAGTGTTACATTCCAACCAAACTAATATTAAGAGAATCATTATAAACTATGTATTATTTAGGATTAGATATAGGAAGCTCGTCTATTAAAGCTGCTTTAGTAGAAATTGCTACAGGTAAAAGTATAGGCGTTGTACAGGAACCAAAAGAAGAAATGAGCATGTTTGCTCAAAAAAATGGTTGGGCGGAACAAAAACCAAACGATTGGTGGCAACATATTTGTACTGCCATAACCAGTTTAAAGAAACAATATAACGTAAGTAGAACTCAAATAAAAGGGATCGGTATTTCGTATCAAATGCACGGTTTGGTATTGGTAGATAAGGAAGGGAATCCGCTTCGTAAGAGTATTATTTGGTGCGATAGTCGTGCCGTAGAGATTGGTAATAAAGCCTTTCAATCGATAGGCGAAGATACTTGTTCAGAAAGCTTATTAAACTCACCAGCAAATTTTACCGCTTCTAAATTAAAATGGGTAAAAGATAATGAACCAGAGGTTTATGAAAATATTTATAAATTTATGTTACCTGGCGATTACATTGCCTATAAGTTTTCAAACACCATAAATACAACCATTTCAGGATTGTCTGAAGGCATTTTTTGGGATTTCAAAAAAGATGAAGTAGCCGATTTTCTTTTAGAACATTATGGAATAGATAAATCACTTGTTCCAGATATTGTTGAAACTTTTGGAGTACAATCGGTGGTCGATGAAAAAGGAGAAGAAGCATCAGGAATTGCTGCAGGAACCCCTATTTATTATAGAGCTGGCGATCAGCCTAATAATGCGTTATCCTTAAATGTTTTTAATCCAGGAGAGGTCGCTGCAACAGGAGGTACATCAGGTGTGGTATATGCAGTTACCGATAGTTTATCTGTAAAAGAAAGCGCACGCGTTAACAATTTTGCACATGTTAATTATAAAAAAGGAGCTGCTGCACGAATAGGAAAATTACTTTGTATTAATGGTGCAGGAATACAGTACCGTTGGTTATTAAATAATTTAGCTGTAAGTTCTTATGAAGAGATGAATAATTTGGCAACAGATATTTCTGTAGGATCAGATGGTGTTTGCTTAATTCCTTTTGGAAACGGTGCTGAGCGTATGCTGAATAATAAAGAAATAGGTACACGTCTTGTAAATATTAACTTGAATAACCATCATAAAGGTCACGTATGTCGGGCAGCATTAGAAGGTATTGCATTTTCATTTGTATACGGTATGGAGATTTTAAAATCTGATGGTATAAAAACCAAAGTTATTAGAGCAGGAAATGATAATTTATTCCGCTCCGAAATTTTTGCAAATACGGTGGCGACTCTAATAGAGCAAGAAATAGAAATTTATAATACCACTGGTGCTATTGGTGCAGCAAGAGCGGCACATTTACATAAAGGCGATTTTGAAACTTTTGGAAAGGCTATTATAGACAACGATCACGTTATGACATTCATGCCGTTTAAAGATAAAGAACCATACTTAAAAGCGTATAATAACTGGAAAAAAGAATTAGAACTCATTTTAAATAAATAACATTAGGGCGTTACTACTCCCGATAGCTATCGGGACTTAATCCTTAACGCATGTAGTAGCAATAAACAAAACAAACAAAAAATAGATAAATAATTTAATACATAAACAAAATGGCAATTATAGGAAACAAAGAGTATTACAAAGGCATAGGAGATATTAAGTTTGAAGGAAAAGAATCAGACAATCCATTAGCATTCAAGTATTACAATCCCGACCAAGTAGTCGCAGGAAAAACCATGCGTGAACATTTTAAATTTTCGGTTGCATACTGGCATACATTCTGCGGACAAGGGTCAGATCCATTTGGTCCGGGAACACAGAGTTTTGAGTGGGACAAATCTTCTGATGCCATTCAAGCAGCAAAAGATAAAGCAGATGCTGCTTTTGAGTTTATAACTAAAATGGGATTTGGTTATTACTGTTTTCACGATTTCGATTTAATTAGAGAAGGTGCAACGTTTGGAGAATCAGAAAGCAGATTAGCAACTATTACAGAGTATTTAAAGCAAAAGCAAGCGGCTTCAGGTGTGAAATTACTATGGGGAACTGCAAACTGTTTTTCTAACCCGCGTTATATGAACGGTGCTTCTACAAATCCAGAGTTTGATGTGGTTGCTAGAGCAGGCGGACAAGTAAAATTAGCTTTAGATGCTACCATGGCATTAAATGGTGAAAACTATGTGTTCTGGGGTGGTCGTGAGGGCTACATGTCTTTATTAAATACAGATATGGGTCGTGAGTTAGACCATATGGCACAATTTTTAACCATGGCTAGAGATTATGCTAGAGCAAATGGATTTAAAGGAAATTTCTTTATCGAGCCAAAACCTATGGAACCTTCAAAGCATCAGTATGATTTTGATTCGGCTACAGCTATCGGTTTCTTAAAAGAATATGGTTTAGATAAAGATTTTAAAATAAATATAGAAGTCAATCACGCGACTTTAGCACAACACACCTTTCAACACGAAATTGAAGTCGCTGCAAAAGCAGGTATGTTAGGAAGTTTAGATGCTAACCGTGGCGATTACCAAAACGGATGGGATACAGATCAGTTTCCAAACAATATACAAGAAACAACCGAAGCGATGTTAGTATTCCTAAAAGCAGGTGGCTTACAAGGTGGTGGTGTTAATTTTGATGCTAAAATTAGAAGAAATTCAACCGATTTAGAAGATGTATTCCATGCTCATATTGGTGGAGCCGATACCTTTGCTCGTGCTTTACTAATTGCAGATAAGATTATAACATCGTCTCCTTATGAAAAATTAAGAACAGAGCGTTATGCTTCTTTTGATTCTGGTAAAGGAAAAGCCTTTGAAGCAGGTGAATTAGGGTTGGAAGACTTATATAAAATAGCTCAAGATAACGGCGAATTATCACTAAAAAGTGGAAAACAAGAATTGTTTGAAAATATTATCAATCAATATATTTAAACACTAGTAATTTCAATAAAAAAAACCTCAATTAGTTAATAGTTGAGGTTTTTTTGTTGAAATTGGTTTTAATCAAGTAGTTGCTCTTGATTATTAACGCGAAAGCAACGTTCTTCTCCAAGGTAAAGTGGGTTTCCATGTTTTTCAGACCAAAAACCTTCTAATATATCTTTAGAAATACATTGGTACACAACAACACCTTTGTACGTGTTATTATTTTCGTCTTTATAATTAAAATTAATAACAAGAATATTATTTTTAAAAAAGCCAGTTCCTCGCTGTATTTGCTCATTATTTATTAGCCACTTCGCTTTTATTCTGTCATTTTCATCAAGTGTTAAATCAAGAGAACCTTTGTATGTGTATTCTAAAGCATCTTGATTGCTTCCTGTGATATTGTATTTTCCAACTAAATCTTGAATGGTCATAGTTTAAAATCAGTTAAATCAAAAGTAATTAAAAAAGAAATGAGAATTTTAGTAAAAAGAATAATCGTTGCTGAATTTAATTCTAGAATTAGAATGATAACTAATATAATAGTTAGTTTGTGGAGTTATTAATCTATCATAAGGTTAAAATGATTATTTATGCAAAATAGAGTATTATTAAAAGATATAATTCGAATATGAAAACCCTAAGGGAATTTTTAAATTTGATACTTCATAATAGAATAAGTTGCTCAGATTTCTTTATAAAGATATATTATGACTAAATATTTTTGTTTTCTTTTATTTTCTTTAAGCTTGTTTTCGCAAGATATAAGTATACCTACTCAATTTTTACAAGATGGAATTCTATATAAAAACTTGAATATAATAACTAATCAATTAATTCAACCTATAACTGAATTTAATAAAAACCAAAAATGTATAGTTATTGATTATTTAGGCAGAGATAATTATAAAATAAAGTTTAAAGATTGGGAAGGTATAGTTACTATTGATGATTTATTAGTTAACGAGGATATGTTGAATCTGTTCTATGATTATCAAGATAAAGAACGGGGAAGAGTTATTGCAGAAGAGGAAGAGAGAAAGAGAAAGATACTGGAAACAATAAATAATGAAAATTCACAGGAGCTAGAACAAAAGAAAAAAGATTCCCTAGCTCATGTTAAAGCAATAGAGGAAAGACAACAAGAAGCACAGGAGAAAGGTAGAAAGTTAAAAGTTGCTTTAAGAGAACAGAAGCGACAAGATTCCCTAGCTCATGTTAAAGCAATAGAGGAAAGACAACAAGAAGTACAGGAGAAAGGTAGAAAGTTAGAAGTTGCTTTAAGAGAACAGAAATTACAAGATTCCCTGGCTCATGTTAAAACAATAGAGCAGAGGCTACAAAAAGTACAGGAGAAAGGTAGAAAGTTAGAAGTTGCTTTAAGAGAACAGAAATTACAAGACTCCCTAGCTCATGTTAAAGCAATAGAGGAAAGACAACAAGAAGCACAGGGGAAAGATAGAAAGTTAGAAATTACATTCAATGGGCAGAGAAGGCAAGATTCATTAGTTAATACTAATGAAGTTAAAAAAAAAGCATATAGAAGTACAGCAAGTTGATGCAAATGTTAATGAAGAAAAATCAAAATTAGAAGAGAATGAATTTCGTTTAAAATGTCATTATGCAATAGACGAATACGATGAGTTTTATAAAAAAATATACATTAGAACAGTACCTTATTTACTTAATGAAAATCTATCTGTTGAGTTATATAAATATGGACAAAAAGTATGTGTTTTTTTTAATTTAAAGCAAGATTTAGGGTGTGCTAGTTATTTGCCAAGTAATAGGTCTAGTGTAAAAGTAACCTTAGAAAATAATCAAATAATTACTTTTTATCATTCTTGGGATATGTATTGTGGAGACTTTAGTTTTAAAGGCAGGTTGTCAAGTTCACAAATAAATAGATTAAAAACATCTCCAATTAAATCAATAAGCCTAAAAGGGACAAAGCATTCTATAGATATTTTAAATATTGCATATAATGAATTTTTTATGGATAAGTTGAAATGTATTGAGTAACTGTTTTTAAGTAGATTTTAAAAAATAAAAAAAGTTATGAATATTTAGATAAAATCAAATTAAACTTCCAGAATTAAAAACATTTAGTCGTCTGACCTAGATCATTTCTAAAGTTCTAGTTTCATCATAATTTAGTAACATATAAATTGTTTAACGTATAAATATTAAAATTATGTCACTAGTAAAATTTAGAAACAAAAGAAGACCATTAGAAACTCTAACTACAAGAGATTTTTTTAATGCTGATGATTTCCTTGGGAATCGATTTTGGAATAGTTCACTTTTTTTAGATGATTTTTGGAATGGAAAATCAAATGAACCTGCTTTAAATATTATAGAAGAAGATGATAAATTTGAAATCGAACTTTCAGCTCCAGGATTTTCTAAGAATGATTTTGAAGTAACTGTCGATAATGGATATCTTAATATTTCTGCAGAGAAGACAGATTCTAAAAAAGAAAAAGAAGATAACTATACACGCAAAGAATTTAGTTATAATTCCTTTGAAAAAAGATTGCTACTTCCAGACTCTGTAAAAGAGGAAGACGTTAAAGCAAAATATAAAGACGGTATCCTTCGTTTCAATCTTACTAAAAAAGAAGAGGCTAAACAGAACAAGCCAAAGAAAATTGAGATTGCATAAGGTGTGATTGATTTTGTTTTAGGTTTCTTTAACCAAATCTATACATAGAGCGAATTAAAACTACCCTTTTACCAAATCCTTAAACTAAAAGATTTGGCAAGAGGGTTTTTAAATTTTAATAAATCACCAGTTCTTAGGTAAAATTAAAATACCAACTATGATGTTAGAACCATTTTGTCTTTCAATACATTCTGTTGTTGAGAACTTAAACAGTAATACTAATTATGGTTTAACTGAAAGTGAAGTAAAACAGCGTATTAAGAAATATGGCAAAAATGAGACAGTTGCTAAAGAACCTAAATCGAAATGGAAAATTCTTATTGATCAGTGTAATGATCCAATTATTTTTATTCTTGCCATTGCAGCAGGTTTTACTTTCCTTTTTAATGATGATTGGCTTGAGACTATAGCTATTATTATAGTTATAGTAATTACAGTAATTATTGGTTTTATAATGGAATTTCAAGGTGTACGGTCTCTTGAAGCGCTTCGCCGAATGGGATTTACAGAGAGTAGGGTTTTACGAGACGGAAAAATTAAAACTATAAAATCATCAGTATTAGTTCCTGGCGATATTATTTTAATAGAAGCAGGAGACGTCGTTTCAGCAGATGCGCGCCTCATTACTGTTGAAAATTTAGCGATTAAAGAAGCGCCGTTAACAGGTGAAAGTAGGACTATATATAAGCATATAAATTCGCTATCTAAAAACACCATATTATCAGATAGGAAAAATATGGTGTTTAAAGGAACAACTGTAGAACAAGGTTCTGCAAAAGCAATTGTGGTTCACACAGGACAAAACACAGAACTTGGTAAGATTCAGCAACTGGGAGGTACTATAGAAGAACAGCGAACTCCATTAGAAAAAAAACTAAATGGATTAAGTAAATGGCTTATATGGCTCACTTTAATTTTCGCAATTCTCATTGTTTTTACTGGCTATTTAAGAGGTTTAGACATGCTTTTAATTATAGAAACAGCAGTAGCATTAGCTGTTGCGGCAATACCAGAAGGACTTCCTGTTGTAGCAACTATTGCTTTGGCAAGAGGGATGCTAAAACTATCTAAGCGAAAAGTTATTATAAAAAAAATGGAAGCAGTTGAAACCTTGGGTGCAACAAATATTATATGTACAGATAAAACAGGAACACTTACTGAAGATAAAATGCAAGTACATACACTGGTTTTAGAAGATGAAATTTTAAGTCAAATACAGAATAAAGACAGTGCTTACTTTCACAATGTAGAGAAATTAGAAGCTTTTAATGTAATGATGATGACCAGTATTTTGTGTAACAATGTTGTTTTAAATGCTGAAGATATGAGAGGAGATAGTATTGAATTGGCACTCATTCAATTTGCTAAAAAAATGCATTTTAACCCAAGAAAAATTAAAGAAACTAATCCAGAAGAATTAGAGATTCCCTTTAATACATCTAGTAAGTTGATGGCAACATTAAATACAAATAAAAATGGGTATAATGTTTATGTAAAAGGTGCTTTTGAAAGTGTTATTAATCATTGTGATGTCATTTTTAAGGATAACAAACTACAAGAATTTAAGAATAAAAAAGAATGGATGAATCGTGTAAATGATTTGGCATCTCAAGGATTAAGAGTATTAGCTTTTGCTTATAAACACCACGAAACAAAACCAGAGAAAGAAAATTTATTGTCACAATTAAATTTTATTGGAGTTATTGCATTTTTAGATCCAGCTAGAGACGATGTAAAAGAAACCATAAAGGTTTATAAAGAAGCTGGAATAAAGGTGGTTATGATGACGGGAGACCATCCTGAGACTGCAAAAAAAATTGCTGTAGAAATTGGCTTGTTACCTAAAAATGCAGCTTCAAATACTATCATACATGGAAAAGAGTTGCAGTTTGAAACTCAGTTAAACAATACTGTTAAAACAAAATTACTAGACGCTTCAGTTTTTGCAAGAGTGACACCAGAGCAGAAATTAAAACTAATAACACTCTATCAAAACAACGATAATGTTGTTGGTATGTTTGGTGATGGTATAAACGACATTCCGGCATTACGTAAAGCAGATATTGGGATTGCAATGGGAATTAGAGGTACTCAAGCAGCAAGAGAAGTAGCAGATGTTATTCTCAAAAATGATAAATTCATTACTATGGAATTGGCCATCAATCAAGGACGAGCCATTTTTGATCATATAAGACAGTTTGTAGTGTATTTGTTATCCTGTAATCTGGCAGAAGTAGTTTCAGTTGGTTTGGCAGCTTTACTCAATTTGCCATCACCATTACTGCCATTACAAATTCTATTTCTAAATCTCATTACAGATATATTTCCTGCTCTAGCATTAGGAATGGGAAAAGGTGAAGTTGATATCATGAAACGACCACCTCGAAAGGCTAGTGAATCCATTATGACTCCAAAACTATGGTCTTCGACCATTATCTATGGACTTTGTGTTACTGGAGCAGTTATTGGTATTACCGCATATTCTCATTTTATATTAGAACTATCTGCTAAAATCATAAATAATATGGCATTCTATACTTTAGTTTTAGCACAATTATTAAATGTATTTAATATGGCAGAAAGCAAGGTGCCATTTTTTAATAATGAAATTGTAAAAAATCCTTGGATATGGTATGCTATTGTAATATCGTTACTAATTACAATAAGCGCCTATTATATTAAGCCAGTGGCAAAAACACTTTTATTAACCAATTTATCACTAGAACAAATAGTTTTGGTAATTGTTTTTGCATTTAGTTCATTGGCTTTGTCTCAAATTTTTAAGCGATTAGGATTTACGTTTTAGTAGTATTTTAAAAGCTTATACAGTTGGTTTTAATGGAAAAACACTTTTAGTTTATACAATATGTCACAATTAAACATAAGAAAAGAACATTTAACGTTTACATATTTAATATTCTTTTTTTAGACACCTTATAATTCAACAACCAATTATAGTGTCGTTATTCAATGTATTTATATCAGTTACATTCTTTATTTAAATACTGGTTTTTAGATAAATTTAAATACGTATTCACTTTTGGTTCTAATAGATGAATCACTTTTCCAGATGAAAATGCCTTGTGTTCTTCCATAATTATACACGCCATCAAATAACAAATAGTAGATTCGGCACCTTGGTTTAAATTTACGTTTGCTTTCTCTAAGCCATCATAGCAACCACCAGTTATAGGATCATACATAATTTGATTCAAATGATTTTCGCCTAAAAACCAGTTAAAAGCTTTTTGCATCATTGTTTTGTACATTGAATCTTTAAAAGTTTTATAAAAAAGTTGTAAAGTCTGTATGGTATATGAAACATCGATGGGCTGTTCTCCATATTCATTTGGTATGACATCTTTTTGATACCACCCTTTGTTAGAAATCACTTTAAAATGACCATTTACAAACATTTTTGATAATAGAAAATCAAAAGATTCTAAAGCTATTCTTTTATGGGAATCTTTACCTGTTATCAAATAACTATATAGCATGGCTTCTGGCAAAATACTATTGGCATAGGTTAAATAGTTTTCGAACCAGTTCCAGCTTTTTATAGAATTAACATCGTAATTTGTGATGAGGTTTTTTGATAGATTTTCAATAATTAAAACAGCGTTTTTATCTTGTTCTGCAGTATAATACAAATACAAGCCTTTAATTGTAAAAGCAATAGCTCTGGGTGATAAAATATTCTTTATCCATTCAGTGCTTTTTAAAAAGCATAATGCCGCTTTATTTACTATAGTTTCTGGCAGATGTTCTTTAAATGAAATAACCGTTCCTAAAGCCCAAATAGCACGCGCATTAGAGTCTTCTAGGTTGACGTAGTCATTCTTTATATGGTTATTATTGTGTTCGTCTACATAATTGATAAAAGCACCAGAATCTGTCTGGCAACGCTCAATAAACGCTAGATATGTATTTATATATAATAAGTCTGAAGATTTTTTAAAACACTTATAATGCATACACATAGTAATTAGTGCACGTGCATTATCATCTAAAGTATAGCCAGAAGTAATATCTGGTTTTGAAATTTTACTAAACTGTATAATGCCCAAACCTGTAGTCATGTTTTTTAAATGATCTAGCTTAATTGCTGGATAGTTGTGTGGTATTTCAAGTAACTTATCTATACTTTTTTTATAGATATTAACTTGTTTCAAAGTCACATTTTCCCATGAAGATGCTCTTGTTTTTTCAAAGGCAGCTAGCGCCATAGACTCCCGAAGTTTCCCATCAGAAAGTAATTTTATAGTTTCTTTTGCCATTTCCTTTGAGTTTTCAATTGGTACTAACAGACCTTCTTTAGATGTAAGTACTTCATTAGTATGAGAAATTGATGTTGCTACAATAGGGCAAGCACAACTCATAGCATAAGCAAATGTGCCGCTAACAGCCTGATTTGGGTCTTTTGAGGTAAATAAGTAAATATCGGTTGCCTTCAAATAATTTAAAAGCTCATCTATTTCTAAATAACGATTTATAAAGTTAACGTGATTTTCAAGCTTAAGTTCTTTAACGAGACTATCTAAATAATCTCTATACTCATCTTTGTTGTTTGTTATGGTATTAGGGTGTGTTTTTCCTAAAATTAAATACAAAACATTAGGTGTATGTTTAATAATTTCAGGTAATGCTTTAATAGCTGTTTCTATACTTTTACCAGAACTTAAAAGTCCAAAGGTTGATAAAACAGTGCGATGCTCTAAATTAAATTTACGTTTAGCAAAACTTGCCTTTTCGTAATTAACACTATGTGTGCCGTGTGGTACGCACTCTATTATGTTTTTATCGATGCTATAATCGTGTATTAATATCTTTTTAGATTGCTGCGTCATTACAATAACAGAATTGCTATATGAAATTAAGAGTTTAACAAATGCCATTAGGTTTTTGTCAGGATTTGGGATAACGCTATGAAAAGTAAAGGTTACTGGTCTTTTTAGTACATCTAGAAAATCCAACAGATAGTTTCCAAACGTACCACCAAATAAGCCAAATTCATGTTGTATATGTACCAATTTTATGGAGTTGTCACAATTTATTTCTCCTGCAACCCTACTATAATCTGCTTTTATTTTTGGATGTATCGAATACTGCACATTTTTATTTACAGTAGTTTTATCTGAAATATCACAAATTTCGCAAGACAAGGTTTTACCAAACAAATCAGTTATAGCAGTAATAGTATCTTTAGTATAAGTTGCAATACCACATTGCGTTGGCGGAAATGTAGATAAAAATAGTATTTTGGATGGTGTATTTATTTTCATATTATTATTTAAGTTCGTTTAATAGTGAGTTAATGTTTACTGATGCTACTGCTACCCGGCTATCAGCAGCACCATAATAAATATAAAGCTTGTCGTTAAAAAGCGCCGTTCCGGTTGGGAATACAACATTATCTACCTCACCTTTTTTTTCATAGCTTTCAGTAGGAGAAAACAATGGTTTTTTAAGTCTGCCAATTACTTTTTTAGGATTTTGTAAATCCAATAAAACAGCTGAAGCGTGATATATTAATTTATTGGATTTACTCTCTACACTATGGTAGATAAACAGCCATCCACTATCAGTTTCAATTGGGGGACAACCACCACCAATATGACTGCTCTCATGTTTGTATTCTGGTTGTAATACAATATGTTTTCTTAAATTTGAAATATAAGTTTTCCAAAATTCTGTTGTCAACTCTGAAGGATCGTTAAAATAGATAATTTGAATTGAAGGAAAGAGTCTATGAAATACTGCAAATTTTCCATTTATTTTCTTAGGAAAAAATATAATATTTTTATCCCAGACGTATATTTTTCCTTTCATTAATCGTTCAAGTTTGTACCGACCAAATAAATCATAGAAAAGAGAATGAACGATACTTATTTTTTCAAAATTATTTTTAATAAGTTCTGAATATTCTTTAAAGGTGAATTTGGGTGTAATAATGCCTTGTCGTTCAAATGTTTTTAAATCTTTTGAAGTGGCATAGGCTCCAAAAACATTAATCCCATCATAAGCAGAATAAGACAGGTAATATGTTTGGTCAATTTTAACAATACGAGGGTCTTCGATACCTTGGAATTCTTCTGGGGTTTCCGGAAAAAGCAAAGGTTCTTTACAACGCTCAACGACTTTTAAAGGGCCTTCTAATTTACAGTAGCCTATGGTAGAAAAATTACCATTTCTAACCGCACGATAAAAGACATGAACGGTATCATCTTCTTGCATGATAGCAGGATTAAAAACACCTAGATTTTCAAAACTGTTATTTGTTTTTTCGAGAATAATACCATGTTTGGTAATTAATGCCATTTTAAAGTAGCTAATTTTAGATGAAATTAACTTTATTTAATAACCACCAAAATGACCTAAGTCATTCCATAATTAATTGATCGGTAATATATTTAGATACCTATTTTTAATTACGCATAACGATGAAAGATATTAGTATTAAAGAACAATTAAAAGATAAAGGCATTAGCAATACATTGCTTTTAGAAGCCTTCCAAAATGTTCCAGAAGCTTTTTTTTTGTCAGAAAACTTGCATCCCTATTTTTATGAAGATGTAAGAATTGAAAAAGCTATCGAAAAAACAGAGCCTAGGGTTATTGTGGTTGCCAGAATGTTAGAGGAATTGGAAGTAAAAGAGGACGATAAAATTCTTATTACAGGGGCAGATTCAGTTTATGTTTTGGCGGTACTTTCAAAAATATATAAAGAAGTTTATGCGGTTGAAACTACTGAAACATATTCAAAATGGGCATTAGAAGTTTTAAAAAATATAGATATTAACAATGTATACATAAAAACAGGGCAACTTGAAAAGGGATGGAATGATAAAGCCCCTTTTAATGCTGTTTTAAGTGCTTCAGAATTTAAAGAAATTCCAGAAACCATTAAGAAACAGTTAAAAATCGGAGCTAAATTATTAGCACCAGTTGGTCCAGATTGGGCTCACGTTATGTTAGAAACTATAGAGCGTGTTTCTGAAACTGAATATGTTACAAAAGCATTACGTGATAATTATTTTATTCCAAAACCAAAACTAATTCCTAAAATAGGAACTGAGGTTTATCCTGAGAATGAAATTATAGATGAAATAGGGATTAGTTCTATTCCTTTTAAAACAATTAAAAAGTTTCCAATTGATGGGTTGTTAGAACGTATTGGAGATGCCAAAGTTGTATTATTGGGTGAGGCTTCGCATGGAACTTCAGAGTTTTATACCACAAGGCAAGAAATTACAAAAGTACTTATAGAAAAAAAGGGTTTAATATTGTTTGTACAGAAGCAGATTGGTCTGATGCCGAACAAATTAATAATTATGTAAGAAACCAATATAAATCACAAGATTGGATGCCTTTTTTACGTTTTCCAGAATGGATGTGGAAAAACAAAGAAGTGTTCGATTTTATGGAATGGCATAAAAAATATAATGCCAAGCACAATAATACCATTGGGTTTTATGGGCTCGATTTGTATGGGTTAGAGAATTCTATCGATTTGGTTATTAATTATTTAAAAGGTATTGATGCAGATTTGGCTGCACTTGCTAAAGTCCGCTATTCTTGTATTATGCCATATATGTCGAATCCTTCTGTCTATGGAAAATTAGTGAAAAATGAAAAACTGCAGAGCTGTGAGAAAGAGGTTCTAAAAATGTTGTTTGACTTGTTGAAAAATAAAAATAAACTCAACCATTCTCAAGCCTATTTTTATGCCTACCAAAATGCTACGGTTGTGGTTGATGCAGAACGCTACTACAAAGCGATGTATTATGGTAGCGCAGAATCTTGGAACTTACGCGATTTTCACATGTTTTATACCTTAAAATCATTACTATCGTATTACGGTAAAGAGTCAAAAGCCGTTGTTTGGGCTCATAATTCTCATATTGGGAATGCTTTGGCAACAGAAATGTATGCTAGAGGTGAAATAAATATAGGTCACTTGTGTAAAGAACATTTTGGTTCAAAATCGTATAACATTGGGTTTGGAACACATACAGGCACCGTTGCAGCTGCCAAAAATTGGGGAGAAGCTATGCAAGTGATGTCTGTTAATGATTCTGTTGCAGAAAGCTATGAGCATTTGTGTCATAAAACAAACGTCACTAATTTCACCTTGCCTTTACGTGAAGCATATTCAGAAAAAAAATTGAGAGAATTTTTAAACACACCTAGGCTAGAACGTGCTATTGGTGTTGTTTATAGACCAAAAACAGAATTGTGGAGCCATTATTTTAAAACCGTATTACCGTCTCAATTTGATGAGTATATTTGGTTCAATAAAACAAAAGCCATTACCCCACTTGACACCAAAACAGAAAAAACTGAAATTTCGGATTTGCATCCCTTTGGCTTAATAGACAAATAGGTGAACATTAATTTACGGCAACCTTGTTTAAGTAGGTTTTAACTTCGGTATCATCAACTTGGTCAAAGTTTTTATAAAATTGACCTACAGCTCTAAAGTTTTCAGGAGCTGAAAGACATACAATTTCATCTATAAAAGGGGTGTTTTTTAACTTTTGTAGGGCACTTTGTGAAGACACAGGAATAGCAACCACAATTTTTTTTGGTTGTTCTTCATGTAACATTTCTATGGTAGATATGATGGTGTTTCCAGTAGCAATGCCATCATCTACAATGATTAAGATTTTATCTTTTAGTTCTTGTGGTTTTTTATTTCCATAATAATCCTGATACCGTTTGGAAAGTAAAGTTCTAATTTTTTTAATTTCTTCCTCAATATAACTTTTAGATACATCGGAAGCTGCTTCACTTAAAACTTGGCTTTTTTGAGTTACTGCACCAATAGCAAATTCCTTATGCAATGGATGTCCAATTTTTTTTGAAAGCACGACCTCTAAAGGTAAATGTAGTTGTTTTGAGATTACATATCCCATAGGAACAGCACCTCTTGGGATAGCCAAAATTATAGCGTTCTTTTCCTTGTAAGTTTCCAGTTTGTCTGCTAATAAATGAGCAGCTTCAATTCTATCTTTAAATACCATAATGTTTATTTTTTTAAATATTTATTAAACCAATTAGAAGTTAATTTTGCTACAGCTTCAAGCTTTCCTGGTTCAGAAAATAAATGGGTTGCACCTTCTATAATTTCAATTTTTTTAATGCTTGAAAGTTTATCGTAGGCTTTTTTGTTTAAATCAATAACAACACCATCCTTACCACCAACAATTAAAAGAGTTGGACTTTTTATTTTATCTAAAATGGGTAGAGCCAAATCTGGTCTGCCACCTCTAGAAACAATGGCTTTTATGCTTGTTCCTAAAAAAGATGTAGCTTTTAATGCTGAAGCAGCTCCAGTGCTTGCGCCAAAAAAACCAATAGGTACATTTTGCATGTCCTTTTGTTTACTTATCCATTGTGTGACTTCTACCAATCGTTCAGCAAGTAAATCGATGTTAAATCTGTTTTCATGAATAGTGTCTTCAGCTTCCGTCAATAAATCAAACAATAACGAAGAAAAGCCTTCGTTTAAAAGCAAATCTGCAACATAATTGTTTCTACTGCTCATTCTACTACTACCACTTCCATGGGAAAAAACAATTAGCCCTTTTTGGTTTTCTGCTAGGCGTAGCCGCCCCTTTAAGGTTATGTTTTTTATTGGGATATTTACGTCTTTATAGTTCATGATTTTAATATGTTTTTAGTGTTTTAATAATTACATCTGCATATAACCATAAAATGGAAATTCCAGGTGTATCCATAGTGTACTGCTGTTGTTTAGAAAATTGGTTTTGGTTATAACCCACATTCAACAATTTTTATCGGAATTATTACAAGAGATTACTCCATAAACTACAATCGGATCCATAAGATATTTTAAAAGACGTTTCATTTTAAAAGGATTATTTATTTTATGCTATTGGCTTAATATATTATCATGTCCAAGTATGGGATAACCTAACATTTCCAAGACATGTTTAGCATGTTCAAAATCATGTTTTGTAAAAAAGTTAAAGCCTACAGTTTTATTTTTTAAATTAACATCTACATCACTAATATTATGTAATTCTGTAAGTTTGTTTGCTATGATTTTTGCGCAAGAATCACAGACAAGATTTTGTATATGTACTGTTGTTCTCATAGTTGTAATGTTGAAAGGTTTTCTTTTTTAATGATTAAAGTGTTGTTTTTTAATGTTCTATTCATATTATCATATCCTATTTTATAAATAGCATCAATATTTTTTTTATCGAATAAGCTATATTGTGTCAAGTTTTTTGGAGCAATTACGATATCAAAATCTGTAAATTTTTCTTCATCACTTTTGGCTATTCTTATGTTTATAGCACGTTCAATTACGTTATAAAAGTGCTTTAAATTGCTATTAACAGCAGTTTCAAAATGGTTTAAATACACACCAATTAAAGTGTCACAATCTTTTTTTATAAGTTCTATAGGAAAGTTATTAAGTACACCTCCATCTATATATAGCTTTTCCTTAATTTTTACAGGTGAAAACAAACCAGGAAAAGCAGAAGAGGCTAACATGGGTTTAATAATTTCACCATCATTAAAAATTTGAAGTACGCCATCAGTAATATTGGTAGTAGTAATGAATAGTTTTTTTTTAAGAACACTAAAACTATCTTCTGGGAATTTTTTCTTGAAGAAGTCGTAATACTTATTGGTATCTATAAAGCCAGGTTTGTTGAGAGCATATTTTTTATAGTCCAATAATTGTACGGTTTTAAAAAAATGTAACATTTCATCACAGTTATATCCATGCGCATATAATCCACCTACTATTGCACCAGCACTTGCTCCTGCAATATGTGTTGGGAAAATGTTATGCTCTTCTAGGGCTTTTATGGCACCAACATGTGCTGCACCACGCATACCACCACCAGAAAGTACTAAACCTATATTCATTTTGTTTATAGTTATACTGAATAAAAAAACTGTTTTAATGTTAATAATTATTAAAATTATGGTTTAGTAAGTAATCTTGAAATGATCCACGTCATTTGATAAAAAATAGGATTAACCCATGTTAATTTTTATAACTCACGATGATTTTATTTAGTATTGAAGTCTAATTATCGTTTCGATTAAATTGAGGAATTGTAATAGAACTTACCTGTAAACTGATCTAGGTCAGTGAACTGATGGATATCATTTTAGATTATACATAACTCAACTAATTTTGATAGATGGATATTATATTTTCAAAATTAGGTATTGTAGGTCTATGGTTTGTGGTTTTAATACCCTTTACCATCTGTATCATTATCGGTTTAGTTGTTCAGTGGTTTGCCTTTTTTATTATAAAAATATTCAATACGAAAAAACCAACGGTTTTAAAAAAACAATGGTTGAAACACCTTGAAATACCAGCCATAATGCTGTTGCCTATTTCTATTATTTTAAGGGTTATCTCAACAATAAAAACCATTGGCGATGCCATACTCATATCTACTGGAGTTCTTGCCGCTCTTGCTGCTCAAAAATCTATTGTATCTTTTGTTACTGGTGTTCAAATAGCATTTATGGAAGAGCAATTTCTAGAATCGTACCAAAATTACGATGAAAGCCTGTTTTGAACTAATAACGTTTTTAATACAACTAATTATAGCAATTAAATGATAGATAATCTGCAAAATGAAGGTCTTTTCCAAAATATATTTCAATCTACTACGGAGGGTATTTTGGTAGTTAATAACAATGGTACTATTTTAATGGCAAACCCTGCTTGTAAAAACCTGTTTGATTGCGATTCTGATGCCTTATTAGGCAGAAATATTAAGACTCTTATTGCGAAAAAATATAGAAAACAGCTTAAAGATCAGCTAATAAATATAGAAAAGACAGCTTTTAATATAAGCATGGATGTCGTTGGTATTAAAAATAATGGAACTGATTTTAGTTTAGAGATTAGGTTGAATTCTACAGTAGTTAATGGCAAAAAAGGAAGTATTGCTTTTCTAAAAGACACAAGTAATCTTACTGAAAATTTACTGAAAATTCAGCAAACAAATAAATTCCTTATAGAAAGTAACCGGAAATTTGATGCCTTAATCAATAATCTTCGAGGTATTGTATTTCGTTGTAAAAATGATAGGGATTTAACGATGGAATACATTAGCGAAGGTTGCGAACAGATTACAGGTTATCATGCTGAAGCGTTTTTAAATGGGACTGTTCATTTCTCGCACATCATTTTTCAAGAAGATCATAAACAAGTTTGGAACGATACTCAAAAGGCAATCAAAAACAAAAAGCCCTTTACGATAAACTTTCGTATTAGAGACAAGAACGGAAAGGTTAAATATCTGCAAGAGCTTGGACAAGGTGTATTTGATAAAAATGGAAATTTAGAAGCGATAGAGGGTTTTATGTTAGATGTTACTTTGCAAAAAGAAACGGAGTTCATTATAAAAGCTGGTGAAGCTAAGATTAAGGCATTATTAGAAGCCATACCAGATATGATAATTATTCAAGATTATAATGGTAATTATCTTGATTTTTATGCACCACAAAATCAAAAGCTAACACCAGTAGAAGGTATTATAGGTAAAAACATGGCAGATGTATTACCACCATCAACGTACAAAAAAATAAAAAAAGCACAAGAAAAAACTATTGCAACTAAGCAAATGCAATTGATAGAATACAAAATAAAAACAAAGCGTAAAACAAATTATTATGAAGCCCGAATTGTACCGTTAAATAATCATAGTATTCTTTCTATTGTTAGGAATATTACCGAAGCTAAAGGTCAAGAAGCTTCGCTAAAAATTAGAAATAAAGCATTAGCATCTGCAGATAACGGTATTTTAATTTCAGATGCAATACAACCAAATACGCCTATTATTTATTGTAATACCGCATTCGAGAAAATAACGGGTTATAAAAAAGAAGAAGTTTATGGTAAAAATTGTAATTTCTTGCAGGGTGATGATCGTAATCAAAACGAAATTGGCATTATGAAAAACGCCATTGCAAATGGAGAATCTTGCAAAGTCATACTACGAAATTATAAAAAAGATGGGACACTATTTTGGAATGAAGTAGCCATTACACCTATACACAACCAAAACAAGGAATTAACTCATTTTATTGGTGTTCAAAATGATGTGTCTGATAGAATAAAAGGAGAACACCTTAAAAATAAAATTAGAGATATATTAGAGTTAATAACCCATGATAAATCTTTACAAATCATAGCTAATAGTATTGTAGAAACTGTTGAAGCATATATTGAGGATAGCATGGTTTCTATACTATTACTAAATAAAGAAGCTAAAACCTTACATAAATTAGCGGCACCACATTTACCTGAAACATTTAGTAATTTTATTGATGGTGTTGCTATTAATCCAAAAGTAGTGTCATATGAAACTAATACTGCGTTTTTAAATAAAAAAGGCATTGTTTCTAATATTGCATGTCATGATCTTTGGGAAGGTTATAAAACAATAGCTTTAAATAATGGTATAAAGTCTTGCTGGTCATTTCCTATTTTATCTGCATTAAATCAAGTTTTAGGTGTTTTTGTTATCTATAGTAAAAACAAAAAAAGTCCATCAGAGAAAGAACGAGAGATAGTTTTAGATATGACATATTTGTGTAGTGTGGCCATAGAAAAACATTACAATATTAATGCATTAAAGCAAAGTAAAAACCAATTAGAGAAATATGCAGGAATATTAGAAGATAAAGTACAAGAGCGAACTCAAGAAGTGATGGCTACAGTTCAGAAATTGGTAAAAACTAATTTAAATCTTGAAGACCAAATACTAATAACCGAAGAAGCTGAGAAAAATGCTTTAAAAAGCAAAGCACTAACTACTGCAATTGCAAAAAATTTCCCTAAAGGTTTTATTGTTGTTGTAAATAATGATTTAGAATTGGTTTTAGCTGAAGGTGAAGCGTTAGAACAACTAGGTTTAAAACCATTTGTTTTTGAATCTATGACTCTAGATGATATTCTAATTTTTTCTGAAGAACGAAAAACAATAATAAAAGAAGACATATCTAAAACACTTTCTGGAAAGCATCTCTCTTTTGAAATTGAATATAAAAATAGATATTTCTCTGTAAACACTGCGCCTTTGTTTGATGAAAACAATCAAATAACTAATGCATTAATGGTCTATAATGATATTTCAGAGCAAAAAGAAATTGAGTTTAGTATTCAGAAGGCCTTAAATAAAGAAAAAGAATTAAATGAATTAAAGTCCCGTTTTGTATCCATGGCATCTCATGAATTTAGAACACCGTTAAGTGCTATACAGACATCTGCCATTTTAATAGGCAAGTTAAATGAATTAGGATTAGAAGAGAAACGTAAAAAATATGTATTACGTATTGAAAAGAATGTAAATCACCTCGTAACGATTTTGAACGATTTTCTCTCACTAAGCAAACTAGAAGAAGGTAAAATAAGAGTCCTAAAAGAAGATTTTGATATTGTTTATTTTACTAAAACCATAATTGAGGAAAATAAAATTGGTTTAAAAAAAGGTCATAAAATTTGTTTTAGCACAACAATTAAGTCTCTTTTTGTGCATTTAGATATTAAATTATTACGTCATATAATTATCAATCTTTTATCTAACGCATCAAAATATTCTGAGGGAAATACTACCATAGGCTTTAATATAGTTCACAATCAAGATAAAGTATTAATACAAATTACAGACCAAGGTATTGGCATTCCCGAAGAAGAACAAGGGCGATTATTTGAACGCTTCTTTAGAGCGAAAAATGCTAATAATATTGAAGGCACAGGATTGGGCTTAAATATAGCTAAGCATTATACAGAGCTAATGGGAGGAACCATTGGCTATAAAAGTAGGCTAAATGTAGGTACAACGTTTTGGATTGAATTACCCATAGAGAATAGAATAATGAGATTCCCTTTTATCGAAAAACAAAAAGTAAAGTTTTTTAATGAAAAGAATATTTAGAAATATATTAAAATTTAAATGTATGAAATGAGTCATAACATTTCTTTATATAAATCCAGAAGTTTATTGGCGAATTTTATTAAGTAGTAAGATAATAATAAACATAACCAGATGAAAAAAATACTAATTATAGAGGACAATGAAGATGTTCGCGAAAATACAGCCGAAATACTCAAGCTTTCAAATTATAGTGTAAATACTGCTGAAAATGGTAAAATTGGAATTAAAAAAGCAAAACAATGGCTTCCAGATGTTATTATATGTGATATTATGATGCCAGAATTTGATGGTTATGAAGTATTACAAAATTTAAACAAAAACAGTAAAACAGCAAGTATTCCTTTTATATTTCTTACTTCAAAATCAGATAAAACAGATGTTAGAAAGGGGATGAATTTAGGTGCAGATGATTATTTAACCAAACCTTTTAGCGAAAATGAATTACTAGAAGCTATAGAATGCCGACTGAAAAAACACGATTTTTTAAAACAGCAATTTGCACAAACCATTGAAGGTGTTTCTCAATTTATTGAAGCAGCTTCAAACTATTTGGATTTAGACCATTTATCCAGAGATTATTCGCCACAAAAATATAATAAAAGAGATGTGCTCTATAGGGAAGGCAACAAGGCTAATTCACTGTATTATATAAAAAGTGGTGCTGTGAAGACTTTTAAAACTACCGAAAAAGGAAAAGAATTTGTAACAGGCTTGTGTAGTGCTGGTCATTTTGTGGGGCAGTTATCGTTGTTATCAGATCATGGAAGCTATATAGAATCTGCGGCAATACTTGAAGATGCAGAACTTTACGAAATACCTAAATCAGATTTTATAAACCTGATACATTCTAATAAAGATATTGCTAATAAGTTTGTGAGCTTAATTTCTAATAATTTGGTAGATGTGCAAGAACAGATGGTAAATGTGGCTTATGCAACGGTAAGACAACGTGTAGCAAAAGCATTATTAGATATACATAACAAGCATATTTTATGTAATAACGAACATTATGGTATAAGTATAGCTAGAGAGGATTTTGCAGGTCTTATTGGAACTGCTACAGAAACAGCCATACGTATGCTAACCGAATTTAAAGACCAAGGCTTCATAACTATTGGTAATGCCAGAAAAATAATAATAGAAGACAAAGAAGCCCTTGAAGATATAGCACTATTTGGGTGAAATTTGATTGTTAAATATTGATAACAAGTAACTTATAAATAACCCGTTGTGCCTTTTGATTAAAATTTGTCAATTCGAGTGAATGTCACGATTGTAAATGAGTGACATTAGTATCGAGAATCAAATTTTTTGTTCAAAAGAAAAGTTCTCGATATAATTTTCTATCGAAAATCAGTTGAATAGACATCAAATAATGTGTAAGGAATCAAAATACACAATGGGTTTTACTAAGAAATCTAATGAAAAAGGTGGTGTCTTAGTGTAAATGAAGACGTTCATGAGGCGCTTCTAACATTAATGATAGGTTCTTCTCTTATATAAGATGATTATAACTTTCAAAGTGTTTTTATGTAATTGACCTGTATCATTTATAAAGTTTATTTATCGGCTTATCTTCAATATATATTTGGTTATTATACCATTTTTTTTGATAATGACGACAGGTAACTATATCCCAAAGCAGAAACAAGTTTATTTTAAAGCCTATAAAGAGCCTTCAAAATTAGAAAGCGCTTTAAAATATTTAAAAGAAGAAAATAAGTCTTTCTTTCAGGTTTCTATACTAGGAAAAGTAGCTCAATTTTCTAGCGATAAAGGTATTGAAATTTCAAATGATAGCACCATTACAAAAGCGTATTGGAAAGACCAATTAGGAAAGTCCGTAAATTTCGGAACTTTTTATAATACAGAAAGCGGATTTGTTTTTATAGTAGGAGCATTAGTTTCTATATTTCTTCATCAAATAAATGGGAAACCTTTGGCTACGCTATCATCAGGAACTTATGGTATTTTTAGAGGAATAGGGGCGAGTGAAACTCAAGCAACAACGTATTTAAAATTGTTAAATAGTGGTAATTATTTGTTGATTTTAAGAGGTGCTGATAATGAAATTAATGCCTTAGATCGTTTATACAACGAGATAACCTTTTAAAAAAAAATCTTATTTAAGCGTTAAAAACACCTATTGCATAGCGCAGACCTCTCACGATATGGAGTATACAGAATTAGAAATAGTATTTTTATTGTAATACAATTGGAATTAATCCAATTTGTAAATGGTAGTAATAAATTTTTATAAAGAAATGATTTTAAAAAATAACCTGGGACAACTAAATGTCCCAGATTACTGGTCTAAAATGTATTTAGCGGGCTTAATCTGATTCTGTATCCACCTTTTTCAAAGTCAAAACAATAAGCTTAAAGCTTTCAAGTACATTTTAACACCTAAGGTTATTGTTGCATTGCTGCGCCAAAAACCTATATTTTTTAAAGAACTATTTAATAATGCTACTAAATTGCAATAATTTATAATTTGGAAATTGATCCAAGTCAGTTGCACTATTTTTTAGATGATTTTTTTAATAAAAACTGGAAGCCGAGACTTCCAGTTTATTAAAAAGAGATTAATTTTTTTTACCTTTAAATTAGATGTTTAGTATTCTATTTCTAAAAAACTAATCAAGTTTAATTTTTGGTAAAACAATGTTAATCACTTTATATGGTTAAGATTGATTAATAGCAAAATTTTCTTAACCGTTTTTTTAATATTATATTAAGTAAACTAAAACATCATAGGTATAATTATGTTTTGTAAATACGTTATTATATTTTTTTGTTTTCAAAGAACATTGCAACTATTAATTGTATGACCAATTTACAGAGTCTATTGGGTAGAAATGACTCAAATCAATTATATTAATTTAGTTTTTTAAAACAGAAACTGGAAGTCGAAACTTCCAGTTTCCTAATGAAGTGACTAATTTTAATCCTACTTCCAATTAAAATATTCTTTTTCTAACATTAGAATAAATCAATTATGGTAAAACCAAATTTAATCATTTCATACTGGTTATAATTACTTTGCAGTAATTGATAACCAATGCTTTAAAATAATCTGGGACATTTTAATGTCCCAGATTACCAGCTCAAAAATGCGCTTTGCAGACTTAATCTGATATTATTTTCACTTTTTACAAAGTAAAAACAATAAGCTTAAAGCGTTCAAGTACATTTTAGAACCTAAGGTTATTGATGTATTACTACACCAAAAACCTATATTTTCATTTTTATATTTTCAAAGAACTATCTTATTAGATATATAGCTAATTTACAACCCATTTTTACTATAGGAACTGATCTAGCTCAGTCTGAGTATTTTTTTTAAATTAATTTATAAATTTGCACTAATATTATTTGCTTTTTTGAGTGTTTTTCAAAGGTTTCAGATTTGTCTAGAAGAATTGTTTGAAATTTTTATAGTTTCTAAACGAATATGTGATCGAAAATAAGGCCTTTTAATCGTTTAGGTAATCCTCCTCTTATATCATCCATCTCTCCGCTGGAAACATACTTTCTTAAAATCAAGAATGTAGAGTATATATAATCCTCGGTAATTTCGTCCGACTCAAAATCATACAAGAATGTTTTGCCATCTATCGACCTAATGAGATCTATAAATTCTTCCATATCTTTTACTCTTTTCTTATTTGTTTTAATTGACCATCCATTTACATAAACAGCTTTCAAAAACATAGGAAGCTGTGCAATAAACTGTAATGATTCTTCAACTGAAATAATCGAGCGTAAGCCATGTAAAATAGAGCTAAGTATTCGACCTGCTCTTTCTGGATCTTCGGGAATACATAACTCTTTAGCATATTGCTTAATAAAGGTGTTTCCTTCTACTGCGTATTGATTAAAATTTAGTGACATAGCATCTGTTTTTAGGTTATTCGTATAGTCTAATTTGTTATTTTCAATTAGTATTGTCTTAAATCATTTTTTAGTAAATAGGTTAATGATGATTAATAAATACCTTTTAAAACGAAATTTAAATTCCCTTTAAAGGAACCAAAACCTTTACAATTTCAAAATGATACACGTCAGCTCCTATTCTTTACTTATAAAAAATAAAGTCATTAGCTTCGTTCTCAATTTTTAAACTATTTTCTGCTTTATTAATATTCTCAATACCTTGTAATAAAGCATCTGGATTAAATGAAATGCTATCAATGCCTTCATTAACTAAAAAGGCGGCAAATTCTGGAAAATCGCTTGGTGCTTGTCCACATAAGCCTATTTTAGTTTGTGTTTTTCTGGCAGATTGTATGGCCATTTTAATCATTTTTTTTGCGGCTTCATTGTTTTCATCAAATAGTTTTCCCATTAATTCTGAATCTCTATCGATGCCTAATGTAAGTTGGGTAAGGTCATTTGAACCAATTGAAAAACCGTCAAATATCTCGGCAAATTTTTCAGCTAAAATGACATTGCTCGGAATTTCAACCATGGTATATATTTCCAAGCCGTTTTCATTTTGTTTCAATCCATTTTCTGCCATTGTAGCCACCACTTTTTTGCCTTCTTCTAAGGTTCTGCAAAAAGGAATCATCACTTTTAGGTTTGTAAGGCCCATGTGTTCTCGTACTTTTTTAATAGCTTCACATTCTAAAGCAAAACCTGCTTTATACAAATTGTTATAATAGCGTGATGCACCTCTAAAACCCAACATTGGATTTTCTTCTTTAGGTTCAAAATATTTTCCGCCTATTAAATTAGCATATTCATTGGTCTTAAAATCACTTAACCTTACAATCACTTCTTTAGGATAAAATGTAGCCGCAATAGTGGCAATACCTTGCGAAAGTGTTTCTACAAAATAGTCGTGTTTATTTGCATAGTTTTTCGTAATCTTTTCAATCTCTTTTTTTACTGAAGTGTTTTTTACCTGGTCGAAGTTTACTAATGCCATAGGATGTACTTTCACATTATGCGTAATGATAAATTCCATTCGTAAAAGACCTACACCATTATTAGGGTAAAAGGATAGGGAAAAAGCATTTTCAGGATCGGCAAGAATCATTTTTACTTCAGTTGCAGGCATTTTAATATTTGAAAAGTCTATTTTTTCTTCCTTAAAAGCTAATTCGCCTTGATAAATATATCCTGTTTTTCCCTGCGAGCAAGATATGGTAATGGTTTCGCCATTTGTAATTGTTGTTGTGGCATTTCTGCAACCTACAATTGCTGGCACACCAAGCTCTCGTGCTACAATAGCAGCGTGACTTGTTCTGCCACCTTTATTGGTGACAATACCTGTAACTTGCTTTAATAATGGATCCCAATCTGGTGTTATGGTATCGGTAACAATAATAGTATTTGGTGCTAATGAACCAGCATTTTTTGGGGATTTTAAAAAGCAGGCTTTTCCAACTTTTATTTTAGAACCAACCGCATTGCCTTGAGATAAAATAGTTCCTTTTTCTAAAAGCTTGTATTCGATATGAATATTTTTATCACGCATTTGGTGTACCGTTTCTGGTCGTGCTTGTGTAATAAACAATGTGTTGGTTATACCATCTTTTGCCCATTCTATATCCATTGGCTTTTGATAATGGTCTTCTATCAATTTTGCCCAATTTGCTAAAGTGATAATCTCGTCATCTGTTAAAATAAATTGTTGCTGTTTATTTTTAGGTGTTTTTGTATTTACAATGGTTTTATCATTCCATTTATTGGCATAAACCATGGTTAGTTTTTTATCACCCTTTTTTTCTGAATAATGGGGTATTTGTTTAGGGCTAAAGCGGGTTTAAATACATAAAACTCATCGGGATTTACAGTGCCTTGTACAATGTTTTCTCCCAGCCCCCATACACCAGACAATACTATAACATTTTCAAATCCTGATTCTGGTTCAATGGTAAATCCTACTCCAGAACAGCTTTTGTCTGAACGTACCATAAGTTGAATTCCTACTGATAAGGCAATATCATGATGTTTATATCCTTTATCTTCACGATATTTTATAGCACGATTGGTATATAAAGATGCAAAACATTTTTTTACAGCTTCTAATAATTGATCTTCTCCTTTAATGTTTAAATAAGTATTGTGTTGACCAGCAAAACTAGCATCTGGAAGGTCTTCTGCTGTGGCACTACTCCGAACGGCGACTTCTTTTAAATCTTTGCCACATAAATTTATATATGACTTTTTTATTGCTTTGGAAAACGCAGACGAAAAACTTCCAATTAAAATAAGCTCACGTGCTTGCTGTCCAATAGTTTTTAAATTGGAATAATTTTTTCTATCGAGTTTAGTCAATAATTCTTTGAGCGGTTCTTCAATTTTATTGGCTTTTAAAAATTCCCAAAACGCATACGATGTGGTTGCAAATCCATTAGGAACATTAACGCCTTTTGAAGTTAATTGATTATACATTTCTCCTAAAGATGCATTTTTTCCTCCTACACTGCCAACATCTGTAATGCCAATTTCATTGAATTTTTTAATACGAGCTTTCATATTGCTTTGTTGTATTTAGAGTTTCTAAACTAGTTGTTGTATCCCTTTTTTGAAATGACCCACGTCACTATTTAATGAATGAAATAATTGGTGTAATTGACCTAGGTCATTTCTATATAGTGTGTCCTAAACTATTTTCGTGGTAGTATTAACAATTAAAAACATATGTTATGTCAGTATTAAAAGTAATTGAAGTCTTAGGGAATTCTACCGTAAGTTTTGAAGATGCCGTTAAAAATGTAGTTAATGAAGCATCAAAAAGTGTGAAAAATATTAAGTCTGTTTATATAAAGGATATGCAAGTTAACGTTGAAAACAACGAGGTTGTTCAGTATAGAATAACGACTAAAGTATGTTTTGGTATAATGGATACAGACTAGTTAGTAACAGAAGAAGATGTTCCTTAAAAGATAGACTCTCAATTTTTTGCAAACATACAGGAATATCTTCTTCTTCTTCTTCTTCTTCTTCTTCAGTTACTAAATATTTTTGATAGAGACATGTAACACACAATTTAAATTGATGTGATCTAAGTTTGCTAATATTTTAAGTTGCTTTAAAAGCTTATGATTTTTAATATCTATAGAGTGCATTGATTTTTGAATGCTGATTAGGCATAGTTTCCTTATCCAATAAATAAACAGCACCACCAGTTAAAAATGTTTTTATAGCAGCCAAATTCATCAATGAGATTGTTGTGTCGTTCTCCTCAGTTTCGGTAACACTTACAGTGTCGTTCTCAAGTTTATAACTCCCAAAAATATCTGCTAGATTTTCGCAGAATAAGGTGTCTATTTTTCCTTGAAAAGCTTTTGGTAAAATTCTTTCAATTCCAATAGCTGTTTTTCCAGTGCCTTGCACCTCTAGGAAACGTGCTATTTTATCTTTTCTTTTTTGGTCAAAAATGGGTGAGATCTTTTCCCATGCCAACTCATGTAAATCCAAAATATTAGTGACTTTTAAGTTGGTATTGATGTTTTTGTCATACAAGTTAGAGTAGGTGTTTGCCTCTTTGTAGATATCAAAAAGGTAGTCTTGTGATGCTATAATTAACGGTGTTTTTTCATCTTTTAATAATGGTTTAATTCCGTCATTTATAGCTCTAAAATAGGTTTTTATTTCATTTTTTCGTTTTCCAGTGGCGGCTTCTTGTCCATGAAAAATAGCTTGTACTGCACCTGATTGCTGAGTTCTAAATTGCAGGTTTTTGTCTTCGTAGTCATAACCTACACTATCTTGTATATTTTCGGGTATTAAATCATCAATACTAATTTCTGTTATGCTATGCTGGGTACATTCATGTAACTTGACTTTACCTATTTCTAAGTTCATTAAATAAAAGCGACCATCACCAACAAAAAGTGGCATCAATGGTTTTAAATAAAAGGCATTAGCTATATAATTGAATGCTTCAAAATAAATAGGAAGTGTGTATGTTTTAAAATAATTGTCGGCTATAAAAATAGCAAGACCATCAGATTGTTGTCGCCAAAACAAAGTATTGTCAATTAATTGTTGCACAGGTGCCGTAATGGTATTGATGGTGGTTTTATGAATTCCCTTTTTGGCTAATTTCTTTTTTACATCTTGTAGTTGTACTTTTAAGGATAAAGCATCTTTTTCTTGTAGTACTTCTTTACCTGCTCTATGTGTAGGTATAAAAATTGAAATACAATTTTCTTGATTGATTTGATGTAATTCGGCTATTTCTTTTTTAGAGAGTAAAGGCATAATATTTCGGATTTAATGAACCCTATACAGGTAATTAGTATTTACTAAAGTAGCATCAAAACAAGACTTTTAAAATGACCCACATCAGTATTGATGTATTTTAAATAATGTTATTAACGTTAATTAGTAAGTGTTTCCATTGTATTTATTGCGGCATTAATTGTTTTAGCATTTTGCTCAAAATCTTCCCATGGATTGCCTTCTGTTTTTAGGTGTTTAAAAATAGTATCAATGGTATAATATTGAGCGTTTAGGGAGGTGTTATTTAATTCATCCCAATACAAAGGCATTGCCACAGGTGCATTTTCTAAGGCTCTAATAGAATAGGGAACCACACTAGTTTGCGCATAAGAATTCCGCAGAAAATCCATATAAAGCCTGCCTTCACGTTTATCTTTTCTAATGGCTGTTGTAAATTCTGTTGGGTTATTGTTACAAATATAATTTGCAATCTGTTTTGTGAAATCGTGTACCACATCAAAATGATTACCTGCTCTTATAGGTACGGCAATATGTAAGCCCTCAGAACCTGAAGTCATAACATAGGCTTTTAGTTTTAGCGTTTCTTCTAAAAAAACACGAAGTACCTTTGCCGCTTTTACAGCTAATTGAAAATTTCCTTTTGGAGGATCTATATCAAAAATCAATTTATCAGGATAATCAATTTTGTCAGTTCTACTTAAAGCAACGTGAAACGTTAAAACATATTGATTTACAAGATATAATAAGGTGTCTTTAGAATTACATATAATATGATTAACCCAACCATCCTTTTTTTTAACTTTCATAGTTGGTATCCAATCTGGAAAATAATCTGGTGCGTTTTTTTGAAAAAAACCTGCTTCCTTTATGCCTTTAGAAAAACGTTGCATGGTTAATGGGCGATTTTTTAAATATGGAAGCATAGCATTTGCAATGTTTTCGTAATAGTGAAACACTTGTTGTTTGGTTATACCACACTTTGGGAATAGTACTTTATCCCTATTCGTTAATATTATTTTATTAATTGTTGCTTTCATTTTTTAAAAATTAAAAAAAAACAGCTTCAGTGTAATATTGAAGCTGTTTTTTAAATTAATAAATAAGACTGGAAATTAAGATATAACGCTTATGCATAAGTAGGAGAAAACTCTACTTTTATTTTGTTATTTACGTTGTAAACTCCAGGCGAAGCATAAGCTGTTTTGCGTGCTTCTTCTTTTTCAGCTAAGGAGCGTACTGTTCCTCTTAACGTTACTGTATGTCCATCTACTTCAACCGAAATATGTTTAGCATCAACATCTGCCGCGCGTTCAAACGCTTTTTTAATTTTGTTTTTTATGTCTGTTGCTTCTATATTTTGTTTTAAAGTAATATTGTTAGACACATATCTTACACCAAGTAAATCTTCAACTGCTTTTTTGGCTGCATTTCTTTGGAAGTCCCATTTAACCTCTCCAGTCAGATAAATCCAACCATCATCTACTTTAACCATTATTTTGTCATCTGGAACTGACATATTCCACTTTAAAGCATTTACAGCAGCTTTAGCTATTTCTTTATCCGATTTTTTGAAAGAATCACCATATTTTACTTCAATGTCTTCAACCACAGCTTTTACACCACTTACTTTTTTAGTGGCTTTTTCTGCAGCCATTTTTGTAGAGTAACTATCTACTACTCCAGAGAGTGTAACAACACCATTTTCTACGGCTACACCAATTTGCCTGTCATCAACATTAGATTCCCAAGCTAATTGGTCTAAAACATCTTCTCTAATTCTTGCATCTGTTTTCATTTTTTTTAAGATTTTAATTAAACAATAAATTATAATCTAAATGTATACGGATTGTAAGTGTCTGGAAATGACCTGAATCAGTCGAAATAATTTTAACATTTATTTAGGTGTCTTTTTATCTGCGACTTACTTTTTTAATGACCTAAGTCATTTTGTAATTAAGGATAGTATCTCACCTTTATAACTCGGAATTACAAATTTTCAGAATAAAAACAAATGAACACTTGCCTTTCCTAAAACAAAAATAAAAGCCTCTTGAGCTTGTGTGTTATGTTTGTTTTTCTGGATTTTGTAGAATTTAAAAAAGAAGAAGGTTAGGTGTTTTTTTAAGAACAACTACTAAAGAAATTGCCCCAAGTATAAAAGTAGATTAGTGGAAGATGTAATTGTAAGTAAATAATTGAATACGATATTAATAGGTGTGTTTAAATAGTGTTATAGAGCAAGCAGAAGGCAACGAGCTGCTTTTATTGTTGGTGGTACTCAAGCAGAAATACCAATTACACGTTATAGGTGTAGCAAGGTAGTAAACGCACTTTTGAGATTCACAACGAAAAATTACAAGATTTAAGAAAAACAACAACAACTTAAAACATATAATTATGGACACTACAGCAAATAAAAATCTAAAAGCACAATTTTTATTAGGTGCAGGATTAGACGTTTTACATTTTGAAACTAAAGAATGGTTAGAGACTATTGCATTTTGGAAAGATGAGGTCCGATTTTTTGATAATTTATTAAAGAAAAAAGTGTCTGCTGAAGCAAGTAAGCAAGAATATGCAGAGATGCTGAAGAATTTAGATAAAATCCACAAGGATCTTTTTAATGATTTTGAAGATGATATTATGTCTCACGAAAGAATGCTATCTAAATTAGAACAAGGAGAAAAAGGTCTGTCAGATGGACAATATAGAGACAAACACCATCATCTTTTAGGTAGGATGAATACTTTTAAAAGTAATTTTAATCAATTTAAAAAGATTGTTTTCGATTATGTGAAAACTATTTGAATTAAATGTAACTAGATATTGATTTAATATGAGAAAATAAAAAAATACGAACTCAAAAAGGCTATACACTATGGAACTATTAATATATGCTAGAAAATATGATCAGGCTGATGCTATCCTTAATTTTATGGATTTTTATCGTATTTTAAATATGAAACATTTAGCGAGTGATTTGCTAGATAAAGGGCTCTCCCCAAAACAAATTTCAGAGGCTGTTGTTGCTGCCATAAAAATTGCAAATGCTTCTAGAATAGAAACAAATGCACATTTTATGCCTGTTTTTAGTGGAATAAATCATAGTGTTATTGAGGACTGTAAACTCTCTCATTTGGGTTATGGTTTAGTACTTATGAATGCAGACCCAAATTTATCTGTTGTTGGCGAGTTTCAAGTAGAAGTTTTGCAACAGTATTTAGAAAATAGTTTTTAGTGTTATAAACTTTGTTTTTCGCCAAACCACCATCTGTTTTTAGATGTCTTAATTTTACTAGGTGCGTCTAATTTTATATCTAATTTTGTATTGATATAGTTCATGCCTTCTGTAACAGAATCGGTAACTAGGAATAAATCTAAATCCTTTTCCGAAATCGTTCCAAGCGCTTCCATAACTTTTGTTTGTTCTAGCAATTTAGACCAATAATCCTTACCAAATAGCACTACTGGGAAATTGTGTATTTTATTAGTTTGAAGCAGTGTTAGTGTTTCAAAAAGCTCGTCCAAAGTGCCAAACCCACCAGGGAACACAGCAAATGCATACGAGTATTTGAGTAGCAATACTTTTCTAACATAAAAATGGTTCATTGTAATATTAAAATCTAGATAAGGATTGGGTTTCTGTTCTTCGGGTAATTTTATATTACAGCCAATGGACTTGCCAGAAACATCTTTTGCACCACGATTTGCAGCTTCCATTATACCAGGTCCGCCACCTGTCATAACCGTAAATCCTTTTTTAGCAATTAGTTGTGCAAGTGCTCTTGCCTGTTGGTAATATAAGTTATGCTCTTTAAATCTGGCAGAGCCAAAAAATGTAATACACGGCTTTACATAATGTAGTTTTCTAAAGCCATGAATAAACTCAGATACTATAGAAAGCAAACTTATTAATTCCTTGAATCGGCTTCTTTTACCACCAAGAAATTGTGCTTCGCGATGATTATATTTCATTAATAAAGGATAGTTTATCAAAAATAGGAAGCGTATCTCAATTTTCAACTGATGAAGATCATTTCTGGAATTATTTTTTCATCTTATTTTGTGCATTATTATAATCTATTCAGAATTTAATAATTATGCTAGGCGACCTAAATAGCAAACAAATAGAATACGTATTGCACAGTTTAATTATTGGCAGAATAGGTTGCCATGCAGATAATAGAACCTATGTAGTGCCTATAACCTATGCTTATGACGGAAAATATATTTACGGTCATACCAAAGAAGGACTAAAAATTAAGATGATGCGAAAAAATCCTATGGTCTGTTTTGAAGTCGATGTTATGGAAAACATGAGTAATTGGAGAAGCGTAATTGCTTGGGGAAAATTTGAAGAATTAATAACGCCCGAACAGCGCAAACAAGGTATGAAAATATTGATGGATACTATAATGCCATTAATGACTGGCGAAACCACAATTAGCCATGCAATGAGCGACTCACACCAAAAATCCGTTGAAGCCATGAAAGGGGTTGTGTATAGAATTGAACTGACAAAGAAAACAGGACGGTACGAAAAGACGTAATTAATTAAAGGGTTGTTAAATTAAAAGAGTAACCTTATTAGAGAAGAGGTTTTAACTAGATGTCTAATTTACTTTAATCTTTAATTTATTAAGAAATGATTTTGTTAAAAGTAATATGTCCAACTTAATCGTTAGTAACAAACAACTTCTGATAGTAAAAAAACAATATACCTAAATAGATGAAAGTACTTGTGTTCAGCTCCAAAGATTTTGAAATTCCATATTTGGAATACGCTAATAATAAAAAACATAAGTTATTCTTTATTAAAGAAGCCTTATCATCCAAAACAGCGATGAAGGCAGTAGGCTATGATGCCATATCTATATTCTCTTCTGATGAAGCTTGTTTTGTTACTATTGAAAAGCTTAGAGATTTTGGTGTAAAATATATAACTCTTCGATCTGTTGGTTATGATAATGTGAATATAAAAACAGCAACAAAGTTAAAGATTAGAGTAGCAAATGTACCCGGATATTCGCCTAATGCAATAGCAGAACATGCTGTAGGGTTATTATTAGCACTTAATAGAAAATTAATAGAATCTAATCTAAGAGTAAAACACTTTAATTTTAATCTCAATAATCTTATTGGTTTTGATCTAAATGCCAAAACAGTTGGTATTATTGGCACTGGAAAAATAGGTGCAGTAATGACCAAAATAATGCATGGATTTGGTTGTTGTGTTTTGGGGTATGATATTGAGCAAAATGCTGAGTTAGTTACTAACTATAAGTTACGTTATACCACTCTTAAAGAACTATGTGCATTAGCTGATGTCATTTCAATACATGTGCCTTTAAATACAGATACTCATCAACTCATAAATAAAGAATTAATTTCTGAAATGAAGCAAGGTGTTATTCTTATAAATACTGCTAGAGGTGCTGTTATTAAAACGGAAGATGTTCTTGAAGGTTTAAAAAATGGAAAAATTGGCGCTTTAGGTATAGATGTGTATGAAAAGGAAAAAGGTGTTTTCTTTAGTGATCATTCTCTTAATATTCCAGATGATAATTTATTAATAGCGCTAAATGCCAGACCTAATGTGTTAATTACAGGTCATCATGCTTTTTTAACAGATGAAGCTTTAACTAATATAGCAGAAACTACAATCTATAATTTAGACTGTTGGGAAGCAGGAAAAGAGACAGAAAATGAATTAACAAAGAAAGAGAGCATAGCATAAAATTTCTAATTCAATTTTGTAATTCCACACTCAAATGAATAGGGCAGTGGTCTGATCCATAATATTGAGATAATATTTCAACTGACTTAATATTTTTAAGCAATGATTTACTCATTAAAAAATAGTCAATACGCCATCCTGTATTTAGTGCTCTGGCATTAAAACGATAACTCCAATAGGTATAAGCTACTTGATTAGGATGTAAATGTCTAAATGAATCTACAAAACCGTTGTTTATCATATGACTTATTCCATCAATTTCCGTTTGGGTATAACCAGCTGTTTTGTTATAGTTGGCTTTATCGTTTTTTAAATCCATGGGTTGATGAGCCACATTAAAATCGCCAGCAATAATTACAGGTTTTAATTTTTCTAATGTTTTTATATAAGTAAGAAAATCGATATCCCATTGCTTTCTGTAACTAAGCCTCTCAAGTTGTTGCCCAGAATTGGGAACATAAACGTTAACCAAAAAGAAATTCAGGTATTCGGCACAGATTAGTCTGCCTTCATTGTCGTGTTCTTCAATACCCATATCATTAGTTATTGCTATAGGTTTTATTTTAGAAAGTATAGCAGTGCCAGAATATCCTTTTTTAGTTGCCGAATTAATGTATACGTTGTAATTAGACATTGGTGATAAAGCTTTCAATACCTCGTTATCTTGTGCTTTAGTCTCTTGTATACAAAGTATGTCTGGTTTCATTTTATTGATATTCTCAAAAAAACCTTTTTTTATAATGGCTCTTATTCCATTTACATTCCAAGAAATAATAATCATCTTTAATATTCTATTTTTAATTCATTTTGTACGGCATAGACTCCAGGCGCATTAAAAGCTGCTTTTTGTGCGGCCTCTTTTTCTGCGATTGATCGGACTTTACCTGTTAATTTTACAGCATGATCTGTTGTTTCAACAGCAATACCTAACGCATCAATCATAGCAGAACGTTCAAAGGCTTTAGTGATTTTTTTCTTAATGTCTTTCGGATGAATAGAGGTCTGTTTAAAAGTAATATGGTTTGTTACCCCTTTTACACCAGATAAATATTCTACGGTTCGTCTTGCTGCATCTTTTTGATAAGCCCACTCTAACTCCCCTGAAAGTGTAATCCAACCATTATCTACCTCAATAATAATTTTATTGTTAGGTATCGAAGTATGCCATTCTATAGCTTTAATTGCTGAATTTGCTATTTCGGTATCAGTTTTATTAAGATTCGACATGTAGCCTATTTTAATGCCTTCGGCTATACCTTTTACACCAGCTACTTTTTTTATGGCTTTTACGATTGCAATTTTACTGGCATAAGAAAACACCGAACCAGTAAGTAATGCTACACCATCTTTAACTACCACACCAATTTTGGTTTCTTCAATATTAGGTTGAAATTCTAATTGATCTAAAATATCTTGTTTTATTTGCGCATCTGTTCTCATTGCTTGTTATTTTAAATTATACAATTATATTTAAAATTTCGGATAGAAAACAGGAATTAAAATGATGTAAAGCATATTAATACAGTATTTTAGATTTATATCTGTTGCTATTCTTTTATAAACTCAATAACCTCTATTTTTCCGTTTCTTAAAAATGTTATTGGAATCTTCTCACCTTTTTTATAGGTGTCTATTTTTTGCTTTACCAAGTCGGGGAAATCAATATCTTCAATTTTAATACCCGCAATATTTAAGATGATATCTCCACCTATAACAATCTGAATATCTTTGATGATTATAGGGATAGTACCACCTTGAAGACCAAGTTTGTTCATAATACCCTTACTAGATAAATTTATAATTAACAATCCAGATTCTTGTGGCAAATTAAGCGCCTTGGCTAAATCACCAGATATAAGTACCGATTCCATTCCTGTCCAAAAATTAGGTGATTCCATAAGTAGTTTTTGAGCTGCATTAGACGAAATAGCAAATCCAACACCAGTAAATTTTCCTAATTCACTATAAATACTACTTGTAATACCTATTATTTCACCTTTCATATTAAACATAGGACTACCAGAACTACCTTTATTGATTGCGGCATCAGTTTGTAAAAGTTCAATTTTTCTAAAACCATTGTTAAGATCTTTAGGATGATGTTTTCCACTTAAAATTCCTTTGGTTACAGAATGTTTTAGTCCAAATGGAGCGCCTATAACAAAGATGTCTTCACCTATTTGTGCATGGTCGGAATTACCAATAGTCGCTACTTTTTTCTCTTTGAGATTAAATGTATCTTTTATTTTAATGAGTGCTACATCTGCCATTGGGTTAGTAGATAATACTTCTGCTTCATAAATATCTCCATCTAAAAATTGTACACCAAGTACTTCTGCAGATTGTACGACGTGAGCTGCGGTCCAGATTAATCCGTCTTCTGAAATTAAAACACCAGACCCTTGCATAGCAGATGCAACTAATGTTTTGTGGTCTCCAGTACCTTGTGTTGTAAAGTTTAAAATTTCAATAACCACGACTGAAGATTTTACCTCATTATAAAGTTCTGCTAGGTTTTGTGCCTTTGTTGAAAATGTAATTAACAACAAGATAATGTATGGTAGTGGTTTCATTTTTATGTCTGTTATTTATGCCTTTAAAATTGTATTTGAGCAATATTTCGTTTAATGATTTGTTTTTAAATAACCCGTATAAAAGTTGGTCATAACTACATCAAAAAAATGCTATTGCTTTGTCTTTTTGTGCATCTCAAACATCACCTTGCAATTCCCAATAGGAAAAATTCCTTAAAAAAACCTCTGTTATAAACTACACTATAATCTCGTATAGCGTAACTGCTGAAAGTTTTCTATAACCCAATTTATAAAACTTGTTGTATCAACATCAGAATTTATCCAAACTGCAACAAACAATAATCCTAACCATAGTTTCTAATCTACATTATCTTTAAATAAATCTTTTAAAGCATTGCTTAACTCTTGCATATCGCGGTCAAATTCGCGTTCAAATTCTTTTTCGCTGTCTTTTGCTTTTTCATTGAATTCAATCATGTTTTCTTTAAATTTTCTAGTGCGTACATTTAATTTGTCTTTTAAAATGATATTCCTTTGTTCTAACTCATCAAGTTGTTTAGTGAATTTCTCACGCTCTTTTTTATTTGTTTTTGAAATTTTTTCACGTAAATCTTTTATCTCTTTTTCGGTATTCTCAATGGCGCTTTCTGAAGCTGTTTTAAACTTTTGCCATTCATTATTTACAGCTATTTTAATTTCTTCGGCTGTATCTTTTGCACCTTGTTTTAGGTCTTTATTAAGCTCTTTTAAGTCTTCTTTAACTTCTTTTGCATCTTGTTTAGATTTTTCCCCACAGCCTGTTAAAAGAATTCCTGCCATAAAAACGGTTATGGTTAAGAATATTATTCGTGTTTTCATGTGTTTATATTTATTGTTTTTTAAAGGTCACTTGCTGTTCGCTATTAATTATTGCCTTGGATGATAAAGCTATTAACATGCGTATTTCAAAATTTATTTTTCAGCATTTTTAATGCAAAGGGATCATATTCTATTCGATTCTGTCTTGTTACATATGCTTTGAAAGAAAATGGAAAAATTCCTTTTTTAAGTCTGCATAAATCTGTCTTTGTGTTTCCATTTTGTTTCTAAATTCAATGTGTTTTTTAACAAATGAATGGTTCAGCACGTCTTCTCCTTTTATGTCGTGATCGCTCATATTAACTTCGTGCATGGCTATATTATCCTGTAATTTGTCTATAACGGCTCCATGCATAACAAACTGGTTTTGATAATGTTCTAATTGCACCAGGAATTTTTTATCAGTCCATCGCGTTACCAATTCGCTTAGCCTATTATTAAACGATTTAAGTTCGTCTTCCCAAAAGGCAAGTTCGCTTTGCCATAACTTATGTTCAAAATGTAAATCTGAATTATAAATGATTTGTTTTTCCATGATATATTTTATTGGCTTTTGGTATATATATTACTTTATACCTGATTTTTTCTATGATAATTACTGTTCTAAAACAACAAATTGTTCTAATGCTTCCATTGCTTCGCAACCATATATTAGAGCAGGACCACCACCCATAAGTATAGCTACACTTATAGTTTCCATGATTTCTTCAGAAGTAGCTCCTGCTTTAAGAGCATCATGTATATGAAACGAGATACAGCCATCACAACGTACTGTAATAGCTATTCCAAGTGCAATAAGTTCTTTTGTTTTAGAAGGTAAAATGCCCTTTGTAATACTTGCTTCATGTAGGTCGTTAAACCCTTTCATCGTCTCAGGAATTCTAGTTCCCAATTCATCCATTAATTTGGTAAGATTGTTATATTTATTGGAATAATCTTTTAACATGACTTTGAAGTTATAAGTGATTATTTTACGTCCTTAACAAAGCTATTTTAATTAAATAATACTTAAAATGACGCAGGTCATTTCTGTAGTCTTGATTGTTTAATTCCTTTGTTCTCATAAATATTAGTGTTATGATAAAAGGAAGATATGTAATGGTGCTATTAGTACTCATTAGTGCCTTAGCTATAGAAAGTTGTGGTCCCGTGGTTCTGTCATCTAGACTTGAAACACCTCCGCCACCTTGGTTTTATCCAAATAGAGTAGAGATGGTTAGGTATGTTTACTTTCCAGAGTATAGTATTTATTATGATCTCTCGTTAAGAAACTATATTTATTTAAATAACAATGTTTGGGTACGGGTAAATGTATTGCCACCTCGATACAGAGCTATTAATTTAAACCGAAGCAGATTTGTACGGGTAAAAACCTATCGTGGTGATAATATAAGCGAATATCACAGAGAAAATAATGCTACACGTCGTCGATCAAACACAAGTAGTACAATGGGTAGAAGGAATTAGAAAATCGATATAAAATTGAATTAAAAATAACGTATCATGAAAAAAGTATTGATCTTATTACTTGTTTTGAATATTATAGCATGTGAAAATCAAAAAAAAGAGACCACGCAAGTCATAAATGATAAACAGGATACAACAATTGTTAAACCTAAAGAAACTTGGGATGTTAAAAAAGAATATGACGAGTTTGGTAATCTTATTAAGTACGATTCTATTTATTCATGGTCATACTCAAATATTGAGGGTGATTCTCTTCGGGTAAATTTAGATAGCATTATGGATTCCTTTAAAGGCTATTTTGATAAAAACGCACCTTTTAAATGGCAGGATGATTTTTCATATTTTCCAGAAAATGATTCTCTTTTTATGAGTGATTTTTTTAAGGAAGACTATTTCTTTAAAAATTGGCAAAGTCAACATTCTGAATTAGATAAAATGATAAAAAAGATGGATTCTTCCCGTAATGCTTTTTTAAAGCGTTTTCATCCAGGGCTACTAGAATCTGAGGGTGAAACTAAGTTATAATAATAAGGTTTTCTATTGTTTTTATTAAGTTTTTAAAAACCGAACCCACAAGATTAATAGATTAACGAAATCTTTGTTTTGAAATTGAAAATTACTAATCTGGATAGTAAGTATCTACCTTTTTTAAAGGTAGGTGTTTACTTAAAATATATCCTTTTCTATTTTTTTTCAATAAATAGCAGAGGTTAATACATCATATTAGGCATTAAATTAGTTGTTTTTCTGAATAGATTTGATAATTTTATTAAAAGCTATTTAGAAATGTTAGTAACCAATAAAATGGGTTATTTAATACAGAATAATTATATTTATTACATCATAAAAATGTAATTTGCTCAACCCTTTAGTTCAATAAAGAAACTGATTTCATGGCAAAAAGAAAAAGTACATCACCAAAGGCTACAACTAAAATAGTTGCATCAAATAAAAAAACAATACAAAATAAAGAAGACACATTTCTTATTGTTGGTATTGGTGCATCTGCTGGTGGTCTAGAAGCCTTTAAGACGTTTTTTTCAGAATTACCTGATGCACCAGGAATGGCTTTTGTAATTGTACAACACTTAGATCCAACGCATAAAAGTTTGATGGTAGACTTACTTAAAAAGTATACCAAAATGGAAATTAGTGAAGTCGAAGATCGTACAGAAGTCGTAAAAGATCATGTTTATATTATTCCGCCAAATAAGGATATGGCTATTTTTAATGGCATTTTGCATTTAATGGAACCTTCTTTGCCAAGGGGATTTAGAAAGCCAATCGATTTTTTTCAACGCTCATTAGCAAATGATCAGGGGGTACGTGCTGTTGGCATTATTTTGTCAGGAACAGGAACAGAAGGTACAATGGGTCTAAAAGATATTAAAGGTCATGGAGGACTAACCATTGTACAGGATCCTAAAACGGCCCAATATGATGGTATGCCTCGTAATGCTATAACCGCAGGTGTACAAGATTTTATATTACCCATAAAAGAAATCCCAAAACTGCTGATAAAATATTCTAAAAACAGGAATTTAAAACCCATAGAAAAACCATTAGAAGTTGTTAAGACTAAAGATCTATTAGAAAAAATTTTCATTTTACTACGTAATGAAACGGGATGTAATTTTGGTGATTATAAAGATAGCACAGTTATACGTCGCGTTGAAAAGCGTATGGCGATTAACCAAATAACCAAGTTTGAAGATTATATTAAATACCTCCAAAAAAATACTGAAGAAGTCCAAAAATTATTTAATGAACTACTTATTGGAGTTACCAGGTTTTTTAGAGATAAAGAGCCCTTTGAAAATTTAAAGAAAGATATTATACCAAAAATCATAGAAAAAAAATCTAATGGAGATACTATAAGAATATGGATACCAGGGTGTTCTACTGGTGAAGAAGCTTATTCTATTGCTATTATTTTTAATGAGGTTATTTCTCAACAAAAAAAGGATATAAAAGTACAGATTTTTGCTTCAGATATTGATGAAAAAGCTATTAGTATTGCACGTCTAGGTGTCTATTCCGATACTATCGTAACCGATGTTGCAAAAGACAGATTACATTCTTATTTTTATGTTGAAGGGCAAAACTATCGCATTAAAAAAGAAATACGAGACCAAATTGTTTTTGCAGAACATAATCTAATGAAGGATCCGCCATTCTCAAAATTAGATATGATTAGTTGTAGGAATTTATTAATATATCTGAATATCGAAGCACAGAAAAAGGTGTTTTCTATTTTTCATTATGCCTTAAGAGATGATGGCGTTTTGTTTTTAGGTAATTCTGAATCTCTCGGAGACTATGCTGATGCATTTGAAGTGATTGATCGCAAAAATAAATTTTTCAAACGTAAAAATCTTAAGCCCGACCAAATGCCTCAACTAGGATATAAATTTCAAGATCCTAAACCAACCATAAAAACTTCGGCTGTTCCTATGCTCAAGAAAGTTCAGCAAGATAATTTGGCCATGATTACACAGCGTCTTTTGCTAGCGAATTATGCTCCTGCTTGTACAATTATTGATAACAAAGGCGATGCCATCTATTTTTCGGGCAATACTGGAAAATATCTGCAACCTTCCCCCGGAGAAGCTAGTTTAAATATTGTAGATATGGCCAGAGAAGGTCTTAAAGCAGAGTTACGCGCTACCATTTCGAAAGCCAGAAAAAGCAAAAAGCTAGAAGAGACTACCAATATAAAAGTAAAAACAAATGGTGACTTTCAGAGTATTAAGCTTTCTGTGAGACCTTTAAATCAATCAGCAATGGATATTGATCACTTAATGATTGTTTTTGAAGACATAGATACAATTATTGAAAAGCATACTAAAGTTAAAAAAGAGGAACCAGAAAGTGTTTCTGAGGTAAACGCCTTACGGCAAGAACTTGACACCACTAAAGAATATCTCAGATCTACTATTGATCAATTAGAGGTGTCTAACGAAGAACTAAAATCTTCTAATGAAGAATTACAATCAAGTAATGAAGAATTACAAAGTACCAACGAAGAACTAGAAACCTCCAAAGAAGAACTACAGAGCGTTAATGAAGAAATTGTTACTGTAAATACAGAACTACAAGGTAAGATAGACGAACTTGCCTTAGCTTATGACGATATGAATAATTTATTAGCAAGTACAGAAATAGGAACTATTTTTCTGGATGATAAATTAAAAATTAAGCGTTTTACACCATCTATGTCTAAAATTATTAACCTAATTCAAAATGATATAGGACGTCCTTTAGAGCATTTATCTTCTAATATTAATTATGATACTCTTGTGGCTGATGTTAAAAATGTACTTGCAAAACTTACTTCATTTACCACATCTGTAAAAAGTCATGATGGTATTTGGTATCAAATGCAAATCATGCCCTATCGAACTGCACAAAATGTAATAGAAGGTGTCGTTATTACTTTTGTTGATATTACAGTAGAAAAAACACTAGCAGAAGAGTTAAATAAGATCAAAGAAAATTATGAGCATTTGCTGGAATCAACCAAGACTATTGTGTATACACAAGATAAAAATCTTATTTATACAGGTATTGCAAATATGTATCCAGAAATTAAATATAGAAATATTGAAGGAAAAGCAGATAAGGATTTCTTTACAGAAAAAGACACAAAAAAACTTGAAAAAATAAAGAAAAAAGTCCTAAAAACAGGTGAGTCAATCCGACAAACAGTTTCAATAGAAATGGGTGGCCAAATTAAGCGCTACGATTTAACGGTTAGACCTTTGTATGAAAACAAAATTATTAATGGTATAGCTTGTACTTCAACCGATGTTACAGAACTTAGAGAAGTCCAAACAGAACAGTTTATAAAGGAATAAAAAAATGTCTAAAAGCTCTGCGGAAAATAATTTACGTGCTAAGGCAGAAGCAAAAATTAGAGAAAAATCTAATGTAATAGAAAACCTTACTTTAGAGGAATCTAAATCCTTGCTTCATGAATTAGAAGTGCATCAGGTAGAGCTAGAAATGCAAAATGAAGAGTTGCGGGAAACTCAGCACAGACTAGAGGAAATACGTGATCAATACACAGACTTATTTGATTTTGCACCAATAGGCTATTTGGTATTAGATGAAAAGGCGATTATTAAAAACATCAATCTTACAGCCTGTGATTTATTGGGTATAGAACGTTCTTTTCTTATCGAAAAACCATTTTCTGCATATATTACAAATGGAGAATCACGAACATTATTTTTAAATCTGAGAAAAGCCTTTGAAACTGGGATACTGCATTCTTTTGAAATTGAGATTAAGCACAAAACCAAAGGTAGCTTTACTGCTTTACTTCAAGGAGCTATTACAAAAAATCAAAAAACGAATGATACAGTTTGCAGAGTATCATTAATAGATATTACGGAACTCAAAGAAGCCGAAATTTTACAATTACAACATAAAAGTTTACAAAAGGAAAAAGAGAAAATACAAGAATACCTTAATCTGGCACCTGTTGTTTTTCTTTTGATAGACCCTCAGTATAAGGTGCAAATGATTAATAAAAAAGGATGCGATCTTTTAAAGTGTGAAAGTTCTGAAATACTAGGAAAGCATTGGTTTGACAACTTTATTAGTTTTGTAGGCACTAATGGAGTACCGCTTTCTCATCAAAGTATTGAGAATGAAAACGGATTGCTAAATCCTTGTTTTGAAAGCTTCCTAAAATGCAGAAATGATGAATTGCGTTTAATGTTTTGGACTAACGTAACACTTTTGGACGACAATAATAAACTTATAGGAACCCTTATAGCAGGAGAAGATATTACTGAACGAAAAAAATTAGAATTAAGACAGCAAAAATATACCGAAGAGTTAGAAGAAATTGTTGAAGAGCGAACCAAAGGACTAAATGATGCATTAAAAAAGGAAAAAGTTATAAGCGAAATGAAAAGTGCCTTTGTTTCTATGGCTTCACATGAGTTTCGGACACCGCTTACTAGTGTTCTATCTTCAGCAATTTTAATTAATAAATATAACGAGTTAAAACAATATGATAAAGTAGGACCGCATGTACAACGTATTGAATCTTCCGTAAATCAGCTAACGAGTATACTAGAAGACTTTCTTTCTATGGAAAAGCTTGAACGTGGAATTGTTACAACTAGTAAAGAAACTTTCGATTTAGAAGCATTCATTATTGATATAATTGAAGAATTTAGTTGGATGCTAAAAGAGAAACAAAAAATTAATTACGTTCAAAAAAGTCCTATAGAGGTTTTTGTAGATAAAAAGATTTTGCGAAATGTGCTGTTAAATCTAATTTCTAATGCTACAAAATATTCAAAAACCGATGTGCAAATTAGAACTTATGTAAATAATGCTGTTTTGCATATAGAAATTGAAGATAAAGGTATTGGTATACCTGAAAAAGAACAAGAGTATCTTTTTGCAAAATTCTTTAGAGCAAAAAATGCTGTCAATATTCAAGGAACAGGACTTGGTTTAAGTATTGTAAAACACTACGTCAAACTAATTAATAGTACAATTTCTTTTACTAGTAAACTTGGTGAAGGTAGTACCTTTAAATTAACACTTCCTTTGCATTCCTAAATTTGAATTGTGTATCTGAAAAGCACCCGCATTGATTGATGTTTTATGTGAAATAATCTAACAACTAGATTTTAATAATATCGGTTGGGGTCTCTACTAAAATAGTTTTTTTGCCTCTTAATGCAATAGGTTGTTTCATGATTTCTGGATTGCTTCTTATCATCTTAATCCAGTCTTCTGAAGAAAAATTATGATGCTCAAAACGCGATGTATATGCTGGATGCTCTTGGTTAACTAAATCTTTTATTTCTATATGTAATCTATCTGCCAATTCTGTGATTTGTGTTCCTGTCAATTTTACTTTTAAGATATCAATATCTTGAATCGGTAATCCTTCGGCTTTGGCGTATGCCAAAGTTTGTTTTGCTCTAACAGATTTAGAGCTGTAAAACAAGGTAATTTGTCGGTCTGATGTCGCTATTTCTCCCATAAACAGTTTAATTATTTGTTTTTTGTGTTTCTAAATATTTCTTAAGGATTTGTTTTAGACTCTCTAAATAGTCTTCCATTATTTTTTTATCTATATGTGGATGATCAGTTGCAGGAATGGTCATTGGGTTCTCATCCAGCGTGCGATAGAGCTCAGGATAATTGGTTTCAATATTAAATGTGAGCTGTGTGATTTCTTTTAAGATGTTTTTTAAATTATTCATAGTGTAAAATTTTAGATTATTCATAACGTAAGGCGTCAATTGGATTTAATTTGGCAGCCTTTCTTGCAGGAAAATAACCAAATGTTATACCTACAAAAACAGAAAACCCAAAACCTATTAAAATAGAAGATACAGATGTAGGAATAACAAAATTGGTTAATTTATAGACCACCTGATTTCCTATAATACCCAGAATAATTCCTATTATACCACCTACTAAACTTAGGGTAATCGCTTCTATTAAAAACTGAATTAATATATCACTCTCTCTTGCTCCAATGGCAAGTCTTGTGCCAATTTCTCGAGTGCGTTCTGTTACAGATACCAACATAATATTCATAATACCAATTCCTCCAACTATTAAAGATATACTTGCAATAGCTCCTAAAAGAATGGTTAGTATACCAGTAATGTTACCCGTTATTTCTTGTAATTCCACTTGCGTCGTAATATCAAAATCATCTTCTTGTGTTGGTAATAATTTATGTGCTTCTCGCATTAAGATAGTGGCTTCAAATTTGGCATCATCAATAGCATTTTCATTAATTGCGCTCGCCATAATCATATCATAGCCTCCGTGATATCCATGAAGTCTATTTTGAACTGTGGTATATGGGGCAATAATAAGATCATCTTGATCTTGTCCCATAGCGCCTTTGCCTTCTTCTTTTAATAAACCAATTACAGTAAATGGAATTTTATCTATTCTTATTTGTTTTCCAATTGGGTCAAGTCCTCCAAATAATTCCTCTTTAATGGTCTGACCTATAACACAACCTTTACTCGCATTTTTAACATCTTCTTCTTTAAAAATAGTTCCTGAAACTATGTCTCTACTTAAAATATCAAAATACTCATGAGATACGCCATAAATAGCTGATGTTTTATAGTTGTTAGGGCCAATGGCTTGGACACCAAATATGACCAATGGCGACAATTTTGAAATCCAAACAGCATTTTTTTGTAAAATTTCAAAATCCCTTTTATTAATTGGTTTTCCCATTCTTACATCTGCTCCTGCTCTATGTTCGTGCTTGGTATAAATCATTAATAAGTTTGTTCCTAAATTAGATATTTGAGATTGAATTTGTTTGGTAGCACCTTCGCCAGCAGAAATCGTCATAATTACAGCAGCCACACCAATAATAATTCCGAGCATAGTTAACAGGCTTCGTCCTTTATTTTTATTGATGGCTTTAAAAGCGACTTTAAATAACTTAAATAGCTGTTTCATTTTATATCATTTAAGCTGTTGCTTCCAGATCTTTTAAAGCACTTGCTTTTGTGCTTCTGTTTTTAATAATTTTATCGGTTAAAATTTTGCCGTCACGTAAATAAATCATGCGTTTTGCAAACTGTGCAATTTCTTCTTCATGGGTAATTATTATAATTGTTTTTCCTTCATTATTTAGTTTTACAAAAAGGTCTGCAATATCAATACTATTCATGCTATCCAGATTCCCAGTAGGTTCATCGGCAAGAATAAGCGCAGGGTTGTTAACCAAAGCTCTGGCAATGACTACACGTTGTTGCTGTCCGCCAGAAAGTTCATTGATTTTATGGTATATGCGATCTGCTAAGCCAACTTGTTCCAATGCTTTTTTAGCAAGTTCCTTAGAGTTAGAAAAGCGACCTGTTCTATCATACACTAAAGGTAACTCAACATTTTCGAGAGCTGTAGTTCGAGACAACAAATTATAACTCTGAAAAATGAATCCTATTTTCTGATTTCTAATATCTGCTAATTCATTTTTATTTAAGGTATTAACGCGTACACCGTCTAAGTTATACTCACCAGAAGTTGGTCTGTCTAAGCATCCAATAATATGCAATAAAGTAGATTTTCCAGAACCAGATGCCCCCATAATAGCAACAAATTCACCTTCTTCAATAATCAAATCTATTGCAGTAAGGGCATTTACTTCTATATCTCCATTTTTAAATATACGACTTAATTTTTTTGTTTCTATGACTCTTTTTGTTTCCACCTTACTTTTTTTCTTTAATGCTGTTAATGATTTTATCTCCTTCTCTAAGTGGTGTCTCATCTAAAAACTTTTTTATCTCAGATTCTAATCCAGATGTTATTCCTGTTTCTATGAATTTGAAATCTATTTTTCCTGTTTCGTCTTTATAAAAAAAGCCATTGATGTGTGATGGCAAATTACTTTTGAAATTAGCAGGGGTATAGGTTTCTTCGTTCGTAATCGCTTCTATAAAATTTTGTCGAATTGAATCTACTAATAGCCATTTTGTTTTTTCTTTTAGAACAGGTTTTATGTCTTTTAGCATGGCTTCGTTAGGTCTAAAGCGCAAAGCAGAATTATTAATAAATAAAACATTGTAAGCCGTATCTAAAATAAACTCTAGATTCGTAGTCATTCCAGGTAATAACATTCCATTTTTATTGTCTACATCTACCACAACTTGATAATTAACCACGTTATTTATTTTTATGGGTTGTAAACGGATTTGGCTAACTAGTCCATAAAATTTAACTTCAGGAAAGGTTTGTACTGAAAAACGCACTTGCATACTGTCTTTTATATAGCCAATATCGCTTTCATCTACATCTGCCAGAATTTGCATTTTAGATAAATCTTCTGCTATAATAAACATTCGAGGTGTGGCAAAGCTTGCAGCAACAGTTTGTCCTTCTTCAACTGTTCGTTCGATTATAGTGCCATTTATAGGTGATTTAATACGCGCATAACTCATACTAACTTCTATGTTTTTTACTGAAGCTTCGGAGGCTTTTTTACTGCTTAACACCTGCTCGTAAGTATATTTAGAACTGTTGTATTGTTGCTCTGAAATCACCTTTTCTTTGTACAATACTTTATTTCTTTCAAAGTCTTCTTCAGCTTGCTTAAACCTCGCTTCGTTTACGGCTAAATTTGCTTGTGCCGTTAACAGGTTAGTTTGTAAAAGTCTTAAATCCATTTCGGCTAATAATTGTCCTTCGTTTACCTTATCATTATAATCCACATAAATTTTTGAAATGGTACCAGATATTTGCGTACCAACTTCTACTGTATTAATGGCTTCTAGTGTTCCTGTACTAGAGACGATAGCTTCAATATCTCCTTTTTTTATAGTAGTATAGGTGAACTCCTGTTTTTTGTTTTCTAATTTTGGTTTAACAACAAAATAACCTATAACAAGTAGTGCTATAATCCCTAATATGATGGTGGTAGACTTTTTCATGTCTGTTTAATATTGTCCTATTACTAATTGGTAATCGTAGTACGCTGATTTGTAATCTGAAATGGCTTGTAACCAGAAAAGACGCGCTTGGGTATATGATAATTCGGCGTTATTGACTTCTAAAAAGGTTCCGACACCTAATTGATAGCGTTTTTTTGTGAGTCTTAAAGCCTCTTCCGTAAGGTTCATGTTTTCTTTCTGAACTTCAGTTTTTTGTTTGGCAAATTCGAGTTGCGATAACAGTACTTGTAATTGCATTTTGGTAGCTTCTGTAGTGTATTCTTTTTGTTCTTCGGAAATGTTTTTAGCTATTTTAGCTTGCTGTAGTTTGTTTTTAGTGATGTTGCCATTAAAGATGCTAAATTGTAATTTTAAGCCAACAAAACTCGTATTTATCCAGCGGTAATCTGAGAAATGAAAGCCGTCTTCTTGTGCTTGGTAATTATAAGCTCCTACAGCATCTAGAGTGGGGAAGAAGGCTGATTTTGCTAGTTTTATCTGGTTTTTTTTTACTTCAATATCTATTTCTAATTGTTTTAAAGTACTGTTTTGAGATAATAGTTCTGAAGGATTTTCTTCAAAAACAAGTTCGTGTTCTAATAATGCTACGGATTCTGTTAATTTTAAAATGTCATTTTTTTTTAAGCCCAATACTAATTTTAAATTATTAGCCAAGGGGAGTATGGTGTTTTGTGCTTCTAATAAACTATTTTTTGCTTGGGCTACTTGAACTTTTGCGGTGGTAAAATCATAATCGGTTAGTGTCCCTAGTTTCTTTCTTTTTTCTATATCTATAAAAGTTTCTTGAGCACTTTTTAATTGCTTTTGTCGCACTTTCACCATTTCTTGAGCAATTAAATAGTTGAAGTAGGCTTTTTTAATGCTATTTATCACATTTAGTCGTGTATTTCTAGCTACTTCATTTTGATAGTTAAGCCTAGTTTCTATAAGCTTTTTATTGTTGTTATTAAAATGAGAAAATATGGGTACGGAAAGATTTAATGTAGCTCTATAATCATTATCCGCTCCAAGCTCAGTTACACCTCCTCCCATTCCAAAAGCAGTTGGCAAGAAAATAACCTGTCGATTAATATTTCTGTTATAATTTGCAGAAGCATATAATTTGGGTAAAAAATTACCTTTGGCTTCTTTTAGAGCAAATTCTGAGGTGTAAACTTGATAGTTTGCAATGATAATATCTGTGTTTTTATCCAGTGCTAGCTTAATTGCGGATTCTAAATTAAGCGGAATACTGTCTTGCGCATAATTTGTATGAGTAACTAAAATGATAGCTAAAAGAAACAGAATTTTTGTTTTGTTCAATTTCATGTTTTAAGCTCATTTAAAACAACAAAATATATTTAAAAATGGAACAAAACAATGATTTGGGTCAGTTTGAATAGTGTAGATAAAAGATTATGTTAGTTAAATACAATCAAGTATTTTAAAATAAGTTTAGAATTAAAAAACGGCTTAAAGAATTTGAGATGTTATATTAGTATCCAAAGCCTATGTTAATAATGGAAACAAAATATATTTATACATTTCCATAAATTGGAACGATAAAATTTCCGTTTAAAAATTCCTTTGGGTCAATTTCACTTTGTAAAATGACTCCTTTAAAAGAGGATTCTAATAGCAATTGAGCCGATTGTATTAAAGGTGCTGCCGTTGTTGTTTGTATGGCTCTTAATTGATGCTTGCCTACTTTTTGTGGTAGAATTTTCTTTGAGATTTCATTTCTTCGTAAGATTCCATGAGTATCTTTACCTTGTACTGCCGCATATACTATAATTTGGTCATCTTCAATATGCGGAATTTGTTTTTCCATAATCAGCTGTAAGGCTTCAATAGGTCTATCAATAGTACCCAGATTATTAATTTGTTCCTGTACCCAAGCATAATGTCCTGAATGTCTCAAAGTCTTATAGTCAAGTGAATTTACTTGTCCTGATAAAGCATCTGGTAAGTTGGCTGCACCTCCTGAAGTTAAATCTTCTTCATAGGTAATCCCATCAATTATTATTGCAGCACGTTCCGATAAAGAAGGACGCCTTGTTTTCTTGAAATCACGAATCACTTCGGCTTCTTTTATATATTCTGTAGCAACACCTACAGGACTCCATGTAAAACCATAATAATGAGGTGCAACAGCATTTTTTGTAAGTGCTCCAACCTTAAATACTAGAGAGTCTACTTTGTCTACTTGAAAATCAGTGCAAAATTCTTTAAAAAGATGATTTGCCAATACGTCAATATAGCCTGGCGCAAGACCCGATTGGAGTACAAAACCTGTAGTTGCATCTTTTGCTAATTTTATGATTTGTTGGGTTTCTGCAATATATTCTGTCAGGTTTGCATAGTGCATATTATAATCTTTAGCATAACCTGCTATTTTTGGTGCTAGGGTTCCTGGTAGGCAATCTAGGATGATCTCTCCTTGCTTAAAGATTTCTTTCATCTCTTTAGTAAGACCTTCTTCAGAAAGAAGAAATGATTCTATGTTACAAGATTTAGTAATGCCACTTTTAATCCATTCTACTAGTTTTTGTGCTTTAGAATGTGTTCTATTACCTATGTAAATTGTTGGTGGGACTTTGCTCCATTCTGACAATATAAGTGCTACAGCTTGGGCAATGCCACCTGCTCCTGCTATTATAATAGTATGGTGTTTTTTCATGTGATTATATCTGTTTTTTTAATCGTTACCTGTAGAATCATCCTTTTGGGAGATAATATTTTTAAGAGGCTCGTTTCTTAAGCTTAAAGTTAAATAAAAACAATTTGATAACTATAAGTAACCGTTACAGGTTAATAGTAAGTCCAGAGTATTTGGTAAAAATACAAGTACTACTTGTAAACGACTATGATATCAATCAATTGAATTAGGAAAGTAGGTGGTGCTTTTATTTACAATAAATACAACACTCGATATGACTTGATGGGTGTTAGTTTGTCTTTTTTTGCTTTATATTTTTAAAGCCAATCTTTGGTCTAGATTCCTGATCTTTTTGTTCTAACTCCTCTTCCAATTTTTTATATCTACTAATGTCTTTAATGGTTACAACTACTGCAACTACATGACCTTCATTATCAATTATGGGTCTGCCGCTTAATAAAACCCTATGCATTTCTTTGGTTTCTAAATCTTTTAATATGATGTCTACATTGTCAGTAACTTCGCCAACTAAAGCACGTTCGGCAGGAAGGTCTTGTACTGGAAATGTTTTCTTCCCGTCTGGAAACAGAACTTTAAAGTGGTCAGAAAAATTGATAGGAATTTTAGAATCGTCTTCTATTCCAAAAAGGGCATTGGCAACATCGTTAGCTAATATCACTTCTTTACTGGTATTTGCAACAAGCACGCCATCATTAATATTTTCCAGAATCATATTTAGTTTTTGTTGGCTTTCATATAATGCGTTTAAAGTGTTTTCCTTTTCTTCTTCAAGCTTTATTTTTTCAGTAATATCTGTAGCAATAGCGTATAATGTTCCAGTTGTTTTATCGGCTGTTGCATTCCATGACAACCATTTTACAGAACCATCTTTGCATATCCAACGGTTTTTAAAGTTGATTACGTTTGTTCCTTTTTTAAGTTTTTTAATTTCTTCTTTTGTTAATTCAATGTCTTCAGGAAAAATAAAATTTGTAAACGGTTTTTTTAAAAGCTCTTTATCATTATATCCTAATATCTTACTTAAAGAAGGATTTATTTTTATGAATTTGTTTTGTGAAGCAATGACCAAGCTATCTATAGAGATGTTAAAAAAAGCATCGGCAGCTTTTAAAGATTCTGATAGTTTTTTTCTTTCGGTTATATCTGTTGAAATGGTTCCGATAGCATATAGTCTATTTGAAGTATCCTTTAATGGAAACTTAACTGATAAAAAGGTATGAGGTGTTCCTGATATTTCTATAATTTCTTCGACTTGAATGTCTTTACCTGCTTTTATAACATCTAAATCTGCACTTCTATATTTGTCTGCAATGTCCTTTGTTAAAAAGTCGGCATTTGTTTTTCCAATTAAATTGGTCTCTTTTGCTTCAAAAAATGTTTGGTATTGTTTGTTTACTAATATGTATTCTCCATTGATTTTTTTAACCGAAATCGCATTTGTAGTGTTATTAATAATGGATTGCATTAATTTTTGATTCTTTAGTAGTTCTTCTTCTGATTCTTTTTTAGCTTTAAGTTGTGCTTTGAGAATAAAATAAACAGTGGTTAACATGCCTATGGAAAGCACAATTAATACTAAAGATATCCAATGCCATAATTTATTGGTTGATAAAGGCATGTATTTCCAGTAAATTAGACCAAGTGCTATGATTACAACTATGTTAATTATATAGCCTAGTAGAATTTTTCTTTCAAACGAGACTTTCATTTTATTGTATTTAGATTAGTGAATAAAGAACACTCTAATATTTTTGTAATTGTTTTAAGTAACACCTTGTATTTATTGATACACCAGTTTAATAGTGATTTGTAATTCGGAAATGTTTTTTTTATTTGTTTCTAAAGTTTTTCGTGGTTTTAATTTTATTAAATAAAGATAGAAAAACATCATTTCTTGGTAAATGACCTAGGTCATTTGTTAGACCTGATTAGGGGCGTAAATTGAGTTTTAAATTGAAAAAGTAGTGCAATGAAAACAATCTTGTATGCTACCGATTATTCAGAAAATTCCGAATTAGCATTAAAGTATGCTCATAACATGAGTGTTAAAATGAAAGCTAAATTATTAGTGATTCATGTTTTTGATAATCCTACATTTTTGGTGTTTAGCTTTGGTGTTCATGGATTGATTGCGGATTCCGTTCGTCCACCAGCAACAAAAGGTGAGTTGATTACATTTCCGCTTTTAATGTGGGTGTTTCAGACTATCATGTTTTTAGTGTTTGTGTTCTTAATTAGTCCTATTCATTATCCTGATGTTTTGATGGATATGTGATGAAAATATTTGAAAAGTTAAAACAAATATGTATAAATTATTTAAAATTATTAGAGCAATAACGTATGTCATGGTAATATTGATTTTAGCGAGTTGTTCCTCTGCTAGAATGACAGACACTTGGGTTAATAAAGCGCTTATTATTTCTCATCCTAAAAAAGTTTTAGTTGTTGGTTTAACAGAAAATCTAACGGCAAGGAAAATATTTGAAGAGCAATTAAAAACAGAACTTAATAAAAGAGGCATAGAAGCTGTTGAAAGTTATGATGTATTTGAGTCAACATTTACAAGCTTAAAGCAAACGGAAAAAGATATTCAAAATGAAATAAAAAAACTTACTCAAGACGGTTTTGATGCAATATTGATATCTGTCGTAAAGGGTGTTGATGAAAAAGAATCTTACAGTGGTGATCGATATATGATGGATTATTATTGGCGAGGTTTTGGATGGTATTATTTCCTATATCAAGACGCCTATTTCATTGATGGCTATTACGATAGATACAAAGTTTACCACATTGAGTCTTCTTTATATAATTTGAAAGCGAATAATGAAAAATCCTTGGTTTGGGTAGCATCCTATAATCTGGTGGATCCGAGACAAATCAATTCTTCTGTTTCAAATTATGTAAAAGCGATTATAAAGTCGTTAGAGAAAGAACAGATTATACCCAATGCGTTTTAATAAGAAGATTAAAAAATCTACATTTTTATCTCAAAAATCACAAACTAAAATTTAAAGCCTTGTAAATTAATTGTTTACGGGGTTTTTTTATGGAGTCGGAGAGACCATTCATATCCAAAATTTCAATATTAAAAAACTCTTATAAATAATGAATATATTGTTTTAAATACAATGTTATCAGTGCCTTTTTTACGGGTTTGTATGTATTTGTGCTATTGTTGGGATAGTAAAATGTTATGGGATTTTGAATATGCTAATGAAGAATATCACGTACATCATGATATTGCTATCTATAAAGAACAATATGAAGGTAATTGTGAACGAATTCGTAGTTTGGTAGATTATCATAAGTATATGAATGATTTGTCAAAAATAATAGATTGTAGACCGCATTTTTTTAAAACTATTTCTCTAAATTTTTTGTATCAATCTGTTTATGAAGTAAATAAATAACTCAATCATAAAAAAAAGTTTTTTTAATTCCAATTAAAAAAGTTAAATTCGATAGAATTTTTTGACTGATGACCTAAATAGATTTAGGCGTGTGATTTTCTTCCCCAATAATTGTCATTAACCTACCATTATTTTTAACTAATAATCAACCATAATGAAAAGATTTTTAACCATTACTTTCATGGCCATACTATTTTTGGCCTTTTCATGTAAATCAGATAAAGAAGAACCAGCTGAAAAGACTGAGGTTGAGGTACGCCAATGGAAGCCCGAAGACACTAGGCCTCTTGCTGCAGTTAGAGTAGAAAGAGGGTTGACTTTAAAGACCAACCAAGCGACCCCAGGATATGTTTTATTTTCTCCATCAGAAGGTACTAAAACATATTTAATGGATTTAGATGGTAATGTTGTTCACGTATGGAAAAGTGAATTAAACTCAATGCTTAATGGTTATCTTCTAGAAAACGGACATTTAATTAGGCTTGAAAGAGATGATGATTTTCCAACTTTTGCATTTGGTGGTCAAGCCGGTTATATTAGAGAGTATGATTGGGATGGCAATTTACTTTGGGATTTTAAATTGGCAAATGAGACTGAACTTATTCACCATGATATAGAAATCATGCCCAATGGCAATATTTTGGCCATTTGTTATAAAGCTCGAACTCCCGAAGAATCTCTTGAAGCCGGAAGAAACCCAGAAAATCTTCTAAAAGGAGGTCTTTGGATAGATAAAATCATTGAAATTAAACCTACAAAACCAAATGGAGGTGAGGTTGTTTGGGAATGGGATATATGGGATCACCTTATACAGGATTTTGATGCTTCAAAAAATAATTATGGTGTAATAAAAGACAATCCACGTAAAATAAACATTAATATTATAAGTGCAGAAGAAGGCCCGCTAATGAATGAAGAAGAAATCGAGCAAATGAAACAAATGGGTAATATGACATCAAATGCAACGGTTGACAATCAGCACTCCGATCTCACACATGTTAATTCGGTTTCGTATAATGCCGAATTAGATCAAATAGTTTTTAGTTCTCCAGGTTTTGGTGAAATTTATATTATAGACCATAGTGTTTCAACAGAAGAAGCAAAAGGTCCTGAAGGCGACTTGCTTTACAGGTGGGGAAATCCGCAAAACTATGGTAGAGGAACCAAAGAAGATCAAATGCTATTTGGGCAACACGATGTTAAATTTATTCCTAAAGGATATCTTGGAGAAGGCCATTTGATTGTTTTTAATAATGACATCCATAATCCAAACAATAAATTACCTAGTTTAGGTGCCGCATTACAAAAAGCGCAATCGCCAGACCCACAAGTGGCAGTAGGCGATTTTGGTAACTACAGTGCTGTTTATGAGTTCGTTCCTCCAACTAATGATAATGGATCTTACTCTATTCCTGAAGAAGGACCAATTGGGCCTTCTGAACTAGTTTGGGAATATATGGCTCCAGATAAATACTCTTTCTACTCACCATTTATTTCAGGGGCTCAAAGATTAAAAAACGGAAACACGCTAATTACTTCAGGAGTAACTGGTCGTTTGTTTGAAGTTACTCCCGACAAAAAAATAGTTTGGGAATACTGGAATCCATATAATGATCAATATAAATTGCCAGATGGTAGTACATCCCAACCAATAGGACCTTTTAAATATGCACAATATAGAAGCACGCATTTTGATTTGGATTATCCTGCATTTCAAGGAAAGGATTTAAAACCCATTGACACACAACCAGAACCTTTTATTTTTAAAATGCCGCCCCCGCCACCAATGGCAAATGCGAGTGGACAATAAAATAAGTAACCAACCAAAAAACATATAATTATGTCAATAAAAATTATAGGAGCTGGATTTCCAAGAACAGGAACCAATACGCTAAAAGTATCCCTTGTAACTTTGGGCTACTGCAAACATGTGTACCATATGAAAGAGCTATTAGTGAACCCAGAGCGACTTCATTATTGGAAAACTCTCGATGAAACAGGAAATACAGACTGGGAAGCGCTTTATGAAGGATATGATGGTACGGTAGATTTTCCTGGGTATCCATGGTATAAGGAACATATGAAAAACTATCCTGATGCAAAGGTAATTCTTACTATTAGGGATTTTGAATCTTGGTATAAAAGTGTTGATAGTACAGTGTTTAGGGCTGGACCCCAAACCCCAGTTGAAAAAATTAAAATGATAAGTAAATTGCTTTTAAGTGCAAGGACGCGAAAAGTAGTTAAAGTTATTAAATGGTTCAAGAAAGTCTTTTTTGCTGATGAATTGGAAGGTAAGTTTCTAGATAAGGCCTTTGCTGAAAAAGTTTGGAATGAACATATTGCCGACGTAAAAGCAAGTGTGCCAAGCGATAAATTATTAGTTTATGATGTGAGAGATGGTTGGGGGCCGTTGTGTAAATTTTTAGGAGTAAAGGAACCAAAAGAACCGCTTCCACATTTAAATAAAAAAGAGAATTTTAAGGAAATGCTTCCAAAATTAATGAAAGGTCAAATGGTTTAATTATTTATTTCAACACTATCTTTTTCTTATTAATTAATTCTTTTCAAGAATGAATTCAGAAAGCTGGCAAGTTAAAGCCACTATATTGTTAGTGAGTAGTCTTACAATCATGTCCATGATAACTATATCGGCGTCACTTCCTGATATGACGAAATCATTTTCTTATTTACCTAATGCAGCTAGTTTAGTTAAGCTTGTGTTGTCATTTCCTGGTCTTTTTATAGCCATAAGCGCCATAGGTGCAGGATTGATAATTGATAAATTTGGGCGTCTTAAATTGTTAGGAATAGCACTTGTTTTGTATGCAATTGGAGGTAGTTCAGGGTATTGGTTAGATAATATTTATCTTATCCTGGCAGGAAGAGCCTTATTGGGTATTAGTGTTGGAATTTCAATGACGATAGTAACTACATTGGTTGCAGATTATTATCAAGGAAAAGCGAGACAGAAGTTTGCTGGCATACAAATAGCAGTTATGTCTATTGGAGGTATAATATTTATAACACTTGGTGGTTTTTTGGCTGATATTAATTGGAGAGTGCCTTTTTTGCTTTACTTTTTTTCAATACTTATCCTACCATTTACTTATTTGTATTTAAAAGAACCCACAAAATATTTAGAAGTAAAACCATTAGATAAATCTATAAAATCACCTAAAATTATTTGGTTTGTTTTTATAAACATCATGCTGATGTGGATTATATTTTTCATCATTCCAGTTCAGGTTCCCTTTTATTTAAAATCATTAGGTGTTGAAAAAAACGCATTAATAGGTATAGCAATAGCTTCTAGTACTTTTTTTTCGGCTGTTTCAGCTTTTTCATACTCAAAAATAAAGGATAAACTGAATTTTCAACAAGTGTTTTGTTTGGGGTATTTTTTAATGGCCTTGGGATTTATTACAATGGCCATATCATCTAGTTTTTTAATGGTAATATTAGGTGTTATATTCACTGGTTTGGGCATGGGAGTTTTAATACCAAATGCTAATATTTGGGTGATGCAACTAGCACCTATAGAAATACGTGGTAGAGAAATAGGAAGGTTAACCACATTTTGGTTTATGGGGCAGTTTTTATCTCCTATTTTGTTGCTGCCACTTTTAAAAATTATTTCACTAGCCCAATTATTTTATGTTATTTCAATTATTTTAATTGGTTTAAGCTTGTTGTTTTTTATTTTACATTTAAAACGAAAAAAATGAATCAAATATTCAAGGTCTAAAAAGATTTATTATTTCTTGAATTGTAGTTTTTCTTCTATATAATTGTAAATTATATTAACGGCTTCTTCTATAGAACGTTGTTGTGTTATTTCAATATCAGGATTCAAAGGTTTTTCATAAGGCGCACTAATACCAGTCATGTTTTTTATTTCTCCTTTACGAGCCTTAGCATACAAGCCTTTTACATCTCTTCTCTCGCATTCCTCTAAACTAGTGTTCATAAATATTTCAATAAAGTTATGGTGACCTACGGTGTTCTTTATAAAATCCCTATCTTTTCTATAGGGCGAAACGAACGCCGCTAAAACAACAATGCCAGCATCTATAAATAGTTTAGAAATTTCACCTATGCGCCGGTTGTTTTCGGAACGATCCTCTGGTGAAAACCCTAGATTTCTATTTATTCCTTTTCTAATGTTATCGCCATCAAGAACATAGGTTTTAAACCCTTTTTCAAATAGTTTTTCTTCTAAAGTACACGCAATAGTAGATTTGCCTGATCCAGATAATCCCGTAAAAAATATTAGGAAAGAATTATGACCATTGGCTAACATTCTTTCCTTACGTGTAATTATATAATTTTGTTGAAACACATTGTTTTTCATCTTTGAAGTCTATTTTTTTTTTTTTTTTCTAAACCAAAGTTAGATCCGTACCATATTCTTTCATGAAGATAATACAAAATCATTTTTGTAAGCACTTCTGCTATACCAATTTTTAGTCCTGTTAAAGGGTTTCCAGAAATTATCCAGGATAATATAAATGTATCTAAACTACCTATAAATCTCCAACTAAAAGTTTTTAATATGTGTCTTTTCTTACTGTTAGGTAAATTGAATCGATACCAAATACGCTCATGAAAATAGTATAAAATCATTTTGGTGATAAATTCTGATATACCAATCTTTAAACCTATAGTTGCATCCCCTGAAATAAATGTAGATAATATTATAGTATCAAGAGTACCTACCAGTCTCCAAGTTATTGCCTTTAATACATGACGTTTATGTGAATCATCTGCCATTATTTTCTAACTACAAAATAGCTATTCAATAGATCATTCTTATTGTATAACAATTCTTTATTTGTTTCTTTTGAAATAACAGACAGCCCAACGGCTTTACAAATAGCATGTCCGGCTGCGGTATCCCATTCCATGGTAGGAGCAAATCTTGGGTAAATATCGGCCTTCCCTTCTGCAACAAGACAAAATTTTAAGGAACTACCTTTAGAAACTATATCTATTTCTTTGTAGTTTTTTTTCTGTTCATCTATAAAATTAAGGGTATGGTCATTCATGTGCGAACGACTTCCAACCACTCTTAGAAGATTTTCAGTATCTTTTGTAGGAGCGATTAAATCTGTTTTTAAAAAAAAATCTTTATCCGATTCATGTTCATTATTTAAGAGCGTTTTATATGCTTCGCCCTTAGAAACATCGGCATAATAGAGTTCTCTGGTAACTGGAACGTATATAACCCCATAGATTGGGATTCCATTTTCAACCATAGCTATATTTACTGTAAACTCACCGTTTCTTTTAATAAATTCTTTTGTTCCATCTAATGGGTCAACAATCCAACAGGTTTTCCATTTCTTTCGTTCAGAAAATGCGATATTCTTAATTTCTTCACTAATAATTGGTGTTTTTGTGTCCTTTAAATAATGAGTAATAATATTATTAGAAGCTGTATCTGCCTCTGTTAAAGGTGATTTATCTTCTTTTTCAACAATTTTAAATTCATTTTCATAAATTTTTAAAATTTCTTTCCCAGCCTCAACAGCTGCTTTAATAGAGATATTTAAATAATTGTTCACAGAGTATGTTTAGAGGTTGGTTAATTTTTTGAATTTAATAAACTCTTAATTTCTTATTAAAATAGAAAAAATAAATGAATAACGATGAGATTTTTTTATAACACTTTGAAAAAGTGTGCTTTCGAATAATGAGTGAATACATTTTTAAGAGACATAATAAAAACGTTGTTACTTTATCACTTGGTATTTCCGTTGAAATATCGAAAGGGAGTAATCACTAAAGAAATAGGAGAAGGGTTAAAAGATGTTTGTTTGGAAATTTCAGAAAGTTATGAGGTTCATTTTATAGAGATAGGTTATGAGTCAAATCACGTTTATTTTTTAGTTCAAAGTGTTCCAAATTATTCAGTTTCTAAAATGATTGCCATGTTAAAAAGTATTACTGCAAAAGAATTGTTTAAAAGGTTTCCTGAGATTAAGTTGAAAACTGTGGGGAGGTAAATTTTGGACTAGCGGTTTTTATGCCAATACTGTTGGATAATATTCAAATGAGGAAGTGATATGGGCATATGTGAAAAATCAAGTGATGGAGAAAGAATATAAAAAAGTTTATTACATTCTTTTTTTGTAAAGTTATATTCTTATAGAATATGAAAAACAACAATACAAATCTAAAGGACGAAATGGGTATTGTAAGATATTTGTTATTATGTCTATTAACAAATAAAATAATTATTCGAAAGGAATGAAATCATAAATTAGATTAAAGGATTAATTCTAATGTTTCAATATCTTGCAGTACAACAGTTTTTTTATTTAAATTAGGAATGAACTATTCAAAAAATATTTACTTATCATATTTGTAATATGTCTTTATTCATGTTCAAAGAATGAAACTAAGACTTATAAAATAGGTTTTCCCAATGCATTAACAAAGATGATTGGGTAAAGCCATGGATTATGAAATGCAGGTTGAAGCTTCATTGTATTCAGAATTAGATTTGACTATTTTTCAAGTAAATAGAAATGTAGAAACACAGAAAGTCCAATTAAAAAAGGTGCACAGGTTTTTAGTCTAAACGGTTCATTTTTTAAATTAATTAAAATCAAAAACCAAATTCATTTGTAATTTTCCACCATGAATTTTTGTTGAATTAAAGTAATAAGGAATAGATTGCGGACCTGATGCAGAGGCATCTTTAAATTTAGTGCCCATAGCGTTTATTCCGTTTAGAAATGAAATATCTCCCGAAGGATATTCCATCTTGGTTTCACCTGGATCTGTCGCATTTTCTGGAGTTAACATACGTAGAAAAATATCATTACTTTGTACATAAACTTTAAAACCAGGAGTTTCCTTTCCTTGTATTTCAGCCCAATAAATATTTGAATGATACCCTTTAAATTCTGGATACAAGTAACCTGACTCTCCAGTTATGGAGTTGTTATATGCCTTTTCCCAAAGGCCAAAATTAACGCCTTTCATACGATTTTTGTATACACGATAAGGCCCATTTCCTAACCATTTCATACCAGTAATGTATTTTTCTGGAAAGTCAAAAGTAACACCTGCAAATAAACAATTATTGCTTGGTTCATAAGTAATATCAAGACCAACCATACCATTATTGTCAATCTTCCACTTAAAATAATCGTTATTTTCGAATGTGACTTCTATGATTAATTTATTGTTTTCAAAATAATGTTTAGATGCTTTTACTTTTTTATTCTTACTAACAAAAACAGGGCCATTACTTAGTGGAATAAGTACACCCTTTTTTAAGAGTTTAATAATAGTACCATTTTGTTTGTTGAATGTAATATTCAAATTTTCTAATGTTACGTTTAGTTCTGAAGCTGTTTCTTCCAGCCTCGGTTTAGGGGCGGAAGATTGGGGAATTAATTCATCTGTTTTTGTTACAGCATTTTTAACTGGCCAATTCCAAGTGTTAATGTTTTTTCCATATTGATTCGTTGCTACAATACGAAGCGCATCAAATTGCTGCCAATTTTTGGGAAGTTCAACTTGTAATTGTCCTTTATTTGTAGGAGCTAGATTTATTGAAATTTTTTCTGTTTTTCCAATCGTTTCGTTTGCTTGTTCATCGGGTTTTGAAAAATTCACCCATTCAGCTATTATAGAGCATTGATTTAAGTTGGTATAAAAATATCTGTTTTCAATATTTAGTATGCCATTAAATTCTGGGGTTATATATCGCTTTTCAAATTGAATAGGAGCCCATATATCTTTGATAGTAAAATAGCTACCTTCTTTTTCATTATAAGGCCCAACAATACCATCAGGAGCATGGTTTCCGTCTGTGTCCAATTCATTATTTCGGTCGGTACGCTCAACAGCTTCATCTGCAAATACCCATAAAAAACCGCCTGCACAAAGCGGGTCATTCCACATTCTAAACCAATAATCATCTAGTCCTGCACCATGTCCACCATCATAAAGCCCATGGAGAAATTCGGTAGGAAAAAAAACTTTTCGTTTGCTAAAACCGTCATTTGCTAAATAATTATAATTGATATAATGTATTGTATTGGTTAAATCATAATCTTGCCACGGATGAATTACTTTTCGTTTTTGAATGTCTAATTGAGTAAAATCATCGTTTAAATTATTATTCTCTCCGCCTTCATTACCATTACTCCAAAGAATAATGCTTGGGTGATTTACATCATCCGCAATTAATTCTTCCAATAATTTCCTTCCAACAACATCATCGTATGATGGTTTTTGCCATGCGGTTAGTTCATCTAAAACAATCAATCCAATAGAGTCACAAGCGTTAAGAAAATGTTTGTCGGGCGAATAATGAGACATTCGCACAGCATTCATATTCATTTCTTTCATTAAGTTAACGGCTTCTATACTTAGTTCTTTAGATGAGGTTCTTCCGTATTTTGGATGAAAGGTATGCCTGTTAACTCCTTGCATCTTTATTTTTACGTTATTTACATAAATACCATCACTTTCACGAACTTCAATAGTTCTAAAACCAAATCGTTCTTTATATTGATGAACTACTTTACCGTTTTTATCTAAAATAGAAAATAATGCATGATATAAATTAGGCGTTTCTGGATTCCATGTTTTTGGATTTTTAAGTTCCACCGAAACTCTGGTGATTTCTGAAATAATATCTTGATGAAATACAGCTTCAGACTCACCTGTTAAACTTTGAATTTCTATTTGTAATGAGGAAACTTTCTTTGGATTTTTGATATATACATCTGCTTGAAACGAACCATTTGCTTTGGCATCAATAGCAACACGATTTATGTTAATTTGTGGTTTAGCTTCCAAAAATACGGAACGAAAAACTCCTCCGAAAACCCAAAAATCAGCTTTACGTTCTGCAAGGCTAACAGACCTATTATCAGAATGTTTTTTTACAAAAACTTCCAATTTATTTTCTGTGTCAGTCTTAATGAGTTTAGTAATATCATATTTAAATTGATAAAATGCTCCTTGATGTATAGGGCCTGCTAATTTTCCATTTATTTTAACTTCAGCATCCGTCATCACACCTTCAAAAACAATCGTAATTTCTTTGTTTTTCCAGTTTTTTGGTACTTTGAAATTATATCTATATAGCCCAGTTTCATTTTTACGTTCCTCAAATGGATTGGTTCCATAATTATAATTTCCAAAACCTTGTTGCTCCCAACAAGATGGTACGGCAATGGTTGACCATTTACCAGAATTCATCCCGTCTGAACAGAAAAAATCCCATTCAACAGTATTTGTGGCATCTGTTCCTGATAGATATTGTGTTTCGGTTTTTTGCGAAAACACAACAGTAGAAAACAGTAAAATAAATAGTTTAATTAGTTTCATGAAAGTGACAAATTGAATTTAAATCTCTTAAAAAGATACAACTTGTTTTATCTTTTTAAGAGATTTATGTTGAAATAATAGACTTTATTCGAATCGGTAAAGCTTTACTTTAAGTGCTTCTGGTTCACTTTTTTCAAACCTTGCAACACTACCTGTTTTGTTTTGTGCGGCTTCGTCTGCCAAAACGTAATTTAGCATAATATTATCGCCGTTTAATTTTCTGCCAGCAGTCCATTCCCCATTATTAAATTCACCTTCATATACTGAAGCAAAACCTACGGTTTTAGGCCCTGGCGTTGCTGGATAAAAAGTAAATTGAAGTCCCTCACCCGCTAAAATGAATTCATTTGGTGCATTGTTTATAATGATGGCATAACCCATTTTTAGTTTGCTTTTTTGCCCACGTGTTCTTCTCAAAGCAACTTCAATTTTATAATCACCCAAAATAATAGTTTGTTCAGGTTTGTCATCTTTTAAATAAGCAGCCGTAATGGTACCTGAAGATTGTGCCTCTGTTATCACTGGCATCATATCTGCTAATAACTTATAACCTTTGGACAATTTGATATTGTTGTTGTTTTCTTTTCCTCTGTAACCATCAATTCCAAAAGGAGAATAACCAATGCCTTTATGATAACCAATAGTGTAGAAAGCACTTGCAACTCCAATGGAATCTGTAAATGATTCTGGTATGAAAAGTGGATTCCACTTGTGGGTATATAAATCTGTAATTTCTTTAAAATCGGGCAGATAGATATCAGGAGTTAAAATATCGATATGTGGTGCCGCCATACGATATATGTCATGATTGATGGATTGCGGACCACCACTTGGGTAATTCCCTGGGATATGGTCTTCAGGCTGAACAATCCATGCATTTACAAACATAGGTAAATCATATTCGGCTTTTCCTGCCGCGGCTATAGCATCCATATAAGTAGCATATTGGTATGCCATGAAAATTTCGTCTGTACGGTAACCTGTTCCAAATACTTCAGTCCAAGTACCCGAACTTAATGCCCCAGCATCTTCCCATCTCTTTTTAAGTTCTGGTAGTATGTCGTTTTGGTTTTGTTTAATATATGAAATTAAAGCTTCAGGAACTTGTTTAGCAAATTCATTATTAGCAGCTTTAGAATGGTCTCTAGCAGCACCAATAATACCTACTTCGTTCTCCACTTGTACCATAATTACAGTACGTTCTGTATCATTTTTTTTAAGGTGTTTCATTAGGGCTTCAAATGCCTTGGCATCTAAATCTCTAGCTTCCGTACACAAAGGGCTAATAGTTTCTGTGGCATTTCCATCGGCTAATTTTACTCTAGGAAAACGCTTATAATCGGCTTTTACCCAATCAGGGACGTAGTGCGACAGACCATTTTTCCAGCTACCAAACCATAATATCATCAAACGCATATTGTTTTGTCTTGCTTGTTTTAATACGCCATCAAGAAGGGTGAAATCATACTTACCTTCTTTAGGCTCAACTAAATCCCAACTTATGGCAGCAAGTGTGGTATTAAGATTGATTGAAGATAGGTATGGAAAAATAGGTTCCATATAAGTAAGATTTGAGGTACTTGAATTATGAAGTTCTCCTCCTAAAACAAGAAAAGGTTTTCCATCAACAATTAATTGGGTAGCTTCCCCTTTTTTTTGTAAATGCGGTATTTGTTTGTTGTTTTTTGATTGCCCAAATGTATAAAGGCTCAAAAACATAATAAAAATTTTTAATAAAATGTGTTTTGAAAATGTCATGGTTATTTGTTTAGTTATTAATTATTTCGTTACTTATTCTTTTATTATAGCTTCACCCGTCACGCCATTGATGGTAAGTCCAGAGATATCTAAATCGTTTACATGTTTTAATGTAAATCCTTTTTTAGCCGTTATATTACAATTTTCGAACGTTACCCCTAAAATTGGGCTATTCTCAAGACCGCTCATATCTCCTACAGAATCTACAGTGCCCGAAACATTAATAATTTTAATATTTCGCACTATAGGAAGTTTTTTAGCTGGAGGTTTTGGATTAATCATTCGCCATGCCATATTAAACTCAAATGCCTTTCTAGTGTTGTTTAGCGTGATATCTCGGTAAGTAATATTTTCTACAATGCCTCCTCGACTTGGTTGTGATTTAAAACGTATTGGTGCCCAATTTTGAGAATCAATAATACAATTGCGTATTTCAACGTTTCTAATGCCACCTGACATTTCACTCCCCATAGCAACACCTCCGTGTCCATAAGCAAAGTGGCAATTTTCAATAAGAATATTTTCAGAAGGACGATTTACCCGACGACCATCTTCATCTTTCCCGGATTTAATAGAGATACAATCATCATTCACATCGATAAAAGTATCTGAAATATGGATTTTATTGCTCGAATCAATATCTATCCCATCAGAACTAGGAATATTATGGTCGGCAGTAATATTTAACCCTTTAATAGCTACGTCAGTACTATATAGCACAAACAAACCCCAAGATGCTTGATTGTGTATGCGCAATCCTTCTATGTTAACATTTTCACAGTTTTGAATACCTATTAAACGAGGGCGTCCTAATCTTTTATTATGAGATGCTTCTAGTTTTTTTACTCTCCATATATCTCCAGAACCATCTATAGTTCCTTCTCCAGTTAGAGAGAAGTTTTTAAGACTCTCAGCGTTTAATAGCGCAGCTGTCCATATTCTCTCTGTGCCTTCCCAACGGGTTTCTATTTGCGGGTAATCATTTTGATTGACAGATCCTTTTAATGTTCCGTCTTTTTCAATCAAAATATTAACGTTGTTTTTAAGGAATATCGCTCCACTTATAAATACACCTTTAGGAATCACTACGGTGCCACCACCATCTGCACTACACTTGTCAATGCATGCTTGTATAGCTTTCGTGTTCAGAGTAGCGCTATCTCCCTTGGCGCCAAACAGAGTGATTAAATATTCTTTTGGAGGATGGGGTTTTGCAGCGTAAACTAAACTGGTCATTCCAATAAAAAAACAGATTAAAAAGAGTATTTTCTTCATGTATAAAATTATTTTTTTGATGAACCAATAACAATGAATTTAGTTTCATGAGCATTCAAATGCAAATCAATACTAATTGCACCTACATCTTTTGAAATTACTTTTATGGGTGAGATTTCGCCTGAAGCCGCATCCCATAACGTTACATCTCCATTGCCCTTAAACCTTGCTTTTGTGGTTTGTTCTTGGTCACTTTCGTTAAAAAAGAAATACATTTCTGCATCTTTCCATGTGCGATGGAGGTATTTTATACTAGGAATTGATGTTTCAAACCTCACATCTTTTGATGTTATTTTAGATAACATAGCATTTGTTACTTTGCCTGTAGGCTCTATGTATCCCCAATTAAATTCAGATGTATTTTCTGCGTTTAAAAACGTTTTTTCAATAGATAGTTTTGGATGATTGCCCATAAATATAACTTGTCCTCCATGCTTTGTAAAAGCATCCAATCGATTTAAAACCTTTTTTGAAATATAGTTGATGGTAGGTATAATTACAGTAGTATAAATTTGCCCACTCAAATTTTTAAAGCCTTTCTTTTCTAATGTAAAAACAGATTCTAAACCTTGATCATCAACAAAATCATAATCAATCTGATGCTCCGAAAGTGATTGTGCAATATCTAAAGTATTTGTATTTGCAGCTTCATCTCCCATCCATAAGTTACCTGTAGGATGGTAAAGAGCAACTTGTGCTACGGGAATGCCGTTTGATAATAAATAAGAAGCTCTATTGGAATATTTTGCCACGGGTATAAAATCATCATCCCCTAAATATCCATTTGGTACTTTGGTTTCGTTTATAGGCCAAAACATATACTCAAATAAGTTGATTCCTCTTACTAACTGATAATCAATTACCCATTTTGCTTGAGGCACACTAGGTTTAATAGTATATGCCGCAAAACTTTCACTTAAAGACCGTGGTTTACCATACATATGAGCAGCCGATGAGGCCAACTTTGGATAATCTGCCACCTTATCAGGCCAAATTTGTAGCCATATAGCATCTACACCAGGAACGCCAACATGTCTCATAGTTCTAAAAAAATCGCCTCCCGACCGTACAAGACTCATCATTTTTTCTTCGTGATTGAGGTGTACTACATATTCTATACCATTGGCTTTACACCATTCGGCTTGAACATCAAAGAAGTTTTTACCAAACATATAAGACCAAACATCCCAATAATCAGCTTTCATTCGCTGTTGTTCAACGGTTAGGTATTTTATGAAAATCACTCCTAAATAAGGTACAATGTCATAACCTTTTAGTTTTTTAAATTCTTCTGGCAGTTTGGGTGTCCAAGGCGTAAAGCCATAATCTGGTTCATCACCACGGAAACCTAAAACGGTCTTTCCAAATTCACTACCAATGTATTTTTTATATTGAACATGGGTAAACTCAAGGAATTGTTTTGTAGCAAGAGGATTCAAATAATCACATAAAGAATTAGTGGTGTCTTTACCATGCGTAGGATTATTGACAGCTCGGGTAACTGATGTTTTAAACTTATGCTCAATTAATAATATTTCCCAATTACCAGCAGGAGCTTTCCAATTAATACCGTTTGAATTGATAGGAATTACTTGACTACTTTGGTCGTTTTGATTGGTAGCAATGGCACTAATAATGCTTGAAGATGTTTTTTTAGTAAAAGTTTCACCTCCCTTGAAAGGAATTTTTTCTTTGACTACCAGCCCTTGCATTCTCAATTCTGGTTTTTCCTTATTGAATTTACCACCTGCAAAACCACTTGGATATTTACCTTCATCAATAATCCAAACATGCATGTCTCGCTTTTTTGCTTCTTCAACAGCTATTTTAACACTTTCAAACCAACCTTCAGATAGGTATTCAAAAGGCATACCATATCCAGCTTCTATACTTACCGTAAAAAGCCCGTGATTTTTAAAAATATCTAGATTTGCTGCTATTTTTTCTCTTGTTATATTGCCTTCCCACCCCCAAGTAACAGTCTGTGAATAAACAGAGGGATAGTCTTTAAATTTTGAAGCCATTTCTTCCATGGTGGGATTGGAAATCTTTTGCCAAAATTCCTGAGCATGTGTAATGGTACTAAATGCCATAAATGCTAATATGAGAGCCAGATTCTTATTCCATTGTTGCATTTGTAACATGAATTTATGTTTTTATTATTTTAAAATATTTTCCACTTAATACACCGCTACGTCCCATACATTAGCCATACGGGATTTTCCATCAGGACCTTCAATATCTAATACTACTATATATTTACCAGGTTCTTTATATTGGTGTATAGGATTTTGTTCGTCAGAACTAGTACCGTCACCAAAATCCCAATGCCATTTGTTAATTTTTCCTAGGCTTTCGTCTTTAAAAGTTACCTCACGTTTACTCATGTTTGTCACTATGAATGACCATTTGGCTTCAAAAGTATTCTGATATTTTTCCTCCAGTGGTTGCAACGTAAAAATGGTTCCGATACTAGAATTACCATACATTTTATGGTTTTTAGATAAATTCCAAAACCCTTTTTTAGTTTCATCATTCACATCATCGTAATCAATAATAGCCCAGGTAAGTCCAATTTTTTTATTATCGTACAAATTAGATTCCACCGAACGTTCTGGACCTTCAGCACCAGCATAATCAAAAGGTGTAATCCAAAATTCTGCAATCAGTTTACCTGGTTCTCCAGGCTTAAAATCATAAGAATAAGCAATGTTAGAATAAGGTAAATTTTTAATCCAAGGCTGACTTCCCCATGCCAGTGCCCAGTCTTTGCCAACAGCTGGTGTAAAGATGTGGTAATTCTGTGCATGTACCCCGTGAAAGTCAAAATAACGTTGCCTCCAAGATAAGTTTTGATTTGTGTGTTGCTCGTCAATAAGTGGGCCACCAGACAGGTCGCCATCTACTACTATTTCAAAAATATCATTATGTAAACCAGGTAATGAAAAGTCCCAGTAATCATCATAGGCTTCATACAAAAAATACAGACGATTTAAATTTTTTACCCAAGCTACCTTCACTTTTACATCTAAATTACTAGGGTCAGTCTCTGGATAATGTTTAGAATCGTCCCATAACTGATCGGTACCAACAATATATTCCGTAGGGAAGCTATCCCAATCATCTGTATTTCCATCAATTCTTGGAATCATATTGGCAGGGAATTGGTAGATTTTATACCCCCTGTCTTCTTGGGCAAATGCAATTGAACTTAAATACAAAAAAATATTCAGTAAGAGGAGGTGCTTCATTTTATATAACATAAGCTTCATGTTTTTATAGTTTTTGAAATTAATTTTGTGCTTTATATCACTTGATTTTTGAAATCATTAGTAGTTATCTTCGGTTTGGATTATTTTTTTCATAACGAAACACTTCTGTTCCAGCAAGCAAAAAAGGACCAAGACCATGATTGTCATTTAATTTGGTAGGACGATTGTAATAGAACTTAATTCCATCTTGAATACCTGTACCAACACATACATCAGGCATTTGACCATCTTCTGTGATTTTATTAGCTAAAGCTCTCCAGCCGTCTCTAGCAACTCTAATATAGTGTTCATCTATCCAGCCTTCATTTACTGCACGTGCTACAGCATATATGTACATGGCGGTAACAGATGTTTCAAGGTAAGAGTCATTTCTATCTAGTACCTGATGCCAAAGACCTGTTTGGTTTTGCCAACGAGAAAATCCAATGATATCTTTTTCCAGTAACGTAATGAGTTCCTTTCTCTTTGGATGAGAGGTAGGAAGATTATTTAAGAGCTCTGTTTGAGCAACTGCTACCCATCCGTTGGCACGACCCCAATGAGCTACTCCGTTTTGTTCATTAGCACTATAGTAACAATGATAAAAAAGACCCGTATGGTCATCATATAAATATTTAGTAAAATTGACGACTTGCTTTATAGCATCATTAAAATATTTTTCATCACCTGTTATTTTTCCCATGCGAGCCAAAAAAGGAACGCTCATATAAAGATCATCTGCCCAAATGGTTGCATTTCGAGGATCAGGTCTGCACAAGGTACCATCTGCAAGTCGCATTTGTTTGTTTAAAATATAATCACCTGCTCGGTCAAGATAGGCTCTATAGTCTTTACGAGAATCTAAAAGATAAACGTCGCTTAAACCAGCTGCCATGGCACCACAATCATCTAGTTTAGCCATTCTGAAAAGACCAGAAAACTCTGTACGAACACGCCTTTCATCTGCTGAAACAGCATCCTTGTATAGCTTTTCAAAATACAGCAAATCGTTGAATATAAATTGATAGTTGTTACGACAGTAATCAGCATATTTTTTATCCTGAAGTATATCAGCCATGTGTATCAATCCAGTCATCATCACACCATTTGGATAGCCCCACCTGTTATAGTCGCTTTCCGCGGCTATTTCGGGCATAGGTTTTAGTTTGCTAACTGCATCAAATTTTTCTTTGGTGTTTTTATTGATGAATTTAAATGAAGTACTAGCAACAATTCTATCGGCCACACGCCTAATTACTTCTTCCGTATCAATTGATTCTTGTGAATTTTGTGCCTTGATAACTTGACAAGTTATTAGAAGGGTTAATGGTAATATAAATCTTTTCATATTTAATTATTCTTTTATAAACCTTGGTTGATAGATGAAAATGTATTCAGCCAAAAAATAGCATTGAACTTAAAAAGCTACTACTCCGTAGCTTCCTTTGGATTGTTATACGTTCTTTTCAGCCAGTCTTCTGGTACAGGGATAATACAGATATTCAGGCTACGGTTGTCTTCGCTTAACATAGCCGATTGTATTTGGATTTTGGTTCCATCTGGACTCATCGTGGGATGTGGATGGTCGGCAGCAGTAGTTTTATGACCTGTAGAAAGCAGCATCATTTCATCGGTTTGTCTGTCAATCAAATAAATACCACGGGAAAAATCATCGCCTACCGCCCAACGGCCATCGGGTGAACCGCTTACATGCCATAATCCGCTGCCTGATTTAGTTTGTCCAGCAATTCTCATTTCTCTTGTTCGGAGGTTTACGATTGCCAGCCCAGTAGGTTTTTCTCTTGTTCCCGAAGGGCCCCAAGCCGCTTCTTGCCCAGGATTTGCACCGCTTACAGCCGTACCACTAGTATCGTTACCCTGTACTTTTCGATGCCCCATAATGGCCATGGCCACTTCATCTTTACTTATTACAGCTTCATGAGTAACCCATTCATATTCAGATTCGGGGTACAAGGGACGAAGACCGCTTCCATCGCTTATTACTGTCCAAGTACGTTGTGGTGATTTACCACCGGTTTCCCAGCAAAAAATAATTTCGCCAGCTACCCATGGATTTGTTTGTATATGACCAATTTGAAACGGAACAGATACCACATATTTAATATCACCAGTATGCACATTCATTGCAGCAATACCACCAGGGCCAGCACCCATATTTCGAGGTCCAAAATCTTCTTCTAATTTTGTGTCAGGAGCCAAATGCCTTCGTGCCTCGTCTTTACTTACTCGAAAGTAAGCCCAGTTTTCATCGCCATCTAGAGCCATATCGCCCCCAGCGCCCATTTCAGGTGGTGTAGTACCACAAATACGCTGATAAACATTTGCTTTTTTTAATTTGCCAGCCTTGCTATCAGCAAATAGTTTTGCTAAATCTACTTCAACCACTTGCATAACTGTAGATTGCCTTCGCTTATTGTTTTTATTCTCCGCATTACTATCATTTGGAGGTTTTCTAAAAAAATATAGTTTCATGCTGTTGCGTGCTACATTTAACATACCCGTATAGCCGCCTTCCGTTACCTGTACGATATCACCAGTTTGTTCATTTACAGCCATAGCTTCGCCCTTTACCCTGTTGGAACGGAAAATGAGCCACTGTCCGTCGGATGTCCATTGATTATGGGTTTGGTAAATTTTTGAATCGCCCATAGGTTTACTTGTAAGAAACGTAAGCATGGTGCCTGTTACGGGGTCTTTTACTACTTTCTTTTCAGAAGGAAAGCGTGTGCCAATTTGTGCGTTGGCACTTGGCATTAAAAGTATAAAACTGCTTAAAAAAAGGGTAATAATGGTAAATTGTTTCATATGATTTAGTTGTCTTGTATTGAAATTAATAATGTGTATGATTGACTACTGTATTTTTTAGATATATTAAATCTTTCTTTTTATCTTCTCCAGAATTAAAAGCTGTTTTGCTGCCCCATACTCTAAGGTTTCCTCGGCTAAGTGTAATGACTTCTTCAGCTCCTTTACCCATAAAATCGAACATATGGAAAACGGGATCAGGGAAAAACAAGGTTCCTTTTCCATCGTCTCCAATCTTAAATTTATACCAAAACAACTGCTCGGTTTTACCATTCCAGTTTCCTTTTACAAAATCAGGATTTCCATTAATAGGGTTGCCAGGCCATTTGAATAACAAATCGCCCGTGTTATTGAACCAATATAACTGGCTTGATAAATAGGGTTCTTTTAACTGACGGTTACCGTAAGTACGACCACCTGCGACTATCTCTAAACCATCATGGTTTTTTAAAAAATGTCCCACCTCTATTTGTTGGGTGTGTTCCGCTACATTTTGCCAAATGATTTTACCAGTCATGCCCTCATACATAAAAACACCAGTTTCGCTATTGGCAGTAATAATGTCTAACGCGCCATCACCATTAATATCTGCAAATTTGTAGTTATCGGCATGGTCGTGGTTATCTGGCAGTAAATCGAACCGGTTCCAAACTTCTTTGCCTTTGGCATCCAATAATAAGGAACCTACAAGAACTTCATCAATGCCGTCTTTGTTTAAATCGATAGGGTAGATGTAATGCCCCAAGTTATCCTTTTTTCGTTTTTCGATATGTTCCCAAAGCTGGTGTAGGTTTTTATCGTAAACGTTTACGGATATAGTGCCGCCAAAATCTGTAAATACAGTTAAATGAAAAGATGAAGCCGTGGACAATTTACCGACTGCGAGCCTAAAATTATTATACACATGAGGAAGTGGTTGTGTAGGCCATTCCGTTTTATGTTTTATTGTTCCTGTTTGTCCATCTGCTATCACTAGCCATTCCTTGCCATCCATCATACGCCAGTGGGCTACTTCGGCTTTTCCGTCTTGGTCAAAATCCCAAAGTACCCCTGGTGCTTCAAATTCTGAGCGCTCTTTTGAATATTCCTTTGGTGCTTTCCACTGCCAAAGTTCCTTACCATCATTATCAAATACATGTGCAGAAAAATCGCGTTCCAGCACAAGAAAATCCGTTTTACCATCGCCGTTTACATCACCAAATTTTACGGCATTAGATTCTGGAATTTTATATTCTTTTAATAACTGAACATCCGTAACAAGTTGTTTTGAAAAAATATCATTTTCTTTAAGATGAGAATTTTTACTTAAAGCTAACACATCAAACATAGCACCAGATACAATTCGGGTAATTTTTACGTCATTTACTCCCTTTTTTAGAAAAAAGCTACCGCCATTAATCCAGTTGAGATTGGTTTTACCAAACAGTGTATCAGTAACTTTATCGTTTATAGCTACTTTAAAAGAACTTTTATCATTACCGCTACTACGAACGAATAGATGATATTCACCTGCTTCGGAAACGGTGATTTTTGTCATTAGATTCGTTTTCGAATTAAGGAGAATACCCGTGTTGTTGAAGAGCCAATCTTCCTTTTGGGTAGCCGCATCGGTAATGTAATTGCCTTTTGGGATTTCATCTAAAAAATCGGAAGCGGGAATGATGATGGTATTTGATAAAGCCTTTTGTGCTTGTAAATTTGCTGCATAAAAAATAACTGCCACCGTAAGCACGGTTTTTGCAATGGTGTAGCAATTTTTTAAAAAACTAATTAGATAAAAATGTAATTTCATAAATGGTTTTAATAGTTTTTAGTTTGAATGCCTTTTATATCTATATCTTTTAGTAGTTTGCTGTCTTTTATGGAGATGTCACCTACATTCTTCAATATAAGCAAAGATTCATGGCTTCCTTTATCTGCGGTTAGGTTTCGTAATTTTACATTATTTACATTGGTAAGCATCATGGCGGGTCTTTTTTCGTCTCCCAATAGATGAAGGTTTACGTTGTTTAGTTCGATATTTTTAACATGTCGAATGAAAAATCCGTAGGTTGGTAATACCCCGAATTTTTGTGGTTCAGGATATGCCTTTTCATATTCTGGTACTTCTTGTTGAATAGGGGAGGTTAAGGCATCTAAGGGACGGTACCAGATGCTGATATTACTAAGACGCACATCTTCAATATTATGATTAGGAATACCGCTGATGAGGGTAGCAAAGCGCGAATCTGCATTATATACATTTATATTACTAATATTGATACGGCGTAACTTACCTACAGGTGTATCAGTTGGACCTCGCATACGAGCTCCTAAACGAATAAAAATGGGGGAATTTATAATATCTCTCATGGTAATGTTAGTAATAGTAACATCTTCCAAAAGACCGCCGTCAACAGTTTCAAGTGCAAGACCACGACAGTATTCAAACACACAATTGCTAATGGTAATATTTTTAAAACCACCGTTTGACTCCGTTCCAAATTTTATGCGTCCAGTAGGACCTTCTTTGTCAGGTACTAAATCTGGTTCATTCCGTAAATACGTACCGTTATAAAAAGTACCTCGGTCAAAACCACTTACGCTACAATTGGTAATGGTTACATTTTCGGTGGCACGCGTATAGCCTAAAGCATAGGAGCTTTTTAGACAAATAGCATCATCCCAAGGCGAATTAATAGTACAGTTTGAAATACGAACGTTTTTACATGCATCAATATCAATTCCATCTCGATTTGTATCAATTTTTAGATTATCAATAGTAAAATTATCTACTCCAGTAGCAAGTATGCCGAAATGACCTCCATATAATATTGTGAAATCTTTTAAAGTGACATTGCGACAATTCTTTAAGGCAATGGCTTTATTTCCAATCGGCGTTCGGTAAGGACCTCCTCTTGAGAGACCTTTTCCGTGAATTACACCTAGACCTAGTATGGAAATGTCTTCCAAATTTTCGCCCCATATCAAACTATTATGCCAATGGCTATGTCCAAAATCTTGGAATGTGTCGTTTATTGCAGGTTCTGGAGCATCATAGCCTATATCTCCCTCAGGTTTCGCAGCCAAAATGGTGGCACCCTGCTCTAAATAAAGTGAAATATGGCTTTGAAGATGAATGGAATAACTTAGGTAAGTACCCGCTGGAAAATAAACGGTACCGCCACCCGCCTTTGCTGCAGCATCTATAGTTTTGTTGATGGCATCTGTATCTAATGTGTTTCTATCTCCCGTGGCACCATAATTTTTTACATTAAAAACAGTTTCCTGTGCTGCTGTTTGGCTGTAGCAGAATCCTGCAAAAAATAAGAAAAGCAGAAAAGTAAATGCCGATAAAAAAAGCGTAGTAGTTAGGTTTTTCAAAGGATTATTAAATTTAAAAAATTAATTTCAGCAATTTATGGTTTTGTTAGAATGCTCCTATCCTGTACTATCCTGTATTGCAAAATGGCTTATGTGATTAATTATGAATATTTAAGCATAATCTGCTTAAGTCAACTAAATGTTAAAGTTTCATAAATTTACTACGAATTCAAAAAAAAATTAAGATAATTTTGTTTTTAAATAATTGATAAAAAAATGAAAATATAGTTGTATTTTTTTATTTATTTGAATAAATAATTTATTTTCGTAAACGATTACGATATATGAAAATTACAATTAAAGATATTGCAAATGAACTTGGTATTGCGCCAGCAACAGTATCAAGAGCATTAAGTGACCATCCAGAGATAAGTGATAAAACCAAGGAGAAGGTAAAGGTTGTAGCCACACGCCTTGATTATCGGCAAAATAAATTAGCATCATCGCTGCGATCTGGAAAAACTAAAGTTATTGGGGTATTAATTCCTACCGCTAAACACTTATTTTTTGGGTCTGTAATTCATGGCATATCAAATTTGGCGGCTAAGAAAGGTTATGATGTTTTAATATACCAATCAAATGAATTAGAAGAATTTGAAAAAAAGGTATAGATACGTTTATTGGTGCTAGGGTAGATGGGATTTTGGTTTCTATTTCAAAAAATACTAAAGATTTTTCACATTTTACAGCTGTTAAGGATAAAAATATTCCCATTGCTTTTTTTGATAGAACCAATGAAGACCTTAATATATCATCCGTCTGTATCGATGATTATTTAGGCGGTTTTATGGCTACAAAATCTTTGATTGAATCTGGTTACACAAAAATTGCTCATATATGTGGACCACTTCATATTCATGCATTCTCTGAAAGAGTTAGGGGGTATAAAAATGCTTTAATGGAATCTAATTTAGATGTTTATGATGATTTTATTTTTAATGGGGATATAAGCATTGAAACAGGACGAAATGCTTTAAGATTTTTTTTAAATTTAAAAAATCAACCCGATGCCATTTTTGCTGTTGAAGATTTTACAGCACTTGGCGTTTTAAAAGAATTAAAAGACCTTTCAATTAATGTACCTGAGGACTTTGGAGTGATAGGATTTTGTAATGATTTATTTGGTGAGCATATTACACCTTCATTATCAACTATTGACCAAAAGACAAATGAGATGGGAGAAGAAGCTTTCAATCTAATATATGAATTAATACAAAATAATAAAAAAGATAAAGACAACCAAAAAAGAATTCTAACGCCTACATTAATAGTTAGAGAATCATCACAAAAAAGTTAAAAAAAATTTTTTAATCAATACCGTAAACGATTACGGAAAAATAATTTAAATGACATATATACCAGCAAAAGACAGATACGACAATATGGCGTATAGAAAATGTGGGAATTCGGGATTAAAGCTTTCCGCTTTTTCATTAGGCTTATGGCATAACTTCGGTTACAACAGCAATTTCGAAAACAGCAGAAACCTTATTAAAACAGCTTTTGATAATGGCATCACGCATTTTGATTTAGCTAATAACTATGGACCGCCACCAGGATCATCAGAGGAATGTTTAGGTAGAATTTTGAAATTGGATTTTAAAGATTATAGAGATGAAATGATTATTTCATCTAAAGCGGGATACACCATGTGGGATGGTCCATATGGCGATTGGGGGTCAAAAAAATATTTGGTTTCCAGTTTGGATCAAAGTTTAAAGAGAATGGATTTGGAATATGTTGATATATTTTACCATCACAGACCAGACCCTGAGACTCCTTTAGAAGAAACCATGGCTGCATTAAGTTTAATGGTACAACAAGGAAAAGCATTGTACGTTGGTCTTTCTAATTATCGTCCTGAGGAAGCCGAAAAAGCCATTAAATTATTAAAGGAGATGGGAACTCCTTGTTTGATTCATCAACCAAAATACTCCATGTTTGAACGTTGGGTAGAAGATGGTCTTTTGGATTTATTAGGAAAAGAGCAAGTAGGTTGCATCCCTTTTTCTCCTTTGGCTCAGGGACTGTTAACAGATAAATATTTGAACGGAATTCCTTCTGATTCAAGAGTTGCTACAAGCGGACAATTTTTAAATGCTGACCATATTACCCCTGAAAGAGTAGGTAAAATAAAGTTGCTTAATGCAATGGCACAAGAGAGAGGTCAAAAATTGGCACAAATGGCTTTGGCTTGGATTTTAAGAGACCAAAGAATAACGACCGTTCTGATAGGTTCAAGCAAACCGGAACAAATCTTGGATTCGATTAAAGCTTTAGACAACATTAATTTCACCAAAGAAGAATTAAACAAAATAGATAAAATTCTAAGATAAAAAGCTAAATAAGATAAAACTAAAAAATTGTAAAATGAAAGACACACGGAAAACACCTTTTCAGAATTTAAGATTCATAATGTTGCTACTTATTTTTATAGTAACCACAAATGGATTTGCACAAGCCCGCAGCATAGTTAATTTCGATAATGATTGGAAATTTATTCAAGAAAATGTTATTGGAGCAGAAAAAACAGCATTTGATGATAGCGCATGGCGATTGCTTAATGTGCCACACGATTGGAGTATTGAAGGTGCTTATGATAGAAACAATCCTACTAGTAGAGGTGGCGGCTATTTACCTGCAGGAATAGGTTGGTATCGTAAAACCTTTAAATTAGACGACACTGATGCTAATAAAATAATAACCATTGAATTTGATGGTATAATGGCTAATAGTGATGTTTGGATAAATGGAAAACATTTAGGGAAACGACCAAACGGCTATATCAGTTTAAATTACAATTTGACGCCATTCTTAAAATTCGGAAAAAATGCAACAAATGTTATTGCTGTAAAGGCTGATAATACCATACAACCAGCGTCTCGATGGTATACAGGTGCGGGAATTTATCGTCATGTTCGGTTGGTTACAGTAAATCCAACACATTTTAAACATTGGGGTACATTTATTACAACACCTGTTGTAACGGCCAATAAAGGCGTTGTAAATATTAAAAGCGATATTGAAAACAAAGGTGCTACAGGAACTTATAGAATGCAGGTTGATATTATTGATAATAAGGGTAAAATTGTAAAATCTACTGAAAGTGAAAAAAATATTAAAGCCAATACATCAGAAACATTCACCCAAGAATTAGAAGTTAAAAACCCTAAATTATGGGATATTGAAGACCCCAACTTATATACAGCGGTAACAAAACTATATTTAGGAAAAGTGCTTATTGATAATCAAACTATCACTTTCGGGATTAAAAATGCCGAGTTTAGAGCCGATACTGGGTTTTGGTTAAATGATAAAAATTATAAAATTAAAGGAGTTTGTTTACATCACGATGGTGGCGCTGTTGGTTCTGCTGTACCATTAGGCGTGTGGAAAGAACGTTTTAAAAAGTTGAAAGAAGTAGGTGTAAATGGCATCCGTACTTCTCATAACGCTGTTGCACCAGAGTTTCTCGACCTTTGCGACCAAATGGGTTTTGTGGTCATGGCTGAAACTTTTGATACTTGGACATCGGCAAAAAATCATGGAGAGAATGGTTACAACTTATACTTTTCTGAATGGTGGAGACAAGATACAAGAGATATTATTATGAAAGATAGAAACCATCCATCCATAGTAATTTATAGTATAGGGAATGAAATACATGACGATTTAAGTTATCCAGAGGGTTATAAACTGTATAAAAGTCAAGAAGATTTGGTGAAAGAATACGACCCTACCAGGCCTGTTACTATGGGGCTCTTTAGACCAGCAAATTCAAAAGTATATCTTAATGGATTTGCAGCACAAATGGAAGTTGTTGGACAAAATTATCGTGAGAACGAATTAATTGCTGCACATGAAGCAAATCCTACGTGGAAAGTATTAGGTACTGAAAACACACATGTTCTTGTACAATGGTTGGCTTTAAGGGATAAGCCATATATGTCTGGGCAGTTTTTATGGACGGGCTATGATTATTTAGGAGAAGCAGATTGGCCTGAAACCACGAATAATCAAGGCTTGTTTGATAGGGCTGGAAATTGGAAAAAACAAGCGTTACAACGCGATAGTTGGTGGTCTGAAGAGCCTGTTGTTCATATTGTGAGAAAATCGGATAATGCTGGTGCTGGAGATTGGGTTGCCGATTGGACGCCAAGTGATTTAGATACTTATGATAGTGCAGTTGTTAATGTTTTTAGTAATTGTGATGATGTAGAGCTTTTTTTAAACGAGAAATCTTTAGGAGTAAAAACAAAACCAGAAGACGATTCTCCTAGGGAATGGAATGTAACATTTCATGAAGGTACTTTAAAAGCTGTTGGGAAAAATAATGGAAAAATTGTTGCTGAAGAAGCGTTTGCAACCGCAGGAAAACCTTCTAAAATAGTATTGACGAAAAGTATTTCTAAATTGGCTAATAATCGAGAAGATGTTTCCTTTATAACGGCAACTGTTGTTGATGATAAAGGAAATAGATGTGCCAATGCAGATGATTTAATACAGTTTTCTATTTCTGAAACAGGTGAAATTATCGGGGTTGATAATGGAAATATCATTAGTCATGAACCTTACAAAGCATCTGAAAGAAGGGCTTATAAGGGGCGTGCGATTGCTATTGTAAGAGCCACTAAAAATGAAGGAGAAATAAGCATAAAAGCAAAGGTTAATGGGTTAGCAGATGGAGATACGACTATTGAAATTATCTCTGAAAAATAAATATGAAACGTAAATGAACACAAAATTCATTATTTCTGTAGTAGTTTCTTTGCTATTTATTAATGCTTTTTCACAAAATAAAAAAGAGACATTATCAAAAGATAAAGGTTTAAGCAAACATCCATTTTTATATGTTGGAGAATGGGATACACGCAAACCTAAGGAGCAGTCCATGTTTATAGTTAGAGATGGGAAGTTGGATTGGCAATATTCGATTCCTATGAAAACCGCCACTGGAGCCATACAAGAGTTTGATGATGTTACCATGCTCTCAAATGGTAATATTGTTTTCGCTTGTATGTCTGGTGCTGGAATCATAACGCCTGAAAAGAATTTAATTTGGGAATATCATTGTGAAAAGGGTACAGAAACGCATTCCATTCAACCTATTGGAAAAGATTCTGTCATGATGATGCTGAACGCTAACTCTGCCAAAATTTTAATTTTTAATACAGCTGAAAATAAATTACTTAAGGAAATTTTGATTCCAACTACAAACACTAATACCCATGGTCAATTTCGTCATGTTCGTATAACCAATAAAGGCACTATCATGGTGCCTCATCTTTCTGAAAATAAAGTTGTAGAATATACCATGGATGGTGAAGCCATATGGTCTGTTAAATCAAAATCACCATGGGCAGCTATTCGATTGAAAAATGGTAACACACTTATTTCTGGTGATAGGTCTCAATACACCAGAGAAGTTAATCCTAAAGGAGAAACGGTGTGGGAACTTACTCAAAAAGATGTGCCTTTTACGTTGTACAATACCCAAACAGCGAATAGATTGGCTAATGGTAATACTGTAATTACCAATTGGTGTGCGGGTATTAAAAACACCGAAGAATGGGCTAATACCGTACAAGTATTTGAAGTGACTCCTAGCAAAGAAGTGGTTTGGAAACTTTCCTCATGGGACAACCCAGATTTAGGTCCAAGTACTTATATTCAATTGTTAGATGAAATTGGCAACCCTGATAATGGAGAGCTTCAACGTTGATATTGATTTCATATAGAATACTGAAAAAAAAATAAATGAAAAGGTTAAATTTTATTATTGTAGTAGGAGCTTTAGTGATAACAAGTTTATTGCAGGCTCAAGATATTAAGTCCGATGAAGTAAAAGAAGTTATGACTAAAGTTGCCGATTGGCAAATAGAGCATTTCCAAGATGCTAGTGAAAAAAAGCCGCATCCGCCTCTAAATTGGACTAATGGAGCTTTGTATGTTGGCATGATAAAACTGGCAGCCATTTCAAATACCGACACCTACTATAATTGGTTAAAAAAAATTGGAGAAGAACATAAATGGCAATTAAACGATCGTATCTACTATGCGGATGATCATACCGTAAGTCAAATGTATATCGATTTATATCGAAAATATAAAGACGAAGCTATGATTGGGCCAACAAAAAAACAATTTGACTATATATTATTTCATCCTGCAAAAACCTCATTGGAGTGGAAATCTCCTTATGCACAAGATCGTTGGAATTGGTGTGATGCTCTTTTTATGGCACCTCCAGTATGGGCAAAATTATACAATATTACAGGAGAAAAAAAGTATTTGGATTTTTTGATGTCTGAATACAAGGCCACAACAGATTTTTTGTTTGATGAAGAAGAGAATCTTTATTATAGAGATGAATCCTATATGGGAAAACTTGATAATAATACTAAAATATTTTGGTCAAGAGGAAATGGATGGGTGTTTGCAGGCTTAGTGAACGTAATGAATGAGTTAGACCCCAAAAGTAAAGAATATAATTACTTTTTAGATATTTACTTAAAAATGGCAAAAAAATTAGTGGAAATTCAAACCCCAGATGGGTATTGGTCAATGAGCCTTTTAGGACAAACTTTTTATCCTACACCAGAAACAAGTGGGTCTTCATTTTATGTTTATGGATTGGCATGGGGAATAAATAAAGGCATATTGAATAAATCGATCTATGCTTCTGCAGTAAAAAAGGGTTGGAATGCCGTTGTAAAATGTGTTACAGATGAAGGAATGCTGGGATATGTTCAGCCAATTGGTGCAGCACCAGGTAGTGCATGGCCAGATAAAACGGAAGTTTATGGTACAGGTGCTTTTTTAAGTGCTGGTTCAGAAATTTATAAATTATATGGTAGAAAATAAATTAACAAAAGTGTAATTTAGAGTATCTATAAAATTTAAAAAAACACAGAAGAATGCAAGTGCTAATTCAGGCTAAAGAAATGCAAAAAGCACTATAAATTATCAGCCTAAATTCAATTTTAACCTGTAGCCCTATTTCAGGACGGGTCAATATTGTGCCCAACGTTGATGTATAAGCAAACAAGCACTAACTTTTGGTTTAGAAATAAACTTACGCATTATTTTTATACAATGTTGGCAATAGTTTTTTTATTTTTTTTATGCATTCAGATATTTAAATTTCTAATTCTTTATCGGATAGTAATATACTAATGAGTGAAAATCCATGATGCCGAATAAAAGACAATTATAAAAGTCATAAAAAAATTTAAAAATATTGGCACCATAATTTTTTGATCATTTCTCCGCATTTCATAAACACACAGCAAGTAAATTAACGGTTGGGTTAATAATAAATATATACCACCATAGGTTGTTATTAGTAATAAACCTGATAAAATAGTGAAAGTCCAAATCAAAATAAGTGAAAACAAGATTTTTCTTGACTCTGTGATATAAAATGTCCTTGGTTTTAGTAACAAAAACAGAGGAAGAATTATGTTCATTATAGCAAATATTTCTGAAAATAAATTTTTGTAAAGTGATAATTCTTTTGTAAAAAACAAAATAAAGAATACCAAAAAGCTCCAAATACTTAGAATTATTAAAAGAAATTTATAAGAATATTTCTTTTTATCAAATTCAACAACACCATAGATTAGACCAAGAAAAATAAGTATTGAAATTACTGATAATATTTGCTCCATTCTCTTAATTATTGCCAACGTGTTTGTATATGGTTTGTTGCGTGGTTTAAGCACTAAATTTAGCAAATAAAAACCGAATAGAAAATCCGCGAGGATTTTCGTAAGTAAGCTAGAACTAGCAATAAATTATAGCATCCATGAAAAAGCAGAAAGTCCAGTATCTTTAAAGTTCACCAAAACAATTAAGATATGAAACCTGAACAAACTGCTCAACCAAAGTTATACATAGGAATTGACATACACAAGAGAAGCTGGAAAGTTCATTGTGCCACGGATCTATTTTCCGGAAAATCTTTTACCATGCCCCCAGAACCAAAGGTTTTAGAGGTATATGTTCACACCCATTTTCCTAGCTATGAAGTCTCTATCGCTTACGAAGCGGGTTGTTGTGGTTATTATGCCCATCGTAGCTTTGAGGGTTTTGGTTGGAGCTCGTTAGTTGTCAATCCAGCAGACATTCACCGAAAAGGAAAAGAACGCTTCACAAAGACCGATAAGATTGATGCTCAACTGATAGCACGAGAACTCAAAGACGGAAGGTTGGAGAGCATCCATATTCCAGAAGTAGAGCGTGAGCAACTGCGAAGTCTTTTTAGAAGACGTAATGATTTGGTTAAGGATTTTAGGCGGGTAAAGAGTTATATAAAAATGCAGCTGCTCTATTTTGGAGTAAGGGTTCCCGAATCCTTTGATAATGACCATTGGAGTCATGACTTTAGAGCTTGGATAGACGCTATTATTTTCAGTCATCCGACAGCCCGCGAGACACTTGATAGTAGAATGCGCAGTTTTAGATTTATAGATAAAGAGCTAAGAGATGTTTCTTCAAAGCTACGGGCTTATTGCCGTAAGCATTACAAAAAGGACTATTATCTTTTACGGAGTATTCCAGGAATAGGAGGTATCGTCGCTTGTGGGATTATTTGTGAATTGGGAGATTTGCGCCGCTTTAACAATATAAAACATTTGGCTGGCTATGTTGGTCTGGCACCAGGGATACACCAAAGTGGCGATAACCAAAGGCATACAGGTATTACTATGCGCGCTCACCGCTTAATGCGGAGTTATTTTATAGAAGCCTCATGGCAAGCCATACGAACCGACCCTGTGATGCAAGCTTATTATCGTAAACACGTAGGAAAAAATGTTAAGAGCATCATTGTAAAGATAGCTCGTAAATTATTGAGTAGAACCTTAGCCGTTATAAAAACAGAAATACCATATACCATTGGAGTGATAGAATAATATAAACCAATAACAGAGCTCACAAAGAAGTAGCAAAACCTGTATCACAAAACACCGTAGGTGAACCAAATTATTAGGTATCACACATTTTTAGCAAGTGGACAGGTTTATTATAACTTATAATCATACAGATGCTGGTGACCATCATGTTTTAGAATGGATCACATATAGGATGCGGAGCAAGTTATTTAAATGCCATTGAAATGTTGATAATCCTATCGGAATTATCAACATTTCAACACCACAGAGTCATCATTATGAGATAATTAAAAAATAAATAATAACTTTGGAGAACTAGGCTAGTGCTTTTCATAGGATACGGTGTTAGGTGCAGTTTTTATCACGAAATATCGAATTCGTTAAATAATGATTTTGAAAATCCGTCTATTCCTGGAAATAATGTTTCGTTGGTAATATTCATTAGTTTCAAATCTTTCTTAATTTCATTATGAAATTCAGTTGGTATTATAATTTTTAATAAACCACATTCCTCGTTGAGCAACTTTACTTTTGTTTCGAAATTTTCAATTTTTTTGCTTTTTGGTAATTCCTTTTGATATGAATTTACCGTTAGAGAAAGATTATATTCGAAACTTTGTCGTCCTTCAAATGGAATAGCAAAGAGTCCTTGTTGTCTTGATAATCTTTCGTGAATATTATATGGTTCGACTGTCGTTACTAAAGGGCTTAAGGTCTGTTCTTTTAGAGCAAAATTGCAATGAGCTCTACTACCAAATTCTAAAAAATCTTCTCTATATCTTTTTTCTTCTGTTTCAAGCCCTTTGTTATATATTAATTTTCGATTTAAGCAATAAACAGCAGATTCGGTCGTGGTGTGATTTACTGAAAAGAAAAGGCCAACATAATATGATTTTGAAAAGTCTAGTAATCTAGTTGGTCCGCCGTGATGTTGTATAAGTGAAAGCCACTCAAGTAGGTTATCGTCATCAGGAAATTCATCTAAATAATTACTGGCTCTACGTTTAAATTTATCTATTATATTTTTTTCGATTGCAGGTATATCTCTTATGCCTGATTTGTTCATTTCAGCACCTCTTTCTAAAGTAGTTTGTAATGTCCATTGACTATCTGCGTGTCCTCTAAAGACCCAATCATCAATTTTTGAAAATAGTGTTCTCAAATCTGTCCAAGACTTAATTGTGTATTCACAAAAAATATTATCACTATGATTTTCTGACATTCTATTGAGTTTTTTTCAAATTGCACCTAACGGTTAGGCTATGAGTAGTTGCGTGGGTTAGCACTTAACTTTGCAAGTACACACCAAACTGAAAATCCGTGAGGATTTTCAGAAGAAGGTGAGAACTAGCAATTACTTATAGCCATTGTTAGCCTTTGTTTTTATTTTCCGAATTCACTTAAAGGAACTTCTGCCTTGTTGAATTCAATTCCTAATTCTTGTTTAGCTTTATCGTTTCTGTAAACAATTTTAGCATTTCCATTAGGTTTTTCGTTATTCAGCATTTTCGTAATGTCCGAAACTTTCCAGCTCTCACTGCTTAATAAATAGTTTTTTCCGTTTAATCCTTTTTTAGTAGCTGAACTATAAATTCCGTCTGCAACATCTTTTACATCGACAATCGCAAATTCTGTATCAGTATCAAATAACATTTGAACAAATGGATTTGGTGCAATTTTGTTTTTGAAAAGAAATTGTAGACCTGAAGAAGTTGAATCCTCTCTTTGTGATAATGATTTACCCATAACAGCGACAGGTGAAACACTTGTTATTTCAAAATCAGCATTTGGATGTTCTTCTATAAATTTCTCTACAGTTTGGTTAGCAATATATTTTGCCTGTGCATAAGGATGACTTTCTTCACTCATAAATGGTTGGTCAGATTCATCAATTGTGTCGTCAGCACCCTTTCCGTTAGGAAGCAAAGGGAAATTTGTATTATATGAAGCAACCGAAGCAATAAAAATAACTTTTTGAATTCCTTGCGTTTCGTTAATTACTTCAAGGAAATTTTCCGTTCCTTTAATAGTTGGGTCAAACAATTCAGTTTTTGGGTCTTGTACATCTAGCTGAAAAGGTGTTCCACCGTGAACAACTATGTCACAGCCTTTTGTGAATTCCTTTAATTGACTTTTATTTTCAACTTTTAGAGGAAGAATTTCAAGGTTTTCCGCATTCGGTAAATTTTTTAAATGTTCATATTTTTCAGTTTTGGAAATATCGGTAGCTGATACTCTTACCTTAAATCCTTCCTGCAAAAATTTCTTTGTGGTATGACTTCCAATGAAGCCTGAACCTCCAATAATTCCAACTGTTTTCATATTTTCTGTTTTGATTAGTTATGTTTTTTTAAATAAAGGCTAACGGTATCGGCTATGAGTAGTTGTGTGGGTTAGCACTTAACTTTGCAAGTACGCACCAAACTGAAAATCCGTGAGGATTTTCAGAAGTAAGCGAGAACAAGCAATTACTTATAGCCATTGTTGTGCATAGTGCTTTTAATTCATAAAATCTTTTAGTGTATTCTTTTGAGTCAGTTCGTATGCTTGAATAATCATTTTCCTTAAGTCAGTCGGCATTTGTTCAGTCGGAATACAGTTCAATTCAATTAAGTTTAAGTCATTCCCAACTAAAAATTGCACCTGGTTTTCTTTGTCAAATTTCATTGTCAAAATGCAGAGATTATCTCTTTTTGACATTTTTGAAGCAACCATTCCATTTTTTGGTTTTTCTACTTTAATGTCAAAATTTTTACAATTGTCTGCAATTTTATCTAATTCCACAGTTTGATACAATCCATTGATTATTTCTCCGTCGATTTTATATCCAACATACTTTCCGTTGTCTCTTTCAATTCCTATTTCCATTTATTTTTGTTTAGTTTATTTTAATAATCTTCTGGATTGTCTTTTAGGTCAATAAATCCAGATTTTCCGTCATCCATTTGCTCGATTAGATAGAATGCGTGGTCAATTTGATATTCTTTTCCAGGATAGTCCATTTTTCCAATAACGTAAAACTCTCCAGGTTGGAAATCCAAATTTTCGGTAAATTCTTTTTGAGCCTCTTCATCCATAAGTTTAAACATCCATTCTTGATAATTGAATTTTTCTCCAACTTTGGGTAAGACTTCAATATTCAATTCGTGATAAAATGCTGGTGTATCACCTTTATAATGATATTCCGTTTTATAAAATTGTAGGTGGACTTTTGCCATATTATTATCGGTTTTTTCGCATTATGCACAACGTTTATGTATAAGGAAAGTTGCGTGTTTGCGGCGAGGATTTTCCGAAGGAAAATCAGAAGCTAGCAAACGAGCAACTAACTTTGGTTTAGCTAAAACTAGCAATTTTTTTTATACGGTGTTGGCAACTGGCATTATTCCAGTATTTCTTTTAATTTTTGATTTAATTTTTCTCCTCGTAAATTGCGTCCGATTATTTCTCCATTTTCGGCAATTAAAAAGTTGTCTGGTATTCCGTTAATTCCATAAATCAATGAAGCTTCATTTTTTTGACCTTTTAAATCGCTTACGTGTTCCCAATTCAAACTGTCTTTTTTAATTGCTTTTAACCAACTTTCTTTGTCTTGGTCTAAAGAAACAGCAAATATCTCAAAACCCTTTGGATTGAATTTTTCATAAGTTTTTACAAGGTTAGGATTCTCTTGACGACAAGGACCACACCAAGAAGCCCAAAATTCAAGAAGTATAGCTTTTCCTTTAACATCGGATAATTTTTTTAATTTTCCATTTAGGTTTTCCGATTCAAAGTCCGCAAACTGTTCTCCGATTTTAGGTTCTTTATTTAGTTCAATATATCTTGTGATTTCTTTTCCAAACTTTGAGTTTTTATTTTCTGTTGAAAATTGTTCATAAAGCTCTTTGGTTTTTTCTTTCCCCCAAGTTGTTGAATATAGCGAAAGCATTGAGGCACTTACAATACTATTTGGATTGTTTTTTACAAATTCCATTTCCGCTTTTTGTCTTTCAGTTCTTGGTAATGTGTCTATTTTTTGATAAAGACTGAAACTTAAATTTTCTGATTCAGAACCTGTTATTATGGCATTTCTAAAATCAGTTTTATTTGCATTGAAGGTCATTGGTTTATTTTCAGCCCAAAATGACCTATAGTTAGAAAAGTCTTTGTTATGAATCCAAAGGTTCATCGGTGTGTTGGGTAATTTAGTTTTAAACTCGAAAGTGTTGTCTTGAACAATAGTTGAATCTAATACTTTATTATTATAGTCAAGGTATATAATAGCTCCATTTTCAATTCCATTTGTCATTCCACTCAAGGAAAATTCAGATTTAGGTTTTTCGTTACAGGAAAAAGTCAATAGTGTTATTATTCCAAATATTATTTTTCTCATAGATGTTGGTTTTGCTTGTTGCTAATGTAAAATATATGGAAAGTAAGGGATTTAAAAATCAAATACCTTCTGATTTTACTTTAGCCAATTTAGTAAATAAATGTTTAAAATGTAGGATAAATATTAATTTTCTAAATTGGCGATTGTGCTTTATACCTGAATCTTTATTGAAAGCACGATATCCCTTATTTTTTATATATAATGTTGTAAGCTTTATATTTTTAGACTCCAATAGGTATTAGTGATCCTAGGTTTAGGGTTTTAGGAGTCTAAAAAGACTCATGTCATTACATTTTAGAAGAATGACATGATATAAATGTCAGTCACTCGGCTTGAGTCCTATTTAAGGAATTCGAGATGTTTTTATAAATTTTATGACATATACATTGTGGTATGCGTCGTTGAATTTAGGCGCTCTTATATAATACCGTACCATTAAAACCCGCTGAGATCTCCTAAGATATCAGATTAAAATCAGGGAGGTCTTGACTTTGTAATTTTTTTCTTACATCTTAGCTATCAAGTTTTATACGACAACGCTCGTTTGAAAATGCATTTTCACGGCTTTTATCGCCGAAAACTTGGGCAGCGAATTATCTCCTATAATCCACTTAGATCTCAGCGGGTTTTAGTGGTCCTTATTTAGCGCAAAAACATCCGAATTATAGAGGCTTTACTCAAGTCGAGTGATTGCTTACAACGTTTGTATAAGGTTTGTTGCGTGAAAATCCGTGAGGATTTTCAGATTAAGAAACCAAGATAGCAAAATTGCGAGTATTTTCCGAAGGAAAATCCGAAGCAATAAACTTTATATAGTGTTATATGGCGTTTTTTATTTCAAAAAAGGGATTGCAGGTAAATATTTATTTTTTATTCCCTTTTGGGCTTTTCTTACATTAAAAAGTATGGAGACTAAGTTAAATGCATATAGTGAAAATAAAATGACGGTTGGTAGTGAAAAATTGTTTATTAGAGCACTAATGGAAACTTTTATATTGATATCCCAATAAATGAAAACTTCTTCTCTTAATATTAATGGTATAATTATAAGAATGGAATTTATCATTAAAGCCCAGGTAATTTGAAAATTAATTATTTTTTTACCGGAATCGTCTGCAAGTTTTATTTTTTCACGTTTCAAAATCCACATTACACTAGGAATTATTATTCCTAACAAAGGGTTTATTATAAAACTAATGGAACTCCAATTAAGTAGCTGTATATAGCCTTTATCCTCAGTAATTTGCCATTCTATAAGATCATCTGGTGTTACATCAAGCGACTGAGTTAATTTTACGAGCGTATCTCCTCTTGGAATCGACTCTCCTTTTTCTATTCGTTGAATAGTTCTGAGGCTTAACTTTGATTCTTCTGCCAATTGTTCTTGGGAAAATCCTTTTCGGTTTCTTAAGTCTTTGATTTTAATTGCTAAGTTTTGATTATTCATTTTGGGTATTTTATATTACTCAGCAAAGATATTGTGATGCTGTTCTAGTTGTTACGTCGTTTCTATGTCAATCTTATGACATTTTTGTCAACTTATGGCTTAAATGTCATATAACGGTTACGTGTATGAAACGTTGGGGATTGCGGGCGACTTTCCTGTCAAGTTACACAGAACTTGATGCGGGGCAGAACGCTCGAATAACCACTTAAACCCCAATGTTTTATACACGACTTAAGTTTGTCTTTCATTAAATTAGATAACTAATAGAAAGAACAAAAGAGAGAAATAAGATTAGTATATACGGTGAAGCCTAGACTTCGACAACATTGATAACCCTCTCTCTTTTACTACTAAGATTTCGTTCAGTTCTGTGAGACCTTAGATCTCGATTTCAAGTTGTTGAAACGTCAGTAGCTCGTTCTTTCCAAATACAGTTCTTATGAATAAATATAGTGAAATTTATGGATTAGACATTAGTAAAGATGTCTTTGATGTTTATGGTTCCCAAACAGGTCACACCCAGTTTAAAAATGATGAGAGAGGATTTAAAAGCTTTTTAAATTATGTGTCAAAAGGCGCATTAGTAGTCATGGAAGCAACAGGCTATTATCATTACCGTTTAGCTCAGTTTTTATTCAAGTCAGGAGTTTGTGTATCTGTTGTGAATCCGCTGTCAGTAAAACGCTTTATCCAGATGAAGTTGGCCAAAGTAAAGACAGATAAGAGTGATGCTAAAGCTATTTGTGAGTATGGACAAATGAATGGTGTTCCTCTTTACACAGCTTTAAATGAAGTCCAGAGCGAATGCTTGCAGCTCTTTAGATTACTAGATAGTTACATAAAACAGAGTACGGCATCAAAGAATAAACTTCATGGGGAAGAAACTTTAGGAATACCTTCAAAGTTTGTATATCGTTCATTAAAGCGTCATGTAAAGCATTTAAAAAAGGAGATTGCCGCGATCGAGGAACGCCTATTAGCTTTAGTGAAACAAGACCAACAATATCAATTAACATTATTAAACAGTATCCCAGGTATGGGAGTAAAGACTGCCTTGTTTTTAATAGTAGTAACTGATGGCTTTAAGAAGTTTGAGACAGCATCGCAGCTATGCAGTTATGTTGGGATTACTCCAACTATAAGATTATCCGGTAGTAGCGTAAGAGGTCGAAGTAGAATAAGCAAGGTTGGTAACAAGAAGCTGAGAAATCTACTGTTTCTATGCGCTTTTTCAGCCTGTAAGCATAACAAGGCTTGTAGAGAAATTTATGAAAGATTAGTTAATAAAGGAAAAAGCAAAAAATTAGCATTAATTGCTGTAGCAAATAAGTTATTAAAGCAGGCATTTGCTATTGCAAAATCTGGAAGACCTTATGATGAAAACTTTGTTTCTAAATTAGCCTAATATTGCTTGTTTTTTAACTCAGTTCTTTGTTGGCGGTTCGTTGTTCTTTTAATCTCAATAATCATATCGTCAATTGTCTTTGTTTCCGTAATTATTTTATCTTTTAATTTTTCTTTAATCGGCAGTTTTTTATAGTCAGCAGAATTTTCAGAATGTATTGGTATAATTCCTTTTTTCGGATTTACAAGATTGCAAACATCAGCAAGACAGTCAGCTGAAGCGTGTCCGCTTGTATGAATTTTACTCAATTTTGGGAAATTATCTATAAAATCCAAGTACTTTTTATTTGCATGTTTACTTTTTGGATTGACATATTCTTTCCACATAGAATAAATTAGAATGGTCTTGTCTTTCTCTAGTAATGGCAATAAAAACTCAATGTAATCATTGAATTTGTCAGTTGCACGGACTAACATACAAAAACCTTTGTCTTGCATCCATTGTATTAACTTATCGTTTTCTTTCCAGAAAGCATAAGGTTCTCCAAAATCAAATAAGGCACTTTTTTTACCAGCTGAATCTGAAAAAATTTCTAAAACATTCTTTTGAAAATCATCACAAACAAAAGGTCTGGCTTTCATTTCTTTGTTAGCCGCATGAAATGTAGCCAATCGCTCCATATCGGTAGATGAACACATTACAAATACATTTTTGTATTCTTTCATTAATTCAATAACTTCACTTTTCAATTCATTTTCGTGTCTTACTCTTTCATCTAAACGTGAAAGCATTGTTCCTTCAGTAATCAAAAAATCAATCTTACCTTGCTTTAAAATTAATTTTTCAATCGTTGGTAGAAGACCTTTGCTAAGATAACCGTGTCCACGAAAATCACCAGTATGCAAAATTCGTTTTCCATTTGCTTCAATTAAAAACATAAAAGAATCGTAAGCCGAATGGCTTACGAAATATGGTATTATTTTAATATCTCCAACTTTTAATATTTGTTGGGATTCAAAAGATTGCATTGCTTCAATTTTTGCAATTTCTTTTTCCGACTGTTCTTTGCGGTCTTTTATAAATGCAAGTCGTTGATGCTTACATAATGCAACTCTTTTTGCAACCTTGCCAATATTTTGAGAAATAGAATCAGGAACAAGATGAAAAAGTCCTAAATGGTCTCCGTGATAATGTGTGTAAAATATCACATCAATACCCTTTGTTATCTGTTCAATTGCATCGAAATTGGCAAAATCATCATTAACAATACCTTCACCATCAGGAAGATTTTGACCCAAATCTATTAGGATTTTTGCGTTGTCAGTTGCAATTTCAGTTATGCAACCTCCTATTTGGTCTATGCCTCGATGAATGATTATTTTCATTTTAGAATTTTGTAATCAATATTATGATTTTTTAAAAGTTTCTCTATGTCTTGAATCCTTTCTCTTCTGCCAAGAGTGTCTTTGGTATATGTGTTTGCAATTATTAGTTTAGGAGTTTTATTCAGAGTAAGTTTTGGGCAAACGATTTTCGTCAACCCTAAATTATTTTTAATCTCAATGAGTTTTTTGTAATAATCCAATAATTCCATCTCATACTTATTGATAAACAAATGATATTTTCGCATTTGCTCAATAATCTCAGGCGTATTAGGATTCCTTATTGAATCATTCCTTAAACGGCTGTCTGAAATTCCTTTTAATTCAACAAAAGACAAAACACTTCCTGACAATTCAATCAAATCTATTCTTAATTTGCCAATTTCCGGGTCTTGATTGAACTGGAACTCTGAGTCGATATAATTTGAGTTTCCCTTTATCATTTTCCCTTGAATCCATTTTTCAGCCGGATTCTCATCATTGATATGTCGTAAATAATCACTCTTGATGTGATTTTTAATATCTGCAATGTTTGTTTCGTTTAGATTTGCTAAATCAATTTGGTCATATTTAAATATATCCGTTCCCTTTTTTGTTTTGCCACGAGGTTTATCATCACCCAAATATTTCTGATGAGTTTCAGCCACAAAACCATTAGCATAATCAATTTTAGCAACTGAACCTCCGTAATAATAAACATTGATATAGTTGTCTTTGCGAATTTCTATATACAGCTCATTATCTTCACGCAAAACTGTCCACCATTTGAGTTGTTGAGTTTTTAATTCTTCAAAGATTTTCGCTTTTGGATTAAGTGTTAAAAAAGTTCCTTTCATTTTTTTTGTCATAATTATTTGGATGCTCCGCTGTCTTTTTACAATGACCGCCAACGTTTATGTATATGGAAAGTTGCGTGTTTGTGTGCGAGGATTTTCCGAAGGAAAATCAGAAGCTAGCAAACAAAGCAACTAACATTGGTTTAGCTAAAACTAGCAATTTTTTATATACGGTGTTGGCAGCTGCCTTTTATTTTTTTGATAGTTCTTCTATTTTTTTAAATAACACCGGTTGCATTTTTTCCAACAATTCAGATCTAACTTCTTTTTCAACTTTTTCTTTGACTTTATCAAAAATCCCGATGGTGATTTTAAGCTGAGATTCCGCTAATTCGACCGTAGCTTTTTTTAATTGCTCTTCTTTTGTGAGTCCAGGGTCTTGAGGATAGAGCTTTAGAATAAACTTATCCTTTCCTGGTAAGAAAGCGTAACAAGATTCATATGAATCAGCTGAAATATTGTGCATAAATTGATTTCTAATCTCCATAAAAGTCTGGAATTTACTTTTTTCAGTTTTTGACAATGCTCCGATATCTATTAATAGATTAATTTTTTGGTTAAATGATAAACTGCCACTCGTGTTTCCAAATGATATTGAATTTCTATAATCTTTTAATCCGAGTAAATTTGATAAGAAAATTGAACTGAAATTTTCAAGTAGCAAGGCATATGTAAGAATGTCCTTTCTTTCATTTAATCCAATATTCCATTTCATTAAGCTTGTTTTTTTAGGTTGCTGCCAACGTTTATGTATATGGAAAGTTGCGTGTTTGTGTGCGAGGATTTTCCGAAGGAAAATCAGAAGCTAGCAAAGGAGCAACAAACTTTGGTTTAGCTAAAACTAGCAATTTTTTATATACTTTGTTGTAGCCAGTTTTTTATTTAACATTCTTGACATTGACAAGTCATTCCCACGATGTTACTTTCCAATAATAGTACTTGTCCGTTGACGTGTTCGGACATACATTTGGAACATAAAAATGTTACTTTATTATCTACGCTGACTTTGAAAATTGGTTGGGCTGTACAACTCATAATTTATATATTCTCTATTAAGTTTGGCAAATCCTTAAAACCATCAGAAAGTGTTTCATATACTTCTTTAATAACTGTTTCTTCCAAAGTTTTACTCACAGTCAAGTCAAACAATTTACCTTTTAGCAATTGAAACCAGTTTTTCTTTCCAAGGTTCAGATGCTCTTTTAATTCGTCCAATTCGTCAAAAATTATTTGTTGTCCAAATCCAAGTTTGGTTAATTTGTCTTTGATTTCATTGAGTGAGTTATGTAATTCAGATTTCTGTTCCGAACTAAATTCATCCGAATGCTTTGGTTGATATTCGTAAGATTGAGATATTTCCTCGATTTCTTGGTCAATTACAAATAATCCTGTTTCCTTTTCTTGAGAAGTTCCACAATTAACTGTTTTACAAGTTTTTTCGTGTTCTAATTTTTGATTTAAAACTTCTTTTCTTAAGATATTTAGAAAAAACAATTTGTCTTTTTTCCGTTTTAGACTGTAAAGTTTTGACGATAAATCACTTGATAAATTATCAACAGTATTATGAGAATCTCCATTAAAGAATTCATATTCTGCGTATTCTACTGCTTCTTTTTCTACAATATTCATTCGTTTACTTGGTTTTTCTCAAATTGGCTACAACGGTCTCGTATAACCGTCAGTTACGGGTTAATATGCGTTAATTTTCGGTTTGGCACAGACGTTAGCAATTCCGAGTGGATTCGGACGTAGTCGAATCCGCCGTAATTGCGGTTATACATTGTTAGCAAACGTTTTGTATATATTTATTTCTCAATTAGATTTTTGAAAACCTCACCACCTTTCATAACAAATTGAACGTTTTCCAATAGCTTTATATCATCAATTGGATTTCCAACAACAGCAATGATATCGGCATACTTACCAACTGCAATGGACCCTACTTTATCTTCCCAACCCATAAGGTCTGAGGCATTAATTGTTGCAGATTGAATAGCTTGCATAGGGGTCATTCCCCATTTAACCATATGGTAAAATTGCTTTCCATTCCAACCATGTGGATAAACACCAGCATCTGAGCCAAAGGCTATTTTTACTCCTGCTTTATGGGCTTTTTGAAAATTTTGACGTTGAATTAAACCAACTATTTTTTCCTTATTAATTATATCCTCAGGAAAACCAAGTTTGCCATATTCTGCTAGAATATAATCATCAACGTAAATATCTGCGACCAAATAAGTTCCATTTTTTCTCATTAAGGCTATACCTTCATCATCAACAAAACTACCATGCTCTACAGAGGCCACTCCCGATTTAATGGCCATATTAATGGCTTTAGCTCCATGTGCATGAGCACAGGTTTTTCTTCCCCACATTTTGGCTTCAGATACGATTGCATTCATTTCTTCCTGACTATATTGAGGAGCTCCAACACTTTCTTCTTCCGATAAAACACCAGCACTTGCTCCAAACTTAATAACTCCCGCACCATGTTTTATTAAATATCTGACTTTTTGTCTAACATCATCCACACCATCTGCTATTCCAGTCATTTCTTTTGGGCCATTATTAAAACTTAGCCTTGGGGAAAATCCTACTAAATCACCATGCCCACCTGTTGAGCTTATGTAATAAGTAGCTGTCTGCATTCTTGGACCTGATATTTTTCCATCATCTATAGCTTTTTTTAAGGCAACATCTAAAAATGATTCAGCACCAACATCTCTTACAGATGTGAAACCAGCCCCTAAAGTGTTTTTAGCATAAGAAGGGGCAAGTACTGCATAATCAACTATTGATTTTCTGAACATCTCGTAATAGTTATCGCCTGATTGGAATGTGAGGTGGGTATGGCAATCTATTAAACCTGGTAGTACAGTAGCGTTAGATAAGTCGATAACTAATGCATTTTTAGGTATTTCAATATTGTCAGCTATTTTTTTGATAGTATCATTCTCTATCAAAATCATTTTATTATTCAAAACAACTCCTATTTCAGTGTCTATCAATCTTCCAGCCTTAATAACTTTTATTGAGTTAACTTGAGCATGAACAAAAATTGATGAGACGCTAAGTGTTAAAATAGATAGAAGTAACTTTTTAGGTATATTATAAATATTCATTTCTTATTTTGTTTTAATGTTTGCTAACGTTTAGTATAAAAAGAGTTGCGGGTTTACGTGCGAGGATTTTCCGCAGGAAAATCAGATGTAGTAAACTTGCAACGACCTTTGGTTAAGCTCGAAATTGAGCAATTATTTTTATACATTGTTAGCTGCTGGACTTTATTCCGTTTTCTTTAGTTTAATTATTACAACTCCATCATATTCGTCAGTCGTATATTTTGCTATTTCTTTTTTGTCTTTTATCACATTCAGAGATTCAATTGTGTCAGGATTTATTTTTTTGAGTTCTGCTTGAGTTATTTGTTTATCATTTATTAAGAATAATACTTTACTGTCCGAAATACTTTTCGCAGCTTTCTCTTGAAACGGTTTTGTTTCAATCAATAAAACTCCGTTTAAGCTTTGTTCTCCGTAAATTTCAACCATTTGAGTATTATCCATTGCTACTAAACTAAATTCTAAAATATCAGACTTATAGAAATTTAATTTATCCAATTCGTCGTCTTTTAAAACTCTTTCGTTTACTACAATAACTGGATTTTTTTTCAGTTTTTTTTCTGCAATAGATTTTTCAATAAAATCGGCTATCATAGTTTTATCGGAATTTTCGTCGGCAAGCAAATAATCTTGAGAAAATCCGCTAAATGTTAATAGTCCGAATATGATTAAAAATAAGTTCTTCATTATGTTTTTATTGCGATTTTTTTTCGTCTTGCAGCTAACGTTGATGTATAAGATTAGTTGCGTGTTTTAAGCACCTAATTTAGCAAATACAAACCGGATAGAAAATCCGAAAGGATTTTCGTAAGTATACTTGCAATAGCAATTAATTTTATACGGTGTTGTAACACGTTTTTTAACTTTCTAAAAATCGCAAATCCAAATAGTTGTTATTCGGATTTGTAAGGTCAACATATAATTCAGTTTCTTGTTTAATCGCAAAGTGCATTTTTAATTTCGTTGTGTCCATATCAATATTCAATTTGTATTTAATTGAGTCATTTTTGTATGGAAAATCTATCAGTATCACGTTATGATTAACATCAATATATTCATTCCGAGTGTTGTATCCGCTCCCGACTTCTATTTCTTGTTTGTAGCTATTACTCTGTATTTCTAAATCATCTAAATTGACAATAACTTTATCTCCGCTTTTAATTAGGTCAGAAATTCTTTTGCTTTCCTCATTCTCCGCTTTATCTATCAGAATTTTAGCTTTGAGCATATAAATCAGAAAAGGTAAAATCAGAACTATTCCGACTGCTACAAAATAAAAATTAGTTTCTCCTGTAGAATTATATCTTCCTCTTCCGCCAATTCCTGCATAAATAATTATGCATCCTAAAAATGTAAGTCCAGTAAAAATCCAACTCCCAAAATCAGATAGTATTTTTTTTAAGTTCATCAGTTTCTCAAATGTGTTACAACGGTAAATGTATGGAAAGTGCGAGTTTGTGTGCGAGGATTTTCCGAAGGAAAATCAGAAGCTAACAAACGAGCAAAGACCATTCGATTAAGGACTAAAGTAAGCATTTTTTATACATATTGTTAGCGCACGTTTTCTTTTTTCTTACAATTTGTATTTTTTAATCGCAAAAATATGCCGTGACTAATTTTCTTTTTTACCGCAACAGTTGCGTTTGCGATATTTAGCGTAGCTTCTTTTTCTTTTATCCAGATTTAGATTTGCCGTGCAGAAGGTCATTCGTTCGCAACAATTGCGTTTTGATTGGCAAAAGTCAGAAGTTTAGAGTAGGAGTGAAGTCAGTTGAGTATGGTTTTAAGAACTATTTTTTTACCACTTTTTTGTAATTTTTTGACTTTAGTGCGCTTTGTGAGAATGTGCGCTAACGTTGATGTATATGGAAAGTTGCGTGTTTGCGTGCGAGGATTTTCCGAAGGAAAATCAGAAGCTAGCAAACAAAGCAACTAACATTGGTTTAGGGTAAAACTAGCAATTTTTTATATACGGTGTTGTGTTTTCGTTGTTTATTTTCTTACAATTTTTGGTCAGTCTAGAAATTCTTTTTTTTGCGTTTCACTAATCATTCCGCCGCAACAGTTACGAACTGCTTTGGACAGTCAGAAGTTTTTTGAGTTTTTAATACGCAAACAAGCTAAAAGTCGGACGAGATTTTTATTCCACATTTGAGTGAGAATTCAACGTAGGATTTGAAATTGCGCAATATAATTTTTCGTTTCACTTTCTTAAAACTCAAAAAAAAATTCGGAAAACAAACTAGATTTTTTTCCGTTTTGAGTGCGTTCCGCAATGAAACACAACAATGGTATAACAAACATTATGTTTGTTATACTGCCAATTTAAGATATATATAACATATGTTCAATATATCTTTTATATTTTTTAAAGGTCTAGTGGATTTATTATTTTTTTAAAAGTAGTAGTTGCCACATGGGTGTAAATTTCTGTTGTCTTGCTAGAACTATGCCCTAATAAAACTTGAATTTGCCTTAAATCGACCCCAGCTTCTAATAAATGTGTTGCAAAACTATGTCTAAGTATATGTGGAGTTACGGGTGTCATTATTCCTGCCTTCTTAGCTGCATTTAGCACTATCTTTCCAATACTTTGACCTGAATACTGCTTCCCGTACATACCTTCAATAATATATTTTTCTGGTTTGTATTGTTTATAATAGTCTCGTAAATCTTTTAACAATGCATGCGATAGTAATGTGTATCGATCTTTATTGCCTTTGGCTGCTTCCACACGTATTAACATTCTTTTGCTATCAATATCTGTAATTTTTAAATTCACTAGTTCATTTCTACGCATTCCTGATGAATAAAGAAGACTAACAATACACTTGTGCTTTAAATTATTTGTATTGGCTATAATGTTTAGCACGTCTTCTTTTGATAGTATTTTTGGTAATTTTTTTTCTTTTCTAGGTCTTTCTACTTGGTAAAACCTGTTAGGCATTCCCAGAACAGATTCGTAATAAAATTTAATGCTGTTAATGGCAGTATTTATGTATGAATTTGATTTGTCTTCTTGAACGAGCTTCAATATGTAACTTCTCACATCACTTTCGTTAATTGCTATTAATTCCTTAGTTTGGTAATAATTGATAAATGTTTCAAAAGCAGATACATATGATTTTACTGTATTATTTGCATATCGCTTTAATTCTAATTTGTCTAAGTAATTAGTGGGACAAACTCTATAATTATCTGGAAGTTCCCTTTTTCTGAACCATGTAATATCTATATCTTCGTTATTTTGTTTCGTAATACTTTTATCAAAAAAATGATTGCAATTAACCCAAACAACGCCATTAAATATTTCGAAAATTGTATTAAGGTTTTCTTTATTGTTTAAAATGTAGGCCATGTTAAAACTGTTACTCCATTTTACATCTGGCAATTGCTTGACAAGGGCATGGATAACTTTATCAGTATTAAATTGTAGACCTATATATCTTTTTTCTTTGATTAAAAGATGTTTTAATGTAACGCTCCTACCTTTGTCCATTGTTTTTTTTATGCAAGTTAATTTATGTGAATAAATTAGTCGTACCTTAATCGAATAATGTTCGCATAGACATTCACTTAATATTTTTTTTGAAATGAGAATACAACAATATTGTAAACATTGTAACAAAGAGCTACAGGGTAGGACAGATAAAAAATACTGCAATCTGCACTGTAAAAGCGCATTCCAATACCAGCAAGCACAGGAACAACCAGAGCGTTTTTATAATAGGGTAGATAACCAGTTGAGGCTTAATCGGAAGCTATTGAAGGAATTTAACAAAGGAGGTAAGGTTACGGTAAGAGCAGAAGTTTTAAAGGAACTGGGTTTTAATTCTAATTTTTTTACACACTACTGGAAAAACACTAAAGGAGATGTTTATTTATTTGTTTATGAATATGGATTTATAAAAAGGACAGAGAATAACAGTGAAAAATATGTTTTAATACAATGGCAGGATTATATGGAAAAATAGTTTTGTTCTCGATTTAAATTAGTTAAATTTAACAAAATTATTACTAACAAAAGTGAACATAAAACGGAACACGTTTTAGAACACGATTTTCAAAAATAACATCGGGAAAGCCCAGTATTTGGGTTAAGATATGGCACAGATTAGAGTTCATAACTCGAAGGTCACTGGTTTGAGTCCAGTTCCCGCTACTAGAAAAATTAAGCCTTTACAGAGATGTAGAGGCTTTTTTATTGTACATAGTACAGTGTAACCTTCAACAGTTTTCAAGACTGCCACATTAAATAATTGGTTACCGCCTGAATTAACCGAAGAAAACATAAAAGAACTTATAAATACTCATTGTCGAGAATCTTAATTGGATGCTTTTACTATATGCAAAGACTTATTTAATCCGAAGTTGGATAGTAATGTTGAAACAATTATTGCAGAAGTTTTTTATGAGGAATTAAAATAAAAAAGTCACCTATTTTGTCACCTATAAAAACAAACCTCCGTAAATATTATGTATACGGAGGTTTTTTGTGGAGTCGGAGAGAATCGAACTCTCGTCCAAACAAGTAACCAAAGGGCTTTCTACACGTTTATTCTTTTCTTGTGTTTTCGATTATAAGCTGGTTAAAGACAACCTACTTATAACTTAGCTTCTTTAGTTTCAAAAGGGCATCGAAGCACTGCCCAATCTATGTTAACATTTACGATGCCTCAAAATAGAACGCCGTTAACCAAGGCTTTCTGGAGACATAAAGCTTGTACACCTTGTGTACCTAGGCCAATCCTACTGTAATTCGGATTATGCAGCTAAAGCGTAGTTATTCTCGCCGTTTAAAATTTGATCTAGCCTTTAACGTGTTTCAATGTCATTACACGACGTGCTTACCGTTCAATTAATCTCGCTGTCAAAACCAGTCGACCCCAATTTTAATGAAATAGTAAATTTTAATTTACGTCATTGAATTAATCCCGAACTTGTTTATTCATAAATTTTTATTTTAAATTTATGAATTCATGAATCTTCGATTTCGGGAACTCATCAATTAAGTTTATTAGGGCGTTACCCTATCGGGTCAGGCTCTCGGCAGTCGCTTCCCGATAAAAAAATCGGGAGAGCTTCAACAATGCCTCCATCCTTAACGCGGGCAGCAAAGTTATCAAAAAACTTTGTATGCCACTTCAAAACTATTACATTTAGTTCAAAATTTATACCAAAAACAGATTGTGTCAGTAAATAATTCTCAAATGAACATTAAATTTGCCATTATAAAAGAGCGTAAAAGTCCACCAGATCGTCGTGTGGTATTTTCACCATCAAAATTAGCGGAAGCAAGAAAACAATTTCCAGAAGCTATTTTTAAAGTAGAATCATCAGACATACGTGTGTTTTCAGACGAGCAATACAAAGCAGAAGGATTTGAAGTTGTAGAGAATGTTTCAGATTGCGATGTGATGATAGGTGTAAAAGAAGTGCCTATTGATGCACTTATTCCTAATAAAAAATACTTTTTCTTTTCTCATACTATAAAAAAACAACCTTATAATAGAAAACTACTAAAAGCCGTTTTAGAGAAAAATATCGAGTTGTATGACCATGAAACCATTGTTAACGAAAAAGGATTTCGCTTAATAGGTTTCGGACGCTATGCAGGTATCGTAGGTACTTTCAACGGATTCCGGGCATGGGGATTGAAATACGATACATGGAATTTGCCCAAAGCAGGATCTTTGTTAAATCAAGAAGCATTAATAAACGAGTTAAATACATTAGAAATACCAAACATAAAAATATTACTAACTGGAAGTGGAAAAGTGTCAAACGGCGTTCAAGAAATGCTCGATGCTATGGGTATTAAAAGTGTTTCAGTTAACGATTATTTAACCAATACGTTTAACGAACCTGTGTATTGTAAAATAGATGTATTAGATTATAATAAACGTAAAGATGGAAAAGTGATTGATGATGTTTTTGATTTTTTCAATAATCCGAAAGATTATGAATCAAATTTCATGCGCTTCGCTAAAGTAACTGATTATTATATTGCTGGTCATTTTTATGGAGATGGAGCGCCATATTTATACACAAGAGATGATGTGAAGTCGCCCGATTTCAACATAAAAGTAGTAGCCGATATTAGTTGTGATGTAGATGGTCCCGTGGCTACAACATTACGTGCGTCAACCATAGCAGATCCTGTTTATGGTTACAATCCGCAAACCGAAACCGAAATAGATTATAAGGATGACAAAGCTATAACTATTATGGCAGTCGATAATTTACCATGTGAACTTCCTCAAGATGCAAGTGAAGGATTTGGTGAGCAGTTTTTAAAACACGTAATTCCTGCATTTTTTAATAATGATGCCGATGGTGTTTTACTGCGCGCTAAAATAACTGAAAATGGAAAATTGACTGATCGTTTTAGTTATTTACAAGAATATATAGATGGTATTGAATAAAGTTATTTTATAAGTATTTCATATTCAATTAAATATATTACCTTTCAGTATTAATAACTAATCAAAATTATAACTATTATGAAAATTATGTATTCAATGTTGTGCGTAGTCTTATTAATTGTAGGCTGTAAAGAAGCACCAGACAATTCAACAAACGAGTTATTTGCTAAAAATTCTGAAACAGTCTTAAAATCTTTGTTAGATTGGGAAAATGAAACACTAGATTATTCTGTTTTTGCAGATAATGCGGTGGCATATAATACTTATTTTGGAGCTGAAAAAGATTCTGTAATGATCCAGAGTGAGGAAACAAAGGATAGTGATAAAGCGTTTTTAGCAAAATATGATTTTAAATTAGTGACTAATCCTCCAGTTTTTTTACCAGGTGTAAATCCAGATACTAAATTACCAGATGGTTCAGTTCGTTATTATGGAGCATGGGAAGTTACTTTACCGGCAACAGATTCTACAGAAGCAAAATCTGGTATTATTAAATTATATGAATCTTATGATTTTGATGAAAATGGTAAAATTGTACTTCAGCAAGGTTATGGAGATTATTCAGGTTTAATGATGTATTTAAATAACTAGGTTATTTAAGTAATATGTTTGTATTTAAAACCACCTATAGCTTAAATAAGCTTGGGTGGTTTTTTATTCTAAATAGTTGTTTAGACAAATAAAATCTTATACTATTAAACTCATAAAGGTTTTTATATACAGGGGTTTTATAAATGAAAATTAATATTTTTGTAAAAATTTAAAATTAATTAATTATTAAAACAGCCTTAGTAACAGGAGCAGCATCAGGATTAGGTTATGAGTTAGCACTTTTATTAGCAAAAGATGCTTATAAGTTAATATTGGTAGATGTTGATGAAGAAAATTTATCAAAGGCAAAAACTCAGATAGAACAAGAGTTTAATGTTGAGGTTGTCGCTTTGGTTAAAGACTTAAGCTTACCTAATATTGCTCAAGAAATTATAGCCGATATTAATAATGCTCCAGTAGATGTATTAATAAATAATGCAGGTTTTGGTTTATTTGGTTCTTTTACTGATACCGATTGGGAACGCGAATCTGAAATGTTGCATGTACATATTTTAACTACAACCCATTTAACTAAATTGGTGTTGAAAGGTATGATAAAACGAGGTTCAGGAAAGATTTTAAATATGTCGTCTTTAGCAGCATTTCAACCAGGGCCTTTAATGGCAATTTATTATGCTTCAAAAGGTTATATGCTATCGTTTTCAGAGGCGATTGCTAATGAATTAAAAGGAACAGGTGTTACAGTTACCGCTTTGTGCCCAGGACCAACAAAAACGTCTTTTCAGGAAACTGTTTCAGAAAACACCTGTAAGAATAAAATAACCTTTAATATGGCTGGTGCTCAAGAAGTTGCTTTTTATGGATATAAGGCCATGAAAAAAGGAAAAGTATATGCTATTCCTGGAAGTTTTAATAAATTTTTGGCAACCTTACCAAGGTTTATTACAAGAAATGCAGCCACAAATATTGTTAGAAGAATTCAAGCAAAAAATAGAGCGGATTAATACTTATTGTTCTGTTTTTTTAAGTTGTATAAATATCCAAAATCCTATATTAAAAAAAATCACCAAATAAGATAGTAAACAAACAAGATTCTTTGTTCGCAAGAAGTTTTATAACAATATTTATAATATAAAATTATTGTTTTTTGGACGCTTATTTTTTCCAAATACACATCATAAATTTTTGTTAAGTTTGAAAAAATAAATCAGTGAAACCAGTAGACGAATATTTTATAAATCAAAAAGAACCATATCAATCTATCATGCTTTATGTTAGAAGTGTTATTTTAAATACCTTACCAGAAGTCGAGGAGCGGTACAGTTATAAAATTCCGTTTTATAATATTGGAAAAAAGCCAATGATTTACCTTAATATTTTAAAAGGTAAGAATTATGTTGATGTAGCATTTGTGCAAGGTATTCTTCTTGAAAACGATTTCCCTATTTTAAAAAATGATAATAAGCGCAAACAAGTCCGTTCTATTCAATTAAAAACTTTAGAAGATTTAGATCAAGAAAACTTTGTGCAATTATTACATAAGGCTTCAACTGTGCTTAATAAAAGCAAGAAAGCTTGGTTTATTTAAATTCTAAATATGCCTCCAAATGAAATCACACGTTGCAAATACATAAAATGTTGCGAAGCACTTTCTGCTGTATTACTTGTAGTTCTAATATCTGGCATGTTAATGTAGCCTCCTTTCATGTCTAATTGAATGAAAAAATGTTTAAAGAATGTCAAGTTTAAACCTGCATGTAGTGACACGCCATAGCCAGATATATGAAATTCATCATACCGGTCTTTTTGTAACAACGTTGTATTTGTTTGTGGGTATAAAACACCACCTGCAATACCTTCAGTAATATTTATTTGAAATTTATCGATGTTAGGTAAATTAAACAGCTTTGAAACATCATCATATCTAGAAAATTCTGTGTAAACATAATTTAAACCATTGGTATGTTCAAACATTAAAAAGTCTTCAGAAACTAAAAAGGCTTCATTATTATACGTGCCATTATAAACTGATCCAGCATCTGTTAAAGGTAAATTAATATAACCATCAACGGTTTTAGTTAAATTTCTATTCATAACATATTTCATGTGGTCTACACCAATTGAAACAGTATACTTATCAGAAATGAAATAACCAATCTTCATATTAGTTTGCGGAATAGTTATTCTAGTAGGATTGAAATAATCTATATGCCAACCTTTAGGCTTATCTTGAGCAGAAGCATCTTTAATGGTGAAATTGTAATCTTCACCTTTAAAATGAATATCAGATCTCGAGAAAGATTCTCTATTTCCTCCCCAACTCACAAAGAATTTTCCTTTGTTTGAAGCCGTGTATTTTATGTCTTCGAGTTTTTGAGCAGAAGTATTTAGGTTTGAAATGATTAGTAATAGAAGTATTGTAGGTTTTAAAAAGGTTACTTTCATGTAATAGTGTTTATTTGAAATGCTATTTGACGATGCAAATAATCATTCCTTAAAAAGGGGGCGAAATAATTTTGTTAGTATTAATTAAAGTGAGTTTATAGTTTTTCTAATGGCGACTAAATTAGAAAGTAGTTGTTCTAAATTATCTAAGTGTAACATATTAGCACCATCGCTTTTTGCATTAGCTGGATCGAAATGCGTTTCAATAAATAAACCATCTACATGATTTACAATACCAGCTCTGGCAATGGTTTCAATCATATCGGGTCTGCCACCTGTAACACCTGCACTTTGGTTAGGTTGTTGTAAAGAATGTGTAACATCTAAAACCGTTGGGGCATATTGACGCATGGTAGGGATGCCACGAAAATCTACAATCATATCTTGGTAACCAAACATAGTCCCTCTGTCGGTTATCCAAGCTTTGTTACTACCAGCATCTTTAACTTTTTGTACGGCATGCTTCATAGCTTCCGGACTCATAAATTGTCCTTTTTTTAAGTTTACTACTTTACCTGTTTTAGCAGCGGCAACCACCAAATCGGTTTGACGTACTAGAAATGCCGGAATTTGTAAAACATCAACGTATTGTGCTGCTAAATGTGCATCAGATATTTCATGAATATCGGTAACTGTAGGGATGTCAAAAGTATCAGAGACCTTTTTTAGGATTTTTAAAGCTTTTTCATCTCCTATTCCTGTAAAACTATCTATTCTACTACGGTTTGCTTTTTTAAAACTGCCTTTAAAAATGTATGGAATTTCTAATTTATTAGTAATAGAAACTACTTTTTCTGCAATTCGTAAAGCCATATCTTCACCTTCAATAGCACATGGTCCACAAAGCAAGAAAAAATTATTAGATTTGGTGTGTTTTATTTTAGGAATGTCTTGAAGAGTCATAAGGTTTTGTTTCAAAAAAATTAAGTTGTAAAGATACGACTTATGCCGAATTATTTTCTGTTTCAAAGCTGATTGAATTCGTTAAAATTATTGTTACTCCTACATTAGTAATTAAGCGGTTTCTTTTTGCTTCTAAAAGTGAGCTAGTTGAGAAATTTTTAAAAGCATGAATCTTTAACTTAATAGTGATGAATGAGTAAAGTGTTACCCTTTGTATATGAGATTCTTAGGCTTGTTGTTGCTAGGGGTTTTAATAGTAGTATAGAGTGAAGTGTAAATAAAATTAATTATATAATAAATTCATTATTTATAGTTACCTTTGCACGCTTAAAATAAGGCACCATTATGGCTAAAATTATAAACATTGCAATTATTGCACACGTAGATCACGGTAAAACTACTTTGGTTGATAAGATTATGTATCACTGTCAATTATTCCGTGAGAATGAAAATACAGGAGATTTAATTCTTGATAATAACGATTTAGAACGTGAAAGAGGTATTACAATTACTTCTAAAAATGTTTCTGTTATTTATAAAGACACTAAAATTAATATTATTGATACCCCTGGTCACGCCGATTTTGGTGGCGAAGTAGAGCGTGTACTAAATATGGCTGATGGTGTTGTATTATTAGTTGATGCTTTTGAAGGGCCAATGCCACAAACACGTTTTGTGTTACAAAAAGCGATTGACTTAGGTTTAAAACCTTGTGTGGTTATAAATAAAGTTGATAAAGAAAACTGTACACCTGATGAAGTACATGAAAAAGTATTCGATTTAATGTTCGAATTAGGTGCAGAAGAATGGCAATTAGATTTTCCAACGGTTTATGGTTCAGCTAAGAATAACTGGATGAGTGATGATTGGAAAAATGAAACTGATAACATTGAGCCATTATTAGATATGGTGATTGAGCATGTTCCAACACCTGTTTTTAAAGAAGGAACAACACAAATGCTAATTACATCTTTAGATTTCTCTTCTTTTACTGGTCGTATTGCAATTGGTAGAGTTCAAAGAGGAAACATTGTAGAAGGACAACAAATTTCTTTAGTAAAGAGAGATGGAACAGTCACTAAAAGTAGAATTAAAGAAGTCTTTATATTTGAAGGTTTAGGACGTAAGAAAGTTGAAAGCGTTCAAACTGGAGATATTTGTGCTCTAGTTGGTGTTGAAGGTTTTGAAATTGGAGATACAGTTTCTGATTTAGAAAACCCTGAAGGTTTAAAATCTATTGCTATAGATGAACCTACAATGAGTATGTTGTTTACAATTAACGATTCGCCTTTCTTTGGAAAAGATGGAAAGTATGTTACATCTAGACACATTAAAGATCGTTTAGAAAAAGAATTAGAAAAAAACTTAGCACTTCGTTTAGGAGAAACGGGTAGTGCAGATAAATTTATGGTTTTTGGTCGTGGTGTATTACACTTATCCGTTTTAATAGAAACCATGCGTCGTGAAGGTTACGAACTTCAAATAGGACAACCACAAGTAATTATTAAAGAAATTGATGGTGTTAAATGTGAACCTATTGAAGAATTAACTATTGATCTTCCAGAGAATGTATCTGGTAGAGCAGTAGAATTTGTAACATTGCGTAAAGGTGAAATGCTAAGTATGGAAGCTAAGGGAGACCGTATGGTTTGTGAGTTTTTGATTCCTTCTCGTGGTATTATTGGTTTGCGTAACCAATTATTAACAGCAACTGCTGGAGAGGCAATTATGGCACACCGTTTTAAAGAATACCAACCTTTAAAAGGGGATATTCCTGGACGTATTTCAGGATCTTTAGTATCTATGGAAAATGGAACAGCTATACCATACTCTATTGATAAATTACAAGATCGTGGTAAATTTTTCGTAGAACCAGGTGAGAATATTTACGAAGGTCAAGTTATTGGTGAAAACTCTCGTCAAGATGATATGAATATAAACATTACAAAAGCTAAAAAGCAAAGTAATGTACGTTCATCAGGAGCAGATGATAAAGCGAAAATTGTACCTGCAATTAAGTTTTCTTTAGAAGAAGCTTTAGAATATATTCAAAAAGATGAATATGTTGAAGTAACACCAAACTTTTTACGTTTACGTAAAATCTATTTATCTGAAGTAGATAGAAAGAGGAATAAATTTTAATATGGAATTCTTAGGGATTTCCTGGGTAGAATGGATTGGGTATATTGCTACGGCAGTTGTTTTAATTTCATTCTTAATGAAGTCTGTTATAAAATTACGAATAGTAAACTCCCTAGGGTGTTTACTATTCGTGTTTTATGGCTTTTTATTAACACCTATATCAAAACCTATCATTATTACAAATTTTGCTATACTTAGCATTAATATTTTTTACTTGTTAAAAAAATAATTTTATTTTTTAGTACATAATTTCTTACCTTTTAATAAAATTAATACAGAAGCGTAAAATGATTTTGTATATTTGAAATCTTTTAAAAGAATAAATTATTTAAAGTATCGTTATCATTAAATATTTATTCTTTCAGGTCTCTCTAACAACACGTAAAATAGATATTAATTGAAAAAATTAATAGATTATATAAATAATAACGTTTTAATTAAAGTTACTTCGTTACAAACGGCTTCTGTACTAACTAGACTAATTGCAGGGTTGTTAACTTCAAAAGCGATTGCTGTTTTTATAGGTCCTGTAGGATTGGCATTAATAGGTAACTTGCAAAATTTTGTAAGCTCTTTTCAAACTATTGCAATACTTGGTTTTTATAATGGTTTTGTAAAATATGTTTCAGACTTTAAGGATAATGTTTTAGACTTAAGTAAGGCTGTATCTACAGTGTTTTATGTTGGTTTTATATCAACTATTATTGTGTCTTTTTTCTGTTATTTTAATGCCGATTTAATAAATGATTTAATATTTTCTTCTTTTAACAATTACGAATATGTTATTGAAATATTTGCTATTGTTTTGCCTTTTTATGCTTTAAACATGTTTTCATTTTCCATAATGAATGGGTTTTCAAAGTATAAAATACTAATCATTATTAATATAATAGGGCAAATACTAAGTGTTTCTGTTGCGCTACTTTTAATTTATCAAAATGCAATTGAAGGAGCGTTAATATCTGTTGTTATTGCCGAGTCCTTAATATTTTTAATAACCTTAGTTGGAATTATTAATAGGCGCTCTTTGGTTCCTTTAATAAAAGTCAATAATGTGAGTTTAAGCTTTTTGAAAAAAATGAGTTCTTATTCTCTTATGGCACTTTTTACAGCTGTTTTACTACCAATTATAGCTATTGCCATAAGGATGCATATAATTGAAAGCGTTAGTTATAAAGATGCTGGTTTTTGGGAAGCAATAACAAGAGTGTCTAAATATTATCTTATGCTGGTTAGCTCATTAATGGCTTTGTATATTTTACCAAGATTTTCAGAAATTGAAACTGTTAAAGAGTTTAGGAAAGAGGTGTTTAGTTTTTATAAAACTATAATTCCAGTTTTACTTATCGGTTTATTGCTAATATATTTGTCAAGATCATTAATTGTAAGTTTTATTTTTACTGATGAATTCAAACCTGTTGAAGATTTGTTTCTATGGCAATTGTTGGGCGATTTTATTAAAGTGTTATCAACGGTTATAGCTTATCAGTTTTTAGCAAAAAAAATGTTTTGGCATTATATTTTAACCGAAGCCTTTTTAATAATAATTTTATATACCACAAGTATTTATTTTATTGATTTGTTTGATAGTGCCAAAGGTGCTGTAATTGCTCATTTTGTGAGTTATGTTATGTATTATGGTATTATCCTACTTATATTTGGAAGTTCACTTTTTGGTGTAGTGAGTGAGAAGGATTCTTAATCTTTTTAGTTTTTTAAACTATGTAGTTATTTTATTGGGGATTCTTTGTACATTTTATAAATTGCTTAACGTATTATAAATAATCACATTTGATTAATTTGAGAATTTAAATTTATTATGGAGGATTATAAGGTAGTTAGGTATTCTTCTTTAAATTATGTTGAATGGAATGCATTTGTTTCAAAAGCAAAAAACGCTACATTTTTATTTCATAGAGACTTTATGGACTATCATCAAGATCGATTTGAAGATTTTTCATTACTTGTTTATCAAAAAGACAAATTAGTAGCTATTTTACCAGCGAATGAACATGAGAATAAGGTTTATTCACATCAAGGGTTGAATTATGGCGGACTCGTTTTAAATGAAGTAATTAAATTCGAAGTAGTACTCGAAGTTTTTAAGGAGCTTTTGATGTATTTAAGCAGCTCTGGATTTGAAAGCCTTATTTTAAAACAAATTCCTTCAATTTATAATAGTGTAATTTCAGAAGAAATACAATATTTAATGTTTATTCTTAAAACAGAATTAATAAGAAGAGACACATTATCTGTTATTGATTTAAATAATAAAATAAAGATTTCAAATAATAGAATGGAAGGTTTTAAAAGAGGAAAAAAACACCGTTTGGTTATTAAAGAAGAAGATAGTTTTGAATTGTTTTGGAATAATATTTTGATTAAAAATCTTAAAGAAAAACATCAAGCTAAACCTGTACATAGTTTAAATGAGATAATATTATTGAAAAAAAACTTCCCTAGAAATATTAGGCAATTTAATGTTTATAAAGATGATAGAATTGTTGCTGGTACTACCGTATTTGAATCAAAGTCTGTAGCACATTCTCAGTATATTTCAGGAGATGAAAATAAAAACGTGTTAGGTAGCTTAGACTTTTTACATGTGCATTTAATAAACGACGTGTTTAAAAATAAAAAGTATTTTGATTTTGGTACTTCAAATGAATCCAATGGTTTACAAATAAACAGAGGGTTGCAGTTTTGGAAAGAAGGTTTCGGAGCTAGAACATTAACTCAGGATTTTTATCAAGTTAAAATAGATAATTATCAGTTACTTAATAATGTATTTGTATGATTAAGTTCTTAGACCTAAAATTGATTAATAAACGTTTTGAAAATGAACTTAAAAATGAATTTGATAATTTCTTAGGTGCAGGTCAGTATATATTGGGATCTCAAGTAGAATGTTTTGAAAAGGAATTTGCAAACTATTGCGATACTCATTTTTGTATTGGAGTAAGTTCTGGTCTTGATGCTCTACAATTAATTTTTGAAGCCTATAAAGTACTCGGATTGTTAAATGAAGGCGATGAAGTTATAGTGCCAGCAAATACATATATAGCATCTATTTTAGCAATTAGTAATACTAAATTAGTACCAATTTTAATAGAGCCTAATATTGATACCTTTAATTTAGATATAAATAAAATAGAATTAGCTATTACAAAAAAAACAAAAGCGATTTTAGGTGTACATTTATACGGACAATTATATGATGTTGATGGGTTAGAGCGTATAGCAAAGCAACATAATTTATTGTTAATAGAAGATGCTGCACAAGCACATGGAGCTATTTATAAAGATGGACGAAAGGCAGGGAATGTATCAAATGCTGCAGCTTTTAGTTTTTATCCAACAAAAAATTTAGGTGCTTTAGGGGATGCAGGAGCAGTAACTACAGATAATAAAGAATTAGCTGAGACTATCTATAAGTTAAGAAACTACGGGAGAACATCGTCCTATGAAAATGGAATAAAAGGTTATAATTGTAGATTGGATGAATTGCAGGCAGCTTTTTTACGAATTAAATTAAAGCATTTAGATGTTGATAATCACAAAAGAAGAGCAATAGCTAAATATTATATAGAGCATATAAAAACTAAAAATATAATATTGCCATTAAATAAAGATATTAACCAGCACGTATTTCATCTTTTTGTGATTCGAAGTAAAAAAAGAGATGAACTTAAAGATTATTTATATAAAAATGGTGTAGAAACACTTATTCATTATCCTTTAGCAACCCATAAACAATTAGCTTATAAAGAATTGGGGGACTTTAAATTCTCTGTTACAGAGCAACTTCATGAAGAGGTTTTAAGTTTACCTTTAAATCCTGTTTTAAAAAGCAAAGAGATTAAAAAAATAGTAGAAGTTGTAAATACGTATTAATTCAAAATCACCACATTTTTATGACCGAAAACCAAAAAGCATACAGACAAGTATTTAAAGTAACGTCGTTGTTTGGAGGTGTTCAAGTCATAAGTATTTTGGCAGCTATGCTAAGATCAAAATTTGCAGCATTATTTATAGGTCCTGCAGGTGTTGGCATATTGGGGGTTTTAAACTCAACAATACACTTAATTACAAATGTGTCTAAATTTGGTTTAGATACTAGTTCAATAAAGGAAATAGCATTTGCAAATAAATTAGAAGATAAAAGAGAAGTATCTAACGTAATTTATGTTTTAAAACGTTTGTTATGGATTACGGGGCTTTTAGGAACTGTTGTAACTTTAATTCTATCTCCTTTTTTAAGTCAAATAGCGTTTCAAAACAAAGAATTTACATTTTCATTTATATGGATTTCTATAGCTGTGTTGTTTAAGCAATTAACATTTGGTAATATGGCTATATTACAAGGCTTACGAAAACTAAAAAAACTAGCAAAGGTCAATTTATATAGCAGTATATGCTCTGTATTTATCGTGGTACCTCTATATTATTTTTTTGGTCTTGATGGTATTGTACCAACAATTATTTTAACTACTCTTTTGGGATATTTAATTTCAAAGTACTTTACGTTTTCTATTGAAATAGAATCAGATCACAAATCTTTAAAAAGGTTGTTTTTTGAAGGGAAACCAATGATTAAACTTGGAGTTACATTAAGTATAGGTAGTTTAATTACTTTACTTGTAGCGTATTTAATTCAGGTTTACATTACAAATACAGGAGGGTTAACAGAGGTTGGTTATTATAATGCTGGTATAATAATTATAAATTCTTATGTAGGTCTCATTTTTGAAGCCATGAGTAAAGATTACTACCCTAGATTATCTGAGATTATTGATGATACTAAAAGTGTTCAAAAAGCGGTTACTCAACAGGCTACAATAGCAGTATTGTTGATTACTCCTATGATTATTTTCTTTTTAACTTTTGCAGAGTCTATTATAGTGATTCTTTATTCAAAGGCATTTTTGCCAATTTTAGTGTTTGTCAATTTTGCAATTATGGGTATTCTTTTTAAAGCTGTGTCCTGGTCTTTAGCTTTCGTTATTATTGCTAAGGGGGATTCTAAAACATTTATAAAAACAGAAATAGGTTCTAATATTTTATTGCTTGTAATGAATGGACTGGGCTATTTTAGTTATGGTTTATTGGGTTTAGGAGTTAGTTTTGTTGTGCATTATTTTTTATATCTTATAATTATTTTTCTTACAATGAAATTCAGGTATAAGTTTATTTTTGTTTCAGATTTTTTAAAAGTTTACCTTATTTGTGTTTTATTTGCATTTACGACCTTTTTTATAACTTACATAGAAAACACCCAGTTAAAATATATTTTATTAGGTGTTTTAGTCTTGGTATCTAGTGTTTTTACGTTACATAATTTAAATAAAAGATTAGATATTAAATCTTTTATAAAAGGTAAGTTTGATAGCTAAGTGGGAAATTAATTCGCTTTAAATATTTGTGTTGCACTTATAACTTGAACTTAGACCTTATTAAATTGGAGTATCCTAAACTTAAATTTGAGCAACAAAATAAAATATTTTATAATTAATAAAACATTCAGATTTTTTAAGTTTCCTTTTGTCTCTAAATAAATTTTTTCAATAGAAGCCTGATCTTCTTCTTTGCTTAAATTCATTTTAAAGGTTTTTTTTACGATACAATATGTAGAATATTTAAATTTTAAAGCCTTTTTATTAAATCTGAAATAATTAGTACTTCCAAGAGAGTTATTAAGTTTTAATCTATTAACCAAAATATTATCAACATAAAGTATACTGTATTTTCGTGCAATTCTTAGCCATAAATCATAATCTTCGTAAATTAAATTTTCATCGTAACCTCCTAGTTCCTCAAAAACCTTTTTATTAATTAGAGAGCTGACAGAACAAATGGTGTTTGAGTGGTTAATTATTTCTTTATATATAAAACCGTCTTCTGGTTTAATCGTTTTTTTGCTTTGCGAAAATTTGTTGTAAAAAGTGTATATAGTGTTATTATTGCTATCAATTACTCTAGCATTTCCATAAACAATCCCTATTAAACTATTTGGGTAAGCCTTATAAACTGAAATTTGTGTTTCTATACAATGTGGGAATAATTCATCATCTGCAGCTAGATCTGTAAAAAAATCACCTTCAACATACTTAAATGAGTTGTTAACTGATCTTGTAAGACCTAAGTTTTTATCATTTTTTTTTAATAATCCAATTTGGTTTTTTGAAATCCAGTTCTCTATGACTTCAACAGAATTATCATCACTACAATCATCAATAATTATTAGCTGAATGTTTTTGTAAGTTTGATTTATAACGGAATCTAAAGATTTTTCTACATATTTACTATGGTTGTAACAGGAACAAATTACAGTTACTAAAGAATTTGTGTTTGGCATAGTATTGATTTGAAATTAAAAAACAAAAACGAGGACTTAGTTTAATTTAATATGCTTACAAATATACTCTGAGTTTTAGTTTTATAATTATATTTGTTTGCAAATTTGTAATTTCATAAATGAACTCAAATAATAAAAAAAGCATCTGCATTATTGTAGATTGTTTAACTGGAGGTGGATCAGAAAAGGTAGCTTCTCAATTATCAAAGTCTTTTTATGATGCAAAATTTGAGGTATCTATTATTTCAATGCGAGATGGCGTTGATTACGATTATAAAGGACAACTTTATAATTTAGGTGAAATAAATCACAAGTTTGGGTTTATTAAATCCTTAATAAAGATATTCAAGTTAAAAAAATATTATAAAAAAATAAATGCTGATATATATTTAGATTTTAGATTTAAAAACAGTTTTTTAAAAGAACTTATTTTGCATCTTTTTGTAATAAATATAAAAAAAACAGTATTAACAATTCATTCACATAGAGTCTATAATTATTTACCTCAACATATTATATTTTATAAATTTTATAATAGAGCTAAAGCGGTAGTTGTTGTTTCTGAAGGTATTTATGAAGCAACTAAGCAGTTGTTTAATTTTAGCAACTTGCTTTATATACCTAATTTTTATAATAATGATATTATTATAAAAAGTGAAAAACCTATAAAAGCGTTAAATAAACCTTTTGTTATAGCTGTAGGACGATTAAATAATGAGGTAAAGCAATTCGATAAATTAATACATGCTTATAAAGTTTCTAAACCTGCAAAAAATAATATTCCGCTTTATATTTTAGGTGATGGAAAAGATAAAGAAAATTTAGAAAGCATCATTAACGAAAATAATCTGGATAACATGGTGAAGATAATGGGCTTTAAATCCAATCCGTACCCATACATTAAGGCAAGCAAATTTTTACTATTATCTAGTAAAATTGAAGGGTTCTCAATGGTTATATTGGAATCTTTAGCTCTCGGTACACCTGTAGTTTCGTTTAATTGTAAATCTGGTCCTTCAGAGATTATAGAGCATAATCAAAATGGGCTTTTAGTAAAAAATCAAGATTTTAATGCGTTTACAAAAGCTATAGATAGGATGTATTCAGATAATGAATTGTACGAGAATTGTAAACGTAATAGTAAGTCTTCAATCCATAAATACTCTAATGATGAGGTTTTTAAAAGATGGATGAAACTAATTATAAGTCCTTGAAACCTTTAGTGTATTTTGAATAAAAAGAAAATTTGTATCGTAGTCACATCGCTAGGTAATGGTGGAGCAGAGAGGTCTAGTGCACTTTTGTCTCAGCTATTGTTTAATTTGGGGCATGATATTCATTTGGCAACGACAAAGAATACTATTGAATATGATTATTCAGGAACACTTTTTAATTTAGAATTAGCACTAAAAGGTAATAAAAGTAGTTATAACAAGTTTAAAGTATTAAAGGCATATTTCTCAAGTCATAAATTTGATTATATAATTGATAATAGAATAAGAAATAGATTTTTAAAGGATTTTATAATCTATAAATACCTTTTTAGAGGAACAAAAATTATTTCTGTTGTTAGAAGTTTTTATTTAAAATATTACATGCCTAAATATAAAATTTTGGGAAGATTATTATATAAAGATGTATATAAAATAATAACAGTAAGCAAAAGCATTAAATTTAAAATTGAGAATAAATACGATTTAAAAAATGTTGAGACTATTTATAATCCTGTTAATAGTTTATTAATATCAAATGAGTTAAATGATAAAATAGATATTCAAGGATCTTATATACTTTATTTTGGTAGAATAGAAGATAATGTTAAGAATTTATCGCTTTTAATAAATGGTTATAAAACATCCAATTTATTAAAAAATGGAATAAAGCTTGTTTTGTTAGGTTCAGGGCCAGATGAACTACTGATAAAGAAAAAGGTGGAAAGTTTGAATTTAGAAAAATACATACTATTTATTCCATTTACAGCTAACCCTTTTTCTTATGTAAAGTCAGCATTATTTACTGTGTTAACAAGTCATTTTGAGGGTTTTCCGCGATCTATATTAGAATCATTAGCGTGTGGTACACCAGTGATTTCTGTCGATTGTGATTCAGGTCCTAGAGAATTATTAATTAATGGAGAAAATGGATTGTTAATTAATAATTACGATGTAGAGGCTTTAGCTAATGCTATGAATTTATTAATAGAAGACAAAGAGTTGTATTTACATTGCAAGAGAAATGTCTTAAAAAGTGTTAAACATTTAGAGATAAATGAAATTTCATTACAATGGAAAAAAATTATAGAAGAAGAATTATGATACATGGGACTGAATTAATTGATATACCTAAAATTTGTGATGATAAAGGAAGAGGTAATTTATCTGTCATCGAAAATGATTGTATCCCTTTTAAAATTGATCGGGTATATTATTTATATGATGTGCCTAGTGATGCTTATAGAGGCGGTCATGCTCATAAAGAACAATTGGAGCTTTTAATAGCTTTAAGTGGAAGTTTTGAGGTGGTTTTAGATAATGGGTTTGAAAAAACGAAAGTAATGCTTAATAAGCCAAACAAGGGATTGTTAATTAATAAAGGGGTTTGGAGAGAGCTTGAAAATTTCTCTTCAGGGGTTGTCTGTTTAGTATTAGCTTCTGATGTTTTTGATGAAGATGATTATATTAGAAGCTACAATGACTTTAAATTATTTGTTGGCAGTTAAGTAAATATTGTTTTTTATTAGAAAATGTTGAAATAGTTTTATTCCTTTTAAAACAAATATCGGACAATTTATAAGTGCTTTTTGTTTAAAATTTAAATTATCAAAATCAATTTCAGATTTTATTTTTTTATATAATATTATTTCATTATTTATTTTACACCTCAATGCAACAGCGTATCGATTAATATCTAAATATAATTTTAACGAAGAATTTTTTTGTTCTTGTTTGTGATGATTATTTATAAAACGATATTTAATGTCATTAAGTTCTTTTTTAGAGAGACTATCTGATACGCCTTTATTATAGGTCATTGTAATTTTCGGATTAAAACAAACATAATAATTTAGTGCGAAACGAACCCATAAATCTAAATCTTCTGCTATTTCTAAAGCAGGATTAAAACCTCCAATCTTATTAAATGTTTCTTTTGAAAATCCAACAGCCGAAGTTAGAGCAATAGCATTTATAATGCTAGCTTTGAAATAGTCTTCAACAATAAGAGAGTCAGTTTTGAATGAAAAATTAAAACTTGTTTTTGCATAAATATTGTTCGAGTATAAAATCTCATAATTGTTGCAATATAAACCAGCATTTGGAAATGTTTTAATGAGTTTTTTTAATTCAAACAAATGGATGTTATGCCATGTGTCATCAGCGTCTAATAAGGCTATGTATTTAGCTTTAGCCTTTTGAATACCTTTGTTTCGTGCAGAGGAGACCCCTTTATTTTTTTGTTGAATAATAGTTATTCTTGAGTCTTTAACTAATTTTGCTATTTCTAAACTTTTGTCCGTGCTGCCATCATCAATAATAATTACTTCAAAATCTTGAAAATTTTGATTAAAAACACTTTTTAATGTGTCTGATATATAATCTTCTTTGTTATATAGTGGAATTATTATAGAGAAAAAAGGCATTATTCTTGTTTTTTAAGTGAACAAAAATAGCTTAAACGGTAAAGATCAAAAAGAAAAAGAGAAGGTTCCCTTGATAATAGTTGGCTTTCAAAGTATTCTCTTATTTTTTTGTTTAGATAAAGATGTTTTAATACATGATTTAAATGTATCTTATTTGTGTAATGATGAATTTTTGTAATTAGTGTTGCATTGTATGGCATTAATCCTTGATTCACAAAAATGGAAATGGCTTTTACAGATTGTAACGATTTTTGTAAAAATTGTTTGTTGGTTTCTAGTCCTAAATGATATACAGGATTATCTATATGAGCAATATTTATCATTTCTCGTTTTAAGTCTAAAGCAAATAAGGTGTCTTCATGCCTTAAATTTGGAATATCTTCATTAAAGGCGACTTTTTTAAAAACATTTTTATGGATTAAAAAACTTAATGTTAAAAAGCGTAAATATGGGTTTTTATTGCGTAGTGTTTTTGAAAGAGCTTCTCTGTTTTTTCCATATATCCAACGTAACACCTGATTATTTGGAGGTGTTTTTTGTTTATATAATATTCCTCCATAGATAATTTTTGATTGTTTATGGAGGGCGCTTAAATAATTGCTAATAAATAAATTACTAACAGGCATTGTATCTGCATCCAAAAAAAGGAGCCATTCAAAATTAGCCTTAGATGCTAGTGAATTCCTAATTTTACTTCGTCCAATATTAACATCAAGAGCTATGAAAGAACTGTTTTCTAAAGTGTTTATTTTCTCATTTTCTTTAATTGTTTTAGCGTTTGTAGAGCCATCATCAAAACAAATAATCTCAAATACAATGTTAGCATCGAGTGCTTGCTGCTCCAGTTGAAAAGCAAGTGGATAAACATTATAATTATATGTTGGTATTAATATTGAGAGCATTATTTTGTAGCTATTAATACTGTTTCAGGAGATTTAAGTCCTAAGAATGAATCGTCTGTATGATTGTCATTTTTTTTTATTTCTACTTTAAAACCCGTGTTTTCTAATCTTTCTTTTAATCCTGCAACAGAGTATATTCTAACATGATCGTTTTGTCCAAAATGTATTTTTCTGTCTTCAGGAGTAATAATAGAATAATCTTCATAAATAACACCTTCTTTAAACGGTGTTTGTATAAATATAGTGCCATTAGGTTTTAGAACTCTGTGGAGTTCAGACATGGCTTTTCTATCTTCTATAATGTGTTCTAGGATGTGGTAACAGATAATAGTATCAAATTTGTCATTTTCTTGTTCAACATTTGTAATGTCAAATTTGTAATCTGCTAAGAATTCATCTTCAAAATCTGTACTGTAATAAGTAATGCTTTTTTCTTTTTTTAAAGTCCTGTAAAGACTTCTGGATGGTGAAAAGTGAAGGATATTACCATTTATAGAGTTATTATCATTAAGTAGTTTCCAAAGTCTTCTGTTTCTAGATAGACTTCCACAAGATGGACAAAGTAAATCGTAGTTTCCCAATGAAATAAAAGCTTTCAATTGCTTGTTGCAAATATTACATTGGTGGTTTTTTCCAATATAAAAAATACTATGAAATTTTCTGAAAAACAACTCATTTTTAAAAAGAAATGAATTCGGAATTAATGCTTTTACACTATTTTTTATTGTTTTGTACATATTTAAGCCTTCCTCTGCACCACCTCATAAACCGCATTCTCATCACACTTCAAAGTTTTGCTAGGGTATTTTAAAAGCAATGCATAATCATGAGTAGCCATTAAAATAGTGTTGCCATTTTTGTTAATTTCTTGTAAAACCTCCATGACTTCAACACTTGTTTGTGGGTCTAGGTTTCCAGTAGGTTCATCGGCAAGGATAAGTTCTGGATTATTAAGTAAAGCTCTAGCAATAGCAATACGTTGCTGTTCTCCACCAGAAAGTTCATGCGGATATTTAAATCCTTTTGTTTTCATATCAACCTTTGTTAAAACCTCTTCTACACGTGTATTCATTTCGGTTTTGTCTTTCCAACCCGTGGCTTTTAAAACAAATAGTAAATTGTCGTTTATGGTTCTATCGGTTAGTAATTTAAAGTCCTGAAAAACAACACCTAACTTTCGTCTTAAAAACGGAATCTCTTTTTCTTTAAGTGTTTTTAAATTGAAATCTACTATATGCCCTTCACCTTCAGTTAGAGGTAGATCGCCATAAAGTGTTTTCATAAAACTACTTTTACCCGTACCCGTTTTCCCAATTAAATACACAAAATCTCCTTTGTTAATTTCTACATTAACATTTGAAAGTACTAAGCTTTCACCTTGAAAAATAGAAGCGTCTTTTAATTGTAAAATAGGGTTTGACATAAATGATTAGTTTAAAGTTACAAGTTTAAAGTTTATAGTTTAACATAACAAACCTTAAGTCATAATTTTTATTGTTTTAGATAGAGATAATATTTTTAAATAGTCAATGTTTAATTCATATTCCAACTTCTGTCTTTCCAACTTCAGTTTTCAGTCAATTTTAACATTTAATAACTCGGTTTATAATTATAGCACGATTGTTGCGTTATAGGTGAAATAACTCTTCAAGATGTTTTATCTTGATTTCATTTGAAATTGTCATTCCCGCAAAGGCAGGAATCTAAAACCTTATATTTATCTTTGAACATCAAATTAAAAAACGAATTATTAATGACTAAAAAAAATATTGTCTTATTAGTACTGGCTATAAGTTTTAGTTTCCAAATTATAGCACAACAATCTGCCACGTATACTAGTAGTTTAGTTGATTATCAAAAGGCATTATCGCTTTATAATAATCAACAATATCTAGCGGCTCAATCACTGTTTGGAAGTGTTCAAAAAACAGCTAAAGAAGACGTTTTGCAATCAGACTGCGCATATTATATTGCTAATTGCGCCGTACGATTAAATCAACAAAATGCAGATGGTTTGGTAGAGGGTTTTGTAAAAGACTATCCTACAAGTACTAAAAGAAATACTGCTTTTGTTGATGTAGCCGATTATTATTTTACCAATGGTAAATATGCTTATGCCAGAAAATGGTATGATAAAGTCGATGAAAATGCACTAGGTAAAAAAGAAAAGCAAAAGTTTTATTTTAATAATGGTTATACAGCCTTTTCAACAAAGCAATTTAAAGATGCTAAAAAGTATTTAAGTAAAGTTGAAAACTCTCCTGAGTATGGCTCGCAGGCTAAATATTATATTGGTTTTATGGCTTATGAAGGTGATGATTATGACAAAGCCAATGAGTATTTCGACCAAGTAAGTGACCAAGAGCGTTACAAAGAAAAGTTGTCGTATTATCAAGCCGATTTAAATTTTAAATTAGGGAATTTTGAAAAAGCAATTACCCTTGCCAAGGCTCGATTGGAAACTAGTGCTGAAGATGAAGTCTCTGAGCTCTCTAAAATTATCGGAGAGAGCTATTTCAATTTAAAACAATATGCTGAAGCTGTTCCGTTTTTAACGGCTTATAAAGGTATAAAAGGTAAAAGAGACAGAAAGGCAAAGTGGAATAATACAGATTATTATCAACTAGGTTATGCGCATTACAAACAAGGCGATTATGAAAATGCGATTTCAGAATTCAATAAAATAATTGGTGGTAATAATGCTATTGCCCAAAATGCCTATTATCATTTAGGCGAGAGTTATATCAATGTTGATAAAAAGCAAGAAGCTTTAAATGCCTTTAGAAATGCATCTCAAATGGATTTTGACTTAAAGATTCAAGAAGACGCTTGGTTAAATTATGCTAAAATTAGTTATGAAATAGGCAATCCGTATCAATCGGCTCCTCAAGTATTAGCTGGTTATTTAGAAAAATATCCAAAAACGAGTTATAAAGAAGATATTGAAACCCTTTTAATTGATTCTTACATTACATCAAAAAATTATAAAGAAGCTTTAAAATTATTAAAAGGAAAGAATAGTTTCGAAAATAAAGTGGCTTATCAAAAAGCAGCATTTTATAGAGGGATTGAATTGTATAATGAAAATCAATATTTAGAAGCAGAATCACTTTTTGATGCGTCTTTAAGTGAGCCCAGAGATCCAAAATATACAGCACGAGCAACGTTTTGGAAAGCTGAAACCGATTATAATTTAACTAATTATGAAGATGCTTTAGTTGGCTTTAAACAGTTTAAACAACAACCAGAATCGGCATCAACTCCAGAAATGGAAAATGTAGATTATAATTTAGCTTACACGTATTTTAAACTAAAAAACTATCCACAAGCAACTCAATATTTTAATCAATTTATTTCCAATAAAAAAGATGATAAGGTAAGATTGAATGATGCGTATTTAAGATTGGGAGATGCTTATTTTGTGTCAAGTGAATATACTAGCGCTATTCAAGCTTATGAAAATGCCATTAAGCTAAGCGAAATAGAATCTGATTATGCGTTTTTTCAAAAAGCAATAAGCATTGGATATGCTGGACAATCTTCAAAAAAAATAAAAGAGTTAGAAGCCTTTATTTTAAAATACCCAAAATCTAAACTGCGAGATGATGCTATGTATGAGTTAGGGAATTCTTATGTAAAAGCTAACAAAACAGATAAAGCTATGCAGGTTTATAATCGTTTAAGTAGTGAGTACAGAATGAGCTCTTTCGTGCCTAAAGCGTTATTGCGTCAAGGATTGGTTTATTATAACGGAAGCGAAAACGAGGGTGCGTTAACGAAATTCAAAAAAGTAGCAAGCGATTATCCAGGAACTCCAGAGGCGGTTCAAGCCGTTTCTACAGCACGTTTAATTTATATCGATTTAGGTCGTGTAGATGATTATGCAACTTGGGTACGAACTTTAGATTATGTTGAAGTTACCGATGCCGATTTAGATAATGCCACATACGAAGCTGCCGAAAAACAATATTTAGATAATAATACAGATAAGGCTATTAAGCAATTTAATGGTTATTTAAATGAGTTTCCTAAAGGTATTCATGCTTTACAGGCTCATTTTTATGTAGCACAATTGTATTATAAAAAGGACTTATTAGAAAACGCTGCGCCACATTATAAGTATGTTGTAGATGCTTCAAGAAGTGAATATTCTGAGGAAGCATTATCACGTTTATCTCAGTTTTATTTGGAATCTAAAAATTGGAATACGGCTATTCCTTTATTGCAAATGTTAGAAGAAGAAGCAAGTTTTCCTCAAAATGTGGTATTTGCACAATCTAATTTAATGAAAGCAAATTATCAATTAGAAAATTATGATGCAGCAGTTTCTTATGCAGAAAAAGTATTAAGAAATTCAAAAATTGATAATAAAATTAAAAGCGATGCGCACATTATTATAGCACGTTCTGCCATAAAAACAGGAAATGAAGACAGAGCAAAAGTCGCTTTTGCAGAAGTTGAAAAAGTAGCTACTGGAGAAACAGCAGCTGAAGCTCTATACTACAATGCCTATTTTAAAAATAAGGAAGGTAAGCATGAAGCATCAAATAAATCTGTGCAAAAACTAGCTAAAGATTATTCTGGATATAAGTATTATAGTGCTAAAGGGTTGGTGTTAATGGCAAAGAATTTTTATGCTTTAAATGATGCTTTTCAAGCCACTTATATTTTAGAAAGTGTTATTGAAAATTTCAAAGAATTTGATGATGTTGTTGAAGAAGCCAAACAAGAATTAAGCATAATAAAAACGGAAGAGGCTAAAACAAATTCATCTATTCAAACCGAAGGGAATTAGGTTGTTAGTTCGAGTTAAATTGTCATTCCTGCGAAGGCAGGAATCTCATAAAATGAAAATTAAATTAGTATAATGTGGATTCCCACCTTCGCGGGAATGACAAAGAAGTCAATCAATTAAAAAAATAAATAAAAGTATGCGAAAGCACATAAAAAATATATTATTAGTAGTAATTACATTAAGTGTAACCACTGGTTTTTCACAAAACAGAGAAAACGACACCATTAATACAGGTGTTATAGATGTAGTTAAACCTTATACTCCAACAATTTCAGATGCTTTTAAAGTAAAAGAAATTCCGTCTTTAGAAGATGAAACAACAGAAACTAAAAAAGAAATTAAATATAATATATTTTCGTTTCCAGTAGCATCCACATTTACACCTGCAAAAGGAAAAGCGGCAGTTATTGAAAAAGCAAAGCCGATAAAGTTATATGATAATTACGCTACTTTAGGTGTTGGAAGCTATACTACTATTTTAGGCGAAGTGTACTTAAATCATGCTATTAGCAGAAACGAAAGTGTTGGTGGATACTTAAGTCACCATTCATCTGCTGGTGGGATTGAAGGTTTGTCTTTTGATGATAATTTTTCAAATTCAAAAATTAATGTGAATTATGCGTCGCGATTAAGAGATTTGGCGTGGAATGTAGAAGCAGGATTTCAGCATCAAATGTATAATTGGTATGGTGTACCGCAATCAATAATTCCGCAAGCCCAAACAGATAACATTGAAGTCGATCATTCCTTTTTTAATGCACATTTTGGTGGCGATATTAGTTTTGAAGATACATATATTAACTCCGGAAGTTTCTTTTTTAGACGTTTTGGAGATAACCAAGGTTCTGGCGAAAATAGATTTATTGCAAAAGCAACAGTAGATGTTCCTATAAATGACGAAGAGGTATCAACTGATATAAAATTAGATTATTTAGGCGGAACCTTTGATAGAAATTATTATACCAATGAGGAACTAAATTATGGTAATTTTCAAATAGGAATATCGCCAACTTACCAAATGAAAGAAGATGATTTAACCATTAATCTTGGGGTTTCTACATATTATTTAAACGATAACGAATCTGGTGAGAGCAAGTTTTATATATATCCAAATGTTACGGCTACTTACAGATTGGTTAACGATGTGTTAATCGTTTATGGAGGTATTCAAGGTGATTTAATTCAGAATTCTTATTATGGTTTTGCTGCTGAAAACCAGTTTGTGTCTCCAACTTTAGGAAGTACAGAAAGTAATCCAGAAATGGGTATAACACCAACCGATCAATTATATAATGCTTATGTAGGTTTAAAAGGAAAGTTGTCTAGCAACATGAGTTATAATGTTAGCGGGCGTTACATTGCTGATAGAAATAAAGCGTTATTTAGAAATAACGATATTACAACTACAGATGAAAATTATACTTATGGGAATTCATTTGGAATTGTATATGACGATGTAGATACTTTTGGTTTCGCAGGAGAAATAAATGTAGATGTAAATCGAAATTTTAAATTAGGTATAAAGGCAGAATATTTTAGTTATTCTACCGATGATGAAGCTGAAGCTTGGAACTTACCAGATGTAAAAGGGTCTCTGTTTTTAGATTATCAAATCGATGAACATTGGTTTGCTGGTGCTAATTTGTTTTATGTGGGAGAACGAAAAGATCAATTCTTTTTAAATGATCCATCTATTGCTACAACGCCCTTTACTGTAACTTTGGAAAGTTATTTTGATGCCAATGCACATGTTGGTTATCATATTAACGATCAAATTTCTGTATTTGCAAAAGCGAATAATATTGCTAATGAAGGTTACCAACGCTGGCAAAATTTTCCAGTGCAAAGTATTCAGTTTTTAGCGGGTGCTACTTTTAAGTTTGATTTTTAATTCCTGCGAAGGCAGGAATCTGTTTATCATTTTATGCAAAAACTTCTTTTCATTTTCTTTGTTTTTTGTTTCAGTTTTATTGAAGCTCAAAATATTACTGAACAATTAACACTTTATGATGCTGCTTTAGAATTGACAAAACAAAAGGTTACTTACGATCCCAGTTATTTTTCAATTGATTATCCAAACGGCGATGTGCCTTCTAGTAAAGGTGTTTGTACAGATGTGGTGATTAGAGCTTTTAGAAAATTAGGTGTTGATTTGCAAAAGGAAGTACATCAAGATATGAAAGCGTATTTTAATTTGTATCCAAAAATATGGGGATTGAAATCAACCGATAAGAATATTGACCACAGACGTGTACCTAATTTAATGACTTATTTTAAACGACAAGGAGCAGAGAAGCTAATCACTAAAAATCCGAATGATTATAAACCAGGGGATGTTGTTTGTTGGAATTTAGGTGGCGCCATAACTCATATTGGTTTTGTGGTTAATAAGAAATCAAATGACGGCAAGCGATATTTAATTGTCCATAATATTGGCGGCGGTCAAGTTTTAGAAGATTGCTTATTTAGTTTTAAGATTATTGGACATTATAGGTTTGTAATCTAAATTTGTTATTCCTGCGTAGGCGGGAATCTGCATTAAAGAAAATAAGTTTCAATTTATAAGATTCTTGCTTTCGCAGGAATGAGAGTTTAACTTAATCGAGCCAAATAATCAAAATGCTCACCTTCCATAACCAACTCACATTGTAAACCAACCGTTTCACAGGCTAGTTTTAAAGTATTAAAATCTAAATACAACCATTTCATGGGCGTTTCTTTTTCGTTTTTGTATGAAAGGAAGTAATCAAGTTCACCGTAGTAAGAAGCGTTGGTATCCATCCAATAACCACCATCTTCATCTTCATACATGTATTTAATATCAGATGAATCCATTAAAATTTGTCCGTTAGGGTTTAGCAGACTTTTTAAATGCGTTAAGTATTTTGAAACTTGGGTTAATTCTTGAAAAATCCCTGTGCCATTCATTAGTAATAAAACAGTGTCAAAAGTTTCAGTTTCATCTAAAATATTTTTCACTTCAGCATTTAAAACACCACGTTGTTTCGCTACTTCAATAGCGCCTTTCGAAATATCAATGGCATTAATTTGAAATCCTTTTTCTTGCAAAAACAAACTGTGACTTCCTGAGCCACAGCCAACATCTAAAATACTGCCTTTTGTTAATTTCAACGCTTGCTGTTCCAATTTGGGCATGTCTTTAAAATCACGAAACAAATAGGGGAGCGGTAATGCATCGTCATCAGAAATACTGGTAGATGTAATAATATCTTCGGTATAATGTCCGTTTTGATAATCTAATAAGGCGTTTCCGAAAAGGTCTTTCATTAGTAATGCTATTTTTTCATTTCCACAAAGGCGGAAATCTCATAAATTTAAATTTTATTTTACGCAGAGTAAAACTGAGTTTACACGGAGAGATACAGAGTATAATACGTGTCAATTTTTATATAACAGTAAAATTCATGTTGTATTAATAAATTAAAACTATTTATACTCAGAGGAACTCTGCGAAATTCTCTGTGAAACTTTGTGAAATAATAAAAAGAATCATGAAAAGTTCTATTTTTGCACCATGCAAGACATTATAAATAATCTTCCAAAGCTCGCCAAAGATAAGCATAACGAAAACAAAAAATTCTTCGCGAAGCTAAAAAAGAAACCGCCTAAAAATTTAGATTATGTGATGGAAGACTTGCATGAAGAAGAGTTTGAGCGCACCGATTGTTTAAAATGTGCCAACTGTTGCAAAACTACAGGGCCTTTATTTACCGATAAAGACGTAGATAGAATTGCAAAACATTTCAGAATGAAAACACAGCAATTTATTAGTCAGTATTTGCGTATTGATGAAGAAAACGATTATGTATTGCAAAGTGTGCCTTGTACATTTTTAGGAGCCGATAATTATTGTTCTATTTATGATGTTCGACCAAAAGCTTGCAGAGAATTTCCTCACACTGATAGAAAAAAGTTTCAGCAAATTTCAAACTTAACATTAAAAAATGTAGCTATTTGTCCTGCTGCTTTTAATATAGTTGAGGAAATGAAAAAACGTATTAAAGTTTAAAAGTCTATTTGTAAATTAAATATTTAGCTTTTGTTTTTTTGAAGTTTTTTAATCCTTCTTGCCATGTTGCTTTTATTTGTTCTTCATTTAAACCAGCTTCAATTTGTTGTTGTAGTTTTTTTGTGCCTGCTAATTTAGTGAAGAATGTATTGAAAAATTCAGCCTTATTTTCTGTGTTATTATACGCTTCAATAAGCCATTTTAAATTTAAAATCTTTAGGTTTTCTGTTAATATTAAATTTTTACCGTGGCATAATTTATCTTGATGTTTTGGATATTTTGATCCGAAATTAGGTTCAGGAGTAAATTCAAAATCATATAATTTAGGATTCAAAAACGGACTTCCAAAAATTTGAAAAGGAAACTTTGTACCTCTTCCCACACTCACATTGGTGCCTTCAAAAAAGCATAAGCTAGGATATAGGTTAATAGATTTATCGTTTGGTAAATTAGGAGACGGATATATTGGTAAACTATAACTAACACTATGATTATAGTTTTTTAAAGGAATCACGTTCAATTCACATTGTATGCCGTTTGCTAACCATTTTTCACCATTAATCATTTTAGCATATTCGCCAATAGTCATACCATGCACGACAGGAATAGGATGCATTCCAACAAAACTTGTATGTTCCATTTCTAAAATAGGACCATCAATATAATGTCCGTTAGGGTTTGGTCTATCAAGAATAATTACAGGAATTCTTGCTTCAGCAGAAGCTTCCATAACATAATGTAATGATGAAATATAAGTGTAAAATCGAGCGCCTACATCTTGAATATCAAAAATGATGATGTCTATGTTTTTAAGTTGTCCGGGTGATGGTTTTTTGTTTTTTCCGTAAAGTGACACTATAGGTAAATTGGTTTTAGTATCTATACCATCTTTTACATGTTCGCCAGCATCAGCAGTTCCTCTAAAGCCATGTTCTGGAGCAAAGACTGTTTTTATATCAATGTTTAATAATACTAGTGAATCAACTAAATGCGAATATGCGTCATTGCTAGGTTCGAGAGAAGACGTAGGATTATGTTTAAATATTACGGAAGTTTGATTCGCTACAATACCAACCCGTTTTCCTTTTAGTAAAGGTAAATAGGACTCCATTTGATTTGCGCCAACTATGATTGTACTGTCATTTTCAATTTTATTGAGAACTTCATTCTGTTTAATAATTTCAGACTTCAGATTTTTAGCTTCAGATTTCGACAAGTTTGCACAAGAAATCATTACTAAAACAAATAATAAAACTGTATTTTTGACAACATTAAACCTCATTATATAAATTGAATTACGAGTTTTTTATAGCTAAACGCATTATTGGTAGTAAAGCGTATAAAAGTAGCATATCGGCACCAATAATAAAAATTGGTATTGCAGCAATTGCCATTGGTATTGTGGTTATGATGATTGCTATTGCAACCGGTATTGGTTTGCAGCAAAAAATACGTGAAAAAGTAGTGGCGTTTAATGGCGATGTTCTTATTTCTAATTACGATAGTAATAACTCGGAAGAAAGTGTATTCCCGATATCTAAAAATCAAGAGTTTTATCCAGAGTTTAAATCGGTTGAAGGTATAAGTCATATTCAGGCTGTAGCTGCAAAATTTGGTGTTATTCGCACTGAAACTGATTTTGAAGGTGCTATTTTAAAAGGAGTAGGAACCGATTATGATTGGAAATATTTTAAAGAGTTTTTAATAGAAGGTAGGTTGCCAACTTTTGAGAAAAAATGGAGCGAAGAGGTTTTAATATCTCAATATTTAGCTAATCGATTAGGTTTTAAAGTTGATGATACCTTCCAAATGGTATTTTTAAAAACGGATACAGAAAAATTACCTAATATCATCACTTTTAATATTGTTGGTATATATAATTCGGGTTTTGAAGATTTAGATAAACAATTTTTAATTGGAAATATTCGTCATATTCAGCGTATTAATAAATGGAAAGAAGATCAAATAGGGAACTTTGAAGTGTTTATTGATGATTTTGATGCGTTGCAAACAAAAGGCATAGAAATATACAAAAACACACCATCTACTTTTAATACGCAAATAGTAAGTGATAAATATGCTTCCATTTTTGAATGGATAAAAATATTTGACAAAAATATTTATGGTATTATTGGTATTATGATTTTGGTTGCAGGAATAAATATGATAACGGCATTACTTGTTTTAATACTAGAGCGCACGCAAATGATAGGCATATTAAAAGCTTTAGGGAGTAATAATTGGAGTATTAGAAAGCTGTTTTTATATAATGCGTCTTACCTTATTTTTTTAGGATTGTTATGGGGGAATATTTTAGGCTTAGGTTTACTATTTGCTCAAAAATACTTTAAGTTATTTCCGTTAGACCCTAGTGTGTATTATGTTACCGAAGCTCCTGTTTATATAAGTTTTGGTTATGTGTTTGCTTTGAATTTAGGAACGCTTGTTTTATGTTTAATGATGCTTTTAGTGCCATCATATATTATTACTAAAATATCTCCAGTAAAGGCTATTAGGTTTGATTGAGGCTGGTTTGTAGTCAATTTTGTTTTAAGGAACTGGATCGTAACCAGAGCCGCCCCAAGGGTGACAACTAAAAATACGTTTTATAGCTAACCAACCACCTCTGAATAACCCATGTTTTTGTAAAGCGTCTTTGCTATAATGGGAGCAAGTGGGTTGAAATCTACATGATGCAGGTGTTAAAGGCGATATCAATGTTTGATACACTTTTATCAAAAACAAAAACGGTGCTATAAGTAGTTTTTTTAACATTTTTTTATTCCTTCGAAGGAGGAAATCTGTTTAATTTTAATTCAGACTTATAATGGATTCCTACTTCCTAGAAATCATAAAGTAACTAATTAGTCGAAAAAGTAGTACCTTCTTTACCATCTTTTAGCTGAATGCCAGTAGCTGCTAATTCGTCACGGATTTTATCAGATAAGGCAAAATCTTTATTCGCTCTAGCCTCTTGTCTTAATTTAATTAAAATATCAACTGCTCCAGAAAGTTTATCACTGCCAGAATCTTTTTTAGTAACGTTTTCTAACCCTAGAATGTCAAAAACAAAACTATTCACAGTATCTTTTAAAAGAACTAAATCTTCAGCAGATAATGTTTCGCTACCGTCTTTTACTTGGTTAATATATTTAACAGCTTCAAATAAATGTGCAATTAAAATAGGCGAATTAAAATCGTCGTTCATGGCATCATAACATTTCTGTTTCCATGCAGGAATATCAATAGAAGACGTTTCAGAAGCTTTTAAGCTATCTAGTAAATTAACGCCATCCATAAGTCTGTAAAATCCTTTTTCGCTGGCGAGTAAACCATCATTAGTTAAATCTAATACACTTCGGTAAGACGATTGTGCAATAAAAAAACGAATGACACTTGGTGCATAAGCTTTACTAAAGAATTTGTTATTTCCAGATAGTAATTCATCAGGATTTACTGTGTTTCCTGTAGTTTTAGACATGCGTTGCCCATTTAGCTCAAGCATATTAGCATGCATCCAGTAATTTACAGGATTTTTTCCTTTGGCAGCTTTATTTTGAGCAATTTCACATTCGTGATGCGGAAATTTTAAGTCCATTCCTCCACCATGAATATCAAATTGTTCACCTAGGTACTTTGTGCTCATGGCTGTACATTCTAAATGCCAACCAGGAAAACCATCACTCCAAGGTGAAGGCCAACGCATAATATGTTGTGGTTCGGCTTTTTTCCAAAGGGCAAAATCTTGCGGATTCTTTTTGTCACTCTGTCCGTCTAATTCACGGGTGTTGTGTATTAAATCCTCAAGCTTACGCTTGCTAAGAATACCGTAATCGTTGGTTTCGTTAAATTTGTGTACATCAAAATAAACAGAACCGTTTACTTCGTATGCAAAACCATTTTTAATGATGGTTTCTATCAATTCAATTTGTTCAATAATATGACCTGTAGCTGTAGGTTCAATGCTAGGTGGTAAAAAATTGAAAGTATTTAAAATGTTATGAAAATCTACAGTGTAGCGTTGCACCACTTCCATAGGTTCAATTTGTTCTAAACGAGCTTTTTTTGTTATTTTGTCTTCACCAGCATCTGCATCGTTTTCTAAATGTCCCGCATCTGTTATATTTCTAACATAGCGTACCTTATACCCTAAATGTTTTAAATAACGGAAAATCATATCAAAAGACATGAAGGTTCTAACATTTCCTAAATGTACATGGCTATAAACAGTTGGTCCACAAACGTACATACCAATATAGCCTTCGTTAATAGGTTTAAAGGTTTCTTTAGTTCCTGTAAGAGAATTGTATATTTTTATCTTTTGGTTGTTGTAAAGTTGCATAGTTGTAAAGTCGAAGCTTGTTAAGCTATTAGGTCTTTATAAAATGATTTCGTAACCCGTTAATTTTATTCGTTATAGATTCAATTTCAAATCTAATAATTTTATATTTTTCATCGGAAATAAATCCTAACTCTTTTGAAATAATAGTTTGATTTAAAAGCTCCAATGTTGAACCATATGCAATAGCCATAAAATGAGCTTTATCTTTATTCGTATGTCTAGCTGTTCCCTCGGCAATATTAGAAGATATAGAAATAGAACATCTTCTCATTTGAGAAATCAAGCCAAATTTTTCTTCATTTGGAAATTCTTTTGTGCAATTGTAAATAATTGTGGCAAGCTTAATAGATTCTTTCCATACTTCTAATTTTTCAAACGAATAAATATACATATGGATTGGTTTTTCAGCTTAACAAAAAAACAAATTAACGACTTACCAGCAAGTGTTTAAAACTTAGTGTCTAACTTGATGTAGTCTAAAAACTCTCTACGGGTGGTTTCTTCTTTAAATTTCCCACCAAATTCTGAAGTTACTGTACTACTTTCAATATCTCTAATACCTCTAGAATTCACACACAAATGTTTAGCATCAATTACACAAGCAACATCTTGTGTATTTAAAACCTCTTGTAATTCTTTTACTATTTGAATAGTTAAACGTTCTTGAACTTGTGGACGTTTCGCAAAATAATCAACAACACGATTCATTTTAGATAAACCAACTACAGTACCATTAGATATGTAAGCAACATGTGCTTTACCTACAATTGGTAATAAATGGTGTTCGCAAGTTGAGTAAACCGTAATGTTTTTTTCAACAAGCATTTCGCCATATTTATATTTATTGTCGAACGTTGAAGCCTTTGGTTTTCTCTTAGGATTTAAACCTCCAAAAATCTCGTTAACAAACATTTTTGCTACACGATTAGGCGTACCATTTAAACTGTCGTCAGTTAAATCGAGTCCTAAGGTTTCCATAATATGACGTACATCGTCTTTAATGATGTCTATTTTTTCTTCATTAGAAAGCTTAAAAGCATCCATTCGAAGCGGGGTATTTGATGAAGTTCCAATATGGTCTTCTCCTAAAGAGTCATATTCTTCTATGTTATTGTCAATTTTCATCAGCAATTTTTAATGGTGTTAGATATTTAATGTAATTCGCCTTTTATTGTTCTTTAATAAAATTTTAGTTTAGGCTTATTTCATCTATCAAAAAATCTTGTTTTTTAGTCTGCAAAGATAAGTAATTCCGTTTTCTTATGTTTTATCTTATCAAACAATTAATTGTAATGTGTTTGTCTGTGATAAACTAAATAAATTACATTTAAATTAAAAAGCTTGAACGATTTAAGTTCAAGCTTTTTTTAAAACATATTAGCACACTATTCTTTCTTAAATATTGAAACTTAATGATAGCGTTAAGTTTGAGTTTATTCTATCAATATTTGCAGTATCAATTAACCCAACATTATATAGGGGAGTTGCAAATGAGCGTTCAGACTGATCATAAGTAATGTCTAGTTTTGTGTTGCCAAAATTAAAGCCTACACCCAGAGAGTAACCTGTTAAGTCGCCAACAGTTACACCATCTTTATACGGACTTTCTTCAAAGCGATAACCGCCTCTAAAACTAAATTGTTTCACTTTATATTCGCCACCAAATCTGTAGGTTGATGCTGTAGTTAATACATTTGCAATGTCGCTATTCAAATCTGTATAATCGTTTTCTGGTTTGAATTTAGTGGCACTATAATCTTTTGTAGAATAATCAAAACTTAATAAGCCTTGTTTTCCAAAGATATACGCTAAGCTTCCCGTTAATTTTGCAGGTGTTTGTAATTTGTATTGCGGATAAATATTTACGATATCTGAAATAAATCCAATATCAGTATCGGCTAAATTAGAATTTATTGATTGAGTCGTTTCTTCTTCAATCGTATACCAAGTAGGTGAATCGTAAGTTACTCCCACTCTAAACTCTGGACTCAATTTTATAATACCACCTAATTGAAATGAAAATCCGCTCCCTGTAGTAGATAGTGTATTTCCAAAGTCAATGAAATTAATTAATGAGTTAGCGTTGTTGTTATCCTCTGAAAGAAATGTTGAACGTTGGTAGTCTATAAAATGTGAATTTAAATTCAATCCTAAATATAAATTATCTTCATATTGAGCTGCTACGTTAAATGATACTTTGCCATTATAACCTGTAGACAGATAAGAGTAATCATGTTGAAAAGTGCCATCTCCTAAATTTGAAGAATAAGTTGTGTTATCATCATCATCCAAATCAGGTTCAAGTATAAATGCTTGATACCCTAAAAAGGCTTGTTGGTGTTGAAAACCAAAAACATTTCCTATATCTTGGTAGGCTTCTTCTATATATTCATCACCAATTAAAGAGATGTCTCCTAATCTTACACCGTTAGCATAATTTAAAAAGTAGAAGTCGATAGATTGATTGTTTGTATTTGTACCAACGGCTCTCCAGTTATCATCATGATTATTAGTTCTTTCATAAGCAACTCCAACAGTAAACTTTCTCCAAGGTGAATTATTATTACTAGCAAAAACAAAAGAAGCACCTCCTTGATTGATATCGAAATTAGAATTGTTCGATATGTTTAATCCATTAAAGTACTGCGTACTATTTTCAGTGTCTACATTTGATAGGGTAAAAGACGCATGACTTTGACTAAATACAGCAGAACCAGCGGGGTTTAAGCTAACAGCACTCATATCCCCTCCTAACGCACCAAATGCCCCGCTTAAGGCTCTAAAACGAGCAGTTCCTTGAATTTCATCTTGCGAATAACGTAGTGCATCACTAATATCTTGAGCGTGTATTGCGGACATAGAAAGCAAGCCTATGAATAGTAAATTTAACTTTTTCATGTGTATGTGTTTATTATTTTTTTAATGTCAAAAGTAGCATCCATTTAGTCATTTCTTTATGTGTTAAGATTTAGTTTTATGGATGTTTCAAGTGTTTTTTAAATATAAGATTAGCGACGTCTTCCTCCGCTTGATGAACTTGAACTTCTTGAGCTTCCACTAGAACTGCTGCTACTTGAAGATCTTGATGCAGAACTTGAGCTTGATGAACTACTGCTTCTGCTTGGTGTATAGCTAGAACTTCTTGAAGAAGATGAAGAATTATTTCTACTAGGAGAGTAACTCGAATTACTTCTAGATGGTGTATACCTTGCGTTAGAACTTCTTCTTGTTGTAGAAGATGTAGATCTTGAGGTTGAATTTGACGAAGGCGTTCTTACCGAAGAGCTTCTTCTCATAGTTGTATTACCAGATTGAGTTCTTGGACTATAATTTCTTGTGGCCGTACCATTACTTCTTCTTACTGTATTGCCGTTTATTGTAGATTGTGCTCTATTTCTACTTGCAATACTAGATGTACTACTTCTTCTAGATGTATTATATTTTGAAGTAGCTGTTCTGTTCTGAGTATTCGCAATGCTACTTCGTCTAGTAGTTGTATTTAAATTATTAGAATTTCTTGAGTTATTTGCATAGTAACTGCCTCTTCTACTAGCACTGTATGACGTGTTTCGTGCTCTGTAGTATCTGCTGTTTCCATAGTAGTATCCATAATTGTTGTATCCATAAGTTCTGTATGGATAGCCATAACCATAACCATATCGGTAAGGGTTATATGCCCAGTTATTATAATAACTACCATAATAAGGGTGATACCAAGCAGAACCAAAATAGCCCCAGTTGTTCCAGCCGTTATATCCCCAGCCCCAATTATTCCAACCGTAGCCAAATCCACCATTCCAACCCCAGTTATTCCAACCGTTGTCTATGTAATTTATAGTAACGCTATTGCTGTCTTGTCCCCAGCCAGCATAACCTTGGTAGTCATTGGTGTCAACTAAAGAATCATTTTCTATATAATTATTGCCTTCATAGCTATCTATATCTGTAAAGACCTCATTATTAGAAATCATAAAGTCCGCTTCTAAGGATTTGTTTCTAAAATAGTCTTTATAGTAGCTATTGTTGTTTTCGTTAGGTACTTCTACAACTGCAGTCTCTTGTTGGATTACTCTAACAGTATTGTCTCCATAAATACCATCATTATCTACACCTACGTATTGGTATGAACCACATGATGATAAACCAAGGAGCAAAGTAATTGCTGCTAGGAATGGCATTTTTCGTTTTATGTAGTTAATATGTTGCATATCTGTAGAATTTAATTGTTGGACATAACAAAAATAGTTAGTTTTGCTGAACTATTTTTATATTTAACATAGTCACAATATTTGTGCCAAAACATTTATATGAGCAAAAAACTTACCAGTAGGGCAGAAGGTTATTCAAAATGGTATAACGAATTGGTTGTAAAGGCAGGACTAGCAGAGAATTCAGCCGTTAGAGGGTGTATGGTAATTAAGCCATATGGCTATGCAATTTGGGAAAAAATGCAAGCAGAATTAGATAGAATGTTTAAAGAAACAGGACATGAAAATGCCTATTTTCCATTATTTGTACCTAAAAGCTTATTTGAAGCTGAAGAAAAAAATGCAGAAGGTTTTGCTAAGGAATGTGCTATTGTAACACATTATAGATTGCAAAATGATCCAGATAAGCCAGGTAAATTAAGAGTAGATCCAGAAGCTAAACTAGAGGAAGAGTTAATTGTTCGTCCAACAAGTGAAGCTATTATTTGGAACACATATAGAGGATGGATTCAATCTTATAGAGACTTACCTTTATTAATTAACCAATGGGCAAATGTAGTGCGTTGGGAAATGCGAACACGTTTGTTTTTACGTACTGCAGAGTTTTTATGGCAAGAAGGTCATACGGCACATGCAACAAAAGCAGAAGCTATCGCAGAGGCTAAGTTAATGAATAATGTATATGCTACTTTTGTTGAAAATTTCATGGCAATTCCAGTAGTACAAGGTGTTAAAACTGAAAGTGAACGTTTTGCGGGTGCCGATGAAACATTTTGTATTGAAGCTTTAATGCAAGATGGAAAAGCATTACAAGCGGGAACTTCGCATTTTCTTGGTCAAAATTTTGCAAAAGCATTTGATGTTAAGTTTGCTAATAAAGAGGGGAAACAAGATTATGTTTGGGCTACATCATGGGGTGTTTCAACACGTTTAATGGGGGCTTTAATTATGACGCATAGTGATGACCATGGATTGGTGTTACCTCCTAATTTAGCGCCAAATCAAGTGGTGATTATTCCTATTTATAAAAATGAAGAGCAACTTAATGCTATTACAGAAGTTGTAAATGGCATTATGAAAGATTTAAGAGCTAAAAATATATCTGTTAAGTTTGATAATAGAGATACGTTTAGGCCAGGAGCAAAATTTGCACAGCATGAGTTACAAGGTGTGCCTTTAAGAATTGCCATAGGGGCAAGAGATTTAGAAAACGGTACTGTAGAGTTAGCAAGAAGAGATACTTTAACAAAAGAAGTCGTAGCATTAGATGCTTTAATTGATAAAGTGGAAGGTTTAATGACAGAAATACAAGACTCATTATTTAAAAAAGCGTTAGATTTTAGAAATACACACATTACAGAAGTGGATACTTTTGAAGAATTTAAAACCATTTTAGAAACAAAAACAGGTTTTGTTTCGGCACACTGGGATGGCACAAATGAAACAGAAGAAAAAATAAAAGAGCTAACTAAAGCAACTATAAGATGTATTCCTTTAGAAATGAAGGCAGAAGAAGGTGTTTGTGTGTACTCTGGAAACCCATCTAAAAGTAGAGTATTGTTTGCGAAAGCATACTAATGTAAATTTTTTTAAAAAAAATTACATTAGTGTTGCAACATTTAAAAATAGTTGTATTTTTGCATCCGCAATGGAGACATTGTAAGTTATTTGAAAAAAAGTGTTGTAAATTTTTAAAATTAAGTTGCAGTTTTGCAAATTAAATTTATCTTTGCGCACTCTTAAACAAATGGCCCGTTCGTCTATCGGCTAGGACGCCAGGTTTTCATCCTGGTAAGAGGGGTTCGATTCCCCTACGGGCTACAATTTTTTAATAAAGAAAGAACAGAATAAAATGGCAAATCACAAGTCAGCATTAAAAAGAATTAGAAGTAACGAAGCGAAACGTTTAGTTAACAAATATCAACATAAAACAACTCGTAATGCTATTAAGAAATTACGTGAGTTAACAGATAAGAAAGAAGCTGAGGTATTATTTCCTTCTGTAGTTTCTATGTTAGATAGATTGGCTAAGAAAAACGTTATTCATGCTAACAAAGCTGCAAACCTAAAGTCGGGTTTAGCTAAACATGTAGCTGCTTTATAACATACTTTAAAGCTTCAAAAAATATTTAAAAGCTTCTCAGAAATGAGAGGCTTTTTTTATATACTTTAATTTTTTAGAATGTCATTTAATAGAATTATTGAAATGATTAAATTTTAACAAACAAAAACATAGAAAAATAACCGTTTTTGATTTCTAAAAAATTAAATTTGCAATTATTAAAAAGTTAATTAATTATATAATCTTACCCTTTTGGAAAATAAAAAAGCAATTAAATTAATCGACAAAATTCTGGAAAACCTTGATGAAACAGGTATTAATACAGATGCATTAATTGAAGATATAAAAGCATTAAGAGTATATGCTTTGGAAGCACAAATACCTTTAGTAGTAAAAGTACTAAGACTTACTTATGAGCATATTGAAGCTAACGAGTCGTTTCTTATTCCTATTCTTGATGATGAACCTTTAGATGAGGAAGGTGTAGTTACAGAAGCTGATACAAATCCAGTAGAGAGTCTTAAATATTTAATTTCTCTTTTAAAGAACCTTAATAATAAAATGAATATAGCCGATTTAAAAGAATATAGAGATCTTTTAAATAACTATTAATTTTTCACAATTTAGAGTTTACAAAAACGACCACTTTTAAAGTGGTCGTTTTTGTTTGTTAGTAGTTTGGTATTTGCATTAGCTATAATTCATTGGCTAATATTTTAAATTAATGAAATCATAAATGTATTGCATTTGCAGAGGTTAGCTTTTGTCTAGTGGAAGCTTCGAGTTAAAACTAGTTACTAAAAAAAAGCCTCAGCAAAAAATTGCTGAGGCTTGGTCGTTAGTTTAATGTTTAGTTTAGATTCCTTTTTTAAGGGAATACGATTATATAAGAAACTTAGAAATGCTATCTAGGTTTCTTTTTTGTTATCCATTCATGGATATTAAAAATTCTTCGTTATTTCTGGTTTGTTTAAAACGTTCGTTTATAAATTCCATAGCTTCAACAGGGTTCATATCGGCAAGATATTTACGCATTACCCACATACGTTGAATAGTATTAGAATCTAGTAAAATATCATCACGACGTGTACTTGAAGAAGTTAAATCGATAGCAGGGAAAATTCTACGGTTAGATATTTTTCTATCTAATTGTAGTTCCATATTACCAGTTCCTTTGAATTCTTCAAAAATTACTTCATCCATTTTAGAACCTGTTTCTGTAAGCGCCGTTGCAATAATAGTTAAAGATCCTCCATTTTCAATATTACGAGCAGCTCCAAAGAAGCGTTTTGGTTTGTGAAGTGCATTAGCATCTACACCACCACTTAATATTTTACCTGATGCTGGTTGCACAGTATTATATGCTCTAGCAAGTCTAGTAATAGAATCTAAAAGAATCACAACATCATGTCCACATTCAACTAAACGTTTTGCTTTTTCAAGAACAATATTAGCAATTTTTACGTGTTCATGAGCTTCTTTATCAAAAGTTGAAGCAATAACTTCGCCACGTACATTACGTTGCATATCTGTAACCTCTTCTGGACGTTCATCAATTAATAATATCATTTGATAAACCTCTGGGTGGTTTGCAGCAATAGCATTAGCCACATCCTTCAATAACATGGTTTTACCAGTTTTAGGTTGCGATACAATCATACCACGTTGTCCTTTTCCAATAGGCGCAAATAAATCCATGATTCTTGTAGAAATCGTTGCTTGTTTTTCTGCAAGATTGAATTTTTCTTGCGGAAATAACGGTGTTAAATGCTCGAATGCTACGCGGTCTCTTACTACATTTGGGTTTTGACCGTTTATTTTACTAACCTTAATTAAAGGGAAATATTTTTCTCCTTCTTTTGGAGGTCTTACATGTCCTAAAACAGTATCTCCAGTTTTTAAACCGAATAAACGAATTTGTGATTGTGATACATAAATATCATCTGGTGATGATAAATAGTTGTAATCTGATGAGCGTAAAAAACCATACCCATCTTGCATAATATCTAAAACGCCTTCACTTTCAATAATAGCATCAAATTCAAAATCTGGTTCACGATAGCGGTTTCTACTATCTTTATTGCCATTATTTGTATGAACGTTGCCGTTTTTCTGATTTTTGTTTTGACTTTTTTGAATAGGTTCTCTTTTTTGCTGAGGCCTAGGATTTGGTTTCTGTTGAGTATCGCTTTTTCTTTCGTTTTGAGGTCTAGGATTTGGTCTGCCTTCTGTTTTTTGTTCCTCTTTATTTTTAGGTGTAGGCTTTTTAGGATTTTCTGAAGTTTTAGCTGTTGTTTTATTCTCAGCTATTTTTGATTCTTCTAAAGGTAACTCTAAAGTTTTTTCAGCAGGTTGTTTAGGGGTATTTTTAACGGGCTTCTGAACACGTTGCCTAGGTTTTTTAGCCTGTGGTTTTTCAGGTGTGTTATCTGTTGTTTTATTAGGTTCAACAACTGCAGTAATCGCTTTAGGATCTGCTGCTTGTTTGTCGAGTATTTGGTAAACTAAATCTAATTTTTTTAATGAACGGTATTTTGGAACGTTCAATTTGCTAGCAATCTCCTGTAGTTCAGCGAGTTTCTTTTCTTTTAATTGTGAAATTTCAAACATTGATGCTTATATGTGATATTTATTTTGAGTATAAATTTGAATTATTCTGAAAAAAATGATTTTTATTCTGAAGAATTAACAACCTGTTAATGCGGTTATTGAGAATTAATAATGCAATTATACAACTTTATTTTAATTTTTAGCAGTAATTTTATAAAAGAAACTACTATTTTTGCCATCTAGTTTTTAAATTTTTATGTTACAACGTATTCAAACTATATATCTATTAATAGCTGCAGGAGTTTCTGTGGGATTAATCTTTGTGTTTGATTTATGGTCTACATCAGACCAAGTTAAAGTATTTGCTAATGATATTGTTTATGTGTTTGCTGCTTTTTTATCATCGGCATTATTATCAATCATTTCTATATTTAGATACAAAAACAGGAAGTCTCAATTTATATTGGGACGTCTTAATATCATATTAAACTTTTTTTTACTAGGATTTTTTGTATATCAATCTCTAAATGTATCTGGAGAGACGGCGGTTTCTGAGAAAGGTATTGGGATGTTTCTTCCTATTATTTCTATCGTGTTTTTGGTTTTAGCCAATAAAGCCATTAAGAAGGATGAAGATCTTGTAAAATCTGTAGATCGATTACGATAAACCTAACATCTTAGTAGTATTAGTGCGAAAAAAACCCAAAGTGAAAACTTTGGGTTTTTTTATTAGAGGCCTTCCTTAATCTTTCCAAAGGATGGAAATACTCATGCCTTATATTAATGCGTAATTATTTAGTAGTATTACTCATTAGAGTAAGGAAGTCCTTCCCATATGGTAAGGATTTAGGATGGGCTTGCTTTTTATTTTATATCAACAAGCTCTAAATCAAATATTAATTCTTGTCCTGCTAATGGATGATTAGCATCAACAATAATATGATCTTCGTTAACTTCAGCGACACGAAATTGTGTTTCTCTTCCTTCTTGATCTTTAGATGCTAGACCCATACCTATTTCAGGAGCCATATCTTGAGGAAGTTGTTCTTTTTTTACTTCGTAAAACAACTCTTGACGCACATCGCCATAAGCTTCCTCTACAGGAATATTGATGGTTTTTTTCTCATTCAATTTCATATCAATAATACCTTTTTCAAAACCAGGAATAAGAGCACCTTGACCTAGCGTTATTTCTAAAGGCTCTCTTTCTAGTGAGCTATCAAAAACTTGACCATTGCTTAATTTTCCTGTGTAATGAACTTTTACCGTATCATTTTCTTTTACTTGACTCATAAATAATTTGTTTATTGTTTTTAAATCGTTGCAAAACTACGGTTTATCAAGCAATATCTTGGTGCTTTTTCAGGGTTTTTGGCGTTACCACAAGGGTCGGGCTTTCAGCAGTCGCTTCCCAATGGAAAATCGGGAGAGCTTCAACAAATGCTTCAATTCCTAACGGGCAAGTTTGCTAAAGTTGGTAACTAAGGTAAGTTCTAAGTAAATTTCAATGATAAATAGTGTTTTGTCATGTCGACAGAGCGAAGTATGAGCGACGAGATATCTCATAAGGATGGGATTCCTCCTCGTACTTCGTTCGGAATGACATCGTTCTTGTATTAAAATTGTTTAAAAATATGAATATTAAGTCTTTGTATGTATAACTTATATTAACTAATAAATGTTGTAAAGTAATTAGGAAGGGCCGTTTTGTGGATGCCTCACAGGAAATTCAATAACCTCCAAATTATCAATTTTTTTACCATCAATAGTAAAACGTAACATGGTTCTGGTTTTATGAAATCCGTGTTTACCAACCGCACCAGGATTCATATGTAACACATGTAATCTTTTATCGGGCATCACTTTCAAAATATGCGAATGTCCGCATATAAACAGTCTTGGCGGATTTTGTTTCATAGTTTCATATACCCTGCCGTTGTATTTTGGGGGATAACCACCAATGTGCGTTATCCAAACATCAACATCTTCACACATAAACCGATTGTGTTCTGGGAATTCTAACCGAACCGTAGCGTCATCAATATTACCATAAACACCGCGTAAGGGTTTAAGTTTTTTAATAGCATCGGTTACTTTTAAATCGCCAATATCTCCAGCATGCCATACTTCATCTGCTTGTTTGACATATTTTAAAATATCATTATCAATATAGCTATGCGTGTCTGAGAGGAGTAATATTTTTTTCATGAATGGTAACAGTAATGTATGTTGGTAAAGTTATATATAATTGTTTTAAATGTGATAATGTTTCGGTTAAGAGTTCTTCTTGACATTGTCAGAAAAAAATGATAACTTCGTTTAACATTAGATATAAAACATTAAAACGATTTGATATCAAGTCGTTACCTGCAAGCTGAAAACTGTGTAGTTGAAGCGGTCAAAAATAATATAGTAAATCTTAATTTCAATTTAGTAATGGAAATACAAGTTATAAAGAACGAACTAATTAATTGCTGCTTGAATGACAATTCAAAGCAATTTATTCCTTACTTGCTTTCTAAAAAAGTAAAAACAGGAATGCCTAACAAGACAAGATTTTATAGCTTCTTTAAGAGTATGTTAAAATGTGCAAAACAGAATTCAATCGGAATATGGACATTGAAAATTGAAAAAACTAATTGGAATGACGGACAAAATACATTAGCATACAATTTTTATGACGAAAGACATAAATACGCAAGATTAACTTTGATGGTTACAGAAAAAAACGGACAAATTTTATTTGAAACAATGCCATTTTAGAATAAAAGAGAGTTTAATTAATAAATATTCAATGATTTCACTAATTAAATATTTACTGTCCGATAGAATTATTTCAAATTCAGACTCAATTTCAGATAATCATATTAATACGATTAAAAATATGATTATTAAACTAGGCATTGAATATGACTATTTGGAATTAGAACGAGTAATTTTTTGCGAAAACAAATTTACATTTAGCAAAGGTAGGATTGCACATTTAGAGGATTTAAGAAAATTCTATCTAAATAAAATTAAAGCATCAAATGATAAAGATGAGATAAAATCTTTAAAAAACACATTAGAAAGAATTGAGCCTAAAATTAATTCTGACACAGAAAAAATTCAGCTTGAATTAAAAAATTGTAAAGAAGTTTTAAACACAATCGACAATCTTATTGAAGGTTCTACAACAATTGTATTAAAAGAAAACTATAGACTTATTAAAAACATCGTTTTAGAATTGATGGCAATCTATGATCTAATTGAAATAGAATATAATTATGACTGTATAAAGTATGAAGAGCACCAAAACATCCGAGAGATAGAAAAACTGGAAGAAATGTTGTCAGATGTTATTACTTTAATTAAAGATATAAGTAAGGAATTAGAGCTAAATGAAATTTGGCGTAGTAAGAGATGGAGTGATAGTTATAAAGTTGAATATGTAAACTTACTAATAGACAATAGATTTACACTAATTACAAAGTATTTTTCAAATTTAAAAGAGAAAGCTTTATCCAATGATAGATTAGTTGAAACTTTATTGCTTGAAAAAAATATTGAGTTATTAAAATCATACAGAACAGTTAATAGAAAGAGAGGTAGAAGAGCTAGAGGAAGTACGTAATAAGGAAATTTGTACATCTTCAGAGATTACTAAAATTTGGTTTGAGAAATTTTTCAAGAAAGTATGAAAAAAAAAGCCAGCAGGTAACACCGTGTAAAAATAATTGCTTGGTTCTTGTCTACTTGGAAAATCCTACGGATTTTCCGCTGGCAAGTTTCTATTTACTAAATTAGTGCTTAAACGCGCCACTAATATTATACGTAACCGTTAAACGAACCACTCCAAAAAAAACACCTAAAATACGCTAAAAAAAACATCAAACAGGTGTATTAGGGATTGCAGTCCTTCGACTGGGCTCAGGATAAACTCATCCTATTGTTTTCTTTTAAGATAAAAATAAGTTTATAACTTTATTATGGATTTGTAGGCTTCCCCTATTTAGAACTGTTTAATTTTCCAAAACTTCTATAAAGTTATCCTTTTTAAGTTTAATATTATTAGCCTTGTTGGAATTAAGTTTTGCATATTTTATTGGTGATATTTTTCCTAAGCTATCATGTGGCCTGTGATGATTATAATCTTTCATCCATATTTGTGTTTGTTCTCTGACTTGGTCTATGTTCTCAAAGATATATTTATTAAGAACCCCTCTTCGATAAGATCCATTGAATCGTTCTATAAAAGCATTTTGAGTAGGCTTACCTGGTTGTATGTACTTAAATTCAATATTATGCATGGTACTCCATCCATATGTAATCTTAGCTATAAATTCAGGACCATTATCCATTCTTATTTTTTTTGGTTTGCCTTTTCGATTTATCAAATGATTGAGCACCCATACAATGCGGTTGCTCGTTAATGAAAAGTCTATTTCTATGTGCAATGCCTCCCTATTATAATCATCAATGATATTAAAGGCTCTAAATCGTCTTTTATTCTCCAACACGTCGGTTACAAAATCCATGCTCCATGTGTGATTTTGTTCTACAGGTATTTCTAAGGGTTCGAGTATTCTTGCTGGTAAGCGTTTCTTGACTTTTCGCCTTAAAGGAAGACCTAATGCTTTATAAACACGATAGACACGTTTATGATTCCACAATTCACCTTCTTCACGCAAACGACCATAAGCTTTCCAAAACCCCTCTTCAGGTCGTTGGACAGCCTTTTCTTGTAAAGCTTTTTCAATCTCAGAATCATCTTTGGCTAAAGGTTGGTAATAATAAACACTTTTACTCATATTCAAAACACGGCACGCCCTACTGATGCCGTAACGAGCAAGTTCTTTACTTATACTGCGTTTAAGGCAGGGCTTCAAAACTTTTTTTCAATGATCTCTTTGGCCATTTGATGGTCTAATGCTAAAGTGGCATACATCTGTTTTAGTTTACGGTTTTCGTCTTCCAGCTCCTTGATCCGTTTTAACTCTTTGCCATTCATGCCAGCATATCGTTCTCGCCATTTATAAAATGCAGAGGAACTAACGCCATGTTCTCGCGTAATCTGTTCAACACTCTTGCCTGTGTCAAACTCCTTTAAAATCTTTGCTATCTGTTGCGGACTAAATTTACTTTTTCTCATAATACTGTTTAAAATTAATAATTATTTTACACTTTTAAACAGTTCGGTTTTTGGGGGAGCTTACAGATTCCTTCCCGATAATTATCGGGATGCGCAGGAATGACAAAACAAAAAATAAAGTGTAACGCCCAACTTCTCAATACGATTCCGAAAAAAATCGGAATCACTCTAAGTAACCTCATTAATTTTTTAATATATAATTAAGATGAGTGGCTTTATAGGAAGCACAAAACTATCTATCTTTGTGCTTTCACAAAATTAATAGAGCTTTTGCGATATTTTATAGAACTTTCTTATAATGGTAGTGCGTATCATGGTTGGCAAAATCAACCCGATGCTATTTCTGTACAAGAGGTTTTAGAAAAAGCATTGTCTGTGTTATTGAAAGCACCTATTTCTATCATGGGAGCAGGTCGCACAGATACAGGCGTGCACGCTAAACAAATGTTTGCGCATTTTGATTATGATGGTGATTTTGATGCCACTCAATTAGTTTTTAAACTGAATTCTTTTTTACCAAAAGATATTGCTATTCACGATGTATTTAAAGTGAAAGATGATGCCCATACGCGATTTGACGCTATGAGTAGAACGTATTTATACCGGGTAACCTTAAAGAAGAATGTGTTTTCTGTTGATAATGTACTTTACGTAAAGCAGAATTTAGACGTTGATAAAATGAAAGCAGCTGCTAAAATTTTATTTCAGTATAAAGATTTTCAATGCTTTTCGAAAAGTAATACCGATGTTAAAACATATTTTTGTGATATTATGAAAGCGGAGTGGGTTTTAGTTGGTGATGAACTTCAATTTACAATTCAAGCAAATCGGTTTTTGCGTAATATGGTGCGGGCCATTGTGGGAACGATGATTAATATTGGTTTAGGTAAAATAGAAGTGAATGATTTGCATGCTATTATCAAATCTAAAAACAGGAGTGAAGCTGGATTTTCAGTGCCAGCACATGCTTTATATTTAACTGAAGTTGAATACCCAAAGACTATAAAAATATAATGACAAAAGAGAAGGAAAGCATATTAGATGTTAAATTGTTTAAGCGTCTTTTTCAATACATTAAGCCTTATAAAGGTGTGTTTTTCGGACTTCTTATTCTGGTGGTTTTATTGGCTATTTTTAGTTCGGCAACACCTTATATTACAAAATATGCTATAGACGAAAGTATTGAAACTAAAATATCAACGGATTTTCTGTTTTATGTTGTTTTAATGTTTGTGGTTTTAATTCTGCAAACCGTGTTTCAATTGTTGTTTATTTATTATGCAGCTTGGTTGGGGCAAAATTTGGTTATGGATGTGCGTGTCAAACTGTTCAATCATTTATTGCGTTTTAAAATGAAGTATTACGACAATTCTTCGGTTGGGGTTTTAATTACCAGAGCTGTAACCGACATGGAACGTATTGCCGATATTTTTGGACAAGGTTTATTCATGATTGTTAGAGATTTGTTAGCCATGGTTGTTGTATTCGGAGTAATGATTTATATCAATTGGCGATTAAGCTTAATTGTATTTCTCATGCTTCCCTTGTTATTATATGCAACACGGATTTTTCAGAAGTATATGAAACGGGCTTTTGAAGAGGTAAGAAATGAAGTCTCTAATTTAAATTCTTTTGTGCAAGAGCGTATTACGGGAATGAAAATTTTACAGCTGTTTACGCGTGAAACTATCGAATATAAAAAATTTAAAACTATAAACGAGCGTCATAAAAAAGGCTGGTTAAAAACGGTTTGGTATAACTCTATTTTCTTCCCTTTAGCCGATTTAGTGTCGTCAATTAGTATTGGTTTAGTCGCTTGGTATGGCGGTTTAAATGTGGTTTTAGATGGTGCGGTTTCTCAAGGTGATTTAATTGCTTTTATTATGTTTATCCCAATGTTGTTTAGACCATTAAGGCAAATAGCCGATAAGTTTAATACGCTTCAAATGGGTATGGTGGCTGCAAACAGAGTGTTTAAAGTTATAGATACCACTTCGCAAATAGATGATACAGGAACTTATGTAGCTGAGGGTTTTAAAGGTGATATAAAGTTTGATAAAGTCTATTTTAGTTATGTAGACGATGAAGAAGTTTTAAAAGGGATTTCGTTTGAAGTAAACGCAGGAGATACCGTTGCTATTGTTGGTGCTACAGGTGCTGGAAAATCGACTATTATTAATTTATTAAATCGTTTTTATGAAATTAAAGATGGTGTGATTTCGGTTGATGGTATTGACATTAAAGATGTTACTTTGTCGTCTTTACGCACACAAATTGCTGTGGTTTTACAAGATGTCTTTTTGTTTGCCGATACTATTTTGAATAACATTACACTTAATCATCCTGAAATAACTGAAGCGCAAGTGCAACAAGCAGCTAAAGATATTGGCATACATGATTTTATTATGAGTTTGCCAAATGGTTATCATTATAATGTAAAAGAACGCGGTGTGATGTTGTCTTCCGGACAACGACAGCTTATTTCTTTCTTACGTGCATATGTTACAAATCCGAGTATTTTGGTGCTTGATGAGGCGACGTCTTCGGTAGATTCATACTCTGAACAACTTATTCAAAATGCTACCGATAAAATAACCAAGGGAAGAACGTCTATTGTTATTGCGCATCGATTGGCGACAATAAAAAAGGCTGATAAAATTATAGTAATGGATTCTGGAGATATTGTAGAACAGGGAACTCACGAAGAATTACTTAAAAAGAAAGATGGTTATTACAAAAATCTGTATGAAGTACAGTTTTTACAAGAAGAAGTTATTTAAGTTAAATCTTTTTTAATCATGGCATTAAGGTCGTTTGTGTCTTCAAAAACCACAAATTCTCCATCTTTAAAATAAGAAATATGTCCTGTTTCTTCACTAACAACTAGTGCTAAGGCATCTGTTTTTTCGGTAACACCAATAGCGGCTCTATGGCGTAAACCAAAACGTTGTGGAATGTTTTTTTCATTATTTACAGGTAGAATAACACGAGTTGCTTTTACAATATTATCATTTATTATAATAGCGCCATCGTGTAATGGACTGTTTTTAAAAAAGATGCTTTCGATAATAGGCTGGGTGACTTTGATATTCATTTCATCACCAGATTCAGATAAAAAATCCAAATTATTATTACGTTCAAAAACAATTAAAGCACCAGTTTTAGACATCGACATTTTATTACAAGCAGAAATAATAGCATCAACATCAGTTTTATCACTAGTTTCGGTTTTTAAAAATTTAAGTTGCTTTAAAAATTTACGACGTCTATTAAAATTGGTAGAACCAACCATAAGTAAAAACTTCCTAATTTCTGGCTGAAAAACAACTATTAAGGCGATGATACCTACTTTCATAAAACCACCAAAAATACCTGTAAGAAGCTCCATGTTTAGGAATTCTGTGAGTTTCCAAACTAGGTAAATAATAATAATACCTATAAAAATGTTGATGGCTACGGTGCCTTTAACCAGTTTGTAGATGTAGTAGAGTAGAAGTGCTACTAGAAAAACATCTACATAATCTATAAATTCAAATTTTAAAAGGTCATTAAAAATTTCCAATGGTAAGGGGTTTTTGTAAATTTAGTGAAATATGGTTAATTAATAAATGAATTCTTTTACATCAATTTGAATGTTCTTTAAATTTAGATCCATTAGTTTAGATTTTATATATATGTAGTCTTTAAACAAAAGAGATTTATTGAAGTTTAGATATACCGTAGATTTAATAAATGTGTTATTTTTTTCAATTAGGTTTATAAAATGTTCTTTATCTGTTTTAATTTTTAAATCAGGAGATTTAGAAAAGGTTATTCTAACTTCATTATTAGGCTTGAAATCAATATTTGTAATATTTAAATCAAATTCTACAGCTTCTGAAACTTTATATAAATATTCTGAAGCTTTACCATTTAAATACTTTGTGTTTGTAAACTCAATAAAGCCTAAATTTTTTTTACTCGTATCATTACAAGTATAATAGTTTTTAGCATCTTTATTTTTATGACTTGAGTTTTTCTTTTTCTCTTGTAAAAATTGAATATGAGGAATCACTTGCTTTAGTGTTAAACGTTTATCAACGTTCACCAACCAATTGGTTGTGCTAATTAGGTTTTTTCTGTTGAGTTCAACACTATCTTTTTTAGTTTCATCATAAAACAAATAGGCAGCAGAAACATCGTTTATTTCAGAAATATCGGAGTGACTTATTTCAGGCAATTGAATTACTTTTTCTTTTCCACATGAAAAAATAAAAAGTGCAGTGAACAGTAATAAATAATATCTCATTTTTTTTATTAACGACTTAAAGATTCTACTAATTTAATACATTCTATAGCTTCTTTTACATCATGCACGCGTAAAATAGAAGCTCCTTTTTGCAATGCAATGGTATTTAAAATAGAGGTGCCGTTTAAGGCTTCATTAGCAGTAGTTTTTAACTTCTTGTATATCATAGATTTTCTAGAAACACCTACAAGTAAAGGCTTTTCAATCATGTTAAAAAGTTCCAGTTTGTTTAGTAGTTCATAATTCTGTTCTAAAGTTTTTGCAAATCCAAAACCAGGATCTATAATAATATCAATAATCCCTAATGCTCTAGCTACTGATAGTCTTTCAGAAAAATAGAATAGTATATCTTTTACTAGGTTATCATAACTAGTTTGTTGCTGCATGTTTTGTGGCGTACCACGCATGTGCATCATAATATAAGGCACTTGCAGGTCTGCTATAGTTCGCAACATATTGTCATCTAAATTTCCAGCAGAAATATCGTTAATCATGCAAGCTCCTGCTTCAATACATTGTTTTGCAACATGGCTTCTAAAGGTATCAATAGAGATGAGTGTTTCAGGAAATTCTTTTAAAATTAAATTTACAATAGGACGTATTCTGCTTAATTCTTCAGCTTCACTAACATGGTCTGCATTTGGTTTAGAACTGTATGCGCCAATATCGATAAAAGTAGCCCCTTCATTCAACATTTTTTCAACATGAAGTAGTATTTCTTTTTCGTTTTTATGGATACCACCATCAAAAAAAGAGTCGGGTGTAATGTTTAGAATACCCATCACTTTTGGTGATGATAAATCTATAAGTTTTCCTTTGCAATTTATAGTCATATACTAAGTTTTAGCTACAAATACACGAATGATTTTTTTAATATTAATGTATTTGAAACTTTTAAAAATGATGTAAAAATAAATATTTGTGAATTCGTGGCAACATTTAAAAACTAAACTTAAAAGTTTGTAGATGAAACTTTGAACTTTCTAATTATTTATGCGAAATTTACACAAAATTCAATTTATTTATGCAAGATACTTCAAAACAATACGATGCCGTTATAGATACCTGTAAAAGTTTGTTTGTTAAAAAAATGAGTGATTACGGTAGTGCATGGAGAATACTACGTTTACCATCACTTACCGACCAAATTTTTATAAAAGCACAACGTATTAGAAGTTTGCAACAAAATGATGTTAGAAAGATAGATGAAGGAGAAGCAAGCGAGTTTATTGGTATTATAAATTATTGCATAATGGCTTTAATTCAATTAGAAAAAGGCGTTGTAGATCAACCTGATTTATCAACAGAAGAAGCTAAAGAATTGTATGAAAAGCATATAGCTATTACCAAACAATTGATGGAAGATAAAAACCATGATTATGGTGAGGCTTGGAGAGATATGCGAGTAAGTAGTTTAACCGATTTAATTTTGCAAAAATTACTACGTGTAAAACAAATTGAAGATAATAAAGGAAAAACACTTGTAAGTGAAGGTATTGATGCTAATTATCAAGATATGATTAATTATGCCATTTTTGCTTTAATTCATTTAAACGAAAAATAGCTGTCATTCCTGTGTAGGCAGGAATCCACATTATAAAAATTAAGTTTCAATTAAAAGATTCCTGCCTTCCCAGGAATAACAAAAAAATATGAAATACATCGTAAACATATCAAGAATTTTAGTCGGCGTTCTGTTTATTTTTTCTGGATTTATAAAACTGAATGACCCATTGGGGTTTTCATATAAACTTCAAGAATATTTTAGTCAAGATGTATTAAATATTCCTTTTTTAGAGCCTTATGCTTTAATGATTTCTGTTTTAGTCGTAGTTTTTGAAGTAGTTTTAGGCGCCTTTTTACTTATTGGCTATAAACCCAAATTTACCGTTTGGAGCTTGTTAGGAATGATTGTCTTTTTTACATTTTTAACCTTTTATGCAGCTTATTTCGATAAAGTTAAAGACTGTGGTTGCTTTGGCGATTTTTTAAAGTTAACACCATGGCAAAGTTTTACAAAGGATGTTGTTCTATTGTTTTTTATACTCATCTTGTTTTTTGGACAGAAACATATCAAGCCCTTATTTAGTAAACTTCCAACAACAGTTTTGGCGTTGCTTAGTTTCATTATTAGTTTGTGGTTTGGTTACCATGTTTTGATGCATTTACCAACTATCGATTTTAGAGCTTATAAAATAGGAGCTAATATTAAAGAAGGTATGAGTATTCCAGAAGATGCAGCGAAACCTATTGTAGAATATTATTGGAAATTTAAAGTAGATGGTGAAGAAAAAATATTTACTACAAATGGATCATATCCTTCAGTAGAAGGTGATTTTATTGGTGTTGATACAAAGGTTATCGATGAAGGCTATCATCCGCCAATTTATGATTTTTCAATAGAAAATAATGAAGGTGAGGATTTTACCGAACAGTTTTTATCTGAAGAAAATCTTATAGTTGTCGTTTCTTATAGTTTAGAACATATTGAACGTGAAGGCGCTTTAAAGTTAAGAGCATTACAAAAAGATGCTATTAAAAATAATTATAAAATTATAGGTTTAACAGCATCGGGTGAAGATGCTAAGCAACGTATTAATGAAGCTTATAATATCGACTTCGAATGGTATTTATGTGATGAAAAAGCCCTGAAAACCGTTGTGCGTTCAAACCCTGGGATTTTAGAATTGGATAAAGGAACCGTTAAGCAAAAAGTACATTGGAATGATATTGATGACTTGGAACTTTAGTTTTAAGTTATAGTTTCCAGCTAAACAAATAAACGTATCAACAAATAAACTATTTGATAAATTACCTTCTAAATAAAATCATTTACGCCTTACTCACATTATTTGGGGTAGTAACCGTTATATTTTTATTATTCAATGTTCTTCCAGGAGATCCAGCTCAAATGATGCTGGGGCAAAATGAAGATAGTGAACAATTAGCACTTGTAAAGCATAAATACGGATTCGACAAACCCATTAGAACACAGTATTTATATTATATAAATGATTTGTCACCTATTTCATTTCACTCAAAAGATGCTGGTAATTATACGTTTTTAAAAGAAAATAAGTATCAAGCTATAAAATTAGTTTCTATAGGGAATACAACAACTGTTTTAAAATTTCCATACTTACGCGAGTCGTTTACAAAACAAGGTAAAAAGGTAAGTCAGGTTTTAGCAGAAACCTTGCCTAACACATTTGTATTAGCAGTTTCAGCCATTATCATAGCCATACTTTTAGGAGTCTTTTTGGGTATTATTTCAGCACTTTACAAAGATAAATGGCTCGATAAAGTGATACAAATTTTAAGTACGTTTGGTATGAGTGTGCCATCCTTTTTTAGTGCCATTTTATTTGCTTGGTTTTTTGGATTCATCTTGCATGAATACACACATTTAGAAATGACAGGAAGCCTTTATGAATTAGACGATTTTGGAGAAGCCATGCATATTAAATGGAAAAACTTAATATTACCAGCTGTGGTTTTAGGTATTCGTCCCTTAGCGGTTGTTATTCAACTCATGCGTAATTCGTTATTAGAAGTTTTTAATCAAGATTATATAAGAACGGCCAGAGCAAAAGGGTTGAGCGAATTTCAAATTATAAAAAGGCATGCCGTTAAAAATGCTTTAAATCCTGTTGTTACAGCCATTTCGGGATGGTTTGCTTCTATGCTAGCTGGCGCTGTTTTTGTAGAATATATTTTTGGATGGAATGGCTTAGGAAAAGAAATAGTTAACGCCTTAAATACATTAGATTTACCCGTAATAATGGGGGCTGTTTTAATAATAGCAACCATGTTTGTAATTATAAATATTTTTGTTGACTTAGTTTATGTTTGGTTAGATCCAAAAGTTAAACTAGAATAATTTTGCATTTCCGTACAGTCGGAAATCTCATTACAAAAAATTCATGAAAAAAATAATAGTCCTATTCGTTATATTTTTAACTGTTTTAAGCTGTAAATCAAAAGATGCTCCAACAAAGTTTTCTCAAGAAGCTTTAAACGATACATTCGTAACTTTAGATGGTAATTCAATTGCTTTTAAAGATATTTTAGAAACTCATAAAGACAAAACCATTCTTATTGATATTTGGGCGTCTTGGTGTAGCGATTGTCTTAAAGGGATGAAAAAAGTAAAAGTGTTACAAGCAAATTATCCAGATGTTGCTTATGTGTTTTTGTCGTTAGATAGAGGCAAGGAAGCTTGGAGAAAAGGCATCAAAAAGTATCATGTAGAAGGCGATCATTATTATATGCCTTCTGGAAAAAAATGTGATTTTGCAGATTTTGTAAATATAAGCTGGATTCCTAGATATATGCTAATAAATAAAGCTGGCGAAATCGTTGTATTTAATGTTATTGAAGCTGATGATAATAAGTTAATAGAAGCATTAAAAAAATAACTATTTTTGCATATCAAAATAAGGAACAACAAATTTTAAATAAATATACTCCTCTCTTTTTAAGAGGTTAACACAACATTATGAGAAAAAATATTGTAGCCGGAAACTGGAAAATGAATAATGATTTAGTGCAAACAGCATCATTATTAAACGATTTACAAGCTAAAGAAAAAACATCAAATGCAGAAGTTATGGTCGCACCAACGTTTACCAACTTATACCTTGCATACGAAACATTAAAAACTTCAAGTATCGAGGTTATTGCACAAAACATGCATTTTGCAGAAAGCGGTGCTTATACTGGAGAAATTAGCGCAAGCATGCTTAAAAGCGTAGGCATTAAAACGGTTATTTTAGGACATAGTGAGCGTCGTGAATATTTTAATGAAACAGATGAGTCTTTGGCTAAAAAAGTAGATACCGCATTAGCTCATGATTTACGTGTTATTTTTTGTTTTGGTGAAGTACTGGCTGATAGAAAATCAGACAATCAAGAAGCCGTTGTAGAAAGTCAAATAAGCAATGCCTTATTTCATTTAAATGCCGATGCTTTTAAAAACATAGTGTTAGCATACGAACCAGTTTGGGCAATTGGTACAGGCGAAACAGCAAGTCCAGAACAAGCTCAAGATATGCATGCATTTATTAGAAAAACATTAGCCACTAAATATGGTAGCGATGTTGCTAACAGTGTGTCTATTCTTTATGGAGGAAGTTGTAAACCAGGAAATGCCAAAGAAATTTTCTCTAAACCAGATGTAGATGGTGGTTTAATTGGTGGTGCTGCACTTAATGCAGACGACTTTTTTGCTATAGTAAACGCATTTTAAGTAAATAATAATCTAATAATATTTTGGGCGTTACCCCGATAAACATCGGGGTCGCGCTTTTCAATACAATCTTTTTATTCGTACCTCACAAAAAGGATTTTCATTACAATCGCTAACGCAGGCTTATCATCTAAGACTATTAATAAAACCAGCTATGTCAAATACTATTTATATAGGTTATTATTTTAAAGTACAACCACTTCAACCGGCAGTCGAAATTTTAATTGCAGAATTAGGTTATGCAGGTTTTGAAAGTTTTGTTGAAAATGAAGATGGCGTTACCGCATACATTCAAAAAGATGAATGGAACGAAAATATTCTTGATGATATTCAAATTTTAAATTCAGACGAGTTTGAAATTACCTATACGTTTGAAGACATAGAACAAACCAATTGGAATGAAGAATGGGAAAAGAATTTTAATCCCATTGTAGTTGATGATATGTGTTCTGTACGTGCACCTTTTCATGAAAAACCAAATACTCAATATGATATTGTTATAGAGCCAAAAATGAGTTTTGGTACAGGACATCATGAAACCACGCATATGATGATTCAGCATATTTTAAAGAATGATTTAAAAGATAAATCGGTTTTAGATATGGGTTGTGGTACAGGTGTTTTAGCCATATTAGCAGAAATAAAAGGAGCGAAACCTATTGATGCGGTAGATTATGATAATTGGTGTTATTTAAATAGTTTAGAAAATGTAGAACGTAATAAGAGTAATCACATCACAGTTATAGAAGGCGATGCTAGTGTTTTAGAAGGAAAGAAATACGATGTAATTATAGCTAATATTAATCGTAATATTCTTTTACAAGACATGAAAACCTATGCTACTTGTTTAAACGAAAATGGCATGTTATTTTTAAGTGGTTTTTATAATGATGATATACCAATCATTAAAAATGAATGTGAAAAATATATGTTAAATTTTCAAGAAAAATTAGAAAGAAACAATTGGGTATCGTTAAAATTTTTAAATTAGTAGTATCATTAATCCTCAAAAGATTAAAATTATTATGAGTACAAGAGAAAAAACATCAGAAGAATTACTACTCAAAGAAGAGGTTTTAGCTCAAAACGAAATCGTTTTGCACAACGATGATGTTAATACGTTCGATCATGTTATAGAAACGCTTATCTATGCATGCGAGCATACTTCAGAACAAGCAGAACAATGTGCTATTCTTGTTCATTACAAAGGGAAATGTACGGTTAAAACAGGTTTATACGACGATTTAGAACCGCGTTGCACCATGTTACTAGATGCAGGTTTAAGTGCAGAAATTATTTAGTCATTTTTCCAATAGTACAACTCACAAAAGATTTTGCTTTTGTTGTTAAAGCATTCCTTTCTCCAACAACAGGATATCCTATTTTATTTAATAAATTTTTAGCTTCTAGAATATTAGAGTCGTTTTTGTAAAAGAAAGTTACTGTACTAATTTCTGTTTCAACCGAAACTTTATCAATACCATCAATATTAGTTAATTTATTAAGAATGGTAGTTGCACATCCATTACATTTAAAATTCTGTATTTCAAAAGTTGTTTTCATGTGTTTATAATTATTGTTTTTTATCGGTCACATGTAGCATTCATTTAATCATTTCCTTGGATATCGAAAATTTAGTTATGAATGTTTTTATGAGTTCATTTTTTTGTTCTACAAGTATTGATTCCGAAAGGTTTATACAACGGGCAAAAACCAATAAAACTTGTTAGTAAAAATATAATAGCCAATGCCATTAAAATATAAGCTAAAGTACCTTGAATAATATCAAAGTAATAAAGAAGTGCAATTCCTATAGCTATAATAACTCTTATAGCTTTGTCTGTGGTTCCCATGTTTTTTTTCATCTGTTTATCATTTTAATAAAGTTGTTACAATGTTGTAGGGCAAACATAATTAGAGGTTGGTGTATCTGTGTTTTTAATAGCGACAAATCCACCAGATATATCTACTAAATTATTAAAACCTCTCGCTTTTAAAATAGATGCAGCAATAACAGAGCGGTATCCACCTGCACAATGCAAATAATATGTTTTGTTTTTATCAATAGTGTGCATGTTATCGTTAATATAGTCTAAAGCGAAGTGTTGCACTTTATCACCTACTACATGTTCAGATTTGTATTCACCATCTTTTCTAACATCAAGTGTATTAATTGCTTCATTTTTAAAACGATTAGAAAATTCTTTAGCAGAAATAGATTCAAGCGTTTCAATATCTTTTCCAGCGTCTTTCCAAGCATTTATACCGCCTTTTAAGTATCCTAAAGTATTATCATAACCAACACGAGACAATCGTGTGATCGTTTCTTTTTCTTTTCCTTCAGGAGATACTAATAAGATAGGCTGTTTTAAATCGGTGATTAAAGCGCCTACCCAAGGCGCAAAAGCACCATAAATACCAATAAAAATAGAGTTTGGTATATGACTTTTTATAAAATCTTCTTCTTTTCTAACATCTAAAACTAAGGCGATTTCTTGATTTGCAATAGCTTCAAATTCTTCAGGATTTAATGCATTATCTCCTTTTTTTAAAATAGTTTCAAATGCATCATAGCCAGATTTATTCATCATAGCATTTTTAGCAAAGTATTGCGGGGGAGGAGGCATACCTTCTAAGACTTCTTTTATAAATTCATCACGAGTCATATCAGCTCGTAACGCATAGTTTGTCTTTTTCTGATCTCCTAAAACACCAACCGTTTCTTTGCTTAAGTTTTTACCACAGGCAGACCCAGCACCATGAGCTGGATATACTATAACATCATCAGGTAAGGTCATTACCTTATTACGTAAAGAATCAAATAACATACCTGCTAAATCTTCTTTATTAAGGTCAGATTTAATGGCTAAATCTGGTCTCCCAACATCACCTAAAAAAAGAGTGTCGCCAGAAAAAATCGCATGCTTATTGCCATTTTCATCAATGAGTAAAAAAGTAGAAGATTCTAGTGTATGTCCAGGTGTATGAAGGACTTTAATGATAATATTACCAATTTTGAATTCTTCATTATCTTTTGCAAAATAAGCTTCGTAGTTTGTTTCTGCACCAGGTCCAAAAACAATAGTCGCTCCCGTTTTTTTTGCTAGATCGATATGACCTGAAACAAAATCGGCATGAAAATGCGTTTCAAAAATGTATTTAATTTTAGCGTGTTCTTTATTAGCTTTATCTACATATTGTTGTGTTTCTCGCAATGGATCTATAATCGCTACTTCGCCATTAGATTCAATGTAATACGCTCCTTGCGCTAAACAGCCTGTATAAATTTGTTCTATTTTCATTTCTATGATGATTTCAAATGTACTAATCCTGAATGGTAAATTTTGTGACTTTTGTCACATTCAAATTAGTTAATTTCTTTATAAATAATATATATAGCTATGAGTAATGTGAAAACTCCAAAGCTTTTTTTTAGTTTTTCTCCAGTTATAAATTTTGAAAAAAAGACGCCTAATACTATTCCTATGACAGCTATTAGTGTGAATGATAATAAGAAGATCCACTCAATGTCTAAGGTTTGAACATCGCCTAAAAAGCCTATTAAGGAATTTATTGTCACTATTATAAGTGATGTTCCTACGGCTTTTTTCATTGGAATATTAGCCCAAAACACCAAAGCAGGAACATATAAAAAACCTCCACCAGCACCAACTAGACCTGTAATAGTTCCTATTATTATACCTTGTATAAACGTTTTGTAGTAAGGCTGTTTGGTTGAGTTTTGTTCTGATTCTTTTCTTTTTTTTATCATCGAAATTGAAGCCAAAAGCATGATGATTGCGAAAAAAACCATGATAGCCATATCTTTAGTAAGCGAATAATTTCCAAAAGATATTATGGTGTCTGGAATGCTAGGAACTAAATATCGCCTTGATAAATAAACCGCCATAAATGAAGGGAAAGAAAAAGCGAATCCTGTTTTGAAATCGACTAGTCCTTTTTTGTGTTTTTGGTACGTGCCTACCATGGATGAGGCTCCAACAACAAATAATGAGTATGCTGTTGCTACAACTGGATTGTATCCAAGAAGGTATACTAACAATGGAACTGTTAATATAGAACCACCGCCTCCAATAAGTCCTAAAACTAACCCAACTACTAAAGCACCAATATATCCTAGAAGTTGTGTGTTTTCCATGTTAATGGGGGAGTTTGTGTTTTAAAACGCCGTAAATGAAGGTTCCTATAATAGCTGCTGCAATTACAATGAGCATGCTAGACACACCAGAACCTAATAATATGTACATGGGGCCTGGACAAGCACCAATAAGCGCCCAGCCTAATCCAAAAATAATACCACCAATTATATATTGAGTAAAGCCTTTTTCTTTTTTTGGAACAAAGATATCAGCTCCTATAATACTTTTAAAATGACCTTTCTTTGAGATTTGTAAAAACAAAATACCAGATGCTATTGCAGTACCAATAATTCCATACATGTGAAATGATTGAAATCTAAACATTTCATATATGCGATACCATGATACGGCTTCAGATTTTACTAAAACAATTCCGAATATAATACCTACTAATAAAAATTTTAAATGTTTCATAATTAAAATATTAGGGGTAAAATAAAATTGGCCATAATTAATCCTCCTATAAAGAAACCAATTACTGCAATTAATGATGGTTTTTGTAAACTACTTAATCCAGCAATGGCGTGCCCCGAAGTACATCCATTTGCGTAACGTGTTCCAAAACCAACTAAAAATCCTCCAATCACCAATATGACTAGTTTTTTTGGAGAAGCTAATGATTCTAAACTAAATATTTCATTTGGTACTAAGGATGCACCAGAGTTTTTAAATCCCATGTTTTGCAGTTCTGCAATAGTTGTCGGGTTTAAATCTGTAATACTATCATTAGATAAATAATGAGTTGCAATGTACCCTCCAATAATAGCGCCTAATACAACTACTAAATTCCATGACTGCTCTTTCCAATTAAATTTAAAAAAATCAGAAAACTTTCCTGCCCCAACAATGGTACACATCGTTTTTAAATTGGATGACATGCCGAATGTTTTTCCAAAGTAAAGTAACAATGCCATAATAAGCGAAATAAGAGGCCCAGATATATACCAAGGCCAAGGATTTAAAATATATTCCATGGTTAGATTTTATTGAATAAGCAAAAGTAAACTCAACCACACCTCTCTTATGTAACAATTGTTACTTAAACGGATAGGATTTCTATTTTATTTCTGCCTAGTTTTATTTTATTTTCGTTTTCTAGTTGTTTAAGAATTCTAGATATCACAACGCGAGACGTATGCATATCTTCGGCAATATCTTGATGCTTAACTAATAATGTTTTTGAAGCATTAAGAACCGCTTTATTACTTAGGTATTTGTATAGACGTTCATCCATTTTCATAAAAGCAATATTGTCTATAGCTTCTAACATTTCATCAAAACGAGTTTGATAACTTCTTAATATGAAATTTCTCCAGCTTTCGTTATTTTGAAACCATTGATGCATTTGATCAACAGGAATCATGATGAGGCTCGTATCCTTTTCAGCAACAGCTCTAATTTTACTTTTTGAAGTATCCATGCAGCACGTAAGTGACATGGTACAAGTTTCACCCGCTTCTAAAAAGTAAATAAGTAATTCATTGCCTTCACTATCTTCTCTTAGAATTTTAATATCACCATTTAATAAAAGAGGAATGAAATTTAAAGGTTGATTGATATCAATTATAATTTCGTTCTTTTTGAAGTTTTTGAATATGCCTTTTTCGAAAATTTCATTAATTAAATTTTCGTCTAAAGTGCTACCGAATTTTTGTAGTAATATATCGTAATTCATATATCAAAAATAACAATTTAAAAATTGATTTAATTATTTGGTGAAGTTTTAATAAAAATACTATATTTGCACCCACAAAAATGGCCTCGTGGCGCAACTGAATAGCGCACTTGATTACGGCTCAAGAGGTTACTGGTTTGAATCCAGTCGAGGTCACATCGCTAAAACCCTAGTTATCTAGGGTTTTTTTGTTTTAATACTTTTTATTTATTTCAAAACACTTGCTTTTTATACTAATTAGTACTGAAATGGTATTAATAACGCACGTAAAATGCACATAATTTGAAAGCTTCTATTAAACTTATTGTTACTGAAAAACTAACTAAAAATGGGTTTCCTCTATATGTGTAGCTAGTTCATTTAAAGAAACGTACTAAAATTTGTATTGGACATACTTTTTTAGAGCATTGGAATAAACAGAATAATGAAATTTTTTTCTGTCAATTTATTTGTAAATTTGACTAATAAGCTCTTTATAAGTGGTCGGTTTTCTCCCCAAAAGATTTTCTAAAGAGTTATTTTGTAATTCTAATTCGCCATTGGCTTGAGCGACAGAAAACGCAGCAAAGATTCCGATATACTCGTCTGGAACACCTGATTCTTTTAAAGTGGTTTTAAATTCATCAGGGGTAGGAGATTGATAGGTGACTTTTTTTCCTGTAACTTCTGAAATGTATTTTGCCACATCCTCATAGGTATTGGTTACGGGATTTGTTAGTGGATACACTTTGTTTTTGTGTCCTTCTGTAGTTAATACATTTGCTGCGACTTCAGCTAATTCAGATCTCAATACAGCACTTGATTTACCATTTTTTGCTGGTTGCACTATCACTTCATTTTGAATTACGTCACCTACAAACATTGGTAATAAATCAAGATATAATGCGTTTTGTAAAATGGTATAAGGTATGCCACTTTCTTTAATCCAATTTTCTGTTTTAAGGTGTGTGTTTTGCAAAAAGTCAATAGCAGAGTTTTTTACTTCTGTATTTCTTATAAAAGATGTATAAACTAAATGTCTTACATCTGCTTCCTTAGCAGCGGTTACAATATTTTTGTGTTGAATTTCACGAGTTTCAATTTCACTTCCTGATATAAATAATAATTTATCAACTCCATTAAATTCTTTTATCAAAGCGTTGTAATCATTATAATTTCCAATTCTTATTTCTATACCTTTTTCCTTTAAGTCAACTGCTTTGTTTTCATTTCTTACTAATGCAGATATTTCTGATGGGTTTACTCCGTTGTTAAGTAGAAAATCTATTGCTTTTCTACCAAATTCACCTGTTGCTCCAGTTACTAAAATCATATTTAAAACTTTTTATTGTTAATAATACTGCAAATATATTATCTTTGATATACAAAATATAGTAAGTAGTAAAAAAGTATTACTATACAAAAGTATAGTTAGGTATTATGAATGATGATATAGCAGAACTTAAGAAATGTCCACGACAATATGTATTGGCAATTAACGATACCTTAAACGTAGTAAGTGGTAAATGGAAATTACCCATTATTGCTTCTCTACTTTATGGAAAGAGGAGATATAAAGATATTCAAGAGAACATAGATAAAATAACCCCTAGGATGTTGTCTAAGGAGTTGAAGGATTTGGAGTTAAACGGTGTTGTAAAGCGTACAGTATTTGATACGACTCCTGTGTTAATTGAATATACTTTAACGGCAACAGGCGAAAAAATTATTAATGTTTTAGATGCAATGGTCGATTGGGGAGTAGAGCATAGAAATTCTGTTATTTCTTAATTGTAGATAAAGTATTTGTATAGCTTAAGCTAACTTTTATTAATAAGGTTTTAAATTTAAGTGTAATTTCTTGAAGTTTTAAGGACTTGAGATTTCGTTAGTGCATGTAAATGCCAATGTATAACTTTGGTTGGGTGGTTTGTTTAAATGTCATATCTTAATTGTTTTGATTAACTTTTAAAGATACTAGGTTTTTAGCTTTTTCATGGATGCTAAAAATAATGCGACTTGATATAAAGCACAATTTTTTTTCTATATTTACTAGGTTGCCAAATCTTGTTGATTGGCTTTGAGGAACCAAAGAAACAAAAAGCATCAGCTTGTTACGTTTTCGAAAATCTGTCGATTTTCTTTCCACAGTAATCCTTGTCAAAACTGTTAACAGTAAATTATATAACATATTAACCAAAAAGAACCGCGTATCATGGACACCACTAACACAAATCAAATTAATCCTTCTAAAATAATGCAAATTGGAATGGGGTTTTTTGCCTCAAAAACGCTACTCTCAGCTGTCAACATGGAGCTGTTTACTCATCTTGCCAATGGAGCATTATCAGGAGAAGACATTCAAAATAAATTAGGGTTAAATGAAAGATCGCTATTTGACTTTCTTGACGCTTTAGTGGCATTAGGATTTTTGCAGCGTTCTGGATTAAAAGAGAATGCCTTATATAGTAATTCAGACGATTCAGATCTGTTTTTAGATAAAAATAAACTAAGTTACATAGGAGGAATTTTAGAAATGTCAAACAATAGGTTGTATCCTTTCTGGAATGACTTAGAAGAGTGTCTAAAAACTGGCAAACCACAGAATGAGACTAAAAATGCAGGTAAACCCCTATTTGAAGCTATTTACGCAAATGAAGATAGGCTAAGGGAGTTTATACATGGGATGGGAGGTGTTCAATCTGGGAACTTTATGAAACTAGCTCATGATTTTGATTTTTCGAAATATAATACCCTTTGTGATGTTGGGGGCTCAGGTGCTAATCTTTCGATACATATTGCAAAAAATAACAGCCACATGAAATGTATTTCTTTTGACCTTCCCCCAGTTGGTCCAATTGCAAAGGAAAATGTGGATGCTTTAGGATTAAGTGATAGAATAGAGATTGTTTCAGGAGATTTTTTTGTTGATGATTTACCAAAGGCAGACGTCATTACAATGGGGAATATTCTTCATGACTGGGGTTCTGAAGACAAAGTAATGTTAATAAAAAAAGCTTATGATGCCTTACCTGAAGGAGGAGCACTTATTGTTATCGAAAATATTATTGATGATGAAAGAAACAAGAATGTTTTCGGATTATTGATGTCACTAAACATGGCTATCGAAACAGATCAAGGTTTTGATTTTACAGCCTCTAACTTTGATCAATGGGCAAAAGAAGCAGGGTTTAATGAAACTGGTGTCATACCGTTAACTGGTCCATCAAGTGCTGTTATTGCTATCAAGTAAAATATTTTGCTAATACTAAATAAAGAGTATTAAAACGCCTTTTATTCAGTATTAGCAAACATTTAAAATAAATTATTTCAAAATGAACCAAATATACATTTACGTAATCTAAAATTAACTGTTAGTACAAGCTTACCTACTTAAACCTGAAGCAATGCATTATAGCAGGTGTTGGTTTTTAGAGCTTTTGTCAGTTTAATTTTAATTTTTTGCTCTTTCCGATAAATAAATACAAGATTGAACCTAAAATCGGAAGAAGTATGACTACTAAAACCCAAATAATCTTATCATTTTTCTCGAACTTATTTTTTAAAACGTCAATTAAGCAATAAATCCAAAGTCCAATTGAAACAAGAAGTAAAGCTTGCCAAATAAAAAGCCCTAAAGAGAAGTCTTCCGTAATTTTGCTATCCATGTTTTTTGCTTTTAATCAGCGATTCTAATTTCGCATTAAGTTCCATTTTTATATTCGATTCTGCAAACAAGCTAAAAAGCCTGCTGTGATTTTCATTCCGCCTTTGAATGATAATTTAGTTTTTCGGTTGTGATTTCATCTAGAATTTTCAGTTTAAAAGGTTCTGAATACCGTCTGATTACTTTGTCATTTCTATACATAATGTTTAAAGTTATGTAGCCTTATTTCAGGACGGGTCAGTTTTGGGCTGCCATTTTATAGGCCTCAATATTTGTGTAATATTTGGCTATCATATTAGGTACTTCCCATTCCGGAAGCTTGCCTGATTCTAAATATTTTAGGTAATTTTCAGTAACCTGTGCAAAATGTGCTTCATGACCTATTTTAAATGAATCGGGTATTTTAATTCTCCATTGGGTATTGGAAATCTTTTCAGCGGTTATTCCCGGAAATTCTTTTGCGATTTTGTTTTTTAAAGCGTCATTTAGAACAGTTTCAAAATCTTCCCCATTTTTGGTTTCTATATATAGGGTTGGTTTAAAATTTTCTTCCTTTCCTTGTTTAATAATAAGGTTGCTTTTTGTTCCTCTCATTATACTGTAATGTGTGTCTCCCGTGCCTTCTGGCGCCTGATAGTTCCAAATCACAGAAACTTTTGCGTGCTTACCGTTAATTTTATAAATCATTTCGCCATTACAGTACACATGTAATTTTCCATCTTTAACGTCTTTTTTAAGGTAATCAGGAAAACCTTCCTGTCCTGTAACCTTTTGAAACGCTTCTTTACTTAAAACGGTAGCCCACCGTTTAGCATGTAACATTTCTATATTAGAAGTATCGATAATTTGATTTGAGAACGCTTCCCATTGCACTAAATCCACCAAATGTGTAGTGACATCTACGATACCCTCACCTTCTTCATTAACATCGAAAAACCAAGCAGGGCGCACCAAGGGTTTACTAGAAACATATTTAAAAAAATGATGTATGCTTTCTTTGCTAATAGCTGGATCTGCAACTGTGCCTTCTACTAACGAACCAAAAACCGAAAACTCTTTTGAAAACAGCTTTTGGAGTACAGTAGTAGACTCAAAGCGTTCAGTCATAATATCATAAATTAACACCCCTTTTTCCTTAGCAATCTTAAACGCTTCTTTAAGTTTATTAAACCCTTCAGGATTTATCACCAAAGGTTTATCGGCATATACATTTAATCCTGCTTTTACCGCGGCTAGGATATAATCTATTTTTTTAGAGTTTTTCCCTGCTACTACCATGACATTCCCAGGCTTTTCATCCAGCATTTTTTTTAAGTAATTATCGCTTAAAGATGTTTCTACAGTCCATTTTGTAGGCGCCACTTCGCTAGAATTATAAGCTTCTATCTTATTTAAAAAATACTGCACTTCAGCCCCTTCTGGTGCAAAAACATAAATTTTTGGATCTACTTGGGCGTACATGGTTTTTTGAACTAACGCTGCATGAAAATGTCCGGGATCCAGTGTCATTAACTTAACCTTTTTGTGAACGTTCTCTTGAACCACTTTTTCTAACGGCTTCTTTTTGGTACAGGACATACTTAAATACAACAACACTATTAATACTTGGTATTTCATCTTTATTGTTTATAATAGAATAATATCAAAGCTATTTAAAAAGCAAGATTTTCGTCAACCTGAATTTATTTCAGGTTTTCATAACAACTACATGGTCAATAATACTCGATTCTGAAATAAATTTAGAATGATGGCTTATGGTTCTTTTCAATCTCTTCTTTTCAACACTTTTTGTCAATTTATAGTTTCACATAATCGGTACCATAAGGTTTTCGCTGCTCTCTGCGTAACATGGTATTTGCATCATTATCATTAATAAATACTTCATTTTCGGGATCCCACTGTAATTTTCTGTCAAGCTGCATTGCAATATCACTTATCAAACAAATAGCACAAGCTTTATGTCCTTTTTCTATTGAAGAAATGGGCTGTTTTCTGGTTTTTATACAGTCTAACCAATTACCATGTTGATCGTCTATTTTCTCTAGATGTATTTCGCTCTCTCCAATTACAGATTCTAATATTTTTGGATTGGAAGCATTCAAAGCTGTAGCACTTTTTTCCTTATCAACAGGGTCGGTCGCTGAAGCTGTATATGCCCCTCGGGACACAAAAATCCATCCATCTTCTCCAATATATTTAATCCCATTGGTGTAACCTCCACTGGTATATACTTCTATACCATTATCATATTCATGCTTCACAAAGAAATCTCCGTGAACGTTCCACAATCCTGACTTTGGAAACTCAGCCAAAGCCTCAACCGAAATCGGTCCAGAAAGCTCTGTATTCATTCCCCAGGCAGCAGAATCATAATGATGTTGTCCCCAGCCAGTAATCATACCTGCTCCGTAATTTCTTTGACGTAACCAGCCTGGTCTGTTATACCCGTCTTGAGGATGAACTCCTATTTCTGTATATGGCACGTTTGGTGTAGATCCTAGCCACATATCAAAATTTAAGTTTGATGGAATAGGCATTTCAGGCGCTTCTGGACCTGCAGGGTCACCCGGAAGACCAATCTTAACCGTATGTAGATTTCCTATGCGCCCATTTCGCACTAATTCTGCAGCATAGCGAAACTGGGGCATGGCTCGCTGTTGTGTACCTACTTGTAAAATAGAGCCGGTCTTTTTTACAACATCACGCAGCTGTTGTCCTTCCTTTACAGTTAAAGACGTTGGTTTTTGTAAATAAATATCTTTTCCAGCCAAAGCCGCTTCCATAGCAGGTTGAGAATGCCAATGGTCTGGTGTGCTTATTACAACAGCATCAATATCCTTATTTAATAGCATTTCTCGATAATCCTCATACACTCTGGTATCCATATAATTATCTTTCCCTGTCTTTTTCTTGTAAAAACCATCAACTAAATTCTTAGCATCTAACACCCGTTTAGAATCTACATCACAAACAGCTACGAATCTTGCCTCATCAAAACGAATTGTATCATATATATCATGTGAACGTGCAATACGGCCACAACCAATTTGCCCGATATTGATTTTGTTACTAGGAGCATTTTTCCCTAAAACATGTGCCGGCACTATGGAAGGGAACCCTACCATGGCAACGGTTCCTAATGCTGTTTGATTAATAAATTTTCTTCTATTCATTTGTTGTTGATTTTTGAATATTGTTATTAAATGCTTTTTTTACTTAGGGTTTGGCGAATGCCTGCCAATAAGCTTCAGCCTCTTTTGCTGTTAACTTTCCATCAAACACCACCATACGGTATTTAAGACTGTAGGTTTGATTTGGGTCTATTTTCCATTCTTGATGACGGATGGGACAAAACTCAAAAAACATATCGCCCCGACCTTCATTGGCATCTATAGGCCATACACGCATTGGTTCAGGGTGCATTCTATTTTCTGGGTAACTCATAAATAAAATACCATTAACGCCTTCACCCTTGCTGTCTTGACTACTTACAATAGCCCAACGAGCATTAGACCCATCGGCATCTAAACGGGTTTTTCCTTCAGATGTTAATACTTGACAATTATCCTTTTTCCAATGTTCATTAAAACGCATCCCTATACCTCCACCATATCTATATGCCTCAAAAAGAATACCATTTTCTAATGGTGAACTAAAAGATGAGCTATAATCAAACATGTAACGGTCTGGTCTACCGAGATCCCAAACTCGAACTTCTAAACTTTCATTTAGAGCTATTTGAGGAGCCTTTTTAGTTTTTAAGTCTATATGCTCTTGAATCGCATTAAAGCCATTAAACACCGATCCAGTTGTAGTTGATTTAAACTCTTTAAAAAGTACGGTTCCTTGTGCTTCCACAAGATTCCAAAAATCAACACGAGTAGTATCAATTTGCGTATGTGTCCATGGCCCCCAAATACCGTAATGGTGATTATGATCTGGAGGATTAATTCGCGATAACGTATCGCCCTTGGGGGTTAAAACAGGGTGTAGATATCCCGATTTTCTAAATATAGAATCTACGCCCGTTGGCGGATAATGCATCTCGTATCTATACTGTATAACAGGATTGTCTGCTAAGAGTAACTGGAGACTACCTTCCTTTTTTCTTAACTTCATTATATTATCAGGAACCCTATTACCTTGCCTTTTCTCAATAAAGTAATTGATAGATCTGGCGGGTTGATGTACAAACCAGATTTTATTGTTGGCACTATCAATTTGATAAGGTATTTTCTCCTTTTCATTATATAAAGTAAATAAAGATTCATTAGCAAAATCTGGGATATTTAAAGCCACTGGTGTTGCAACCAAACTATTAGCATATTGAATATCTAAATGGTACTCTTGTTTCTTGTTACATGACAATAAAAAGACAACTAAAAGACAACACGAGAATATTTGTTTCATAATATCGATTTTATATTGAAGAATTGTACATAATTGTAATCTTGAATAAACATAATCAAAAAAAGCAAATATCGCAACCGATTGTATGATAATCTGTCAAATAAAACAACAAAATATTAAATTATATTTAGTATTATAACTCTTTTTATGCATGAAAGCCTAAAAACATATATTTAATAAGGTTTTTTAATTGACACAATTAAAAGTTTTATATGATTATTTAAAATGTTTTGTCCTGAAATATGGCTACAGGTTAAAATTGAATTTAGGCTGATAATTTATATACCATATTCGGTGTTTTAAAATCTAAAGATAAGTGTAATCTTATTTCGTTGTATAAATTAATCGCATTTTTTGTGGCTCTTTTCGCGTGATCTATATTTGTAAAGGTTTGGTCGAGATAAAATTCATCTTTAAGAATCCCGTTAACCCTTTCTGCTAGGGCATTTTCATAACAATGGTTTTCTTCAGTCATACTGATATCTATCTTATTTCTTTTCAGGATTTGTGTATATACATTGCTACAATATTGGATACCTCTGTCAGAATGGTGTATGAGTCCTTTGAAGCTTTTAGCTTGATATATAGCCTTGTTAAGAGCTCTCACGCATCCGTTTAGTTCCAGACTATCACTAAGGTCATACCCCACAATTTTCCTTGAATACATATCTGTTATTAAAGCTAGGTAACAAAATCCTTTTACGGTTCTTATATAAGTAATGTCAGACACCCAAACCTGATTAGATTTAGAAACCTCTACATCTTTTATAATGTTTTTGTACTTATAAAAACGATGCAGTGAGTTTGTTGTTCTGGAACTATATTTCTTTCTAAGTGTAAGCATTTGATGTTTTCTAAGGACATTAAACAGTGTATCTCTACCGACTTTAAGGTTAGCTTTGGTAAACTCATCATCTAATGATTTAACCAGTTTACGCACGCCTTCTCTAGGCAGGGATTTGCGTCTTTTCATTATAATCTCAATAATCGGCTGTTCTAGTTTTAAACGCTTATCAGCTCTGTTTTTATACTTATAGTATGCATTGCGTTTAAGCCCAAAACAATGGGTTATAGTAGATAAAGAAGCAAATCCCTTAGCTTTTTGCTTAGCCTTTATTAAGGCTTTATACTTAGCTTTTTTTTAGTTCAGCAACAGATTTGTAGCCCAGATCTTCTGCAGCTACTTCCAGATAAGAATCCAATACCAAGGCATCCAGATCCTTTTTTAAGAGTAGTTTTTTAAGCTGTTCAATTTCCTTTTGAAGTGCTTTAATTCTAGATATTTCGTCTTTTGTTTCCACTTTTACTCTGGTGTTCATGAGGTCTTTACGGTTGTACTTCCTGATCCATTCATTTACGGTTGTTGGTGCAATAGAATAGAGTTTCCCCAATTGGTTTTTGTTTAGTTTGCCGGTTGTGATTTCGTCTAAAATTTTCAGTTTAAAAGGTTCTGAATACCGTCTGATTACTTTGTCGTTTTTGTACATAATGTTTAAAATTATGTAGCCTTATTTCAGGACGGGTCAAAATTATAAGTTAAGATTAGAAGCGGAGTTATTGATCTTTGGATGGATAGAAACTTGGAAAAATAATAATAGAAGACATCCCTTTTTAGTAAGTAAAACTATAAGGGAATTGAATTAGAGATGTATTACCTTAAACTAGCAGCTTAGTTATTCAACTAATTGTCCTGTTTTTGTTGCAAGTCCAGTCCATGTCCATTTTATTTTTTAAACTGTCCAATATAGATTATCCAAAAACTGTTAATACATTAATTTTGTTCTACTCTGCAAATTCTAATTAAACTGTATTTATGAAAAAATCAATTATAACTTTTTTAATAATATGTATATCGATTAATTATGCTCTTTCTCAAGAGAAATCTTTCAGGTTAATTGAAGATGGCGGAACAGGTGAATTTAAAGCAATTATGGAAAGTGATCCTTCTCTTGTAACACATACGTTGTTCAGACCTCAAAATTTAAAGGTATTTAAAGGTGAAAATAGATTGCCAATTATAGCTTGGGGAAATGGAGCATGTGCCAATTCACCATGGGAACATTTAAATTTTTTAAATGAAGTGGCTTCTCATGGTTTCTTAGTAATTGCAATTGGTCCAATGCCGCAGGAAGGCGAAAAAGGACAAGGGAAATCACAGCCATCTCAAATGTTGGATGCCATTAATTGGGCAATTGCCCAAAATAATGATAAAGGAAGTCCTTACTACAAAAAGTTAGATGTCGACAATATTGCTGTAAGTGGTATGTCATGCGGAGGTTTGCAAACACTGGCTGTAGCCGATGATCCTCGTATCAAAACCGTGATTGTATGTAACAGTGGAATACTACCTCCTCCAGGAATTGGAATTCCAGGAATGCCGACCCTATTAAAATCACAGCTCGATAAAATTCACACTCCAACTTTATATTTGTTAGGTGGAGAAAAAGACATTGCTTACAAAAATGGTATGGATGATTATAAACGTATAAACCACGTACCAGTTTTTGTGGCTAATATGGATGTCGGACATGCAGGAACTTACATGCAACCTTATGGCGGAGAATTTGCACGTGTTGCAACAGCTTGGTATTTATGGCAGTTAAAAGGTGATCAGGAAGCAGCAAAGTTATTTTCAGGTTCTCCTTGTCAATTGGCTAAATCAGATATATGGACCATTCAAAAAAAGAACCTACCATAGAAAGAACAAATATCATTAAACTTAAGCAACTTCATGTTAAAATTCGCATAAATACTTTTATGTAAACATTGTAACTTTTAAATAACTAATTACTAATCTTATATTATGAAAACTAAGTCGTATTTAATTCAGCCAACAAATGTACTTGTCCTTTTATTTTTTTTGTTGGTTGTTTTATTAAATAGCAGTTGCGCTACTAAACCTTCTCCTTTTAGTATTGGAGCCGACATTTCCTTTATCCCTCAAATGGAAGCAAGAGGAGCTGCATATTATGATTCTAATAATGTTAAAAAGGATATCTGTTTAATTATGGCAGAAAATAACTTTGATAATATTCGACTCCGAATATTTGTTAATCCTGAAGCTGAAAACGGCTATTCAAAAGGTGGTTTTTGTGATCTCGACCATACCATCGCCATGGCTAAGCGTATAAAAGCTGCTGGGATGAAATTCACGCTTGATTTTCACTATAGTGATACTTGGGCCGATCCAGATAAGCAATTCAAACCTTTGGCTTGGGAAGGACTAACAGAAGAAGCACTCGAAAACCAATTATATGAACATACCAAAGACGCTTTAAATAAATTTGTAAAAGCTAATGTAGCTCCTGACATTGTGCAGGTTGGTAATGAAATAAGTCATGGAATGGTTTGGCCTGATGCTAAGGTGATGGACAATGCAACCGAAGAAGATTGGGAGTCATTGATGGGCCTCTACATTGCAGGTCAGAAAGCCGTTCGTGAAATATTGCCAGGAGCACAATTAATGGTACATCTTGCTTTAGGTGGTCAAAATAAACTTTGCCGTGAATTTCTTGATAAAATGAATAAATATGGAGCTGAATTCGACATTGTTGGTTTGTCGTATTATGAAAAATGGCACGGAACTTACAACGATTTAAAAATAAACCTTTACGATCTTGCTGCTACTTACAATAAGCCAGTTAGTGTTTGTGAATATAGTGCAGGTAAGAATAACATTAAAGTTATTAACGACATTGTGCGTTCGGTACCAAATGGCTTAGGTTATGGTACAATGGCATGGGAACCAGGTAGAGCTCTTTTCAATCGTGAAGGAAAAGCTTCGACCGAAATATTTGCAATCTACAAAGAGATTAGAAGCAACTATTCAAAGCAAAAAACTCAGCCAGTTGTCGCTCCTCCCTTTGATAGAAAATTAAATATTGAAAAGCCAATTATTGGTGCTGATATTTCATTTGTTCCACAAGAAAAAGCCAGAGGAAAGAAGTATTCAGACAATGGCATTCAGAAGGATGTTATGGGAATTCTAAAAGACAACAAGTTTAATTGGATTCGATTACGTTTGTTTGTTGACCCGACTGCAGAGAATGGTTATTCTAAAGAGGGCTATTGCGGTATAGATAGTACTTTAGCAATGGCCAAACGCATTAAAGCTGTAGGTTTGAATTTTCTATTGGACTTTCATTATAGTGATACATGGGCCGATCCTGCAAAACAATTCACCCCAGCAGCATGGTCTAATTTACATGGCTCAGCATTAGAAGGAAAAATCTATAGTTACACTCAGGAAACAGTGCAAAGGTTTATTGATGAAGGGGTACGGCCTGAAATGATTCAAATTGGTAATGAAATCCATAATGGCATGTTGTGGCCAAGTGGAAAAATAACCGAAAAATCGGCTGAGTCGTTTTGTGTTCTATTACGTTGTGCAAGTGCTGCTGTTCGATCCGTTGATCCAAGCATTAATTTAATGGTTCATATTGCTAAAGCACACGATTTAAGCAACTCTGTTAAGTTCTTTGATAAAATTATTAGTCGCGATGTAAAATTCGATATAATAGGTCAATCTTATTATCCTGAATGGCATGGCAATTTAGATAATATGGAATCGAACATGATTGAATTGGCTAATCGCTACAAAAAGCCAATCGTTATTGTAGAATACAAAGAGCATAAAAAAGAAGTCAACGACATCGTGAAGAATCTGCCGAATGGATTAGGTTTAGGGACATTTATATGGGAAGCAACCTCTCCACATTGGGGAAATCTTTTTAATAGAGATGGTTCCACCAATGAGCATATGAAAATATATCCTGAGTTTCACAAAAATTATAATTGATAAAAAACTTATAGTTTCGTTTGACGTTTAAATAGAATTTGAACTAGACATATATAACCATAAATGAGTAGCTTAGTCATTTAACTAATTGTCTAGTTTTTTGTTGCAAGTCCAGTCTTCCGGTACCAGACAATGCCTGTTGACAGATCAACAATATTCTTTTATAAAGGCTTCCTCCTGATTCCATGCATATGGAAGAGTAATTTCTTTCCACTCGGAATCATCAAAACTTGGTTTTTTTCTGCTCCGTTTATATCGCCAACATACAATTTCCAATCGGGATTGAAATTATAGCGTGTAGGTTGTGCATTTGTATTCAGGTGAAAGGTAAAACCAATGAGTACAATCAATATTACATTAATAATACCAGTATTTGAATTCATCTTTAATACGTTCAGTTTGGTTATAATTTTTTCTGATATTGCTATTTTACTTCCTAATATTTAGAGTCTTTGTATAAGATTACGATTTATTGTTAATAATTAATTTGCTTTTAATAAAGTAACATCATCAACTAGGCAGAAAGCGCGAGCTTTTCCATCGGCAAGAAAACCAATTTCAACCTCGTTATCTTTAACTTTAATTCCTTCGAGAGTAATGGTTGCCCAGTTATCATTTTCTTCTTTAACAGTTATCTTGAAATGCTTTTTACCCGATTTAGCATACATTTCAAGCTTATTGAAATTGCCACTGTTTTTAATTTTTGCAGTAAGAGTATAAGTAGCATTTGGAAATTCTACGTGCGGAGATGAAGAGATAACCTGGTGCACCTGACGCGTAAAGTCAACCTGATCGCTCATATTCAAACTTCTTTCGCCAATTACTACTTTACGTTCTTCTTCGGTATTTGCATGATTTAGTTTTGGCGAATTTGGCTCTAGTGAAACTTCGGTACCTTGTATGATTGTGGTTTCCCAACCTCTTAATCGGGTTTGTACGGGTTTTTTGGAACTTGGCATTTCTTTTCTGTCGGCTTCGAAGCTGGCGTTGTTTACCCAGTTGTTGTCGTCTGCCACTTCCCATTCACCGGTTTCGGCATCAAGATTCCATGAATTGAGCGAGTTAAAATAAGGCACATCGCCATTGAACGATAGCGGGCACCATTGGTTATAGCCTAAACCATTTCCGGCAAAATCGGCCCAACGATCACCACAGAAAACTACAGTTTCTTCTTTGCTTCCTCTAACTGTGACAAAAAATCCGGTTTGTGAAATGTGGGCATAATCATCTTCTACACCTGGAATTACCTGCATATCGTTGGTAGGGAGATAAGGTCCCATAATATCGTCGGATACTAAGTAGTAAGCCAATGATCCATCCCATCCATATAACTGTGAAGCTGCAATATAATACTTGCCTTTGTATTTAAACATACAGTTTCCTTCACGACCAGCCCCTTTAAAAACCTGTTTGTAGTCTAATAAAGTTATGGAGTCGTTTTTTATTCCTATCTCGGAAATGTAAATTTTATTTCGTCCTTTTCCATAGCTATAAACCAAATAAGATTTTTCGGTATCGGTATCGGTAAATACGGTTTGGTCTCCTGTGTTTGGAGTTCCAATCCAACTTGTCATGTCTTTTCGGTGTTGCTTCTTGAATGGTCCCAAAGGTGAATCTGCAACAGCAAAAAGCACACTTGAGTTGTATTGAATTATCAATACGTATTGATTAGTTTCTTTTACATATGCGACTCCCATACGACCCAGCCATCCCCAACTTCGTTGTGAGCCATCAAAGACTTCTTCTTTTTTTAATACATGACCTTCGGCTTTCCAATTAACTAAATCGGTAGAGGAGTAGCAGGTCACACCTTCGAAAGAATTACGAGGTTGTGTTGTAGAATAATCTTCTCGGTAAAGCTCGGCCTCTTTGTAATGTACACCATACCAAAAGTATTTTATTTCTCCAGTTTCGGGATGTGGAAATTGAAAAATACCGCCACCCTGGCTGTAAATGGGGTCCCCGTTTTGAGTATTCCAAAAACTGTCGTTTTTAATATTGTTCGTTTGTGCTGAAGCACATATTCCACCCATAAATAAAATGGTAAGCACAGCAAGAATTATTTTAGGGATTTTGAAATTTGAGGTTTTCATAATGAAAGAATTTTATTTTTTATTTAGCTTACTTTTAATTTTACAATTCTGTTTTTAATTCAACTTTAGCCTTTTTCAGTCCGTCTGAAGTTGCTAGTACATTTACTTTTCCTTCAACATTCTCTTTTGATCTGATGATCAACATTGCTTTACCATAAAAAAGCTTTCGATAGTTGGTAATGTAAGGTTCAAGGGATTGAGGATTTCCATTTCCAACGGCTACAATTTCTCCTGCTCCTGTAACTTCAAAGTCAATTTTATTTTCGGCCAATGGGCAAAGGTTTCCATCTTTATCGTAGGCTTCTACCATAACGAAACTTAAATCCTCACCATCAGCATCAATTATGCTTCGGTCGGGGGTTAATTTTACTGCATAAGGTTCACCTGCAGTATTGATAATTTTTTCACCAATCACTTTTCCCTCTTTGTAAGCCACTGCTTTTAATTCTCCTGATTCATACAAAACATTCATCCACATTAAGCGGTAACGTTCTTTAGAAGTTAACGATTGTGTTTTTTTTGCTTGTTTTCCCAGCGATTTTCCGTTTAAGAACAATTCAGCTTCGTCGCCATTGGTATATATAAATACAGGAATAGTGTCTCCTTCATTTCCTTTCCAATTCCAATGCGGTAGAATGTGAACCATGTCGTAATCGGGGCGCCAATAACTCTGGTAAAGATAAAAGCGGTCTTTTGGCATTCCACAAAGGTCAACGATTCCAAAGTAAGAACTGCGTGCAGAATTAATAGGTGTTGGTTCACCCAAATAATCGAAGCCTGTCCAAACAAATTCTCCAGCTATATAGCTGTCGTTTTCCTGCCACAAAAAGTCATCATCTAAAACTTCGGCCCACCAAGGAGCTTCGACATCGTATGAGCTTACTTGTGTTCTTCGTGCTTCTCTTCCATTGTTAACAAAATAAGCATTATCAGCTGTTACATTTCTGTTTCGTCTTACAGGTACTTTTTTAGAATCTTCAGATTTAGGGATATTGCTATGATAATCGCTACTGCTTCGTTGTTTTATTGGTTCAAAGAAATCTTTAGGAATATTTAAATCGTAATATCCGCGAGTACTAACGGTTGATGCCGATTCGCTAATGATTACACTTTTATCAGGTGCCATTGTGCGAGCCGGCAACCAGCGCTGACTGTAGTTGTATGCATGGATATCGTAATAATCGAAATGTCGCCAGTGGGCATTTTGATTTTGATCGCAAACCATTGTTACAGGGCGAGTGATGTCGAAACGTTTCACAAAACCAACCATTGCAGCCAACCTTTGTAATCCATAATTGGCATTACCCTGAATATCGCCCATTTCGTTTCCAATACTCCAAATAATTACCGAGGGGTTATTGCGGTCGCGCATAACGAAGTTTTTAATGATTCGTTCGCCAAATTCGTAGAAATTGGTTTCAGGCGTTATATCGGCTTTGTTGTCGTATTTATCAAATGCTTCATTAAATACTAGCAGGCCCATTTTGTCGCATAGTTCAATCAATTCGGGAGCACATATATTATGACTATTTCGAATGGCGTTACACCCCATTTCTTTCATAATTTCGAGTTTGCGTTCCATTGCTCGTTTATTGAAAACTGCACCAAGGGGACCGTTGTCGTGATGTAGGTTTACCCCTTTTATTTGTACATGTTTGTCATTCAGAAAAAAACCATCGTTGGCAGTAAATTCAAATGATCTGAAACCAAATGGAGTTTCATCAGAGTTTACAAGCTCACCATCGATTAATACATCGGTTCTTAGTGTATACAATATCGGGTTCTCAAGATCCCATAAATTGGGTCGAGTGATGGTCATCCAGGAATCAAATTCTCGTGATCCATTTGGAGAAACTATTCTTTCCCGAGTCCTGAAATGTTCAATTTCTTTTCCTTCAGGACTGATGACTGTTGTAAGTACGGTAACTTTTTTATCTTCATTCTCAAGGTTTTTAATGTTGGTTAATACACGCATTTCGGCGTAAGCTTCTTTAACAACGGGTGTTGTAATGTAGGACCCCCAAATTTCTTTATGCACCTTGTTACATACCATCATTTCCACCTTTCTGTACATACCTGCACCCGGATACCAGCGGCTTCCGTGATTTCGAGTATCAACATAAACTGCGATGGTATTTTCTTCTCCGAAATTTACAAAGTCAGAAATATTAAGGTAGAAAGTACTGTAACCATAATCCCATTTTCCTGCAAGTTTTCCGTTCACATAAATTTTAGGAGACGACATGATGCCGTCGAATTTCACATAAACAACTTTTCCCTGATCTTCGGCATTTACTTCGAAGGTTTTACGATACCAACCTTCGCCTTGCCATGGCAATTTTCCGGTGCCTCCATTACCATCGGGATCGAAAGGACCAGCTATTGCCCAGTCGTGTGGGATTTTTACATTTTCCCACGATGAGTCGTCAAAACTTTCCGAATTTGCATTTTCCGGATTTCCTTTAGTGAATTTCCAATCTTTGTTAAAGTTCACCCAATCACTCGAAAATACCTGATGTGTATTTAAACAAACCGAAATAAAAGTTAATAATACAGTTTTAAACAACTTATTCATTTTATTAGATTTAATTTAGTTAGTCAAAAGCTTAAAATTTTCATAGTTAAAAATATAAAGCCGTCTTTTCCTATTTTTTGCAATAGATTGAAACAATTAGTTTTTTTAGTTAAACTGCAATACTTTTCAAATCTGTATTAATATTTAATCCTTTTAAGGTTCGGCGTTACAAATAAAAATAGTATTGTTTAACTAGGCGTATTTCTAAGTTATCGGGCTTCAAGTTTTAGAGTGCTTCTAAAGTTCATCAATCACTTCAGTTTTTATAACTCGTCCTAAGCTAAGTTGGCTTAAGGCAAGAAATACTCCTGCCAATCCATTTTTTTCATGCTGTGGTGTTTTTATAGATAACCTTATTCTTCAATTTCTTTATTTGGATTTACCTTCACGTCAGCCTTTTTCTTAAAAACGACTGTTGGCCATTCGGCTCTATCCCAGGTTATTTCTTTTACAACAAGTTTTGATCGTCCACGATCTTTTTTATCGTAACCATGAGAAATAAACCAGGTCTTACCATCGAAATCGTAAACAGCACAGTGACCAATTCCGGCATAGTCCTCGTTGGGACCTGCAACGTAAGTACCTCCGCCAGCATACATGGGAACCCCATCTTTATCGAAATATGGGCCGCGAATATCGCGCGATCTTCCAACTATGGTTTCGTAGGTACTGTCCAATCCTCTGCAGCAGTAGCCAACAGAAACAAATAAATAGTAATATTGATGTCTGCGGTAAATAAATGGTGCTTCAATGGTGCCATCTCCTGGGTCGGTATCAGGCATTCCAAACGTACGTTCTTGCTTAGCAATGGTATACCACTCCTGTGGTTCAGCTAAAGCGGTCATGGTGGAATCAAGTTTTACTAACTTAATACCTCCCCAGAATGATCCAAAACTTAACCATCCGGTACTCTTTCCTCCCCAAGCTCTTTCGAAGTATACATTTGCATCGATGGCATTCCAGAAATCACGACCAGGAATAGATTGTAGTATCTTTCCCTGATCTTCCCATTTGTAATCAGGAGAATCTTGATTTAGGGTTTTATTAGTCATTACGCCAATTGCAGAAGTGTTTTTAGCAAATGCTGATGGCGAATAATATAAATAATAAGTGTCATTGAGAAACTGAATATCAGGAGCCCAAAACCCACCTCTGTATCCAGAGATTATATCATCGGTAACCCATTCCAATTTACTAGGAACTCGTTTTAAATTTGTCCAGTTTTCTAAATCGGTACTTTTGGACATACCGCCACCTGTAAGAAATAGATAGAAAGTACTATCTTGTTTAATCATTACAGGATCATGAGCATCAAAATCTCCTAATTTTACTGTTTTAGGTCGTTGTGGTTGTGCGTTTATAAATATTGATGTGACCAACAAAACAATAATTAACAACAAGTTTTTACATTTTTTAAAATTCATATATATTCTTTTTTAGTATTCAGGATATAGGTTTATTTGCACATGGTTTTCACGATAGCCTATAGTATTACTAATCAATTTTTAGCTCAACCGATTTTAATAATGGAGAAGATAAGCTTACTGATATGGGAGTATTGTTTTCCTCTTTTTTGACATATATTAACAGCTTGCCATTGATACAACGATGTTTACTATCAAGATAGTTTTCGGCAACATTGGTTGAAGCATTCTCCATTCCTAGTAATTCACCTCCGTTAACACGACAAGTTATTTCATTATCTGCCAGGATTGACGGATTGCCATTGGTGTCAAGTATTTCAACTTTTATTTGTCTAATCAGTTCGTTATCAGTTGGTGTTATTACTTTAGTATTAATAGTAGAAGCTAAGGTATTCGTGACTATGTTGTCTGTAGCCATTTCTTCTCCGTTTTTGAATGCTAAAACTTTTAGTTCACCTTCTTGATAATCAACATCCCAAGCTATTACGCCAGTTTCGATATCGTAAGACTTACGTTCGCCAACGAGTTTCGCATTTAAGTAAAGTTCTGCCTCATCACAATTGGTGTAGCATAATACTTGGATTTTAGATCCTGATTCATAATTCCATATTTTTGGGGCATCGGTTGAGAGTTGATTCCCCCTACGCCTTCTGTTAGGGTTTTCAGTTTTTTTGGTGGTTCCAATGTAAACCATTGGTTCCTTGCTCCATAATGATTGACGGAAATATCCACGGGGCTTTATGTTTCCAGCCAGATCAAGTAAACCTGACGTAAATCCTCTTGATGGCCAAGCATGTGCTTCACCTAAATAATCAACTCCAGTCCAAAGAAACTGGCCAAATATAAACTCTTTATCTTTTACTGATTTCCAAGCTCCCAAATCGTGTCTGTTTTCGCTTCCGTAAAGTACTCTTTCGGGGTACAACTCATGGTCACTGTCATATTTGTATTCAGTATAGTTATAGCCAACAATGTCAAGAACAAAAGGATAGTCAGTATAGTTTGACATTACTGCACCTGCTAAAGCAGCAGTTACCGGACGTGAATTGTCAGCTTCTTTAACAGCAGCAACTAATTCTTTTGCAATATCTCCCAGACGCTCGGCACTTGGATGATCTTCAAGATAGGCTTTTACAGATTGTTGACTTATGCCTTCTTCAGCAAGAATCGGGTGTGTATATGGATCGTTCGGATAATCTACTTCATTTCCAATACTCCACATGATTACCGACGGGTGTTTTCTGTCGCGCATGATTTGGTCTCGTACGTCGCGGACGCTCCATTCCCTGAAGTATTGCGAAGTTCCCTGATGACCTGGTTCTCCACGATTCCATCCTTCAATCCATTTTTTTTTAGGATATTCCCATTCGTCGAAGGCTTCGTCCATCATCACAAAACCCAATTCGTCGCACAATTCATACATATAAGGAGCTTGTGGATTATGACTTGTTCTAATGGCATTAACACCTAAAGTCTTAAGTGTTTTTAATCGTGTACGCCAAACTGATTTCGTTGCTGCTGCACCTAAAACTCCAGCATCATGATGAAGGCATACGCCTTTTAGTTTGGTATTGACACCATTTAATGAGAAACCGGTATTAGGGTCGAACTCTATTTTTCGAAAACCTGCATGAATGCTATTTTCATCAACAAGTTCAGATCCTTTGTAAACTAGGGTTTTTAGTGTGTATAAATATGGTGAATTAATGCTCCATAACTCAGGAGATTTCAATTTCAAAGTTTGGTTAAATTGTGTTACTCCTTTTGCTACCGCACTACCATCCTTTGAAGAGGAAGCGACACGCTGCCCAGCGACATCATATAGTTCGTGCTTAATTTTAAGATTTGACTCCTCGGTTGTGTTTTTGATGGTCGTATTTACTGTTATTATTGCTGAATTATTTTCGATTTCAGCCTGATAGGCTACTCCCCACAAATTAATATGAATTGGGTTTGCATAAACAAGATACACGTCACGGTAAATTCCTGAACCAGTGTACCAACGTGAATCAGCGTCATCGCTGTGATCAACCCGTACAGCAATTGAGTTTGATTCTCCCCATTTAATATATGGAGTTAAATCGTATATAAACGAAATATATCCGTTGGGACGTTTGCCTACCCATTTTCCATTAATAAAAACTTCGCTATTGTTGTAAACACCTTCAAAATAAATGTAAACTTTGTTTCCTTGTTCCGTATTTGGGACTTCGATGTTTTTACGGTACCAAGCAATGCCTCCAGGTAGATAGCCTGTGCAGCTTGACAGTTCAGAACTGGCACTTTGCTTTACAGTCCAGTCATGTGGCAGATCGACAGTAGCCCATTCGCTACAATCCATTTTCTCACGTCCACCATATTGAACATCTCCCAGATTAAAAGACCAGTCATCATTAATATTTTTTCTGCGACCAAAATCTTGTGCAAAAAGATTGATACCTGTAACAACTAATAATATGACTAGGAATACTTTATTCATTAATTTAATTTTTTTATTCATATTTTAGAATTTCAATCTATAAATTTAAATCCGAATTGTATAAATTTAAGGATTCAAATGTTTAGCAAAAAATGTTTCCAATGCGGGTTCTGTAATACTTAAATTTTCGTTATAAGCAACACCATGTTGTCCCTCACATTCAAGGTACTCAATATTTGCTCCTACGACTTTCATTTTTTCAACAAAATCACGAGTTAATTCAGGTCGTACAATGCGATCGTTTGTTCCTTGAATAAGAAACAATGGAGTACCAATTTTTGCTATGTAACCAATTGGCCACCATTCTTTTTTGGCCATTGGAACATCTCTCCCTAATTCTGTTGGAGGAGATCCTGCACCAACCACATTTATTACACTTGAATGTTCATCCCAACCTCCATCACCTTCAAGACCTGCAGATTTTGGAACCATACCTAGCATTAATGCTAAGTGTGCTCCTGCTGAGTGACCATAGGCACCGATTCGATCAGGATCAATGCTTAACTCTTTAGCATGAGCTCGCAACCAGCGAACTGCACATTTTACATCTTCGATACAAGCAGGAAATCCTGCTTCACCAGTAAGTCGATATTCTACATTAATGGTGACATATCCCTTCTGGGCATAATCAACCATCATTTTTTGATATACATCTACCGATTTCGATCCGCCAGCCCATCCACCACCATGAATAATCACAAGTGCCGGACGTATTGTTGCTCCAAAATTTTGAGGCATTGCCAAGTCAAGTTTCCATGCATCACTATTTCCCTCACGATAGGGAATATCTTTTGTAACTGTTATTGTTTTGTATTCTGCTTTGAGTGAATTTGAATTAGGTTGACTATGACCTAAAGTGCTTACTAAAAACATAATCATTATCAAAAGCAGTTTTGGAATATTAGAGTTCATATTTTTTTATTTAATTGTTTGTAAGAATATTTGAATCTCCATCACGGTTCGGTCTAACTCATCATGATGCAGATTATGTCCGGCACCATCAATATGAATCAATTTTATACCTTTTAATCCTTTTACTGCTTCTTCATTTATTTTTCGACTGTCGGGAGACGTATCAGCTTTCAATACAAGTGCAGGGACAGTAATTTTTGATAAAGCATCACCAATATTCATTGTTCCATGCATTGCTTTCCATGCATTATCGTTATATGGTCCATGGTATTGTTTTTTTGATAAAGCCCAACATTGTATATCAACACTATTCCACTTCGGAAAGTCGTTATGGCCTTTTTCAACCAACTCATCAAAGCTATAGTTGTTTTGCTTTACCAGAGTTTCAGGGGGGGCAAACATATTTATAGAAAGTCTTTTTTGTGGTTTTGTAGCTTTCGTTTCAGGCTTCCTGTTGTTTTGTTCAGGTTGTTTCGCCTTTTGATTTTGTGGTCGAGGGTTTAAGGATGCTAGGAAAGGGTCTAACATAATAATCGACTGTGTAAGATCAGGATATTCGGCACCAATACGCATTACTGTTGCTGCTCCCATCGAGTGACCTACAAGAATTGGATCCTCAATGCTCATTGCCTCTACAAATCCTACCACATCTTTTACAAGCGTTTCGCCATCATCGGTATTGGTAAACGGATCAGACAAGCCATGACCACGAGCATCTAGCATATAAACATTATATTCCTTTTGTAACTCTTGAGTTAATGTTGTCCAACAAAGCCCGTTGTCTGTTACACCATGAACCATAATCATTACGGGCTTATCGGGCGCAGGTATTGCATGATAATAATGCACGCGAATACCATTATCATAGACATATCCATCAGACCATCCTTCTGGTATAAGAGGTGGAGTTTGCGCATGCAAAAAAACTGAGAAGAAGATTAAAATGATTAATGACTTTAGAGATAGATTTTTCATTGAATAGTAGATTGTAATAAACTCTCGATAGTTTGAATTAATAAATATCATATTGAACATTATAAAACTGAATAGCTCTTAATACAAATTTATTTCAGTTTTAAATAAATTTCAAGTACAGAATGGACAGAATAGAATATATTTTAGACGTAAATAATAATCGACTAGCAGATATTATATTGCAAATTCACACAAAACAAAGCAGATATAACACTAAATATCTGCTTAATACATGAGAAACTTAGCTTTATATTTGTTATAACTTTATTAAATTCATGGTTACAATTGAAATTTATGTAACTTGATTCCATCGTGATTTAGATTTAACTTTGCTTGTTATGATAATTACACAAAGTATTAATATTACGCCTCAATATTAAATGAATAGTATGCTACGAACGTTTTTGGGTTTTCTTTTTACGGTTTTTACACTGATTTCAATAGGTCAGACAAATAGCTATCATATGTTTGATAATTATAAGCCTAGTATTGAAGCGAATTCTGTTCGTTGCTTTCTTGAGGACCCGCAAGGACTTATATGGGTTGGGACTAATGGAGGTTTATTTAGTTTTGATGGATATAACACCTACCCGCATTCTAAAGGCTTAACTAGTGCAAAAAGTCTAATTAATTGTGCTATACAAATTTCCAATAATTATTTATTATTAGGATCAGAAACAGGTCTTTTACTCTTTAACATTGTCCTTGATGAATTCGAACCATTTCTTGGGGAATTTAAGCAGGATGTTCGTTCGCTTTTACAAATTGGTGATGATATTTGGATTGGATGTACCGAAGGCTTATTTATTTATAACCTTTCAACCAAAGAAATTAAAGAATATTTATTAGATTCTAAGTTGGGTATTAAATTTCAAATGACCTATGCGTTAGCTGAATTTGAAAATTATGTATACCTCGGTGCAAACGGAAAATTTGGAAGGGTTAGTTTGTTGAATAAAAAGTACGAACCATTAGATTCATCGAAAGTAGGAGGAAGCTTTCTAATACATAATTTATTAAAAGACCCTTTAAGAAAATGTGTTTGGATTGGTCGAGGAGGGAGTCTTATAAAATATACACCAGCTACTAAAATTTTCGAATACATAGGCGAGTTTAATGTGGTAAAATCAATGGCACTAGATTATAACAATAACGTTGTTATGGGAACCGATAATGGTCTTTGTATCTATAATGAAAGCGGCCCCCAGTTTATTTTTCACGATTCGCGAAATCCAAAATCATTGGTGAACAACGTTATTTGGTCGGTTTATAAAGATAAATCTGAAAATATATGGCTAGGAACTGATAATGGATTTTCGTTCTCTCCTAAATACAGTCATATGAACATTATACCAATCTACGAAATTACAGGAACGAGTGATGGAAACCAGTTTCATTCCATATATAAAGATAGCTATAACAATTATTGGCTAGGAGGTACTAATGGTTTGACCATGTGCCAAGATAATATAGAAGGTAGTCAACATACCAGTACCTTTAAAATGGGTGGAAGTCAAAATTACATTTCTCATAATCATATTAGAGATGTTTTTGAGGACAAAGATCATACGCTTTGGGTTGCTACAGATTATGGTCTTAATAGATTTAATCGTGATTCAAAGAGTTTTACTAGGTTTTATGTCAACTTTGCAGATAGAAAACAAAATTCAAATTGGGTTTACGATCTAATACATGACTTACAAAACAGGCTATGGATTGCAACTTTTAATGGAGGAATATTTGTAATTGACAAACAAAAATTGTCATCAAATAAATATTCAGCGGAGGCTGATTTGAATTACTCAACGACAAATGGGTTGTCAGGAAATAATGTCGCTTTCATTGTTTCTGATAATGATGACAATATTTGGGCGCTGATCCATAATACAGGAATCGATGTTATTAATAGTGTAACGGAGAATATCCAGCATTTTCCAATTAAACATTATACAAATGGAATCATTCCAAATTATATGCTAATAGGGAGTAAAGGTTATATATGGGCTGGTTTTTCTCAAGGGATAGCAAGAATTAATCCATCGAGTAAAACGGTGAAAATTATCAATTTTGATGGAGTTGATAAAACCGAAGTCTTGGCAATGACTGAAGTAAATAATTCAATATGGGTATCTACAACAAATGGTATTTGGATTATAGACAAAGTAAACCTTTCATCGGATTATATCCCTGTTATTAATAAAACTTTTACCGCTATTCATTTTGATAAAGAGGAAAATAAAGTACTCCTTGGAGGTAATGATTTTATTGGGATTTCAGACCCAAATAAACCAACTCCTATCATTTCGAATAAAATTGTCATTAGTTCAATTCAAATTAACAATCAACCTTATGTTAATCAAACCAATTCACCCACCATCTCATATATTGAAGAGCTGAAACTACCCTATAATCAAAACAATATTAAAATTGAGTTTTCTAATTTGGTTTATTCTGAGGAGAATCGTGCAGCATTTATTTATAAAGTTAATGATGAAGAAGTCTGGAATTCAATTGCATCCGGAGAAAACAGTATTCAACTAAATAAACTTAAACCGGGGCGCTACAACATTTCAATTAGTAAAATGAGCCCTAAAGGTGTTCCTGCAAATGTAATGAAGAGTTTTTTGATTATTATTACTCCTCCATGGTACACAACACATTTAGCGAAAGCATTTTACACGCTATTTATAATTTTATTTTTTTTATGGGTTTACTTTTTTATAACCTCCAAAAACAGAATGAAGTACGAGCAGATTGAAAAGGAAAAAACACTAGAGCAGTCTAAACATAAAATAGCTTTCTTTTCCGATGTAGCACATGAGTTTAAAACCCCTTTGAGTTTAATTATAGCTCCACTCAGTAGGTTAATTGAAAGTACAAAAAATGAAAAGGATAGAAGTGCTTTGGTAATGACCCACCAAAATGCATTGAAGCTTAACGCATTGATACATCAAGCAATAGCCTATTACCGCGATGATAGCAAAGTAAATATTGGTTTGCTTCTTTCAAAAGTTGAATTAGTAAGCTTTCTCCGAACCATTTTTTCGGCACATGAAGAAGTGATGAAATCAAAACAAATTGAGTTTATATTCAATTCTAATATTGATTTGGTTTCCATTAATATTGATACGGTAAAAATGGAATCTGTTTTTAACAACTTGTTTTCAAATGCCTGTAAATTTTCTTCTGCGGGCGATCGTATAATCAGTACTATAGAAGTGGATGAAAAAAATAATTATGTTGAAATTAAGGTGTCAGATACTGGATACGGAATTCCTGCCAAGGATTTGCCTTATATTTTTCAGCGTTTTTACCAATCATCAAATAATACAAAGAAACAAGAAGGAACAGGTATAGGGTTGTTTCTTGTAAAAAACTACGTAGAACTTCATGGAGGAAGCGTTGCTGTTATTTCAGATGTTAATGAAGGAACGACCTTTACCATTACTCTGCCAATCATTTCTTCTGAGGAAAAAGTAAATTCAATAATTCACAAATTAGATGAAGGAAAAGGGGAAAAGCCATTAATTGTGATAGTTGAAGATAATTTGGCTATTGCCGAATTTATATACAATACGTTTATTCAGGAGTTTAGATGTATAATTGCCAACAATGGAAAAACAGGCTTAAAAACTTGTATGGATTTAAAACCTGATATTATTATTTCGGATGTTATGATGCCTGTTATGGATGGATTGGAAATGGCTAAACGGCTAAAAAAGCACATACCAACATCAACCATACCTACCATTTTTCTTACAGCTAAGGATGATAAAGAAACCGAACTAAAAAGTATTGAGCTTAATATTGATGCTTTTATAACGAAACCATTTGATGCCTCTATCTTATATTCGCGAGTCAATCAATTATTAGAAAACAGAATAATTTTTGAAAAGAAAGTACGAATTGAAAAATTAGCATCACCTATAAGACCTCAAATAATCTCAAAGGATGAACAGTTATTGGGAAAAATCACTAAAATTATTGAAGACAATATTGATGATCCAGAATTAAACGTTAAAATGTTATGTGAATTGGCTGATATTCCTTCGAAACAACTTTATCGAAAAATAAAACAACTAACAGGCTTTTCAACAGTAGAATACATTCGTTCTATAAGAATAAAAAAGGCGGCAACTTATTTATCAAATAAAAACTTTACAGTTGCAGAAGTGATGTATATGGTTGGTTTTTCTAATCACTCCTATTTTTCAAAGTGTTTTCATGCTGAATTTGGAAAAACACCTCGCCATTTTTTGGAACAAACGAATAAAGGTTAAAGAATTAAAGTAAATTTAACTGTAATCTCTTTTGATAGAGGTTTTAAGTGCTTGTTGAAAGTAAAAAACCTAAGCTATTTGTAATTTGGAGAAATTATACTAAATCTTAATGGTGATTTAAAAATGAATGTAGCTATACAACGATTTTTTAATTTTTCTACTATTTAGAACACTAAAAAACAGATTAAAAACATCTTTTAATTTTCTTCGGAGAATTTTATAGGCTTTACCTATTTGGTTTTCAACTGTGTTTTTTGAAATGTTTAACTTGTCTGTTATTTGATTGTATTTCAAGTCTTTAAGTTTGAAAAGCATAAAAATTTATTTACATCTTAAAGGAAGTTTATCAATTTCTTCTTTTAGTAGACAGGATTTCTTGTTTAAAAGATGGTTATCTTCTTCTATTATATCAAGTAATAATTTATCTCTAAATTCTTTTAATCTTTTGTTTATGGTTTTTTCTTTTCTAATTAAATCTAAAAAGGTTTGGTAAACAGGTTTTATCAGCAACTTATTTATTAGATAATGAAGGGGGGATATTAGCAAAAAAAATCACTGCAGATGAGTTAGATGCTGAAATGGAAAAAATATTTGATGAGTAGTTCATCAAGGATAATGTTAACCTATAATTTTTTACATTAAAACTGATAATTATCTTGGCGTACTATAATCTATAAGGTACAGCGCGCCAAGATATTTGTATAATTTGTTATTGTCTTGCCCAACCTTGTCCTTCTTCAGTAAATCTCCATTGAAAGTATGAATCCAAAACTTTCATTGCGTTTTCATCTGGAACATCGGATGCATGAGGCTCTTCATTGAGATACATAAGTCGCTGATTTTCCATGGTAAACTTTGGCCAATCGGGTAAACCTTCAGCGTTGGGATGACCATACTTAGTGAAGTTGACCCAGTAACTACTCATGGTTTCAGAAAGGGCTATATCAGCCTTTGCAGTTTGAGGGTTTTCCTTATCCAGTGTCATGAAAACATAGGGAATTTCACTTCCGTGTGGTGAGCCATACCCATACCTTGGTGAATCCTTAGGGAAGTCTTGGTGCTGATCAAAATAATAGAGGAACACGTTTGAATTTCCTGTTTTTGCTTGAAGACGGGCCCATGTCCAAGAATGCCACCCAAAAGCAGCAGCACTGGTGAGATCACGAGCTGATTTAGGCACTGAATTTTCTCCTACAGGAAAGACCGAAAGCAACGTGTCTGCAAACTGACCATAGCGTTGTTGAACTCTGGCGATATGCTCTTCGGGGGTTTTAGCAGTTAGGAAGAATGCACACTCGTCAGAATTATAACCTACCAGTACATCGACATCATTATACTTGCCTTCCTGATACAACTGGTATTGGTCACCGGGTATCACATATCCGTCTACGTTAGGCCATGCGCCGCCCATGCCTGGTTTTATTGGCAGCTCTTCCACTTTAAGCTTACGCAATTCTGCTATGGAAGATACGTTCGCCTCTTCTAAAAAGTCTTTTCCACTTTCTTCAGCCTTTTGTAATGTCTTCATGTTTTCACCAGGATATGTGGTCTCTCTGGTTGGACCGAAGGAACCCCCACTTTGAGAAATGGCACCATGGAACAAGCCTTTGGCTAATGGTGAAGCACACAACATGCTGACCGAAATCCCTCCAGCAGATTCTCCGAAAATGGTAACCTTTTCCGGATCACCTCCAAAACCGGTAATGTTATCTTGTACCCATTGCAAACCTGCAATCTGGTCAAGCAATCCATAATTACCAGAAACCTTTTGTGGGTTTTCGGCGCTCAACTCCGGGTGCGCCAGGAAGCCAAGTTTCCCTACTCTGTAGGCAATACTCACCACGATAACCCCTTTTTGAGCCAAATGCTCACCGGTACATACGGGCTCTGCCGCAGATCCAAAGCTAAATCCACCTCCATATATCCAAACTAACACAGGAAGTTTTTCATTGGTCGATTGAGCTGGTGTCCATACATTCAGATAAAGACAGTCTTCGCTCTTACCCGCAGGTGGTTCGCCATGTTGGTAGGGAGAGGGACCAAATTCTTTGGTCTCTTTTATGCCTTCCCAGTACTCTACAGGTGCTGGGGCTTTCCAACGTAAGTCGCCTACTGGTGGTTTGGCAAAAGGAATTCCTTTAAATACAGTAAGCCCGTTTTCTTTCAATCCTTGAACGGAACCACCAGTAACCTCTACTGTATCCACAGTTTGCTCCATACAAGAAACCATAAGGCTTAAACATAGTAGGGACACAAAAAATTTTATCGTCTTCATTTTGTTAATATTTGATAGTTAGTTTTTATCGAAATCGGTTTGAATTGACTGTTCTGCCCATTTACTGCACTTTCCACACTTGTATGGATATGTACCCGTCTTTGCCTTCCGGTTTACAAACATAGATAGCATTATTGAGCCAGGCATATTTTGAATCTATGGGGGCTTCAAATTTTGGAGCGGCTCTGAAATAGAACGCTTCAGAACTTTCCTCTGAGGGTTCATGTATCAATCCCGTGTTACGTACATGAATCAATACTCCGTCATCTGTCTTGATGTTGTAAATGGCATTCAATTCCGTGCGATTAAGGTCTTGGTTTCGATATTGATAATCAGCACCTCCGTTTAATACCACGCCTTTCATCTTAGGACCACTAAAGATACCTCCGGTAATCGGAATGATGATCTTGTCTCCATGAGGTGTAGCTCCTAATGACATAGGCTCGTCAATGGTCACTTGCAATTCGCAAACAAATTCTAATGCAGGCGGAGTAAACTCCAAAGAGGTCATATTTCCAGTTTCAGTCTCAAAACCCTTTGCTTTCATGGTCCACCCTGGATAATCCGACAAATTATTATTTAAGAAAACATGAAAATTGTCTTTGTTTTTAAACTGCCAATCCAGCCAATCGATCGTCATTTGAGCAAAAGAGCCTCCATACTCTTCCGAGAAAGTTGCCCCGTGACCAGCGGTAGTATGGTCAGCAAATACGACGGGCACATGACTGATTCGATCGTAATCTAAAACGGCGTTTTCGTAAGCAATGTCAGTCTTACCTCCTATCATATAGATAATTGGGGCGTGTAACATAGGCAATGATTCTGAACTCGCACCAGCCATGGTCATGTTACCCATACCAGCATTCAAAATCAAATAGGTTTTAATCCGTGGATCGTAAGCAATTCGCAGGGTTTGTGCCCCGCCACACGAATGTCCACCTGCTGCTATTTTGTCCAGATCTACCTTGTCGTAATAGTCACTGCCTTGGGTTCTGGCCTGTTTCGCTATCCAGTCCAGCGCTTTCAGCAGTTCATCATCAGGAGTGGACTCGTGTACCCGCTCTTCCACAGTCATTTGCAAAGTTCCAATAGCAACTATGATGTAGCCATGAGAGGCTATCTCTGATAATAAGCGCTCTTGATGGATCGACGAATTCATACATCCGCCATTCGCCCATACGAGTATGGGCAATTTGCCTTGTTGCTTAGCCGCCTTCTGTATATTTTTAGGTCTATAGACCACAAAATCAGGAAGTGACTGTTCTGTCACGGCAATGGACGGATAATTGCCACTGCCACCTTGGTCTATAAGTTTCGTCTTGATTACCTGTGCGTAACCAACTCTCAGTGTAAAAACGAACAGTAAAATAGTTAAATAATTTTTTTTCATCGATATTCATATTAAAGGCGTTGCTTATTATTTAAAATGTCTTGTCCTGAAATATGGCTACAGGTTAAAATTGAATTTAGGCTGATAATTTATATACCATATTCGGTGTTTTAAAATCTAAAGATAAGTGTAATCTTATTTCGTTGTATAAATTAATCGCATTTTTTGTGGCTCTTTTCGCGTGATCTATATTTGTAAAGGTTTGGTCGAGATAAAATTCATCTTTAAGAATCCCGTTAACCCTTTCTGCTAGGGTATTTTCATAATATTGGTTTTCTTCAGTCATACTGATATCTATCTTATTTCTTTTCAGGATTTGTGTATATACATTGCTACAATATTGGATACCTCTGTCAGAATGGTGTATGAGTCCTTTGAAGCTTTTAGCTTGATATATAGCCTTGTTAAGAGCTCTCACGCATCCGTTTAGTTCCAGACTATCACTAAGGTCATACCCCACAATTTTCCTTGAATACATATCTGTTATCAAAGCTAGGTAACAAAATCCTTTTACGGTTCTTATATAAGTAATGTCAGACACCCAAACCTGATTAGATTTAGAAACCTCTACATCTTTTATAATGTTTTTGTACTTATAAAAACGATGCAGTGAGTTTGTTGTTCTGGAACTATATTTCTTTCTAAGTATTATGGACTGGCTATTTTAGTATTTTAATAAATTCATTAGCAAATCTTTGCCCCATAATTCTTTGTCCTTCTGAATCAAAGTGTACTTTATCACCTCTTTCTTTTAAGTCATATGTATAAATATTCGTTGCGTTAGAATCAGTTAGAGCGTACGCTTTAATTTGTTCATTAATATTTAACCATAAATCATTATTATTTGAATAACTGCCTAGTTCTCCTATTAGAACAGGTAATTTTTCATTTCTAATAATTTTTCTGAATTCATTAATTAATTTAGAGAGTCTGTTATTATAGTATGATATATTCTCTGGTTTGGCATCACTTTCTCCTTGATGCCAAAGGATTCCTTTTATTTGTCCGTAATTCATTCCAATTTTAGCTTTTTCTTTGAAATTTGTTAAGAGTTTGACATCTCTATGAATTGAATCACCTAACCATTGGGAAATTGAACTTCCACCAACTGCAGTTGGAATTAATAAAACTGAAATACTGTCGGGGATTTGCTTTATTAAAGATTTTCCAAATGAAAGTCCACAATCTAAGCCAGTCATTTTTATTGATGTTTCATAAAAATGAAGTGGTTCTTTAGCAATGATTAAATCCCCATTCTTATTAATGGTATATATTTTTTCGTTTGGAACAGTGTCTTGTGGCTCAACAAGTCCACGGCCAGCCATATTTGATTGGCCTGCAAGTATAAAAACCCATAAATTCTCAGGATTTGGAACTTTTACTGCTTTAAGTTCAGCTTTTGGGAAAAACTCAGTCCTTTTATCATTTTCTTTCCTAATACAAGCTGACATTACTGAAACTAGTAGTAATAGAATTAAAATCTTTTTTTTCGTCATATTACTTCTGTTGTTTTTGTGTATAATGTTTAAAATTATGTAGCCTTTATTCAGGACGGGTCATAATTAATGCCAACGTTGATGTGTATGATTAGTGGCGTGTTTAAGCATCTAATTTAGCAAATATAAACGGAATAGAAAATCCGCGAGGATTTTCGTAAGTAAGCGAGAACTAGCCATTAATTATACACGGCTTAAGTTTGTTATTCATTAAATTAGATAACTAATAGAATGAACAAAAGAGAGAAATAAGATTAGTATATACGGTGAAGCCTAGACTTCGACAACATTGATAACCCTCTCTCTTTTACTACTAAGATTTCGTTCAGTTCTGTGAGACCTTAGATCTCGATTTCAAGTTGTTGAAACGTCAGTAGCTCGTTCTTTCCAAATACAGTTCTTATGAATAAATATAGTGAAATTTATGGATTAGACATTAGTAAAGATGTCTTTGATGTTTATGGTTCCCAAACAGGTCACACCCAGTTTAAAAATGATGAGAGAGGATTTAAAAGCTTTTTAAATTATGTGTCAAAAGGCGCATTAGTAGTCATGGAAGCAACAGGCTATTATCATTACCGTTTAGCTCAGTTTTTATTCAAGTCAGGAGTTCGTGTATCTGTTGTGAATCCGCTGTCAGTAAAACGCTTTATCCAGATGAAGTTGGCCAAAGTAAAGACAGATAAGAGTGATGCTAAAGCTATTTGTGAGTATGGACAAATGAATGATGTTCCTCTTTACACAGCTTTAAATGAAGTCCAGAGCGAATGCTTGCAGCTCTTTAGATTACTAGATAGTTACATAAAACAGAGTACGGCATCAAAGAATAAACTTCATGGGGAAGAAACTTTAGGAATACCTTCAAAGTTTGTATATCGTTCATTAAAGCGTCATGTAAAGCATTTAAAAAAGGAGATTGCCGCGATCGAGGAACGCCTATTAGCTTTAGTGAAACAAGACCAACAATATCAATTAACATTATTAAACAGTATCCCAGGTATGGGAGTAAAGACTGCCTTGTTTTTAATAGTAGTAACTGATGGCTTTAAGAAGTTTGAGACAGCATCGCAGCTATGCAGTTATGATGGGATTACTCCAACTATAAGATTATCCGGTAGTAGCGTAAGAGGTCGAAGTAGAATAAGCAAGGTTGGTAACAAGAAGCTGAGAAATCTACTGTTTCTATGCGCTTTTTCAGCCTGTAAGCATAACAAGGCTTGTAGAGAAATTTATGAAAGATTAGTTAATAAAGGAAAAAGCAAAAAATTAGCATTAATTGCTGTAGCAAATAAGTTATTAAAGCAGGCATTTGCTATTGCAAAATCTGGAAGACCTTATGATGAAAACTTTGTTTCTAAATTAGCCTAATATTGCTTGTTTTTTAACTCAGTTCTTCTTAAATCGTTTAATGTGTTTTTAGACAATAATGTATAACGATCCTTATTCCCTTTTCCATCCTTTATATGGATTAGCATTCTGGAGCTATCAATATCGGTTAATTTTAAGTTTAGAAGTTCACTTCGCCTTAAACCAGCTGAATATAATAGACTTACAATGCATCGATGCTTTATGTTATTAGTGTGCTCGATAATTTTTTTTACATTTTCTTTCGATAAAACTATAGGCAATTTTTTCTCTTTTCTAGGACGTTCTATATTATAAAACCTATTAGGCATTCTAAGTACTATTTCATAGTAAAATTTAATGCTATTTACAGCCTGATTAATGTAGGCGTTCGAACGATTATTTTGTACAAGCCATTGAAGATAATAACGTATATCATTTTCATTTAGGTTATCTATTATTTTGTCATGATAATAATTAATAAAATCCTCAAAACAGGAAACATAAGATTTTACAGTACTATTCGCATATTTTTTTAATTCAAGTTTTTGAAGATAAGATTCTGGACAGAGTTTAAAGTTACTATGTTTTAATCTTTTTCTATACCAAGAAATATCAAATGTTTCTGATAGTTCTTTAGATCTTGAATGCTGAAAAAAGTATTTAGAATTTATCCAAGCAACACCTCTAAAAAGATTATATATGTTATCTAAATTTTGCTTGTTATTTGGTATATAATACATATTGAATTCTTCATTCCAAGCGACACCTTTAAGTTCTTTTATGAGTGCATTTAATATTTTGTTGGCATAAAAATGTAATCCAATACATTTTTTATTGTCAATAAGTAAGTGTTTTATGGTGATGCTCTTATTTAATTGCATAAATTTTTAAGGCAAAATACTAGATATAAATGAATTATCCGTATCTTATACGAATAGGATGCGTATAGAATACGACTAATTTGAGAATTATGAGAATTTATAAAGAATGTCAGTATTGTAGTAAAGAATTAGAGGGTAGAATTGATAAGAAATTTTGTGACCCTCAATGTAAAAGTACCTATCAATACCAAAAGGCATAGCAACAGCCTGAACGATTTTATAATAAGGTAGACAATCAGTTGAAATTAAACCGAAGATTATTGAAAAATTTCAATAAAGCTGGTAAAGCTACAATTAGAACAAACCAACTTAATTCAGAAGGATTTAACCCTAACTATTTTACTCATTACTGGAAAAACACCAAAGGAGATGTTTATTTGTTTGTCTATGAATATGGGTTTTTAAAAAGAACCGAAAATAATATGGATAAGTACATTTTAATCCAGTGGCAAAATTATATGGAAAAATAGATGTTGTTTGATATAACTCGTTCTGAATTTTGATTAAAATTTATCAATTCGAGCGAATGTCACGATTGCAAATGAGTGACATTAGTATCGAAAATCACTCGAACAGACATCAGATAATATTTGCCTTAAATAAAAGCATTATAATAGTAGATGTTTTTTATTAAATCTTAATGTAATATAATTATGATTTTGGTATTTCACAGATAGCCAAAGTGATAAATATCATTTTGGAACTTTAATTTTTAAACTAATTTCACAAAATCAAATCATGAAAAATGTCTAAAATTGTCATTTTAGAAGCTAATATCTTTGGTTATGTTGTAGCATCTCATCTACACATAAAATTATATAAAGAGTATAAAGTTATCATGGAGGAACTCGAAAAGTTAACTGATGTATTGATTTGTCAGTTTTTTGGTTGGTGTTAGTAAAAGGCGTTTATAATTAATTATAAACGCCTTTTTTTATAACTAGAGTTTAATGAAAACCTCATTTTAAAAGTGAAAGCTATTAATATTATTATTTGTAACCTTTGTTACTGCCGTTTACTTATTGCTAACATATTTTTGCATCATAAATAAAAATTAATGAAAAAGATAATTAACCTATTTGCTACCATATTCTTGTTAGGCTCTTTTTCAATTGAAGCCCAAAATTTGGTATCAATTGCTAAAGCCGAAGTCTTATCTAAAGTTTCAGATAATAATACTACTATTAAAATTTCAGAACAAGAGTTTAAAAAAGCGCGAGCAGATTATAGGCAAACCAATGCTGTATTTTTACCCAATATAACAGCTAGTCATACAGGAATAGCAACAACAAACCCGTTAATGGCTTTTGGTTCTAAATTAAATCAAGAGATTTTAACGCAAAACGATTTTAATCCTGCCTTGCTTAATAATCCTTCACAAATTGAAAATTACGCTACAAAAATAGAAATACAGCAACCCTTAATTAATCTGGATGGCTTTTATCAACGTAAAGCAGCTAAATCTAAAATGGATGCCTTGTCTTTAAAAACCCAAAGAACAACAGATTATTTAGTGTTTGAGGTTGATAAGGCTTACATGCAATTGCAATTAGCATATAAAGCAGTCGATGTTTTAGAGAAAGCATTAGAGGCTGCAAATGCAAATAAAAAATTAGCAGATAATAGTTTTAAGCAGGGGTATTTACAACGTGCCGATGTGTTGAATGTTGAGGTACGAGTAACTGAAGTTCAAAACCAATTACAAACAGCGAAAAGCAATGTAAAAAATGCGTCAAATTATTTGTCTTTTTTAATGAATGATGAAAGCTATGTTATTTATAAACCAATAGACAGTTTATCAGTTTCAGGTTTTAAGCTAGAAGATAAAATGGTTTCAGAAAATCGTTCAGATATAAAAGCCATGCAATTAGCTTCAAAGGCTTATGAAGCGATGAATAAGTCTGATAAAATGGCTTTTTTACCAACATTAAATGCTTTTGGAAATTATCAATTATTTAGCGATCAGGTTTTTAAAGGTGACGCTAATGGTTATTTATTCGGGGCCCAATTAAGCTGGAATATTTTTCAAGGTTCTAAACGTTTCGGTAAAGCTCAAAAAAGTAAAGCCGAATTTGAAAAATCAAAGTTAGAATACAAGCAATATGTTTCGAAAAGTAATTTAGAACTTAATAAAGCAAAGCGCATGCTAATTGATGCTGAAAATAAGTTGCATTTAACAACTTTGGCTTTACAACAATCGGAAGAAGCTTTAAGAATAAGAACGAATAGATTTAAAGAGGGTTTAGAAAAAACATCTGATTTATTATTGGTTGAAACACAATACGCTCAAAAACAATTAGAATATTATCAAACTATTTTTGAATACAATTATGCGCAAGCGTATTTGCAATTTTTAACTAAAGAATAAAAAGAGTTTACTGTAATCGGTCAAAAACTGATATTATAATGTCACACTGAGCGCAGTCGAAGTGCAACAATAACTTAAAATATTAAATTAATAAAAATGAAAAAATACATATATCTATTGACTCTAGCTACAGCATCTTTATTTATTACCAGTTGTGGTAGCGATGATAAAAAAGCAGTTGCAGCTAATTCGTCTGCAATAAAAGTGACCATTAATCAGGTTGAATCTAATGGTAGTAGTCCGTTTTTGTCTGTAAGTGGAAAAATTCAAGCAAAAAACAGTGCCGATTTAAGCACCAGAATGATGGGAGCTGTTAATAAAGTACATGTAAATGTTGGAGACAAAGTACGTGAAGGACAATTGTTGATTTCTATTAATAGTGCCGATTTACAAGCCAAACAAGCACAAGTAACTGCAGGTATTATAGAAGCTAAAGCTGCTTTTAATAATGCAGAAAAAGATTATAATCGTTTTAAAAATTTGTTTGCAGATAACAGCGCCTCTCAAAAAGAGCTAGATGATATAACGGTTAATTATGAAATGGCAAAAGCACGTTTAGAAGCAGCCAACCAAATGAAAAACGAAGTTAATGCACAGTTTGCATATAGTAACATTAAAGCACCGTTTAGTGGTGTTGTTACAAGTAAAAATATAGAAGCTGGCGATATGGCTAACCCAGGCATGCCATTAATAAGTGTAGAATCTCCAGGAGATTTTGAAGTGATGGCTATGGTGCCAGAAACTGAAATTTCAGAAATTAAAAAAGGAACTACTGTTGATGTATTGGTGAAATCTATTAGTGAAACTTTAAAAGGAACCGTAAGCGAAGTCAGTACTTCTGCAAAACATACTGGCGGACAATATTTGGTGAAAATAGATTTAGAAAAAACCGATGTTCATATTTTATCGGGGATGTTTGCTAGTGTACAGTTTCCTGTGGAAAGAAAAACGACTTCTGGAATGGTTTTAATACCTGCAGATGCTATTATAACAAAAGGACAGTTGTCTGGTGTTTATACAGTAAGTCAGAGTAATACAGCATTATTACGTTGGTTACGTTTAGGCAGAATGGTTGGAGAGCAGGTAGAAGTGTTATCTGGTTTAAGTTCTGGTGAAACTTATATAGTTTCTTCTGAAGGAAAACTATTTAATGGGGTGAAAATAAGTACTCAGTAAGCAGTTGCAGTTATCGGTGTCTTACAAGATTTTAAAAACCTTGTAGGTATTAATAAAGTAAAATAATAGTAAAGAATTACCGCGTTAAGGATAGAAGTGGAAATCCTTTTTTTGCTGCCATATATGGCAAAAAAAGATTGTAGCGGATAGCCTGTTAAAACGCCCTAAAATATTTATATAAATGAAAGAAGGTTTAGCTGGAAAAATTGCCAAGGTCTTTATAAGTTCTAAACTTACAGTGCTTTTAATGATCGTTTTTATGGTTATTGGGGTATATAGTTCGTTTTTAATTCCGCGAGAAGAAGAACCACAAATTGATGTGCCTATTGCCGATATTTTTGTAGGCTATCCAGGAGCAAGCCCTACTGAAGTAGAATCGCGTGTTATTAAACCCTTAGAACAATTAATTTCAAACATAAAAGGAGTTGAGTATGTGTATTCAACATCTATGAAGGAGCAAGGAATGGTTATTGTTCAGTTTTATGTTGGTGAAGATATTGAGCGTTCGTTTGTGAAATTATACAACGAAATTAATAAGCATATGGATGAAATGCCAAAGGGCGTAACATTTCCGTTGGTAAAAACACGTGCTATTGATGATGTGCCTATGTTGGGGTTGACCTTATGGAGTGAGAATTACGACGATTTCCAATTAGGGCAAATGGCGCAGGAGCTAGAAAATGAGATTAAGAAGGTAAATGATGTCGCCATTACACATAAAATAGGTGGTAGAAACCGACAATTACGTGTGGTTTTAGATAAAGATAAATTAGCTGCTAGCGGATTAGATTTTTTGATGGTTTCTGAAATGATAAATGCTAATAATGCGCAATTAAATTCGGGAAGTTTTGATAAAAATGACACAGAGTTTTTAGTAAATACAGGGAAGTTTTTAGAATCTGTTACAGATATTGAAAATTTAGTGGTTGGCGTACAACAAAATCAACCTATATATTTAAAACAAATTGCCACAATTATTGATGGACCAGAAATACCACAAAATTATGTGAGTTTAGGCTTTGGGCAAGCGAGTAGTAAAGGTGGAGAATATCAATCTGAATATCCTGCAGTTACTATATCTGTTGCCAAAAGAAAAGGTGCTGATGCTATGAAAATATCAGATGTAATTATTGATAAGGTAGCCCATTTACGTAAAAATCTAATTCCTGACGATGTGCATGTAGAAATCACCAGAAATTATGGTGAAACGGCATCACATAAAGTATCCGAATTATTGTTACACCTTATAGGTTCTATTATTGCGGTAACTTTTGTGGTTATGTTAGCAATGGGTTGGCGTGGTGGATTGGTTGTATTTTTGTCGGTGCCAATTACCTTTGCTTTAACCTTGTTGAGTTATTATATGCTAGATTATACGCTTAACAGAATTACGCTTTTTGCATTGGTTTTTGTAACTGGTATTGTGGTTGATGATTCAATTATTATTGCCGAAAACATGCATAGGCATTTTAAAATGAAACGTTTGCCATTTAAACAAGCGGCATTATATGCTATTAATGAAGTTGGTAATCCAACTATTTTAGCAACATTTACAGTAATAGCCTCTGTATTGCCTATGGCTTTTGTATCGGGTTTAATGGGACCTTATATGGCGCCAATGCCTATTGGAGCTTCTATTGCTATGATTTTGTCGTTGTTTGTAGCTTTAACTATAACGCCTTATTTAGGTTATATTTTCTTAAGAGAAAAAGATAAAAAAGGCGCAAAAGAGAAATCAGAAAAACCTTTAGAGGAGACTTATATTTATAAAATATATAACAAATTTGAACGCCCTTTAATAGAAAATAAAACAAAAAGATGGTTATTTTTAGGATTAACTTTTGCCTTGTTAATGGGGTCTATGGCGTTGTTTTTTACTAAATCGGTTGCTGTAAAAATGTTGCCATTTGATAATAAAAATGAATTTCAAGTGGTCATAGATATGCCAGAAGGCACAACTCTAGAACGTACAGCAGTTGTTGCTCAGGAAATTGCACAATATTTATCTACACGACCAGAAGTGGTGAATTATCAGAATTATATTGGTACATCGGCACCTATAACGTTTAATGGTTTGGTGCGTCATTACGATTTACGTGGTGGTAGTAATATGGCAGATATTCAAGTAAATTTAATTGATAAAGGAGCACGTAGTGCCCAAAGTCATGATATTGCGAGATTATTTCGTCCAGAAATTCAAAAAATTGCATCAAAATATCATGCGAATGTAAAATTGGTAGAAGTGCCACCAGGACCACCAGTTTTGTCAACCATAGTAGCTGAGGTTTATGGACCAGATTATAACAAGCAAATAGACATAGCTAATAGTATTAAAAATATTTTAAAAAACACAGATGATGTTGTAGATATTGATTGGATGGTTGAAGATGATCAAATTGAGTATCAGTTTGATATTAATAAAGAAAAAGCGATGCTTTATGGTGTAGCGCCACAACAGATTGCATATACTATGAATATGGCAATGTCTAACAGAACCATTACGAATTTGTATGATGAAGATGCTTCAAATCAAGTGGGGTTAATATTGGCTTTAGATGAGAAAGAGAAATCTACTATAAATGATATTTCGCAATTAAAAGTGAAATCGAAGCAAGGTAACATGATGCCTATTGCCGATTTAGTTGATATTAAACAAGTGGTTAGTGCAAAAAGTATTTATAGAAAGAACCAAAAACGTGTGGTTTATGTCATGGCAGATATGGCTGGAGAACTAGAAAGTCCTGCTTACGCTATTTTAGGAATGGAAGAAAAATTGAAAGAAATAAACCTTCCAGAAGGCTATAAATTAAATGAAATATATTTAGGTCAGCCAGACTACGAAGATGATTATACCGTAAAATGGGATGGCGAATGGCAAATTACTTTAGAAGTGTTTAGAGATTTAGGAATCGCCTTTTTAGGCGCTATTATCTTAATTTATATTTTAATTGTAGGCTGGTTTCAAAATTTTAAAGCACCTGTGGTTATGATGGTTGCTATACCATTATCATTAATTGGAATTATTTTAGGTCATTGGCTTATGGGTGCTTTTTTTACAGCAACTTCATTTATCGGAATGATTGCATTAGCAGGTATTATGGTACGTAATTCGGTATTGTTAATCGATTTTATTAATCTGCGTTTGGCAGATGGTATTCCATTAAAACAAGCTGCTATTGAAGCAGGTGCAGTGCGTACAACGCCTATTTTGCTAACCGCAGGAACCGTTGTTATTGGAGCTTTTGTTATTTTATTTGATCCTATTTTTCAAGGTTTAGCCATTTCGTTAATGGGAGGTACAATCGTTTCTACGGTGTTAACTTTATTGGTGGTACCATTGGTGTATTATATGATTGAGAAGAAGAATTATAAATAATAATTATAAACACATGAAACTTCCATAACGAGAGTTCGATACCCAAGAGAATTACTATTATGAAAGCTACATGTGACCAATAAAAAAAATAATAAAGACACATGAAACTTCCATAACGAGAGTTCGATACCCAAGAGAATTACTATTATGGAAGCTACATGTGACCAATAAAAATAAATAATAAAGACACATGAAATTAGTAATGGTTACAGCGGTACAAGAGTTTCAGAAAGATGTTTTGAAGCTTTTTAAAAAAGCAAATATTGAAAGTTTTAGTAGTTCAGATATTGATGGTTATAATAGTGTATCATCCGTATTAATGACATCTAATTGGTTTTCATCTTTAAAAGGAGGTACCGAATCAAGTTTGTTTTTCTCTTTTACAGATGAAGAAAATATTGATTCTTTATTTGATTTAATTAAAGTTTTTAATGAAAATTTAGAAACCAACAATCCAGTAAGAGCCATTGTGCTACCTATAGAAAAATATATATAAAATAATTGAATAATAAAAAACAGATGAAAAATAGAATTGTAAGAGGTATTGCGGGAACATTTATTTTAATAAGTCTACTATTAGCAATTTATGTAAACATAAATTGGCTTTGGTTTACAGCATTTGTTGGAGCCAACTTATTACAGTCGTCCATTACAAAATGGTGTTTGATGGATACGATACTAGAAAAAGTATTTAAAGTGAAAAATTAGTTGCTTTACAAAAAATTAATCTAAAGCATTTTTAGTAACAAACCACCTCCAGCCAATAATAGCCATTTGTAGTTTGGTCGCTTTTGTTATGTCTAATTTTTTTTTAGAGTAACTAGGTAGTAGTATTTTGTTAACTTTTGCTAAATACTTGAAAACTTGTTTTTTCATGTGTTTATAATCCTTGTTAGAAAACAAAAATAGTAAAACTTATTCTAGACTAAGTTCTACCATTTGTATAGGGATTAAATAATCGATAAAATAAGGATTATTATACCGACTACAAGTTTGGCAAGTGTTATCATAATTTTTGGTTTAAAAGGTTAATATTAGACTCCGTTAATTGATTGTATTTTCAATATATATAATTAGGAATCTTCCTTCCAAGCATTTTTAATGAAATCGATGCATTTGAATACGAAAGTGTAAGTAAAAAAATCAAATTGGTTTCGGTATTTGAGTGACTCGCTTTGTAAATGTTTTTATTTGAAACTGTTTGTTGTGTTTGTTGTTTCATATTTAAATAATTCAAGGGGTTTTTTAGGGGTGATTTCGAAAACCAAGGGGGCTTTTGTTTAAAAAAGTACTGTTTTTTGTGTTTTTATCTTTTTTAAAATGAGTTCATAAAAAAAGACACTCAGGAATGAGTGTCTTAAAATTATATTTTATGTGGTGTTGAATTTACTTTTTAGTAGTAATTTCTATAACCCCGTTTTTTCCTTTTCTACCATATTTTTCTGTAGCTTTTTTGTCTTTTAATACGTTAATATATTCTATATTGCTTTCGTCAATTTCTTCTAGTTTTTTGTTAGGAGTTATTTTACCATCAACAATAATTAAAGGTGCTTTGTCCTTTGTTGAAGATGTAGCTCTTACTCTTATGTTGTGATTACCGTTGATAGAATCAGATGGTTTGCCATATCCAGTTACTGTTACTTTATTAAATGGTTTCCCTTCTATAAATTTCGTTTTCCATTTATCACTTTTAGTAGTGATTTCTACAACCCCATTTTTTCCTTTGTCACCGTATTTTTCTGTAGCTTTTTCATCTTTAAAGACATCAATAGATTCAATATCGTCAGGATGAATATTTTCTAAATCTTTAGCAGAACTTTCTTTTCCATCAATAATATACAAGGCATTGCTTTTAAGTTTTAAAGTTGCGAGTTTTGAGTTCTCACTTTTCATATCAATCATAATTACTCCATTTTTACCTTTTTCACCGTAAACTTTAGTGGCTGATTCATTTTTCAATACAGTAATAGAGTTTATATTCAATTCATTAATTTTTACAAATTCTTTTTTAGTAATTTCTTTTCCGTTAAGAATGAATATAGGGTCTTTTTTAAAATCATTAGCTAATTTTTCTAATGTATTTGGTTTGTCATTAACGTATAATGTGTCTGCTGAAAGAAAAACAGTATTATTGCGTTCTTCAGATACTTTCCACGGAGATGTTTTCTTTGTTTCTTCCTTTCTTTTTTCTTCTATCATTTTTTTTACTCCTTTTTTGTCACCAGAGATAAAAATTCCTCCATTATGAAATGTTCCAAAATAAACTAGTTCGAAAAGTGGCATGCTAGTATAGTTACCTGTTCCTTTATTTTTTATTTCAAATTTTAAATCGATAATTTCTCTTTTAGAATTTCTTTTATGTGTATATGTAAATTCTCCACCATTATTAATTATGGCTGATTTAATTTGTTTCAATTCAGTGTCCGTTGTGTTTTTTTTAATAATGTATGTGTTTGCTATTTTTTCTTCTTGATTTTTTTGAGCTATTTCTTTTTTAACATAAACTTCCTCGGTATTAAAACTCATTAAAAACACTGCTAACAGAGGAATAACTAGTGCATATTTTAATTGATTTATTTTCTTTGATTTTGGTTTGTGTAACATAACGATTCGTTTTTTGATTAATGAATTATAAAAATTATTGGTTAAAGCCAATTGATGAGTTGGCATACTTGTTTTTAGTAAGGTGTATTGGTAGCTTTTTTTACAGTCGGTTTTTTGTTGAACTTTTTGATCGGCTATAAATTCTAAGTTTTGTTTTAAATCTTTATTGTAGAGCCATATAAAAGGATTAAACCAAAGTACAATACAAGCGAGTTGTGTTACTATATTATCTATAGAATGATATTGTTTAACATGTACAATTTCATGTGCTAAAATTTGCTTTAATTCTTCTTTGTTAAATAGAGTAGGGTTAAAAACAATCCATTTAAAGTAAGAGAAAGGCAAAATGTTATTAGTAGTTGTTATAATTGTAAAATGATTCTGCTTATCACGTTTATTTTTTATAATAACACGAGACAAGGATACTAATTGCATTATAAAACGAATAGAAAATACAATAACACCAAATAGATATATAAAAGGAATGAGGTCTATAAAATTAAAAGGTTCTTCAACGTTTTCTGTTATTGTAGAAGTATCAATAGTTAAATTAGATAGGTCTATTGGTGTGTATTCTATATAAATAGGAATAACGACAAAGGGAATAGTAAATGCAGTAATTAATCCTATTAATAGAAACACTCTATTAAATTGGAAAAATGTATCACGTTGTAGAAACAGTTTGTAGCACAGATAAAAAATAGCAATAACGGCACTAGCTTTTAAAAGATATTCCATAACTATTTATTTTTTTCAATTAAAGCAATAATGTCCTTAAGGTCTTCAACGCTAATTTTTTCTTCCTTGGCAAAAAACGATACCATGTTTTTATAAGAATTATTAAAATAGTTGTTAATGGCGACATTCATAAAGCCTTTTCTGTACTCTTCTTTAGTTACAATAGGGAAGTACTGGTGGGTTTTCCCGTAAGCGTTATAACTAACATACCCTTTCTCTTCTAAATTTCTTATAATGGTAGATAAGGTGTTGTAATGTGGTTTGTCTTCTTTTATTTCTGCTAGAACATCTTTTACAAAAGCTTTTTCAAGCTTCCATAAAATGTGCATAATCTCTTCTTCTTTGTTTGTTAGTTTTTCCATTGAATATTATTTTTTCATTTCCGAGTGAGAGGGAGTCTTTATGATTAATCTTTCTTAAGTAAACGTATAACTATTTTTGCAGTTATACAACTAAAATAATAGTTATTTAACTATATTTTAAGTTATGAAAAAAACTTTTTGCTTTTCGCTTTTCACTTTTCACTTTCATTTATCTTCGCAAAAAATATTTTTATGAGTATTGTTTGGGTTGTTCTAGGTTTTATTTTATTAGTAGTAGGAGGAGAGTATTTAGTGCGTTCGTCTGTTGCATTATCATTTAAGTTTAATATCTCAAAAATGGTTATTGGTATGACGGTAGTGTCTTTTGCTACCTCTGCACCAGAACTATTAGTAAGTTTGCAAGCCGCTTTATCAGGTTCGCCAGCTATTGCAATCAATAATGTTGTAGGCTCTAACATAGCTAACATAGGGTTAGTTTTGGGTATTACGGCTATGGTTGGTGCTATTGCTGTTGATAAATCATTTTATAAACTTAATTGGCCAGTGATGATGCTGTTTTCAATTGCGCTTTATTTTTTCCTTAAAAATGATAATGTACTTTCAGCTATTGAAGGTGGTGTTTTGTTTATTGGTCTTATTTTATTTTTAATAGTCTTAATACGAAATGCCAGAAAAGATACAGTAGTTGAAGAGGTTGACGATTCTTTAGCAGTGGTTTCTAATTTTAAAATAGGTCTTTGGTTATTAATAGGTGCAGCTGCATTGTATTTTGGGAGTGAATGGCTGGTAAAAGGGGCTAAAGATATTGCGGTTTCAATAGGTGTTAGTGAAGCTGTAATAGGGGTTTCTTTAATCGCGATAGGCACAAGTGTACCAGAATTAGCAGCATCTGTTATTGCGGCGGCTAAACAAGAAAAAGCGATTTCATTGGGTAATTTAATAGGTTCTAATATTTTTAATATTGGTTCTGTTTTAGGTTTAACATCTATAATAAAACCTATACCTGTTACAGAATCTCAAATATTATCTAGTGATATATTTTGGATGCTTGGTTTTGCATTTGTTTTGTTACCAATGATTTTTATTCCTAAAAAATTACAGATTAACAAAGTTAAAGGATTCTTTTTAGTATTTGCTTATGGGGCGTTTATGTTTTTGGTGTTTACGCAAGGTAAGTTTTAGTCTAAGATATTGAAATATATAAATGAAGGGTTTGCGTAACGTGAATCCTTTTTTTTATGGAATCTATTTTAGCAGGTAACCTGAATTGTATTGCTAATTAGCAGATTGTTATGTGGTTATGTTTTTAATTATATGACTTTTTCCTGGTATAGATAATGACAAACATTTACGTTATGAGGTCTATGTGTTTGCTGATACTTGCGGGAGCGATAGTAGTGGTTAGCTTTTGTAAAACTTCCATTTAAGGTTTTACAAAACTAGTAGCGGATAGCGCGTTTTTTATATTTCTTAAAAACCCGCCCAAAAAAACAAAATATAACTAAAGTGAAATTTGAGCAAATAAAAAAGGGTCTACAAAAATGTAAACCCTTTTTTATTATGAACAAATCTGTTAATCTAAAATTATTAAATCTTAGCAGATTTAACAGTTTTAACAATTACCGCAGCAATTTTGTATGGATCTGCATTTGAAGCAGGACGTCTATCTTCTAACCATCCTTTATATCCTTTTTCTACAGCGATTAATGGAATACGTATTGAAGCTCCTCTATCTGAAACTCCCCAAGAGAAATCTGTAATAGCAGCTGTTTCGTGTAAACCAGTTAAGCGTTGGTCGTTAAACTCTCCGTAAACAGCGATGTGCTCATCTACAACTGGACGGAAAGCTTCACATATAGTAGCGTAAACTTCTTTGTCTCCACAAGTTCTTAATGTTGTGTTAGAGAAGTTGGCGTGCATACCAGAACCATTCCAATCCATATCTTTTCCAAGAGGTTTTGGATGGTACTCAATATAGTAACCATATTTTTCAGTTAATCTGTCTAATAAATACCTAGCAATCCATAATTCATCACCAGCTAATTTTGCGCCTTTAGCAAATAATTGGAATTCCCATTGTCCACAAGCAACTTCTTGGTTAATCCCTTCAAAGTTTAAACCTGCTTCAATACATAAATCAGCATGCTCTTCTACTAAATCTCTACCGTGAGTGTTTTTTCCACCAACAGAACAGTAGTACATACCTTGAGGTGCAGGATATCCGCCAACAGGGAATCCTAATGGTTGTTCTGTTTTAGTATCCATAATAAAATACTCTTGTTCAAAACCAAACCAGAAATCATCATCTTCATCATCAATAGTAGCTCTACCGTTAGAAACGTGTGGAGTTCCATCAGCGTTCATAACTTCAGTCATTACTAAATACCCGTTAATACGATCTGGATCTGGGTAAATAGCCACAGGAACTAATAAACAATCTGAAGATCCACCTTCAGCTTGTCTAGTTGAAGATCCGTCAAAAGACCAATTTCCTATTTCTTCTAAAGTGCCTTTGAAGTCTTCATGCTCTTCTACTTTGGTTTTGCTTCTCAAGTTTTGAGTTGGGAAATAACCATCCAACCAAAGGTATTCTAATTTAATTTTTGCCATAATAAATATTTTATGAATAAGATACTAAATGTTAATTAGACAAATATATTATTATTATATAGATACTTTAAATTTATGGGGGGCTTTTAGTAAAAAGCATTGTTATTTTTATTTATACCCTATTATTTTAAGGTTTATTTTAAAAAAAGAGTATTATTTTATATAAATACTGAAATATTGTTAACAATAAAGTTTAATGTTTTTAGTTGTATTTTGATTTAGGTACTTATTTTTGTAAAAGGATATAAGAAAATTAAACAAGCCTTAATCAATAAGAGATATGTCGAAATTAAGATTCCATGCGATAAAAGAGTCGTTAGCCATTAAGCCAGTTCAAGTAGAAGAAAATGTGCGTCGTTCCGAAATATTTGGTAAAAATGTATTCAATGAAAATACCATGCGTCAGTATTTAACAAAAGATGCTTTTAATGGAGTCATGAGTGCTGTTAGTCATGGTAAAAAAATAGATAGAAGTATAGCCGATCAAGTTTCTTCTTCAATGAAAGACTGGGCATTGTCAAAAGGCGTGACGCATTATACACATTGGTTTCAACCATTAACCGGAACAACAGCCGAAAAGCATGATGCTTTTTTTGAAACTATTGAGGGTGGTATGGCTATTGAACGATTTGGAGGCGACCAATTAGTACAGCAAGAACCAGATGCATCTAGTTTTCCTAGTGGCGGTATACGAAATACTTTTGAAGCTAGAGGTTATACGGCTTGGGATCCTACGTCTCCAGCATTTATTTATGGAACAACATTGTGCATTCCTACTATATTTATAGCTTATACAGGCGAAGCATTAGATTATAAAACGCCATTGCTTAGAGCGCTACATGCTGTAGATAATGCAGCAACAGCGGTGTGTCGATATTTTGATAAAAACGTAAAAAAGGTAACCTCTTCATTAGGTTGGGAGCAAGAATACTTTTTAGTAGATAAAATGTTGGCAGCTAGCCGTCCAGATATTATTTTAACAGGAAGAACGTTACTTGGGCATTCATCGGCAAAAGGACAGCAATTAGATGATCATTATTTTGGAGCTATTCCAACGCGAGCATTTAATTTTATGCGCGAATTAGAAACGGAATGTATGCTTTTAGGAATTCCTGTAAAGACTAGACATAATGAAGTTGCTCCTAATCAGTTTGAATTAGCACCTATATTTGAAGAAGCAAATTTAGCTGTAGATCATAATTCTTTATTGATGGATATTATGGGACGTGTCGCTTCACGTCATAATTTTAAAGTGCTATTTCATGAAAAACCATTTGCAGGTATGAATGGTTCTGGTAAGCATAATAATTGGTCCTTGTCCACAGATACAGGTGTCAATTTATTAGCACCAGGAAAAACGCCTATGAGTAATTTGCAGTTTCTTACCTTTTTTATAAATACTATAAAAGCAGTTAGAGAAAACGAAGAACTCTTACGTGCGGCAATTGCATCAGCAAGTAACGATCACAGATTAGGGGCTAATGAAGCTCCTCCAGCAATTATTTCGGTATTTATAGGCGAACAGTTAACAAAGGTTTTAGAGGAGTTAGAAGGTGTGACCAAAGGAAAATTATCACCACAAGAAAAAACAGAATTAAAATTAAACGTGGTTGGTAAAATACCAGATGTTTTATTAGATAATACGGATAGAAACAGAACATCGCCTTTCGCTTTTACAGGAAATAAATTTGAATTTAGAGCTGTGGGGTCTATTGCTAATTGCGGTAACCCAATGACAGTTTTAAATACTATTGTGGCCAAACAATTAAAAGATTTCAAGGTTGAGGTCGATGCTTTAATAGATAAAAAGGATTTAAAGAAAGATGAAGCTGTTTTTAATGTATTAAGAGAATATATAAAATCTTCTAGAGATATTTTATTTGAAGGTAATGGTTATGGTGAAGCTTGGGAGTTAGAAGCTAAAAAACGAGGTTTAAGCAATAATAAAACAACACCAGAAGCTTTAAAAGCAAAAATTTCTGAAAAATCTATTGCATTATTTGAAGACATGCAAGTTATGAGTAAAATTGAATCGGAAGCTCGTTATGAAATAGAAATGGAGGCTTACTGTATGCATATTCAAATAGAAGGTAGGGTGTTAGGAGATATAGCTAGAAACCATATTGTACCTACGGCTGTTAAATATCAAAATATTTTGATCGAAAATGTAAAAGGCTTAAAAGAAATATTTGAAGAGAAATTTAGAAGTGTTTCAAAAGAGCAGATTAATTTAATAGAAGAAATCTCTAGTCATATAGAAGGTATTAATTCGAATGTTACTAAAATGATTAATGCCCGTAGAAAAGCAAATGCTATTGACGATATTGAGAAAAAAGCCATGTCTTATTGTAATAAAGTGAAGCCTTTGTTTGACGATATTCGTTACCATTGCGATAAGTTAGAACTGCTTGTTGATGATGATATTTGGCCATTAACAAAGTATAGAGAATTGTTGTTTACAAGATAGTGTTTATAAATTTTGAAATCCTGCTTTAAAAAAGCAGGATTTTTTCATTCAAAAAGGTAAATTTGCACCAGAATATAACATTATGAGTCAAGAAGTTTCAAAACGTTACGCGCAACGCGGTGTTTCAGCATCAAAAGAAGATGTGCACAATGCTATTAAAAATATAGATAAAGGAGTGTTTCCTAAAGCATTTTGTAAAATAGTTCCAGATTATTTAACAAATGATGAAGATTATTGCTTAATCATGCATGCCGATGGCGCAGGGACAAAATCGTCTTTAGCATATATGTATTGGAAAGAAACTGGCGATATTTCAGTTTGGAAAGGCATCGCGCAAGATGCTTTAATCATGAATATTGACGATTTATTATGTGTTGGTGCAACCGATAATATCATGTTGTCTTCAACTATAGGAAGAAATAAAAACGTAATTCCAGGTGAAGTGCTTTCAGCAATTATAAATGGAACCGAAGAATTACTTGAAGATTTAAAATCGTTTGGTGTAACCATTCATTCTACAGGTGGCGAAACTGCCGATGTGGGTGATTTAGTTAGAACTATAATTGTGGATTCTACCGTAACAGCACGTATGAAACGAACAGACGTTATAGATAATGCTAATATTAAAGCAGGTGATGTAATTGTTGGTTTAGAATCTTTTGGACAGGCAACTTATGAAAAAGAGTATAACGGAGGAATGGGGTCAAATGGATTAACATCTGCACGTCACGATGTGTTTCATAAGTATTTAGCAGAAAAATATCCGGAAAGTTTTGATGCTTCAGTACCAGATGAGTTGGTGTATTCAGGAGCAATGAAATTAACAGATAAAGTTGGAAATTCGCCAATTGATGCTGGTAAATTAGTATTGTCGCCAACACGAACCTATGCCCCAATTATAAAGAAGATTTTATCAGAATTTAATAGCGATACGGTTCATGGTATGGTACATTGTTCTGGTGGTGCTCAAACAAAAATACTTCATTTTGTGGATGAGTTTCATATTGTAAAAGATAATATGTTCCCAATTCCGCCTTTGTTTAAATTAATACAAGAGCAAAGTAAAACCGATTGGAAAGAAATGTATCAAGTTTTTAATTGCGGACATAGAATGGAGTTATATGTAACGCCTGAAATAGCCGAGGATATTATTGCAATATCTAAATCTTTTAATGTTGATGCTAAAATAATTGGTCGTGTTGAAGCTTCAAAAACAAAAAAGCTTACAATAAAAAGTGAGTTTGGGGAGTTTAGCTATTAAGATTTTATTTATTTCGTTAAAACGGAATAGTTTTTGATAAACATTTTAGCTTAAAAATATCACAACCTAACCATGAAAAACATTCTTTTAATCCTCGTTTGTTTATTTTTTCAATTTATTAGTGCGCAACCAGATTCATTATTCATAAAAAAACCAAAAGCTGAAAAATATGAAGGCCCTCAATGGATGCAAAAAAACAAAGCAACATTTGATTTAAGTGAAGTTGCTTTTGCTAACTGGAATTCTGGGGGAACTAATTCTATTTCTGGACTTGTAGGATTTCTAACTGAGGCTGATTATACAGATAAATTCTTTTCATGGAAAAATAATGCGGTTATTAGATTTGGTATTAATAAACAAGAAAGCAAAAAATTAAGAAAGACTGATGACTTATTTGAGATTAATTCAAATATTGGTTACAGACCTAATGGCACCTCAAACTGGTTTTATTCAGCGAGACTTAATTTTAGAACTCAAATGACTAATGGGTATAAGTATCCAGATACCGATAATCCAATTTCTAGATTTTTAGCTCCGGGATATTTGTTTTTTGGTGGGGGTATGGAATATGGAAAAGATATTGATGAATTATCTTTTTATTTTTCACCAGTAACACTAAAAGAAACCTTTGTTTTGGATGAAGATTTAGCCAATGCTGGGTCGTTTGGTGTAGAACCTGCTGTTTATGATGATGAAGGGAATATTATTAGAGAAGGCGAACGTACAAGGAAAGAAGTTGGTATTTTAATGACTAATAGCTATGAAATGGAAGTTGCTGAAAATGTAAACCTGAAGCATAAAGTGAGTCTTTATACCGATTATATAAATAATTTTGGTAATCTAGATTTAGATTGGAGTATCGATTTCGATTTTAAAGTGAATAGTTTTATTAGAGCAACTTTAGGGTCGCATATTCGATATGATGACGATGTGAAAACAACAAAACCATCAGAGATAGAAGGAGAATTGGATGAAGCTGGAGCAAAAGTACAGTGGAAACAGTTTTTAGGTGTTGGTTTTGCTGTAGATTTTTAAAAGTAATTCTTTTTTTTAATTTTAAAAATTTGTTAACTTTTTTATGTTAATAAGATTTTATGCTTCTGTTTTTTAGTACTTTACGTTTTTTATCTGTAAACTTTATGACTTTTATCATGTTTTAAGTTTGTCTGGTTTTGTTATTTTATGGTTATAATTTTTAACCTAAAATATATACAACCAATGAGTACAGATGTTTCCAAACAACCTCCCAAAACTTTTACACAAGATGAAGCTTTTAATGCCTCATTAGAATATTTCAAGAACGACGATCTAGCTGCTCGCGTATGGCTAAATAAGTATGCTTTAAAAGATTCTCAAGGAAATATTTATGAGCAAACCCCAAACGATATGCATCACCGTATTGCTAAAGAATTGGCAAGAGTTGAGCAAAAATATTCAAATCCCCTATCTGAAAAACAAATTTTTAATCTTATTAAAGATTTTAAATATATAGTGCCACAAGGAAGTCCTATGGCAGGTATTGGTAATCCGTATCAAATTGCATCACTTTCAAATTGTTTTGTTATAGGTAATTCTGGAGATTCAGATTCTTATGGTGGCATTATGAAAATAGATCAAGAACAAGTACAATTAATGAAACGTCGTGGTGGTGTTGGTCATGATTTATCACATATTCGCCCAAAAGGCTCTGCGGTTAAAAATTCAGCTTTAACATCTACTGGTATTGTGCCTTTTATGGAACGTTATTCTAACTCTACAAGAGAAGTCGCACAAGATGGAAGGCGAGGCGCATTAATGCTTTCGGTATCTGTAAATCATCCAGATTCAGAAGATTTTATTAATGCCAAATTAGAGCAAGGAAAAGTTACGGGAGCGAATATATCTGTAAAAATAGATGATGGCTTTATGAAAGCGGTAAAAAATAACAGCAATTATGTTCAAAAATATCCTGTTTTTAGTGATAACCCAAAGGTTTCAAAAACCATAGTAGCTAATGATTTATGGAAAAAAATTGTACACAATGCCTGGAAATCGGCCGAACCAGGTATGCTGTTCTGGGATACTATTATTAATGAGTCTGTACCAGATTGTTATGCCGATTTAGGTTATAAAACAGTGTCTACAAACCCTTGTGGTGAAATACCATTGTGCCCTTATGATTCTTGTAGATTGTTGGCAATCAACTTATTTTCATATGTCGATAAACCTTTTACAAAAAAGGCAAGTTTTAATTTTGAGCTTTTCAAAAAACATATTGCAGCTGCACAGCGCATTATGGATGATATTATTGATTTAGAATTAGAAAAGATAGATAATATTTTACAAAAAATTGATGCCGATCCCGAGTTAGATGATGTTAAAGCATTAGAGCGTAATTTATGGATTAATATAAAAAGAAAAGCAGAACAAGGACGTAGAACAGGTATTGGTATAACAGCTGAAGGCGATATGTTAGCAGCCTTAGGTATTCAATATGGTAGTGAAGCTGGTAATGCATTTTCATTGGAAGTACATAAAACTATTGCTATAGAAGCTTATAGAGGTTCTGTACATTTAGCAAAAGAACGTGGTGCATTTGAAATTTTTGATGCAGAACGCGAAAAAAATAATCCGTTTATAAATCGATTAAAAGAGGCTGATAATAAACTCTATTATGAAATGTTAGAATATGGTAGACGTAATATTGCTTTATTAACCATTGCACCTACAGGAACAACCAGCTTAATGACACAAACAACCTCAGGAATTGAGCCTGTGTTTTTGCCTGTTTATAAAAGACGAAGAAAGGTGAATCCGAATGATAAAGATGCTCAAATTGATTTTGTTGATGAGGTAGGTGACTCTTGGGAAGAATATGTTGTATTTCATCACAAATTCAAACAATGGATGGAAGTAAATGGTATTGATACGTCTAAAAAATTCAAGCAAGACGAGTTAGATACTTTAATTAAAAAGTCGCCTTATTATAAAGCAACATCTAACGATGTCGATTGGTTAAGTAAAGTAAGTATGCAAGGTGCTATTCAAAAATGGGTAGATCATTCCATAAGCGTTACTATTAATTTACCAAATGATGTAACCGAGGAATTGGTAGGGCAATTATATTTAAAAGCTTGGGAAGTTGGTTGTAAAGGTGTCACTGTTTACAGAGACGGGTCACGATCTGGAGTTTTAATAGCGAATGATGAGAAAGAGGATAGTCAAGAATTATTAACAGCATTTCCTATAAAACGTCCAGAAGTTTTAGAAGCGGATGTAGTTCGTTTTCAGAATAATAAAGAAAAATGGATTGCTTTTATTGGTTTGATTGATGATAAACCTTATGAGATTTTTACAGGGCTAACGGATGATGAAGTCGGTATTTTAATTCCGCGTTGGGTAAATAAAGGTGTTATTATAAAAAGTAGAGAAGAGAATGGTAATTCGCGTTACGATTTTCAGTATAAAAACAAAAGAGGTTATAAAACAACTATTGAAGGCTTATCTTATAAATTTAATCCTGAGTTTTGGAATTATGCGAAACTAATATCGAGTACCTTACGTCATGGTATGCCTATTGATAAAATTGTCGATTTAATAAATAGCTTACAATTAGATAGCGAATCTATTAACACATGGAAAAATGGAGTAGGACGAGCTTTAAAGCATTATGTAGCCGACGGAACGCATGCTAAAGGTCAGGTGTGTGATAGTTGTAAATCTGAGAATTTAATTTATCAAGAGGGCTGCCTTACTTGTAAAGATTGTGGTTCTTCTAAATGTGGTTAATAGCAATATCACTTAGTGAAAAGGGAAGCCATTGGCTTCCTTTTTTTTGTTTTAATTAAAAAAAACAAGCAGAATACTTCTTTAAGGATAGCTAGAGTTTGGTTAGTTTTAAGAAATTCTTTATTATTCAATTATTACAGTGTGTTATAGATGTTGAGAATTCATAAATTATCGTATTTTTGGTGTCCAATTAAAAAAGGCAGATGTTAGAGAAATTACAAATAATAAAGCAACGTTTTGATGAGGTTAGTGATTTAATTATTCAACCAGATATTATTAGCGATCAAAAACGATATGTTCAGTTAAATAAAGAATATAAAGACTTGCGAATTCTTATGGATAAGCGAGAAGAGTATTTAGAATTTACCAATAATTTAGCCGAAGCTGAAGAAATAATTTCAGATGGTAGTGATGCCGAAATGGTTGAAATGGCTAAAATGCAATATGATGAAGCTAAAGCTGGAATTCCAAAACTTGAAGAAGAAATAAAAGTATTATTAATACCAAAAGATCCTGAAGATTCTAAGAATGCTGTGGTTGAACTTCGTGCTGGAACAGGTGGAGATGAAGCAAGTATTTTTGCAGGCGATTTGTTTAGAATGTACTCTAAATATTGTGAAAGTAGAGGCTGGAAAGTTGATACAGTCGATTTTAGTGAAGGAACCAATGGTGGTTTTAAAGAAATTCAGTTTGAAGTAACAGGCGAAGATGTTTATGGAACATTAAAATTTGAAGCTGGTGTACACCGTGTACAACGTGTACCTCAAACCGAAACACAAGGGCGTGTGCATACCAGTGCTGCAACAGTTATGGTTTTCCCTGAAGCTGAAGAGTTTGATGTTGAAATTAATCCAAAAGATGTTCGAATAGATTTTTTCTGTTCTTCTGGCCCTGGAGGACAATCGGTAAATACAACCTATTCAGCAGTGCGTTTAACACACGTACCAACTGGTTTGGTAGCACAATGTCAAGATCAAAAATCGCAACATAAGAATAAAGAAAAAGCCTTTAAGGTATTGCGTTCGCGTTTATACGAAATGGAGTTGGCTAAGAAGAATGAAGAAGATGCAGCCAAACGTGGTAGCATGGTGAGTTCTGGAGATAGAAGTGCTAAAATTAGAACGTATAATTATTCGCAAGGGCGTGTTACCGATCATAGAATAGGATTAACCCTTTACGATTTAAGTAATATTGTAAATGGTGATATTCAAAAAATATTAGATGAATTGCAATTAGCAGAAAATACTGAGAAGTTAAAAGCTAATGATGATGTGATTTAATAGTCATTCCTGCCAAGACAGGAATCTCTTAAATTGAGTTATATTAGAAATAAATTCCTGCCTGCTCAGGAATGACAAAACATACTATAGTGACGACAAACCAGCTTGTTCAAGAAATCAACAAAAAGAAATCTTTTTTATGTATTGGATTAGATGTTGATTTAAATAAAATTCCACAACATCTTTTAAAAGAAGAAGACCCTATTTTTGCTTTTAATAAAGCCATTATTGATGCTACACATTATTTGTGTGTGGCTTATAAACCTAATACTGCATTTTATGAAGCTTATGGTTTAAAAGGTTGGAAGGCTTTAGAAAAGACTATTAATTATTTAAACGAAAAGTATCCAGAAATATTTACTATTGCTGATGCAAAACGTGGTGATATAGGGAATACAAGTACTATGTATGCGAAGGCTTTTTTTGAAGATTTAGCGTTTGATTCTGTTACTGTGGCTCCTTATATGGGAAAAGATTCAGTAGAACCTTTTTTAGCTTTTGAAGATAAGCATACTATTATGTTGGCGTTAACATCTAATGCAGGTGCTTTCGATTTTCAAACAAAAACTGTTGAAGGAAAAGAACTTTATAAACAGGTTTTAGAAACATCAAAAACATGGGAAAACTCAGAAAACTTAATGTATGTAGTTGGAGCTACAAAAGCTGAGTATTTTGCAGACATACGTCAAATTATTCCAGATAGTTTTTTATTAGTGCCAGGCGTAGGAGCGCAAGGAGGTAATTTACAAGATGTTTGTAAATATGGCATGAATGATAGCGTAGGTTTACTTATTAATTCTTCACGCGGTATAATTTACGCTTCTAGTCAAGAGGATTTTGCGCAAGCTGCTGCAAATAAAGCTGAAGAACTTCAAAAAGAAATGGCGCTAATTTTAAATCAATAATAGTCATTGCTCGTAGTTCGAGATAATTAAATGAAAATAGAAGATCAACTCAATAGAACTATTCATTTAAAAGAAATTCCTAAACGCATTATATCTTTAGTGCCAAGTCAAACAGAATTACTTTGCGATTTAGGTTTAAAATCAGCCTTGGTTGGTGTTACTAAGTTTTGTGTGCATCCGCATAATATAAAAAAAGAGGTTACAGTTGTAGGCGGAACAAAACAAATCGATTTAAAAAAGATTAAATCATTATCTCCAGATATTATTCTTTGTAATAAAGAAGAAAACACCAAAGAGATTGTAGAGGCTTGTGAACTGATATGTCATGTGCATGTGTCTGATATTTTTACAATAGAAGATAGTTTGGAATTAATAAAACAATACGGAGATATTTTTGATAGACATAAAGAGGCAGGAGAAATAATAGCTAGAATTAATGAAGAAGTTGCTGACTTCAAAGTTTTTATTAAAGACCAACCAACATTAAAAACGGCTTATTTTATTTGGAAAAAGCCTTATATGGTAGCAGGAAGTAACACCTTTATAAATTATTTACTCAGGCTTAATAAGTTTGAAAATGTTTATGAAGTGAGCGAACGTTACCCAGAAGTTAATCTTGATAAGAAGCATGTTAACAAAACGTTACAAGTTGTTCTTTTGTCTAGTGAGCCTTTTCCGTTTAAAGAAAAGCATAAAAAAATATTTCAAGAAAATTATCCTACCGCAAAAATTGTTTTAGCTGATGGAGAAATGTTTTCTTGGTATGGCTCTCGGTTATTAAAAGCCTTTAGGTATTTTAAGCAGTTGCGTTTAAATCTTCACAATGATCAACTTTACTAGCGTCTTCAACAAAGTTTGCAATAATATTTTCAAATTCTTTTAGGCTAATTAATTTTTTTACGTTTGGTTTAATTTTTCCAACTCTACAAAAGTGTGTATTCATGACTTCTTTTTTTATAAAGTACGAGCTTTTTTGAGCTTTGGATGTAAGGCAAAAGTTAAAGAAATGATAAAAAATCTTAAACTGCTATTTGTTGTTGCTCTCGGTAAAGGTATTTTAACCTATTAAGTTTATTAAGAAGTTTTATGGCTTTGTATTCTGAGATGTCACTTAGAGCAGAATCTGTTTGACGAAAATTATAAGCTTGCTCAACGAGTTCTTTATAACGTGCGTTAAGCTTATCTTGATTCTTTTTTATAATGTCGTTCTTATTCATTATAATCTGAATGATAGGTATTTAAATATACGATATTTATTCAGAAATAAAAAAAAACCGATAATTTTTTAATTATCGGATTAATTTTAACAGTATTTTTTAGTTTTTAATCTTGTAAAGCAAAAACTTTCTTTAATAAATTAGTTGTTCTAGAAGAAACTTTAGTCCTAATATCTTTTTCTTCAACAGCAATCATCGTGTATACGCCTTTTAAAGCTTCACCGGTTACATAGTCGGTTAAATCTGGGTTTACATTATTTGTAAAAGGAATGGCATTGTATTTATTTATTAGGTTGTTCCAGATTTGATCTGCTCCAACTTTATCAAAAGAATTTTTAATAACGGGGTTGAATTTATCGTAAAGTGCCGTTTGGGTTTTAGATATTAGGTATTGAGTAGCTGCATCATCATTACCTAGTAAAATGCTTTTAGCATCAGCAAATGTAATCCCTTTTACCGCATCAATAAATATAGGTGTTGCTTCTTTAACAGCATCTTCTGCAGCTCTATTTAGTACTTTTAATCCTTCATCGGCTAATTTGCTTAAGCCAATATCTCTTAGGGCTTTGTCTACTTTTTGTAATTCTTCTGGTAATAAAATTTTGACTAAATCATTCTTAAAAAAACCATCGGTTTGAGTAAGCTTGCTTACTTGTTTATCTATTCCTAGGTCTAAGGCTTGTCTTAATCCTGAAGCAATATCAGCATTACCAATTGTTCCTGTACCTTGTGGTAATTGATTAACCACTTGTTGAAGTTCTGCACAGGCAGTTAGATTGAAAATTAAAAGAATTACTAAAAGTTTACGAATCATGATTTTGGGTTTAAAATTTGAGTAAATATAATATTTTAGCCTATATAGCTAATAAAATGTATAGTTATTAGACGCTATAAAAATTGATAAGTCACTATTTTATAAATGAAAATTTAAATTTTTTAAAGAATCAATAATTGATGTTTATGAAAAAATAACTGTCTTATTATTATAAACCATCACTTTTCTATTCGCATGAAGTTTAATAGCATTAGCAAGTACAATTTTTTCTAAGTCACGTCCTTTAGCAATTAAAGCATCAATGGTATAGGTGTGTGATACGTGTGCAACATCTTGCTCGATAATAGGACCGGCATCTAATTCTTCAGTAACATAATGACTTGTAGCTCCTATAATTTTCACACCTCTTTTATAAGCCGAATGATATGGTTTTGCTCCTACAAATGCAGGTAAAAAGGAGTGGTGTATATTAATGATTTTATTAGGATATTTATTTATTAGTTTGCCTGATACTATTTGCATATAACGTGCTAAAACAATAAAATCTATGTTATGAGATTCTAATAATTGGAGTTGTTTTTCTTCTGCTTCAGTTTTTGTATTTTTTGTAACAGGAATATGGTGAAAAGGAATTTTAAAATTATCGGCAATTGGTTTTAAATCGACATGATTACTAACAATAAACGGAATTTCTAAGTTGAGTTCTCCAGAGTTATAACGTCCTAATAAATCGTATAAACAATGGTCGTATTTAGAAACAAATAGCGCCATTTTTGGTTTCTTTTTAGAAGAATAAATACGCCATTTCATTTTAAATTTGTCTGCTAATACTTCTTTGAAAGTTGTTTTAAAATCTTCTGTTGAAAAACTTGTTTCTATAAATTCACTTTCTAGACGCATGAAGAAAATATTTTGTTCTCTATCAACATGCTGATCTAAGTATATGATGTTGCCTTGTTTTTCTGCAATAAAATTAGTTACAGATGCAACAATGCCAGGTAAATCGTTACAGTGAATTAATATGGTAATTTTGTTCATTACTTTTAAGTCAAATTAGAGGTTAAAAATACTTTAAAAATTAACAGAAAACAGATTGCAATAATGAATTTAGATAATCTCTTGAAAATAGTTGGATTTTTTGAATATTCCGTAAATTAGCAACGATAAAAATAAGTTTCTTTAAGAATGATACAAGTAACACCATATAAGCCAATTAATAAAGTACGTATTGTAACTGCAGCATCCCTTTTTGATGGACACGATGCGTCGATAAATATTATGCGTCGAATTATTCAAGCTACAGGAGTAGAGGTCATTCATTTAGGGCATGATAGAAGTGTTGAAGAAGTTGTAAATACAGCAATTCAAGAAGATGTGAACGCTATTTGTTTAACATCTTACCAAGGTGGGCATATGGAGTATTTTAAATACATGTATGATTTATTACAGGAAAAAGGCGCTGGACACATCAAGATTTTTGGTGGTGGTGGTGGTGTTATTTTGCCTTCTGAAATTAAAGAATTGATGAATTATGGCATTACTCGTATTTATTCGCCAGACGATGGACGAGAAATGGGGCTTCAAGGGATGATTAATGATTTAGTAAAAAAAGCCGAAAGCGCTTCCTTAACCCTTCCCAAAGAGAAAGAAACTCAAACTTTAGAAGTATGTAACAAAGATGCTTCCTGGTTGTTAGAATTAGGAAATGATAGAGTTTTAGAAAATCTTAAAAATAAAAATGTAAATACAATTGCACGATTAATTTCTTTAGCAGAAAATAATAACGAAGCTTTCTCAAACATTTTTTCACCTTTGGGGAAATTAATAGGGGCTTGTCCTGTTTTAGGAATTACAGGTACAGGTGGTGCTGGTAAGTCGAGTTTAGTTGATGAGCTAGTACGTCGTTTCTTAATCGATTTTCCAGAAAAAACAGTTGGAATAGTTTCTGTAGATCCTTCTAAACGTAAAACTGGTGGAGCGCTTTTGGGTGATCGTATTCGTATGAATGCTATTAATAATTCTCGGGTTTATATGCGTAGTTTGGCAACCCGACAATCTAATTTAGCGTTATCAAAACATGTTAATGAAGCAGTTGAAGTTTTGAAAGCAGCCGAATATGATTTAATTATTTTAGAAACTTCAGGTATTGGTCAGTCAGATACCGAAATTATTGAACATAGTGATGTGTCGCTTTATGTAATGACTCCAGAATTTGGGGCAGCTACACAGTTAGAAAAGATTGATATGCTTGATTTTGCCGATTTAGTAGCTATTAACAAATTCGATAAACGGGGGTCACTGGATGCATTGCGAGATGTAAAGAAACAATATATGCGTAACAATAATCTTTGGGACACACCACAGGATGATTTGCCTGTTTTCGGAACAATAGCATCACAATTTAACGACCCAGGAATGAATACGCTCTATAAAGCTGTTATGAATAAGTTGGTTGAAAAAACGGAAGCTGATTTAAAATCAACATTCCATATTTCAGATGAAATGAGTGAGAAAATATTTGTCATTCCACCATCAAGAACACGCTACTTGTCTGAAATAGCAGAAAGTAATCGAGCATACGATACTAAAGTTACTGAGCAAGTTGAAGTGGCTCAAAAACTATATGGGATTTATAAAACTATTTGTTCAGTTCTTAATGTCGCATCGAGCGCAGTCGAGAGGTCTTTTTTAGATAAATATGGATTAAATAATGATGAAATTTTCAAACAAGTTCAGGATAATAATCAAGATTTTGTCAAATTACTTATTTCAGAATTTGACCGCGTTAAGCTAAATTTTGATCCTTATAATTGGGAGATAACTACAGGTTGGGAAGGTAAAGTAAACAAATACAAAAACCCTGTTTATACATTTAAAGTCCGCGATAAAGAAATAAAAATAGAAACACATACCGAATCGTTATCGCATACTCAAATACCTAAAGTCGCTTTGCCAAAATATCAAGCATGGGGCGATATTTTAAAATGGTGCTTACAAGAAAACGTGCCAGGAGAATTTCCATATACATCTGGTTTATATCCATTTAAGAGAACGGGAGAAGATCCGGCAAGAATGTTTGCAGGAGAAGGTGGGCCTGAACGAACCAACAAACGATTTCACTATGTAAGTGCAGGGTTGCCTGCAAAACGATTATCTACAGCTTTTGATAGTGTCACTTTATATGGAAGCGATCCCGATTTACGACCAGATATTTATGGTAAAATAGGAAATGCGGGGGTTTCTATATGTTGTTTAGATGATGCTAAAAAATTATATTCTGGATTTAATTTAGCCGATGAAATGACCTCGGTGAGTATGACTATTAATGGACCAGCACCTATGTTGTTAGCCTTTTTTATGAATGCAGCCATCGACCAGCAATGTGAAATTTACATAAAAGAACAAGGTTTAGAAAAAGAAATAGAAGCAAAAATTACTGAAATTTATAAAGGGAATGAGCGCCCTAAATACCATGGCGAATTACCAGAAAGTAATAATGGTTTAGGATTAATGCTTCTTGGTGTAACGGGCGATCAAGTTTTACCTAAAGCTGTTTACGAAGCCATTAAAATTAAAACAATTACGCAAGTTCGAGGAACTGTTCAAGCCGATATTTTAAAAGAAGACCAAGCTCAAAATACCTGTATTTTTTCTACGGAATTTGCATTGCGTTTAATGGGTGATGTTCAAGAATATTTCATTGAAAATAATGTACGTAATTTTTATTCGGTATCTATTTCAGGATATCATATTGCTGAGGCAGGCGCAAATCCTATTACGCAATTAGCATTAACATTATCTAATGGATTTACCTATGTTGAATATTATTTAAGTCGAGGTATGGATATTAATAAGTTTGGTCCAAACTTGTCTTTTTTCTTTTCAAACGGTATCGATCCAGAATATGCTGTTATTGGTCGTGTAGCTCGAAAAATTTGGGCAAAAGCCATGAAACATAAATATGGTGCAAATGCCAGAGCTCAAATGCTAAAATATCATATTCAAACTTCTGGACGTAGTTTGCATGCTCAAGAAATTGATTTTAATGATATTAGAACAACCCTTCAAGCGTTATATGCAATTTACGATAACTGTAATTCATTACACACCAATGCGTATGATGAGGCTATTACAACACCAACAGAAGAAAGTGTACGTCGAGCTATGGCGATTCAACTTATAATAAATAAAGAGTTAGGTTTAGCCAAAAATGAAAACCCAATACAAGGTTCATTTATCATTGAAGAGTTAACCGATTTGGTAGAAGAAGCAGTGCTTTTAGAATTTGATAGAATTACGGAACGGGGAGGTGTTTTAGGGGCCATGGAAACGATGTATCAGCGTTCTAAAATACAAGAAGAGAGTTTATATTATGAAACTTTAAAACATAATGGTAAATTTCCAATAATAGGTGTAAATACGTTTTTAAGTAGTAAGGGATCTCCAACAGTAATTCCAGTGGAAATTATTAGAGCAACTGAAAACGAGAAACAATTTCAAATTAAAACCTTAGAAAATCTTCATAAAGCAAATGATACAGATGCCTTGTTAAAGGAACTTCAGCGAAGTGCTATTCACAACGAAAATATTTTTGAAGCGTTGATGGAGGTTTGTAAAGTATGTTCTTTAGGAGATATTACAACGGCATTGTTTGAAGTAGGAGGGCAGTATCGTAGAAATATGTAATAGCAATTTTTATATATGATAGTGTTTTAAGTCTCAGAATCTTACTTTTTTAAGAAATGTATAGAATATATTAATTTATTTAATTACATAAATTATATATTTGATTGTTTTCAAAAAGATAATTTATGCCTGCAACTAAATACAACAATATTTTTAGTATTGTTTTGCTTAACTCTATTTATCCATTATCTAAATCTCTTAATAAGTTTTTTTCCAATGTTTTGGTATATAAGCAATATAAAAAAGGCGATTATATTGTTAGAAGTGGTGAGGTTTGTGATAGGCTTTTTGTAATTAGAAAAGGATTGGTGCGTGGTTATTTTAACTATAATGAAAAAGAAATTACTACTTGGGTTAGTGTAGATAATGAATTTGTAACTTCTATATCGGGTTATTTTAAGAATGAACCAGCATTAGAAAATATACAATGTTTAGAAGATACCTATACAGAAAGTTTAAGTTATGAGCATATGCATTTTGCTTTAGAAAACTTTAAAGAGATGGGGTATTTAAATAGAATTTTAATGGAACAATATTATATTCATGCAGAGTATCGTGCTTTTATGGCTAGAATTCCATCAGCAAAAGATAGATATGAGTATTTTATTAATATTACTAACCCTGAAATTGTTAAGCGTTTACCCAAAAAGTATTTAGCTTCGTTACTTAATATGCGCCCAGAGACACTTTCAAGAATAATATAAAGTTTTCACTTTTTTAAGGATTTAAGTTAGAATTGACATATGTCAATTCTAACTTAAACTTTTTGTATATGACATTTTTATTACAAATATATTTGTTTAATATTATTAAGGGTTTTAATGATATTATATTGCTATTATTAACAAAAAAAAACACATCTGCTAAGATGTGTTTTTTGATTATGATTATAAGGTTAGCATCCAACTCCGTTGTAATTGCTTAAACTTTTTTAATTCACTTCGTAGAATAGGTAAAAAATCTTTACCGTTACTATTTGAACGCTCTAATCGATATGAATTTTTATAGAGCATATTTGTAAGTCGTTTTAGAGAAGCAATATGTTTGTGTTTTCTATCTGAGAAACGTTCTAATTCTGCATTTTCAATTTCTGGGGCTAAGGATACAGATTGTTGAACAATATCTCCTGAAAAATATATATTAGTATCTTCTGTGCCATCTTCTTTTAGCTCACATAAATCATGATTTAAGTACAAGGAAATGTTTTGTGATAACACAAAAATTTCTTGAGCTTTTCTATAAATCGGTAATTCCGATAGGTTTAGTGGGGTATTAGACAGCATTTCTTTTTATTCTTAGCATTTTAATCAAAATTACTCACTAGAATCCATATTCGTCTTTAGATTTTAAAGTAAATTTGTATATTTACTTTAGTTTTTAATTTTTTATAGTTAAATTTCTTTTAAATGAATTTAGACACACTTAATTGGAAGATTTTAAGGTGTTTGCAGCAAAATGCAAGACAATCTAACGCCGAAATTGGACGTCAAGTAGGAATTAGTTCTCCTGCTGTTTCAGAACGCATAAAAAAGATGGAAGATGCTGGTGTTATATTAGGTTATAAAACCGTTGTTTCTCCATTAGATATGGGATATCAATTAAAAGCAATTATTACATTACGTGCCTTTATTGGAAAATTAAAGCCCTTTTTAGATAAAGTAAAAACGTATGACGAAGTTTTAAATTGTTATAGAATAACTGGAAATGAAAACATTGTTATGGAAGTGGTTTTAAGAGATCAAAAGCATTTAGAGTCGTTTATAGATCAACTTATTATTTATGGCGAAACTAAAACACAAATTGTATTATCTCATGTAATTCGTTATAAAGAATTAAAACCTTCAAAATAATTTTATTTTTTAAGTAGAAAAGTAACGTCTCATTAAGGATATTCAAATCTTACGAATCTTGGAATGGCATCTACAATGAGTTGCAATCCCAAGATTTTGTAAAATTTAGTTACTTTTCAATATTTAAAGAAGGAATAGTTATTTGATATTAAATCCATAAAATTTCTTTTTCTCCGTCTATTTGTTTCTTTTTCTTTTTAGAATTCAAATAAAGTTTTAAAATAAACAATAAGAATACACAAAGTGCAGCTAGTAAAGTTATGATGTACCAGGTACTATCAAAACCAAATTTATCTGTCATCTGCATACCTGCATTGTGCCCAAAAATATGAGCTACAGAAAATGCTATGGAATATAGTGCCATATATTCGCCTTGATTCCCCTTTTTAGCACGATCCATTGCAAAAGCATTTGAAAATGGAAAAGCAATCATTTCACCAAAAGTCATTAATAGCATGCCAATAATTAAAACGCCAACCCAATTTGTTAAGTTTAAAATAATAAAACTTAAACCTGTAAGAATCGCACCAAAAAGCATTAAACCAGATTTTGTAAAAGTGGTGTTTTCAAGCCATTTTATTAAAGGCATTTCTAATACAAAAATGATAAAACCATTCATGCCTAAAAGAATACCTATGTCTAATTCGGATAAATGGTGAACATCTTTATAGTAGAGTGGCATGGTTGAGAAATATTGCAAGAATACTACCCCAAAAAGCATCATGGCAAATAAAAATATTATAAAGGCTTTATCATGATACGCCGATTTCGGATTTTTATTTATAACCTCATCTAAGGTTTTTGTTTTTTTAGGATTTAAAACATTAATTAAAACTAAGGTTGCTAAAATACAAGTAATACCGTCTACCCAAAACAACCCACCATAGCTAAGTGTTGTAATAATTATGCCACCAATGGCAGGACCTGCAGAAAAACCAAGGTTTATAGCAAGCCTAATTAATGTTACAGAGCGTGTTTTGTTTTCAGGTTTACTGTAAGCACTTAATGCCACAAACATTGCCGGTCTAAACATATCTGCTACCAGCATTACCAAAAAGATACCTAGGCAAAATGATGCAAAAGTTGTTAAAAATTGCAAACCAATAAATAGTAAACCAGTAGTAACTAAGCTAAAAACCATAACTTTATAATAGCCAATTTTATCGGTTAGTCTACCACCTAGCCATGAGCCAATGACAGAACCTACACCAAAAGCACTCATAATCCAGCCAACATCACTTAATGTAAAGTGTAAGCTTTTTGTTAGGTAAAGTGATAAAAAAGGAATTACCATCGTACCAGCTCTGTTAATAAGGGTTATTAATGCTAGCCACCAAACTTCTTTAGAAAGTCCGCTAAAAGTGTTAACGTAGTTGTTGAATAAAGTTTTCATTAGTTCTGATTGTTCAAGTTTGTATTTTCAATTTTTATGGTTGTAAGTTGTTAATGGACCAAAAAAAAGTCCGACTGTGAAGTCGGACTTTTTAAATACTGTAATATTATGTAAACATATCACCACAATAAATAACAAGCCCGATTTCTATTTCTAGAAAAGGTTAATTGTTTTTTACAAATTGTGACGTTATGACGCATTTTTATTTTTTTATTAGAGTACAAACTTATATAAAATAATTGGAAGTTGTATTTTTGAAATGAAAATATTTTAAAAGTGAAACACCCGTTGTTATCTATTTAGTATCATTTATAACTGATTATATGGGTGTTACATGTGGTAATTGGTAAACTTAGGTATAAACATGAAACATTTATTAATACTATTATTTTTGGTTACAACGTTAAGTTGCGCACAAGATAAGAAACCCTTAAAAGGGGAAACCGAGTTTCAAAAAGAGCTAAATGCCGAATATAAAGATGCCACCACATCGCCTTTAAAAGATAAAGATAGAAAGGTTTTTGATGGTTTAGAATTTTTTAAATTCGATTCTACTTATGTTGTTAAGGCTAAATTAGAGCGCACACCCAATTCTAAATGGTTTAATATGAGAACAACTACTAGTCGCGTTTCAAAAGAACGTGTTTATGGTGTTTTGTCATTTGAATTACAAGGGAAACAATTTAATTTGAATATATATCAAGGTAAAGATTTAATGCAAAAAGAAGGTTATGAAGATTACTTGTTTCTTCCTTTTTTAGATGAAACCAACGGATTAGAAAGTTATGGTGGCGGACGTTATCTGGATGCCAGAATTCCTATAGGCGATAGCATAATAATCGATTTTAATAAAGCATATAATCCGTATTGTGCTTATAACGATAAATATTCTTGCCCAATTGTGCCTCGTAAAAATTATTTAAAAACTAGAGTAGAGGCAGGTGTAAAGGCTTTTGGGAAGCATTAGGTAATCACATTTCTTCTTAAAGCATGATGTATGTTAGCTTTTAAACAAAAAATAAAAAATAAATTTGTTTTAGTTTAAAAAGAGGATATTATGAGTATAACTAGAGCATGCATCGTTTGTGAAAAAACGTCATTTGAAACAGCAGTAACCAAATTTTATCATAAGGAAAGCGAATTTTATATCTGTTCGCAACATATTCCTATTTTAATTCATAAACCTGAAGAATTGATAGGTTTATTGGATGGAGCAGATGAATTACTAGGGGCATAAAATATTGTTTGTTTAACGGTTTTGGTAACGATTAGTGAGGTGTGGATACCGTCAAGATTATAGAACACGTGAGAAGTTAAAGCTTTTTTTTCTTTTGGTTTCACAAAGCTAAATTAACAAGATTTTGTGACTTAGTGAATATATTTACTTTTGAGTAAGCAATATAACCCTTTTTAACTTTAGCTTTTGATACAGGATATTTCTTTCTCTAAAAGAACAACTATTGAACCTGCAAGTATTTCCTTTTCACTGAACTTATTATAATCAGAATGAATTCTTAATTTTTTATATTTTTTATATTTTTCAGAATTAAATTCAGCTGTATCATATTCTATGTAGCTTACTGTAAACCCTGTTTTGTTAAAAATATCAAGATATTCAGGGAGTCTAAGTCTATTATGATAATCAAATTTAGTTTGGATTTTATTCCAATCATTATCAGAATATTGAAGAAAATCATAAATAGATAAAGAATTATCCGAGTAAGCTCTATGATCAGAAGGAGATATTAAGTGAATTATCTTTATATCATCTCTGGATTCTGAATAGAATTTTTTATGCATTTCTAATATGTCATTAGGAGTGACATGTTCAAGTACAAAACGAGAATAAATTAGGTTGAAATTATTTCCAATATTAGTATTAATGATATTAGTTCTTGGGTAATAATCGATAAAATCAGGTAATTTTATATTTAAACATTTATGAGTTTTAAATTTTAAATTTTTAAAATATTGACATGTTAATTTAACCCTTTTATTACTATAATGTTTATTAATATCATAAGTTGAAATTTTTGAAATTTTTAATTCTAATTTAAATAAAAAAGGCATAATAGGGAGCCAGCCAGATCCAATCTCAATTATATTTTTATTTTTAATCTCAATATTTTTTTTTGTTAAAATAGATTTAATTTTTTCTATGCTATTTTTATTTGAAATAATATTTAATTCTATTGATTTAAATGATTTTTTCTGTAAAAAATGATAAATAAGATAGCCCAATTTATCTGGGAGTTTATTAATCGCTTTTAAAATTAATGTTTTTCTTTGATGTTTCATGTAATGTTTTAAAACCACTTGATTCGAAATCGTTTTAATATTTTATATCTAATGTTAAACGAATTTAGTTGAAATTTCAAGTAAAAAAAGCTATTACGCTACCAAACCAACCTCCTAAAAAAATGAGTAAGAGTTGTTTCATTAAAAATTTAATCTTTCAGCGGAATATAAATTTCAGTTATCCAATTTGCTGGATTAGGTACGTTTTCAGGATTGTTAGTATAAATTTCAAAAGGTTTTAAATCAGATTGAATTAAATTGTTTTGAGAGATATGGTTCATTGTTGTTTTCCATGCTTCAGGAAGGTTGGAGTAATTTCCTTTTAAAGTAGCTTTAAGTACTTTTGTTTTAGGAGTGTATCCACATAATATATCATTGTTTTCAGTAAAGTTAGTAAAATCAATTTTATTCATTACTGGTATGGCGTTACTCATAATTACATTTCCGTTTTCAGGATTAATTTCATTGTAAATAGTAAAAGGATTTCCATTTGCAACAATATTATTCTTAGCCATATAACTTAAAATATCTGCATATTGTTTTGTCATAATTTTACTAATATTTGATGCTGCAACAGACGTTGATTTATATATGAAAAATCCACCACCATATTCTGTAATTCCATCTATTTTAATGCTATAGACTTTCATACTATTAATAATAACACGGTCTAGTTTTTCTAAACCACGTTCAAAATCAGAACCAACGTGTTCTTCCATACTACCAAAAAAAGCAGTATACGCTTTAAAACCAAATGGTAAATTTTCACTGCTTATATTCCAAGTAACAGTAGTTGTGCCATCGGTATTGGGAGTGAAATTCCAAGCTATTTCAGAAGCAGGGAATTCTGCAAACTGCATGTTTTGTTTTATCGATTTGTTGGCAGTAATTTCAGTAGTTTTTATAGAGCCAGTTCCTTCTTTATTTGTCCAGCTATAGGTGCCATTTACACCTTTGGTTTGCTCGCTTAGTGTAATAATGGTAGTGGGGTCTTTTTCAATCCAAGGAGACCAAGATCCCCAGTTTTTTAAATCAACCACATTATTATAAATAACAGAAACAGGCGCTTTTATAGTACGGGTTCTTGTTACTATAAATGAGTTTGGTTGTACAGCAATATATATAGATGTACCAATAATAGCTATGAGTAATAGGAATAAGATATACTTAAAAGCTTTCATTTATTTTATTTTTCGTGAATTGTAATCTAATCAAAGATAATGATTTTTAAAGTTGATTATTAGGTAATTACATTGAGTTAAATTAAGTGTAATAATATTTAACAAAAACCGTTAATTTTTGTAAAAATAACAATTAAATTATAGTAATTGTTCTTATTTTTACGCGATAATTTAAAATATCATTTCATTATGAAACTAAAATCAGTATTAGGTGTAGTATTATTAACAACCTTTTTGTTATCCTGTGGAAACGATAAAAAAGAAAAGCAAACTGAATTAGAAATTACTAAAGAAAAATCAGCATTCAATTATAATGTTGAGCAATTTGCCGATATTAAAGTATTAAGATATCAAATTCCAGATTGGGAAAAATTAAGCTTAAAAGAGCAAACATTAGTATATTATTTAACACAAGCAGGTTTGTCTGGTAGAGATATTATGTGGGATCAAAATTACCGTCATAATCTTAAAATAAGAAAAGCTCTAGAATCTATTTATACAAATTATACAGGTGATAGAACATTAACAGATTGGAAGGCATTTGAAATTTATTTAAAGCGTGTATGGTTTAGTAATGGAATCCATCATCATTATTCTAATGATAAAATTAAACCTGAATTTTCTTCAGATTACTTAAAGCAGTTACTTGCCGATACTCATACTGTTTTAGAAGGAGAAGCTTTTGATGTTATTTTCAACGAGGAAGATACAAAAAAAGTAAATCAAGCAAAAGGTATTGATAATGTAGCACGTTCTGCGGTTAATTTTTATGGACCTAATGTTACCAATGCCGATGTTGTAAGTTTTTATAAAACTAAGGTGTCTCCTAATCCAAAAAAACCATTGTCATTTGGGTTAAACTCTCAATTAATAAAAGAGAACGGTGTTTTAAAAGAGCGTGTTTATAAATCTGGAGGGCTTTATGGTACTGCAATTGATGAAATTATTAAATGGTTAGAATTAGCTAAAGGTGTTGCCGAAAATGAAGCGCAAGCTAATGCTCTTGGTTTATTAATAGATTATTATAAAACAGGTGATTTACAAACTTGGGATGACTATAATGTAGCATGGACAAGGGCAACTGCTGGAAATATAGATTATATCAATAGTTTTATTGAAGTTTATAACGATCCGCTAGGTTATAGAGGATCTTATGAAAGCATAGTTCAAATAAACGATTTTGATATGTCTCAAAAAATGAAAGTTGTGTCAGATAATGCACAATGGTTTGAAGATAAATCGACATTAATGGAGGCGCACAAAAAGAAAAATGTTGTAGGTGTCACATATAAAGTCGTAAATGTTGCGGGTGAAGCGGGTGATTCGTCTCCAAGTACACCAATAGGTGTGAATTTGCCGAATGCAAACTGGATTCGTGCAGCTGTAGGAAGTAAATCGGTGTCATTAGGAAACATTACTAATGCATATAGTAATGCTCGTAATTCTGGTCGTTTAAAAGAGTATGTAAATGATGATGAAGAATTTGAGTTAGATGAAAAATATGGTCGTTTAGCAGGTAAGTTACATACTGCTTTACATGAAGTTATTGGTCATGCTTCTGGACAATTAAATCCAGGTGTTGCAGAAACTAAAGTAACCTTAAAAAATTATGCTTCTACTTTAGAAGAAGGGCGTGCAGATTTGGTTGCTTTATATTATTTGTACGATTCTAAACTTCAAGATTTAGGGTTAGTTGATAATTGGGAATCTGTTGGAAAAACTGCTTATAATGGTTATATAAGAAACGGACTTATGACGCAATTAATTAGGTTGAATTTGGGCGATGATGTTGAAGAAGCACACATGCGTAACAGACAATGGATTTCTGCTTGGGCTTTTGAAAAAGGACAAAAAGATAATGTGATAGAAAAAATAACACGAAATGGAAAAACATATTTCAATATTAATGATTATGCTAAACTTCATGAGCTTTTCGGACAATTATTACGTGAAGCACAGCGTATCAAATCTGAGGGTGATTATGCAGCAGTAGAAGCTTTAGTAGAAGGCTATGGTGTAAAAGTAGATCAAAAAATTCATGCAGAAGTTTTAGAACGAAATAAGCAATTTACATCGGCACCTTATAGTGGTTTTGTAAATCCAATTTTAGTAGCTGATAAAAATGAAGCAGCAGAAATTATTGCTGTAAAAGTGAATCAGCCTGAAACATTTTCAGGACAAATGTTAGATTACAGTAAAAATTATAATTTCTTACCAGAGGTTAATTAAAAGAAAGTATAAAGACTTATTTAAAAAAGCAGAATCTTAATCAAGGTTCTGTTTTTTTATTTACACTAAAAATTAATAATAAAATATTAATAACCAAGAGAACGGATATAATTAAGAGAGTATTCATTTCGTTTAGTTTAGTTATTAAATAGATGCAATAATTGTAAAAAGGTTGCGTAGATTTCTACTTTTTATTTATACAACGTTTTCTTAGGTGTTTAATTGTGGTTCTAAGATTTTAAAACAAGAGTGTTATTATGGAGAGCTATTTAAATAAAAACTTGATTGCCACTATAAGTCCTATAAAACTAATAAAAGCTAAAAGTACCCAATAACTACCTTTATAAAACTTTTTATGTAGTTTTAAATCCTTTCGGTAAGTAAAGCCAATTATAATAGCGAAGACAATAAAAAATAAAACACCGAAAATGATTTGACCTTTACTAAACATATAGTTATTTTTATGCAAATTTAATAAAAACAGATTTCCTTCTTCAAGGAAATAACAAAATTGTATTGTTAATGAAAAATAAAATAGAAGCTGTAAAAGCATTTCATACCGCATTTAAAATTGGTCACAAGGAAAATCCAATGGCAGATTTAGGTCAAGACAAAAACACGTTGCGATTTAATTTGATGAAAGAAGAAAATGAAGAATACCTAGAGGCTGCTAATAATAACGACTTAGTTGAAGTAGCTGATGCTCTTGGGGATATGCTTTATATTTTATGCGGTACCATCATAGAGCATGGTATGCAACATAAAATAGAAGAAGTTTTTGAAGAAATACAACGCAGTAATATGAGTAAATTAGGTGACGATGGTCAACCTATTTATAGAGAAGATGGAAAAGTATTAAAAGGACCTAATTATTTTAAACCCAATATAGATGCTATATTGAATAAATAAAAAAAGAGAAGCCTTAATAGCTTCTCTTTTTTTGTTTTATAAATGAGTTAATCTAATTTAACGCGCCATCCATAAGGATCTTCACTTTTATTAGTTTGTATATCTGTTATGGTCTTCTTTAAAAAGCTAGCAAATGTATCCTCTAATTCTGGTAAATCATAATCCGTATCGTTATAACCAAAACCAGAAATTGGAGAAATAACGGCAGCAGTTCCTGCTCCAAACATTTCTTTTAGACTACCATTTTTAGCAGCTTCTACCACTTCACTAACGGTTATTTTTCTAACTTCTACAGGAATACCTTCAGCTTTAGCTATTTCAATAATACTTTTACGTGTAATACCATCTAAGATTCTATCACTTGTAGGTCCTGTAATAAGGGTGTCGTTTATGCGAACGAAAATATTCATAGCACCCGCTTCTTCAATATATTCATGCGTGTTATCATCTGTCCAGATAACTTGCTGATATCCTTTTGCAACAGCTAATTGTGTAGGGTAAAATTGTCCTGCATAGTTACCGCCAGCTTTAGCAAAACCAACACCACCATTTGCCGAACGTGAATATGTTTGCTCAATTAAAACTTTAACTTTTCCAGAGAAATATGCGCCAGATGGAGCCGTACAAATTATAAATTTATACTCATCAGCAGGTGATGCATGAAATCCGTTTCCCGAAGCAAAGATAAAAGGTCTTATATATAAAGAGCTACCTTCATTTTTAGGAATCCAATCTTTATCAACTTCTAGCAATGTTTTTAAACCTTCCATAAAATAGCTTTCTGGTAATTCAGGAATTGCCAAACGCTTTGAAGATATATTTAAACGCTTAAAGTTTTCTAACGGACGAAATAAAAAGACATTCTCATCAACATCTTTATAAGCTTTCATACCTTCAAAAACAGATTGTCCGTAATGGAAAATCTTAGCAGAAGGGTCTAAAGTAATCGGTTGGTAAGGAACCACTTTTGGTGCTTGCCATTTACCGTCTTTAAAGTCACATACTAACATGTGGTCTGAAAACGTATTTCCAAATTTCAAATCATTAAAATCAACCTCGTTAATTTTAGTAGTTTTAGATTTTATAATCTCTATGTCCTTGATTATTGCACTCATGTCTCGTTATTTTGTGCTACAAATTTAAGTAAAAACGTTTTTAAAAAATGGTATATTTACACAAATAGTTTAAAATTAAAATATTTATACAATGAAGTCGATTCTCTTTGTGATTTTTTGTGCTTTAATGCTAAATGCTTGCAAAAACAAAAAAGAAGAACCATCAAAAATGACTAATATAACTGAAGAGATACCATATAAATCATTCGGAAATAAAATTATTGCGGACGATGCAAAGACAACTACTTCTATGGCATCTCATTATAAAACGATGGCTGTTGGCGATAGTATAAATTCTAAAATGATAGCTAAAGTAAATAGTGTTTGTCAAACAAAAGGCTGTTGGATGCGATTAAATTTAGAAGATGGAAATGAGGTGATGGTAAAGTTTAAAGACTACGGGTTTTTTATGCCAAAAGACATCGCAGGTCAAGAGGTTATTGTAAATGGAAAAGCTTTTGTAGAAGAAGTTTCTGTTGATGAGCAACGGCATTATGCTGAAGATGCGGGAAAAACAAAACAAGCTATAGATTCAATAAGAAAACCTAAAAGAACGTATGCTTTTGAAGCAGATGGTGTTTTATTAAAACAATAATTTGGAAAGAGAAATTGTAATAACAGGAGATGGTTCATCAACCATTCATTTACCAGAATGGGATGAGCAATATCATTCTAAACACGGAGCCATTCAGGAAGCTTGTCATGTTTTTATAAAACATGGTTTGCATCATTTTTGTCATTCTGAAATTATTTCAGAATCTCATCCATCTATATCTATTTTAGAAATAGGGTTTGGCACAGGTTTAAATACGTTTATAACTCTATTAGAAGCCGAAAAATTAAAACTAAATATTGGTTATTGTGGTGTTGAAGGCTATCCTGTTTTAATGGAAGAAATTAATCAGTTAAATTATCCTAAAGAATTACAAGCGACAGAAAAAGACGTATTATTTAAAAAGCTTCATGAAGTTTCTTGGAATGAGCGGAATATAATAACACCTAATTTTTCTTTATTAAAACAGCATAAATTTTTCAACGAAATTGAAGAAGTAGATACATACAACATTATTTATTTTGATGCTTTTGGAGCACGCGTACAACCAGAATTGTGGACAGAAGCCATTTTTAAAAAAATGTATGATGCTTTAAAATTTCATGGTGTTTTAGTAACTTATTCTGCAAAAGGAAGCGTACGTCGTGCTATGCAAGCCGTGGGTTTTGAAGTAGAACGTTTACCTGGTCCTCCAGGAAAGCGTGAAATGCTTCGGGCTACGAAAAGGCTTTAATTTTTGTTGGCCAAATAGTAGATACTACTAAATAACATTACTTTTTTTCAATAAGCTTCATAATTAGCATTTTTAATTTTACAATATAACTGTTATGTTAAACCTAATACAAATAGTTAGTAAACTACATTATCATTTTGTAACTTTAAAATAAAAAGAAAATGCGCGTTTTAATAACTGGAGCAACGGGGCTTATAGGACAGGAAATTGTGAAACTATTTCATAAAAAGGGTATTGCAGTTAATTACTTAACAACCAGTAAATCTAAAATTCAACAAACAGAAAACTACCAAGGTTTTTATTGGGATCCAAAATTGCAAGAGATTGATGATGGTTGTTTTAAAAATGTAGATGCTATTATTCATTTAGTTGGGGCAACGGTTTCGAAACGTTGGACACCAATCCATAAAAAGAAAATTTTAAATAGTAGAAAAGAAACTACTCAGTTGTTAGTTAATGCCTTAAAAGGAGAATCTCATACTATTAAGCAAATTATTTCAGCCAGTGCTATTGGAGGGTATCCAGATTCTTTAATTAATTATTATGATGAATCTTTTAAAATAGTAGAAACCTCTTTTTTAAGTCGTGTTGTTAAAGTTTGGGAGCAGGAAGTTGATGCTTTTTCTAAATTGAACATTATGGTTTCTAAAATTAGAATTGGTTTAGTATTGTCAAATAAAGGTGGTGCTTTGCAAGAAATTGTTAAACCTATTAAATTTGGATTAGGGGCTGCTTTGGGTAGTGGTAAGCAATGGCAATCATGGATCCATATTCAGGATTTGGCTCATATGTTTTTATTTGTTTTACAAAACAACTTAAATGGCATTTATAATGGTGTAGCTCCAAACCCTGTTAGTAATAAGGAGTTAACAAAAACTATAGCAAAAGTTTTAAAAAAGCCTTTGTTTTTGCCTAATATTCCTAAATTTTTCATGCAATTTATTTTGGGCGAAATGCACGTGTTATTGTTTGAAAGCCAGCGCGTCAGTTCTAAAAAAATAGAAGATAAAGGATTTAATTTTAAATATCATCATTTAGAACCTGCTTTGAAGGATTTGTTGTTGCATTCCAGCTTTAAATAGTTTACAATTAAAATTTCTACACAAATAATATTTTATAAATTCTCCTAATTTTTTTGACAAGCGAGTCGGAGCTGCGACAAGGCATATTGATTTTCTTATATTTTGAATTAATTGGAGGTTAATTCAGGTGTTGTTTAATTAAATTTAAAACAAAAAACCACCCTGTTCTCACAAAGTGGCTTTAATATAATCTGAGTTTTATTGATTAAGACTTGCTAGCCTTTACAGTAACTTGTAATTCAATATCATCATTAATAAATTTATCTCCTAAATTATCAAAAATAGACTTCGACCCGTATTGTACATTCCATTTTGTTCTATCAATAACAAAGCTTTCACTTGTTAGAGTAACAGTGTTATTTTCATTAGTAATACTTACTGGGAATGTTACATTATTTTTTACATCTTTAAGAGTTAAGTTCCCCGAAAGCATGGTTTTACCATCTACATCTTTAATACTAGTAATTTCAAAAGTAGCAGTTGGATATTTTTCAACATCAAAAAAGTCAGCACTTTTTAAATGACCTTCTAATTTAGCACTAGCATCTGCATCTTTAATAGAGTTCATGTCTATTAAAAACGTTCCACTATTAATTTCACCCTCGATGATGTTTAAAATACCGTTTTTAATAGCAATAGTTCCAGTATGCGAGCCAGTAGGCTTAAATCCTTTCCAAGCAATAGTAGATTCTGAAGTGTTTACATTGAATTTCTCCGAAGCAATTTTAGTAATAGCAATAGTTTCAGCGTCTTTTGTTTCTGCCTCTTTGGCTTTATTTTTACAAGCCATTAAGGTTACTGATAATGTAACTAATGCAAAAATAGCAGTAATACTTTTTTTCATAATAATTTTTTAATGTTTAAGTTGTGAAATTAGTTATTTGTTAGCATAAAAAAAACAAAAAATTATTTCGTGACATTATGGCATTTTAACAAGAATGGCAGTACTTTTGCCAATTAATTTTAGAATTGCACAAAATTTAAATTTACAATGTCCAAAAAAGATAAAAAAGATAAAGAGCAAGAAGCGGTTGAAAATACACAAACAGAAACTGTAGATGTTGAAGAACAGGTTGTTGAAGATCAAACTGTAGAAGAGAAATTACAAGCAGAGGTTCAACAAGAAAAGGATAAGTTTTTACGATTATTTGCTGAATTTGAAAATTATAAAAAGCGTACTTCTAGAGAACGTATTGAATTATTTTCGACAGCGAGTGAAGATGTCATGAAAACATTATTACCAATTCTTGACGATTTTGAACGTGCCTTAAATCATATTGATGAAGGTAAAGAAGCCGAAGCTTTACGAAAAGGTGTGTTGTTGATTTACAATAAATTAGTAAGCACTTTAGAGCAAAAAGGACTTAAAGTGATTGCTGTAGAAAAAGGAGAAGCATTTAATGCAGACGATCACGAAGCAATAACACAAATTCCTGCACCTACTGATGATATGAAAGGGAAAATTATCGATGTTGTTGAAAAAGGATATAAACTGGGCGATAAAGTAATTCGTTTTCCTAAAGTAGTTATTGGGCAATAATTAAATATAAATTTAAAAAAGTCCTTTCCATTGGAAAGGATTTAGGACAGGAATATGGCTAAAAGAGATTATTACGAAATATTAGGAGTGAGTAAAGGGGCTACGACAGCCGAAATAAAAAAAGCATACCGTAAAAAAGCGATAGAATTTCATCCTGATAAAAATCCGGACAATAAAGAAGCCGAGTCTAAATTTAAAGAAGCAGCTGAAGCCTATGAGGTTTTAAGTGATGGCGATAAGAAAGCTCGTTACGACCAGTTTGGACATCAAGCGTTCGAAAATGGCGGCGGCTTTGGCGGTGGTGGCATGAATATGGATGACATATTCAGTCAGTTTGGAGATATTTTTGGTGGCGGCTTTGGCGGCGGCGGTTTCTCAGGTTTTGGCGGTGGCGGAGGTCAACGTCGTGTTAAAGGAAGTAACCTTCGTATTCGCGTAAAATTAACATTAGAAGAAATTGCTAATGGTGTAGAAAAGAAAATAAAAGTTAAACGTAAAGTTCAAGCTCCAGGTACTACTTATAAAACATGTTCTACTTGTCATGGTAGCGGACAAGTAACGCGTATAGCTAATACTATTTTAGGTAGAATGCAAACATCAGCGCCTTGTAATGTGTGTGGTGGTGCAGGACAAACTATTGATAAAAAACCTGCAGATGCAGATGCACAAGGTTTAAAAGTAGCCGAAGAAACAGTATCTATAAAAATACCAGCAGGTGTTGTAGATGGGATGCAACTTAAAGTTTCTGGTAAAGGAAACGAGGCTCCTGGAAATGGCATTTCTGGTGATTTATTAGTGGCTATTGAAGAAGTAGAACATGAAAAATTACAACGTGAAGGTGATAATCTGCATTACGATTTGTATGTAAGTTATCCAGATGCTGTTTTAGGTACTTCAAAAGAAATAGATACCGTAACGGGTAAAGTACGTATAAAAGTAGAAGCAGGTGTGCAATCTGGTAAGATTTTGCGCTTACGCGGAAAAGGAATTCCAAGTATTAACGGTTATGGTAAAGGCGATCTTTTAGTGCATGTAAATGTATGGACTCCAAAAACGTTAAATAAACAACAAAAAGAATTTTTTGAAACGATGAAAGATGACGAACATTTTGATCCGAAACCAGAAAGTTCTGATAAATCTTTCTTTGAGAAAGTAAAGGATATGTTTTCTTAATAAGGAGCTGTCTCAGTAAAAAAAGGAATCCGCAATTTAGCGGATTTTTTTTTACACATATGAAATAAGTTCTCTATTTATTTTATGAATAATAACGAAAAAAAAACTATATTTGATGTATCACTAATTTATTTTAGTGATAATTTTTCTTTTTCATAGCAATTTTTTTCCCATCCTTAATTTTTTTTAAGGGTGGGTTTTGTTTTATATCGAGAATCTGTTTTTATAAAAATAAATTATTAAAAAAAGCATTAAATACCTCGGTTAACATTTAATATATTTACCGATAACAAGTCAATAAGAAAACTAATGAGTAACTTATTAGAAGTTAAAGAAGTTTCTAAAAAATTTGGAGACTTTACAGCACTTAATAATATATCAATATCAGTTCCTAAAGGTAGTATATTTGGGTTGTTAGGACCTAATGGTGCGGGTAAGACAACATTGATACGTATAGTTAATCAAATAACAATGCCAGATTCTGGAGCTGTACTTTTAGACGGTGAATTACTTAACGATGCACATATAAGAGATATTGGTTATTTGCCAGAAGAGCGTGGTTTGTATAAATCAATGAAGGTTGGCGAGCAAGCTTTGTATTTAGCGCAATTAAAAGGGCTTAGTAAAACTGAAGCAAGAGCGCGTTTAAAATACTGGTTTGAACGTTTAGAAATTGGAGATTGGTGGAACAAGAAAATTCAAGAACTGTCAAAAGGGATGGCTCAAAAAATTCAATTTATTGTTACCGTATTGCATCAACCAAAGTTATTGATTTTTGACGAACCATTTTCGGGCTTCGACCCTATAAATGCTAATTTAATTAAAGATGAAATTTTACGTTTAAGAGATAATGGAGCGACTATTGTTTTTTCAACTCATAGAATGGAATCTGTGGAAGAGTTATGTGATGATATTGCATTAATCAATAAATCTAACAAACTTATTGAAGGTAAGTTAATTGATATAAAACGCCAATATAAAATTAATACGTTTGAAGTTGGTATAAAAACTAGAGATAGCGGTATTTTAAAACATGAATTATCTGAAAAGTTTGAGGTAAATCCAGCTAATTTTAAAACTTTAGACAACGAATTAAAACTAAACATTAAGTTGTCTGGTAGTCATACACCAAACGATTTATTAAACTATTTAACATCTAAAGGCGAGGTGTCTCATTTTGTAGAACTCATTCCAAGTGTCAACGATATTTTTATTCAAACTGTAAAGAATAATTAATTGAAAAGAATGCCTCGGGACATAGTCTCGTGGTTCCGTTAAAATTATCATTCTCGCAAAAGCGGGAATCTAAAAATACTGAATTTTGGATTGTATTAACTAAAGTTCAAAAAGAAACCACTTAAAACCTTAAAGGCATAAAGCTTGAGGATAGTTGTTTTTGAAAAATTATTTATTTTATGAATCATTTACCATTAATTATAAAGCGAGAATATTTAACAAAGGTTAAAAATAAAGCTTTTATAGTAATGACTTTTTTAAGTCCAATTATTATGATTGCTCTTATATCTGTTGTTACTTATTTATCACAATTGAATAATGATAAAATTAGGACTATTACAATTCTAGATGAGTCTGGTTTTTTACATGATGTTTTTGAAAATTCAGATAATACAACCTATAATGTTTTAGAAAATATGTCTTTAGAAGATGCTATAACACTTACTAAAGAAACATCAGCCTATGGGTTATTACATGTTGATAAATTGGTAGAAATTGACGATGTTTCAACGCATATAAAGTTTTTTTCTGAAGAATCACCATCACTTTCTATAATTTCAAATATTGAAAGTAAGCTTGAAAGTAAATTGACTAATATTAAGTTACAAGATCAGGGAATTAATCTAGAAGTTATAAATGCGTCCAAGGTGCATGTAAATGTTACTCAAGAAAGCTTTGAAGGCGAAGAAACATCTAAAGTTGATAGTTTTGTAAAACTAGCTTTTGGTATTGCAGCAGGCTATTTGCTTTTTATGTTTATCATTATTTACGGCAATATGATAATGCGTAGCGTTATTGAAGAGAAAACAAGTAGAATTATAGAAGTTATTATATCTTCAGTAAAACCAGTACAATTAATGCTTGGTAAAATTATAGGAACCTCGTTAGCTGGACTTACACAGTTTGTTATTTGGTTAATTTTAGGAGGTGTTTTATTGACGATTGTATCACTGTTTTTTGGAATTGATATGGGGCAAATGCAAACACCTCAACAAGAAATGATGCAACAAGTTATGGAGAATCCTGAGTTAAATACGGAAATTCAAAATATAATGACAGCTTTTTATAACTTACCACTTGTTAATCTTATTTTAGCATTCATTTTATTTTTTATAGGAGGATATCTTTTATATAGCTCATTTTATGCTGCTATTGGTGCTGCTGTAGATAATGAAACTGATACACAACAATTTATGCTGCCAATTATAATGCCGCTCATGTTGGCTGTTTATATTGGTATATTTACAGTTATTGAAGATCCGCATGGTACCGTTTCTACCGTATTTTCGTTTATACCACTAACATCTCCTGTGGTTATGCTAATGCGTATTCCGTTTGGTGTACCTTTGTGGCAACAGTTAATATCATTTTTGATATTAATTGGTACATTTATGTTTACAGTTTGGTTTGCTGCAAAAATTTACCGAGTTGGTATTTTAATGTATGGTAAAAAACCAAGTTATAAGGAAATTGTAAAATGGATAAAGTATTAGTATGCAAAGTAAAGTAACACATAAAATTGAAAAAGAAGTGGAGCAAGTAGGGGAGGTTATAACTAATAGTTCAATTTGGGAAAAGATTACAGGGTTTCTTGAATTTAAGATTATAGATTACACCTATGGAACAGGAGAAGATGTACATGATATAGAGCTTAAAGTAAAATATGTTTTATTAGTTTTAGTTGTAATTATAGCAACAACATACCTTTTAAGATGGGTAAAAAAGCTAATAACTAGAAATATGCCAGTAACAGATAAGGCGAAATTTAATACAGTCTTTTCTTTTGCAAGATGGTTAATTTACATAATTGTTGTACTTATTGTATTTGATTCTATTGGGATTAATGTAACAGCTGTTTTTGCAGCATCAGCAGCGTTGTTAATTGGAATTGGTTTAGCACTTCAAACATTATTTCAAGATATTATTTCAGGTATTTTTATATTAATAGATCAGACGGTACATGTTGGAGATATTATTGAGTTAGAAGGGAAAGTAGGTCGTGTAGAAGAAATTAAACTTAGAACAACGAGAGCAACTACTGTAGATAATAAAGTGTTAATAATTCCGAATCATTTATATCTTACTAATAGTCTTTATAATTGGACTCAAAATGGAACCACTACCAGAGAAAGTGTCGATGTGGGAGTTGCTTACGGTAGCGACGTACAATTGGTAAAAAAATTGTTACTTCAAGCTGCAACTAAACAAAAAGATGTTTTAAAATATCCAGAACCAGCGGTGTTGTTTACAGATTTTGGAGAAAGCTCGTTAAATTTTAAAATTGTATTTACTATAAATGATAGTTTTAATGTTCGTTTTCCTAAAAGTGAAATTCGTTTTGAAATAGATAAATTATTCAGAGAAAACAATGTAAGTATACCGTTTCCGCAACGTGATATACACATTATAAAAAAATAGAAATATGCAAAAAATATTAGTCATAGAAGACGAAGCTGCTATTAGAAGAGTATTAGTTAAAATCCTTTCAGAAGAAAATGATACCTATCAAGTAGATGAAGCAGAGGATGGTTTATCTGGTATGGAGAAAATAAAAAATGAAGATTTTGATTTAATACTTTGTGATATAAAAATGCCAAAAATGGATGGTGTTGAAGTATTAGAAGCAACAAAAAAAATAAAACCAGAAATACCAATGGTTATGATTTCTGGTCATGGCGATTTAGATACAGCAGTAAATACTATGCGTTTAGGAGCTTTTGATTATATTTCTAAACCACCAGATTTAAACCGTTTATTAAATACCGTTCGTAATGCTTTAGACAGGAAAGAATTAGTTGTAGAGAATAAAATTCTTAAGAAAAAAGTAAGTAAGAAATATGAGATGATTGGCAATAGTGATGCCATTTCTCAAATAAAAAGTATTATAGATAAGGTGGCTCCAACCGATGCACGTGTTTTAATTACAGGACCTAACGGAACTGGAAAAGAGCTTGTTGCACATTGGTTACATGAAAAAAGTGCCAGAGCAAAAGGTAATATGATTGAGGTTAATTGTGCAGCTATTCCATCTGAATTAATAGAAAGTGAATTATTCGGTCATGTAAAAGGCGCTTTTACAAGTGCAGCAAAGGATAGAGCAGGAAAATTTGAAGCAGCTAATGGCGGTACTATTTTTTTAGATGAAATAGGAGACATGAGTTTATCTGCACAGGCAAAAGTATTACGTGCATTACAAGAAAGTAGAATACAGCGAGTTGGTAGCGATAAAGATATTAAAGTAGATGTACGTATTATTGCGGCAACCAATAAGAATTTAAAAAAGGAAATTGAAGCAGGAAGATTTAGAGAGGATTTATATCACAGACTTGCCGTAATTTTGGTTAAAGTGCCAGCTTTAAATGAGAGAAGAGAAGATATCCCTTTATTAGTAAATCATTTTTCAGAAAAAATAGCAACAGAACAAGGAACCGCGAAAAAGTTGTTTTCAGATAAGGCAATTAAATTGCTTCAAGAGTATGATTGGACAGGTAATATTAGAGAACTTCGTAATGTTATTGAACGATTAATAATCTTAGGGGGCTCTGAAGTTAGTGAGCAAGATGTTAAGTTGTTTGCTTCAAAATAAAATTTAGAAATAATATAACATAAATAAGCGTCATTCTAAATTTAGAATGACGCTTATTATTTTAACTATATTTTAATTGTCGCAAGAATTAAGTTGGGATACATAATTTGAAGCAAGTACTTTTAATTCATTAATGTAGTGCTTTTGTATAGTATCCATATTTTCTAAAGTTAAATCTTCTAAAGAATCTGCTGCTTTTATAGCTTTGTAATTACAATTACAAGCTTTTAAAGTTTCGTTATATGTTTTAATATTTAAAGCAACTGTACTTTTATAAGAAAGGATAAGCTGCTCTTTTTTAAGTTTTAATTCTTTTTCACTTTGCGCTGCTAATTTCTTTTTTATCTCAGCTTCCTTAAGTTTTAAAGCTTCTTGTTGTTGTTTTAATTTTCGTTGTTCGTTTTGTAAATCAGTAAGTGCATCATTTTCATCAGTGTCATTATATATGGTTGTGGATGCAGAACATTTATCAATTTCAATAACACTTTCTTTACTTATATCTCTAGCGCGTTTTACATAAAAACGACCGTCTTCAAAAGTTTCAGCACTTTCAACTTTTGCTAATAAGTCAATAGCTTTATTGCTAAGCTCTAATACTTTTATGCAATTACAATCACTTAAGTTTTTTTTAGAAAGCTTAAATGACTCTAGCGACCTGTTAGCATAATATTTTAAGTGGCTGATATTGTTAGCATCATAAGCATCTTTAACATGAGAATATGCACTAACAAGGTATGAGTTGGCATTATCACAATTTGTTTGCGCATTAATAGTAAAAGATGTTATTGAAATTAAAAAAAAGTAGTAGTATTTCATAATAATTTGAGGTTTAAAAAACATAAATAGGAATGGCTAAAGTATTAAAAACATTATATATTAGTGTGTAGTTCGTCGAAATTAAGTGTTTTACTTATATTTATAAAAATATTATTATTCTAAGAAGCTTTAGAGATGAAAGAAAAATTAGCAGATACTTACAAAGTAACTTCAAACATAACCCTAAAAAATGCTGCGACAAAAGTTGTTATTAAAGGAGCAAAAAAAGAACTTAAAAGCGTTAGGAAAAAGTTAGGAAAATTGCAAGATACCATGTATGCGCATAATAAATATGCTGTATTAATTTGCTTACAAGGTATGGATACCTCAGGAAAAGATAGTTTGATACGCGAAGTGTTTAAAGAATTTAACGCAAGAGGAGTTGAAGTACACAGTTTTAAAGTACCAACAGAGTTAGAGTTAAAACATGATTATTTATGGCGACATTATATCGTATTACCTTCACGAGGAAAGTTTGCCGTTTTTAATAGAACGCACTATGAAAATGTGTTAGTAACTCGGGTTCATCCTGGATATATAATGGGTGAAAATATACCAACAGTAAATTCTGTTGACGATATAAATGAAGTTTTTTGGAATACACGTTTTGAGCAAATAAATAATTTTGAAAAACACATTACCGAAAGTGGCACAATAATCTTAAAATTCTTTTTAAATTTATCTAAAGAAGAACAAAAGTACAGATTACTTCGTCGTTTAGAAAAACAAGAAAAAAATTGGAAATTCTCCCCTGACGATTTAAAAGAACGCAAGCTCTGGGATACATATCAATCGTGTTATGAAGATGCTATAAACAGAACTTCAAAGCCTCATGCGCCATGGTATACTATACCTGCTGATGATAAACCAACAGCGCGCTATTTGGTTGCAAAAACTATTTACGATACATTAAGTCAATACACAGATATACAAGAACCAGATTTAGATGACGATATTAAAGAAAATATCGAATTATACAAGCAACAGCTTAACAAGGAATAGTTTTTTGTTGGAATTTTAAATGAGTGTCATGAGAAGTCTTATCAATACCCTAATGTTTTTATTTATTTTAAGTTTAAATGCTCAAAATGCTATGGAAGAAAAATTACCTTATTTTGAAATACCAAAATATACAGAGAGTTACACTGCTAATAGTGTTGTAGCTAGAATGATTGATGGATTAGGTTTTAGATATTATTGGGCAACAGAAGGTTTGCGTATTGAAGATCTTGAATATAAACCAAGTGAATCAGGAAGAACATCTGCAGAAACAATTGAGCACATTTATGGCTTGTCTAAGTTTATTAGAAATAGTGTGTTAAGCAACAATAAGGATACTAATGTTTCTGAACTTAATTTTAAAGATAAACGCAAACAAACACTACTCAATTTTAAAATGGTTTCAGATGTTTTAAGGAGTGCAGAAAAGTCGTTTAAACTTGAAGATACTGAAGTGCCTTTTTGGAATATTATAAACGGTCCCATTTCAGATGCTTTATGGCATTGCGGCCAAGTGGTTTTATTACGACGAGCGTCTGGGAATCCATTTAATTCTAAAGTGAGTGTTTTTAATGGGACACTTCGAGAGTAGTGTAATATTTAGTTTTCTTCTTCTAGGGGCTCTTTTAAAAGGATCTTACAAATTTGATAATTCCCATTTCTGACACCTGAAATTAGTAAATTAATATCATGTGGAGACCAACTTGGTTGTATGTCTTCTTCATCATTAAAAGTAATTCTCTTTTTATTTCTACCATCATTTTGCATGATGTAAATTTCTGATGCTTCGCTTTCAACTAAAGCAGAATAGACAATTCGTCTTCTATTGTTTGAGTATTTTCCGTAGCTACTATTATTTTTAAAATAAGTAAGTCTATAGCGTTCTTTAGTTATTATGTTATAGGTGTATATAACATCAGAATCGCCTTCATTATTTTTATTGGAATAATACAAAATATTATCACCTCTTCCAGAAAAATGAGGATACATATTATTGAATTTATCGTCAATTATTTTTTTTGGTTTTTTACCTTTATGAGATACAAGGTAGACATCAAAATCACCAGCTACATCTTCTAGGTTAAAAAGAATTTGAACACCATTTGGAGCATATTCAGCACGAGTTTTGTTTCCATAAACTGGGATGTTAATTCTTGAAATTTTATGTGATTCTAATTCTAGTTTATATAGTTCAAAAATCCCTGTTCTATCAGACTCAAATAAGATAATGTTTTTATAAGGATGCCAAGTAGGACGTCTATCATTATAGGTGCTATTAACTAGTCTAGAAACATTTTCGCCCTTACTACTCATCATGTAAATTTGCCAATGCCCATCTCTATTGGATTCAAAAATTATAGAGGAGCCACTTTTATTATAGCTAGCATATTTATTATCTGAAGCGCTATTGGTAAGTTGAACTTCTTTAAAACCAAATTCTTGTGAAGCACTTTTCAAGCTAGGTCCAAAAAGAAAAATGATTATGATTATAATTTTAAAAATGTTCATTAATTAGAGGTTGCATTAACTTAAGTGCTAAGATAAAACATTTTACAATTTACGTTAAGGGAAAGACTCTGTAAAAATCATTGTTATCGAAGTATTATTTTAAATTAAACACAATAATTAATTTTATAGAATTAAACCTAGTACCTTTTTTTTATCAGCTATTCCTATTATTGGGTACATTCTTTTTAATCATTTTAATTAAAATATAGATAAGCGATAGTATTCCAATAAAAACAAGAGTAGCGGTCATCTCTTGAATAGATAAGTTAGAAAGAAAATATAGTATAATAGCAATTGAAATTACGGGAACTAAGAGACCACCAGGGATTTTAAATTCACCAGGTTGTGTTTTTTGTGATTTACGTAGTTTTATAACGGATAGCGCTACGCCAAAATAAAGTATTAACATTGAGCTGCTTGCAATTACTGCTAATTTTTCAAAACTACCAATTACTGATAAAATAAAGCTAATACTAGCATAGGTAATAATTGAAACATAAGGTGTAGCAAATGATTTATGGATTTTAGATAAAGCTTTTATTGGTATAACTTTATCTCTTGCAAGTGCATATAGTACTCGAGGACTATTAAGTATAGAGCCACTCACGGTTCCAAACATGGAAATGGCGGCACCAACAATTAATAAAACAAATCCGAATGGACCAAAAACGACTTTAGCAGTTTCGGCTAATGGAGAGGCTTTAAAATCGGGTAGATTACTTCCTAAAATCCCTTGAGAAATGGTTTGAATTAAAATATAGATAATTACTACTGCCGTTATACTTATAAAAATAGCTTTAGGAATGGTGCGCTTGGGATTTATGACTTCACCTCCAACTATTAGTCCTGTTTCACCTCCTATAAATGCGAAAAATAAAATAAGGGATGTTTCTCCTATTCTACTAATACTAGGTATTATGTCTATTTGTAAATTATTGATGGATACAGCTTTCCAACCAACAATAATAAGTAATAATAAAGGTGTTAATTTTGCGACAGTATTAAATTTTACTAGGCCTATACCTTGTTTTATTCCGATTACATTAATATAAACCAATCCAAAAAACAAGATAAATATCGATAAAAATCGAATATATTCATTTTCAAAAATTGGATAAGCAGAAGCTATTAAGTTAATGAGTGCGTTAGATACAGCAGCATCACTAAATAACATAGCTCCTGTAGAGAAAATGCCACCAATAAATCCTGCATAGTCACCAAAAGCAGTTTCAATATAGGTGTAAGCACCTCCTGTGTTTGTTACTTTGCTACCAGCTTCTGCAAAACAAAGCATAATGAGTGCTATTAAAATACCACAAAAAATGTAGGCTATAATACTTGAAGCTCCCATTTTACTTGCTATAATTGCAGGTAGAGCAAAAATACCAGCACCAATTATAATATTTATAATATTTGCCGATAAGCCAAATACACCTATTCTTCTTTTTAAGCCTTCATCTTTTTGAGTCATATTATTTTATAAGTAACTTAACTACCATTAGTATTTATTATTTGCTTTATAAATCATGTATTTTTTACAAAGAAAATATAATAGCGTTATGACACTTGTTCAAACGATAAAAACAATAAATAAAGGGTATCCATAATTTATAAGTTTAGCATTATCAAATACCTTTTTGGTTAAAATCATATTATATCAATCGCCTCCAAAAATTAATAGTTATATAGTTGTCATAATTATCATAACCAATCCTCTTAAAACATCTATAGATTCTATTTAGATAGATTTTAATTCTATCATTTATACTTTTACTTTTTTGTTACATCATTAAGTTGTTTCGTATCTACATATTGTTGAAAAGCTATTACTTTACCATCTTTAAGTGTCCAAAGATGTGCGACTTGTGCATCAATAGCCTTGTTGGTTTTTTTATAGGTTCCATTGTAGCGTAGGGTCGCTAGAACTTGATTGTTAGACATATCGTGTAATTCAATATCAACAAGTTTAAACCCATCCCATTCTCCACCAACACGAGCAAAAACACCATTTAAAACAGCATCGGGTCCAATGTAAGGGTTGCCATCTGCATAAGCATTTCCTTCGGCTTCATTCCAGATTACATTAGCATCTAAGCTACCAAGAACTGAAGGAATATCGCCAACATCAAAAGCTTTATATAAATTGTCAATAATACCAATATTTTCAGGAGAAGAAATAATGCCTAATTGTTGTAAAAACAGCATGTTATCCATGAAATCTTGTTCTTGAGCAATTTTGCCTGCATTCATTTTAACAAGTGTAACACCTTCAATGTTTACAGTTTTTCCAGTAGCAGGAATACCAAAAAAATCGCCAGTATGAGTTCCTTTGTAATGCCAGTGTTTTACAATATTATCATCTTGTCCAAAAACATTTTTCATGGTGAATTCTACATCTGAAAATCCAGTCACAAAATTGGAATAATAATCTTTGAAGCTCTCTAAACCAACAATGTTATCTGGACTATAAATTAATGTAACATCGTCGGTAAAATTATTTTCATTAATAAGTTCTAGATTACCTGAGTTAATAATTTCATCCCAAGTTTCAGTGTACATTTTTATGTTTTCTTCTACTTTATTATTGCAAGAAGTAAATACAAGAATTGACAGGGCAATTGAAAGTTTTATTAATTTTTTCATGATTAAATAGTTTTTATTTTTAATGATATTGATGTTTTAAACTTATCTAGTTTATTTTTATGTTTCACAAAATTTATAAATTGAATTATTAATATGGTTATTAATGGACTAATAGTAATTAACATGAAAATCTGTTCCCAACTAAAAATTTCTTTTAAAGTACCAACAAGTCCAGACCCATAAGCTCTACCAGAATTTGAGATAGCCATATAAAGCGTAAATTGAGTAGCTGCTACAGTTTTATAACATAATCTCATAGCTGTTGCAAAAAAGGCGATACTTATAAAAGTACCTAGTAAGGTTGATATAAGAATAAATCCAAAAATGAAAGAATTAAACCCCCAAAGTGAAGATGATAAGCCAATAATAAAAAGTATTGCTATGGTTAATATGAGATAAATTGAAAGCATTCTTTTTTCTCCGAAAAAGTCAACTAATGCACCACCTGCAAACATCCCAAATAAACCACTTATTAGAGTGGTTGTAGAATAAACTTGAGAAAATGAAGTATTAGTCCACCCTAATTCTTGGATCGTATAGATTGGTAATAGTGTATCTATTACCCCATTTAACATACCGTTAAAACAAATGGCAATACTTATGAATATACTTGAAGGAAGAATAATTACTTTTAAAAGACCTTTAAATATTTTTTTCCAACTATCAAGTTGAATCGTTTTTGCATACTCGGAAGGCTTACCCTTAGTCCAAGGCATTAATTTTTCTCCTGGTCTTTCTCTAAAGCAAATAGGAACTAGTATGAAAAAGGCAAAAGCAATAGATAAAAAAGGAATTGCTATAGAAAACCCTAAGGCGTTAATTAATGCTGTTCCAGCAACAAGTGTAAGCGAAACGCCAATTGTTTTAGATCCCCACATAAGACCATTAGCACGTGCTTGTTCATTTTCAGGAACAACTTCTATAGCCATTCCATCTGTTGCAACATCTTGGAAGGCTCCAAAAAAGCTAATAAAAAACCCAGCTATCATTAAGCTATCTAAATTATTTAAAGGGTCTTGTACCAATCCAATAGCTAAAAAACTGATTATTAAACCTAATTGCCCAAAGATAACCCATGGTCTTTTTCTTCCCATCGATAAAAAAGTAAACCGATCCATAAGTGGGGCAATAAGGATTTTAAAGCTCCAAGGAATTCCAATAACTGCTACATAACTTGCAATTTCCATTGGTGTTTTGTTATTCATAGCTAACCATGCAGGAATGGCGTAAAAAGTAATTCCTTCTGGTGCCCCTTGTGCCAAATAAAGTATTGAAAAGTTTAAATATCTTAAAAAGCTATTTTCTGATAGAAATAGATTTTTTTTAAAATTGTTTTCTCCTTTTATTAATTTCATATGAATTGGCATATGGTTGGATAATGAAAATGAAATTGAGGGTCTTACATTTGTGTGCTTTTAATCTATAATATGGAATGCCTCTGCAAAATGAAGTGCTTACCAGAAATTGGTTTATTAAGCTTTTTAAAGAATTTTAAAATGCATTTAGGCATGTCGTCTTTTTTTATTATAATGCTATTATTGAAAAAGACTTAGGGGAATATGTTATAATATTAAATAAAATATATAATATTAACAACTATTTTGAATTATTTTTACGAAAATAGCTCAATCGAAGAAAAATGCTTAGCCTATATTAAGTGGCTTTATTTGTTTTTTTTAAGTTTTGCTGTTGCTTTATAGTTAGTGTGCTACCATCATGACTCCATCCAGGAGCAGCAAAAGCATACATGAATTTATGATACCAGTTTTTAGATTTTTTCATATCATTCCAAATATCTTTATATTCATGAGTTAATATAACTAAAGGATTGTATGAATTTGGTGCTTTTGTAACGCCATATTTAATATCAATAGTTTCATCAAGTTCTTTCCAAGTGCCAAAAATTTTATCAAAAATATTTAAGAAACCTCCATGGTTTTTGTCCATATACTCAATATTCTGAGCATGATGTACTTGATGCATGGTATGAGTATTCATGAATTTTTCAATGAATCCCATTTTTGGAACATATACTGAATGTAATTGAAACTGCCAAAGGGCTTCAATACCTAAGCAAACAACAAGCATTTCTGGAGGAAAACCTATAGCAGGAATCCACATATAAAAGAATGGTTTATAGAAAATAGTAAACCATCCGTTTCTCACGGCAGTACCTAAATTAAAATTATCAGAAGAATGGTGTACAATATGTGCAGCCCAAAGAAAACGCACATTATGATTTTGTCTATGGAACCAATAGTAACTAAAATCATCAGCTAATTGGCAAAGTATCCAGATATACCAAGCATAACCAAAAGATTGGTATCCCATAATATTAGTTCTAACCCCGTTTATTTCTGGATTAAAGATTTCATAGGTAAAGCTAAAAACTAATATAAATGCTATTGTTTTAGCAAGTGGAGCTAATATAGCAGAACCAATACCCATAGTAAGGCTAGCAGTTAAATCTTTCCAATCGTATAAGTCTTTGTTTTTTTCTTTTTTATGATGTTTACTGTAGACTAGTTCAATTAAGATAAGTCCTAAAAAACAAGGAACACCGTATACTAATGGGTTTGTGAAATTCATTAAAAATATTGTTAGCTTCCAAAAGTAAATGGATTATATTATTTAACGGTATTTAAATGAATTTATTTAAAAAAAAATCCTCTTTAAAACAATATTGCTCTAAAGAGAATTAATTATGAACAAAGGGTGTTATTTAGCTATTGCTGTTTCTTTTTTTGAAGAAAAATTAACTTCAACTTGATTATTTAAAATATCTTCAAATGTTTCTCTTTTTCTAATTAAATGTGCTTTATCATTGTACCATAATACTTCGGCAGGACGAAAACGTGAGTTATAATTACTAGCCATTGAAAAACAATAGGCTCCAGCATTTTTAAAGCATAAAATATCGCCCTCGTTAATTTCATTGATACGGCGGTTATTTCCAAAGGTATCGGTCTCGCATATATATCCAACAACGGTATAAAAACGTTCGCGTCCTTTTAAGTTAGAAATGTTTGAAATTTCATGATGCGACCCGTAAAACATAGGACGTATTAAATGATTGAAACCAGAATCAACTTGAGCAAATACTGTTGAGGTTGTTTGTTTTACAGCATTTACTTTAGTTAGAAAATATCCAGATTCACTTACTAAAAATTTGCCTGGTTCAAAAGCTAGCGTTAACTCTTTCCCATATTCCTTACAGAAATCGTTAAATCTTTTTGATAGTTTTTTTCCTAATTCTTCAATATTAGTTTCAATATCACCTGGTTTATAAGGTACTTTAAACCCAGAACCAAAATCGATAAAGTCTAAATTTTTAAATTGTTTAGCTGTTTCAAATAAAATTTCGCTAGCATATAAAAACACTTCAATATCTAAAATATCACTACCTGTATGCATGTGTATACCATTAATATTCATTTTAGTATTTTCAACAATGCGAAGAATATGTGGTATTTGGTGAATTGAAATTCCGAATTTAGAATCTATGTGTCCAACAGAAATATTAGCATTTCCACCAGCCATAACATGTGGGTTAATACGAATACATACGGGAACATTAGGATGCTTTGTGCCAAATTGTTCTAAAATAGCAAGGTTATCTATGTTAATTTTTACACCTAGATTTGCAGCTTCTTCAATTTCAGATAATGAAACACCATTTGGTGTAAAAATGATTTGTTCTGGTGAAAAACCAGCTGCTAAACCAAGTTGAACCTCTTGAATAGAAACAGTATCTATCCCAGATCCTAAAGATTTAAATAATTTTAATATAGATATATTTGATAATGCTTTTACAGCATAATTAAGTTTAAGTTTTTTTACATTTTTAAAAGCATTTGTTAATCTATTGTACTGAGCTTCTATTTTATTAGCATCATATACATAAACTGGACTTCCAAAATCTTCGGCAATTTTAAGCAATTGACTTTCTAACATAGTTTTTAAATTTTTGGCAAAGATATTTTTTTAATACTTATAAAAAATAAATAAATAAAAAATTATACAAATTAAACATTTTGTTAAATATTTAACATCTGAGTTGGTTTAACATACATGTCAATATTCTTAGTTAAAATAAATTAGATTAATTAATTGCTATTATTTACATTTGCTCTACTTAAATATTAAGCAAATTATGAATTTACACGAATATCAAGGAAAACAAATATTAAGCAGTTTTGGTGTACGTATACAACGTGGTATTGTTGCACAAAATGCAAAAGAAGCTGTCGCAGCTGCAAAACAATTAACTTCTGAAACAGGCACAAGTTGGCATGTTATTAAGGCTCAAGTTCATGCAGGTGGTCGTGGTAAAGGTGGCGGAGTAAAACTTGCTAAAAATTTACAAGAAGTAGAAGATATTGCTGGACAAATAATTGGGATGGATTTAGTAACGCCACAAACTTCAGCAGAAGGAAAGCGTGTACATCAAGTATTAATTGCAGAGGATGTTTATTACCCTGGAGAAAGTGAAACAAGTGAGTTTTATGTTTCTGTTTTATTAAATAGAGGTACAGGACGTAATATGATAATGTATTCTACAGAAGGAGGCATGGATATTGAAACGGTTGCAGAAGAAACACCACATTTAATATTTACAGAAGAAATAGATCCTACTGTTGGTTTAATGCCATTTCAGGCAAGACGTATTGCTTTTAATTTAGGTTTATCAGGATTAGCTTTTAAAGAAATGACAAAGTTTGTTGCTAATCTTTATACTGCTTATGTGAAATCTGACTCTTCTTTATTTGAAATTAATCCTGTTTTAAAAACGAGTGATGATAAAATTTTGGCTGTTGATGCTAAAGTAACTATTGATGATAATGCGCTTTACAGACATAAAGATTATGTAGATTTACGTGACGTACGTGAAGAAAGTGCTATTGAAGTTGAAGCAGGAGAACTAGGTTTGAATTATGTTGACTTAGAAGGAAATGTTGGATGTATGGTGAATGGTGCTGGTTTAGCAATGGCAACTATGGATTTAATTAAACAAGCAGGTGGCGAGCCAGCTAACTTTTTAGATGTTGGTGGTACTGCAGATGCAGCTCGTGTAGAAGCAGCATTTCAAATTATATTAAAAGATCCTGCAGTAAAGGCTATTTTAATAAATATTTTTGGAGGTATTGTTCGTTGCGATCGTGTAGCACAAGGTGTTATTGATGCTTATAAGAATATGGGGACTATTAACGTACCAATTATAGTGCGATTACAAGGAACTAATGCAGACATAGCAAAAGAATTAATAGACAATTCAGGATTGGATGTTATGAGTGCTACAGAATTTCAAGAAGCTGCAGATAAAGTACAACAAGTATTAGCTTAAAATAGTATTTATTTTATTTATATAAAAAGAGCAACGTTAATCGTTGCTCTTTTTTTGTGGTTTGTTTTCTCCTTTTTTAGGCATTGGTCCTCTTAAATGAATTACTAAGCCATTTAAAAAATTTCGTAAAATTTGGTCGCCACATTCCATATATTTTGGGTGATCTTCCTTTCTGAAAAAAGCACCTAATTCACTTTTAGAAATTCTAAAATCTACAAGACCTAATATTTTTACAATATCATCGTCTCTAAGTTTTAAAGCAACTCGTAATTTTTTTAAAATATCATTGTTTGTCATATCTATATATTTTAGCTTTTTAAACGACTGCATTTTGTCGATTTAATTTAAAGCATATATGTTTCTAGCGTTTTAGAAACTTATGCAAATATACCTTAATTATTGGTTTTGATTTATAGTACTTTTAATTAAATAATTAGATTATAACTCGCTTGTAATTAGTTGTTTACGTAAAAATGGTTGTTTTTTTTTAAAGTATAAAAAATGATGAAATGCAATTTTATTAGTTGAAAAAATAAGTGTTATTGATAAAGTAAATAAAAATGACGATAAAATACTATCCATTTTTCGATAAGTTACATTATATCTACGATTATTAAATGTCTTTTGTATGTAACTTTATATTGTAATTATTTAATCCCTCAATAGAATGGTTAATAGAGTAGAAAAATTAAGTCTTTTATCTGAAATGATAGCCTTTGCGAAGTACGATAAAGATATAAGGAATATAGAGTATAATTTTTTGTTAGGTGTTGCTAAACAATTAGAAATAACACGTGAAGATTTTGATTATTTAATAGAGCATCCTGTTACATATACACATTTAAAATCTCATAGTGAGCGTATTGTTCAATTTCATAGATTAGTATTATTAATGAATATAGAACAAGAATTTGGAGAAGAAAATAATTCTGCAGGTGTTATAAAGTTATACAATTTTGGTTTGCGTATGGGACTGAGTCATGAGTCTATAACCAAGGTCTTATACTTAATGGAAAGTTTTCCAAATAAAATAGTGCCACCAGATGTATTGATAGATATATTTAAAACTCAATATAATTAAAAACTACTGCTAGGATCAATTTTGAAGTGTTGTTTACCCTTTTTTAAGGAAAAACTAGAAAAGCTAAAAGTTTATACTTTTAGCTTTTCTAGTTTTTGTTGATAGCTTTTAATTTCATCCCTTAGTTTTGCAGCTATAATAAAATCTAAGGCTTTTGCAGCTGCTTCCATAAGTTTACGTTTTTCTTTAATTTTCTTTTCTAAATCAGGTTTACTTAAGTATTCGCTTTCTGGTTCTGCAGCTTTTAAGGCTTCCAATTCATAACTATATGTGCTTACCGAGTTTTTAGTTAAAGCATTATCTAAGCTTTTATTTAAGGCTTTAGGTTTTAAATTGTGTTTCGTATTATAAGCAATTTGTTTTTCGCGTCTGTATTCAGTTTCATCAATCGTTTTTTGCATGCTTCTTGTTATTTTGTCAGCATACATTATGGCTTTTCCATTAAGGTTTCTAGCAGCTCTACCAACAGTTTGTGTTAGTGAACGTGCCGAACGTAAAAAACCTTCTTTATCAGCATCTAAAATAGCAACTAGAGATACTTCGGGTAAATCTAAACCTTCACGTAATAAATTAACACCTACTAAAACATCAAACAAACCTTTACGCAAATCTTGCATAATTTCAACGCGTTCTAGAGTGTCAACATCGCTGTGTATGTAACGACAACGAATTTGAATTCTGTCTAAATATTTAGTCAGTTCTTCAGCCATACGCTTAGTAAGTGTTGTTACAAGTGTTCTTTCGTCTTTTTCAACACGTTGCTGGATTTCTTCAATTAAATCATCAATCTGGTTTAAACTTGGGCGAATTTCAATAATAGGATCTAACAACCCTGTAGGACGAATAACTTGCTCTACATATACACCATCTGTTTTTTGTAATTCGTAATCTGCTGGTGTGGCACTTACATAAATCACTTGATTTTGTATAGCTTCAAATTCTTCAAATTTTAGTGGTCTGTTGTCCATTGCTGCTGGAAGTCTAAAACCATATTCAACTAGGTTTTCTTTTCTGCTTCGATCACCTCCATACATAGCATGTACTTGAGAAATGGTTACGTGACTTTCATCTACAACCATTAAATAATCGTCGGGAAAATAATCTAATAAACAGAACGGTCGCGTACCAGGTTCTCTGCCATCTAGGTAGCGCGAATAATTTTCTATACCAGAGCAGTATCCTAATTCTCTAATCATTTCTAAATCGAATTCGGTTCGCTCTTTAAGACGTTTTGCTTCAAGATGCTTACCAATCTCTTTGAAGTAATCGTGTTGTTTTACTAAATCGTCTTGAATATTTTTAATTGCACCCTGTAATACATCAGGAGAAGTAACAAACATGTTTGCAGGATAGATAGTAAGTTGGTCATATTTTTCAATGACTTGGTTGGTTTGAATATTAAAGGATTCTATGTCTTCTATTTCATCTCCAAAAAAGTGGATTCTAAAGGCATCATCTGCATAACTAGGAAAAATATCGACCGTGTCGCCTTTTATTCTGAAATTCCCATGTTTAAAATCGGCTTCGGTTCTAGAATATAAACTTTGCACGAGTTGATGTAATAATTTTGTTCTTGAAATTTCTTGATCGCGTTTTAGCTTAACCACATTTTTTTGAAATTCCACAGGATTTCCTATACCATAAATACAAGAAACAGAGGCAATAACTAAAACATCTCTACGTCCTGATAGTAAAGAAGAAGTTGCGCTTAGACGCATTTTTTCTATTTCTTCATTTATAGATAAATCTTTTTCAATATAAACACCTGAAACAGGAATGTATGCTTCGGGTTGGTAATAATCATAATAGGATACAAAATATTCTACAGCATTATTAGGGAAAAACTGTTTAAATTCTGAATATAACTGAGCTGCCAGCGTTTTGTTATGAGCTAGAACTAAAGTAGGGCGTTGTACTTCTTCAATAACATTTGCTATTGTAAAGGTTTTTCCAGAACCTGTAACCCCTAACAGGGTTTGGTAGGTTTCATTGGATTCAATACCAGCAACAAGCTTTTTTATAGCTTGCGGTTGATCGCCCGTAGGACTAAATTCGGATTCAATTTTGAATTGCATATTGCAAAATTAAACAAAATATATGGGTTATCTTTTTAAAGCGAAGTGTCCTTTTATTGTAAAAGCATTACCTTGTTGAATAATGTTTGCTACAAACCAATAGTCATCTGCTGGCATGTTATAGCCATTATATGTGCCATCCCAACCAATGGATGTGTGTGGTAAGGTTTTTATAAGTTTACCATATCTGTCGTAAATATAAACGATGGTTCCTGGTAATTGATTATGGTCAACAACATGCCAAGTGTCAAAGTACCCATCATTATTAGGAGTTACAAATTTTGGTATGTCGAAAACAGTTACTTCTTGAGAAATATCTTCACAACCATTTAAATCTCTAACTGTAACAGTATGTGGACCAAGCGTTACATTTTCAAAAACATTAGAAACTTGAGGTTCACCATTATCTAAAATATAAACATAATCGCCAATTCCGCTTGCATCAATGGTTATTTTATTTGGCTCAGCAAAATCTACAGTTGTTGTAAAGTTTATATCTGCAATAGCCGATTCAATTACTGAAAACGATTTTGTATACTCACAACTAGGAGCGTTGGTATAAGCTCTTGTTACAGTTACCCAGTAATTTCCAATATCTCCAAGATCCAATTCTATTTGAGGTGTGGTTTCTCCAGTAGACCACAAATACGTATCGGCAGGGTTTTCTGTTTGGGCATCTATAATCAATGGTAAGTTATTAACGCATAGAGGTATAACGTCATTTATATATATAGCCGGTAATGGATTTACAAAAACCGTGAATTGTGTAATATCATAACAACGTGTGTCTTTGTTTTCTATTCTGGCAAATATGATATCGCCATTAATCGCTGGATGCGAATAATTAATTTCGGCTATTCCTGCCTCGGCTTTTGTTAAATCGGTATAGTAAGTAACTGTAAATAGTGTTGGGTTTTGAGTTCCTACTATGTCATCATCATTTTGTGACAAATCAAATTCAAAAACACCATCATAATCATCATCACATTCCGTTAAATCTTCAGGCGTATAGGCTATAGGATTGGGGTTTATTTGTAAGTTGAATGATGTGGTGACAAAGCAATTGAAATCGGTGTTTTCAAGCCTTACAAAAATGGTGTGAATACTTGATGTGTAATTAAAGATGTTCCCTATTGGAGTCGCATTATCATCTTTTGCATCATCTATAGAATTATAATACGATATGCTGGCAGTACTTGGGTCTGTTAAAAGCATATAATTTACTTGTAATAAATCATAAGTATTAGTGTCATTGTCGCATATAAGAATAGTGCCTATGTTGTTAATAACTGGTGGCGATTCTACAACCAGATCCAAAGGTATTATTGTAAAACATTCTGTTAAAGTATTCGTTACTTTTATATACACTGTTTTGGTGTTAGAAATGTAGTTTGTGGGATTTGCAATTGCAAGACTATTATCTAAAGCATCATCTTGATTAATATCATCAAAGTTTTCGAAATAATGAACCACAACGCCTGTTTGTATTCTATCTAAATTTTGGTAATCTGCATCATCTAGATTAAATTCAGTCACGCCGTCATAGCGATTTGAATCATTATCGCAAACTCTAAATGGACTGGCATCTGTAAGGTTTGGTGCGGGAATGATCTTAATATCAAATTCATCTACCACAATACATTGGGTGTTTGTGCTTTTAATCCTTACATATAGTTTTTGTGGATTACTTATGTTAGTATATTGAAGCGACACAGGCAAGTTCCCAAATTGAGCATCATCATCAAATAAATGAAAAGAGATTTCTAAATCATCTGGATTTGGTGCTCCTTGCTTTATCTCAGTAATTTTTTCATTTAAATCAAACAGATGCTTTTCATCATTACTTTCATCATCACATTGGAAATAATCTTCAAAAGCAGTATTGTATATCGGGTTTGATGATACTCTAATGGTGAATGCATCAGTTCCATAACAATCAGGGGCCGTTATATTTTCAACACGTACGTATATGGTTTGGGTTGGAGATGTATTAAAAAAGTCATTGTATTTGTCGATAGCATTGGCTGTATTTCCTGTTAAAGCATCAGTTTCCTTTTCAAAGTAATACACTTCTTTTCCAATTTGTCCGTTTAAAATTTCAGCATCTTTATCAGATAATATAAAAGCTTCAATTTGGTCATTGTCGTCTTCACAAACTTGAAGCGGTTCAATAATAGGAAAAACAGGTGTGGTATTAATTATAACCTCTAATGGTGTAATTTTATAACAAGTAGTATTTTCTACTTTAATATAAATAGTTTGTGTATTAGAATTATAAGTGTCTCTTTCTGAAACAGGAATGGGATTGTTACCAGCATCAGCATCATCTAAAGACGTATAGAAATCTATATTAAACTGCGTTGGATCTGTAACAACTTTTGTAATAACATCATTTAAATTGATTATGGAAAAACCATCCTGATCATTATCACATATAATAATAGGATCCGGGTTTGTTGTTTCTGGAGCTTGAATGATTTCAATATCAAAATTAGAAACAGTTTTACAACCTGTATCTACATTTTCAATCCGAACATATATAGTTTCTGTTCCAGTAACTGTATGAAAAGGAGGGAGTGCGAGTGCATCATTATTTGTGTCATCTTGTTGTAGAAAATATCTAGTAGTAAAGTCTGTGTTTCCTCCAGTTACTATATCATCAAAATAGGATAAGTCTACACTTACGCTCCCATCTGTAACATCATCGTCATTATCACAATAAGTAATAGGAGCTGTCGGCTCAAATAATAAAATAGGATTTACAATAAGTCGAATTTCAGCTACTTCATTGCAATCACCATTATCTATTCTTATATATAGTGTTTTAGGGCTTGTAGCACTAACTTCAAAAAGGACACCCTTGGGTATGGGGTTATTACTATTATCTCTATCATCTTCAGAATCATAAAACGTAACCTTAATGTTAGGTAAGCCATTCGCTATAAATGATTGAACTGTGTTTAAAGGAAAGCCGATAATTCCACCACTACCTTCGGTATCACACAAGGCAAAATCTTCTACTGATGTTCCTGTAAGTAATAAATTTGTATGAATTTCTATGGGGACAATTCTATAACATCTTGTATTATCGTCTTCAATTCTAACATAAACCTCTTGGAGATTTTGTTGAATGTTATTATAATTTGTAGCATCAGCAATTGGATTACTTCCAGATTCAGCATCCAAATAAGTTTCGTGAAAAGAAGGTGTAACACCTGTTAACGTTCCTATAATATCAGCAAGAACTTCTGTTAAATCAAATGTAGCAAAGCCATCTATGGGGTCGTGATCACAGGCATCAATATATTGAGTATCTGTATTAACGATAGGACTTATGTCCATGTTGATATCTAAAGTTGTAGTGTTGTAACAACCTGTTTGAGTATCATAAACTCTAACAAAAACTGTATCTGATGGGGTCGTACTATTTGTATAGGTGATTATTTGATTATCGCCACTACCAATATCAGCATCATCTGGATTGGAATAATAAGTTACTATCAAATTATTTTGTCCACCTGTTATTTCGTCGTCCTTTTCTGTTAAATCTATGATTGAATAACCATCTGGATTTTCATCACTATCACAAACATTAAGTGTTGTTGGTGGTGTTATATTAGGAATAGGGTTTACTATTAAATTAAAACGTGTAAATCCTAAACACCCTGTATCTGTATCTTCAATACGAACAATAATAGGTTGTGGACTTATGGTGTTTTCTATTGTAGTAATGCCGTTATTATTTCTAGCATCAGCATCAGATAAGTGGTAGGAGAAAGTATAATTAGTAAACGGTATGTTTTGAATGTTAGTTATGATTTCTGAATCTTTAAGAGAAAGGTCGAAGCTTTCTACACCAACGCCATTTGAAACATCATCACACATCTCATAATCTGATATGGGACTGATGTTTTCTTCGGTATTTAGTACAACTATAATGTCATCTTCTTCTACACATGCACTATCATTAAGTGGTACGGTAACTTCAACGCTGTAAGTGCCACTTTGAATCGCATTAAGTGTTGAGTTTGTTTGTCCATCAATTTCATTATTGTTTAAAAACCACCTGTAAGTAGCTGATGGATTTTGAATATCAGCATTTAATAAAGCAGCCCCAGAACAAGTAGAAATATCATCACCTAAATCTAAAATTTTGAAACTATCAGCTTCAATAAAAACGGCAGAATCAAAAGTTTCATCAGATTGATCGGCGATAACCAATTTAATATGGTATTGTGCATATGGTACTATAGCGGTTGATGCTGTTAATACGGTTGTTCTCCCTTCATAATTTGTGTCTCCAAGGTTATAGCCCTCAAAATATTGTTCATTTATTGCTGGGCAATTGGAACCTATTTGTGGGTGGATATTTCCTGTGTTTACTGGTGTTGTCGTATTTGGAATTACGGCTATATTATCATAAGCAGAACCACTTCCTGTTGGTTTTATTAAAAATGCAAAACCATCAGAAAATTGACAAGAATTTACACTTTCATATTCTTCTGAGGCTAATAAATAATTAAACTGTAATTGATTAGAAGTTGATACAAAATCAAACTCTATAACGGTTGTATTATATGTGTTATTAACTCCTAATGCAGCTTCTAGATCTGAGTCTGATCCCCAATTTGTTGGACCATCACTAAGTGTTGGTGTAATTGTTGAATTTCCAGCAGATAAAGCATTACCAGTAGTCATCATTATACCACTTTGAAACGGAAAGTTAGAATTGCCTCTATTAAATTGAGCATAACTTGAAAAACCATAACTACTTCCATTTATAGATGAAGTTATATTTGTAATTGAAACACAACCTTTTTCAAGGTTATCTTGAATAAGTTGTTCTAAGTTCGCTGAATTGTCTACAGTTATTTTTTGAGAAAACACTAAAGAAAAGCTACAACAAAATATAACTAAAAAGAAATATGTATGTAGGCATTTATTCATGTTGTTCTATTTGGGTAAAACAATTATTAGTTAACTTTAATAAGTTGCGAAAATTAGACATAATTTAGACGAAATGCAAGGAAACAACGGTAAAACGCATTACCTTGATGCTTGTACACCGTTTTATGTTTAATGTTTTAAAGTGAAATGGTTTTTAAAAACTCTACCATCTTGTAATTTTACAGAAAACCAATAATCATCAGAAGGTAAAATATTACCATTAAATGTACCATTCCAACCTTCACCTAAAGGATTTAACTCTTTTATCAATTTACCAAATCTATTAAAAATAAGTATTTTAGAGTTAGGTTGAAACATATTAGAAATACCATAAACTTGCCAAGTGTCATTATAACCATCACCATTAGGTGTAAATACTTTAGGGAACCCTATTACAGATACTTTTTGGCTTATTGAGCCACAATTATTTTTTATATCCATTACATTAGCAGTATATATTCCAGGAGCTACATTTTCGAATATATTACTTTCTTGATACGGTCTAGATCGTGTGTTATTTTCATCAATTAAGTTATACTCGTAAGTACCTTCTCCAGAGACCAGTATGGTGATTGTGTTGTTTTCAGTAACATCAACGATGTTTATGTTTTCTATGGATGCAGTATTAGAAGGCTCAACAATAATTGTTCTCTTTTTTGAGCATCCATTAGTATTTGTTACTATAACGGAATACGTTCCTATTTCGTTTATGTCAATATCATAGGTGCTTTCACCTGTAGACCAATTGTAGGTGTAGTTATTGGGTGAATCGTTTATAATTCCAGCATTTATCGTGATGGCTTTAGGAAAGTCGTTTAAGCAATAATAAGTTAAATCTTCAATTTCGATTTCAGGTAATTTATTTACAGTTAAATATACCTCACTAATACCGAAACAATCATTATCATTTTCAATACGTGCGTAAATAGTTTGTTTATATGGATGATTGGTGTTAATAAAAGAAGTTCCTAAATTATTTTCTTCTAATAATGCATCATCATAATTTCTGTAATAATTGATAGGGAATGCAATATTATTAAAAGATTGTATTTCAGTTGTAATATCATTAAGATTAAATGTGTTTATTCCATCTTCAGAATTTATTTCATCACATAAAGCTGTTGCTGAAAAATTGTTGAATTGGGTCGTGTTAAGTTCAAGTGTTAATTCAGATACATCGAAACAATTTGTCACATTATCAATAACCTTTATGTATATAGGTTTTGGGTTATCAGCATTATAATTATAAGAAATGGTATTGGTTATTTCATTTGTTCTTGCAATATCTGTGTAGAATTTAACAGAGAGACCTGTAACATTATTTGTTAAATAAGCAGTAGCTTCATTTAAATTAAATCTTGTAAATCCGCCAAAAATACCATCTTCATCACATTGAATTAAAGTATAATCATAAGCCATGGGGTTTGGGTTAAATGTTATTTTCGCTTGTCCCTCAAGGTTTTTGTCACATTCACCAGTGTTTGGATCAATGAAGACTTCATACAATCCATCTTGAGAAACTATTAAATAGAACTCACTTTCCTCCGGTAAAACGACATCATTACGTTTCCAAATATAGGTTGCTCCATTAATATCATCTGCGATTAGAGTATAAGTTTCTTCCTCACATAAGGATAAAGATGTTGAAAATATATTGCTATTATTATTTATAATATCAATTTTTTCAGAAAAAAAGGACGTTATAAATGGAGGTAATCCTTGAGATGAAGAGTTAGGAGCTAGGTTGATAGCATTATGAACATAATTGCATGCTAAACCTAAATTATTAGGGTCTTTAATTACCCCTAGGTAAGAAGTGCCAGAATTATATGTGGAGCTTAATGCTCTATATATTTTGCCATCTGGCCCTAGTTGCAAACCACCTCTGTACAATTGTCTATCATCAATAATAGTTGCAGAAGCACCAATGTTAGATGTAAGTAAATTGTATTGTATCAATGATGAGGTATGATTAGAAGGGATATTATTATTAGAAGGGTTATCAAAATCAAAAAAATCGTTAGACGCATGAATGTAAAGTAATTGACTATTAGGAGAAAACTCTATACCATAGGGATTTGTGTTTCTTCCACTTATAGTTAATTTAGTTTGGTTACTTACAATCCCCGTTGAGGCATCGAAATCATATAAATATAAACCACTTCTACTATTAGCACAAGCCATTTTAGTGCCATCGGGTGATAGTTTTAAATAGCCTCTTTGATCCTCGATATTTATATCTGCAAATGTAGAAGAAATAGGTATTGTGTTTATACCTGAGTTACTAACTTCAAAGGCATGAAATGTATTGTAGATGTTTGTAGGAGCTCCAGTAGGGTTAGCAAAAGTAATAACCCAAATAGATTGTGTTTTACAATCTTTTACTACTGCTGATATTTTTTCAGAGCTATCCTGAAGGAGGTTACTGTTTTTTAATGTAATATCACCTAAACCACCATTTAAAGAGATGTCTATTATAGAATAATTAAATCCAAAGTCAGGGTCGTCACCAGTAGATGTATCAATAGTGAAAATATAATAAATATTAGGATCATTTGGTTTTGGAACAATAATGGCCGATTGTGTACTTGAAGGATCTCCATATAATCCATTTGCAATTACCGTATGGTTTTTATTGTAAACGGTAATACCATCAGTATAGAATAATAAGTTTCCATTGGTATCTGATATAGAAGTGCAACCTTCTATGGTGCTTAATTTTCCATCGTTTAGTGCTGTAACACTGCCATCTGTGTTGAAAGTTATACCAGCATTGTTTCCAAAATACCAATTAGAAGCTTCTTTTTGTGCAAAACAAAATATGCCATTAATAAAAAGAAAAACTGCTATTATTTTTTTCATCAACAGCAAAGCTATTAAAAGATATTATAAATCTCGCTTTTTTAACAATCTGTACGACAAAAAGATAAATACAGCAGTCCAACCAAGCACAATAATGATTTCTTGCCAATGCACAGCGTAATCGTATGATAAGTCAACTTTATCAGGAAACTTAGTCATTGCAATTCTTTGAAATGGTTGATCAATTAACTTATACATAGATTTAAGGGGGAAGAAATTCTGGATTTTTTCAGCAACTTCAATATTTGATTGCCATGTTATAAGTCCGAAAACAATCCACTCTAAAATATATAAAATAAATAAAAAGGCTAAAGCAAATGCAGAGCGTTTAACTAACATACCAAAAAACAAACACAAACTAAAAAATCCAACTAGCTTTACAAAGTATGCTACTAAAAAGTTTGTTTCTCTTATTATAATATTTATTTCATTGTAACTAGAATAATACATGCCAATGCAAAACGAAATTAAAGTTATTAATACCGTAGAAACTAAAGAAAAGAACACAATGGTATAAAATTTAGAAAGAATAAATTCCTTTTTGCTTAAACCATCTATTAAGTTTTGTTTTATGGTTTTGTTACTGTATTCATTTCCTATCATACTTACAACAACAATTGCAAAGAAAAACTTGAATTGTGAAGCAAAAAAAGTTGTTAAGTGCCATATTATAGGGAAGTTGAAAATCCCTAATTCTCCAAGTTCTAGAGTAAAAAAACCGAATACATTAATTTTTAGTGATGATAATAATATAACAAAAAAAGGTAAAATAAAAGATACAAAAATGAGTATTTTACTTGTTCTATTAAGTAAAAGCTTTTGTAATTCTAAATTTAAAAGTCGTAACATGTGGTGTGTTTTGGTTGGGTCTAATTATTATCTGTTAATTGTAAAAACTGCTCTTCTAAGCTTTCTTTGCGTTGTACTAAATGTGTTAAAATAATACCTGCTTCAAAAAGCTGTTTGTTAAAATCATCAGATTTCATCGGCTCATTTAAAAATGCAGTAATTATGTCACCTTCAATTTTAATTTTTCTAAAAGCAGTATTATTTTCAATAAATGTAATGAGGTTGTCTTGATTATTACATTTCAATTCAAAAAAACCATGGCTAGAAATCATTTCATCTACACGACCTGAATATAATTTTTCGCCTTTACGAAGTACCAAAACATGAGAGCATACTTTTTCAACTTCATCTAATAGATGAGAGGCTAATAATATGGTTGTACCTTTTGCAGCAATTTGTTTAATTATCCCTCTAATTTGATGAATGCCTTGAGGGTCTAAGCCATTTGTTGGTTCGTCAAGAATTAAAATTTCAGGATCGTTTAATAGAGCAGAAGCTATTGCTAACCGCTGTTTCATGCCTAAAGAATAGGTTTTGAACTTATGGTTTTTTCTGTCTAATAGCCCAACAACTTCTAATTTTTCATCAATTTTATTAAAATCGACTTCTTTAATCTTACAAACTAATTTTAAATTTTGGTAAGCCGTCATGTAAGGATAAAAGTTTGGGCGTTCAATAATAGCACCTACTTTTTTTAAGGCATTGTGTGTTGAGGTGTTTCCGTCAAACCAATAAAAATTACCTTCAGTTTTATTTACAACATTTAAAACCATGCCCAGTGTGGTAGATTTTCCACTGCCGTTTGGACCTAAAATACCATAAACATTACCTTTGTTTATAGTAAACGATAGGTTTTTGACAGCTGTTAAGCTTCCGAATTTTTTTGTGAGATTATTAATGGTAAGAATAGAATCCAATGTTATCATGTTTTATGTCGAAAAAAATGACATTAGTTAGTTATTAAAGTATGACGATACTCTTTAATTTTTGTTACAAGCTTAAGGATAAAAATGTTAAATTTGAACAAGTTAGAAATTCCTATGCAAGATTTAAAAATATCGAAAAAGAAACCATCGTATCCTGTAACTCCTAAGTTAGAGAATTACTTAGCGCGATATAATAGAAATATAATACTTCCTCTTTTTTATGATGATTTATTACGTTTTCAAGGGTCGATAGTTGTTTATGATAAAGATGATAATGATACATTATGGATTCGTGTTTACTATAATGAATTTGAAAGACAAGAAATAGAACAGTCATTAAAAAAAATATATACTATTCTGCATTCTGACGGTAATGAGAATACGTTTTCTTTTTTTAAGTGTAGATGCTATTGATTATTGTACGTTTGGAAACTCTAAGCCTTTTAGAATAAAGATTAGAAATGTGTTGAATGATAATTTCACCTATTTTTATATAAAAAAAGCTGACGCTTCTCGTGTCTATGGCTTGGAATTAGAGCATATGTTGTCTCCATACAATCTGAATTTTTTAGTTCATAAAGACACCTTAATTGAAGAGCATATTGCTGGTATACCTGGTGATGAGTTTATCAAAAACTTTCTTCCTAAATGCGATAGGTCTGAGAAAGCTCAAATAGCTAAAGAGTTTGTAAAGTTTAATGAGCGTTGTATGATAAGGCTTTTGGGAGATATGAGGTCGTATAACTATGTTATTGTGCCTACGCATGATTTTGATCATGTCGTTTATAAAATTAGAGCTATAGATTTTGATCAACAATCATACGAAGGAAAGTTTAATATTTACAGACCTCAGTTTTTTAAAGAGAATGTAAAAATGGTTGCATTGGTTTCAGAAATGTTTCAAAAATTGTCAATTGATCAATATAAAATAGAAGAGCGTTCCATTCTTGTTAAACGTTTGAAAAGTTATCATGGAAGGATAGATAGATTGATAGATTCCATGATGGAAGACACTATTTCTAAACCAGAAAATATAGATTTATTGAAATCTAAGATTTATGAATATACTTTAGATGGTGACTTTTTGAAATGTAGGTCTATGGGCAAAATATTAAAAAAATCTTTAGAATATTTAACTGATAACTACGAAAATTTTAAGCCTGGAAAAATTAGATAATAAGAGTTTAATTCCAGTTTTCATCAAAATCTAGGTTATCATAATCATCCATATCAATACCATCTTCAAACTCATCAAATTCATCGTGCTCATCATCGGCTTCAAAAACTTTATTTGGAGCTGTATCTGGAACTTGCCCTTGAACAAACATTAAATTAGGGTAATCTACTTCTTGGCTTTCTTCAACAATTTCAGCTAATTCTACATAAAATGTCCATAAACTTAAAAAGTCATAAACATAAATAAGTTTAGGTTGCATTTCAAAAACCACACTGTCAATAGAAGTTTCGTTCATTAAACGTGCAGATGCATCTTCACTTAAATCGAATAACGAAATTTCCTCACCTTGATTCCACTGATTATCACTTATGTAAAATGAAGCCATTTCAGTACCATCAAAACCAAATGATTGCGTAATAATGTTGTGTAAATCTTCGAGTGTATCAGATTCACGAATTTCTAAATCGCGAAAAACATCATCTTCGGTGTCGTTGTCAAGTATAACTCTAAATCTGTAAACCATGGTAATAAATTAAAGTGCAAATGTATGCTATTTTAGTTATTTACTAAAGCGATGCAAGGTAAATGTCATCGCACTTAACAAGAAAAAAGCACCCACTTGGTGTGCTACTCCTAGCCAAACGGGAACATGTAATAAAATGGTAAACACTCCCAAAATAAATTGAACTCCTAGTATAATTAAGAGACTTTTTATAGCTTTAGATTGCAGTTTTGTGATTTCAATAGTTTTAGACTTTTTCCAAATAAAGAAAATAAATAAAACGACTATGAAAGCTAATATTCTATGAACAAATTGAACACCGCTTTTGCCTTCTATAAAGTTTTTGTACAAAGGATTTTGTTCAATATATACGGTTGGATGCATAAATTTGCCTTCACTCATCATCGGCCAGTGATTATGAATAAAACCAGCATCTAATCCCGCTACAAATGCCCCGTAAATAATTTGTAATAACAAAACAACAAGTGCTATTCTTATAAAGTTTCTAAACTTATTATCAATTTCTTTTTTATAAGGATACATTAAATCTAAAGCCACCCAAAACGTATAAGCAAACGTTACAAAAGCAGTTGTTAAATGCGCTGCTAATCTGTAGTGACTTACGTCTGGATTGTCAACCAAGCCACTTTTAACCATGTACCAACCCATAAACCCTTGAAAGGCTCCCATTCCTAATAAAATAATAGCTTTTTTTATGGTTGGTTTGCTGAGTTGTTTGGTTATTAAGAAATATAAAAAAGGTATGAGAAATATTAATCCAATCATTCTACCAATAAAACGGTGTAACCATTCCCAGAAGTAAATATCTTTAAAATCTTGTAATGAAAAATGATTGTTTAGTTTTTGATATTCTGGATATTGTTGGTATAATTCAAAGGCTTCTTGCCATTCAACATCATTCATAGGAGGAATGGTACCAGAAATAAGTTTATAATTTGAAATTGAAAGTCCAGAGTGGGTAAGTCTGGTAATACCACCTACAACTACCATAATGAAAATTAATAGGCATCCTGTTAATAACCAGTAAATTACTTTTTTGTTGTCTTTTTTCATTTCTTTCCCATTCCTGCGAAGTCAGGAATCATATTAATTGAAACTTTATTGTTTTTGAATTCCTTCTTTCGTAGGAATGACAAGTGTTATTTAGCTTTTTTTAACCCTAATCTATTTCCTTCTTTAATCATTAACGCATAAGCAGCTTCATATTCATTAGGGATTTCTCCTTCTAAAATGGCTTCTTTTATCGTTTCTTTTATAATACCGATTTCTCGAGATGGTTTTAAATTAAAAGCAGCAATTATTTCTTCGCCAGAAATTGGAGGTTGGAAATTTCTAATATGGTCGCGTGCTTCTACTTCAACAATTTTTTCGCGGACTATTTTAAAGTTGTTATGGTATTTATTAAATTTTTTAGGATTTTTAGTTGTAATATCAGCTTCACAAAGTGTCATTAAATCCTCAACATAATCGCCCGCATCAAATACCAACCGACGTACCGCAGAATCTGTTACTATATCTTGAGCGAGTACAATAGGGCGGGAGCTCATAAACACCATCTTTTGAACGAATTTCATTTTATCATTCAATGGCATTTTTAGCCTTTTAAATAAATGATATACCATTTTTGAACCTTCAAATTCATGAGTATGAAATGTCCAGCCTACTTTTTTACTAAACCTTTTAGTTGGAGCCTTTCCTATATCGTGTAATAAAGCAGCCCAACGTAGCCAAAGGTTATTAGTGTTCTTAGAAATGTTATCGACAACCTCTAAAGTGTGGTAAAAATTATCTTTATGACGTTGTCCTTCAACTTCATCAATACCTTTTAAAGCAGTAAGTTCTGGTAAAATATATTGTAATAATCCCGTTTGTTCTAAAAGTAAAAAACCAATAGAAGGTGTTTTGCTTTCTAAAATTTTATGAAGTTCTACAACAATACGTTCATTAGTAATGATTTTAATTCGACTTGAATTTCGACTTATGGCTTCTAAACTTTCTTTTTCAATTTTAAAGCTTAGTTGCGTGGCAAACCTGATGGCACGCATCATGCGTAAAGGGTCATCACTATATGTAATATCAGGATTTAAAGGGGTTCTAATTATTTTATGCTCTAAATCTTGAATCCCATTAAATGGATCTAGTAAATCTCCAAAACAGTTTTCATTTAAATTTAAAGCGAGTGCATTTATAGTGAAATCACGACGGTTTTGATCGTCTTCTAAAGTGCCATTTTCTACTGCCGGATTTCTACTGTTTTCATCATAAGATTCTTTACGAGCACCAACAAATTCAATTTCTATGTCGTTATACCGAAGCATGGCAGTACCATAAGTTTTAAAAACTTGAACGTTTGGTTTATTTGGTAGGTTTTTAGCAACTTGTTTCGCTAGTTTTATACCATCTCCAATGGCAACAACATCAATGTCTTTTGCATTACCTCGTTTTAAAATAAAATCACGAACAAATCCACCAATAACATAACTGTCTAAATTTAATTCTTTAGCAGACTTTGATATAATTTTAAAAATAGGGTTTTGTAATGCTTCTTTGTAATTCATTTTTTTTGCCACGAATGCACGAATGTTTTCTTTTTAGCTATTGCTTTTCTAATTATTATAAAACTATTCTTTTATGATCTAGAAAATCTTTATGAAAATTTGCTAGAATAGCTAATTTATAGTTTGATACTTTTAAGTAATTGATAGATTGTGATATATGTTTATCATTTAAATTTTCTATTGCTTTTATTTCTAAAATAATTTTATCAAAGACCACAAAATCAGCATAAAACTTGTGTTTTAATGTAATGTCTTTATAAGATACAGTGAATTCTTTTTCTCTTTGAAAAGGAATATCCCTAATCTTAAACTCATATTCTAAAGCATCTTTATATACTATTTCAGAGAAACCACTTCCTAAATTATTATATACTTCAAAAAGAACACCAACGATGGCATAACTTTCATCTTTATAAACAATATTAGACATAAATATTTGTGAATTCGTGGCTTATTTTATTTACGTATAATCTTAACAACACCATTATTACTCAATTTAATAATTGAAGATGGTTTATCACAGATTTTTTCGTGGTGCAAATTTACAATATAGTCTACACCTTTTAAAACCTCTTGAGATATTTCTTTAAACGATTTTGGTGTGGGTTGCCCACTAATGTTTGCAGAGGTTGATACAATAGCACCATTAAGTTTTCTAGAGAGTTGATAACAAAACTCATCATCAGGAATTCTAATAGCAATAGAACCGTCATCTGCAATTAAATTATCGGCTAAATTTTGTGCATCATCATAAATTATAGTTGTAGGCCTATCAGTTATATCAATAATATTTAAAGCAGATTCAGGAACTTCTTTTATGTATTTTTTCAACATTCTGTCATCTGCTACCAAACAAATAAGAGCTTTGCTGTCTTCGCGTTCTTTTAATTGATATACTTTTTTTACTGCTTCGGTATTTGTAGCATCACAACCAATACCCCAAACGGTATCTGTAGGGTAAAGTATAATACCTCCATCTTTTAAAACTTCTAAAGCTTTGTTTATTTCTTTATTCATTTTATGAATCTTATATTTGCAACGGTGTAAATTTACAACAGAAATTTATATTGTATTTACTTTAAGCTAGAGTAGATTGAGTTTTAAAAAATATTTGATATTATTTTATTTTAAATGAAAGAAGTAACGGTTTTTAGTAAAGATTTAGATAAAGTTTTTAATGAAGATTTAACTAAAATAATTCACGATTTTGATGCTTTAGAAGGCGGTGTTGGTAAACGTAATATTATCAAAATAATTAAGATTGATACTATTAATTTAAATATCAAAGCATTTAAAATTCCTAATATTGTTAATCAAATAGTTTATAATTTTTTCAGAAAAAGTAAAGCGCAACGGTCATATGAGTATGCTGAAAAACTACTAAAAATGGGTATTGGTACTCCGAAACCTATTGCTTTTTTTGAGTTTAAAACGCCATTACTTTTTAAGAAGAGTTTTTATGTAAGCGAACAATTAGAATGTGATTTAACCTATAGGGAACTTACAACAGATTTTAGTATTCCTGACTATGATACTATTTTGAGAGCCTTTACAAGATTTACTTTTACTTTACACGAAAAGGGAATTAATTTTTTAGATCATTCTCCTGGAAACACTTTGATTAAAAAAAATGGTGATACTTATGATTTTTATTTAGTTGATTTGAATAGAATGAATTTTGGACCGTTAGATTTTGAAACTAGAATTAAAAATTTCACAAGGCTTACCATACATAAATCTATGGTGGAAGTTATGAGTGATGAGTATGCAAAATGCACAGGTGAAGATTATAATAAAATCTTCAATTTAATGTGGAAAGAAACTGAAGCTTTTCAGGAAAGATATTATCGAAAAAAGAGATTAAAACAGAAGCTTAAGTTTTGGAAACCTTAGTTGTAAAGCTTTTTTAACTCTACATAACGATAATATACACCATAGGCACTTAAATAACACAGTGTAAAACCTTCTTTTCCGTCTAATAAACCAAGTCTAATAAAATAGTTATAAATAAACTTATAAAAAGGTTTAAAGTAGAAATGAAAGAAATTAGGTTTTTTTCCTTTTTTAAAAAGTTCCAATGCTTTAAGTGAAGCATAATGTTCCATTTTAGATTTGTAATGATTAGCATTATCAATACAATAGTGTAGCATTTTACTTTTTAAAACTTTACTTTTTCCATTAATTAAGGGCATTTCATGGACAATCTTTGTTTCATTATATTTTACAAACTCCTTTTTAAATAATCGATATGTGGTGTCAGTTTGAAAACCACTAAAGCGTATTCGGTTTTGTTTAAAATAGAATAAGCGTCTAAACATAAAACCAACCACTTCATTATAAGGTTTATTAATTTCAGTAATAATTTCTTTTTGTAATAATGGAGTTATGCGTTCATCAGCATCTATAAATAAAACCCAATCATAGGAAGCTTGTTGTAATGCAAAATTTCTTTGATCGGTGAAGTTTTTAAATTCACGACAAATAGTAGTTACATTTTTATGACTTTTTAATTTTTCAATGGTTCCGTCGGTGCTAAAGGAGTCTATAACTATAATTTCATCAGCAAAACTGATGTTCTTTATAACGTCATCAATATGATTAACTTCATTAAAAGTTATCATTAGAGCTGATATTTTTGGGCTGATATTTTTCAAATATAATTATAGATTTGAGTTCTATTTTTTATGAGGTCTTCCAAACTTGGAATGTATTTTTAATTTTCTTAAAAATGAAAGTTCTCTTTTTTTAGGAACTCCATTTTTATTGATATATGATTTGACAGCTTCGACCATGCGTTGAGCAGATTTACCATCGTTATAGGGGTGAAACTGTTTAACAATAAAGGCTCTTGATTTAGCAAAAGGGTCTTTAGTTAAATTGGTGTCTACTAATTCTACTAATTCATCATAATTACTAGTGTCTTCCCATTTAATGTTTTCAGAAATACTATTAAATGTTATTACGGGTTTGTCAAGTAAAATGAATTCATAAATAACAGACGACGTGTCACTAATTAATATATCTGAAATCAATAAAAATTTTATAATATTTTTTTCGTCTTGGAATATGATATTTGGAATTTTATTGGCTAATTCTTTATATCGATTAATCCAATCGTTATCCATTAATGGATGAAATTTTAATAGAATGATATAATCTAAATTATTAGCAAGACGTTTGATTTGGTTAATTAAAAATGGAGCAGATGTTAGTTTTGGTGAAAACGTAGGTGCATAAAGAATAACTTTTTTTGCTTTATGCTTTTCAAGCAATTCTGTTTTGTATGTATTGTATTTGTTTTTTCCTTGTCCGTAAACATCTAGTTTTGGCCAACCGGTTTCAATAACTTCAAAATTTTTATGAGTATTCTTTAATTCATTAAACCTATTTGTGAAATAAGGGCCTTGTGTAAGATATAAATCGAAATAATGACGTATTCTAAAATGACCTTTTTTTTCTCCAGCTAAGCCATGAAAAACTTGAGTTTTCAAGCCTTTTAAAAAGTAAGGCACTTCGTTTCCTGGTACAAAAATAACATCGCTGTTGTAATGTTCCAAATCAGAGATTTTAGTGGTAAAATTATCTGTTTTATGAGGAAAGTCGTTTAGAATCTTTTCTTTAATAAACCAAATGTAATTATCATTATTAGATTCTAAAACTTGTTTTATAGGTTCTAGAATTCCAAAAGCATAATTATTCTGGCAGAAAAGAATGGCCTTCATTATAACAAATTATTTGCATTTTCAAGATCTTCAATAAAGTCTATTTCCATACAATTGTATTTAGAAATATCTACTGCTTTTATTTTTAGATTATCTTTTTCAATAGCTAATTCTAAGCCTCTTTCAAAGTAATCATTAGCGTCGCATTCTTCTAGTCGTTTTATGAAATCTTGAATGTCATTAGATGAAATGAAGTTTATACCAACGGCTTCTCCAAGTCCGTTTTCTACTGTTTTTGATAATTCATCTATAAAACCTTCTTTTAAAGTATATTTCACTTCTTCATCTGCAACCTTACTAGTGTTTACTGCAACAAATGATTGGTTAGATTCTATGAAAGGATTTAATATATCGAGTATTTTTTCGTCAAACACAACATCGCCGTTAAACCAAAGTACAGATTTATCTCTATTCTTTTTTAAAACTTGTAATAGACTTTTTGAAGTATTCGTTCTGTCAAAAAATGGATTGTAAACATATGAAAGCTCAGGAAAGCGTTCCATTATTAAATCTTTTTTAAAACCAACTACCACACTTATGTCATCAATATTGTATCTCGAAGCTATATTATCGGTTTGCATTTTCATTATGCTTTTCCCATTTTTTAAAGGTGTTAAAGGTTTAGGGAAAGGATTACCTAACCTAGAACCCATACCAGCAGCAAGAATGACAATTTTCATATTTTAAATGTGTTATTTATTTATAAGAGTAAAACAGAGAATTACTAGTTTCATTTCTCATCAATTAAAAAAAATGAAACTAGTAAAAATGAAATAAAGCTATTTAAAAAAATTAAACAGCCACGTCGTTTTCACGAAGTGCGTCGTTTAATGAGGTTTTTTTGTTGGTACTTTCTTTACGCTTTCCTATAATTAAAGCACATGGTACCTGATATTCACCAGCAGCAAACGTTTTAGTGTAACTTCCTGGAATTACTACAGAACGGGCAGGAACTCTACCTTTCATTTCTATAGGTTCATCTCCAGTTACATCAATAATTTTAGTACTCATTGTTAAAACAACATTTGCACCTAATACGGCTTCAGTTTCTACATGTACACCTTCAACAACGATACAACGAGAGCCTACAAAAACATTATCTTCAATAATCACGGGGGCTGCTTGCAATGGTTCTAAAACACCACCAATACCAACACCACCAGATAAGTGTACATTTTTACCTATTTGAGCACAACTACCAACAGTTGCCCATGTATCAACCATAGTACCTTCATCTACATAAGCACCAATATTTACATAACTTGGCATTAATATAGTGCCTGGAGAAATGTATGAACCATGTCTTGCTACTGCATGTGGTACCACTCTAATACCTTTTTCTTTATATCCTTTTTTTAATGGAATTTTATCATGAAATTCAAATGGGCCAACTTCTATAGTTTCCATAGTTTGAATCGGGAAATACAGTACAACACCTTTTTTTACCCATTCATTAACTTGCCAACCATCGTTAGTTGGTTCTGCAACTCTTAGCTCACCTTTATCTAATAAATCTACAACTTTACGTATGGCTGTAATAGTTTTTTCTTCTTTTAAAAGGGCTCTGTTTTCCCAAGCTTGTTCTATAATATCTCTTAATTCAGTCATTTGTAATTTAATTTTTGACAAATATAATAGGTATCAATTAAAAATGGGAAGGAAATAGGTATAATAATAAGATAGTTTATCTGTAAAATGCTAGTAATTGTTCGTTGCTTTTAATAGATAGAATGATGCTTTTTATCTTTTCGTCTAATTAGGTTATAGATGAAATGCAAAGAATGTAGTGTTTCATCGAATAAAATAAGTGTTTTATCTGTTTGTCGGTAGAAATTTGCCACTCCACTACTAATCGAAAATTCAAAGAGTTACAACTAATATTTTGTGTGCAACCCTTAATCTGGATATATATTTGAATCATCAAACAATGATAAACAGATGAAAACAAATTTTTACATATTATTAATTTTATTACTTTCTTTTTCTTTTGCAAATGCACAAAGTACTTCAGAAGTAGTTAAAGTTGAAACTAATGATACTGTAACTGTTTCTAATAACGATAGCCAACTTATTGTAACTGTTGAAAACTCAACAGTAGAAGTAAGTGAAAATGAAGTTTTATTAATTGATGCTTCTCAATTAAAAAGATCTATAGCACGTAGTAGTAGTGATATTAGAATTTACTTAAACCGTGTAAGAAATGTGGATAACATTAAATTGGTATTCCCTAAAATTAATAAAGCTATTAAAGCTTAAAAATAAATACTATTCAAATATTAATATTCAAGGTTAAACTATTGAAAAGGCTGTCTTAAAAAGACGGTCTTTTTTATTTTAATACATTATTTTTGCCTAAAACTTATATATGGCTCGCATATTAGCAATAGATTATGGTACCAAAAGAACAGGCATAGCAGTAACCGATGAGTTACAAATTATTGCTTCTGGGCTTACAACAGTTAGTACAAAAGAGCTTATACCGTTTTTGAAAGCCTATATTATTAAAGAAAAGGTTGAATTGTTTTTAATTGGTGAACCCAAACAAATGGATAATACTGCCTCAGAGAGCGAATTATATATTCTTCCTTTTATTGATAAATTAAAAAAGGAAATCCCTAATATCCCAATAGAAAGAGTTGATGAGCGCTTTACTTCTAAAATGGCGTTTCAAACTATGATTGATAGTGGTTTAAAAAAGAATAAGCGTAAAAATAAAGCCCTAGTAGATGAAATTAGTGCAACACTCATTCTACAGAGTTACCTATATTCTAAGTAATATTTTGTGCAATTAATACATTTAATAAATTATAAGTATTGTATTTTTGCTGAAATTTAAAATTAAACAATGATTTTACCTATTGTAGCCTATGGCGATCCTGTTTTAAAAAAGGTTGGAGCTGATATAGATAAAGAATATCCTAACCTGGATAGTTTGCTCGAAAATATGTTTGAGACTATGTATAATGCTTTTGGTGTAGGGCTGGCAGCACCTCAAGTAGGCTTGCCAATTCGTTTGTTTTTAGTAGATACAACCCCTTTTTCTGAAGATGAAGATTTGTCTGAAGAAGAACAAAATAATTTAAAAGATTTTAAACGTGTTTTTATAAATGCTAAAATAACCAAAGAAGAAGGCGATGAGTGGGCTTTTAATGAAGGATGTTTAAGTATACCAGATGTTAGAGAAGATGTGTTTAGACAGCCAAAAATAACAATCGAGTATGTGGATGAAAACTTTAAACCGCATACAGAAGTTTTTGATGGTTTGATAGCTAGAGTTATTCAACATGAATACGATCATATTGAGGGTGTTTTATTTACTGATAAACTTTCTACTTTAAAAAAACGCTTAATAAAAGGACGATTGAGTAATATTTCAAAAGGAAAAATAAATGTAGACTACAGAATGCGTTTTCCTGCTCAAAAAAAGAAAAGATAATATTTGCAAGGCATCAATAAACAGATGATATTTGCGACTTTTAATAAAGAATAATTTATGAGTTTAGATAAAATATTAGCAATAGGAGGAAAACCTGGATTGTACAAATTAGTAACTCAAACGCGAGGTGGTTTTGTTGCAGAATCATTAATAGATAAAAAACGTATATCTATTGGTGTTAGACAAAATGTTAGTGTATTAAGTGAGATTGCTATTTATACGTTGACAGAAGAAGTGCCTCTAAAACAAATTTTTGAAACTATTATGAAAAAGGAAAACGGTGAACAAACATCTGTTAAGCCTAAAGATAGTAAAGATAAATTAGAGGAATATTTCTTTGATATTTTACCAGATTATGATGAAGATAGGGTTTATGTTAGTGATATTAAAAAGGTTGTGCAATGGTATAATTTGTTACAACAGCATAATTTGTTAGATGGTATTCAAGAAGAAAAAGAAGTTGTTTCTGATGAAGAAGAATAATATAGAATGATTTTATATTGAAGAGCCTCCTAAATAGGGAGGCTTTTTTATGTTTTTTTTTGTAAGTTGTTCGTGTTTTTTCCGACATTTATAGGGCTAATTAAACAATAAGTAAACAGATGAAATCTATTTGGTTTTTTGATGATGTAAATCTTTTTAGAAAACTATGCCCGCATAAATTTAAGGCTTATAAAGCTAATCATAGTTTTGATGCCTATAAAAAGAAGGACTATATATATTTTGAAGAAGATAGCTCTAATAAGGTATATTTAATTGAAAGAGGAAAAGTAAAGATTGGTTACTATAGTGAAGATGGAGAAGAAGTTGTTAAAGCTATTTTAATCCGAGGAGAATTATTTGGAGAAACAGCTATTCTTGGAGAAACTAAACGTGAAGAATTTGCTCAGTCTATTGATAATGGGACTAATATTTGCCCAATAGGAGTAGAGACTATGCATAGTTTAATGAGAGATAATCAAGCGTTTAGCTTTAAAATATATAAGATAATTGGTTTTAAATTAAAAAAGCTAGAGAGACGTTTACAGTTGTTGTTGTTTAAGGACACAAAAACACGTCTTCTTGATTTTTTAGAGGAGTTATGTGAAGATTATGGTTACGATTGTGAAAAAACTGGAGATAAAGTAATTCCTCACCCTTATACACAAAAAGATATTGCTTGTTTAATAGGAACTTCAAGACCGACATTAAACATTCTATTAAATGAATTAAAAGAAGAAAAAATCATCGAATTTTCCAGAAAAGAAATAAGAATTTATAAAAACATTGCTTAGTGTTAGCTAGCTAACATTTTATAAAAGTATCTAGCTATACTTTTGAAGTATAAATAACTTTAAAAAAATAGTGATGATAAAAAAAATGTTTTTTGCAATTATAGCAATAGGAATTTTAACTGCATCTTGTGATGATGATGATACGGTATCTAAAACGGCTAATTTAACTTTGAATTTGTCAGGTTTAGAGGCTTTAGGTAATGATTTTGTTTACGAAGGTTGGATTATTGTTAATGGAGCTCCTATTTCAACAGGAACATTTACTTCAGTAACATTCCCTCAATCTTTTAGTGTTGATGCTGATAATTTGGCTAATGCTACAAAGTTTGTATTATCTATAGAACCTGCTGTAGATTCAGATCCTGCTCCAGCAGACACCAAAATTTTAGCAGGTGATTTTTCTGGAGACACCGCAAACGTGAGTTCTAACGGAATTGTAGCGGATTTTAGCACATCTTCTGGTAAATATATTTTAGCAACTCCAACTAATGGTTCAGATAATGATGAATTAAGTGGCGTATGGTTTTTGGATCTTTCAAGTGGGACTCCAGCAGTTGGTTTAGACTTACCTGTTTTGCCAAACGGATGGAAGTATGAAGGCTGGTCTGTAATTAATGGTACACCCGTAAGTTCAGGGACATTTACTGATGTTGATGACTTTGACGACAATGCAACAACAACATTGTTTAAAGGTGATTTAGGAGATGGTCCTGCATTTCCAGGAGAAGATTATCTGCAAAATGCACCATCAGGGTTAACCTTTCCTACAAATTTGAGAGGAGCAACTATTGTTATTTCTGTTGAACCTAATCCAGATAATAGTCCAGCACCATTTACATTAAAACCTTTGGCTCATGTTGTGCCATCAGATGCAGCAGATCATGTGACTATTGCAATGGGAGATGGACCCGTTGCAAGTTTGTCAGGAGAAGTTATGAGATAAATAATTAGATAATTTGTTTTGTTAGATAAAAAGCATAGTTTCGACATAGAGACTATGCTTTTTTATTTAAAATTTATAAAATGAACAAATGAAAATCACAAAACAAAAAAGAAATAATATCATTTTCTTAATAGTTATTGCTTTGTTTTTTATTCCACAAGCACGTCAACCCATTCAAGTATTTCTTCAAAAAGGATTTGCTTTAATAAGCCCTTCAATAGAAACAGATAAAAATCAAAAGAAATTAGTCGATTATAATTGGAAGCTGAAAGATGAAAGTGGCACTGTTTTTAATTTTGAAGCGCATAAAGGAAAGGTTGTTTTAATAAACTTTTGGGCAACTTGGTGTCCACCTTGTATTGCAGAAATGCCAAGTATGCAAAAGCTTTATAATGATTATAAAGATAAAGTGGATTTTGTTTTTATAACAACAGATTATTACAGTGAGATTAATCCGTTTTTAAAGAAAAATAATTACACCTTTAAGGTGGTTAGACCACAGGAAGCATATCCAGAATTTTTCAATATTATATCTATTCCAAGAACATTTTTAATAGATAAAGAGGGTAATATCATTATAGATAAAAATGGTGCTGCCAACTGGAATAGTGATTTAGTTAGAGATACAATAGATCATCTATTGAATTAAAAGATGGTTGCTATTAATTAAATTCAAAGCAAATATGAAGATAGTAATTTTAGATGGTTATACTTTAAATCCTGGTGATCTTAGTTGGGACACTTTGAAAAAGCATGGAAATTTGTTAGTTTATGATAGAACGCCATTTGATTCAGAAGAAATTATAAAAAGAATTGGTGATGCAGACATTGTTTACACCAACAAAACGCCACTTTCAGAAGAAGTAATAAAAAAGGCTCCAAATTTAAAGTATATAGGAGTATTGGCTACAGGTTATAATGTTATTGATATTGTTTCTGCTAAAGAAAAAGGAATTATAGTTACTAATGTTCCTGCATATAGTACCATTTCTGTGGCTCAGTTTACAATGGCATTAATTCTAGAAATGTGTCATCATATTGGTGGTCATAGTACGGCTGTAAAAAATGGTCAATGGACAAAATCTCCAGATTTTTGTTTTTGGAATTCTCCATTAATAGAGCTTGAAGGTAAAACTTTGGGAATAATTGGTTTTGGTAGTATTGGACAAGCTACAAGTAAATTAGCTCAGGCTTTTGGTTTAAAGATTTTATTTAATAATAGAAGTAAAAAAATAGAATTAGAATCTGTTACATGTAAACAAGTAGACCTCGACGAGTTGTTTGCTAAATCAGATATTATAAGTTTACATTGTCCACTTATTGAAAGTACTCAAGGTATTATTAATTCAGAGAATATCATGAAAATGAAAGACGGTGTGATGATCTTAAATACAGCAAGAGGTGGTTTGGTAGTAGAGCAAGATTTAGCTGATGCTCTAAATTCAGAAAAAGTTTTTGGAGCCGCTGTTGATGTAGTTTCAGAAGAACCCATTAAAGCTGATAATCCATTATTAAAAGCAAAAAACTGTATAATTACCCCACATATCGCTTGGGCTCCTAAAGAAGCCAGAAAGCGATTAATGAATATTACGGTTGAAAATTTAAAGGCTTATTTAAACGGAAATCCTATAAATATAGTAAATGCTTAAAGTTTATTTTTTTGAATTCTGTTTTAAACTTATAACGAATAAATTTAAAAGAATAAGTGTAAATGCATAAATACTATCCTCAATAGGTATAGTAAATATTCTGATATTTAAGTTTTCAGCATTATTGTACCAAACCACTTCATTTTCTATAAAACTTCCTGTTAGTACACCATTCACAATTAAAAAGGGAATAAACATAACCAAAAAGGTTAAAAAATATGATTGAAGTAGTTTAGGAGCTTTATTTGTTACAATAAATATTAGAATAGTTGCTAAAGAAAAATTTATAAAGGTGTACCACTTATCATAATTATAAATAGATATTATTAAAAAGGATAGTGTCAACGTGTGTCCTATAATTTTTGTAATATTTTTTGATAATTTTAAATTAGGAAAGTAGTAGAGTAGTGCGTAATGTGTAAATACACAAGCATATGGAATACAAATAAAAAACAGCCATTCTTCAATAGGTAAATGAAAAATTTTTAGGTCTAATAAGTAAGTTGAATTAAACCCCCAAATACCTTTAATTGTAAAAAACACATCCCAAGGAATAAAAATAAGCATACTAAAAAGGATACCTACAAATAGAGATTTCCAATATGTGTAGAACTTTAATTTAGGATGAAAGCTAAAAATAAAAGGAATTGATAATGAACCTAAATCTAATAGAAGATATAAAGAATCCATCTATTGTTTTTTGAAATATTTAAAAGGAACAAATAGCATTCCAAAGCATTCACCATCTTTTTTGCCTAAATGTTTGTGATGCATTTTGTGTGCACGTCTTACGCCTTTTGCATACCAATTATTAGCATTTCTAAACAATTTAAAGCGTTGGTGAATAAAAATATCATGTACCATAAAATAAGAGAAACCGTAAGCGAAAATACCAATACCAATAGGTAAACCAATCCATAAGTCGTTATATTTCCAAAGAAGAAAAAAAGTTATGCTCACAATAGCATAAAAGATAAAAAAAGCGTCATTACGTTCAAACCAGCTGTCATGATCTTTTTTATGATGGTCTTTATGTAAACGCCATAAAAAACCATGCATGATATATTTATGGGTAAACCAAGCCATAAATTCCATGAAACAATAGGTTGCTAAAAAAACTAATATCCAAAGTAAAGTGCTCATTATTTTTAATTTACATTAAATTTAGTTGATATTTAACATAACTACGCATTAAGAGTTCAATTTTTTTAGGATTAGAAACTCGTATTCTCGTATCTTTTATTTTTAAAGCGGGTGTCTTTTTTAGCTTTTTTAATAACTGTCTATAATAGCGATATGCCATAAAAACACCAAATTTGGCCTCAATGGGTAGTTTTTTTATACCGCTAAGACCTTTTTCAAAGTCGTTTTCAATATCATTAATAATATCTTTTTTAGAGTTTTCATCTAAATTTTTTAAGTCTGTATTTGGGAAATATGTTCTGTTTAAACCTTCAAAATCAGTTTTTAAATCTCTTAAAAAATTGACTTTTTGAAATGCTGAACCAAGAGCCATAGCTGTCTCTTTAAGTTCTTCATATTTTTCATGATCTCCTTTTACAAAAACTTTTAAACACATAAGTCCTACTACATCAGCAGAACCATATATGTAGTCTTTATATTCTTCATTGGTTAAATAATCTGTTTTGTATAAATCTAACCGCATGCTTTTCATAAAGGCATCAACTAAACTTTTCTCAATATTATATTTATGAAATGTATATTGAAACGAATTTAATATCGGGTTTAAGCTTATTTTATCTTTTAAAGCACTTTCTAAGTCGTCATTAAATTTATTGAATAGCATTTCTTTGTCATAATCGTGAAATGAATCTACTATTTCATCAGCAAACCTAACAAAACCGTAAATATTATAAATGTCTGTTCGAATAGTTTTATAAAGCATTTTTGTTGCAAGTGAAAAGGACGTACTATATGATTTAGTAACGAGCTTACTACAATTATAAGAAACGGTATCAAAAATTGCTTTCATTTCATTTATGGTATTTGGTTACTAAATCTGCTACTAATTTTCCAGAAATAAGTGACGGTGGTACACCTGGTCCTGGAACGGTTAGCTGACCAGTAAAAAAGAGATTTTTCACTTTTTTACTTTTCAGCTTAGGTCTTAAAAAAGCTGTTTGCATTAAGGTATTTGCCATACCATAAGCATTTCCTTTATAAGAGTTGTAATCCTTTATGAAATCATTGATGCAAAAACTTTCTTTAAATATAATAGATTCTTTTACATTCTGTGACGTTAAATTTTCAAAACGATTAATAATTTTATTAAAATAAGTCTCTCTTAATTCAGGAGTGTCTTCAAGCCCAGGCGCTAGTGGGATTAAAAAAATACCAGCTTCTTTTCCTTTTGGAGCAACATGTTTATCTGTTTTACTTGGGAAACTGGCATAAAATAAAGGGTTGTCTGGCCATTTCGGATTGTCATAAATGGCTTGAGCATGAATGTCGAAATCTACATCGAAGAATAGAGTATGATGATTTACATTTTTTAGTTTCTTATCAAACCCCACATAGAAAAGTAAAGAAGATGGGGCAAATGTTTTCTTATTCCAATAGTTTTCAGAATATTGTCTGTTTGGTTTCTCTAAAAGTGTTTCAGTATGATGGTAATCAGCGCCACTAACAACTACATCAGATTTATATGCTTTTCCATTGGAAATAATCCCTTTTGAAACACCATTCTCAACAATTATTTTTTCAATAGTTTCTTCAGTCTTTATATTTACGCCTAATTCTTTTGCTAAATTTTCCATAGCAAGAATAACTTGATACATACCTTTTTTAGGGTGAAATGTACCAAGTCCGAAATCAGCATAATTCATAAAGCTATAAAATGAAGGTGTGTCACTTGGTTTTGCGCCTAGAAATAATACCGGAAACTCCAGAATCTTTACGAGTCTAGGGTTTTTAAATTCTTTTCTAACATCTCTTTTTATAGTGCTAAAAAATTGATTAATCTTTTTTATCGTTGTAGGTGTAATGAGCTCTGTTGGAGAGATACCAGGATTGTAAACTAAGTCCTTAATAGCAACATCATAATTGCTTTTAGCTTCTTCAATAAATTTATTTAATTTTATGGAGCTACCTGATTCCTCTTTTTCAAAAGCTATGCTAATTTTACTTAAAGTATCTTCAATCGTTATAAAGTCGTCTTTATCAAAATAAACACTATAAGCAGGGTTTAATTTTTCTAAAGTGTAGTAGTCTGAAGGTTTTTTATTGAAGTCATTAAAAAATCGTTCAAAAACATCTGGCATCCAGTACCATGTTGGACCAATATCAAAAGTAAATCCTTCTTTAATTAGTTGCCTTGCACGACCACCTATAGTCTTGTTTTTTTCAAATATAGTAACGTTGTATCCCGCTTTAGCTAAATAGCATGATGCTGCTAAAGAGGAGAATCCTGAACCAATTATATTTACAGTTTTATTCATATTGTTTAACAAATATAGCAAAAAGTTAAACAAATAAAAAGTGTATTTATAAATCTTTTACCAAATTTTCTATTGAAGTGAAAGTTTTAACTTTTTTAGGTAAATTAAATATATCTATATCTGCTAGTTTATTACCTAAAAGGAATAAGTTCGTGTTTTCTTTGTTGAGCAATAAATCGCTAAATTTATTAATGTAATTAGGAATATTTTCTACTTCTGGATATACTGTAAAATAAGAGATGAATGTAACTTCTTCAAAGAAATCAAGCAAATCTGTTAAGCTTTCCATAGGGACACTTTCACCAAGAAAGATAGTATGGTAGCCTTTGCTTCGTAGTTGGTAGTTGATAAACAATAAACCTATATCATGGATTTCGTTTTCTGGTAAGAAAAGCACGAAAGATTTAGATAAGGGTTTTGGTTCTAAGCTTTGAAGTTTTTCAATATTTAAAAGAATTTTTTGCTTAATGTGAATGGATAAAAAATGTTCGTGAGCTGGCGTTATAGTATTGGTTTGCCATAAAAGACCTATTTCATTTAGAAGCGGTAGAAAAACAGTATAAAAAATGTCGCTGAATGTTTTGTTTTCAATTAAGTTATTATAAGTATTATAAAATAAAACTTGGTCAAAATTAATCATAGCCATTTTTAATGCATTTATGGCATGATCTTCTACTTTAGCTCTGGAGGCTATTTCTCTAACTTTTATAGGTATTTCATCTTCTTTAAGACTTGCTATTTTAGAAATTTTAAGTCCATTGTTGTTTAAATAAGATATATTTAAAAGTTTTTGAAAGCTAGTTATACTGTAGTTTCTTATATTGGTTTCAGATCTATTTGGACTAAGTAAATTATAGCGTTTTTCCCATATCCTTATGGTGTGTGCTTTAATACCAGTAAGGTTTTCTAAATCTTTAATGCTAAAGTTAGTTCTAATATTGTTCACTTTTTATGTTTTATCTTTAAACAAAAATAAATATAATTAATTTAATAAGCTATAAAGAGTTATTGATTAATTCAAATTTTTTGAAATGTTGTATAAAGAGTATAAGTAAGTTAGAAGTTTTTAAGTGCACAGGAGAATCGCAATAGTTTCATTGTCGAGAAAATACTCAATTCTTAAGCTCTTTTTCCTTTTGCTTTATAGACCTTAAAGCCCGTTATAAATAGTAGAATTGGAACAAGCCCAGAAATAAATACCAAAACCCTTCCGAATAACCCTGCAATTTCACCAATATGAATAGGATAAAATTGTGCTGCAATACGTTTGCTATTGGTATCAAATTTAAAATTGGACAAAGTAGTTTTTTTGCCATCTAAGCTTAATTCTACTTCTTTTGTTTTTCGAAATCCAGCTATTATAAAACGGTCTTTTATATATCTAAATCTATAATCACTGGTGCTATCTTTAGGGAAATAAATGGCACGTAAAGCATAAGTTTCATTCGAGTTATTTAATACGTCACTAAACTCTAAGAAGTCTTCGCTAGTCTTTATTGTTTCGTTTACTTGTGTGTTCTTAAATTCATCAAAAAATTTTAAGGCAGATTTATAGAATGTATTATAAGTGAAATAAGCACCCGTAAAGGCTATTACAAAAAGAGGTGTGAAAAAATAAATGCCTAATACTTTATGTAAAGAAAAATTGAACTTCTTTTTTTTTGATTTCCATTTTATTTTAAATCCTTTTCGAAAATTATGAGCGAACATTTTCCACCAAATATAGATACCTGAAGTTAAAATAAAAAGGAAGAATAAAACAGCACTAGTCCCTACAATATAATTGCCTATTTTAGGAATCCCTAAGGTACGATGTAAATTCAATAAGTTTTCAAAAAAGGAAATGGAAGTTGATTTACTACCTAAAAGATCCTGGTTTACTGGGTGATAGTAGTTTGTTTTTCCATTTTTAAACAGAATGGAGATGGTTTGCTGTTCTCGATAGGGCAGGTAAATTTTATCAATACTGTCTTTTATGTTTTCGGTTAAAGTAGCAACAGATTTTAAGATTGTTGCTTCATCAATGTCCGAAATACTTTTAACTTTTAACAAATGAGGATTAAGTAATGCTGTAATTTCTGGCTGCCATACGTACAACGCCCCAGTAAGTCCAGAAAAAGAAGCTACTAGTCCGCAAGTTAAACCCAGCCAAAGATGTGTTTTACGTATTATTTTATTAAGTGATAGCAATGATATGGATTAAAATTTACAAAACCCAAAGCTAGTAAATTTACCAGCTTTGGGTCTTGTATAAAATTAAAAGTTATAGTGAATACTTAATTTAGCGTTTGCCCCTTCGCCTGTACCCGTAAAGGTTCTTAAAGGTGCCGCCCATTGTGATCTTGCTGGCAAGTAATATTCGTTCAGTAGGTTATTGACACCAAGAGATACAGACATATTAGACTTTAACTGGTACGTTAGAGACCAATTAAGCAAAGTATATCCTGAAACTGGAAATTGAGTATGTCTGAAGGTGTAATTATCATTGGCATCTAAATACGGGTCAAATCGGTTTCTGTTACCTAAATTGGTCATTCGCAGAGACGTATTTATTTTGGCAATAGGTTTCCAGGTAACATAGGCTGTCCACTTCGGCGCAGCAATAACATCACCTCCTAAATAGGTTAAATTGTTTTCGTTGTCAGCACTATGCGTAATACCTTCAACATACGAATAAGAAGTCCCCAATTGTAGTTTATTGTTAAAAGCAGCATAATCGATAGCGACTTCGCCACCAAAAATATTTTGAGGCTGTTTAGAAGGTACAAAAGAATTAACGTTTTCATCAAACCTAACACCAGTTCCTAGATTAGAAATACTGTAATATCCAACCGCTTCTAATATAAAGTTGTCGAATTTAGATAAAAATCCGAATTCATAATTTTTTGTTACTGCTGGCTCCAATTGAATCTCATTAATATTATCTGCAGTAGCCGAACGTAATACAGAACCTAAATCGGCAATGGAAAACCCTTGAGAGTAGCTTATATAGGGGATAAACTCTTGATGTTTAATATAACGAATCCCAACATTAAAGGCTAAGTTGTTGAAACCTATTTTACCACCTTCAACAGCCACCGAAGGGTTGAAGGTTCCATCACCTAGAGGTGAATATGGTAATGTGTTATAATTATCTATATCTAGATTCATATCATCGTATCTTAAACCTGCTTTAACAACCCATTCATCATTAAGCTTGATAGTTGATTGGAAGTAAGGCGCCCAACTCAACATGGCTATATTCGGTACCCATAACCTGCCATCCAAAAGCCCTTGATTGGTTTTGTCTTTTAGCAAGTCTAAACCGTATGTTAAAGCAATATCAGTAGTGCTATTTGGGCTAATGCTTGTATTAAAATTAGGTCTTAAACCATATTTTTCGGCATTGATTACCGATTGCCCCCCGTTTTCAAATTTATCCGAATAAAAGAAAATATTTTCGGTATTCTGGTAGTAAAGATCAGTCATGAAATCTGTAGTACCCGAAAATATATTGCTTAAACTGTACTGCAATTGTCCGTTAAAAAGAGTCGACCCTGTAGGTTCTTGTCCTTCTACAGAACCTTTAATACCATAACCTGGAGTTAAAGTATAATCGCCTTCTTCATTAAAAACTTCAAATTCTGCTGGAACAGGAACAAAAGGCGTGTCTTGAGCAGATTTGTATAAGTTTCCGCCTAATGTTATTTTTTGATTATCAGAAATTTGATATTCTAATTTAGTTAAAGCACTATATATATTTGTATTATCTAACCCATAAGTAGGAAGAATAATATCGCCATCGGCATCATGTTTATTACCTGTTTTCTCGTAGCTTCCACTAACATAGTAATTAAACTTATTCAAATTTCCTTTTAAAGATTGATAAATCCCAAAACCTAATGCATCTTTAGTTTTAACCAAGTTAGATGTTCCCCAAACATTTGTTGAACCTTCAATTTTTTTGGTTGCATTTGGCTTTTTGGTGATGTAGTTTATAAATCCACCGTTACCACCATTTCCGAAAATCGAAGTAGCACCTTTAATCACTTCAACTCTGCTAATATCGTTTGGGCTTATGGATTTAATGCCTAACTGTCCGTTTCGTAAAGGAGTCGATTGAGGAATTCCGTCAACCATCACTAAAAGCGAACGTCCTCGTAATGTTTGCCCCCAATTGGAAAACGTACCCGTTGAAACTGCTAAACCAGGTACTGCAAACTCTAATATTTCGCTGATGTTAGATGTCGAATTTGAAAGTTCCTGTAATTTAGCTTCATTAACAACACTTACTGAAGCAGGAATTTCATAAAGATACTCAGAACGTCTGCTAGCTGAAACCACAACTTCATCCAAATTGCTTAAATTTTCTTCTAACATTATTGTTAAGACAATAGCAATATCTTTGGTGAAAGTAATTTTTTTAGTTTCGGTTTGATACCCTAACATTCTAAAACTAACATCCCAAGTCCCTTCATTAATATTGGGCAATTCATAATTACCATTGTAATCTGTTGTTGTACCTTGTTGCAAGGCTGGAATATAAATTGTTGCACCAAAAATCGGTTGGTTCATTTCATCCGTTATCTTACCTTTTAGACTTGATTGGGAAATGGCACAAAATGATAATAAAAAAGTTGTGAGTAGTGTAATAATTTTCATTTATTTTTATTTAGATTAATTATAAATAGATTGCAAATATATTTTTTATTTAAAAGACAAGCAATCTTTATTTAGATTAATTATAAATAATTTTCAGCATAATAATACCCAAGGAGATTGAAAAAAGGGTCATAGTTTTCCTTTCACAGTTGAATTAGAGAGAGGATAGCTAGCGGATAAAAGTGAACCACTAAAAGTTAAACTTTAAATATCTCTTTAATAAAAAGTAAATCTTTAAGTAAAGTTTCAATGATAAAAAATCAAAGCCTTTAGAACACAATTCAGAGGGCTAAGAAATATAGAATTCTTCTTGTTTAGACTTACATCTATTTTTGCAAGATCCCTAAATCTCACAACTTTTTGACTTGATCCAATATTTGCTTAAACACAACAATTGGGATTGATCCGTTTTTAGGGGAATTATGAAAATTTAAAAACCCTGAAATCCTTTATTTGTAAGGTGTTCAAGGTTTTTGAGTGTGCGCACGAGAAGATTCGAACTTCCACATCCTAAAACGGATACTGGCCCCTCAAGCCAGCGCGTCTACCAATTCCGCCACGTGCGCATTAAATGAAGTGAGTAAAAATAAAAAAAGTTAAGCAATAAAGCTTAACTTTTTTTTTGTGACCGGGCTGGGGCTCGAACCCAGGACCCTCTCCTTAAAAGGGAGATGCTCTACCAACTGAGCTACCAGGTCATTTTTTTTGGACTAACATATATCCCTGTTAGCGGGTGCAAATATAAAACCTATTTTCAATTAAACAAGGCTTTTTTTAAATATTTTTTTGTTTTTTTGCACTACTAAAACGTATGTTTTTAATAATCAATTTATAACGTAAAAATGATAGTAGTTTTAATTGGATATATGGCTTCAGGAAAGTCAACTTTAGGAAAGATGTTGGCTAAAAAGTTAAATTATGAGTTTGTTGATTTAGATGATTATATTGAAGAAATAGAAAAAATGACTGTTTCTGATGTTTTTAAGACTAAAGGAGAAATATATTTTAGAAAGCAAGAGTCGTTTTACCTGAAAGAAAAGTTAGAAAATAGTAATAACATTATATTGTCTGTTGGAGGCGGTACGCCTTGTTTTGGAAATAATATGGAAATGATATTAGAGTCTAAAAACGTTACAAGTATTTATTTAAAGGCTTCAATACCTAAACTAGTTAAAAAGCTTATAAAGAAAAAAGATAAACGCCCTTTAATTGCTCATATAGAAACAGAAGAAGCGTTAACAGAATTTATTGGGAAACATTTGTTTGAACGTTTACCATATTACAGTCAAGCCCAATTAATTATTAATACAGGGAGTAAATCAAAAAAAAATATAGTTGAAGAATTAATTTTGAAATTATTCTAAAATCACCTCATAAGCTTTTCCTTCAAGAATAACTTCTACATGTTCGTGTAATGAGGTAGATAATGAAATACCTTTAAAATCTGCTTTAACAGGATATTTTTTATGATTCCTGTTTACTAAAACAGCTGTTTTAAATTGTTTTAGAGGTACATCTAAAAAGTGCTTTACACCATATATTAAAGTGGTGCCAGAATTTAAAACATCATCAACTAAAACTAAAGATTTATTTTTGTATTCTTCTGCTTTTATTGATGTTTTAATAGGTTTCCAAGGGTTTTTTTTATCAATAATAACTTTACAAAGTATCGGATTAATATCTGATATTTTTTGTAAAGCTGATTTTAGTTTCTTTGCAAGGATATAACCATTACTGTCAATACCAGCTATAATAATTTCTGATTCATTTACATTACTTTCATATATCTGGAAAGCAATGCGTCTTATTTTATGGTTAATTTCGCTATGGTTTAATATCACATTATTCATAACATATAGTGGCTTATGTTTTATTTAAAGGATAAAATTACTCATTTTTATCTGTTTATTTTACTTTTTTTTAAAAGGTGAGATTTAACATCTATATAAAGTTAATTAAATGTATCAAGTATCAGTAAAGGAGGTTTCGTCAGTAAAATCATCAATATCTCTTCTATCTTTTTTTGTAGGTCTGCCAACACCCTTTTTTCTATAATAATCTTTAGAGTATTTTAAAAGCTCTTGTGCTTCAAATTGTTCTTTAGGCGTGGTGTCCGTTCTATAAAGATCAACTAATTTAGCGCCAACTCTACTATCGGGAATATCATTTACGGTTAATCTGTAGTTTATTTGATTTTTTCTAATGCCAATAATGTCTTGGGCAAAAACTTCTCTGCTTGGTTTAACAATTTCATTATTTACTCTTACCTGTCCTTTTTTACAGGCCGTTGTAGCAAGTGTTCTAGTTTTGTAATATCTAACACACCATAAATACTTATCTATACGCATATAATTATTGTAAAAACTACGTTAATGTTGTTATGCAAGATTATATTAAAATTGTATCTTGCGACCTCAAAAATAAGCATTAAAGTAACATTTATAGTAATGTAACGACTTAAAAGAAGTTATTATTTAGAGGTGTTATTTTAGATAAAGAAAAAGTTAAGAGAAGTATATGGGAATTAGAAAAATAACTTTAGTTGTTTTAATAGTATTGATTGGTTTTGTCTCTTGTAATAAAGATGATGATACTACAGATCCAGTAGTTATTGAAATTAGAGATAGAGCAGAGCAACAAATAGCTGATAATGACTCTATTGTTAAATATTTAGAGACACATTATTATAATTCTGGTGAATTAGCAACTAATGATAATCCAAGTATTCAAGATATTGTTATTACTAAATTTGGAACAGGTACTGTGCCTGACGGCAATACTGTATTAAAAGAAGCAGTTGAAACAAAGACTTTAGTTTATGCAGATACAGAATATAAAATATATATATTAAGATTAAATCAAGGAGGTGGAACAGAGTCTCCTAATTTTGCAGATGTAGTTCGTGTAAGATATGAGGGCTTTTTATTAAGTCATTCGGTATTTGATAGTGCTGTAACACCTGTAGATTTTGATTTAACTACTTTAATACCAGTATGGAGAAAAGTTTTACCAGATTTTAATACAACAGAGTCATTTTCAGATGGTGCAGATGGTACTGTAAATTATATGAATTATGGATTGGGTGTAATGTTTGTGCCTTCTGGATTAGCATATTTTTCTAATGCGACAACAGGAATTCCTTCATATACACCAATAAGCTTTAAATTTGAGTTATTACAAATGACAGAAAACGATCATGATGGCGATGGCGTACCAACTTACCTTGAAGATATAAATAGTAATGGAGAACTTATTACTTTAGATCAATTAGCTGATGATGATACTGATGAGGATGGAACACCTAATTATGCTGATGTAGATGATGATGGCGATGGGGTGCTTACAATAAATGAAGATATTAATAATGATGGAGATCCTACAAATGATGATACAGATGGAGATGGTACTCCTAACTATTTAGATCCTGACGATACTGCTTCAAAGATTTAATGCCGAATTCATAAAACAAAAAACCTCGCAGTAGCGAGGTTTTTTGTTTTAAATGCTTTTTTATGTTGTTTATAAAATCAAAGATAAACTTAAAATTAGTTGATCTGGACGGGTATCTAGTCTGTCTGGATTTATAGAGTTATTCTGCAGAAAAGTGGCTTCATTTTTACTAAATCCTCTTTCATATCTTAAATCAATACCAATTTTATTCAGGTTTAATGCTATGCCAAAGTTTAAACCAACAGAAAAATCGTTTTCAATATCATTTATGGCTATACCATCAAATTCTGAATCTAGTATATATTGAAATGACGGACCTCCAAAAACACTAATAGGTCCTAAAACCTTTATACCTACTAATAAAGGCGCATCAATTTTTTGCATTTTAAAGCTATCATCATTATAATCACTCTTAGTACTAGTGTAAACGAGCTCTGGTTTAAAGTATATTTCTTTTCCTATTTTTCCAAATAAACCAAAGTGGTAGCCAACATTTCGGTCTGGGTTTTGTGCATTTGTACTAATAGATTGAAAATAATTACCGTTAGAATTGTAATTTAAACCAGCTTTAACTCCAACACCTTCAGTAGTTTGAGCCATTGTAGCAGCTGGTATGCAAATGGCAATCATTAAAATGTAAAATAAATTTTTGCTTACACCACTGTTGATTCTAAAGTACTTGTGGAAGTTTTTTAAATTGTTCATAAATGTTCGTTTTAAGATTTAGTTAACTATATCAAAAACGTTGCCAAACAAAAATTATTTCCTTTTTATTAATATTGATATCGATTTTTAGTTATTTATCTTTGCCAACTTATACGGTGATACAGATGAAATTTGAATTAAAAGCTAAAGATCCTCAAAGTAAAGCAAGAGCGGGTAAAATAACAACAGACCATGGTGTTATAGAAACCCCTATATTTATGCCTGTTGGTACGGTAGCTACAGTTAAAGGTGTACATCAACGTGAGTTGAAAGATGATATAAATCCAGATGTTATTTTAGGAAATACCTATCATTTATATTTAAGGCCACAAACTACTGTTCTTGAAAAAGCAGGAGGGCTACATAAATTTATGAATTGGGATAGGAATATTTTAACCGATTCTGGAGGTTATCAAGTGTATTCGCTTTCTGCTAACAGAAAGATAAAGGAAGAAGGAGTTCGATTCAAATCCCATATAGATGGAAGTTATCATACGTTCACACCAGAAAATGTGATGGAAATTCAGCGTAGTATAGGCGCCGATATTATTATGGCTTTTGATGAGTGTACGCCATATCCATGTGATTATAATTATGCAAAACGATCGATGCACATGACACATCGTTGGTTAGATCGTTGTATAAATCATCTAGAAAAAACACCTTTAAAATACGATTATAATCAAGCTTTTTTTCCAATAGTGCAGGGGAGCACTTATAAAGATTTACGTATGCAATCGGCTGAATATATTGCAAATTCTGGAGCTGTAGGTAATGCTATTGGCGGATTATCTGTTGGAGAACCAGCAGAAGAAATGTATGCGATGACCGATATAGTTTGCAACATTTTACCAGAAGATAAACCAAGGTATTTAATGGGTGTGGGAACGCCAATCAATATTTTAGAAAATATAGCGTTAGGTGTAGACATGTTTGATTGTGTTATGCCCACACGTAATGCAAGAAATGGTATGTTATTTACAGCTTATGGTTCTATAAATATTAAAAATTTAAAATGGGCCGAAGATTTTTCACCTATAGATGAAATGGGAATTACATTTGTAGATACCGAATATAGTAAGGCATATTTACGACATTTGTTTACAGTTAATGAATTGTTAGGTAAACAAATAGCTACCATACATAATTTAGGTTTCTATTTATGGTTGGTTCGAGAAGCAAGAAAACATATATTAGCAGGAGATTTTTATGCTTGGAAAGAAAAAATGGTAAAACAAATGAATAATAGGTTATAAGTGAAGATTCTAGATTGGTATATATTAAAGCGCTATTTATTCACATTTACTATGATGCTTTTACTGTTTATTCCTATTGGAATTACGGTTCATTTAGCTGAAAAAATTGGTAAAATTCTTGAGCAGGACGTGCCGTTGAATGAGGTGCTCTGGTATCTTTTAGATTTCACTATCTATTTTGCACACTTGTTATTTCCATTATTCTTGTTTTTATCTGTTATTTGGTTTACTTCAAAACTAGCTAACAATACAGAAATTATTGCTTTTCTTAGTTCTGGAGTATCTTTTACTAGGTTTTTAAGGCCTTATTTAATAGGATCTTCAATAGTCGCCATACTTGCTATTATTCTTGGTTTGTTTTTAGCGCCTAAAGCGAGTGAAGGTTTTAATGATTTTTCTTTTAAATATTTTAAAACAGGTAAAAGTGCCGTAGAAAACAGGAATGTGTTCAAACAGATAAATGATAATGAAATAGTATATGTTAGTCGTTTTGATGTAAAAAATAGTATTGGTCATGATTTTACATTAGAGCATTTTGAAGGAAACGAACTTAAATATAAAATTTCAGCGAGTAATATAAAGTACGTGGAGGCTGATACCACTTATAGGTTAACCAATTATGTAAAAAGAGATATTCTTGAAAGAGAAGATGAATTAGAAATTATAAAGACAAAAGATACGCTTTTTACTTTTCAAGTTGATGATTTAATACCTGAAGTTTATGCAGCTGAAACAAAAATGTATGGCGAATTAAAACGGTTTATTGAGAAAGAAAAAATGAGTGGTTCATCAAATGTAGGGCGCTTTCAATTAGTTTTATATAGAAAATGGAGTTTACCTGCATCGGTATTTATCTTAACAATTATAGCAGTCGCAGTATCTTCAATGAAAAGAAGAGGAGGTATGGGGGTTAATTTAGCTGTTGGTATTTGTATTGCTATGGTTTTTGTGTTTTTCGATAAAATTTTTGGGGTTATGGCAGAACAATCTGATTTTTCACCATTGGTAGCTGTTTGGTTTCCTAATGTCATTTTTGGTATTTTAGCAGCTTACCTTCTGTATAATGCTAAACGCTAAGCTTAAAAATTATTTTCACTTACATTTTCTGGTTTTTATTGCTGGGTTTACAGCCATTTTAGGAGATCTTATTTCTCTAGAAGCGATCCCTTTAGTGTGGTTTAGAATGGTTATTGCTTTTGTTTTAATGTTTATTTATATTAAAATATCTAGCATTAAATTAAAAATTAATTTAAAATCTGTTCTTAGGTTATCTATTGCGGGTGTAATTATAGCCTTGCATTGGATTACTTTTTTTGCTTCAATAAAGGAGTCCAATATATCTATTGCTTTAGCTATGTTTTCAACTGGTGCTTTCTTTGCTTCATTGATAGAGCCAATTATATATAAACGTACCATTATTTGGTATGAAATTCTTTTCGGAATTATTGTAATTATCGGAGTGTTTATAATATTACAAAGTGAAATAAGATATCTAAAAGGCATTATGTTAGGTATTTTATCAGCTTTTTTTTCATCATTATTTGCAGTACTTAATGGTGTGTTTTTAAAACGTCATACTGCGACAGTTATTTCGTTTTATGAGTTCTTAAGTGGTGTTTTATTTATTTCTCTTTATATATTGTTTTTTGGAGAAGGTTTTTCATTTGAATTCTTTAATTTAAGTCAATTAGACTTTGTTTACCTTTTTATATTGGCATCTATTTGTACGGCCTATGCTTTTATTGCTTCCGTATATGTAATGAAGTTAATTAGCCCATATACAGTTGTTTTAACTTATAATTTAGAACCTGTTTATGGTATAATAATAGCGTTTATACTATTTCCCGAAAAAGAAAGAATGAGTGCAGCTTTTTACTATGGCGCAAGCATTATCATTGCTATTGTTTTGTTAAATGGTCTGATAAAAAATAGTAGTATTGTAAAAAGAAAACAATCTTAGCCGTGAATCAAAATTAAAGTTTTTATATTTGTAGGCTAACCAAATGATTTAAATAGCAAAACAAAATTCTTATGGAATATTTAGAATTTGAACTCCCTATAAAAGAACTTGAAGATCAGCTTCAAAAATGTAAAGTAATTGGGGAAGAGAGTGAAGTAGATGTTACAGAAACATGTGCACAAATAGCCTTAAAGCTTAAAGAAGCTCAAAAAAATATTTATAAAAACTTGACTGCTTGGCAACGTGTACAAATGTCTCGCCATCCAGATAGACCTTATACTTTAGATTATATTAAAGCACTATGTGGTGAATCTTTTTTAGAATTACACGGCGATAGAAGTTTTAAAGATGATAAAGCCATGATTGGTGGTTTAGGTAAAATTGGAGACCAAAGTTATATGTTTATTGGTCAGCAAAAAGGCTATAATACAAAAACACGTCAATATAGAAATTTTGGAATGGCTAATCCAGAAGGATATCGTAAAGCATTACGATTAATGAAGTCTGCCGAGAAATTTGGGATTCCTGTTGTAACACTATTAGATACACCAGGTGCATACCCAGGATTGGAAGCTGAAGAACGCGGACAAGGAGAAGCTATTGCTAGGAATATATTAGAAATGGCACGATTAAAAGTTCCTATTATTACTATAGTTGTAGGAGAAGGAGCTTCTGGTGGCGCATTAGGTATAGGAGTTGGAGATAGGGTACTTATGCTAGAAAATACTTGGTATTCTGTTATTTCTCCAGAATCTTGTTCGTCAATTTTATGGCGTAGTTGGGAATATAAAGAACAAGCTGCAGAAGCTTTAAAATTAACAGCTATAGACATGAAGAAGCTTAAGTTAGTTGATGAAATTATAAAAGAGCCATTAGGTGGTGCACATAGAAATAGAGAGAAAACATTTTTAGCAGTAAGAAATGCTATTTCTAAATCTTTTGACCAACTTAAAAACTTATCACCAAAGGATTTAGTATCTCAACGTATGGAAAAATATACTCAAATGGGTGTCTATAAAGGGTAATCCATTTAAAACCATATCATAAGAAATCTGGAGTTTTTTAACTTCAGATTTTTTTATGCTTATCGACAATATTTTTAAGTTATTAACAGTTAAATTGTTAACTAGTGGTTAACAATCATAAGGGCATTAATATTTAAATAGGTTTCAATTTTAATTAACTTCGTAGTCATGAAACAACCCAACCCCGTTCAAGGATATAAAGTAGATAAAAGTACTATTATTAGTTTAGAAAAAGGAAAAATACCTCCTCAAGCTATTGATTTAGAAGAGGTTGTTCTTGGAGCAATGATGATTGATAAAAAAGGGGTGGATGAAGTTATTGATATTTTAAGTCCTGATGCTTTTTATAAAGAAGCGCATCAACATATTTTTGATGCTATTTTTCAATTGTTTGAAAACAGCGAACCAGTCGACTTATTAACCGTTTCTACTCAATTAAAGAAAAACGCAAAATTAGAACTTTCAGGAGGCGATTTTTATCTTATTTCCTTAACTCAAAAAGTATCTTCTTCAGCCCATATAGAATTTCATGCACGTATTATTCTGCAAAAATTTATTCAGCGTAGTTTAATTAAAATTTCAAATGAAATTATTGAAGCATCTTATGACGAAACCAAAGATGTTTTTGATTTGCTGGACCAAGCAGAATCTAAATTATATGAAGTTACTCAAGGTAATATAAAAAAATCAAGTGAAACTGCACAAGATTTAGTAATCCAAGCTAAAAAGAAAATTGAAGAAATTTCTAATAAAGAAGGTTTAAGTGGTATACCAACAGGGTTTACAAAATTAGATAAATTAACTTCGGGTTGGCAACCATCCGATTTAATTATTATCGCTGCTCGTCCTGGTATGGGTAAAACAGCTTTAACGCTATCTATGGCAAGAAATATTGCTGTAGATCAAAACATTCCTGTTGCTTTTTTCTCATTAGAGATGGCATCAGTACAGCTAATCACACGTTTAATTTCAAGTGAAACAGGTTTGTCTTCTGAAAAATTGCGTACAGGTAAATTAGAAAAGCACGAGTGGGAGCAGCTTAACGTTAAAGTGAAAGGCTTAGAAAAAGCACCTTTATTTATTGACGATACACCATCACTTTCCATTTTTGATTTACGTGCAAAAGCACGTCGTTTATCATCACAACATGGTATAAAATTAATTATGATTGATTACCTGCAATTGATGACAGGTGGTAGTAATCATGGAGGAAATCGTGAACAAGAAATCTCAATGATTTCTAGAAACTTAAAAGCTTTAGCAAAAGAGTTGATGGTTCCCGTAATTGCATTATCACAATTATCGCGTGCTGTTGAAACTCGTGGAGGAAGTAAGCGTCCTTTGCTTTCAGATTTACGTGAATCTGGAGCAATAGAACAAGATGCCGATATTGTGAGTTTTATTTATAGACCAGAATATTATAAAATTGATGAATGGGATGATGATGAACGTTCTCCTACTGAAGGGCAAGGTGAGTTTATTGTGGCTAAACACCGTAATGGTGGTTTGGAAAATATTCGTTTAAAGTTCATTGGAAACTTAGGTAAGTTTGATAATTTGGACGATTTTGATTCGCCTTTCGAGTTTCATTCTAAAATGAATGCTGCTGCTAATGATGATACGTTTAAAGCTGATAACTTTAAAGCAAGTCCAGATCAAGCTTTTGGTAGTTCTTTTAATGATGATGACGATAATGATGTCCCATTTTAATAACTAAACTCCTGTTAAACACTATTACATAAAACTATTTTTTAAGTATCTTTCAAAATCAGTAATTATAATTTCTTAGTCATTTCGAAGAAGGAACGACTGTGAAATCACATAAAGTATAGCCTCAATTGAAAAAGATATTCATCACATTACTATTTATTTGTTTTGGTTTTAAAACCTACGCTTCCTATGTACTTATCCCAATGGATGTAGAAGGTCAAAATAATCATTTAAAAGCTTATGGAATAACTTATTGGACACTTAGTAAAGAATTAAAAGTTAAATGGTTACTTAATTACAGAGGTGGTTCTTTTCTGTTGCCGGATACTGATATTATTCAGAGAGAATGCCAAATTAGAGGAGTCTCATTTGAAGTTATTTCTAATGCTAAAGCCGAAAATATTTTAGAAGAAATAAGTAGTCCAAGTAAAAATATGGAAGCTGTAGTTTTAGAAAAAGCACCTAAAATTGCTGTGTACACGCCATCAGGCAAACAGCCTTGGGACGATGCAGTAACTATGGTTTTAAAGTATGCTGAAATACCTTACGAGACTGTTTATGATGAAGAAGTTTTAAATGATGCCTTGCTACTTTATGATTGGTTACACCTGCATCATGAAGATTTTACAGGACAATATGGGAAGTTTTATGGCGCATACAAAGCGGCATCATGGTATATTAAAGAAAAAAAGAAGCTGAAGGTTTAGCAACAAAATTAGGTTATACTAAAGTTTCGGAAGAGAAGCTAGCTGTGGCTTTAAAAATTAGAAACTATGTTGTTGGTGGTGGTTTTATGTTTGCAATGTGTAGTGCTACTGATAGTTTTGATATTGCGCTATCAGCTGAAGGTATTGATATTTGTGAGCCTATGTTTGATGGCGATGGAAGTGATCCAGGGTATCAAAACAAAATAGATTACAATAAAACATTTGCATTTATTAATTATAGATTAGAAGCTAGTCCTACAGTTTATGAGTTTTCTTCTATAGATATGACAAGAAAACGAATGATGATTTCTAAAACAGTAGACTATTTTTCTCTTATGGAATTTTCTGCAAAATGGGATCCTATTCCAACCATGTTATGTCAAAATCATACAGCTTTGGTTAAAGGATTTATGGGACAAACCACGTCGTTTACTAGAGATGAAATAAAATCGAATGTATTAGTGCTAGGAGAAACAAAATCTAACGGTGAAGCAAAATATATTCACGGTATAAAAGGAAAAGGTTTTTTTACTTTTTATGGTGGCCATGATCCAGAAGATTATCAGCATAGAGTAGGGGATGCAAAAACCGAATTAGATTTGCATCCAACATCTCCTGGATACAGGCTTATTTTAAACAATGTCTTATTTCCTGCGGCAAAGAAAAAGAAGCAGAAAACATAATTTTAATCTTCAATAACGAGTACTCTTTGGAAGGTGTAAATAAAACCATCTGCACCAGATCCACTTGATGTTATGTTTTGATCAATTATTAATTCAGTTTCAGAAAATAATAAACCACCATATTCATTATCATTAATTATTAGGTACTTATTTGTGTTATCAGTAGTAACAGAAAAGGAATAGTTACCAGATTCTAAAGCATCTTCAACAGTATCATCTGTATTGTTATTTGTAACTGTTAAATTTCCAGTTAGCTCATTAAAAGACCAAATTATTTCGTCAAGGTTAAAGTTATTGTCAACGCCTGCTATGCCACCGCTAACATTTCTTAAATGCCAATACGTTTTTGTTATTACTTCAGAAGTCTCATTCCCATCAATGCTACAGTTTGTAAAAGTAATAAGAGTAAAAAAGGCTATTAGTATATAATTTTTCATCTTTCTTGTAGTTTTAGTTTTTTATATTAGATACAGTAGATTTAAAAAGGTTGCGCATTATAAAAGAAAAAATAGTTATTATTATCTTGAAATTTTTAAATTGGAACTAAATTGTAAATACAACATGAAATTTTTTCAAAAGCAAATTAAATTAAAGGCATTTCCTAGAGGGTTTCATTTAATAACAGATACTATTGTGGAAGCAATTTCCGAGATTAGTCAAATAAATATTGGTCAGCTACAAGTATTTATTAAGCATACTTCGGCAAGCTTAACGATTAACGAAAACGCCGACTATACCGTTAGAAGCGATTTTGAAAGTCATTTTAATGTTATGATTCCAGAAAATGCGGATTATTACGAACATACTTATGAAGGCTCTGATGATATGCCTGCACATATAAAATCTTCATTACTTGGTTCTTCAGTACAAATACCAATTACCAATGGAAAATTAAATTTAGGAATTTGGCAAGGTGTTTATTTATGTGAGCATAGAAATTATGGAGGTAGCCGAAATATTGTTATTACAGTTTTTGGAACATAAAAAAATCCGACTCTTTCGAATCGGATTTTTTAATTAAGCGAATAATATGTTTAACAATAGGCGAAACGCCTTATTTTACTTTATTTACTACAGCTTTAAAAGCTTCTGGGTTATTCATAGCTAAATCTGCTAAAACCTTACGGTTTAATTCAATATCATTAGCTTTTAATTTCCCCATGAATTGAGAATATGATAAACCATGTTCTCTGGCTCCAGCGTTAATACGCGTAATCCATAAAGCACGGAATGTTCTCTTTTTGTTTCTACGGTCTCTGTACGAGTATTGCATCGCTTTATCAACCGCATTTTTTGCTACTGTCCAAACGTTTTTACGACGTCCAAAGTAACCTTTTGCTTGTTTAAGAACCTTTTTTCTTCTGGCTCTTTTTGCTACAGAATTTACTGATCTTGGCATAATTTTAATTGTTTTTTTGTAGTAGGCGATCTATAATAATAGACACTTTTTATTTTTTGCCTAACTCCAGGGTTTATAATTTAATTTAACCGATTAAAACAAACGTTTATTTTAAACGCATCATTGTTTTAATGTTATTCTCATCTGCCTTGTGGACTAAGCCATCATGGGTTAGAGCTAGCTTACGCTTTTTCGATTTCTTTGTTAAGATGTGACTCTTAAAAGCGTGCTTTCTTTTAATCTTACCAGTACCTGTTAACTTAAAACGTTTTTTGGCACTAGATTTGGTTTTCATTTTAGGCATTTTCTTCTCCTAGTTTTAATTATTTCGCTTAATTACTTTGTGCTGAATTTATTTCAGCATCTTATTTATATAAGATATATTTTAATTATTTTTTTGGAGTGATAAACATAGTCATACGTTTCCCCTCTAGTCTTGGCATTTGCTCTACTTTTCCTAATTCTTCAAGGTCTTGCGCTAAACGCAATAATAAAATTTGTCCTTGTTCTTTAAAAATAATAGAACGTCCTTTAAAGAAAACAAATGCTTTTAATTTAGCACCTTCTTTTAAAAACTTTTCGGCATGCTTCTTTTTAAATTCGTAATCATGGTCATCAGTTTGAGGTCCAAAACGAATTTCTTTAACAATTACCTTAGTAGCCTTGGACTTAATAGCCTTGTCTCGTTTCTTTTGTTCGTAAAGAAACTTTTTATAGTCCATAACTTTACAAACAGGAGGATCGGCATTAGGAGAAATCTCTACAAGATCAAATCCTTGCTCTTCTGCTATTTTTAATGCATCGCGAGTATCATATACACCAATTTCAACATTTTCTCCAACTAGACGTACTTTTGGTGATGAAATTTTAGAGTTAATCCTGTGTTTATCTTCTTGTATTACCCTTCTATTGGGTTGTCTTCTTCTACGTATTGCTATGACTTTATGTTTTTAAGTTAGACTTATTTTTAAAACGATTTTAACGTTTTCTTTATTTCTGTTTTTATAATTTCAGAGAATGCTTCTATTGAAATCATCCCTAAATCTTCTCCACCATGCTTACGCACAGTTATTTTATTTTCTTTTTCTTCTTGTTCCCCTATAATAATCATATAAGGATGCTTCTGCATTTCTGCTTCACGAATTTTCTTCCCTATAGTTTCATTTCTATGGTCTACAAGGGCGCGAATTTCGTCATTTTCTAGCAAATTTAAAACTTTTTCAGAGTATTTTTCATATTTCTCGCTAATTGACAATATAATAGTCTGCACTGGCATGAGCCAAAGCGGGAAATTTCCACCTGTATGTTCTAGTAATAATGCCACAAAACGCTCCATACTTCCAAAAGGTGCACGGTGAATCATAACTGGTCTGTGTAGCTCATTGTCACTACCTTTGTATGTCAAATCAAAACGCTCAGGAAGGTTATAATCTACTTGAATTGTTCCCAATTGCCAACGTCTCCCTAATGCATCTTTCACCATGAAATCTAACTTAGGTCCATAAAAGGCAGCTTCACCAGTTTCTATAACATAATCTAATCCTTTATCTTCGGCAGCATTAATAATGGCTTGTTCTGCTTTCTCCCAATTTGCGACATCACCTATATATTTGTCTGGATTTTCAGGATCCCTTACAGAAACTTGTGCTGTAAAGTTTTCAAATCCTAACGATCCAAATACATAAAGAACCAAATCAATAACATCTTTAAATTCTTTGTCTAATTGTTCTGGCATACAAAAAAGGTGCGCATCATCTTGAGTAAATCCTCTAACACGAGTTAAACCATGTAATTCGCCACTTTGTTCGTATCTATAAACTGTACCAAATTCTGCATAACGCTTTGGTAAATCTTTGTAACTCCATTGAGCGCTGTTATAAATTTCACAGTGATGCGGGCAGTTCATCGGTTTTAACAAAAACTCCTCATCTTCTTTAGGTGTTTTAATAGGTTGAAAACTGTCTTCACCATATTTAGCATAATGCCCAGAGGTTACATATAATTCTTTTTGGCCAATATGCGGTGTAACCACCATTTCGTAACCTGCTTTTTTTTGTGCAGCTTTTAAAAAGTTTTCTAAACGTTCACGTAAAGCAGCACCTTTTGGTAGCCAAAGCGGTAAACCTTGTCCAACTTTTTTAGAAAATGTAAAAAGTTCTAACTCTTTACCAAGTTTTCTGTGGTCTCGTTTTTTAGCTTCTTCAAGCATTTCTAAATATTCGGTAAGCTCTTTTTGTTTAGGAAACGAAATACCATAAACACGAGTAAGTTGTGGATTGTTTTCATTTCCTCTCCAATAAGCACCCGCAACACTTAGTATTTTTACGGCTTTAATAATACCAGTATTTGGTATATGACCGCCACGGCATAAATCTGTAAACGTAGAATGATCACAAAAAGTAATTGTGCCATCTTCTAGATTTTCAATTAGCTCCGTTTTAAACTCATTACCTTTATATAAGGATAAGGCTTCAGCTTTACTAGCAGCACGCATTTTAAACTCATGCTTTCCACGAGCGATTTCAATCATTTTGTTTTCAATAGCCTTAAAGTCCTTTTCAGAAACAGTATGCTCACCAAAATCTACATCATAATAAAATCCATTCTCAATAGCAGGACCAATAGTAAGTTTTGCTCCAGAATATAACTCTTCAATGGCTTGAGCTAATACGTGAGCAGAACTATGCCAAAAAGCAGTTTTACCTTCGTCATTGTTCCAGGTGTATAAAACTAAAGAGCCGTCAGTGGTTAAAGGTGTAACTGTTTCAATCGTTGTACCATTAAAATTAGCCGAAATTACATTTCTAGCAAATCCTTCGCTAATGCTCTTAGCAACATCCATAGGAGTAACGTTTTCTTCAAACGTTTTAACACTGCCGTCAGGTAAAGTTATATGTATCATTAAAATATATTAAATTCAGTTTGCAAAGATAATAGTATAAACAAACACATACAATATATATGTAGTTATAATTTGAAGTATTATGTTGTTCTTCTTCGATAGCTATTGTGTGTGTTAGGCATTCACTACTCCCTTTGCTATCAGCAGCTGGTTATTATTAAAAGAGTTTAAATATATAACTTTTGGATAGCGCAGTGGAACCTGTATAATCCTTAAGCATTGGTTTAGCTTCAAGGTTAGGGAGAAAAAAACCCAGAGTTGTTTTACTAACCATGTTGTATATATAATGTGTATGATTCCAATAGATAGATTAAATATGTCAACAGGTAACTTTATAAAGTAAGATAGCACAAGTAATCTGTTCCCTAAATAATGAAAGATCTCAAGACTCCAACAATAGAAGTCATACTATATAATAAGGAGGAGGTATTGTGTAGCAACCTATATATAGATAACAAAACAAACGATGTAATAAATAAGGGGTGTTATGTTTATATAAAAAGAAAGAAAACGGCATCTATTTATAAAGAGAAATAAGGATCATCAAGCACGAGTAATTAAACAAATCTCTTTATTATAAAAGTTAGAGTTTCTTTTTTTAAAAAATCCAAAATATTTTGAGTTATAAAGTACAGAAAACAAGCTAATTAAAAGCGGAGAAAAAAAAGGCAAAAAAAAAGAATAAAAAAAGGTTGTTTGAAAGG